>CAWKGV010000020.1:0-37390 GCA_963849305.1 uncultured Pseudomonadota bacterium
TGTCTGATACCAACCCGCTCGGGCTTTGACTCTTGGGATTGAACTAACCGCTGAGGCGGTAGGGGTGGCGCACGATCGCGGTGAGTGCGTGAGGTCCGGCCTGCCAGGGTTTGGGTGCTTCACCCCGACCCTGGAACGGGAGACCCCCGACCGAGATAAGCCCGCTACGCCGCCGCATGATCGAGGACATGACGGTCCGCAATCTGTCGCCGGCGACCCAGCGATCCTACATTCATGCGGTTGCCAAGTTCGGCCGCTTTTTCGGTCGCTCTCCCGACAAGCTCGACCTGGGGACGTGCGGTCCTTCCAGGTTCACCTCGTCGCCGGCGGCATGTTGTGGCCGGCTCTCAACCAGACCGTTTGCGCATTGCGATTCCTCCATGGCGTGCCCCTCAAGCAGGAGGATCTGCCGGAGCGGATCCCTTATGCCCGGCAACCGCGGAAGGTGCCGGTGGTGCTGGGAGCCGACGAAGTCGTGCGCTTCCTGGAGGCGGTGCCGAGCCTGAAGGCCCGTGCCGCGCTGACGACGGCATACGCGGCCGGGCCGCGCGCCTGCGAAAGTCGCGAGCCTCAAGGTCGATGACATCGATAGCAGCCGCATGGTCATCTGTGTCGAGCAGGGCAAGGGAGGCCGTGACCGTTACGTCATGCTGTCGCCGCAACTGCTCGGCGTCCTGGGCTCCTACTGGCGACTGGCGCGGCCCCGCGCACTGGCTGTTCCCCGGGCGTGATCCGGAGCATCCGATCCACCCCATCGTGCTGCATGCCGCTTGCCGCTCGGCATGCACCGCGTCGGGGATTGGCAAGCGGGTCACCGTCCACATGCTGCGCCACACCTTCGCCACCCACCTGCTGGAGGGCGGCACCGATATCCGCATCATCCAGGCTCTCCTCGGCCATCGCAACGTGAACACCACGGCGCGCTACGCCCAGGTCGCGAATGGCTCGAAGCGAGGCAAGCCGAACTGCTGCCGGTGCCCTACTACCACGTCGTCTTTACCCTGCCGGTGCCGGCGGCGGAGATCGCGTTCCAGAACAAGCGCGTGGTCTATGCCATCCTGTTCCGCGCCGCGGCCGAGGCGTTGCGCGACATCGCGCCGACCCGAGGCATCTCGGCGCCGAGATCGGCGCGGTCGCCGTGCTGCACACCTGGGGCCAGAACCTGCACCATCACCCGCATCCGCACTGCGTCATCCCGGGCGGCGGTCTGTCGCCCGACCAGACGCGATGGATCCCGTGCCGGCCGGGGTTCTTCCTGCCGGCGCGGCTTCTCTCCCGGCGGCTCCGTACGCTGTTCCTCGAACGGCTGCGGGCAGCACTCGCCATCGGCGAACTGCGCTTTTCCGGCGCGCTCGCGGCCCTGGCCGGATCCGCGGCTTTCGCCGAACGCCTCGACACCTTGCGCCGCATCCTGCCGCACGCCGTGCCCGACGGTTTCCATCGCATCCGCCATGTCGGCTTCCTCGCCAATGGCCATCGCGCCTCGAAACTGGCGCTGTGCCGCGCCTTGCTCTCGGCTTCCAAGCCCGAGCCGCCGTCGCCCGAAAGCTATCGCGAGCGCCATCGACGCCTGACCGGGCACGCCCCTCGACGTCTGTCCGAATTGCGGCGGCCCGATGCAGGAGCGCGGGCCTGTGCCGCGGCGACCGCCGCCGCGCGCGCCGTTCTGGTGCGACAGCTCATGACCAACGACGAGCGCCTGCCTCGACGCCTTCAGCAAGCCGGCAAAGCCGATGTCCGCACGGCAGGGCGGAGAATGGGCCGGCGACCGACCTTGAACTCCCTATCATGCCCATTGGCGATGTCACGCACGTTGCCCTGCCGCGACCGAAGCTGCCAGTCGGGCCGTTCGCCTATCCCTCACGTCGGACCGGATCGCTCCAGACACTGCGCCGACCGGCTTGCCCGGATGTCGCCAAAGCGTGGACCGGGTACGGCCAAACTGAAGGACGCGGTCCCCGATAGAATGCGGATTGTCTTCAGCCGGAATCTCAGGAGGCCCGACTGGCTGCTGGCCTCACGCAAGACGCCCTCGCCACCGCCGCCGGCATCCTTGCACAGTTAGAAAACGGCAGCTGCGATCTCACCTGGATCTCGCCGACATTTTGGCGAAGGCGCTCGGCCGAGATCTCACCAGCCTTCTCCAGCGACCTCCACTTCGCGCCCCGCGAACCGAAGAGATCGCCGTTCCGAACAACTTGCGCGCCGTATTCGGCGGGAACTTGAGGCGAGCGGCTCTGGTGCAAGCGGCGTGATCCGATCGGCTCTGTTGCAAACTCCGTGACAGGGCGTGTGATCATGCAGACGCGCAGACCTCAGGTGGGCGCGCTGGAAGAGGCTGTCCACGAAGGCGGCTGCGCCGATGCGTCGTGCCGGCGGATATCGTGAACCTGTCCCTTTCTGATCACCGCCATCGCCTCGTAACCGGCCAAGGCTCGTCGTGCCGTGGGCAGGCTGCCGAAGCCAAGTCCTGGCTTAACCAGCCGTTTGATCCGCCTATGGTCCTGCTCGACGATGTTGTTGAGATACTTGCACTGCCGCCAGCCGCGAGAAACGCCACAATTCGCCGGCTCCCTTCATCTCCACCCCGCGCGCGGATAAGCCGGGTTCCTGTCTGTCAACCGTGATCGTGCGCGGGTTCACGGTGTGCGGCTGGGCCAGCGCCTTGCGGAAGAACCGCTTGGGCAGCGGCATCGCGCCTGGCGGAGAGCAGGAAGTCGATGGTCTGGCCGAGGCTGTCGACCGCGATACAGGTAGGTCCAGACGCCTTTAACCTTGATGTAGGTCTCGTCGACCCGCCGGGAGCCGGTGCAGGCCGGCGCGCTCATAGTTGGACCGGTCTCGCCTGCTCCGGTTCTCGAGGTCGGCGATCCGGAATGCTTCCTCATCTGTTAGCTCGCGCGGTTCGATGAGAAATTTGAATTTAGGGTAATCGTGCGCCCGCATCCACGACACGGTCCAGTGGCGGCGAGGGCCACAGATGACCTCATAGAGATGCTCGGGGTCACCCTGGATCCGCCGCACGATTGCCGGCACCTCCTGGCGACCCTGGGCCTTGAAGCTTTCGATCAGGTCGGCGCAAGTTTCCGGGTTCAAGGCGGCGTGGTCACGGTTACGGCCATCCCAGATTCGGCAGCGCGCCGGGTCGACGAATTCCTAGAACCGAGTGACCGAATTACCCGCCGCCAACTCCGCAACTCGGTTGTCGCGGAGCCCGAGAAATACAGCGCTTTTACCCTCGAGCGTGACCCAGACATCGTGGACGATAGGCTTTATCGTACCTGACCGGTCAGCGTCACACACCATCCTTGGCGGTCACCGTGATATTGCTCGCATCGACTTTCGGATCCCTGCTGCGTCGCTTCCACTGGGATGATCAATGTCTGGCATGCAGCCTCATGTCCATCGGGATGAATGAGCGAGAGGAACATCCCTCGCGGCGTCGCTCTCTCAAAGATGCGCCATTTCGCCATGCAGACGACAGGCCATATTGCGTCGATAGAGACATGCGATACGTGCCAAGACACCCAGCCTCCCAGGGGGAATAAGAGGCCATCACGGAATTCAGCAGCGTTCGCGACCATCAACGTAGTGATTCGAAAGCCGCCATTGATCTCCTCAGGCAAGAGCTCGGCCACCCATCGGTGAGGTAAGAGGTTCCGTATCTGCCTCCGGACCCGCCGGATGTGCGAAGCGTCTTGAGGACGGTTCCATCCTCCGAAAGGAAGTTTATGACCGTGCTTTCGCCGTTTTTGCCATGTTGGCTGGAAGACATGATCCCGATCCTCCCTGCCCGACCATGACCTGAACATTACGGTTAAGGCCAGCTTTCGTCAGTTCGGTTATATCGATAAGCGCCGACACACTCTCACCGCCCGCCGCCGTCGGCGGCCGTTGCGCCATCGCCAATCGCCCCGGCGCCGCCGCCCCCAGCGCCCGGATTGAATTCCGGGTCCAGACCTACCCGCTGAAGCTGCTGTTTTATTAGGTGCAGTCTTGATGCATCCTCTGTCCAGGGCAGCGTGTATTCGCCGCCGTCGATCCGGTGACCGCCGCCGTCTCCTCCCCGTCCACCGCGTGCGCCCCGCCCAATCGCCCCGCCACCGCCGCCCCCTGCGCCGGGCGCTTTGCCGCCTTCGCCGGTGACGTTAACGACGGAATGATTAATGACCATCTCCGCATTCGAGAACGACGCTGGAATGGCCTCCCGAGCCATTTCCGTGTTGATCATCCAACCGCGCTTCAGCCGGTCGTGCTCTTCGAGCTGCTTGGCTTTCCATTCGCGCAGTCGCTCGGCAGGATACGCGGACAGGGTCGCCGGGTTGTCGATCTTACTGGCATGGGTCACACACATTAGGACCAGATTTTGCTCCGAGCGGTTGCCCTCGGCCGACTGGCTAGGCTGTTTAGTCCCGGCATTTGGTGGAGTGGGTTGAGGACGAATCGTTCTGGTTGTGACGCCCAGGTTTTGCAGATAAACTCGTAGGGTGTGAGACCCTTGAGCCTCTTCAGGCGACGGCCGAAGTTGTATGCATTGATGAAGTCGCCAAGATGGCGCTCGAGCTGTTCGTGGCTGTTGTAGTGGTAGCGCTGGGTCGTGGCTTCCTTGATGGTCCGGTTCATCCGTTCGACCTGACCGTTGGTCCAAGGATGATTGATCTTGGTGCAGCGGTGTTCGATGCCGTTGTCTCGGCAGCGCTTGCCAAACATGTGCGTCATGAACCGCGCGGTTGGACCGTCGGCGTAACGCGGTGGCAGTCGGAACTGGATGCCGTTGTCAGTCAGGACGGTGTGGATCTTGTAGGGCACAGCCGCGACCAGGGCCGTGAGGAAGGTCGAGGCAGTGACGCGGTTGGCTTTGTCCACAAGCTGAACAAAGGCGAACTTGCTCGTCCGATCGATAGCCACGAAGAGGTAGAGCTTTCCTTCGGCGGTTTGCACTTCGGCGATGTCGATATGGAAGAACCCGATCGGATAGGACTTGAACGTCTTCTTGGCAGGCTTCTCGCCCTCGACGTCCGGCAGACGCCCGATCCCGTGACGCTGCAGACAGCGATGCAACGACGACCGCGTCAGGTGCGGGATAGTTGGCTGCAGTGCGTACAGGCAATCGTCGAGCGGCAGCAGCGTGTGCTTGCGGAGGCAACGACGATGGCCTCGGCCTCGAGGGAGAGAACGGTTGATCTGGGCTCTCTCGGTCCTGTTGGAAGGTCGACGACGGAGCTGCGCCGCTTCCACTTCGCAACGGTTTTCTGGTTGATCCCGTAACGCCTGGCCAGGTCCTCAGGCTCGCTTGACTATGCTGTATCGCTCGACGGACTGCCTCCGTCGTTGTGGCGCTGCCATGAAGAATCTGGCCCATAGTGCTTCCTTCCACTCGGGTGAGGAGAATGCACCATCAAAGCCTGGGATCAAACAGCTAGGGTTCCAGCGGGGACCGCCCTCGCAACGTGCCTGGATGTGGCAGACCCGTGAATTGAGCGTTCTAGCGCCGGTTTGTTCGTCCTCCAGATAGAGGAACTGCTGGCAATCCTCATAAGCGCACCGAAACGCGTGCGCGTACAGGTACTTGACGGTTGTTCACTGGGTGGCGGGTGCTGTATGGGCATGGTGAACGGGACCATAGAAGGTGGTTTGCCGTTGGCACAATCAATGCGTATTCCTGACTGCGGGTGGGCTGCCTAACGGTTACCGTCCAGGCGAGGCAAAGCGGACATCCCGAACGACCATTTTATGCCTACTTACCGCCCCTCCGACACATCCCCTCTGCCAGTCGATCGCATCCACCTCCGCGTAGGCGGCGATTCGGCGGATAGCCGTGCGCTGCCAGTACAATCCACCGTCTTCATGGGCGCCCTGGAAGCAATCCGGTGTCCTCTGGGTGCTGTATCGTCCCATCGGGATTGATGAAGTTCGTACGGCGCGCCCGGATCATGTCAAAGCTCAGCTCGCCGCCGAACCGTTCCCTGACCTCCTCGCCCTTGTTCGCCCCGGCCGATATTAGCCCAATGGGAAACATGCGGAAGCCTCCGTTCCACGCGACAGGCATAACCACTGGGCCGCCGCTGCAACCGCTCAGGTTCGCACCCTGCGGAGGCATTGGGATACCATCAACTCCCCGCGCAGTCGCGGGATCGTAAATCATTAGCAGCTCGCGCTCGAGCACGTCCTCAATCGGCTTCACCGAGCCATAAGCGATGCTCGCCAGAACCTTTAGATACTCGTCGGTTTGGAACAGCGCGTTCAGATACCCGGCGACAATCACGGTTACGCCAATGTCCTGTGTCGGTGGCGGCCAGACGTCCTGACAGTCGAAAGCTGCACTCGGCACCGCGGCCAGCTCGGTTTCCGTCAACGCAAAGGTTGCAATGTCCAACGTGGCATCCCGTTTGATGTTTGCGCTTTCGAGATTGAAATCGACGAGATTACGGAGCTGACAGGTTAGGGTGGATGTTTCCCTGAGTGCGTCGAGATACTCGTCCACGACATGATCTGCCGTCACGCCCACGATGCTGTCTCGGAACTTGATCACGAAGCAGGAGGCCGTCACGATGTCCTTTGGAAACGGAAGCTCGCGGTCATGCAAGCACATCGGGATGGCCATACGCAGCGCGAACTTGGCCCACTCGTCGAGCAAGCCCGGAGTCAACCGAATTTCCTGTTTCACGGCCTGCGCGTGTGTTGGTGATACGATCGAGACAGATGTATGTCCGCTGCCTCTTCGCCATAGAGGCGAGCCCCAGCTGGAAACCTAGGGGTTGCCTGCCTGATCCAAGCCCGAGACCCGGCGGCCGACGAAGCTTGAGCCCGCTGCAAAACCTTAAGACTGCTGCAACGCTGCCCAAGCCCTGCCCATCAACGGCTTTACCGTTGCAGAAGCTCAGTGCGGATGCTGGCTTCGAATCGCGAGCGGTCATTTATAGATCCACAGGCACAAGCCCCAAACTCCTCAAACATACCTGCCAATATCCCGCCGACACACCCCCTCCGGCCAGTCGATCGCATCCACCGCCGCGTAAGCGGCGATGCGGGCGGCGTCCAAATCGGGAGCGGTCGCGCTCACCGTCAGCGCCCGTCCGCCCGCCGCGCGCAACACGCCCGCCGAGTCTATCTCGGTGCCGCTGTGAAACACCTGCACGCCGGGCAGAGCGGCGGCGCGCTCAACGCCGCGTATCTCAGTTCCGCGCTCCGGCGCCGCCGGATAGCCGCGCGCCGCCAGCACTACCGCCACCGAGGCCATCGGGCGCCAGCGCAAATTGAAATGCGCCAGTTCGCCATCGTGGGCCGCCAGCAGCGCCGGCAATATGTCCGACATCAGGCGCGGCATCAGCGCCTGGCACTCCGGATCGCCCATCCGCGCGTTGAACTCGATCAGCCGCAGCCCATCCGCGGTCAGCATCAGCCCGGCGAACAGCACGCCCCGAAACGGCGCCCCGCGCCGCGCCATTTCGGCCAGCGCGGGGCGCACCACGCGCTCCATCGCCGCTGCCTCCAGCTCCGGCGATCCCACGGGGGAAACGGCGCCCATGCCGCCGGTGTTGGGGCCGGTGTCACCCTCGCCCAGCCGCTTGTAGTCGCGGGCCGAGCCGAGCGGAATCGCGTGCGCGCCGTCGCACAGGGCGAAAAAGGACAGTTCGGCGCCCTCCAGGCATTCCTCGATCAGCACCGTGGCTCCGGCATCGCCGAAAACGCGCCGGTCCATCATGGCCTCGATCGCCGCTAGCGCTTCGGCCTCGGTCGCCGCCATCACCACGCCCTTGCCGGCCGCCAATCCATCCGCTTTCACCACGACCGGCGCGCCGCGACGACGAACGAACTCGCGCGCGGCATCCGCATCCTCGAACCGCTCCCACCGCGCGGTCGGGATGCCCGCCGTCGCGCACAAATCCTTGGCGAAACTCTTGCTGGCTTCGAGTTGCGCCGCCGCGCGAACTCGGGCCGCAGCAGGGAATGCCGGCCGCCTTCAGCGCATCGGCTAGCCCGCCGACCAGCGGCGCCTCCGGGCCTGGCACCACCAGGTCAATCGCATTGTCGCGCGCGAAGCTCTTGAGCGCATCGATATCCAACACACCGATCGGCACGCATTCGGCGAGGCCGGCGATTCCCGGATTGCCCGGCGCGCACCAAAGCTTGGTCAGGACGGGGCTCGCGGCGATCGCCCAGCAGAGCGCGTGCTCCCGCCCGCCCGATCCCACCACCAGCACGCGCATCCAGCGCTCTCCTCTGTTTAAACCGGCGCACCCCTAGCATAGGGTGCCGGAATGGACGACCTCAGGATCGCCGTTTCGAACGTGCCGGAATACACCGTCTCGGAGATATCCGGGGCGGTGAAGCGGGCACTGGAAGGCAGCTTCGGCCGAGTGCGCGTACGCGGCGAAATAACCGAGCTGAAACGCCATACCTCCGGCCACTACTATTTCGCGCTCAAGGACGACGGCGCCAAGCTGGCCGGCATCGTGTGGAAGTCCGCCGTGCCGCGGCTTGGCATGGCGCCCGAGAACGGTGTGGAGGTCATCGCGACCGGCCGGTTGACCACCTACGCGGATCGCTCGTCCTACCAGCTCATCGTCGAGCGGATGGAGTATGCGGGTGCCGGCGCGCTGCTGGCGCGAATCGAGATGCTGCGCCACCGCCTGACCGCCGAGGGACTGTTCGAGGCGGCCCGCAAGCGGCGCCTGCCGGTGCTGCCGGTGGTCGTAGGCGTGATTACGTCGGAGCGCGGCGCGGTGATCCAGGACATCCGCACCACGATTGCCCGGCGCTTCCCGAGAAAGATCCTGCTCTGGCCGGTGCCGGTGCAAGGAGAGGGAGCCTCGGCGCGAATCGCTGCCGCGATTGCTGGCTTCGACGCGCTGCCCCTCGGTGGGGCTGTGCCGCGCCCCGACGTGCTGATCGTGGCGCGCGGCGGCGGCAGCCTGCAAGACCTGATGGCGTTCAACGAGGAGGAGGTGGTCCGCGCGGCCGCTGCCTGTCGCATTCCGCTGATCTCCGCGGTGGGCCACGAGACGGACACGACGCTGATCGACTTTGCCGCCGACCTGCGCGCCCCGACGCCGACGGCGGCGGCCGAACTGGCGGTGCCGGCGCTTGCGGACTTGCTCGCCGACCTCCAGCAGAAGACGGCGCGGCTGCTGGGCGCCCTCAATCGCCTTTCGGCCGAGCGCCGGCTTCGCCTCCAACGCGCCGAACGCGGTTTGCCGGATCTCCCCTCGCTGCTCGGCGGCGCGCGGCAGCGCCTGGACGACCGGGCGGAGCGGCTGGAGCTTGCCTTGCCGAACCTGCTGGCCGCCCGTCGCGGGGCGATGGAGAGGGCCGTGCGACGCCTGCCGGATTTGCCGAGCATGGTGGTGGCGGCGCGACAGCGCGTGGCCGAGCGCGGCGCGCGGCTGGTGCTTGCGTTGCCGAACCTGGTCGAGCGGCGGCGCGGCTCCCTCGCGCTATGCAGCCAAAAGCTGAACGGAGCGCTGCGTCATGCCGTGGCCGGCATACATGGCCGGGCCGGCCGGACCCTCGCGCGTTTATCCGACGCCTCGCTCCGCGCCTGCCTGCGAGAGTTGCGCGCGCGGGTGCAGGGCGACGGGGGGCGGCTGGAGGCAGTGTCCCCGCTGGCGGTGCTGAAGCGAGGCTACGTCGTGGTCTCGGACCTCGCCGGGCACGCTCTGACGGAGGTGGGCCAGGTCGCGCCCGGGCATCGGCTGCGGCTGCGCTTCTGCGACGGCGAGGTGCACGCGACAGCGGAGGGCGGCTCTAAAGCGGAGCGCCAGGGGCGGCTGGCGCTGTAAGAAGGCCGGGACAGATGTCAATTGGCGTGGCACCGATCATCGCGTGTCCGCGCCGGCTGTTTCAGCATCTCGGTAAGCGCCGCGTTGAACGCCTCGGCCGCCTCGTACGCGACCCAATGGCCAGCGCCATCGATCGCGCGGAAGCGCAATTCTGGGTGCAGCTCCCGCATCACCCGCTCGCGCGCGTGAATATCGGGCAATGCCGTCGCGTCGAAGCTGCCGTAAATTCCGTTGACCTGGCAACGCAGGACAACAAGTGCGTCGCGCAACCAGGTGCCACGCGAAATGGGCGGGGTCTTCAGTCGGGAATGCCGCGTGTTCCAGTCCTGGATCAGCACGGCGAGATCGTCGATCCTGGCGGGATCGGCGATCATCAGCCGCGCCAGATTGGTCCGATGCGCCGCGACCCGCTGCTCGCCCTCAAGCAGCCGCACCTTCACCAGATCGGTTCGCCCCCGCGCGAGTCCCAGCCCGCCGGAGCCAACGATGGTGACCGAGCGCACGCGATTCATGAGTCGCGGCAAGCACGCCCGCCATGACCCCGCCGAACGAAAACCCGCCCACATCATAGCGCGCGCCCGGCCTGATCACCGCATCGAGCCCATCTGCCAGGATCGCGGCCATCGCGGGCGGCGAGTCCGGGTCCGGCGCCATATCGGATTCTCCGAGGCCAGGCAGATCCGGCGCCACAACGCGGTAGGACGCGGCGAAGAACTCTATGTTGCGCACCCAGTGCCGCCAGGAGCCGTTGCCGCCATGCAGAAACACAAGCGACGGGCCGTCGCCCCAGGCGTGCCAGACCATACGCCCGTCGCCGCACGGAGTCTCGTAGCGATCGGCTGCACGCTCCAGCCGGTCAAGAAAGACCTGCGGATCAACGATGGCGGCGCTCTCCCGTCTGTTCGCGCCGCGTCCGGCGTGCTTTGCTCGAGCTGAGCGTACGGAGCCACCCGGGACGACGTCAAGTGGGCGACCGAAACAACATGCGCGCATGACGGTCGTTTTCATCGGCGACGTGCATCAGCAATGGCACATCGTGGATGCCGAGTTGCCCGCGCTGGGCGAGCGTCCCGCCGCTGCCGTGCTCCTCGGCGACATGCAATGCGACCGGCCGCTCGATGAGCTTGCGGCGCCGCTGCTCGCGCGCGCCATCCCGGTGCTCTGGATCTTCGGCAACCATGACAACGACGGTGGCCCGGAGATGTGGGCCAACCTGACCGAACCGACGCGCAACCCGCTCACGGCTAGTGGCGCGCTGCATAGAAAGGTGACCGAAGCGGCGGGCCTGCGGATCGCCGGACTCGGCGGCACGTTCCGCCCGCTCATCTGGGAGCCGCCGGAACCGCCGAGGCTGCGCCAGCGCGCGGAACTCGCGGCTGACCTCGCGGCGCTCCGTCCGAACTGGCGCGAGGATCATCTCGCCGCACTGGAGCATTCGCTCGGCTCGACCGCGATCTGGCCGGAGGACATCGATACTCTAGCCGGCCAACGAGCCGACATCCTGGTGACGCACGAGGCACCGGGCAGCCATCCGATGGGCAGCACGGTGATCGACGCCCTCGCGCGCAGCATGGGAGCGTGGCTGATCGTCCACGGTCACCATCACGTCGCGTATCGGGCGACCGCGCCCGATGGGTTGCGGGTGCTCGGGGTGGCGTCCGCCTGGGGAGTGACGCAAGATGGCGCGGTCATATGGGAAGGCGAGAGGCCGCGCCCTCTGGGCCGACTGATCGGCCAATGGCAGCTCGAATCTTGAGGAAACGAGGCGGTCGGGGCTGGTGAATGACGTTCTGTTAGAGAACGTTCTGAACGCGCTGGCTGCCGGCCTGATCATCGGCTGCCTCTATGGCCTGATGTGCCTCGGGCTTGGGCTGATCTTCGGCATCATGAAGATCGTTAATTTTGCCCAAGGCGAGCTGCTGATGCTCGGCATGTATGTCAGCTTCTATCTGGTGACCGGCTGGGGCGTGCTGCACGTCCTCGGGCCATACGCCGCCCCGTTCGTCGCCGCGCTGATCGCCGGTCCGGTGCTGTTCGGCGGCGGCGCGTTGCTGCATCGGTTTCTGATCGCGCGCGTCTCCGGCCTGCGCACCTTCGGCACGCTCGACGAGGGCGCCTTCGGCCAGCTCGTGATCACCCTCGGCGTTTCGCTCATCCTTCAGAACGCCGGGCTGATCGTGTTCGGCTCCTCGCCGCAGACAGTGCTCACGCCGCTATCCGCCCGCGCCTTCATCATCGGCCCGATCGTGGGCGACGCGACTCTGTTTCTTAACAAGGCCCGCGTGATCGCCTGCGGCATGGCGATCTTGGTGGCCGTGGCGCTCTATCTGCTAATGGAACGGACCACGCTCGGCAAGGCGTTGCGCGCCGCGGCCGACAACCCGACCGCGGCGACCTACATGGGGATCGACGTCGATCGCGCCTACCGCATCGCCTTCGGGCTTGGCAGCGCCGTCACCGCCGTCGCCGGCGGGCTGATGGCGACCTATCTCTCGTTCACGCCGTTTGTCGGCCTCGACTACGTCATCATCATGTATTCCGGCGTGGTGCTGGGCGGGATGGGCAGCATCCTGGGCGCGTTCTGGGGCGGACTCACGGTGGGTCTCGTGCAGCAATGCTCGGCCCTGGTGCTGCCGCCGCAATTGCAGAATGCCGCCATCTTCGTCGTGTTCCTGCTGATTGTGACATTGCGCCCGCAGGGCTTTTTCGGCCGCTCGGCGGAGCGCGCCTGAGATGAGGGACGGAGCGCCCGCGCGGATGCGCAAGGACGGGGTCGCGCTGGCCGCCTTTGCGATCGTGTATCTCGCCGTCGCGGCGCTGGTGCGCAACAGCTACTATCAGTTGATGCTGACCCTGGTGCCGATCTGGGCGACGATGGGCCTCGCCTGGAACCTCATCTCGGGTTACAGCGGCCTCGTCTCGTTCGGCCACGCGGCATTTTTCGGTGCCGGCGCCTATACGGTGACGCTGGCGCTGGTTTATTGGCATCTCACGCCCTGGCTCGGCATCCCGCTCGGTATGGTGGTGGGCGGGGCGGCGGCGGCGCTGATCGGCGTGCCGACCTTCCGTCTGCGCGGACATTATTTCGCGCTGGCGATGCTCGCCTACCCGCTCGCCATCCTTTACGTGATGGAGTATTTCGGTTTCCAGGAGGTGCCGCTGCCCATGCACCGGGATCATCCGGCGGCATTCCTACAATTCACCGATCCACGCTTTTACACACTGGTCGCCCTCGGGCTGCTGATCGTGGCGATGGTCGCGTCCATGCTGGTGGAGAACTCTCGCTTCGGTCTCGCGCTGCTGGCGATCCGGCAGAACGAGTTGGCAGCCGAGGCGGCCGGCATTAATACCTGGGGTTGGAAGATGCGCGGCCTCATCGCGAGCGGCGCGATGGCGGCGGCGGCCGGAGGTCTTTATGCCTGCGTGCTGCTGGTAGTGACGCCGGACTCCGTGTTCGGCGTGCTGACCTCGGCGCAGGCGCTCGTGGTGACGCTGTTCGGCGGTGTGGCGACGATCTGGGGGCCGGTGATCGGCAGTGCCATCCTGATCCCTCTCGCCGACACACTGAACGCCCGGCTCGGCAATATCCTGCCCGGCATTCAGGGAATCGTCTATGGCGCCGCCATCATCGGCGTGATGCTCGCGGCACCCGAAGGGCTGTTCTGGACGATCCGCGATCGTTGGTTCCGCCCGTCCGAGCCACCGCCGCGCGCCCTGCGCGGAGTGTCCGCGCCCGAGTCACAACTCGCGGCGGCGCGCGCGATCGGCCCGCTTCTCGAAGTGCGCGGCCTCTCCCGCGCCTTCGGCGGTTTGCGCGCAGTGGATGATGTGAGCTTCACTATCGCGCAAGGCGAAATCCTCGGCATCATCGGCCCGAACGGCGCCGGCAAGACGACGCTATTCAACCTGCTCAACGGCGTGCTCCGGGCCAATGCCGGCGAGGCGCGGCTCGGCGCCGAGCCGATCACCGGCCGCAGGGTGCATCGGATCTGCCGCATGGGTGTGGGCCGTACGTTCCAGGTCGTACGCAGCTTCCCGCGCCTGCCATTGCTCGACAACGTCGTGGTGGGTGCCTATGGGGCCGGCCTCGACGACCGCGGCGCGGTGCGCGCCGCCGAGGCGGCGCTGCATTCCGTGGGCCTGCTGGCGCTCGCCCATCGCGTCGCGGGACAGCTCACCAACAAGGAGCTACGGCTGATGGAACTGGCCAGGGCTCTGGCTGGCCAACCCCGGCTGCTGCTGCTCGATGAGACCCTGGCCGGGCTCGGGCGCGAGGAATGCGACGAGCTGCTAAGTGTGCTGGAGCGGCTGCGCACCGGCGGCATGACCATCGCCATCATCGAACACACGATGCAAGCGATGCTGCGCATCGCCGACCGCTTCCTGGTGCTGGATCATGGCCGGGTGCTAACGATCGGGCCGCCGCGCGTGGTGGTGGAGGACAGGGCGGTGATCGAGGCCTATCTCGGCGCGAAATGGCTGGCGCGGCACTCCTCGGGATAAGCGGCCTTTCGGTCGCCTATGGCGGATTGCGGGCGCTGGAACGCGTTTCGCTCTCGGTCGCGGAGGGCGAGTTCGTCACCGTGGTCGGGCCGAACGGCGCTGGCAAGACCACGCTGTTCAAGGCGATCTGCGGCATCGTCCCGCCCGCCTCCGGCCGGATCGCGTTCCGAGGCTTCGACCTTCTGCAACGGCCCGCTTCATTGCGCGCGCATCTCGGCATCGCCCACGTGCCGGAGGGGAGGCAGGTGTTCAAGACCCTGACCGTGCGCGAAAACCTGGAAATGGGCGCCTTTCCGCCGGCCGGCCGCGCGCAATGGCCGCGCATGTTGCAACGCATCCATGAATTGTTCCCCATCCTCGCCGAACGCGCAGCCCAACTCGCCGGCACCTTATCCGGCGGCGAACAGCAGATGCTCGCGATCGGGCGGGGGCTTGCCTGCGCGCCGCGCCTGCTGATGCTGGACGAGCCTTCCATGGGTCTGGCCCCCGCGGTCGCGGATACGATCTTCCAGCGGATTTCGCAGATCCATCGCGAGGACGGTCTCGCCATCCTCCTGGTGGAGCAGCGCGTGGCCGAGGCGCTGGAGTTGTCGGATCACGGCTACGTTTTGGAAACCGGACGGGTAGTGCTGGACGGCACATACGACACGCTGCTTGCCGACGACCGAGTGCGGCGCTCCTATCTCGGTCTCGGCGAGGCTTGATCGGGAGGAACAATGACATGGCTTACGTGATCGGTCGGCGTTCGGCGTTGGCGCTCGGGCTCGGTGCCGGCACGACCGCGCTCGCCGGGCGGGCGCAGGCTCAGGCGCAGCCCGCCGAGGTGAAGATCGCTATGTTGGTGCCGCTCTCCGGGCCGTGGGCGCGTGAAGGCATCCTCGAACGGATGGGCGCCGAAATGGCGGTTGACGACGTGAACCATGCCGGCGGCATCAAGGCGCTGGGTGGGGCGAAGCTGCGGCTGGTGCAGTACGATACCGGCGACACTGCCGAGAAAGCGAAAGACGCGGCGCAGCGCATGATCGCCGAGCACCCCGACCTCGCGGGCGGGTTCGGCTGCTGGTTGAGCACCTTCACGCTCGCCGCCACCGAGGTCACCGAACGCGCGCGGCTGCCTTGGCTCACGCTCTCCTACTCGGATGCGATCACCAATCGCGGCTTCCGCTGTGTCTTCCAGACCTCGCCCACCGCCGTGCAGCAGGCCGAGGATATCATCCCGATCATCATGAAGCTCGCCCAGGGCACGAGCGGCAAGCGCCCGAAGAAGGTCGCCCTGATCGGCGACAACACCGCGGCTAGCGTCAGCTTCCGCAAGCCGATCGAAGGCCATATCCTGAAGGACGAAGGGCTGAAGGCGGTAGTTGACGAAACCTATACGCCGCCTCTGGCGGACGCCACGACGCTGGTCCAGCCGGTGCGCAGCGCGCGACCGGATTTCGTGCTACTGCTGTCCACCAACGTGCCCGACGACAAACTCCTGGCTGACACGTTCTCAGAGTACGGCATGACCGCGACGAAGTTGCCCCTGATCGGCAACGGCGGCCACTGGGGCACGCCGGAGCTGCTCAAGACCACCGGCGCCGAAATCCTGCAAGGGATCATGGTCGGGCTGGCAAACTGGCCTGGCAAGGACCAGCAAGAGCTATCCAAACGGTTCGTGCAGCGCACCGGCGAGCCATGGTTCGGGCACGACTCGCTCTTCGCCTATGCCCATGTGATGATTCTGGCAACCGCGCTTGACAACGCCCGCTCCACCGATCGGGTGAAGGTGGCCGACGCGATCCGCGGCATGGACATGACGACCGGACCCGCGCTCTTGTTTCCAGGCCACCACCTGAAATTCGATGCCAAGGGACGGCGCGTGGATGCCGAGCTGGTGGTGATCCAGTGGCAGAATGCTCGGCCGGTGACGATCTTCCCCGAACAGATGGCGGTAGCAAAGGCGATGTGGTCATGACCCAGGTGCAGGACTTGCAGCCGTACGAGCTGTACGCCGTCCGCTACGGGCACAATGCCTTGGCCCGGCGTTCGGGCAACTTCATCGGCGGGGATGCGCACGACGCGCCGATGCCCCTCGACTACTTCGTCTGGGCGATTAAAGGGCCGGAGCGCGCCTTCATCCTCGACACCGGATTCGACCCCGCGATGGGCAAGAAGCGCGGGCGCGAATTCCTGCGCTCGCCGGGCGAAGGGTTGCGCGCGATTGGTGTCGAGCCGGACCGGATCGAGGACGTGATCCTGTCGCACATGCACTACGATCATTGCGGCAATTACGACCTGTTCCCGCGTGCCCGCTATCACGTGCAAGACAAGGAGATTGCCTTCTGCACCGGGCGGTGCATGTGCCATCCGGGCCTTCGCGTCGCCTTCGAGGAGGAGGACGTGATCGCGATCATCCGCAAGCTGTTCGCCGGCCGTGTGCAATTCCACGACGGGGCCGAGGAGCTGGCGCCGGGCCTCTCGGTCCATTACCTCGGCGGACACAGCAAGGGCTTACAGGTAGTGCGGGTTTGGACCCGCCGGGGCTGGATGGTGCTCGCCTCCGATGCCAGCCACTTCTATGCCAATATGGACGAAGGCCGGGCCTTCCCGATCATTCACAGCCTCGAGGACACACTGGAGGGTTACGCCAAGATGCGGCAGCTGGCGAGCCGGGCGGACAACATCATCCCCGGCCATGACCCGCTGGTGCTGCGCCGCTACCCTGCCGCCGCACCGGGACTGGAAAGCTTGGTCGCGCGCCTCGACGCCGATCCGCGATCAGGGTAGCATCGGTTGCAACTGAAGATCATCTCAGGAGAACACAACGACATGAATATCGCCGCCACACCGACCGCGCTTGTCGGGGTTTCCGAACAGGAATGGAAGATCCGTTGCGATCTCGCGGCGCTCTATCGCCTGATTGCGCATTTCCGGATGACCGACCTAATCTACACCCATCTCAGCGCGCGCCTTCCAGGCTCCGAGCACCATTTCCTGATCAACAAGTACGGCGTGAACTTTCATCGGATGAGGGCGTCGGATCTGGTGAAGATCGACCTGGACGGGAACGTGGTGGAACACGGCGACACCCAGAGCCGCCGGGTCAATGCAGCCGGGTTCACCATCCACTCGGCGATCCACATGGCGCGGCCAGACCTGATATGCGTGGTTCATACCCATACGGCGGCGGGGATCGCGGTCTCGGCCCAGAAGCACGGGCTGCTGCCGCTTAGCCAGCACGCGCTGAAGTTCTACGGACACCTGGCGTACCATGGCTATGAGGGGATCGCACTCGATCTCGACGAGCGCGATCGGCTGGTGAACGACCTCGGCTCGCATAAGGCGATGGTCCTGCGCAACCACGGCCTGCTGGTCGGCGGGACGTCGATCCAGGAAGCCTTCCACATGACCTACATGCTGGAACGCGCATGCCAGGCGCAAGTCGCGGCGCTCTCGGGCGGCGCCGAATTGTTGTTGCCGCCCGAGGAGGTATGCCGGCATACCTCCGAGCAATACCGCCGGCAGGAGAACGACGAGCACTACGCCCTAGTGTGGAACGCGGCGCTGGAGCTGATCGAGGACGACCGGCCCGACTATCGATCTTAAAGGATACCAACTTCGCGGGTGCCGTGCGGCCAGGATAACCGCGCCGCACCCGCGAACTAGCTGCCGTTACGCGGCAGCGCGCGCCGAGCGCATCGCTTGCCAGATCCGCTCCGGGGTCGCCGGCATGTCGATATGGCTCACGCCGTCTCCGGCCAGTGCGTCGATAATCGCATTGATCACCGCGGGCGGGCTGCCCACCGCGCCCGCCTCGCCCGCGCCCTTCACACCGAGCGGGTTGGTCGCGCACGGAATCTCTAGCAGTTCCACCTCAATCTCCGGCAGGTCGTCGGCGCGCGGCAAGGCGTAATCCATGAAGCTGCCCGACAGGAGCTGACCGGAGTCCGGGTCGTAGAACGTCCGCTCCATCACCGCCTGGCCGAAGCCCTGGGCGACCCCGCCCTGCACTTGCCCGCGCACAATTAGCGGGTTCACGGCCTTGCCGAAATCGTCGCAGACCAGATAGCGCACGATCGTGACGTGCCCGGTGTCAGGGTCCACCTCCACCTCGGCCATGTGACAGCCGTTGGGGAAGGTGTGTGCCTTGATCTCGGCCACCTCGGCCGTGTCAAGTGTAACCGCCCGCTCGCCGCGCGCGGCCTTCACCCGCTGCGTCTCGGCCACATGCAGGATGTCCACGGCGCGGTCGGTTCCGACAATAGAGAACCGTCCGTCCGCGAAGCCGATATCGGCGGGCGACGCCTCCAACACCTCGGCCGCTGCTTGCTTGCCCTTCTCGATCACGCTGTCGGCGGTGACCAGAATCGCCTGGCCCTCGGAATAGAGGCTTCGCGCGCCGCCGGTACCGCCGCCAGTGGGGATGGTGTCAGTGTCGCCCTGGTGGATGCGGATCTTCTCTCCGTCGATCCCGAGGCGGTTGGAGACGAGCTGCACATAGGCAGTCTCGTGGCCCTGGCCGGTCGATTGCGTGCCGACGTAAACATCGACGCCGCCATCATCGGCGAAGCGGATCTCCGCCCGCTCGGTCGGATCGCCGCCGGTGGCCTCCAGATAGTACGAGAGCCCGATGCCACGCCGCTGGCCGCGCCGGGCCGCCTCGGCGCGACGGGCCGCGAAGCCGGACCAGTCAATCTTGTCGAGCGCGGCCTCCAGCACCCGACGGAAATCGCCGCTGTCGTAGTTCTTTCCAACGGGCGTTGCGTGCGGCATCGCGGACGGCGGCACCATGTTGCGCCGGCGGAACTCCGCGCGGTCTATCTTAAGCTCGCGCGCGGCGGCATCGATCAGCCGCTCCACCAGGTAATTGCTCTCGGGTCTGCCGGCGCCGCGATAGGCATCGACCGGCACGGTATTGGTGAACACCCCGATCACGTTGGCATAGACCGCCTGGAAGCCGTACACGCTCGCCAGCACGCCGGTGCCGGCCAAGGTCGGGATGTAGGGCGCGAAGCTGGAGAGATAGGCCCCCATGTTCGCGACGTTTCGGGTGCGCAGCGCCAGCAGCTCGCCGTCCTTGCCGATCGCCAGCTCGCCCAAGGTGACATTGTCGCGGCCCTGGGTGTCGCACAGGAACGCCTCGCTGCGGTCCGCCGCCCATTTCACCGGCCGGCCCAGCTTGCGGGCGGCGTAGCAGGTCAACACGTGCTCGGCATAGAGGAAGAGCTTCATTCCGAAGCCGCCGCCAACATCCGGCGTGATCACGCGGAACTGGTCGCCCTCGGCGCCGAACAAACCCTTGATCAGATCCCGCACCAGCCACCCGCCCTGGGTGTTGGCGTAGAGCGTCCAGCGGCCGGCCGATAAGTCGTAGTCGGCGATCGCCGCCCGCGCCTCCATCGAGGAGACAACGATGCGGTTGTTCACCACGGTCAATCGCGTGACGTGCTCGGCGCCGGCGAACAGCTCGTCGGTCTTTGCCTTGTCGCCGATCTCCCAGTCGAACACCACGTTGCGCGGCACGTCCGGCCAGACCAGCGGCGCGCCTTGGTCCATCGCGCGCTCGGGGTCCGTCACGGCGGCGCGCGTGTCGTAATCCACCACCACCGCCTCGGCCGCATCCCGCGCCGCCCGGAGATTGTCGGCCACGACGAACGCCACCGGGTCGCCCACGTGATGCACCGCCCCTTCGGCCAGCGCCGGATGCGGGGGCGCGGCCATGGCTGAACCATCCCGATTGGTCAGATGCACGGCGCAGGGCAGCGGGCCGATGCCGTCGGCCGTCAGGTCGGCGGCGGTGTACACCGCCCGGATCCCAGGAATGGCGCGCGCAGTGTCCGTGTCGATGCCGCGGATCGACGCCACGGCGTGCGGACTGCGCAGCACGATGCCGTGAAGCATCCCTGGGAGCTGGATATCGTCGGTGTATCGGCCGCGACCGATCAGCAGGCGAGGGTCTTCCACCCGGCGGACGGATTGCGCGAGGCCGAACTTGGTCATGGCAGTCTCCACGAATCGGTGAATTGGCGGCGGGCGAAAGCCCCAAGACTTCGCGCCCCGGCCCGTGCCGCCAGCTTAGGCCGCCGGGACAGCCCGGGCTATGTCCTGGCCGGTATGCCTCGCCGCCGGGCGGGAAGCTTGCATCCGTTTGGCCACCGCGTCCGTCAGCTCACGCAAGTCATAGGGCTTGCGGATGATAGGGAACCCGCGCGCTTCTGGACTGAGGGCGGCGGCACTGAAGCCGGTCACCAGCAGCACCGGTAATCCGGGATGGCGGGCGCGCAACGCCTGCGCCAAATCGAGGCCGCTCATCCCTCCCGGCATCACAATATCGGAGAACACCAGGTCGAATGCCTCACCGGTGTCCAGCAACCCGAGCGCCGCGCCCGCGTTGTTGACATGTCTCGTCCGATAACCTGCCTGCTCCAGCAGCGCCGTGGCGAGTTCGGCGATGTCCGGATCATCCTCCACCACCAGGACGCGTCCCTGGCTCCCGCCGACGTGTCCCCCTCCGGCCGCTGCCATTCCAATATCCCGTGGCCGTGCCTCGCTCGCTGGCACGTAAATCGTAACCTCGGTGCCGCGACCGACTGTGCTTTCGACAGTCAGCGTGCCATGCGACTGCTTGGCGAAGCCATAGGCTTGGCTCAGCCCCAGGCCGCTGCCCTTGCCCACGTCCTTTGTGGTATAAAATGGTTCTATCACCCGATGGAGTAGCTCGGTCGGGATGCCCGTCCCATCATCGGCGATGCTGATCACCACATAGTCGCCGTGGAGGCCAAGGGCTTGGTCGGACACAACGGCATCACGCGCGCACAGGCGCAGCGTGCCGCCATTCGGCATGGCATCCCGCGCGTTCAGCCCGATATTGAGAATGGCAAGCTGGAGCTGGTTCGGATCGACCTCGACCGTTGGCAGACCAGCCGGTGCCTCGATCACGAGATCGATATTCGGGGGCAGGCTTCGGCCCAGCAGGGACGCCGCCTCGTGCATGATCTGGGCCGGGCGGATCACCTCCGGGCGCAGCGGTTGACGGCGGGAGAAGGCGAGCAATTGCATCGTGAGAGCGGCGCCGCGAGCAGCGGCGGCGCGCACGGAGCGCAGGAATCGCTGCTGCTTCTCATTGCCCGCCGCATAGCGTTCCGCCAGCTCGACACCGCCCGTCACCACCGTAAGGAGGTTATTGAAGTCATGCGCGATCCCTCCCGCGAGCTGGCCCATCGCCTCCAGCTTTTGGGACTGGAACAGTTGTTCGCGGATCTGCGCCAGCTCCTCCGCAGCTTTCCGGCGCTCCGTGATGTCGCGGGTGATCTTGGCGAAACCAATCAACCCGCCGTCATTGCCGCGGATTGGGTCGATCACCGTATGAGCCCAGAACCGGGTGCCATCCTTGCGAACGCGCCAGCCTTCGCGCTCGCATCTTCCCTCGCGCGCCGCGATGCTCAGTCCGAAAGCCGGCACGCCGGCCGCGCGATCCTCCTCGGTGTAGAAGCGCGAGAAATGCTGACCGATGATCTCTTCCGCACGATAGCCCTTAATGCGCTCGGCGCCGACGTTCCAATTGGCGACGAAGCCGTCCGGGTCGATCATGAAGATCGCGTAGTCGGTGACGGCTTCTACAAGCAGACGGAATCGCTGTTCGTAGGGGATAGCTGATAACCGGTCCGAGTATGCCGCCAACGTCGCGTTCGCCCGAATGCATTAAGCGGCTCGGCCGCTATCCACGATAGTGGCGTTTCACCGCGAGATTCGCAGTTCACCAATGGGCGAACCGTGTCCGCTGACGTTCACTTCGTTGTAACCCTGGCGCCGCATTCAACCCGTCAGGATCGCCACGGCACGGGTCCAGCCGGCCGAGCCGCGGTGAACCTTCACGGGAAAGCAGATAATCTCGAACCCGTTTGCCGGGAGCAGTTCCAGATTGTGCAGCTTCTCCAGGTGAGAGTAGCCGATCTCGCGCCCTGCGCGATGGCCCTCCCAGATCAGCCCGGCATCCCCGGTTGCGGCCACCTTCCGGCGCGTGTGGGAGAATGGAGCATCCCAACTCCAGCCGTCCGTGCCGACCAGGCGCACCCCGCGCTCCAGCAGCCACAATGTCGCCGCTTTGCCCATCCCACAGCCCCGGTCGGTGAAATCCTCCTTGCCGTATCGGGCGCCGGCGGCGGTATTGACCACCACGATCTCCAGCGGGCGCAGCGAGTGGCCGATCCGCTTCAGCTCCGCCTCCACATCGTTGGGCGTGGCCACATAGCCGTCCTCGAAGCGGCGGAAGTCGAGTTTGACCCCGGGCTGGTAACACCATTCGAGCGGCACGTCGTCGATCCGCCATGACGGCTCGCCGCCAGGCTTGAGCGCGTGGTTCATGGTCGAGAAGTAGTGGTACGGCGCGTCGAGATGGGTGCCGTTATGCGTGCTGATCGCGCAACGTTCCACGGCGGCATACTCGCCGCTGGGAAATTGATCGACGCGCACCCCCATGTACTCGGCCATCGCGGGCGCGGTTTGATGATGGTCGAGGTAGTCGATCTGCGGCAGCATGTGCGGAGGATCGCTGGCGATCCCCGCCTTCAGCGGCACCGAGATGTCGATCAGGCGTCGCGGCATGACGTGTCCCCCCTTCTCTGGGCCCAGCTTTCCGGCACGGGCCGCAGGTGCGATCCCTGTTGGGCTAGCCTCAGCCAGGCAGCAGCACTGTGACGGCTGCCTGCGCCGCAATTCCCTCGCCACGACCGGTGAAGCCAAGCCGTTCCGTTGTGGTGGCCTTGACCGAGACCCGCTCGGGCTCGACACCCAGGATAGCGGCGAGCCGGAAGATCATCGCCGGGGCGTGAGGCGCGATTTTGGGCCGCTCGCAAATCAGCGTCACATCGGCGTTGCCCAGCATGCCGCCGCGGGTGGCGATCCGTCCCGCCGCATGGGCGAGGAAACGCGCGCTATCGGCATCTTTCCAGGCGGCTTCGCTGGGCGGGAAGTGGCGGCCGATATCGCCCTCGGCCAGCGCGCCATAGATGGCATCGCACAATGCATGAATGCCTACGTCGGCGTCGGAGTGGCCCGCGAGGCCCAACTCGTGCGGCACAGCGACGCCGCAGAGCACGAGCGGCCGGCCCGCTTGCAGCACATGCACATCGAAGCCGGTCCCGACGCGGGGCAAGAGCCGGGCCGTCAGGACACGTTCCAGGCGCATCAGATCCTCGGCGTAAGTTAGCTTGATGTTGTCATCCGAGCCTGCAACGATGGCCACCGCATCGCCAGCGGCTTCCAGCAAGGCCGCGTCATCCGTCGCCGACAGGCCAGCGCCGGCCTGGTGCGCGGCAAGCAGCGCGTTGAACCGGAAGGCTTGTGGCGTCTGCGCGCGAAACAAGCCATCGCGCGACACGGTCGCGACGATCCGTTGCCCGGCCACGCGCTTCAGCGTGTCTGCGACGGGGATGGCGGGGATCGCGCCCGGAGCATCGGTTAATGCGGCGAGCAGCGCCGGGATCGTTCCGGGCGGGATAACCGGCCGGGCGGCGTCGTGGATCAGCACGCAGTCGGGCGCGCGAGATACCAGCGCCTCCAGCCCCGCCCTCACGCTTGCTTGCCGCGTCGACCCGCCTGCCACCGTCGGCAGATGACCGATCCCGGACAACGCCGCCTCGATCGGAGCGGCCTCGCCCACCGGCTGAATCAGATCCGCATGACGGGCGAGTGCCTCTGCCGCGTGGTGGATCACCGGACGCCCGGCCAGCGGCAGGAACTGCTTCGGCGTCTCCGCCCCGAAGCGACTTCCCGACCCGGCGCCGAGCAGAATGGCGGCAACGCGCATCGGCGCACCCTCGCGGCGCATGGTCCCGCCGTCAACTCGTCCCTGATTTGCCGTTGCGCCGCGCATGATGTGGCTCTATTTTGCCCAAATGATGGGCAACTGTCGTTCGGCTACCACAACGCCGGCCCTCAAGCCGCTCGATCTGGGCGGCGGCGTGCGGATTGGTACCCCGGTCATTCTCGCCCCGATGTCGGGCGTGACCGATCTGCCGTTTCGCCGTTTGGCCAAGGAGCAGGGCGCCGGGATGGTCGTCTCCGAGATGATCGCTTCATGGGCGATGATCCGGGAGAACCGCAACACACTACGTATGGCGGAGGTGGACGGAGCCGGAGGCGTCTCCGCGGTTCAGCTCGCCGGCTGCGAGCCGGCCGCGATGGCCGAGGCCGCGCGTATCGCGGTGGACCTCGGCGCCGACCTGATCGACATCAACTTCGGCTGTCCGGTACGGAAGGTCGCCGTGGGCCAGCAGGCCGGCTCCGCGCTGATGCGCGACGAAGCCGCGGCCGGCGCGATCCTGGAAGCGACGGTGAAAGCGGTTCCAGTCCCGGTCACCCTGAAGATGCGCATGGGCTGGGACCATGCGAGCCTGAACGCGCCGCGGCTCGCCCGCATGGCGGAGGAGGCCGGCATCCGCATGGTCACGGTGCATGGCCGGACTCGTCAGCAATTCTACAACGGCACCGCCGATTGGCGGTTCATCGCCCAAGTGAAGGCGGCGGTGCGGATCCCCGTGATCGCCAACGGCGACATCCTTACCGAAGACGATGCCGCCGAAGCGCTGGGCCGATCAGGCGCCGACGGGGTGATGATCGGACGCGGCTGCTATGGCCGGCCGTGGTTTCCTGCCCAGGTCGCCCATTTGCTGCGCACCCGCACGCGGTTGCCCGAACCGCCGCTGGCATCCCAGCAAGCAACCCTGTTAGGTCACTATAGGGCCATGCTGGTCCATTACGGCACCGAGGCCGGGTTGCGGCTGGCGCGCAAGCACGTAGGCTGGTACTCGCGCGGCCTACCCGGATCGGCCGAGTTCCGCGCTGCCGTCAACCAACTCACCGACACCTCGGCCGTGGTCGGGTTGATCGGGCGCTTTTATGACCGGCTCATCGTGGCGGGTGCGCAACGCGCGCTGCCGGTCCGTGACCAGTCGCTTCGGGCGGATGCGGCCTGATGAACGGGCGTGCCGCAAATCGGCTGTTGGGAGCGATCGGCCGCGCCGTGGACCGGCATCGCCTGCCCGACGCGGCGTTGATCTTGTCCGCGCTTCCGGTGCCGATACTCCTGCTCGATGCGGACAACCGCGTCCGCTATGCCAACAGCGCCGCCGAGCAGTTCATCGGCATCTCAATGGCGCATCTCTGCAAGCTGCGCCTGTCCGACCTGATCCCGACCGACAACCCACTGTTCCTGCTCATCGAGCAGGTGCGCGCTCATGAGGCGAGCGTCGCCGACCACGATCTTTCGCTGGAAAGCCCTCGGTTACATAAGCAGGGCATCACGGTGCTGGGCTCGCCGCTGCCGGAGGACCCGGGCTCGGTGCTGCTGGTCTTGCAGGACGCTTCGACCGCGCGAGCGCTTGATCGTCAGCTCGCGTTTCGCGGCGCGGCGCGAAGCGTGACCGGCATGGCGGCGATCCTCGCCCACGAGGTGAGGAACCCGCTCTCCGGCATCCGTGGCGCGGCCCAGCTGCTTGAGGCCAGCGTACCGGCCGAGGACCGCGAGCTGACGGTGCTGATCCGCGACGAGGCGGACCGCATTCGCGCCCTGGTCGATCGGATGGAGATGTTCAGCGAGAAGCCGCCCGCGCGTACCGCGGTCAACATCCATCGCGTGATGGAACGTGTCCGCAAACTCGCGGAGAGTGGCTTCGCGGCCGGGATCCGCTTCCACGAGACCTACGACCCCTCGCTGCCCCCGGCGTGGGGCAATCGCGATCAACTGGTCCAGGTCATGCTGAACATGGTCAAGAACGCCGCCGAGGCACTCGCCGGCCACCCGAACCCAGAGATCGTGCTCGCGACCGGCTTTCAGCACGGGGTCCGGGTCGCCGTGCCGGGGTCAGCGGCGCGGATGGACCTCCCGCTGCTGGTCGCGGTGCGCGACAACGGGCCGGGCATCGCCGAGGACATCCGCCAGCATCTGTTCGAACCGTTTGTCAGTACCAAGGCCGAGGGCAGCGGCCTCGGCCTCGCGCTGGTGGCCAAGGTCGTCGGTGATCATGGCGGGCTAATCGAAGTGGACAGCCGTCCTGGCCGCACCGAGTTCCGCCTTCATCTTCCGGTACTTACGGAGGAGGACGGCGAGGCCTAAAGGGTTTCCGATGACGCTCCCTACTGTGCTGGTCGCCGATGATGACCGCTCCATACGGACCGTGCTCACGCAGGCGCTCGGCCGCTCGGGCTATCAGGTGCGGAGCACCGGCAACGCGGCCACGCTCTGGCGCTGGGTGGAGGACGGCGAAGGCGACCTGGTCATTACCGATGTGGTGATGCCGGACGAGAACGGCCTCGACCTGATCCCCCGCATCCGCCGCATCCGCCCGGAGCTTCGGGTGGTGGTGATGAGCGCGCGATCTACGCTGATGACCGCGGTGAAGGCGGCACAGCGCGGCGCATTCGAGTACTTGCCGAAACCGTTCGATTTGCAAGAGTTGCTGGCGGTGGTTGCACGCGCGCTTGCTGGTCCCTCGCAAGCGCCGAGACCGGCTTCCGAGCCCCGCGACGCAGACGAGCGTTTTCCGCTAATCGGCCGGAGCGCGGCGATGCAGGAGATCTATCGCATCATTGCCCGGCTCACCATGGCGGACCTGACCGTTATGATCAATGGAGAGTCGGGCACTGGCAAGGAGCTGGTCGCGCGCGCCTTGCACGAGCACGGCAAGCGGCGCAACGGACCGTTCGTTGCCATCAACGTGGCGGCGATCCCGCGCGAGCTGATCGAGAGCGAGTTGTTCGGCCACGAGCGCGGGGCCTTCACTGGCGCTGTCACCCGCAGCCAGGGCCGCTTCGAGCAGGCCAACGGCGGGACGCTCTTCCTCGATGAGATCGGCGACATGCCGCCCGAGGCGCAGACCCGGCTCTTGCGCGTCTTACAGGAGGGCGAGTTCACCTCGGTCGGCGGCCGTCAGCCGATCAAGGCCAATGTCCGCATCATCGCCGCCACGCACCGCGACCTGCGCGCCGCCATCCGACAAGGGCTGTTTCGCGAAGACCTGTTCTACCGGCTTAATGTGGTGCCGATCCGCATTCCGCCCTTGCGCGAGCGGGTCGAGGACATCGCGCCGCTTGCGCGGCACTTTCTGGATCGCGCGCGCGACGACGGGCTGCCCGCCAAGATGCTCGACCAGGCTGCAGCGGAACGGCTCAAGCGCCACCCGTGGCCGGGGAACGTGCGCGAGGTCGAGAATCTGATGCGGCGCCTGGCCGCGTTGTGGCCGGAAGAGACGATCACCGCCGAGCCGATCGAGGCGGAGCTGGCCGAAGCGGCTCCACCAACCGAAGCCTCCGCCGCGGGAGCCTCCGAGCCCTTGGCCCGCGCCGTCGAGCGGCATATCCGCGCGTTTCTCGCCGCGCATGACGAGGGAGCCGGCCCCTCGAATATTTACGACCGCGTGATCGCCGAGGTGGAACGGCCGCTGATCCGCCTGACCCTGGCGGCGACGCGAGGCAATCAGATTAAGGCGGCGGCGATCCTGGGCCTGAATCGCAACACGCTGCGCAAGAAGATCCGCGATCTGGAAATCCCGGTGGTACGGGGGGTTATGTGAACGCCTCGCCGCCGCCCGAAACCTTGCAGCGGCCAAGCCGAAACGGGCTCCGCCCCGAGGTAGCGCCATCGGTCGCGCAACGGCTCGCGCGGTTGCTCCTCGGCAAGGCGGTTACGATCGGGCTTGTCTCCCTGGCGCTTGCCGTCGGCATCAGCACGTTCATCATCCTTGCCCGAGGTTCGCCGTTCGGCTTGCAACCCGGCGCGAGCGTCGGGCTGGTGCTGGCCAACCTGTCGGTGCTGCTGTTGCTCGGCGCGGTGCTGGCCGGCCGCCTCACCCGGGTCTGGGCGGATCGCCGGCGGGGTTCGGCGGGCTCACGCCTGCATGTTCGGCTGGTCCTGATGTTCGGCGGCGTGGCGGTTGCACCGACCATCGTGGTCGCCTGCTTCGCCGTCGCCTTCTTCCATTTCGGCATCCAAGCTTGGTTCAACGACCCGGTCCGCTCGGCGCTCACGGAATCGCTCCAAGTCGCGCGCGGCTACCTGGAGGAGCACCGCAACAACATCCGCGCAGTCGCGCTGGAAATGGCGAACGACCTGAACCGCGCCGGGGCCTATCTGATGGCCGAACCACGGATGTTCGTCGGTGTGCTCGGGCAGCAAACGGCCCTACGCGGGCTTACCGAGGCGGTGATCTACGATCCTGCCTCGGGTCAGGTGATGGCCTCCACGGGGCTGTTCGGCAGCCTCGGCGTCGAGCCGCCGCCCCGATGGGCGATCGAGCAAGCCCGCAGCGGCGAGGTGGTGCTGATCAACTCGGGCGACGGCACCCGGGTCCGCGCGGTGGTCCAGCTTGATTCCACCCCGCCGCTGCTGCTGATGATCGGCCGCCCGGTCGATCCGCAAATCATCGACTACATGAAACGCACCGAGCGGGCGTTCGCCGCATACAAGCGGCTCGACGAGAACCGCAGTTGGCTTCAGATCGCCTTCGCCTGGATCTTCGCCCTGGTGGCGCTGCTGGTGCTGGCGGCGGCGGTGCTGATTGGCCTGCTGCTGGCGAACCAGATCGTCCGCCCGATCGGACGCCTGATCGGCGCCGCCGAGCGAGTGCGCGGCGGCGATCTGGCGGTGCGCGTGCCCGAGGCGGCGACCGAAGACGAGATCGCGAGCCTTTCCCGCGCCTTCAATCGCATGACTGGCCAGCTTTCCGGCCAACGCGCCGAGCTGATGGAGGCGTACCGGCAAATCGACGAGCGCCGACGCTTCACCGAGACGGTGCTCGCCGGGGTGTCCGCCGGCGTGATCGGCCTCGATGCGCAGGGCCGGATCGAGCTGCCGAACCTCGCGGCCGACGACCTGCTGAGCGCCGACCTGATGGCCGCCGCTGGTCGTCCGCTGGCCGATGTGGCGCCCGAATTCGGTCCGCTGCTGGCCGAAGCCGTCGCGGCGCCGGACCGGGCGCATACCGGGGAAATCCAAATCGGCCCGCCGAGCCGGCGGCGCACCCTGCTGGCGCGCATCGGGGCCGAACTCTCGGGCGGAGGAACACGCGGATTCGTGGTGACGTTCGACGACATCACCGAACTCCAGGCCGCCCAGCGCAAGGCGGCTTGGGCGGATGTCGCGCGCCGCATCGCCCACGAGATCAAGAACCCGCTGACCCCGATCCAGCTTGCCGCCGAGCGGTTGAAGCGCCGCTTCGCCAAGGAAATCACGTCCGACCCGGAGACCTTCACCTTGTGCGCCGAGACGATTGTCCGGCATGTCGGCGACATCGGCCGGATGGTGGACGAATTTTCCGCCTTCGCGCGGATGCCGCAACCGGTGATCAAGCCCGAGGATGTGGGCCGCATTGCGCGCGAGGCGGTGATCCTTCAGAAGACCGCTCGTCCCCAGATCGCGTGGAAGACCAACATCCCGGCGGATGGCCCGATGGTGCTTTGCGACCGCCGCATGGTCCGCCAGGCGCTGACCAACTTGTTGCAGAACGCCGCCGACGCGGTGGGGATGCGGGCCGACGCCGAGGGCACGGTACCGGGAGGCATCGCGCTCGCGGTGCATCCGGTCGCCGGCGAAATCCGGATCAGCGTGACCGATGACGGGGTCGGGCTGCCGCAGCAAGACCGCGAGCGGCTGACTGAACCCTATGTGACCCATAAGCCGAAGGGTACCGGACTCGGCCTCGCGATCGTTAAGAAGATCATGGAGGACCACGGCGGGCGGCTCACCCTGGACGATCGGGCGGACGGGCTGGGCGCCGTGGCGACGTTGATCCTGCCCGCGAGGATGGCCGATGCCGCATGATATCCTGATCGTCGATGACGAACCAGATATTCGCCTGCTGATCGACGGCGTTCTGCGTGACGAGAGTTACGACACCCGCCTGGCTGGGGATTCGGACGCCGCCCTGGCCGCGTTCCGAGTCCGCCGCCCGTCGCTCGCCATCCTGGACGTGTGGCTGCAAGGCTCGCGGCTGGATGGGCTCGGCATCCTGAAGGCTTTCCATCGAGAGGAGCCGCAGATCCCGGTGGTGATGATCTCGGGCCACGGCACGATCGAGATGGCTGTCCAGGCGATCCAGCACGGCGCCTACGACTTCATCGAAAAGCCGTTCGAATCCGACCGACTGCTGCTGGTGGTGCGCCGCGCGCTGGAGGCGGCGGCGCTCGCGCGCGAAAACGCCGAGCTGCGACTTCGCGCTGGCCCGGAGACGTCGCTGACCGGAACCAGCCCCACGGTTGCCGCGGTGCGCGCCCAGATCGAGCGCGTGGCGCCGACCGGCTCGCGGGTGCTGATCCCGGGCCCCGCCGGCTCCGGCAAGGAGGTGGCGGCGCGCATGATTCATGCCCGCTCGCGCCGGTCAGGCGGCCCGTTCGTGGTGCTGAACTGCGCCACCCTCGCGCCGGGACGCTTCGAGGAGGAGCTGTTCGGCATCGAGGCCGGGTCCGACCCCGCCGCCCACCCGCGCCGGGCCGGCGTGCTTGAGCGGGCGCATGGGGGCACGCTGCTGCTCGACGAGGTCTCCGATATGCCGCTTGAGACGCAGGGCAAGATCGTGCGCGTCTTGCAGGACCAGTCGTTCGAGCGGCTGGGCGGCTCGGCGCGGGTGAAAGTGGACGTGCGCGTGCTGTCCACGACCAACAGGGATTTGCAGGCCGAGATCGCGGCGGGGCGGTTCCGCGAAGACCTCTATTACCGTCTCGCGGTGGTTCCCCTGCGAATGCCGGCGCTCAAGGACCGGCGCGAAGACATACCGGCGCTGGCCCAGGGTTTCCTCGCCCGCTCGGCGGAAATCTCGGGGATGCCTGCGCGCGAGTTGTCGGCGGACGCACTCACCGCGCTCCAGGCTTATGACTGGCCTGGCAACGTCCGTCAGCTCCGCAATTTGATGGACTGGCTGCTGATCATGGCACCCGGCGGGTCGGCCGATCCGATCCGTCCGGACATGCTGCCCTCGGAGATCGGAGCGGGGACGCCGGCGCTGCTGACCATCGACCCCGCGGCCGACATCATGGCGCTGCCGTTGCGCGAGGCGCGCGACTTGTTCGAGACTCAATACCTACAGGCACAGCTCCTGCGATTCGGCGGCAACATCTCCCGTACCGCGCAGTTCGTCGGAATGGAGCGCAGCGCTTTGCACCGGAAGCTCAAGCAACTCGGGGTCAATTCCGAGGAGAAAGTCGGGGGCTGATTCCTTGCGCGAGTGTGACCTGGTACGGCGTTTCCATGGATCGAACTCGTATCACGCTGGTTCGACGATCTTGTAGGTCCAGGTATGGACGACGGGATCTCGATTGAGGTCGTCGAGGTAGGCGAGGATGCGTGCCTTGAGTTCGGCCCTGGACGCGACGCGGATGTGGCGGAGCATGGACCTGGCCATCTTGGAGAAGAAGCCCTCGACGAGGTTGAGCCAGGAACCGTGCTTGGGCGTAAACACGAAGCAGAACCATCCTTCGGGCTGGGCCGAGAGCCAGGCCTTGGTTTCCTTCGAGATGTGGCCGAGTGGTTGTCGAGGATCAGCTTGATGGCGGTCTGCGCGGGGTAGGCGGCGTCGAGCTGCTCGAGGAAGCCGATGAACTCGCGCGAGCGGTGGCGGTCCTGCACGCGGGCGTGAACCCGGCCGATGAGCAGGTCGATCCCGGCCAGCAGCTGAGCGTGCCGTGGCGCTTGTATTCGTGGTCGCGCGAAGGCCTCATGCACGTCAGGCCGTGACGGCAGGTCGGGATGCGCGCACGCTCGATCCGGCTTGCCGGTTCGGTCCGCGACCGCGACAGCGCCTCCAAACGCGCCAGATCGTCAGGGGTGACCGCCAACTCAATCACGCATCGAAGTTGCGTGCGTCAAGTTCTGCAAAGTGAGTGGCGATGACTGCTGTGATGTTTCTCGGTTCGGCTGAACAGCGTTTCTCCGTCCCGGCCTGAGACCCGTGCGGCGGCGCGCGCAGCGGCGGTCAAGGATGGCCCCGAACTTGATCCGGGCCACCGCCGGAGGCGGCGCGCAGCGTCCTTGACGGCCGCGAGCACGGCGCGAGCCTCGGCCAAGTCGGGACCACGGCCGTCATGCCGCCTGCCGCAGCTGCTTCTTGTGCTCCTTCAGGTGCTCCATGTTCAGGTAGCGGATCGCCTCCAGCCAGTTCTCGTGGTCCTCCACCGCCAACGCGCGGACGAGCCGCAGACAGCTCGCCGCATTCGGAAAGATCCGCACGACATGCGTTCGGCGTTTGATCTCCTGGTTGAGTCGCTCCAGCATGTTGGTTGACTTCATGTGTTTGTGATGCGCCAGCCGCAGCCGGTAGTAGGTCAGCGTCTCCTCGATATTGTCCTCCACCCAGCCGCACAGCTTCGGGTACTTGCCTTGCCACTTGCCGAGCCAGGCGGCGAGGTCGCGGCGCACTTCCACCAGTTCGCGACGGTCATAGAACCAGCGCAGTTCCATCAGGCAGTCGTCGTCGACCTTGCGCGGCACGTAGTCCAGGGCGTTGCGCAGGAAATGCACGTAACAGCGCTGCCAGACCGCCTCGGACAGCACTTCCCGGATCGCCGCCTTGAGACCGGGATGGTCGTCGGAGACCACGAACTCGACACCGAACAGGCCGCGCTGCTTCAACCCCAGCAGGAAGTCGCGCCAGCTCGAGCGGCTTTCGCGGTTGGCCAGCTCGATCGCCAGCACCTGACGGCGGCCCTCGCCGTCCACCGCCACCGCGATCAGCACCGCCTGGCTGGCGATCACCCCGCCGTCGCGAACCCGCTCATAGCGGGCATCCAGGATCAGATACGGGTAGGGCTCGCTTAGCCGCCGCTCGGAGAACGCCGTCAGCGCCGCATCCAGCGACTTGTTCACCGTGCTGATCGCCGAGGCCGAGAAACCATGACCGCACAAGGCCTCGGTCACAGCCTTCACTTTGCGTGTCGAGACGCCCTGCACATACATCTCGGCCAAGGTTCCGACCAACGCCTTCTCGGAGCGCTGGTAGCGTTCAAACAGTTCCGTCGAGAATCGGCCCGCCCGATCCTGCGGCACCCGCAACTCCAGCGTGCCAACCCGGGTGATCAGCGCGCGCGGGTAATAGCCACTGCGATAGGCCAGCCGCGTCTCCGTCCGCTCGCCCTTCTCCGCCCCGATCGCCTCCGTCATTTCCGCTTCCAGCGCCGCCTGCACCAACGCCTGCATCGCCGCGCGAAGGAAATCCTCATCCCGCTCCACCAGCGCTTTGAGGTCGATGACTTCCGCCTTACCTTCGCTCCTGGCCATGGTCTGCTCCCTTCCACGGGGGTCGGTGACTTCGAACATCACCCGCATACCATGGCCACCCAGGCCTCAGACGCTTTGCAGAACCCTCCGCACAGTACCCGGCCCCATTAGTGTAAACACCGCGCGTATCGCTTAGTGTCCATCCGGGAACAGCTTGAGTCGTTGGAATCACTTGTGATTCGATGGTGGCGGTCCGATTCGCGGGAGCTGCCAGATGTGGACGAACGAAAATCGCGCTCGGTATGACCGCAGCAAGCTGCGCTATCCCAGTGATCTGATGGATGAGGAGTGGGCGTTGATCGGACGGCTGATCCCGCCCGCCAAGCGGGGCGGCAACAAGCGGATCGTCGATGAACGGGCGATCGTCAACGGGTTGATGTACATCCTGAGCACCGGGTGCCAGTGGGCCTCGCTGCCAAAGGACCTGCCGCCGCGCAGCACGGTGAACGATTACTTCCGCCGCTGGGGCCATGATGGCACGCTGTCGCGTATCCATCACGCGCCTTACGTGAAATGCCGCGAATTGGCTGACCGGCAGGCCAACCCGACAGCCGCCATCATTGACAGCCAGAGCGTCAAGAGCGCGGAAAAAGCGACTGTCTTGTTCGTCAAGCGTCGTTCGCTTTTTCATGATCCGGCATGGACCGCGGCGCCTCAAGGCTGGCGCGCGACGCCACCGCCTTCGGCGGCTTCGGCCTTGACCCGCCGCGATCCATGCCAGCGGGGCTTTTGATCGGATCGATGCTGCCACTTACGCGCATTGCCATGGGGTCCTGGTCCGCATGATGGCATTGAGGATACCGAGAAGACGCCGCATGCAGGCGACCAGTGCGACCTTCTTTGGGCGTCCGCGTTCGACCAGGCTTTGATAATGCTTGCTGATGACGGGGTTCCACCGGATCGCAGAGAGCGTTGCCATGTACAGAGCATTGCGAACGTCAGTCCGACTTCCGGTGATGGTTCGCTTGCCGCGCATCTGCCCGGAATCCCGATTGATCGGTGCGACCCCGACGAGAGCAGCGAGACGCCGGCGGTCGAGTTGGCCGAGTTCAGGCAGACCGGCGATCAGCGTGTGCGCGGTGACATCTCCGACACCCGGAACGGAGGTCAGCAGGTCGTCGGCGGCGCGCCAGATCGGCGATCGCCTGATGCTATCGTCGATGTCACGATCCAGCGCGGCGAGCTGAGCCGTCAAGGCCTTCAGGGTTGCCTTGACCATGTGCGGGACGCGAGGATTGCGCGCCTGACGCAGCCGATTGGTCTCCATGCCGATCATTTCGACCACCTGACGACGGCGGGCGATCAGTTCGGCCAGGCTCTGGCTGTCGGCGTCAGCCAGCGGCCGCGGTTCGGGACGAATGCGTTCGGCAAACAGAGCAATGACCTGGGCGTCGAGTACATCGGTCTTGGCAAGCCGACCCGTGGCGCGGGCAAAGTCGCGAATCTGGTGCGGGTTAACGCGGCAATGGGCAGAGCGGCGCTGGCCAGAGCGGCCGCGACGACGATCTCAAGGCCGCCGGTGGCCTCCATCACGATCAGGGTTGGCGCCAGACTACGGAGATCGTTGACCAATTGCTCGAGGCCCCGATCATGACGTGGAGCGGTGAAGGCCTGGCCTGAGGGGCAAACATGCACATCGAGACGATCCTTCGAAACGTCGATGCCGACGAAGCGCGGCCCGATTGGCGATTGTTCCATAACCCGTCCTTGCAAATGCGGGCTCGGCTTGCGGCCCAGGCGACTGTTCGGGTTCCTTATGGAACCGGTGGACGGGGCGCCTTGCTTTTTCTCGGGCTCACTCACCCCGGGGGGCTGCGGGCTCCCGTCCACCGGTAGGCTTGCCGATGGCGTCCCCACCGGCAATGGAGAGATACAAGGGGGATCTGCATCGACCCGCCGGGCTTTGACGCAGGCAAGAAGATCAAGGGTAAGAAGCGGCATCTCCTGGTCGACACGCAAGGCTTGCTGATGCAGGCGATCGTCCATGCTGCCGACATCCAGGATCGTGATGGCGGTGTGCTGCTGATGAGCGCGCTGTTCGGACTGTTCCCGTTCCTGCTGAAACTCTACGCCGACAGCGGCTATCAAGGGCGAAGTTCCGGCAGGGATTGAGACGTGTCTGTCGGCAGATCAAAGTGGAGATTGTCAAGCGATCGGATGCCGGCAAGTTCGTGGTGCTGCCCAAACGCTGGATCGTCGAGAGAACCATCGCCTGGCTCAACCGGTGTCGTCGCTTGGCCAAGGATTGGGAGTGCCTAAACCAAAACGGCCTCGCGTTTCTGCGTTGGGCTTCCATCCGCTTGATGGCTCGAAAGCTATGTCAAAGTACAATATGATCCCGGATGAACTCTTAGAGCTGCTGATGGTCGATCCGCTGCAAGGCGTAGCGAGCGTGCAGGTCGTTCCAAGCGGTTGACTGCGATCAGGTCCGTACCCTTAGCGACACGGGCCGCAATGAAACCGAGAGCGGCGGACTCGGATTTGAACACGGCCGGAAGCGTGCTGCCGCCCCGCTCTCGCATGACCACAACCACCTGCCGCTTGCCGGTCTGATTGCGCGCAACGCGTCGGTCCCGGCGGTTCTCTTTTGTGGTCGCGGGCTTGAGATAGCCGCCGAAGTATCCACCGTCGATCTCGACCGCCTCGCCCTCGCCGCCGAGCTGCATCCCCTTCACCGCGGATGCCATCGCCTCGCGCAGCTTATGGACGAGGACGAATGCCGTCTTGTACCTGGACGTCCAGATCGCGGGAGAGCGCCAGAGCGGACTTGCCCTTTACCTCATCGCAGAAGGTGACGATGGCCGCGAGGTAGTTTCGCAGCGGCATGTTGTGGAAGGCGAACAGCGTGCCCGAGGTGACAGTGAAGTCCTTTCGGCACGCCTTGCAGCGCCAGCGGAGCGAACCGTTAGGGCGACGGCACTCGTAGCCGGTCGGGCACTCGCAGTGCGGGCAGACCGGCTTACCGCTCGTGGCGGCCCAGCGGATGCGGATGAAGGCGGCTTCGGCTTCCTCGTCGGTCATGTGCAGGACGGCGCTCAGGGAGAGTGGGAAATGCGAGGGGGCATGCATTGGAAGATCAGCACGATAGCCGCAGTGAATCCGCTTATCGAAAGGAGCCACCAGCCTCGACGGCCACTCCAGAATGTCAAGGACCAAGAAGCCAGCAGGCTACAACCAAAGGCCAAACACAAACCAGCCCATCCAAAGAGCAGCTTCATCGAGACTTGGTCCGATGGACGCGGGCGCTGGCCTTCTTCTCGGCTACCCGCCCTCCACCTGGGGAGGTTGCGGTTGCATGGATTAGCGTCGGGGTGACTTACAAAAACTTCGGGCGTACTCCTGCTCAAAATGCGGCTTCTCTCCGCACATCCACGTATTGGGAATAGGAACCGATCCCACCAGAACCTGCTTGAAGGATAAATTGGAAGCTAGCGGCGAATCGGGAATGGTCTTCCCTCAAGAGGAGGGAGACGAAAATGACATCGGGATACAGATCCCACTTTGACCGGCTCGAAAAAGAGGCCGCTCAAGTACGTGCCATTCAACCATCCACTCCCATCCATCTGGGAATAATACCAGGCTACCTGACTTACGTCTTTATGGGAAGCAAGGAAGCCCACGTAACGGGAGTCGCCGGCGACGTCTATCGAAGCGACAGCAGCGCTCACGGGCAAGATGCAAAAGTGACCCTCTATGACATTCTCACAGAGGGAAGCGACCCCGTTACAACCAAAATAAACATTTGGTTGGATGGAGCCTGGGCCGATTGAAGTTGCCAATTCCATAAGCGTTGCGAGATACCCCCGCCCACAGACATAACATCCAGATTAGAGCGCCCACGGAACGCGTATACTAGTCT
>CAWKGV010000021.1:0-26851 GCA_963849305.1 uncultured Pseudomonadota bacterium
TTAACGAAACGATACAGCTATTCAAATTGCCCAGGCCGATCGCCGGCGGCCAGTTAGGGGTGGCGCGTCCGCGATCAGGGCGGCGGCCGAGGACCAGACCCGATGGGTTCCGAGCCCATGCCGAGCGGGCGCTGCATCGTGACCACGTCCAGCCAGCGGCCGAACTTCAGGCCGACGGCGCGCAAAGTGCCGGCCATCTGAAAACCGAGGCTCGCATGGACGCCGATCGACCCGGCGTTCTCCGCATCGCCGATCACCGCGATCATCTGGCGGAATCCGGCCGAGGTGGCGTCCTCGATCAACTGGCGCACCAACGCCTTGCCGACGCCCTGGCCGCGCACGTCCTGGCGCACGTATACGCTGTCCTCGACCGCGAAGCGATAGGCGGAGCGATCGCGGAATTGCGTGTAGTAGCCGTAGCCCAAGACCCCGGTGGCGTCGGTGGCGACGCGCCAGGACCAGCCGCGGCCGGTGGTCGCGCGGAAGCGCTCGGCTATCTCCTCGACCGAGGGCGGCTCCTCTTCGAACGTGCCGGTGCCGGTCAGAACGTGATGGGCGTAGATCGACTGGATCTCCGGCAGGTCGGACGGGAGGGCGGCGCGGATCTGCATCAGGGTTCCGGGTTGCACGAGGTCACACCCGCAGGCCGAGCACGGAAGCGGCGTCGCAGGCGAGGGCCAGCAACGCGCAATCCCTGCCGGGGCCAGCGATCAGCGACAGGCCGACCGGCGCTCCATGCACCGAAGCGGCGGGCAATGTGACCTCCGGCAGTCCGCAGAAGCTCGCGATCGCGGTGACCCCGATGGTCGCCTGGCGCACCGCATCGAGCGCCGGCTTGCTGGTCGTGAGCAGCGGGGCGGGGCAGGGCGAGGTCGGAACGACCAGCATCGCCCCGCCCGCCAATAGCGGCCGGATGCGCGCTTGCAACATGCGCCGGAAGACCCGGCCGGCCGCCGCGCTTTCAGGCGGCGTGGCCTTCGCGGCGGTGAAACGCTCGGCGATGCCTGGCCCGAAGCCAGGTTGCGTCTGCTCCACCCAGGAGCCGAGCGCGGACCAGACCTCCTCGCCCTGCGCGCTGCGGAAATGGTCGAACACGGAATCCAGCCCCTCCGGGGCGAGCCGGATGCCGACGGCACGGGAGCGGATCTGCTCCAGCCGTTCCAGCGCCGGCCGCAAGGCCTCCGCCACTTCGGGTTGGGCGTTGACCCACGCCTCCTCCACCCGCAGCAGCGGCCCGGTGACCTCCGTCCGCTCGCCGGGCAGCAAGACCTCGCCCGCGCCGACCAAGAGAGAGGCGCCACGCGCGAACCAGCCCACGGTATCGAAACTTGGCGCGAGCGGGCAGGCGCCGGCGAGGCTGACCGCACCGAAGGTCGGGCGGAAGCCGAACAGGCCGCAATAGCTCGCCGGGATGCGCACCGAGCCGGCGGCGTCCGATCCGAGCGCGATGTCCACCAGGCCGGCCGCGACGGCGGCGGCCGACCCGCAACTCGAGCCGCCGGGAAAGCGGTCCGGTGCCGCGGGGTTGCGCGGCGTGCCGTGCCAGACGTTCTCGCCGGTGAGCCCGTACGCCAGCTCGACGGTCTTGGTTTTGCCGGCGAGCCGCGCGCCCGCCTGCAACAGCGCTTGGACCGCGGGGGCGGTGGCCACGGCGGGCGCGTGGGTGCGCGCCCAATCGGGATTGCCGTAGGATGTGATGGCGCCGGCAACGTCGAATAGATCCTTTACCGCGAAGCTGATGCCAGATAATCGACCGCTGCCCAAAGGTTCCTGCTCGGCGCGCGGACCCGGAACGAACGCGCCGGTGGGGTCGTCCAAATTTGTCATCGGATCGTCCTCATTGCTTGCTCCGGGCGATAGGAATGAGACGACCTGAAATACACGACGATGAGCTGCATCACACGGTGTACGGAATGTCTTTCCCGTGAGCGCGACTGTGTGCCATAAGGCTGTCGCGCCGCGGTTAGCATCAAGCTCCGCCTTTGTGGTTCATGCGAGCTTGAACTGCCTTTTATGGCATTATGGCGGCGCCTGAGGGTTGGAGCCGGTTCAAACCGAGCCGCTTCGGCTAGACAGACGCGCAGCTGGCCATCGCGCCGGCACGGCGCTGAGGGGAATCACGCGTGCATAGATCCGACGACCATCTCTCGGGTGTCCCGGCCAACGGCAGCCAGTCGAGCCGGTCCGGCGCAAACGCCGGGCGCGATCGGGATGCGACGCATCCACGCTTGCTGGCGCTCGTCATGGCCGCCCGGTACTACGGCATGGAGCTGGACCCGGGCGAGTTCCGCAATGTCGAGCAGGCCCCGGCACCGACCGGCGCTTCGCTCGCGGCCTGGGTACAGAATGCCGGGATGTGGTCGCGGGCGGTTCGGCTGCGCTGGCGGCATTTGTTGCGTTTCCACGACGCCGGCCCGGTGGTGCTGCTGTTCGCCGATGGGACCGCGGGCCTGCTGGTCGGCGCCAATGCCGAGCACAAGGTGGTGTTCATCCGCGATCCGCTGGCCCCCGAGGGCGAGCCGCCGGTCGCGGTAGACGAGATGCGGCTGGCCGAGGTGTGGTCTGGCGAGGCGGTGCTGCTGCGTGCCAATCGCGGGGTCGTGGAAGCCGACGCGCCGTTCTCGCTTCGTTGGCTGGGAGGACTGGTGCTGGGCGAGCGGCGGTCGTTGCGCGACATCGGCATCGCCTCGGTCACGCTGAGCTGCCTCACCATCTTCCCGCCGTTCCTGGTGATGACGGTGGTGGACAAGGTGCTGACGCATCAAAGCTATTCCACCCTCGCGCTGCTCTCTACCATCCTCGCGATCTTTGTCATTTACGAGACGCTTTTGGGCTTCGCGCGCCGCCTGATCGTCGTGGTGGTCGGCACGCGGATCGACACAAGGCTCAATCTCCACGTGTTCAACCGGCTGATTAGACTCTCGCTCGATTATTTCGAGCGCCATCCGGCCGGCGAGACGATGTACAAGGTGTCGCAGGTCCACAAGGTCCGCGAGTTCATGACCGGGAAGCTGCTGACGACGTTCCTGGACCTGATCACGCTGGGCGTGCTGTTGCCTTTCCTGTTCTATCTCGACGCCACGCTTGCCTGGATCGTGCTTGCGTGCGCCTGCGTGATCACGCTCATCATCCTCGCCTTCCTGCGGCCGTTGCGCGCCGTCTATGGCCGCGTGGTCACCGCCGAGACCAACAAATCGGCCGCGCTCGGCGAGACGGTGTTCGGCATCAAGACGGTGAAGTCCCTGGCGCTTGAGCCGCAGCGTAAGGCGCTCTGGGACGAGCGGCTGTCTGAGGCGGGCCGCTGGCGATTGGCCTTCGGCAAGCTCTCGAACTGGCCGCAGACGCTGGTCACCCCGGTCGAGCGGTTCATGTGGATCGGCACCATCATGATCGGCGCCTATCTCGCGCTAACGGACTCGACCGGCTTCATGGTGGGTGGGCTGTTCGCCTTCATGATGCTCTCGCAGCGGGTGGCGCAGCCGTTGGTCGGTTTGGCCCGGCTGATCGAGGATTACGAGGAGGTCGGCGCCGCCATCGGTGAGGCCGCCTCGGTGCTGAATCGGCCGCTGGAAGCGGACTCGGCGTCGGGTGGGCTGCGACCCAAATTCGCCGGCGCGATCAGCTTCGACGATCTGTCGTTCACCTACGCAGGCACGAAGACGCCGGCGCTCGACCGGGTGAATTTCGCGGTGCCGGCCGGCACCATGCTCGGCATCGTGGGCCGCAGCGGCTCGGGTAAATCCACCATCACCCGGCTCCTGCAAGGCATCAACCGCGATTATACCGGGTTCATTAAGATCGACGGCCACGACCTGCGCGAGATCAACCTGCGCCACTTGCGCCAGAGCTTCGGCGTCGTGTTGCAGGACAATTTCCTGTTCCGAGGCTCGATCCGCGAGAACATCATCGCCGGCCGTCAGGGCCTGACGATGGAAGACGTGGTCCGTTCCGCCCGCCTGGCCGGCGCGGAGGAGTTCATCGAGCGGATGCCGAACGGCTACGAGACCTATATCGAGGAAGGCTCGCCCAACCTATCGGGCGGCCAGCGTCAGCGGCTGGCGATCGCGCGCGCGCTGATCATGGACCCACGCATCCTCATCCTCGACGAAGCAACTAGCGCCCTCGACCCGGAGAGTGAGGCGCTGGTGAACGCCAACCTGCTGCGCATCGGGCGCGGGCGGACAATGGTGATCGTCTCGCACCGCTTGTCCTCGCTCACCGAATGCGACCAAACCCTGGTGCTGGAGAAAGGCGAGGTCATGGACATCGCGCCGCACCGGACATTGTTGGAACGCTGCTCGGTCTATCGTCAGCTCTGGGCGCAGCAGAACCGCCATCTCGACAGTCAGGGTCCTCGTCATGCCGCTCTCGCTCCATCGCTCGTCCAAGGCGACTGATCTGGTCGTCCAGCAGGACGACCCCGCCCTGCCGGTGATCCTGGAGTTCCAGTCGCCGTCCACCGCCATCATCGGCACGCCGGTCCCGAAGCTGGCGCGCAACACCGCCTGGGTGATCTCCACCATGTTCGCGGCCTTGGTCGCGGCGGCGGCGCTGATCCCGGTGGACGAGGTCGTGACCGCCACTGGTGAGGTGGTGTCCCGCTCGCCCACCCTGGTCTTGCAGCCGCTTGACACCTCGATCGTCCGCTCGATCGACGTCCATGTCGGCGAGCAGGTGCGGGCGGGGCAGGTGCTGGCACGCCTCGATCCAACCTTCGCCGCGGCCGATTTGGGCTCGCTCGCGGCTCAGGTGTCCACCCTTCAGGCGCAGGTCGGGCGGCTCCAGGCCGAGGCGGACGGCAAGTCGTTCCGCTACACCGGGCTCAATCCCGACCTGTCCTTGCAGGCTGCGATCTTCGCCCAGAAGAAATCCGAGTACGACTACAAGTTGGAGAACTACCAGCAGAAGATCGACAGCCTGGTTACCCAGATCGCGCACGCGACCTCGGACGCCAAGGGTTACCGCGACCGGCTCTTGGTGGCTCAGAACGTGGAGAAGATGCGCCGCTCGCTGGAGCAGCTCGCCGTCGGCAGCAAGCTTAACACCCTGGCCGCGATGGACAACACGGCGGAAATGGAGCGTTACATGCTGGGGGCCGAGCAGTCGGCTCGCCAGGGCGAGCGTGACCTCGCCGCGCAGGTCGCCGAGCGGGACGGCTACGTGCAGTCCTGGCACGCCGATATTTCCCAGCAGCTCTCCGACGCGACCGGCAAGCTGTCCGACGCGCGCGAGCAGCTCAACAAGGCACAGCTCCACCGCCAACTGGTCGAGCTGCGCGCAGACCGCGATGCCACGGTGCTGACCATCGCCAAAGTCTCGGTGGGCTCGGTGATGCAGGTGGGCCAGCAGCTCATGACGCTGATGCCGACCGACACGCCGCTGGAGGTCGAGGCCAATCTTGCCGGCAAGGATGCCGGCTTCGCCCATGTCGGCGATCCCGTGGGGATCAAGTTCGACACCTTCCCCTTCACCCGCTACGGCCTGGCCCACGGGACGCTGCGGGTGATAAGCGCCACCAGCTTCACCAGTCTCGAGGAGCAGCAGACTGCCAGCGCGAATGGGCCGCCCTTGCCGCCCAACAGCATCGAGCCGTTCTATCGCGCCCGCGTCGCGATCGATCGCGTGGACCTGCATGGGGTGCCGCAGGGCTTCCATCTCGTGCCCGGGATGCCGACGACCTCCGACATCAAAGTCGGAAAGCGCACCGTGCTGAGCTACATGCTCTCCCGCGTTCTGCCGGTCACCTCGGAAGCGATGCGCGAGCCGTGAGCCAAGGATCCATGAACCAGGGGCATCAGAGCGGTCCAATCCGCGTGGAGCGGCCCTGAACGATGGGTCTCGCCGACACGCTGGTTGGAGTGATTGCGCCTCGGGCCGCGATACGCCGGGCGCTCCGGGTTCGCGAGCAAGGCCAAGTCGCGCGTGCGTTCCGCCTGCTATCGCGGGCGGCGCGCGCCGGCATCGCGGAGGCCCAGGTACCCGGATCGGCCGTTGTTATCTCGAAGGCGCGGGCGTGCCGGTCAGCCGCGCCGACGGCATCCGCTGGCTGGAGCGAGCCGGCAGCCAGGGTTACGTCGAGGCGCAGTCGCTACTGGCGACGTTGCACCTTTACGGCTTTACTCACAGCAGGCCGGGGCAGGGCGCGGCTGCGAGCTTGTTCGCCAGCAACGAGATCAGCCAGCCCGATTTCGAGAGCGCGGCGACATGGGCGCGCCGCGCGGCCGTCGGCGGATCAGCCGACGGGCAGGCGCTGCTCGGCTACATCCTCACGTCCGGCCCCGAGCCCATGCGGAATCCGGAGGAGGCGCGCGAGTGGTACCTGAAATCCGCCCAAGCCGGCTGCCCGCAAGGGGCGCTCGGCTACGCCCTGATCCTGGGGCAACAAGAGGGCGGGCAGCAGGAGGGCGGACAGCAGGACGTGCGGGAGCCGGATGGCCGGCAGCAGGCCGAGGCGGCCCGGCATCAGGCGATCGCCGGCTGGCTGCGCAAGGCGGCCGATGCGGGGCTGCCGACGGCGCTTTATTTGCTAGGCGAGCTAACCGATCGCGGCGTTTGCGTGGCGCGCGATGCCGCGGCCGCCACCGCGCTCTATCGCCAGGCGGCGGAAAAGGGCCACCGCTCGGCGCAAGCGCGTTACGGGCTGGCATTGACGCAGGGCATTGGTGTCGAGGCTGATCCGCAGGAAGGCGAGACGTGGTTGCGCAAGGCCGCGCTGGCCGGAGACTCGGAGGCGGCCGCCTTGGTCGGCGATATCTACGCCAAGGGCGGGCCGCTGCCGCCCAACTACGCCGAGGCGGCGAACTGGTTCCGCCGCGCCAGCGACGCCGGGCACAAGGGGGCGTCGCGGGCGCTTGGGATGCTCTATCTCACCGGCGCCGGCGTGCCGCGCGACGAGACCGAGGCCGCACACTGGTTCCGCATCTCCGCCGAGGCGGGCGATCCGCGCGCGCGGGTCGATCTGGCGAACCTGTTGCGTCAGGGCACTGGAGACCAGCGGGACGCGATCCGCACCCGCGAGTGGTTCGAGCAGGCCGCGGCCTCGGGTGACCTGGTGGCCGCCTTCAACTTCGGCGTCTGCCTGGCCGAAGGCGTCGGCGTCGAGCGCGACGAGCGCAAGGCCGCCGAATGGCTGCGCCGGGCCGCAGAGGGCGTGGTGAACGCGCAATATTGGTATGGGCGGATGCTGGTCGAGGGCCGCGGGATGGACGCCAATCCCGAGGAAGGCCGGGCTTGGGTCGGCAAGGCGGCGGCTGCCGGGATGCCGGAAGCCGAGGTGGTACTCGGGGAGTTGATGCTGAACGCGCGCGGCGGCCCGCGCGATCATCCGGGCGCGCTGGTGCTGTTCGAGCGGGCGGCCGGACGCGGCCATGTCGGCGCGATGTTCGCTTGCGGCGCGATGTTCGGCGGCGGCCACGAGGTGCCGATGGACCGCACGGTCGCTCAACGCTGGTTCCGTGCCGCCGCCGAGCGTGGGCACGGCTACGCGCAGATGATGCTGGGACGCTATCTCGCGCGCGGTTTGGCTGGCGAGCGCGATCCGGACCAGGCGCGTCTGTGGCTGGAGCGCGCTGTTGCGCAAGGCTTGACCGACGCGCGCGCTGATCTCGCCGCGCTGCCCGGGGCAGGGGCTCCTCCAGGGGCTCCCCTCGCGGCTGAAGAATTGGAACGGCAGGCCGTCGGCAAATAGAAGCGAGCTTGTCCAGACCGTGCGTGGCGGCCCCTCACCCCGCCCTCTCCCAAAGGGAGAGGGAGAAGACGTAGAGCCCTCTCCCTCGGGGAGAGGGTTGGGTGAGGGTCTGCCGAGCCGCGCCGACCTCGCCCGCGAGGCGTTTGAGTTCGGCCGGAAGGCGGACGACCCGGCCATCGCGCTGCGCTGGCTCGACCGCGCGCACCGGCTGCTGCCGGCGGATCAGACATACGCGCTGTCACTTGCTATGGCCTGTCTGGGCCGTGACGACGCCCGCGCCGCGCGCCTACTCGCGGGAATCGCCGAACAGAACGATGTGCGCGAGGTGTGGCTGGCGCTCGCGATGGCTCGGCAAGCTCTGGGCGATCAGGCCGGTGCGGCGCGGGCGCTGGGCCATGCGTTATCGCGGCACGCTTGCTGCGACACCGTGGCCGCGCTCGCGGAACCCATTGCCCGGGCGGCCGGGTTTCCCGGCTGGTGCGCCATTGGCCCCGAGAACCGCCTGCTGGCCGGCCCGCCCGGGCTGCAACCCTATTGTCACGCGGACCACGCCGGCCAATTGCAGGTGACTTCGGCAGGCCAGCTTCTGCTCGGCAGCCCGCTGTCGCTCGCCGCGATCCGCCGGGTGGAGGGCTTCGTCGCGGCCAGCCATGATGGCGGGCTCGGCGGTTGGGCGTGGCATCCGGGCGACCCGGACACCGAGCCGCTGCTGACGATCCGGCCAGCACGCGGCGATGCGTTCACCGTGATGGCGGCGGACGCGGGGGTGAGCGCGGCGCCGCGTGCGGTGCTGGCACGACCGCGCGGGTTCCGGGTCGCACCCGAGGCGCTGGCGGGGCTGAACGGACCATTTCGGGTGCTCGGCCGCGACGGCGACGACCTGCTCGGCAGTCCGCTGGACCGGGTTCATTCAGAAAATGCGCGGCGCGAGACCCTGACCCAGCCCTCTCCCAAACGGGGAGGGAGCAAAGAGAAGCCCTCTCCCATTGGGAGAGGGTTGGGAGAGGGGCGCCCGCCGGTGGACGTGATCGTGCCGGTGCATGGGCAGCCCGCGTTCACGAGGGCCTGCCTCGACAGCGTATTGGAGGCGGTGCGCCGGCCGGCCCGCGTGGTGGTAATCGACGATGCCAGTCCCGAACCCGAGCTGGCTCGGATGCTCGATCGCCTCGCCGCCTGCCGTCGCATCCGTCTCATACGCCATGCCGAACGATTGGGTTTTCCCGCGGCGGCCAATGCCGGGCTGCGCGCCGCGGCCGGACGCGACGTGGTGTTGCTAAACAGCGATACAATCGTTGCCCCCGGCTGGATCGAGGGCTTGCGCGAGGCCGCGTACGCGGCGGCGGATATCGGCACCGCCACACCGCTATCGAACAACGCTGGGATCGTGAGCTATCCGGGGGCGGGGGGCACCAACCCGGTCCCGGATCTGCCAGAGACACGCCGCCTCGCCGAGCTGGCGAGCCGAGCGAATGCCGCTCGGGTGGTGGACATTCCCGTAGCGGTCGGATTTTGCATGTATATCCGCCGCGACTGCTTGGATGCGACTGGCGCGTTCCGGGCGGACCTGTTTGCCCAGGGCTACGGCGAGGAGAACGATTTTTGCCTGCGGGCGGCATGCTTGGGCTGGCGCCATGTGGCGGCTCCGGGCGTGTTCGTGGCCCATGTCGGCGAGCAATCCTTCGGCGCCGCCGGCCGCGATCTGCGCGCGCGCAACGCCGCGATCCTGGACCGGCTGTACCCGAGCTATCGGGGCATGGTTGCCGCGCATCTCGCCGCCGACCCGCTGCGACCGGCGCGGCGGCGGCTCGATACGGCGCGCTTCCAGGCCGCGCGCGCCGGGGGCTCTGCGGCGGCGATCCTGATGACCCACGACCAGGGCGGCGGGGTCGAGCGGATGGTCGAGACCTCCGCCGCCGCCCATCGCGCCGCCGGCCGCCGGCCGGTCGTGCTGCGGCCGGATCGGACGCCGGCCGGCGGCGCGGCGGTCGCGGTCGGCGACGGTGCGGCGAGAGGCTATCCCAACCTTAGCTACGCGATACCGGGCGATTTGGCCGTGCTGGCCGGCCTGCTCCGCGACGAGCATCCGGCGATCATCGAGTTGCACCAGCTCCTGGGCCACGATCCGGCAATCCTGGAGCTGATACGCTTGCTGGACGTGCCGTGGGACATTCATGTGCACGACTACGCCTGGCTTTGTTCGCGCGTGCAGCTCATCGGACCCGAACGGCGCTATTGCGGCGAGCCCGCGATTGCCGGTTGCGTGGCCTGCGTGGCGAAGGCGGGAAGCCTGCTCGACGAAACCATCTCGCCGGCCGCGCTGCGCAGCCGGTCGGCGCGCCTGCTGAGGGGGGCTCGTCGCGTGATCGCTCCTTCGGAGGACGCGGCGGAGCGTCTCCGCCGGCACTTCCCCGGCCTCGCGCCGACGGTCGTGGCGCATGAGGACGATGCGGCGATCGAAGAACCCCCGCTACCCGTCCGCCGTGCCGGATTGTGCCGGATCGCCGTCATCGGCGCCATCGGCATCGCCAAGGGCTACGACGTACTACTCGCTTGCGCCCGCGATGCCGCCGCCCGTGCGCTGCCGCTGGAGTTCGTGGTGATCGGGCATACGATCGACGATCGGCGGCTGATGGCGACCGGGCGCGCTTTCGTCACCGGCGAGTTCAGGGCCGACGAGGCGATGGCGCTGATTCGGACCCAAGGGGCAAGCCTCGCGTTCCTTCCCTCGGTCTGGCCGGAGACCTGGTGCTTCGCGCTGAGTGATGCCTGGCGTGCTGGCTTGCGCGTCGCCGCGTTCGATATCGGGGCACCCGCCGAGCGCATCCGGCGAACTGGACGCGGCACCCTGCTGCCGCTCGGCGCTTTCGCCGACACCATCAACGATGTGCTGCTTGCGACGGCCGGCCTCTCCGGTCAAGAATACAGTCGCAGGCAGGGGAAACGAATCCGTCCCTCCATGGCCGTGCAAACAATCGATGCAAGCGAGAACCTGAATGTCTGAAGCCGTCCAGGCGGGCGCAAACCCATCGGCCGCGAACCCGGCGGCCACAGACACATTGGCCGCGAAACCGTCGGGCGCGAAAACGCCTGCCGCCAAGGCGCAAAACGCGGCGCCGACCTCGTCCGAAGCCATGGCCGGGCGCATTGTCGAGCTGAAGGTTTCGGGCCACCTCATGACGCTGGATGCCGGGCTATTCTGCGTGTTCCAGGCGGGCTCGGCGCCCACCCCGGAGAGCGGATTGCCCGGCGTGCGTGTGTCGCTGCCGCCCGGCCCTGCGGGGCGTCCGGACGCGGTCAGCATCAGCACGTTCCGCGACGATGGCTGGCTCGCGGGCGGGGAAGGCGCGGCGCTCGTTCGTGTGGCCCAGGGACCGGCGCAGGTACTGGTGACCGTGTACCAGGCCCGCGATGCAAGTGCCGAGCAGGCGCCGCGCCTGCAAGTGCTCAGGTTGAGCAGCCAAGGGGCGACGGCAAGTCAAGCGATCGGGCCGGTGAGCGGTCGATCGGGCCCGCAGGCGGTGGGCGCCGGGGCGGGGATGCAGTCGGTGCCCGCGCCGGCGGATGCGGAGCTGGTGGCGCATGTCCAGCGCACCGGCGATGCCAGCGCGCGCATGGGCGACTGGGTGGGCACGCGGGGCAGCCGGCTTTGGATCGAAGGGTTCGCGATCGCTCCGCTGCGGGGGATCTCGCCGCAGGATATTGAGTATCAGGCGGTGCTGGGCCGCGGCTGGCTGTCGCCCTGGGTCGAGGGCGGGAAATTCTGCGGCAGCCGAGGCATGGCGCTGCCGCTGCTCGGGTTGAGGGTTCGGCTGAAGGGCCAAGCCGCCAAGACGCACGACCTATTCTCCAATGCGTCCTTCGTGGACGGCAGCGAAGTCAGCCAGGTACCGGCGGGCAAGTCCTGTGAGGCCGAGAGCCTTGCCGCGCTGGAGGCATTCCAGGTCGTGCTGCGGCCGAAGGGTGCCGCGGCGCCACGGCCGGAACCGCCGGCTCCGGCTCGCGCTCGGGCCACGCGCGCGCCAGCCGCTTCCGCCAAGAAGCCCCCCGCGCCGGCGCGCAAGGCCGGAAGGCGGTAGAGCAGTTTCGGCACCCTCATCCCTTCGTCTCCCAGAGGGAGACGGAGCAGGTTTGGACGCACGGCGTGAAATTCCTCTTCGTCCACCAGAACTTCCCGGGGCAATACCTTCATATCGTTCGCGACCTAGCGGCGTGCGGTAGGCACGAAGTGGTATTTATCACTGAACCGAACGAGAACTGGATAAAAGGCGTGCGGAAGGTGCCGTATCGCCGCCCGTCCGCTTCACCCGCCGACACGCATGATGCCGCGCGCGATCTCGACGGAGCGGTGCGCCGGGCGGAGGCCGTGGCCGGCGCGGCGAGCACCCTCAAGGGCCTCGGCTTCGAGCCTGATATCGTCATCGGCCATCATGGCTGGGGTGAGTTGCTGAACATCCCCGATGTGTGGCCGGGCGCACCGACGCTTGGCTACCTGGAGTTCTTTTATCGGCTGCGGGATGCCGATGTCGGGTTCGACCCCGAGTTCCCGCTTCCGGCCGATCACTACCCGCGGGTGCGCGCCAGGAACGCCGTGAACCTGCTTGCGCTGACGCTGAACGGACAAAGCCGGGGTCCAACTGGTCAGACACCGACGGAATGGCAGCTCTCCACCTATCCGGCCTGGGCGCACGACCGGATCGCCCTGCTGCGCGAAGGGGCGGACCTCGACCGCTGCAAACCGGACCCAAAGGCGCGGCGTCAGACGTTGAAGCTTGCCGGCAGGACCATCGGGCCGAACGATAAGCTGGTGACTTACGTAGCGCGCGATCTGGAACCATATCGTGGGTTCCACATCCTGATGCGCGCACTGCCGCGTCTTCTGGCGACGCGGAAGGACGTGATCGTGGCCCTGGTAGGCCGCGATGGCGTGAGCTACGGCAACCCACCCCCGAGTGGCACCTGGCGCGAGGCGATGTTGACCGAACTCGGCGAGCGGATCGACCCCGGCCGGGTGCTGTTCCCGGGCCGGCTCGATTACGACGTTTACCTGCGGATGCTGCAACGCTCCGACGCGCATGTTTATCTGACGTATCCCTTCGTCGCCTCCTGGTCGCTCAGGGAGGCGCTCGCCGCCGGCTGCGCTGTGATCGGCAGCGACACTTACCCGGTGCGCGAATTCATCGCGGACCGCGAGAACGGGCTGCTCTTCCCCTTCTTCGACACTGACGGGCTTGCCGACCGCATCCTGGAGGTGCTGGAGGACAAGGCGCTGTCCCGGTGCATGCGCGAAGGCGCCCGTCGGTATGCCGAGGACCGTCTCGCGCTGAGCGACACCGTGGCCGGCTACAAGACATTGATCGCCCGCCTGACCGGCGCGAGCCTCGCCGATATCGGTTGAGGCGATACAGCCGTAATTTTGGCTTGATTTAGGCGAAAATTCACGGCCGAGGGCGCAAAAGGATAACTGCCTCTGCGCCCTTATTGCATCCGCGGTGACCCTTGCACGTCGGGATCGTGACCCCTGCCCGAAACGCCGCCCCGTGGATTCGGGACGCGATCGGGTCCGTGCTTGCCCAAACGCACCAGTGTTGGACGTTGTGCGTGGTGGACGATGGCTCGTCCGACCGGACAGCCGAGATCGTCGCCGGTTTCGCCGACCCGCGCATCCGCCTGATCCACCAGACACCGGCCGGCGTTGCGGCGGCCCGCAACCGGGGCCTGGAGGCGGTGGAGGCCGAGGCCATCCTGTTCCTTGACGCCGATGACTGGCTGGCCCCGGATGCATTGGCACGGCTGACCGGCGCGCTGGCCGCCGCCCCGCGCGCGGTGGCCGCCTGCGGTCCTTGCGGCTTCATGGCAGAGGATGCCCGGCCCGGCGCCCGGCCCGAAAGCGTGCTCCGTTGCCCGAGGCGCTGCCGCGGTCGGGGCCGTCGAGGCGGCGATCTCCTGGAGCCCCTCCTGGAGCGGAACCTGTTCGCCAACGGCGGCCACCTGCTCATCCGCATGAACGCGATCCGCGTCGCTCGCGGGTTCCGTTCGGGTCTCGCCTATGGGGAAGACTGGGAATTTTGCATCCGCCTGGCTTTACAGGGCGGATTCACGGCAGTTGCCGAGCGCGCGCCCGTTCTGTTCGTGCGCCGCCGCCGCGAGGGCGCCTATCTCCGGATGGCGACCGAGATGGCTTCGTTCGAGCCTTGCATGGAGGCGGTGTTCGCCAATCCCGCTTTGGGCGCGCGGCTGGGCCCGAATCGACTGGCTACTCTGCGCGGGCGCGCCGAAGCGGAGAATTTTTGGGTCAGCGGGCGCGCCGCGCTCGCGCAGCATCGCGTCGCCTTGGGGCGCCAGCGCCTGCGCCGGTCGGTGCGCGCCAAGCCAAGCCTCCGGCGCGCCGCCATCGTCGCGGCCGCGCATCTGCCGCGCTTCGTCGCCAGGCTGGTCGGGTTCGGCCCGGTCGGCCCCACTACCCGCAGCGCCGGCAGTCGCGCCGCCAATCCCGACGAGAACGGAGCGGCCATCCGAGCCGCTCCGCTCCCACCATCGCCTCGGTCTCGGAGGGTCGGTTAGGTTCCAGACGGTCCGGAACTCGCTGACTGGTCGGATCCGACCAAGGCGCTTCCGCCGTGAGCCGACGGCTGCCACCAGGGCGATCCGGCGCTGCCGCCTTGAAGGGAGGCGGCTGACCAGTCCGATCCGCCTGGAGCGCCTTGCGCCAACGAGCCGAGAGGCGGGGCGCTGTCGGCGTTGCTCCACCAGTTTGCATTGGTCGAGTTGGTGGAACTCGTGCTGCTGGCTCCGCTGGAGGCGCCGCTCTGGTCCGGAGGCGAGACGAAGCTCATGGTGGATGAATTGCCGCCGGCTGAGGGCGGCGATCCGTTTGCGTTGAGCGTATCGGGCGTGATCGTTGCATTGTCGCCATTGCCTGATCCGGTCGGCGCGGTCGAGCCGCTCTGGTTCGGCGTCTGCGTGCCCGACGGCGTAGTTGTGCTCGTCCCCGTCTGATCGGTAGTTGTTGAGCCGGCGCTGCCCGAGCTTTGATTGCTCGAATCCGTCGTGGTCGCGCCCGTGGTGCTCGAATCGGTGGTCGTGGGCGGAGTTGTCGTCGCTGATGTCGGCTGACCGCCGGCGGGAATGCTGAAATTCTGCGGGCCATTGGTCGCAAGCTCCCAGGGCGCGCCGGTCCCTTGGACACCGTCGTAGGAGAGCCCGTTCACGTATAGGTTCTGGTCCGTGCCATCGTAGGCGTTCCCCTGCGCGTCGGTAGGACCGTTGCGGTTACTCAGATAATCGACCGTGACCGTGTGCGCGCCCGGTCCCCAATCGCCGCTCAGGTTGAAGGTCTGCTGCTGGCCTTCGTACTTGATCGCGGTGGTGGTGAAGGTACCGCCTACCTGCTGGCCGTCCACGGCAACTGTGAACTGTGCATCGCCCTGGTACGGGTCCTCGGACATCTGCAACGACAGCGTGTCGGGCCCCGAACCGTAATCCACCGGCCCAGGGGTGGTGCTGGGTGTGGAGGGCGCATCCGCCGGAATTGGCGTCGTGTCGTTGACGTTGAACACGGCGTTGCCCGGAATCAGGACATTCGTGTTGTTCGGTGGGAACTCGGGCGAGGTGTAGATCGGCACAGTCGAATCCGAAACAGTCTGTCCGTCATAGGAGAAACTGTTGACGTAGAGATTCCGGTCTCCGAGGTTCTCGGCGGCCTTGTCGCCGGTGGTGCCGTTGTTGTTGGCGAACGTCACCGTGACCTGGTGCGGACCCGGCGCGAAATTGCCTTCGAAGGTAAAGGGCTGAGTCTGGCCGTCGGCATGCGATGCCGTCACGGTTTGAAGCCCCCCGATCTGCTGGCCGTCCACATTGACCGTGAACTCGGCGTTGCCGTTCGGAATATTGGAGGTGCCGCCGGAATCTTCCGACATCTGGAAGACGAGCGTGTCGGAACCCGAGCCAATCACGTCGGACATGCTGAAAGTCTCCGTTATTGGTTTGCGAAAGGCGTTGGTACGGACGAGTACCCCAGGGTCTGGCTGCGTTAACAGCAAAGGTTTGCCGCGCCCAGACAGCGGCGACGCTTCTGTCGGAAATGTCGCGAGTTTCCGGGTTGCGCGGTGTGGATCAATCGCTGGTTGCGGACATCGGTCCTATCTGATTCGAATTATGGTAATGATCGCGGGGCAACCTCGCATGGAGCGCCGCGTTCCCATGCCCATCGGGTTCGTCGGGGACATCGCCATGCCGCTGAACGAGGATAAGCGGGCAGTCACTCTGTCCGTGAACGGCGTGGATCGCCAGATTCAGATCGCGCCCTGGACCACGCTGCTGGACGCGTTGCGCGAGCACCTGGACTTGACGGGAACGAAGAAGGGCTGCGACCACGGCCAATGCGGCGCTTGTACCGTCCTGGTGGACGGGGTGCGGGTGAACTCGTGCCTCACGCTGGCCATGATGAAGGGAGGGGCCCGTATCCAGACCATCGAGGGGCTCGCGACCGATAGCGCCCTGCACCCGTTGCAGCAGGCATTCATCGAGCACGACGCGTTCCAGTGCGGGTACTGCACGCCGGGCCAGATCTGCTCGGGGGTGGGCCTGATCGGCGAGGACAGGGCGCATACCCCCGATGAAATTCGCGAGCTGATGAGCGGCAATATCTGCCGCTGCGGCGCCTATCCGAACATCGTGGCCGCGATCGAGGACGTGTTGGGCGCGAGCGACGGAGGGGTCCGGCGATGAACCGCTTCGAATACGGGCGCGCGGCCGATGTCGCCGAGGCCGTACGCGCGCGCACCGCCGATCCCGGCGCCAGTTTCGTGGCCGGCGGGACGAACCTGATTGATCTGATGAAGGAGAACGTCGCCCGGCCGACCCGGCTGATCGACATCACGCACCTGCCGCTGCGGCAAATCGAGGAGACAGCGGACGGCGGCCTGCGGCTTGGCGCGCTGGCGACCAACACCGAGGTCGCTTACCACCCGCGTGTGGAGCAGCGGTACCCGCTGCTGGCGAGCGCTATCCTGGCCGGTGCCTCGCCGCAGTTGCGCAACGCCGCCTCGACCGGAGGCAACCTGTTGCAGCGCACGCGCTGCTATTACTTCTACGACACCGGCACGCCTTGCAACAAACGCCAGCCCGGAAGCGGCTGCCCGGCGATCAGCGGGGTCAATCGCATCCATGCGATCCTGGGGACGAGCGAGCACTGCATCGCGACGCATCCCTCTGATATGTGCGTGGCGTTGGCCGCTCTGGCGGCGACGGTGCGGGTGACCGGCAGCAAGGGCGAGCGCGCGATCCCGTTCGCCGAATTCCACCGGCTGCCCGGCGGCACGCCGCACATCGACACCAATCTGGGTGATGACGAGATCATCACCGCGATCGATCTCCCGGCCGAAAGCTTCGCCCGCAACTACACCTATTTGAAGCTGCGCGATCGCCTATCCTACGCCTTCGCCCTGGTTTCGGTGGCGGCAGCGCTGGAGTTGGACGGCGACGCGATCAAGCAGTCTCGCCTGGCGCTGGGCGGGGTCGCGCACAAGCCCTGGCGGGACATGGAGGTAGAGGCGTTCCTGCGCGGCAAGCGCGCCACAGGCGAGCCGTTCGGCGAAGCCGCGCGGATGCTGCTGCAAGGCGCCAAGGGCTACGGTGGCAACAGCTTCAAGCTGGAGCTGGCGCGGCTCGCGATCGTTCGGGCGTTGTCGCAGGCAGCGGCCGGAACCCCTCAATCGCAGATCGACAAGCGGGTGCAGTAGCGATGAGCTTGATCGGAACCTCAGTCTCCCGCGTGGACGGCCGCGCCAAGGTCACGGGCGAGGCGAAATACGCCGCCGAGTACAAGGCGCCCGACCTGACTTATGGGATCGTGGTGTCCGCCGCGATCGCGAGGGGCAGGATCACGCGCATCGACACCGCCGAGGCACTCGCGGTGCCCGGCGTGGTGCAGGTGTTCACGCACGAGAACCGGCCGAGCCTCGCTTGGTTCAGCAGCAGCTACAAGGACGAGGACGCGCCGCCGGGCAAGCCGTTCCGCCCGCTCTATAGCGACGAGATCCAGTTCAGCGGCCAGCCGGTCGCCCTGGTGGTCGCCGAGGAGTTCGAGGCCGCGCGCTACGCCGCCTCGCTGGTACGGGTGGAATACGAGCGGGCCGAGCATGTCATCGACCTGGGCCGCCAGCGCGACGAAGCCTACGATGCGCCGACCGGCTTCAGGCAAGCGCCGCCGAAGCCGCGCGGCGACGTGGCGGCAGGCTTCCGCGCGGCGGCGAGCAGGATCGAGGCGCAGTACAGCTCGCCGTTCGAGCACCACAATCCGATGGAGATGCACGCCTCCACGGTGGTCTGGGAGGGCGACGGCAAGCTCACCATCTATGACAAGTCCCAGGGCTCGCAGAACAGCCACGGCTACGTCACCAGCATCTTCGGCCTGTCTAAGAGCGACGTGCGGGTGGTCAACGCCTATGTCGGCGGGGCTTTCGGCTCCGGCTTGCGGCCGCAATACCAATTGTTCCTCGCGGTCATGGCGGCGACCCAGTTGCGGCGCTCGGTGCGCGTGGTGCTGACGCGCCAGCAGATGTTCACCTTCGGCCACCGACCCCACACCATCCAGACCCTGGCGCTGGGCGCCGACGCGGAGGGGGTGCTGACCGCCATCACGCACGAGGCGCTCGGCGGCACCTCTCGCTTCGAGGACTATACCGAGGTGATCGTCAACTGGTCCGGCCTGCTCTACAAATGCGACAATTTCCGCGGCGGCCACAAGTTGGCGAAGCTCGACACCTATACGCCGCTCGACATGCGCGCGCCGGGCGGGGCGCTCGGGGTCTATGCGCTGGAATGCGCGATCGACGAACTGGCGTACCGCGCCGGCCGCGATCCGCTGGATTTCCGGCTGCGCAACTACTCCGAGATCGACCAGGACGAGAACAAGAACTACACCAGCAAGGCGCTGCGCGCCGCCTATCAGCTCGGCGCCGAGCTGTTCGGCTGGTCGCGACGCAGCGCGGCGCCGCGCTCCATGCGCGACGGCCACGAGCTGATCGGCTGGGGCGTGGCCGCGGGCATCTGGGAAGCATCGCAGATGAAGACCAGCGCGCGCGCGGTGCTGACCGGTGGGCCGCGGCTAGAGATCGCCAGCGCGACCACCGACATCGGCACCGGCACCTACACCATCATGGCGCAGCTCGCCGCCGAAGCCCTCGGCCTACCGATCGAGGCCGTGAGCCCGCGGCTTGGCGATTCCAGCCTGCCGACCGCGCCGATGGAAGGCGGCTCCTGGACCGCTGCCTCGGTGGGCTCGGCGGTGCAGACGGTGTGCGAGACCATGCGCAAGACGCTGTTCGGGCTGGCGCGCCGGATGGACGGCTCCCCGCTCGCCAATGCCGACCTGGAGCGCGTGACCTTCTCCGACGGACATATCCGGCTGAAAAGCGATCCGTCGCGGGCGGTGGCGATCGAGGCGGTGCTGCGCGCGAGCGGGCGCGAGCGGATCGAGGAGGAGGAGTCCGCCGCACCCGGAACAATCAGCGCCCGGCGTTACGCGCGCTACGCCCACTCGGCGGTGTTCGCCGAGGTGCGGGTGGACGAGGAGCTGAAGGTTGTGCGCGTGATGCGCGTGGTGGACGCGGTGGCGGCCGGGCGCATCCTGAATACTAAGACGGCGCGCAGCCAGGTGCTTGGCGGCGTCGTCTGGGGCATCGGCATGGCGCTCGAGGAGGAGACCATGCCCGACCATGCGCTGGGCCGGTTTATGAATCACAACCTCGCCGAGTACCATGTTCCGGTGAACGCGGATGTGCGCGAGATCGACGTGATCTTCGTCGATGAGGTCGATCACGAGGTGAATCAGATCGGTGTCAAGGGGGTGGGCGAGATCGGCGTCGTCGGCACGGCGGCGGCGATCGCGAACGCGATCTATCACGCGACCGGCAAGCGGGTGCGCGATCTGCCGATCACGATCGACAAGCTGCTTGGGTAAGGATCATTTCGCGATCGCGAGCACGGCGATGATGATGAGGCCGGTGACGACGTAGCGCAGCCCGGCGCCGACACGCATGACATCCAGCATCGTCACGATCAGGTCGAGCAGGGTGGCCGCCCCCCACAACCCGGCAGCCGACGCCTGGCCGCCGGCAACGCTGGTTCCGCCAAGCACGACCACGGCGATCGACATCAGGAGATAAGCTTCACCCATGTCGAGCGAGGCACCCCCGGAATAGGCGGCCAAGAGCGTGCCGGCCAGCCCGGAGAGCATGGCGGAGATCAGGTAGACGCCAGCCAGCGTCCACGCCACCTTGAGCCCAGCGAGGTACGCGGCGCGCGGGCTTTGGCCCACCGCCAGCACTGATCGGCCAAAGGTCGAGCGTCGCAGCACCTGCGCAACGGCAATGGTGACGGCGATGAAGACCAGCGCGATCACCGGGACGCGCGAAACCTGGAGCGTGGTGAAATCGGCCAGCGCCGGCGCCGGCTTGGCGGTCGAGCCGCTGGAATAGACGATCGCCATAGACTGCACGACGAAACCCGCGGCCAGCGTGCCGATCATGGGCGGAATCGCTAGCGCCTGGATCAGCACGACATTGGCAATCCCGGTCGCGAGCCCCACGGCGATGCCGGTGAGCAGCCCGGGAAGTAGCGCGGCGTTGCTGCCGTTCATCACTCCCATCGCCACATACCCGGCGAGGGTCATCACGCCCGGGATCGACAGATCGATGTTGCCCGGGCCGGCGGCGATCACCAGCATCTGGCCGATGCCGACGATCACGAAGAAGGTCGCGAACTGGACGGCAACCGAGAGCGTCTCGAAGCCGCCGCGCCCCTGCACCGCGGCCACGGTGAGCAGCCACACGATCAGCGCCCCCAAATAGGCCCAGATCCAGGGGCTGCGGTCGAGCACTCGGCGCAGGGCGTACACGATCACCGCCTCAGGGTCGCTAGCCGGCGCAAGGCGAGCACCACGATCAGGATGCCGCCCTGAACGCTGAGCTGCCAATCGCTCGAGATGTTCACGAAGGCCAGCAGCGATCCCGTGAGCAGCATGATGAGCGCGCCAATCACGGTGCCGATCGGCGAAACGATGCCGCCGAAGAACTCGCCGCCGCCGACGATCACCGCGGCGATTGATTGCAGCGTGTACTGGCCCCCGACATTGGCATCCCCGGTGGTATTAAGTCCCGTCATCGCCAAACCGGCGAGTACTCCCAAGACCCCGGCCAGCCCGTAGAGCGACATGCGCGCGGCCAACAACGACCAGCCGGCCCGCTCGATCGCGCGCGGATTGCCGCCGACGCCGCGCAGCACGGCGCCGTACGAGGTGTCCATCAGCAGGAAATGGCCGAGCACGGCAATCGCCACCGCCACGATAATTGGTAGCGGCACGACCGGCGAATGCCAGCCGGTCGCCGCGGACAACCAGGCGGGCGCCGCCCCGCCGGGCGTGGGCAGCACGAGCAGCGCGAGCCCGAGCCACACGAACGAGGCGCCGAGCGTGACGACGATGGATGGCAGCCGGCGCACGTGGATCAGCGCCCCCATCGCCACATAGGCCAACACGCACAACACCAACGCGCCCACCCCGAGCGCCGGGTCATTCGATAGGGAGGTCGCGGCGATGCAGTTGACCAGCGACAAAAATGGCCCGACGCCCAGATCGATGTCGCCGGCGGCGATGATGCACATTTGCGACGCCGCGGCGAACACCATCGGCAGCGAGAAGTTCAGCAAGAGCGTCAGGCCGAAATAGCTCATCGCGCGCGGCTGGCGCGCGAAGATCAGCGCGAACATCGCGGCCAGGGCCAGGGCCGGTAGCGCGATACGAAGCTGCGCCGCGCCAAAGGCTTGGGGCCGCGCTTGGCGCCGGCCGGTCAGCGTGACGCCGCCGTTACCGGACAACGGCCTGCTCCTTCCGGAAGGAAGAGCGGATCACGCGCTCCTCGGTCAGTTCGCTACGAGCGATCTCGTCGGTGATCCGCCCTTGGTAAAAGACATAGACCCGGTCGCAGTTGACCAACTCGGCATTCTCGGTGGTGTACCAGAGGAAGCAGCGCCCGGCTTCCGCCTGGCGCCGCACCGCCGCATAAAGCTCGCGCTTGGTGCCGACATCAACGCCACGCAGAGGATCGTCCAACAGGATGATGTCGGCGTTGCCGGCGAACGCGCGTGCCACCAACACCTTCTGCTGGTTGCCGCCGCTAAAACTCATGATCGGGTGCTCGACGTCCGGGGTGCGGATGCTGAGACGCTGCCGCCATTGGCGCGCTGTCTCCGCCTCCTGCTTCAGATTGACGAAGCCGAGCCGCGCCATGCCACGGATCAGCCCGATCGTGGTGTTCTCCCCGACCGACCACAAAGGGAATATGCCCTCCGACTGGCGGTCGCCGCTGACATAGGCGGCCGAGCCGCTGACCACCGGTGGACTTGTATGCGTGCGCGCGGCGGCGAAGACGCTGAGGAGCAGGTCGCGCTGCCCGTGGCCGTCGAGGCCGGCGAGCCCAATCACCTCGCCGGCGCACACCCGCACGGCAATGCCGTCCTGCGGGTCCGGCGGCATTTCGATCCGCACGATCGCGTCGGCAACCCCGGCACGGACAGGCGCCTCTTCTGCTTGGGCCGTGCCCACCACGCCCATGCTCTCGACCAGCGTTGCCTCGGTGTACGCACCGGCCGGACCGCTGCCCACGATCTGGCCGTCACGCATCACCACCACGTCGTCGGCATTAGCCAGTACTTCTGCCAAGCGATGCGAGATGAAGACCGCGGCAATTCCCCGCGCCCGGGCCACGGTGGTGTAGGCCATCAACTGCTCGGCGGCGGTCGCGTCGAGCGAGGAGGTCGGCTCGTCCAGGATGACCAGCCGCACCGGCTCCGTGGTTACCGTGAAAGCGCGCGCGATTTCCACCATTTGGCGCTGCCCGAGAGAGAGCAATTCCACTGCCCGGTCCGGATCGATGCCGTGCCCCGGGAAGATCTCGTCAAGCGCGGCGGCGATCAGCTTGCGGGCGCGCCGCCGCCAGCCCAAACCGCGCAGGGTCTTGTGGATGACGCGGGCATTCTCGAACACGCGCAGATTCGGGCAAAGCGACAGCTCCTGGAAAACGCAGCGGATGCCGAGCGCGTGGGCGCGGCGGACATCATAGCCGGCGCCCACGTCCCGCCCAGCGACCTGAAGCGTGCCGGCATCCGGACGCAAGGTGCCGGCCAGGACCTGCATCAGAGTGGATTTGCCGGCGCCGTTATGCCCGACCACACTGACCATGCGGCCAGCCTCGATGCTAAGATCGACGCCGGCCAGCGCCTGCACGGCACCAAACCGCTTGGCGATGCCCCTCAGCTTGATCAGCGCGCCGCCCAACTCCGCCAAGGTCGAGGGCTTCCGACCATCAGGTTCCGGGTTCGGGCGAGGGTGGCGGCGGCTTGTGCGCGGCATCGGCGTCGATCAGCTCCGCCGTCCATTGCTGGCTATAGACGGGCGTGGCGACCCCGCCCTTCGGCGTTGCCTTCAGCCACTTGTCGAGGTCGGATGCCGTGATCACCAGCAGCGGAACCGTCATCTGGTTGGGCACCTTCTTGCCTGCCAGAACCTGCTGCGCCACCCAGAAGGCGATCGAGGCGCAGCCGGGCGCGGAGGACACCGACATGGTTTGGTAGCCGCCCGGCTTCGCGCGGAGCTGTGCCCACAGTGTGAGTTCATCCTCGCGATTGCCCATGATGATCAGCGGGGTTTTTCGCCCTGCCGCGGTGAACGCCTGATAGGTGCCGTAGCCGTCGCCGCCCTGGGTGACCACCGCGTTCACCTCGGGCAAGGTGGGCAGGATGCCGGCGACTTCCTTCTGGGCGATGCTCTGGGTCCAGTTGCCGTGCACCGAGCCGACCAGCTTCATGGCCGGATACTTCTTCATCTCGTCAACGATGCCCTTGTGGATATCGTCGTCCACCGAGGTGCCGGCGATGCCGCGAATCTCTAGTATGTTGCCCTTGCCGCCGAGCTGCTTGGCGACGTAGTCAACCTCCATCACCCCCATGCTGACGTAATTGTAGGCGACCTTGTAGGCGCAGGGCGCGGTCGCCAGGCTGTCGAACACGACCACGGTAATCTTGGCGCCGCACGCTTCCTTGATCACGCCGTTGAGCGCGGTGGGCGAGGCCGCATCGATGACGATCGCCTTCCAGCCCTGCAGGATCATGTTCTCGATTTGGCTTTCCTGCTGCGGCGCGGAATTGTTGGAATTGACCACCGCGGCCTTGGCGATGAGATGCTGGTCGGTCGCCTGCTTGCTGGCGGCATCCCAGGTCTTCAGCATCTGCTGGCGCCAGGTGTTGCCGGCATATGAGTTGCTGAGCGCGATACCGTCCTGCGACGTATTGCCCGATGCCACGGCCCCGTCGGCGGCGAAGGCCGACCCGGCCGCCAGGTTCAGGCCCAGGGCCGCGCCAAGACAGCAGCGCAGCAGCGGTGCGATCATAGTCATTGCGATTTCCCCCATCTTCGCGGTTTCGCAGCTTCGTCGCGGCGTCGTCATGAGGCGCGCCCCTCTTGGCGTTCCGCCGGGAGCGGGTGGCTCGCCGGCGGATCTAGTCTAGGGCCGTCTTGCTACTCCGAGAAGCTGGCCAGAGGCCGCGCCCACCACCGGCAACTCGCCCCAAGGTCCGACATCAAGCCGGGCCAGGGGCCTCGCTTCGGAACGGGATCAGCCAATCGTCGCCTGCGCGCCCAAGGCGGTCGTTTAGCCGTCACGGTTCATTCGCTCGGAAGCGGACATAAACGCGGCGACGTTTCCTCCGGCGGCCACGGGTGGAAAGCGGCCATTTCGCAGCCCATTCAACGAGCGACACTAGCAATTCGCTGAAAGACCCCTTGTTGCGACGCGGCGCGCAATGATGGGCTCGCCGCAGCGAAGTAAGCGGGGGAGGCGATGCGCGGCGGCTTCCGGGACCAGGGTGCGTTGTTCTCCTATATTTCGCCGGACTAGCGGGTTCCGAAAGACCACCCGCCGCGCCAGATCCGGCGGTTGGTGGGCTCCGTGCTGAAACAGCTGAGCCCAAGCCTCAGTCGGCTGTATGCGAGCGAAGGCCGTCCCTCGGTGCCGCCAGAGCAACTGCGAGCGCGCTGCTGCCGCGGGTGTTCCACGGCATCCGCTCGGAACGTCAGCTGATCGAGCAGCTCGACAACAACCTCTTGTATCGCTGGTTCGTCGGCCTGGCACCCGACGATCCGGTGTGGGACGCCACGACCTTCACCAAGAACGCGAGCGCCCGCGGGGCGGCGAGATCTTCCAGAAGTTCATGACACGGCTGCCGCACCACCCGGAGGTGAAGCCGCTGCTTTCCGATGAGCATTTCTCAGTGGACGGCACGCTTATCGAAGCTTGGGCGTCGCAGAAGAGCTTTCGCCCACGTTCGCGGCTGGTGGCGACAAGCGACGCGAGAGCCAGCTCTCTTCCACTTCCCGGATGCCGGTTAGCACTCGCAAGCGCGCCTCTGCCGGACGGCCGCAGCAGCAGGCTGGCCGCAGCCGTGGCAACTGCGATGCCGGCCGCGAGCAGCAGGCTCGTCCGCATACCCTGCATAAAGGTGGCCAGCTGTGTCAGCAGCGCACCGAAGACCGCGACCGCCAGCGCGCCCCCAACCTGCCGGCTGGTGTTGAACACGCCGCTTGCCGTACCCGCTTGATGCTCCGGCACGCTGTTCAGCAGCACCGCGGTTACCGGCGGCGACACGAAGGGGCCGGCCAATCCAACGAGGACCATTAACCCGGACAGCGTCCCGATAGGTGTGGAGGACGGCAGGATCGCGAGGATCACCAAGCCGGCCGTCATCAGGATCAGTCCGGCGACAATGAGCGTTCGCGCACCGAGCCGTTCGACCAACCGGGCGCTGAAAGGCAACAGGAAAGCACCATCAGCATCATCGGCAGAAACGCCAAGCCCGTGGCCAGCGACGACAGACCCCGTATCTGCTGCAGATAAAGGCTCATGACGAAGGGCAGGCCGAAGTAGCCGACCATGAACGAGAAGCCGATGGCATTGGAGATTATGACGTTATTTACAGAAACATGCGCGGCGGCACCATCGGATGAGCCCCACGCGCCTGAATCGCCACGAACGCGGTCAACGCCGCCAAAGCCACCACGAACGCGATGACCACCCGCGGTGCGACGAACCCGGCGCCGCCGGCCTCGATCGCCCCGTAGGTCAGGGCACCGATCGCCAAGACAGCGGTCACCTGCCCGAACCAATCGAACGGCGCTTTTCGTTGGGGCGAAGGCGTTGTGCGGGCAAGCAGGAGCAACGCGACCGCGCCGACAGGCACATTGATAAAAAAGATCCATCGCCAACTGACCAGGGTCAGAAGGCCACCCAGCACGGGGCCGGACGAGGCCGCAACTGCGCCGCCCATCGCCCATACCGCGACAGCGCGCCCCCGCTTGATCGGGTCCGGATACGCCTGGCCGATCAGCGCCATGGACGATGGCATCATCACCGCGGCCGCTGCGCCCTGTGCGAAGCGGGCGACCACCAGAGCGCCCAGATTCGGCGCAAGGCCGCAGGCTATCGAGGCAGCGACGAACACGGCCAGCCCGGTGCCGAAAGCACGGCGCGCGCCAAGCCGGTCGGACAGCGTCCCCGCGGACAGCAGCAGGGCGGCGAACATGAGGGTGTAGCCGTCGACGACCCATTGCAGACCGGCCATGCCGCCGCCGAGCTCCCGCCCGATCGCGGGCAGGGCGACATTGACGATCACCGCGTCCAGGGTAATCACGAAGAAGCCCAGCAGCGCGGTAACCAGAGTTGGACTGGTCCCGGGGCTGCGTTGTCCCGCAGGCGCGCCAACGGAGCGGCAGGAGGAGATGGCCCTGCCGGAGGGCTGGGAATCTGCTCGCCTGATCTCCATCATCCTTGCTCCTTCGCCTCTCGAACGACCTACTGAAGCCGCCCTGTCAGGCGGCGCTCGGCAGTGCGTAGGCGGGAGATGATGGATGCAGCCGTCATCGATTAGGCAGCGGAACACGCATGGACTTATAAGCGGATCTTCTGGATGCCCTGCGCGGACTAGGACGGCATCTCGTCGTCTTCCTTGCGGTGGCCCGGGAACTCAGCTTCGCATGGGTCGCCGCGTCACCCTCGGTAGCGCAGCGCGTTGACCAGCAGGGCGAACGCCGGGGTGGGTTGGCGGCGGCTCGGA
>CAWKGV010000022.1:0-600000 GCA_963849305.1 uncultured Pseudomonadota bacterium
AGACCAGGCGGCCTCCGGACCGGGCGACAGCTGCGCCCCGCCCCGGCCAGGAAAACGCCCATGAGGCCGGCCGGCACGGTGGGTCAGGTCGCGTCCGCCCCCATTGCCGCCGGAAAGTTCCCGTGTGAGCATGATCCGCACACCTCCGATCCGGGTGAGATCGCCCAATAGTCCAGGAGACCGCCATGGCGCTGCCGTCGCGGACGTGCCGCCTCGCCTGTATCGTGGCCGCGCTCGGGGCCGGGTGCTTGATCGTCGCGACGCCGCGTCGCGCGCAGGCCGCCGGGGACGATGCCCAAGTCGCGGTGGACCGGTGCTTCGCGCTGGCGCAGGAGGCGGGGCATCGGCCGATCAACCTGACCCCGGTCACACTGCAGGTCTTGCAGCGCTCGATCGAGCCGGTGCCCGCCACGGACGGGCTCATCCACCTTGCCTACGCGGCGCAGGTGACGAACACGCTGGCGATACCGCTTGACATCGCCGGCGTCGTGCCGGTCGATCCGCTGGCCGACTTCAGTCCGACCGGGCGCAATCACGTGGTGAACCCAGTCGGCACGAGTTTCGTCGACGTCACCGGCGCGGTCCGGCTGTTCGACACGTCGGCGCCGGCCGGCGGCGTGTTGCCGGCCGACGGCCCTGCGGGGGGGCGTCTCCGCCGAGCGGCTACTCGACGCGGGTGCCGGCTGGGGCTCGGGGGTGATGTACTTCGACGTGACCTACACGGACCCGGCCCGGATCCCGCAGCTGCTCGGTCAGGCGATCACGATGGCCGCCCCCGCTGGCGGACCGGGCCTGCCCTCGCTCGCGGCGGCGGCGGGTACACCAATCCGGTGCCCGTGAGCTGCAGGCCGCTGCCCGTCCTGCATCCGCCGCTGGTCGGGCATGGCTGGTTCGACGGCAACGGCTGCTGCACCATCATAAACTCCCATCGCGGGATCCAGCAGGTCAACGGCGTCCTGCAGGTGCCGGAGCAGTTCGCCATCGACTACACCCAGCTCGGGCCGAACGGCGCCGACCGCAACGGGCCGCCCCAAGACCTAAGCTCCTATTGGAGCTACGGCGCGCCGGTCCTGGCCGCGGCGCCCGGCGTGGTCGTTGACGTCGTCGACGGCCTGCCGGACCAGCAGCCCGTGGGCACGGTCACGAACGTGACCGCCGCGACCGGCGCCGGGAACAGCGTCATCGAGGACATCGGCGGCGGGCGCTACATCGGCTACGCGCACTTCCAGCCCGGCACGATCCCGGCGTGGGTGCGCAAGGGGGCTCGCCTGGAGACGGGGGACCTGATTGGCCGCCTCGGCAGCTCCGGGAACAGCACCGGGCCGCATCTGCATTTCCAGGTAATGGACCGTCCGTCGTTCCTGGACGCCACCGGGCTGCCTTTCGTGTTCAAACTCCCAGCTGCTCGAGGGCACCGTGATCGTAAACGACGCGCTTGTGTCCGGTGGCCCGCTGGCCATCGATCCTACCGGGGCCGGCCTGAAGCGCAACCAGATGCCCGTGGAATTGCAGGTGTTCGGCTATAACCTGTCCCAGTAGGCCAATAACAGCTTCCGGGCTGAGCGCCAGCTTGACCCTCTGCACCCCCCGCCCTACACGCCCGACACCTGGGACGGGAACGCCAAGGACGCAGCATGACAGCCACCCCGATTGACCGCGCGGCCGCCGCCGAGCAGGCGCGCATCCTGGCGCTCGCGCTGCCGTACCTTCGCCGGTATGCCGGAGCGACCATCGTGGTGAAATACGGCGGCCACGCCATGGGCGAGGAGGAACTTGCGGCCCAGTTCGGCGCCGACATCGCGGTGCTCAAGCAGGTCGGCATCAACCCGGTCGTAGTGCATGGCGGAGGCCCACAGATCAGCGCCATGCTGCAGCGGCTCGCCATCCAGTCCACCTTTGTCGACGGCCTGCGCGTGACCGACGCGGCGATGGTCGAGGTGGTGGAGATGGTACTCGCCGGCACCGTGAACAAACAAGTAGCCAGCCTCATCACCCGCGCCGGCGCCCTGGCGGTCGGCATTTGCGGCAAGGATGGCGGCCTGATCCGCGCACGCAAGCTGAGCCGGACCAAGCACGATCCGGACAGCCACATCGAGCGCGCGCTCGATCTCGGGTTCGTGGGCGAGCCCGAGGCGGTGGACGTGCGCGTGATCCATGCCCTGACCGGCTCCGGCCTGATCCCGGTGATCGCCCCGGTCGGCATGGGCGCGGACGGGCAGACATACAACATTAACGCCGACACGGTGGCCGGCGTCATCGCCGGCGCGCTCGGCGCGACCAGGCTGCTCATGCTCACCGACGTGCCGGGCGTGCTCGATGAAAATAAGCGGCTGATCCACGAGTTAACGGTGGCGGAGGTCGAGCGGGGGATTGCCCGCGGGATGATCTCCGGCGGCATGATCCCCAAGGTGGAGAACTGCGCGGAGGCGGTGCGGCGCGGCGCCAAGGGGGCGGTGATCCTGGACGGCCGGGTGCCGCATGCCTGTCTGCTGGAACTGTTCACCGAAGCCGGCCCGGGCACGATCATTCGGCCGTAGCCGTCGCCGGATCGTTGCCCCCTCAGCCGCCTAGAAGCGCATCCACACCCGCCGCCAATCGGGCGATCAGCGCCGTGAGATCGAGCTGGACCGCCGGGAAGCGGGGCAGGGGCTCAATTCGCGCCTCATCCATATAAAGCCCCCGCGCGACTTCGATCTGGAGCGCGTGAACCCCTTCGCGCGGTCGGCCGTAGTGGCGGGTGATGTAACCGCCCGCGTACGGATCGTTGCGGCGCACCGTGTAGCCGAGCCCGCTCAAGGTCTGCTCGACCATACGCGTCACACGCGAGCAGCACGCTGTCCCGTGGGCGTCGCCCAGCACGAAATCCGCGCCAGCGCGCCCGCCGCCGTTTGCCGGCATGGAGTGGCAGTCGACCAGCAGGCAGTGCCCGAAGCTCGCCCGGGTACCGGCGATGAGCGCGGCCAGGGTGTCGTGAAATGGCTGCCAGTAGTCGCGAACTCGCTGCTCGGCCTCCACGAAGCGCAGCTTGCCGCGGTAGATCGCCTCGCCCGAGGCGACGACGCGGGCGATCGTGCCGAGCCCGGCGCCGACCCGGACGCTGGTGGTATTGACCCAGGCCGGCAGTTCTTCCTCGAACATCGTCGGGTCGAGTTCCCACGGCTCACGGTTCGGGTCGCAGTAGGCGCGCGGGAAGGTCGCGGTGAGCAGCGGGGCGCCGTAGGTTGGCGCCTCGGCGAACAGCCGATCGACGAAGCTGTCTTCGCTGCGGCGCAGGCTGAGCGGATCGAGCCGGGCGGATGCGACGAAATCGGGCGGGTAGAGCCGGCCGGAATGCGGCGAGGCGAACACGATCGGCGCGGTCTGCGGCACTGGCCGACGGACCAGGGCGGGCGCCGGGGACGCGAGAACCGTTGCGGGGACGGGCATATCCATCGCCCCCATTGAACAAGGCCGCCCGCGTGCTGTCACCACCCGTCACCGCCCCTGGGCTTGCGACGTTCCGCACAGCCGCGTTAGAAGCGCGGCGAGGGCGGGGCGCGTAGCTCAGCGGGAGAGCACTACCTTGACACGGTAGGGGCCACAGGTTCGATCCCTGTCGCGCCCACCAGAAGCGAGCCATGCTGCTGTAGCTCAGTGGTAGAGCACTCCCTTGGTAAGGGAGAGGTCGTCAGTTCAATCCTGACCAGCAGCACCAGCCCTCCCTGCCCCTCCTTAGGGCCAGCTGAACCGTACGGTTCGGCCCAGCGTGGGGTGCAACCGTACGGTTGGCGTTAACCTCGCCTTTACCAAATCCCGCCGCCTCCCCTCCCGTTGCAGGCAAAGCGGCTGCTGTTCGTCGCCCGAGTTTGCCCTCGAATCGAGCGGCCTCGGCTCTAGCGCCCAAAATAGAGCCAGAATGCGCGCGCTCGCGGGCGCGTGTTGAGCGCCTTGCCCGGAGCCGGCCCTGGCACGCGGCTTGCTCCTTCTCCCGTGAGCTGATTCGCAAACTCCGGGGGTCCGCATGTCCAATCCATTCATCATGAGCCGCCGGCGCCTGGGTCTGCTGGGAGCCGGCGTCGCCGCCACGTCAGGGCTGCGCGCCTTCACCCAAGCCGCAAGAGCCGCCACTCCGGCCGCAAGCGCCGGCTCCACATCCCCCGACGCGTCCGCCCCGATCAAGCTCGGCATCCTGCACTCCCTGTCCGGCACCATGGCGATCAGCGAAACGACCCTGAAAGACGTGATGCTCATGCTAATCGCCGAGCAGAACAAAAAGGGCGGCGTGCTCGGCCGCAAGCTGGAACCGGTGGTGGTCGATCCCGCCTCCAACTGGCCGCTGTTCGCGGAAAAGGCACGGCAACTGCTATCAGTGGACAAGGTCGCCGCCGTGTTCGGCTGCTGGACCTCGGTGTCGCGCAAATCGGTGCTGCCGGTGTTCGAAGAGCTGAACGGGATTCTGTTCTATCCCGTGCAGTACCGAAGGCCAGGAGTGCAGCCGAAACGTCTTCTACACCGGCGCCGCCCCGAACCAGCAGGCGATCCCGGCGGTCGATTACCTGATGAGCGAGGAGAAGGTCACCCGCTGGGTGCTGGCCGGCACCGATTACGTTTACCCGCGCACCACCAACCAGATCCTTGAGGCGTATCTGAAGCTGAAGGGCGTCGCCCCCTCCGATCTCATGATCAACTACACGCCGTTCGGCTTCTCCGACTGGCAAAGCATCGTCGCGCAAATCAAGTCGTTCGGCACGGCCGGCAAGAAGACGGCCGTGGTCTCCACCATCAACGGCGACGCCAACGTGCCGTTCTACAAGGAGCTGGGCAACCAGGGCATCAAGGCGACCGACATCCCCGTGGTGGCGTTCAGCGTGGGAGAGGAAGAGCTGGCAGGCATGGACACCACGCCGTTGGTAGGCCATCTCGCGGCGTGGAACTATTTCGAGAGCGTGGACACCCCTGAGAACAAGGCGTTCATCGACACCTGGCACCAGTTCATCAAGAACCCCAAGCGCACTACCAACGATCCGATGGAGGCGCACTACATCGGCTTCAACATGTGGGTGAAGGGCGTCGAAAAGGCGGGCACCACCGATGCGAACCCGGTGATCGACGCGCTGATCGGCGTCAGCGTGCCGAACCTGTCCGGCGGCTATGCGGCGATGATGCCAAACCACCACCTCACCAAGCCGGTGCTCATTGGCGAGATCCAGGATGACGGTCAGTTCAACGTCGTCTCCCAGACGCCGGGCCTCGTCGTCGCCCAGGAATGGTCGCCCTATGTGGCCGAAACCAAGGATCTGATCGGGGATTGGCGCGCGCCGCTTTCGTGCGGGGCGTTCAATGTCAAGTCCGGTACCTGCGGCAGCGGCGGCGCCATGAAGAAGGCATAGGAAGCCGGACGGACGGGGAGCTTTCGGCGGTGCCGCCCGCGGTCAGGATTGCTGGCGAGCTTCTGCTCGCGATTCTGGTTACCTTCGCCGTCGCGATCCTCGCGGGTGTCCCTGCGCGGGCCGAGCCCGCATCGGACGTCCTGGCCGAGCTTGCCTCGCCGAGATTCGACACCGTCCGGCACGGCGTCGAATCGCTTGCCTATTCCGGCGATCCCCAGGCGCTACCGGTAATCGCCGCGCTGCACGATGGCGAACTCTACGTTCGCGCCAACCGCACGCTATTCATCAAGAACGGCTCCGGCTTCCTCGACGCCGCGACGGGCGCGACTGCCCCTGATGTGGCGTTGAGCGGGCTCAAGAAAGTCCGCGTGAACAACCGAGTGCGCGAGGCGATCAACGACGCGCTGGGCGCCTTGCGGCTGTTCTCGCCCGATCCCGCTGCCCGTGCCGCCGCCGCTGAGGCGGTGTTCCACTCCCACGACCCGCGCGCGCTCCCTGCGCTCGATCGCGCGCTCGCCAAGGAGACGGAGCCGGCCGTGAAGCGGCGCCTGGAACAGGCACGCGCCGCGGCGCTCCTGTTCTCGCCCGGTGCCTCAACGGCCGACCGGCTCACCGCCATCGCGACGGTACGGGCGCGTCGCGATCTCGACAGCCGCGCCCTGCTCGACCAGCTCTCCGGCCAACCGCCGCAGGTGAGGGAAGCCGCCGCCACCGCGGTGCGTGCGATCGACCGCGTGCTGGCGCTCTGGAACGTCGCGCAGAGCGTCTATTACGGGATCAGTCTTGGCTCGGTGCTGCTGCTTGCCGCCGCCGGCCTGGCGATCACCTTCGGCGTCATGGGCGTGATCAACATGGCGCATGGCGAGATGGTGATGCTAGGCGCCTACACCGCCTTCGTCGTTCAAGCAGGCAGTCACCTCCGTCGCGCCCGGCCTTCTGACCGTGAGTCTGCTGATCTCGATCCCGGCCGCGTTCCTCGTCGCGGGCCTCATCGGCATCGTGATCGAGCGCACGCTGATCCGCTGGCTCTACGGCCGACCGCTGGAGACGTTGCTCGCCACCTGGGGCTTGTCGCTGCTGTTGCAGCAATCCGTCCGCTCGATATTCGGCGCCGATAACCGAAATGTCGGCACGCCGTCCTGGATGACCGGCGACGGGCATCTCGGCGGGCTGACGATCACGTACAACCGCCTTGCCATTATTGTCTTCGCCTTCCTGGTGCTGACGGCGCTGATGGCGGCACTGCGCTACACCTCGCTCGGCCTCAGAATGCGCGCGGTCACACAGAACCGCCGCATGGCGGCGGCAATGGGTATCCGCACGCCGTGGATCGACGCGCTGACCTTCGGCCTGGGTTCCGGCGTGGCCGGCATGGCGGGCGTGGCGCTAAGCCAGATCGACAACGTGAGCCCCAATCTCGGCCAAGGCTATATCATCGACAGTTTCATGGTCGTGGTGTTCGGTGGCGTCGGCAATCTCTGGGGCACGATCCTGGGCGCGCTCACGCTTGGCGTGCTAAACAAGTTCCTCGAACCCTTCGCCGGCGCGGTGCTCGGCAAGATCGCGGTGCTCGTGCTGCTGATCCTGTTCATTCAGCGCAAGCCGCGCGGCATGTTCCCGCTCAAGGGCCGGGCGGCGGAGGCATGAGGCTCGAACGCTCTTCCCTGCTCGCGCCCGTCCTTGTGCTTGCCGCCGCTTTGCTGCTCGCGATGCTCAATCTCGGCACCGCGCCTGGCTTCGCCGCGCATGTCTCGCCTTATGTCATCTCGCTCGCCGGCAAGTATCTCTGCTATGCCATGCTCGCCTTGGCGCTCGACCTTGGTTTGGGGGTTCGCGGGCATTCTCAGTCTCGGCCACGCCGCCTTCTTCGCGCTCGGCGGCTACGCAATGGGCATGTACCTGATGCGCGAGATCGGCGCGCGCGGCGTTTATGGTAACGCGCGCCTGCCCGATTTCATGGTGTTCCTCGGCTGGCACGACCTGCCTTGGTATTGGCACGGATTCGACCACTTCGCGCTGGCGGCGGTCATGGTCGTGCTCGCCCCCGGCCTGCTGGCCTTGGTGTTCGGATGGCTCGCATTCCGCTCGCGCGTTTCGGGCGTCTATCTCTCGATCATCACCCAGGCGCTGACCTATGCGCTGATGCTCGCCTTCTTCCGCAACGACATGGGCTTCGGCGGCAACAATGGAATGACCGACTTTAAGGATCTGCTCGGGTTTCCGCTGCAATCGGAGGCGACGCGCGCCGGCCTGCTCGTCGTGACGGCGATCGTCCTCTCCGGCGAATTCTTGGTGGCCCGCGCCGTGGTTCGCTCGCGGTTTGGCAAGATGCTGATCGCGGTCCGCGACTCCGAGGCGCGCACGCGGTTCCTGGGCTACCGTCCGGAATCCTACAAGCTGGTTGTTTGGGTGCTGTCGGCGGTGATGGCGGGCATCGGCGGCGCGCTTTATGTCCCGCAGGTCGGCATCATCAACCCGAGTGAATTCGCCCCGGCTGGTTCGATCGAGGCGGTAATCTGGGTCGCCGTGGGCGGCCGCGGCACCCTGTCGGGCGCCATCTTGGGCGCGGTGCTGGTCAATCTCGGCAAGACCTGGTTCACGAGCGCGTTGCCCGAGTTCTGGCTGTTCGCGCTGGGCGGCCTATTCGTACTCGTCACCCTGTTCCTGCCGCGCGGGCTGATGGGTCTGTTCGCCCGGCGCAACCGTTCGATAACGGCTCGAGCACGAAACCGCTCTCGCCGGCTCGGCCGCCCGCGAGGTGACGGGATGACCGCGGCGGGCAGCCTGCTTTACCTTGATGGCGTGAGTGTCTCTTTCGACGGGTTCCGCGCGCTGAACGGGCTGTCGCTGGTCCTCGCGCCGGGAGAGATGCGCGCGGTGATCGGGCCGAACGGCGCGGGCAAGACCACGATGATGGATGTCATCACCGGCAAAACCCGCCCGGATGCCGGCAGGGTCGTGTTCGGCGAGGACGCCGATCTCACGCGGCTCGACGAGCCGGCAATCGCGGCCCTCGGCATTGGGCGGAAGTTCCAGAAGCCGACCGTGTTCGAGCCGCACAGCGTCTGGGACAATCTGCTGCTCGCGCTCGCCGGGGACCGGCGCCCGTGGTTCACGCTGCGGGCGCAAGAGACCGAGGCCGAGCGGGCGCGGATCCAGGAGATCCTGGCCATCACGCGCCTCGCTCCCGACCGGCACCGGCTCGCCGCCGATCTTTCGCACGGGCAGAAGCAATGGCTGGAGATCGGGATGCTGCTCGCGCAAGACCCTCGCCTACTGCTGGTGGACGAGCCGGTTGCCGGCATGACCGACGCCGAGACCGAAGCAGACCGCGCGGCTGCTCCGTGAGATCAATCGCACCCGCAGCGTCGTCGTGGTTGAGCATGACATGGCCTTCGTCCGCGCGCTCGATGTCAGGGTCACGGTGCTGCACGAGGGCGCGGTGCTGTCCGAGGGCTCGATCGACCATGTGAGCGCTGATCCGCGCGTGGTCGAAGTGTATTTGGGGCGGTGATGCTTCGGCCGATCGCGCCGGTGCCTCAGCACCACCTCTATCGTCATGGCCGTGCTCGTCACGGCCATCCACGACTTCACGCGGCGAAGGCAAGTCGTGGATGGTCCGCCTTCGCGGACCATGACGAAGAACTGACGACGGCCGCGACGAGCCTGCGCTAATGCTCGAAGTCCGCGACCTCGAACTCCACTACGGCGCGGCCATCGCGCTCCGGGCCGTTTCGATTTCGGCCCAGGCAGGCGCGGTCACCTGTCTGCTCGGGCGCAACGGCGTCGGCAAGACCAGCCTGCTACGCGCCGTGATGGGCACGCATCCGATCAGCGCCGGGGCGATCCGGTGGGACGGTGCCGACATCACCCGACTGCCCACCTACGAGCGCGCGCGACGCGGCATCGCCTGGGTGCCGCAAGGACGCGACATTTTTCCCCTGCTGACCGTGCGCGAGAACCTGGAGACCGGCTTCGCCGTGCTGCCGCGCGGGCAGCGCCGCATCGCGCCCGACGTGTTCGAGCTGTTTCCGGTGTTGCGCACCATGCTGGCCCGACGCGGCGGCGATCTCTCAGGCGGCCAGCAACAGCAGCTCGCCATCGCCCGCGCCTTGGTGACGCGCCCGCGCCTGCTGCTGCTCGACGAGCCCACCGAGGGCATCCAGCCCAGCATCATCAAGGACATCGGCCGGGTGATCGCACTGTTGCGCGCCCGCGGCGACATCGCCATCCTGCTGGTCGAGCAGTATTTCGACTTCGCCCGCGATCTCGCCCAGACGATCGCGGTGATGGACCGAGGACGATATCGTGTTGTCCGGGCGTCGCGAGGAGCTGGACGAGCGGGATGTACGACGCCGCCTCTCTGTCTGACTCGCCCGCGCTCCAGCGGGCGACCGGGGAATTGCGGGTCAGCCTGCGTGCGCGTGACGGTGCTTCAGTGTTGGGCGAACTGCGCCAGGCGGGCTGCCTGAAGGCGCGGTTCCCGCGCATACAGGAACCGGGTTGGGCCGAAGTGGTGATGTTGAACACCTCCGGCGGCGTGGCGGGGGGCGACCGGCTGGAAAGCCGGTTCCATTTGGCACCGGGCACGCGCGCCAGCATCGCCGTGCAGGCGGCGGAGCGGTTCTACCGCGCGCTGCCCGGCAGCGAACCGGCCCTGGTGCGCACTTGCATCGAGGTGGAGGACGGCGGTGCGGTGGAGTGGCTGCCGCAGGAGACGATCCTGTTCGACGGCTGCGCTCTCGACCGCCGCCTGACGGTGGATTTGGCGGCCGATGCCTCGTTTCTCGGCGTCGAATGGCTGGTGTTCGGGCGAGCCGCGATGGGCGAGACGGTCGAGCGTGCCTGGCTGCGTGACGTGATCCGCATCCGCCGCGCGGGGCGGCTCGTGCTGCACGACGCCGTGCGCCTGCAAGGCCATGTCTCCGCGCTGATGGCCGGCAGCGCGACGGCTGGCGGCGCGCGCGCGGCGGCGACATTGATCCATGTCGCGCCCGATGCGCGAGCGGCATCTCGGCGCGCTTCGTGCGACGCTTGCCCGAGGAGGCCGGCGCCAGCGCGTGGAACGGCATCCTCATCGCGCGGATTCTCGCGCCGGACGGGGCCGCGCTCCGATCGGCGGTGCTGCGTGCCTTGCGCAGTCTGCGCCAATCGCGTCCGCTGCCCCGCGTCTGGCGCTGCTGAGGGAGAGTTGCATGAACCTGACGCCGCGCGAGAAAGACAAGCTGCTGATCGCGATGGCGGCGATGGTCGCGCGCCGGCGGCTGGAGCGCGGGGTGAAGCTGAACCATCCCGAGGCGGTTGCGCTGATCACCGATTTCGTGGTGGAGGGCGCGCGCGATGGCCGCAAGCGTGGCCGACCTGATGGAGGCGGGCGGGCATGTCGTCAGCCGCGCGCAGGTGATGGAGGGTGTGGCGGAGATGATCCACGACGTGCAGGTCGAGGCGACCTTTCCCGACGGCACCAAGCTCGTCACCATCCACGAGCCGATCCGATGATCCCGGGTGAAGTCATTCCTGCCGAGGGCACGATCGAGTTGAACTGCCGGCCTCGAGCGGCGATCGCTGATCGTCGCCAACACCGGCGATCGGCCGATCCAGGTCGGCAGCCATTACCATTTCGCCGAAACCAACCCCGCGCTGTTCTTCGACCGTGCCGCCGCGCACGGCCATCGGCTCGACATCGCGGCCGGCACCGCGATCCGCTTCGAACCTGGGCAGACGCGCGAGGTCACGCTGGTCCCCTATCGCGGCCGCCGCGTCGTGTACGGCTTCCGCGGCAACGTGATGGGCGCGCTCGACTGATGGCCCGCCTGCCGCGCGCCGCCTACGCCGACATGTTCGGTCCCACCACCGGCGACCGCGTGCGCCTCGCCGACACCGAGCTGTTCATCGAGGTCGAGCGCGACCTGACGACGTATGGCGAGGAGGTGAAGTTCGGCGGCGGCAAGGTGATCCGCGACGGCATGGGCCAGTCGCAGGCCTCCCGGGCCGAGGGCGCGGTCGATACGGTCATCACCAACGCGCTGATCATCGATCACTGGGGCATCGTCAAGGCCGATATCGGCCATCGCCGGCGGGCGGATCGCGAGCGATCGGCAAGGCCGGCAATCCCGACATCCAGCCGAACGTCGACATCGTCATCGGTCCGGGCACCGAGATCATCGCGGGCGAGGGCAAGATCGTCACCGCCGGCGGCATGGACAGCCACATCCACTTCATCTGTCCGCAACAGGTCGGAGGAGGCGCTGGCCTCGGGCATCACCACCATGATCGGCGGCGGCACCGGGCCCGCCACCGGCACCGCCGCCACCACCTGCACGCCGGGCCCGTGGCATCTCGCGCGCATGCTCCAGGCCGCCGAGGGCTTGCCGGTGAATCTCGCCTTCGCCGGCAAGGGCAATGCCGCGCGGCCCGCCGCGCTGGAGGAAATGATCCGCGCCGGCGCGTCGTGCCTCAAGCTGCACGAGGATTGGGGCACCACGCCGGCGGCGATCGACTGCGCCTATCGGTCGCTGACCGCTTCGACGTGCAGGTGATGATCCACACCGACACGTTGAACGAGTTCGGGCTTCGTCGAGGACACGATCGCCGCCTTCCAGGGCCGGACGATCCACGCCTTCCACACCGAGGGCGCGGGTGGCGGGCACGCGCCGGACATCATCAAGGTGGCGGGCCTGGCGAATGTGCTGCCGAGCTCCACCAACCCGACACGGCCCTATACGGCGAACACGCTGGACGAGCATCTCGACATGCTCATGGTCTGCCATCACCTTGACCCGGCGATCTCGGAGGATATCGCGTTCGCCGAAAGCCGCATCCGTAAGGAGACGATCGCGGCCGAGGACATCCTGCACGACCTCGGCGCGCTGTCGATGATGTCGTCCGACAGCCAGGCAATGGGGCGGGTGGGCGAGGTCATCATCCGCACCTGGCAGACCGCGCACAAGATGAAGACCCAGCGCGGCACGCTGGCGGGAGACACGGAGTCAGCACGACAACGCGCGGGTGAAACGGTATGTCGCGAAATATACGATCAATCCGGCGATCGCGCAGGGCATCGCGCACGAGGTGGGCTCGATCGAGGCCGGCAAGCTCGCCGATCTGGTGCTGTGGTCGCCGGCGTTCTTCGGGGTGAAGCCGGATCTGGTCATCAAAGGGGGCGCGATCGCGATGGCGCCGATGGGCGATCCGAACGCCTCTATCCCGACGCCGCAGCCGGTGCATTACCGGCCGATGTTCGGCGCGCTCGGCGGCGCGCTTGGCGCGACCTGCCTCACCTTCGTCTCCGGCGCGGCGCTCGATCAAGGGATCGGCCATGCGCTGAAGCTCAATCGCCGCCTGGTCGCGGTTGCCGACACGCGCGCGGCATCGGCAAGCATTCGATGATCCATAACGACGCGATGCCGGTGATCGAGGTGGATGCCGAGACCTATGAGGTCCGGGCCGACGGCACTCTGCTCACTTGCGAGCCCGCGACCGTCCTGCCGATGGCACAGCGGTATTTCCTGTTCTGATGCAGGCGCGACGGGTCCTGCCGGCCGGCACCTGGGACGCGGCGCGCGAGACCGACCGCGTGCGGCTCGATTTCGACGGCCGCCATCGCCGGCGTCTGATGATGTCCGCCGAGAACGGCACGAACTTCACCCTCAACCTGGCCAGTGCCGCGCATCTACGGGACGGCGACGGGCTGGAACTGGAGGATGGCCGGGTCGTGCGCGTGTGCGCGGAGCCCGAGCCACTGCTCGACATCCACGCGCACGCGCCGGGCGAACTGGCACGGATCGCTTGGCATCTGGGCAACCGGCACCTGCCCATTCAGGTGCAGGGCGAGCGGCTGCGCATCCGAAGCGATCATGTGATTGCCGAAATGGTTCAGCGGCTCGGAGGTCATGTTGGCCACGTCACCGCGACCTTCGACCCGGAGGCCGGCGCCTATGCCGGCGGGCTCCATCAGCATGATCACGACCGACATTGAGGCCGTACTCCGCTTGCTGGCCTGGCTGTCCCCGGCGTTTCCGACCGGCGGCTTCGCCTACAGCCACGGGCTGGAATGGGCCGTCCAGGCTGGCGACGTGCGCGATGAACGGACGCTGGGGGGCTGGCTATCCGACGTGCTGGCCCACGGCTCTGGCCGAAGCGACGCGATCCTGCTCCGCCACGCTTACCGCGCCCCGGATGCGAACGCCCTGGCAGCGGTCGCCGAACTTGCCACAGCCGTCGCACCGTGCCTGGAACGGCAGACCGAGACGCTGGGCCAAGGGGCCGCCTTCGCCAGCGCGGCCCAGGTCTGGGATAGCGCCCGGCTGGCGGCACTCGCCTGCGCTCCTCTGCCTTATCCCGTCGCGGTGGGCGCGTTGGCGGCCGACCACGCGATCGACGAGGATGTCACGACTGCGGCATACCTTCAGGCGATGATGGCCAACCTGATCTCCGCGGCCGTGCGCCTCGTGCCGCTCGGCCAGACCGCCGGATTGCGCAGCCTCGCCGCGCTCGAACCCATGTTGCTGGCGGTGGCCGAGGCGACCCGGGCGGCGACGCTCGACGATCTCGGGGGCGCCTGCTGGCGCGCCGACATCGCCGCCATGCGGCACGAAACCCAATACACGAGGCTGTTTCGCTCATGACCAGCATCAACGGACCGCTGCGGGTCGGCATCGGCGGCCCGGTCGGCACCGGCAAGACGGCGCTGATGGACGTGCTTTGCAAGCAGTTCCGCGAACGATGCGAGGTCGCGGCGATCACCAACGACATCTACACCAAGGAAGACGCACAATTCCTGACCCGCGCCGGTTCCCTCTCGCCCGAGCGCATCCTGGGGATCGAGACCGGCGGTTGTCCGCACACCGCGATCCGGGAAGACGCCAGCATCAACCTCGCCGGCGTGACGGAGATGTGCCGGCGCTTCCCGGCGCTCGACCTCATCCTGATCGAGAGCGGCGGCGACAACCTCGCGGCCACGTTCAGCCCAGAACTCGCGGACCTGACCATCTACGTGATCGACGTTTCGGCCGGCGACAAGATCCCGCGCAAGGGCGGCCCCGGGATCACGCGCAGCGATCTGCTGGTCATCAACAAAATCGACCTGGCGCCTTTCGTCGGCGCCAGCCTGGAGGTGATGGACCGCGACGCCCGGCGGATGCGCGGCGACCGCCCCTTTGTCTTCGCCAACCTGAAGACTGGAACCGGCGTGCCCGAGATAGCGGCCTTCATCGAACAAGCGGGCGGGTTGACTTGACCCTCCCCGGGGGTCAGCGCCGCACCCGCCGCAGCAGGAGCCGCACCGAGCCCGGGTTCGCCGGGTGCGGATGCGCGGCAGCCAGCACCAGTGGGCGCACCTCCGGCAGATCGAGCCACAACGGAACCTCTCGGCGGAGCACCCCGCCGCCCTCCGGGGAGCCGCGACCGGTGATGATCTCGACGCAGCGGACATGCTCGGCCTGAGCGGAGCGGAGAAAACTGATCAGCGCATGGAAGGCGCGCTGCGCTGTGTGCCCGTGCAGGTCGAGCCGGCGTGTAGCCGGCATCTTGCCGGTCCGGAACCGGTGCCATGTGGCGGAATCGACACCGGGCGGCTGCATCCCTACCGCCAATCCCGCGGTCCGGCCTCGCGCTGTCAGCGAGGCGGCACGCTGACGTGGCTCTGACTCTAGCGCGGGGGCGGGCAGGGCCGGGCTGCCTTGTATCGCAGCCTGCGCGCGACCAGGCAGCGGAACGACACCCCGCGCATAGCTGGCCCATGCCGCGCGATCGAGGTCCGTCAGGGGTTTGCGGAAGGCGCTCACGATGCCGCGCGGCGCCTCGGAGCGGCGAAGAGCAGCAAGGCGGATAACGCCGCGAACAGCGCCAGCGCCCCGTAAGGCAGTCCGTAGCCGCCCAATCCCGTCACCGCCACGCCGAAGCCGGAGGGGATCAGCATCACGCCCATGAACATGGCCGCGGTCCCTAGGCCCGTCGCCTCGGTGCGACGGCCGCCGCCCAAATGGGCATATTCGGCGTAGGCAACGCCGGTGTAGCCGCTGGCCGTGGCCCCGCCCAGGATCGCGACCAGCACAACGCCCGTCGAGGGCCAGCCCGCCCCGAACGCGCCCGCCCCGACGCAGGCGATGGCCATCCCGAAGCCATGAACCGAAAGCGTCCGGGTAGGTGTCAGGAACCGGTCGGCGATCCAGCCCCAAACCGGCCGGCTGACCGCGCCCGAAACTTGGTACAGCGCCAATGCGAAGCCCGCATCCACCAGGCTGAACCCGGCGACCGTTGTCAACTGCACGGTCATGAAGGCGATGAAGGAGAGCTGCACGCCGGAGTAGAAGAAGCTCGCAACCGACAACCGACGCAGGCGCCGGTCCGCCCGTAGTAGCCGAAATGGCTCGAGCAGTACGCCGCTCCAGAGCGGGCGGCTTGGATTGAGGCCCGTGTCCCATTTTCGCCGCGGCACCTCCAGCAACAACACCAAGAGCAGCACCGGGGCAATTTCGGCCGACAATGCCAAGCGCCACCCGATGGCCAGCACCACAGGCGGCACGATCAGCGCGCCCAGCACGCCTCCCAGCGGCACGCCGATCTGGCGGATCGACATGACCATGTTGAATACCGGTTGCGGCGTTTGCGGCACCAGCAGGTGGGTGCTGGCCGGCGCCGTCGCGCCGTAACCGAGGCCCAGCACGACGCCAGCAAGGCCCAGCAACGCTGGTGTCCCGGCGCTAGCGGCGAATGCAAGCATCCCGATCACCGTCACCAGCACCGCCTGACTCACCCGCACCGCGCCGTAACGATGCACAAATCCGGGCGCGAGCACGGCGGAAATTATGCCGACGGAATAGACCACAGAGACGAATATCCCGACCAGCGGGCCGGGGATGCCGAAGTCGCGGGCGATTTCCGGCGCCGCGGTGGGGACGGAGAACAGAGCCATCGTGGCCAAGGTCTGCACCGCGATTGTGGCAGCCAGAGGCCAAACCGGCATCCCGCGCAGCGAATGGCCGACCGAGGAGCCGCGATGCCCCACAGCGGTTGGCCGGGGCGCGCCGGTCATCGCCGGTCAGTCGTCGTCGGTTACGTCGGGGAACCGCACGCCTTCGTAAAGCTCGGAAAGAGGCAGCTCGATCCCGATCTCCGGCATGACGAGCACCGCCTCGCCGTCGAGCACATGACCCACCCAATCCTTCCCGCTGCGATCGAACACTGTCGCGGCTTGCCGGAGCTGTTCCAGCATCACGTAGCGGACCACAGAAGGGGTCTCGCGATATTCCTGGTTCTCACCACCCGATCCGTCACCGAGGTCGAGTGACTAAGCACCTCGAACACCACCACCCGCGTTTCGATCACGCGTGTGCCTGGTTCCACTGGCGAGCAGATCACGAACGCGTCCGGATAACGGATGCGTCCGCTGACGGCGACCTTCACATCGCTGCCGAGGGGCTGGCATGGCTTGCCGCGCAACCGGTTGGTCAGCGTCGTTATGAGGTTCCGCTGAATGACTGCGTGCTCGAACGTGCCGCCGGTCATCGCGATCGGCTGGAACCCGTCGAACTCATAGCGCAGCTCCTGGCGGCCTTCCCAGGCCAGAAACTCCTCGCGGGTCATCGGCTTGCGCAAGGGGACGTTCATGCCTCGCTCCTAGCTCGCGTCAGGCGCGTCGTCCACCAGCACTACATGGACCCGCCGTGGGCCATGGGCACCCAGCTCCAGCGTCTGCTCGATATCGGCGGAGCGCGACGGGCCGGTGATGAGCATCACGTTCCGCGGCATGACCCCGATCTCCGTACGCAGCATGTCCCACGCCTCCTCATAGGCGCCGACGACCCGGCTCGCGCGCAACAGAACGATCTCGGTCTCCGCGAGCAGGTTCAACGTGGTCGGGCGCTCCGGTGCCGAGGGCAGCATCAGGGTGCCGGTCTCGGCGATGCCGGCATAAACGTGTTGCAGGCTGACCGTGTCCGCCGCCTCGGCCGGCCCTCGCGCACCTGCAGCATCGGCCGGGTGGACCAGGGGAGGGCTTGCAGCTCGGGATGCGGAGCCATTACCAGTGCGCTTGGCAGGTTCTGCGCCGCGAGATAGTCGGCGATAGCGTCGGGGACCGAAGCCAGGACCGGGACACGGATGACCGTGCCATATTCCTTCTCCACATTGGCGATAAACAGCGCGATCTGCTCCAGGTGCGGCAGGCGGCTGCGCGCTGGAATCAAGTGTCGCGGGTGGGCTTCGAGTTGCCCGCGCAGCACCTCCGCCATATCCGACGGCAGCGGACCCCGTCGCAGGCCGCGCCGGATCGCCTGAAGCATCGCGGCCTTGCTCAAGAGACGCGACCCTGGCGCTGTGCCTGGGCGAACCGCGCGAAGAAGGTATTGCCCTCGGGCGCCGGCATCTCGCGCCCGCTGGTCCAACCGCCGGCCATCGGCAAGCGGGTGAACCGGCCGCGGCGCCGGCCCATCAGCCCGAGGCCGAGGCCGCTGCCCGTGTCATCGCCCGATAGAGGGCCGGCTGCTTCGCGACCCATGCCCAAAGTGCCAGGTTGCGCCGCTGCACCGGCGGGGTTAGGTGACGCTCGAATTCACGCTCCCGCCAATGGCGCATAGGCCGGGCAGCGGGATCTTCACCGGGCAGACGCTCTCGCACTTGCCGCAGAAGGTGGAGGCGTTCGGCAGCAGCCCCGACTTGTCCACGCCGATCAGGGCGGAAGTCAGCACGCTGCCCATCGGTCCGGGATAGACCCAGCCATAAGCGTGCCCGCCCACGGCGCCATAGACTGGGCAATGGTTCATGCAGGCGGCGCAGCGGATGCAGCGCAGCATCTCCTGGAACTCAGTGCCGATCATGGCCGAGCGGCCGTTGTCCAGCAGCACGACGTGATACTCGCCCGGCCCGTCGAGATCGCCCGGCCGGCGCGCGCCAGTGGAGAACGTGGTGTAAACTGAGAAGTCCTGGCCGGTTGCCGAGCGTGCAAGGACGCGCAGCAAGCTTGTGCAGTCCTCAATGGTGGGCACCAGCTTCTCGATGCTGGCCAGCACGATATGCACGCGCGGCAGCGTTTGCGTGAGGTCGCCGTTCCCCTCGTTGGTGACGATGACGCTGCTACCCGTCTCGGCGATCAGGAAATTGGCACCCGTGATCCGACATCGGCGGTGAGGAACTTCGCGAAGCCGCGAGCGCGCCTCGGTGAGGATATCGCGCCGCTCGCGGAACGTGCGATCCGCCGGCAGGTCGGTGTGGGAGGCGCGGAACTGCGTCTCCCAGTCCTCGCGGTTGAGGTGGAAGGCGGGGGCGATGATGTGGCTTGGCGTCTCGTGGCGGAGTTGCAGGATATACTCGCCGAGGTCGGTCTCGACTGGCTGGATGCCGTTGCGCTCAAGGTGATCGTTGAGGTCGAGTTCCTCGCTGATCATGGACTTGCCTTTGGTGACCGTAAGGGCATCGGAATGGCGGCAAATCTCCAGCACGGCGGCGCGGGCCTCGTCGGCCGTGGCGCACCAATGGACCGTGCCGCCCGACGCGATGACTTTGGCCTCGTGCTCCTCCAGGTAGAAATCGAGATGCGCGAGGGTGTGGTTCTTGATCTCGCGCGCGATGTCGCGGAGTTGTTCGAACTCGGGCAGCGCCGCGACTGCGGCGGCCGCCGGGCAACGAATTGCGGTCCGCTGCGGGCTAGCGCCCTTTGCAGCGCCGGATCGGCGATCGCGCGGCGGGCGTTTTCTTTGAATGCAGGGCTGGTGGCAACGTGCATGGCGGTTCCTCGGCTGAATTTTAGTGACTGTTCGGCCATTGCGCAAACGAGCGCGCGCATGTGCCTTGTCGCTGAGTGGCAGGACACGCCGTTGGAATGCCACATCGCAGATCACCTGCGCCATCGCCCAGCACGATCCGCCAAACGTGTGAATCTTCGGTAGCGTCGATGCACTCGGATCTTGCGTCAGTCTCTCCACAACTGTCGACCCAGCAGAGGATTTGAGGCTTGCAATCTCGGAGCGGTAGCCAAGCGTTGATCTTCGTCGCAGCAAATGGCGGGATGGGTTCTCGACGAAAACATGGACGAGGGCGGTGCTTAACGCGAGCAGTGCCAAGTATGCCAACACCACCCCCGTGCTTTGCGCCGGGTGAGCAACATCAGATACTGCTTGAGGACGCTGGCGCCCTTCTGCACCGGCGCCTGCATCAGGTAGAGTGAGTAACTAGCTGCACCAATCATGACCAATGGCCGCGTGCTTAGGATGCGAGACAGGATGGTGCCACGTACGCTCGCTGCTAATATGATGGTGCTGAACAACTTGACCAGCCGGTTCCGCAGGGTGGTCAGCGCGCGGTCTGTTCAAGCAAATTCTGGGCGCCATCGCGGCGCTCCGCCCGTTGCCATGTCCGATGCTGAGGATCGGCGTCTTTCCCGGCCTATCCGGCTGGCGGTGGAGGCGCGTGCGCCGAGAAAGGCCAGCGAAAGTCGGTGTGAACGGCGATGCGGCGCGGAATGGCGGAAAGGCCGCCATCCGGGGAATGTCGGCTGATATAGGTAGCAGTACCTATAGAGAGAAATCAGTTTCCCTGTATTGTGAAAGCACGTTTCGTCTGAACGTGTTACCAAGCAACCAGACGATCAATGGGAAAGAAAGGTTAAGGAGGCTGGAGGAATGTCGCGATGGGGCTGGGCAGTAACAGCTGCCACCCTTCTGACGTTGGCAACCCCGGCAGGCTCTCAAAGCACCGGGACAGTAGAGGTGGCTCTCGGTATTTCGGGACGAACGTCAGGGCTTGGCGGAATCGTCGTAGGCCACACATCCGGCCTACTTCTTCGCGTCGCGTGACGGAAGCAGGAATGCACCTTGATCGGCGATAGCCCTCCTTTGGGGATCAAAGATCGAGAATTGGATGGCGCGTTGGGAGGCAAGTTAACGGAAAACCCTGAGAGAGCACGATGCTTGCAAGTTCTTACTTACTAGGCTTGAGGAAAAGGGCTGGAAGGTTAGAGGCAAAGGAGACCACTGGTATAGCGTTCGACTTACGCGATAGAATTCGGAAGCGTTGACAGTTGAGTTGACGCCCGGGGGAAAGGACTGGCCCCTCACCAATTCAGTAATACTGTTGCGTACAAAGTAGACAGCGATCTAATTTCCCCGTCTACGGCACGAACTTCGCTTAACAGAAGGAAGGGAAGAACACTATGGCCAGAATTAGTATTGTGCTCGCCGGCATGGCTATTACTCTATCGCCATATGCCGCGGCCGGCGACGTCCCTGACGCCTTCTCCGTCGAATGGCAGGGTAAGCACCCATGTGAAAAGCTCTATGAGGACGCACAAATTCGCATTGGTCGCTGCACTTTCCCGCCGGGGGCGGTTCATCTGTGCCACTCGCACCCTGCTGATGTTGTATACACCCTAAGCGGGGGGAAGGGCCAGGTGCGGGACGCGCGTGGTACGCGACAGCGCCAGACTGAGATCGGGGATATTAGCAGCAATGCGCCCATTCCGTGGCATGAATATACGAACGTTGGTGACACAACGATCAATTACCTGATTATCGAGAAGAAGTATCAGCCTGCCCAGGATGCCGGCCCAGATGCCTGCAAGTAGTTCTGTGCTACCGACTGCGAGCCGAACTTCGCACCTCGCCCGGAGCCAGGACCGGTCGCGGCGTGTGAAGTGGGGACATGTCTTGCGCCCTGCACTGGCGGTGAGCCGCCTATGAGCGTGCCGAGCAGGAGCTTCACGCGTCCGAATGATCCTCGTCGAGGTCGTCGGCCTGCTCCGCTGCACGGCATGCGGCGCGGGCTTCGTGCCGAACGGCAAAGGCTGCACCTAGCCCGTGTAACCGCCGAGCGGTTGCCGGTTCATCACCACGCGCGCAATGTTGCGGTCGGCATCGATGCACCCGCTGCCGGCTTCGAGCATGCGCCATGCTTGCGGCCGATGCGCTGATCGGCGCAAGCCGTGTGCGTGTGGTTTTTCGAGAATCATGCTCATGCGGATAATCTCCCATGGTTAAAGTGAAGCGACTGAGGATAATCCGAGAGAGCACCAAATTCCTTGCCGGGATTGCTGTCGTGCAATTGGTTGATCATGTCGAGCGTGGTTGCCAGATAATCGGCCGCGGCGGCATGCGCGTGCGGCTCTACCGGCGCGAAGCGGCTGGCGATTGCCGCGCGTAGCTTGAAACTTCGCCGCGCATCGAAGCGCCGCCGTAGATAGCGCGCCAGGGTCTGAACTCGCCTTCGGTTTCGCCGCGCGCCGTCGTGTTGCTCCGGCTCGTCCTCGCCGGGGCGCGTGATCGCTTTCACCTTCATGACCACGAACCCGGACCCTCCAGGCAGCGCACCAGATGCTCGGCGGGTGATCCGCGCTATCGGCACGAATCGCTTATCCGAATAGGCATTCCCTAATGCAACTATCTATGAGGGCTAAATCCGGGCAAGAATCAAGACGAGCCGATCAGCGTTGCTTTTTGTCTTCCCGGACGCGCATGGATAGCGAGGAACGTAGGTCGGGAGGAACACGTAATCAGGAACTCCGCCGACTACTGGCCCCCAAGAGTTGGTCAAAGCGTGTGGATTTCGGAGCGCGCTCTTGAGGCAGTGGAAATAGCCGCCGCATGAGCGCGTGCATAGGCAGATTAACCAAGACTGGAATCGCGAGCATTTCCAGCCCGAGATAGACCAGCGGCGGCAACTTGCGCTGCGGCTTTTCACCCGGCCCAAACACCCAGTTGATGTTGTGCTTCGGCTCGGTCAGCCAGTAGGTAAGCGGCAACGCGGCTGAGGTGAGCGCGACTTGGACCGGCAGGGCACGGCGATCATAGCCGAACCGGTCTAGCATCCAGAGCAAGGTGGGTGGCAGCGCAAGGTGGAACAGCGATAACAGACGCAGCCCGAGCGGAAGCTGTTTGTCGAACATATAGCCGGCGAGCCCGAGCAGCCTGCCCCCGGCGATGAAGTCGAGTGTCCAGGCCAGCTCCAAGGGCAGAACCCCGATTGCCGGCAGACTGGCGAGCAGCGGACTTTCAAGTATCACGGCGGAAGCCGTCGAGCCGAGCGCAATATCCGACAGCCAGAGGAAATTCTGTGCCCCGTAATGACGCCGGTAAACGACGGCGATCACTGGGACCCCCAGCCCATAGCCCAGCTTCAGCCATACTGGTACTGCTGGTGGCGGCACTTCGGTCATAATTGCAACCGGCTTGCGCGTACTCCCCCTGCCGAGCATCCGCACTCTTGGAGACACATTCATTTTGATGCAGCTCCTGCTGATACTTCGCCGGCGAACTGCGGTATTGCGGGCCCGGTTGCCGCCCGTCACGGCAGCTTGCGATCCGGCCCCCTACTCCCCGGCCGACTGCGGGACGGGGCCCGGGATCCCCTACGCCTGCTTCAGCTCGATCAGGCTGCGGCGGATCTTGCGGCCGCGTTCCACCTTGTCTTCGATGTAAGCTGCATCCCCCCAACGGACGGCGCGCGCCATCGCCTGCGCGTCCTCCAGGAACCGCGCCAGCATCTCCAGCAGCGCCTCCCGGTTGTTGAGGAAGACGTCGCGCCACATCGTCGGGTCCGAGGCGGCGATGCGGGTGAAGTCCCGAAAGCCCGAGGCGGCGAAGCGCAACACCTCTTGGCGGGTCTCGTCGGCAAGATCGTCCGCGGTGCCGCAGATGGTGAATGCGATCAGGTGAGGCAGATGGCTGACGATCCCGAGCACCCGGTCATGATGCCCCGGCTCCATCACCTCCACCATGCTGCCGCAGCGAAGCCAAAGCTCCCCGATCCGCTCCACCGCATCCTCGTCGGTGCCGGGCGGCGGCGTCAGCAGCGTGTAGCGGCCCTGGAACAGCGTGGTGAAGCCGGCGTCCGGTCCGGAATACTCGGTGCCGGCGACCGGATGCGCCGGCACGAAATGCACCCCGGCCGGCAGCAGCGGCCCGACATCGCGGATCACCGACTGCTTGGTCGATCCGACATCGGTGAGGACCGCGCCCGGTGCGAGATGCGGGGCGATGGCGGCGGCAAGCTCGGCAAAGGCGCCAACAGGGGCGCAGAGCATCACGCAGTCCGCGCCCTCGGCGCCCGGCCGGGATCGCGCTCCACGCGGTCGGCGATCCCAAGTTCCATGACGCGATTGAGCGTTGCCTGGGTGCGCGCGTTCGCCACCACCTCGCCGGCGAGGTCGCCCCGCTCTTTGGCGATACGAGCGACCGAGCTGCCGATCAGGCCGACGCCGATCAACGCCAAGCGGCGGAACAGCGGCTCAGCCATTGCCGCTCGGCCATGAAGCCCGTGAGCAGGTCGATCACCAGTTCCACCTCCTCGGCGGTCCCGACCGTGATGCGCAGGCAGTGTGGCAAGCCGTAGCCGGCGACCCGCCGCACGATAACCCCGCTACGACGCAGCGCCGCGTCGGCGGCCTCGGCGCGGGCCGGGGTGTCGAAGTCGGCCAGCACGAAATTGCCCTCGCTCGGCCAGACGCGGATGCCGGCGGCCCGGAGCCCCGAGGTAAGCCGGGTGCGTTGTTCGCGGTTGTGCGTCCGGCCCTTTTCCAGCCAGCCAGGCTCGGCCAAAGCGGCGATCGCGGCGGCCTGGGCGGCGATGGACACGTTAAACGGCGCGCGCACCCGATGCAGCACGTCGATCACCGGCGGCGGCGCGTAGGCCCAGCCGATCCGCATTCCGCCTAAGCCGAAGATCTTGCTGAAGGTACGCGTCATCACCGTGTTGTCGGCCGCGTCCACCAGCTTGATGCCCGGATCATAGTCCGGCCGCTCCACATATTCGGCATACGCGGCATCGAGTACCAGCAGCACCTCCGGCGGCAGGCCAGCCCGCAGGCGGGCGACTTCCTCGTGCGGCACCATGCTGCCGGTCGGGTTGTTCGGGTTCGCCAGGAACAGCAAACGCGTGGCGGGCGTTACGCGCGCGAGCAGGGCGTCCACATCGGCCGCGAGATTCCGTTCGGGCGCCTTGAACACTTTGCTGCCGGCATAAGTGCCGGCGATCTGGTAAATCGAGAACCCGTGCTCGCTCATCAGCACCTCGCGCCCCGGCCCGCCATAGGCGATGCACAGCAGCGCGATCAGGTCGTCGGAGCCGTTGCCGCAGACGATCTTGGCCGGGTCGAGCCCGAACTTGGCCCCGATCGCGCGCCGCAGTTCTCGCGCGTCGCCGTCCGGATAACGATGCAGCTCGGCGGCGGCTTTCGCGTATGCCGCCTGGGCGCCGGGCGGCGGACCGAACGGGCCTTCGTTGGACGAGAGCTTGAAAACCCGATTGACGCCGGGCACTGAGGACTCGCCGCCGACATAGGGCGACACGCCAAGGATTTCCGGTCGGGGAAGCGGGGCGGTCATGTCGCGGCGGTTCCGCTGACGGGGATGGCGTAGCCGCCGAGCAGCACCGGAGGCCGGACCAGATCGGGGGCGAGCTGGGCCAGGCGCGGGTCCGCCTCGGTGAGATAGCCCTCAACCTCGACGAGCACGTGCGCGGCCGCCGCGCCGGGCTCGCGACGCAGCAGGATCGCGAGGGGCGCGAGACCGGTGTCGGCGAGCACGGCGGCTAGCCGGGCTCGGTCCGTGTCGAGGGCTGGCTCCAGGCCGATCAGCGAGCGATCCGACCCGCTGGGGTCGGGCGGGATGGCGGCGACGACCAGCGCCTGCGCGCCGGGGGCACCCTCGGCGCGAGGCGACCAGAAAGGTAGGCGGCCAACGACGTAGAGGTGCGGGCGATCCTGATGCAGCAATGCCGTCCACCACGCCTGCTCGGCCGACTCGGTCTCCGTCGGCATCGAGAGCACGGCCGCCTGGGCCGTGCCGGCGCGCAAGTCTGCTAGGCTCTCCGTGGAAGTCGGGTGTATGTGGAGCGGCGTCAGGGCGCCGAATTGCTCCCGCGCCGCTTGAGTGAAGCTCCGGCCGGGATCGGTCTCGCACACCGCGACGCTGAACGGCCCCTGCATCGCGGTCGTGGCGGCCAGCAGCTCCCGCCAGAGCCTGACCACCGCTTGCTTTGGCAGCCGGCCTCGATGGCGGCCCAACAGTCGGCGGATGATGGCCGCCTCGCGTCCCGGCCGCAGCGCGACGGTGCTGTTGGCCTTGCTGGCACTGGCCGCGACCTGGCCGACCACTTCGGCCCGCGGCATCAGCAGGTCGTGCAACGCGTTGTCGATCCGATCCAGCTCGGCACGTAGCGGCGCGAGGTCGTTGGGCCAGCCCTCCGGAGAGGGAGGGTCGTCCGGCAGGGTGCGCGGCGGGGGCGCGACATCGGCGGGCGAGACTGGGGGTGGCATGAACCTGCGCGGACGTGCGGCCAATTGTCGGCCGGATGATCTATCCGAAACGGACTGGCTTGCAAAGCCGCGGGCTGTCCATCTGCTTATGATTGCTTAACCGTTAAGTGCCCGTCCGAGGCCGGTAAAACAGCCGGGAGGAGAGCAGGAGGAAACAAGTTGATTGCTGAGCAGCGCCGAGCGGCGCCCGGGCTCCTAGTCGGGTTGGAACGGCATTCGCGGCCGGCACCCCGGCGCAACCGCTACTCGGCCGCAACCGATCAGAACGAGTGGCCGGTGTATAGCCACGGCAACTGGCCTACGCCTTCTCGCTCGCCACGCTGCGCTCCACCGAGTCGTCGCCGATTGTGATCGGCGACACCACACCTGTCGAGTTCCTGGGTCCGGAGTACGTCCATGCGCTCGACGCGAAGACGCGCCAGAAGTGGCGAAATGAGCCGGATATCCCAGACGACGTACTGCGCACGGACAAGGGGATGCCAAACTGGACCGGTGTCTTCACCCACAAGCAGTTCAGCGATATCCTCGCGTTCCTCCACACCGTCTAGAAGAACTTAGTGCCGCCTCGCGCCCTAACGCGAGGGTCTCAATCATCGCGGAGCCGGGTTGTCGCCCTTCCGTCTCGGGCCTATGCACGAGACGCCATGAACCAGATCACGGAGCTGACCGACGTCTCGCACCAGCACGCCACGTTCCCCGAGGGCATGGCCCTGGAGTGCGGCGCGCATCTGGCGCGCCTGACGGTGGCCTATCGTACTTACGGTCGGCTCAATGCCGCGCGGTCCAACGCGGTGCTGATCTGCCATGCGCTCACCCTCGACCAATACGTTGCCGAGCGCCATCCCCTCACCGGCAAGGACGGGTGGTGGGAGCTGATGGTGGGGCCGGGCCGCCCCGTGGACACCGAGCGGTTCTTTGTGATCTGCGCCAACGTGCTCGGCGGCTGTATGGGCAGCACCGGCCCGCTCAGCCCGAGGGATGACACCGACGCGCTTCACCCGACGCCTTGGGGCACGGATTTCCCGCCGGTTACCATCCGCGACATGGTGCGCGCGCAGAAGCGGCTGGTCGAGCATCTCGGCATCCAGCGGCTGTTCGCGGTCACTGGTGGGTCGATGGGCGGGATGCAGGCGCTGCAATGGGCCGCCGACTACCCCGAAGCGGTGTTCGCGGCCATGCCGATCGCTACTGCCGCGTATCATTCAGCTCAGAACATCGCCTTTCACGAGGTGGGGCGCCAAGCGATCTTCGCCGACCCCGATTGGGAAGGCGGGCGCTACTGGCAAACTGGCCGGGTCCCCGAGCGCGGTCTCGCGGTGGCGCGCATGTGCGCGCACATCACCTATCTCTCCGAGCAAGCGCTGACCCGCAAGTTCGGCCGCCGGCTGCAAACCGCGCCCAAGAGCGCCGGCGAGGCCATAAGCCTGTTCGGCGAAATGTTCGAGGTGGAAAGCTACCTGCGCCACCAGGGCAGCACGTTTGTTCGGCGGTTCGACGCCAACTCCTATCTCACGATCACCCGCGCGATGGACTATTTTGACCTTGCTGCCGATCATGACGGCGATCTCGCCGCGGCGTTCCGTGGCACGCGCACGCGCTTCCTGCTCGTGTCTTTCACCTCCGACTGGCTGTTCCCGACCGCCGAGAGCCGCGCCATCGCGCGCGCGCTCAATTGGGCGGGCGCGAACGTGAGCTTCGTCGAGATCGGCTCCGACAAGGGCCATGATGCCTTCCTGCTGGACGAGCCTGATCTCCATCGCAGCATGGCTGGTTTCCTGTCGGGCTGCGCGGTGCATGCCAGGCTGTGAGCACGCACGACCCGATCCGGTTCGTCGCCAAGAACACGCGGCTCGATCTGCGGCTGATCGCCGAGATGATCGCGCCGGGTGCGCGCGTGCTCGACATTGGCAGCGGGGATGGCACGCTGGTTGATCACCTGTTCCAAACCAAAGGCTGCGACGCGCGAGGGATCGAGATCGACATGGCATTGGTGACGCGGGCGGTTGCGCACGGGCTGCCGGTCATGCATGGCGACGCGGACATCGATCTGGCGCATTACCCCGACAGCGGGTTCGACTACGTGGTGCTGTCGCGCACGCTGCAAGCGGTGGAGCGCCCGCGCGAGGTGCTGCGGCAGATGCTGCGCATTGGAACTTGTGCGGTGGTCAGCTTCCCCAATTTCGGTCACTGGCAGGTGCGCTGGCAGCTGGTCAGCAAGGGGCGGATGCCGATGACGCCCACCTGGGACCGGATGTGGTACGAGAACTCCGAACATCCATCCCTGCACGATCCGCGACTTCTTCGACCTTTGCGATGCCGAGGGCTACGCGGTCGAACGCTGGCTAGCCGCCGATGAAGCCGGCCGTCGCGCGCCCTGGCGGCGCTTTCCGCGGCTGGCCAACCTGTTTGGCGAACAGGCGCTGTTCCTGTTGCGCCGGGGGCGGTGAACCAAACATTTGCCGGAAACCAGCGGCCGGAACGGGAAGCGGGGGGCACTTCGACATTCCGGCCGCTAGCATCCGGTGCCGGTCACTTCGGCAACAGCACCGAATCGACGACCTGGATCACGCCATTGGACTGCATGACATTGGGAACGGTGATTTCGGCGACGCCGCTCTTCGCGCCTTCGACGAACAGATGGCCGTTGTTCTCGGTAATCGTCAGCGGCTCGCCTTCCACGGTCTTCAGCATGGCTTGGCCTTCGCCTGCATGCACCAGACGCATCAGTTCGGCGGTGGTGTAGCGGCCGGGCACGACGTGGTAGGTGAGGATCTTCATGAGCGTGGACTTGTTCTCCGGCTTCAAAAGGGTGGCCACGGTGCCGGGCGGCAGCTTGTCGAAGGCCTCGTTGGTGGGGGCGAAGACCGTGAATGGCCCTGGCCCTTCCAGCGTATTCACGAGCCCTGCCGCCTTGACCGCGGCGACGAGCGTGGTGTGGTCCTTGGAGTTGACGGCGTTCTGAATGACGTTCTTCGACGGATACATCGGCGCGCCGCCGACCATCACGGTAGGTTCCGAGGCCATTTGGGCGGACGCCGGCGGGGCGACGGCCAGTGCGGCAGCAGGGAGCGCCAGCGCCGCAAGCAACAGAGTGGTGGGACGGATCTTTCGCATTGGGCGGGTCCTTCTGCTCGCGCGCCGTTCCGTTTGGCGCGTCATCCTTACGGCGCAATACACCCGCCGGATGCAGCGGTCTCCGCTCTTTTCTTTGAACGCGTTTGGCCTGACTTGCTTAGTCCCATCGTTGCGCGGCAGCGTCGTCCGCTTCTCGGGCCTCGACCCACGCTTGCGCGCCGTCGGCGAACTCCTCTTTTTTCCAGAACGGCGCTTTGGTTTTCAGCCAATCGATCAGGAACGCGGTGGCCTCCAGCGCTGCCTGCCGGTGAGCCGCGGCGGCCAGTACCAGAACGATGTTTTCGCCCGGGCCGAGGCGACCGACGCGGTGGATCACGGTGCAGCCAAGCAGCATCCAGCGCCGCATCGCCTCCGCGACGATCCGGTCGATCGCGCGCTCGGTCATGGTCGGGTAGTGCTCCAGCATCAGCGCGTCGATTGGCCGCCCGGCGGCGCTGTCGCGCACCGTGCCGATGAAGCAGCCGATCCCGCCGACATCGGTGCGGCCGGCAGTCAATTGCGCGCACTCGGCGCCGATGTCGAAATCCTCGGACTGCACGCGGATACGGGCCATCAATCGGCCTCCTTCAACCGCCGGTCACCGGCGGGAAGAATGCGACCTCATCGCCGGGATGCAATAGTGTCCCGGGGTCGGCGAACTCCTGGTTCACGGCGCAGCGCACCGTGCGCCGGCTCTCGAACGCCGCGGCGTGTCCGGGGCTTCCCGCGGCAAGGAACGCGATTAGCTCGCCCACGGTCCGCACATCACTGGGCAGCGCGATGCGCTCTTCGGCGGTGCCGGCGCGCTCGCGCAGCCAGGCGAAATAGAGGACGGTCAGGGGCGGTCGTTCGTCGTCGGCCATGCAACCCTATTTAGGTGCGGGCACCGTCTGCACAGTGCCGTTCGACAAGATGATGGTGTTGGTCCCGTTGCCATTGGGGACGACAATCCCGGTCATGCCGTTCGGCATGGTGACGCTCTTGAACGTGCCTGTCCCGCCGCTAGTGACCGCGGGGCCTTGGGGGGTCTGGAGCACGGGCCCGGCGGGCGGCGGGGTTTGCGCGCCGGAGGGCACCGCGACCTGCGGGACGGGCGGGATGGCTGGTACGATGGGCTGTACAACGGGCGGCGGGGCCAGGCTGCTCTGCGGTGCGGGGATTGCCGGAGCCTGGGGCTGAGGGCCTGGAAGTTGCGGTGTCGCCGCGAGCTTCCCCTGGCTTTCCTGCTTCACCAAATCGGCAAGTGTCGGCTGTGGCGGCAGCGGCCCCGGCCAGACATTGCCCGGCTCGGTCGTTAGCGGGGCGGGCGCGCTCGTTAACCCCTGAGCGCGGCGCATGTTCTCGCTATCGCCGGCCGGCAGGTAGGGATCGGAGCCGGTGACGAAGGGCGGCCGGTCCCAGGCGTGAAACCCGCAGCCCGCCAGGGACAGGCAGGAGAGGCCAACCAATGCGACGCGTGGCATGAATGAAGGCTCCAAGATAACCATAGTCTAGGCTCGACCGGCAGTTGGCGCGCACTCTGCACACAGCGCGCGAAGGTCTCAAGGATTGATGAGCGCCCCCACGTCAGCCGGCGGCAGCGGGCGCCAGGCCGAGCATCCAGGCGGCAACCGCGGATGGGTCGTTGAGCGGCAATCGCGGGAGCTGGCAAGCCAGGTCGGGCGCATCTGTCGCCACCGCTGCTATGGCGGGATCGCCGGGCCAGATCGGCGGCTTGCGGAACAAGGGGCGATACACTTCGATTTTCGGATAGGGGTGCAACTTGAAGCCTTCCACCAATACCAGATCCACCGATTCGAGCCGGGCGAGCAGATCGGGCAGGGAGGGCTCGGGCCCGTTCACCTCGTGCAGTAGCGCCCAGCGCGTCGCTGAAGCGACGAGCACCTCATGTGCCCCCGCCTCGCGATGACGAAACGTGTCCTTGCCCGCGCGGTCCATGTCGAAGCCGTGATGAGCGTGCTTGACTGTCGAGACCCGAAGCCCGTGGGCGCGCAAGACCGGCAAAAGCGCGGTGAGCAGGGTCGTCTTGCCACTGCCGGACCAGCCGATGATGCCGATCACCCTCATTTCCTGCTCACGATTGGCGCGCTCACCCTGGCGGCGGAATCGCCTCACCCTGCGCGGGCGGGGCGGTCCTGGTGGCATGGCGCAGCCCGGCGGTCAGGTAGTCCCATCCAGTGACCAGGGTGAGCCCCGCCGCTACCCACAGCATCGCCGCCCCGATCGCCGAGACGGGCAGGAAGCCCAGGCCCAGCCAGTGGGCCGCGCTGTCGCCGGCGAGCAATGTGCCCAGGGCGCCCATCTGGAACCCAGTCTTCCACTTGGCCAAGCGGGTCACCGGAAGACCGGCACGGATCCCGGCGAGATATTCCCGGAGCCCGCTCACCAGGATTTCGCGCAACATGATCAGCACCGCCGGATAAAGAGTCCCGCCCGGCAGTCGCCCTTCCCCGGCCAGCATCATCAGCGCGGCACCGACCAGCAGCTTGTCCGCGATAGGGTCCAGCATCCGGCCGAAGCTGGAGTGCTGGCGGCGGGCACGTGCGATCCTGCCATCCAGGTAATCAGTGACGGCGGCGGCGCTGAACACGATGCAAGCCGCGAGATCGGCCAGCGGCTGGTGCAGCGCGACCAACGCTACCAAGGCCGGTATCGCCACGATCCGGGAGAGGGTAAGCAGGTTGGGCAGGTCGGTCAGCATGATCCCGCAACAATAAGGGGTGCCAGTCGCAAAGGAAACGCCCCGGCTAGGAAATGCCATCCATTCGCACGCCGGGGTGAAAATACGCGTACACCCTGCGTGCGGTCTCGTGGCTTATTCCCGGCGCCGCTTCGAGATCGGCAAGCCCTGCCATCTTTACGCCGCGGGCCGAGCCGAAATGGTTCAACAGCGCGCGCTTGCGCGCAGCCCCAATGCCCGGGATCTCATCGAGTTCGCTGCGCGTCAGCGCCTTGGAGCGCCCAGCGCGATGCGTGGTGATGGCGAAGCGGTGCGCTTCGTCGCGCAGCCGCTGGAGGAAGTAAAGCACTGGGTCACGCGGCGGCAGCTGGAATGGCTCGACCCCCTCCATATAGAACCACTCGCGGCCGGCGTCGCGATCCGGGCCCTTGGCGATGCCGACGATCGGAACCTCCATGACCCCCAAGTCTTGCAGCACCGCGCGAACGGCCGATAGCTGGCCGGCCCCGCCGTCGATCAGGACCAGGTCGGGCCAAGCGGTCTGCGGCGCCCCGTCAGCCTGCTCGCGCAGTGCGCGCCCGAACCGACGCTCCAGCACCTCGCGCATCATCGCGAAGTCGTCGCCTGGCGCGATCAGGCCGCGGATCGCGAACTTGCGGTAGGCCGACTTCATGAACCCCTCGCGGCCGGCGACGATCATGACCCCATAGGGGCTCGTACCCATGATGTGGCTGTTGTCGTAAACCTCGATCCTCTCTGGGGGCGAGGGCAGGCGGAAGAGCTGGGCCACGCCTTCCAGAAGCTTCACTTGCCCGGCGGACTCCGCGAGTTTGCGCTCCAGGGCTTCGCGAGCGTTGACCTCGGCGTGCTGGACGACGGCCCGCTTCTCGCCGCGCTGGGGGATCAGGATTTCGACCTTGCGCCCGGCCTTGAGGCTGAGCGCCTCGGCGACGAGCCCCTGCTCGGGCAGGGGATGGCTGGCGAGCATCAGCGGCGGCGGCGGCTTGTCGTCGTAGAACTGGGCGATGAACGCGGCGAGCACCTCGCCGGCTTCCTCATTGCGGGCATGAACCGGGAAAAACGGCCGGTTGCCGTTATTGCGCCCGCCTCGCACGAAAAACACCTGCACGCAGGTTTGTCCGGCGATCTGCCAGGCGGCGATCACGTCGGCGTCCCGCAGGCTTGCTGGATTGACGACATCGCTGCCCTGGACGTGCGTGAGCCCCCGGATGCGATCGCGCACCGCGGCAGCGCGCTCAAACTCCAGCGCGGCGGCGGCGTGCTCCATCTCGGCGGCCAACTCCTGCTGAACGGTTGCCGACTTGCCGACGAGAAACGCTTTCGCCTGCGCAACCAGGCGTGCATAGTCTTCCTGGCTAATGCGCGCGACGCAGGGGGCCGAGCAGCGGCGGATCTGATGCAGCAGGCAGGGCCGGCTGCGGTTAGCGAAAACCGTGTCCTGGCAGGAGCGCAACAGGAACACGCGCTGCATCGCGGTGACGGTCTGATTCACCGCCCAGGCGGAGGCGAACGGGCCCCAGTAGCTGCCCTTGCGCACCTGCGCGCCGCGGTGCTTGGCGATCTGCGGGAACGGGTGGTCCTCGGTGATCATCAGCCATGGGTACGACTTATCGTCCCGCAGCACGATGTTGAACCGCGGCTTGAGGCGCTTGATAAGGTTTGCCTCGAGCAGCAGCGCCTCGGCTTCGGTGTGCGTGGTGACGATCTCCATCGCCAATGTCTCGCTCACCATCCGCCGTAGCCGCTCGGGCAGTCGGCCAAGCTGCGTATACGCGGCCACGCGCTTCTTCAGGCTGCGTGCCTTACCGACGTAGAGCGCGTCCCCCTTGGCGTCGAGCATCCGATAGACACCGGGCCCCGCCGGCATCGTCGTCAGCGCGGCCTCGATCGCCATGACGCCGGGAAGAGCAGCAGCAGGAGAGTGCTCCGGCTCGCTCGCGTCGCTCGGTGCTTCAATATCCTCCGGGGTCGTCATCGGGGCCTTTCTTGCGCGCCGGACGCCTTCGCAGAATGGGGATCGCCGCTCGTCAGCCCAATCGCAAACTTTCCACCGTTCCTGTGGGCAGACATGTGGATAAGGATACTCACGAACCCGTGAGAGTGGCGGATTTCCTGGATTGGCAATGGATTGCGTGCTTTTTAGGCATCCCGTCAACTCTTTGATTTCTCGTAGCTTCGGTGAATGTAGCTGTCACAGTTCGATAACAGTCGGCCATCCCGCTCGACCGTCCGTCCCCGCGGCTTTCGGCGTGGACAAAATCGGCTCCGCGACCCGCCACTCGCAACGGCCGCGATGGGCATTCACTCTTCCGGCGAGAGCGCGTTGCGGCCGGAAGTCCATTGTAGATGTTGCCCGCCATCGAGCGCCAGCATCTGCCCGGTCATGGACGGCAGGCTCAGGATCGCGACCACGGCGCGACCGACCTCCTCGGGCGAGGTGCCGTGGCCCAGCGGCACCGAGACTTTCTGTCGTGCGAACTGCTCATCCGTTTGGCGGGAACTGGGGAGTGCCGGGCCGGGACCGATGCCGTTGACCCGGATGCGTGGGGCGAGTGCCAGCGCCATCGACTGGGTCAGCGCCCAGAGGCCGGCTTTGGCAACCGTATAGGAGACGAAGTGCGGCGTGATCGACCAAACGCGCTGATCCAGCATGTTGATCACGACGCCCTCGGCCGAACCGGGCAGGTCGCGGGCGAAGTGCTGCATCAGCACGAACGGCGCGCGCAAATTGGGTTCGAGATGCGCGTCCCAGGAGGCGCGGCTGGCACTGTACCACTCATCGCGCTGAAAGGTACTGGCGTTGTTCACCAGCACGCCGATCGGGCCGAGCGCCGCTCGGGCGTCGGGGATCAGGCATTCAATCTCGGCCTCAACCCGGAGATCGGCGCGCAGGACGACAGGGCGCTGACCCAGCCTCCGGATCCCCGCGGCGGTCTCCTCTGCGGCCGCCATACTCCCCAGACAGTGCAGCGCGACATCGAAGCCCGCCTCGGCCAAGGCAAACGCGATTGCGCGGCCGATCCGCTGCGCCCCGCCAGTGACCAGCGCGACGCGCGGGATGGTGTTCGGGATCGCGGGGGTCATCGAGCGGGAGTAGCGCCGGCCGGAGCAACGGTAAAGGCGGCGGAAATGGAAGGCCGGCGCCGAAGCGCGAACCCTGAGGGGAGGGGCAGGAGCATCGTCATCCAGTCCAGTCCACTTTCTGCTGGCACGAAGCATCGCCAGGTTCGCGGCGTCCGCGCAGGCGGAGGGGTGCGATCAGTCCGTCGAACTCCAGGAAATACGCCGCCGCCGCGATCGCCTGTGTCGCGGCACACAATGGTCGGAGCTTATGGCCCCCGGCGCCGGCGTGGCCCGCCACGGCGCTTGGAGGGATCGTAGCCCCCGCCCCCGGGCCCCATTGGCTCCGGCGTGCGGTCGCGGCCTGACGCGCCGAGTCGGGGTCTCAAGGTGGCGGAAGCGGTCGGCGGCGGCTCCAGGCCCAGGTCCAACGCCTCCAGCCGCCGGATCTCGTCGCGCAGCCGTGCTGCTTGCTCAAACTCCAGATCGGCCGCCGCCGCGCGCATCCGCTTCTCCAGCTCCGCGATGCTCGCCTTGAGATCCTTGCCGACGAACTCCGTCGGCCCCGCATCCGCAACCGGGGAGACGGTCACGTAATCCTGCTCGTACACAAACTCGAGAACCTTGGTGATCTGCTTTCGGATCGACTGCGGCGTGATGCCGTGCGCCTCGTTCCAAGCCGTCTGCTTGGCGCGACGGCGCTCGGTCTCCTCGACGGCGCGGCGGATGCTGTCGGTCATCGTGTCGGCATACAGGATCACCCGGCCATCGATGTTGCGCGCAGCCCGTCCGATGGTCTGCACCAGCGACGTCGTGGAGCGGAGAAAGCCTTCCTTGTCCGCGTCCAGGATCGCCACTAACATGCATTCGGGAATATCGAGCCCCTCGCGCAACAGATTGATCCCCACCAGCACATCGACCACCCCGAGGCGGAGGTCGCGGATGATCTCGATCCTCTCCAGCGTGTCGATGTCGGAATGCAGGTAGCGCACCTTCACTCCGTGCTCCGTGAGGTATTCCGTCAGATCCTCGGCCATGCGCTTAGTCAGCGTGGTGACGAGCACGCGTCCCCCACGTGTGGCGATGGCGCGGCATTCCGCCAACAGATCGTCCACCTGCCGCTCCACCGGGCGGATGTCCACGACCGGATCAACGAGCCCGGTCGGGCGGATCACCTGCTCGGCGAACACGCCGGCGGTGCGCTCCATTTCCCACGGGCCGGGCGTGGCCGAGACGAAGAGGGTCTGCGGCCGATACGTCTCCCATTCCTCGAACTTGAGCGGGCGGTTGTCCACGCAGGAAGGCAGACGGAAGCCGAACTCGGCCAAGATGGATTTTCGGTTGAAGTCGCCGCGATACATGCCGCCGAGCTGCGGCACGGTGACATGGCTCTCGTCCACGATCAACAGCGCGTCCTCGGGCAAGTATTCGAACAGCGTGGGCGGCGGCTCGCCGGGATTACGGCCGGTGAGGTAGCGCGAGTAATTCTCGATGCCTTTGCAGGAGCCGGTAGTCTCCATCATCTCGATGTCGAAAGTGGTGCGCTGGCTCAGCCGCTCGACCTCCAGCAACTTGCCCTCGGCAGTCAGGTCCGCGAGCCGCTGCTTCAGCTCCACCTTGATGTCACGGATCGCCTGGGTGAGCGTCGGGCGCGGCGTGATGTAGTGGCTGTTTGCATAGACCGTGATTGACGGCAGTTCGGCCGTCCTTTCGCCGGTCAGCGGGTCGAACTCGTGGATCGCCTCGATCTCGTCGCCGAACAGGCTGACCCGCCAAGCGCGGTCCTCGTAATGGCTCGGGAAGATGTCGACGATGTCGCCGCGCAGCCGAAAACTGCCCCGCTGGAATGCCTGGTCGTTGCGGCGGTACTGCAGCTCGACCAGCGCCTTGGCGAGCCGGTCGCGGTCGATCCGTCCGCCCCGCTCCAGCTTGACCACCATGCGCGCGTAGCTCTCGACCGAGCCGATGCCGTAAATGCAGGAGACCGAGGCTACGATAATGGCGTCGTTCCGTTCGAGCAGAGATTGCGTCGCCGCGTGGCGCATTCGATCGATCTGCTCGTTGATCTGTGCGTCTTTCTCGATATAGGTGTCGGAGCGCGGCACATACGCCTCCGGCTGATAGTAGTCGTAATAGGAAACAAAATACTCCACCGCGTTGTCCGGAAAGAAGCCCTTCATTTCACCGTAGAGCTGCGCCGCCAGGGTCTTGTTCGGGGCCAGGATCAGGGTCGGCTTCTGCACCGCCTCGATCACCTTGGCCATGGTGAAGGTCTTGCCCGAGCCGGTGACGCCGAGCAGCACCTGGTCCCGCTCACTGGCCTCGACCCCGCGCACCAGTTCGGCGATTGCCGTGGGCTGGTCGCCGCTGGGCGCGTACTCCGAGACCACCCGGAGCGCGCGAGTGTGCGGCTTCGCCGGCAGCTTCTGCGGGATGAACAGGACCGGGGCCGGGGGCGGGCGAATCAGGGTCTGGGACATGGCAGGCCAGAGATGGCGGCTGGGAGCCGCCACGTCGAGAGTATCGGCAGGCTCAAAGGCGGAACGACGCTTGACTTTGTCGGTCGGGTGTCGATCATCGCTCGCAAGCCGGGAATGAGCCCGGCACCACAACAGGGGAACGGGAATGCGTTCGGGCTCATGGATTGCCGGCGTCGCGGCGAGCTTGCTGCTGGGCGTCACCACGGCGTCGGCGGCCACCATCACCGTGGCCACGGTGAACAACTCCCAGATGATCGTCATGCAGAAGCTCTCCTCCCAATGGGAGAAGCAAAGCGGCAATCACATCAACTGGGTGGTCCTGGAAGAAAACGTGTTGCGCCAGCGCGTGACCACGGACATCGCCACCAACAGCGGCCAGTTCGACGCGGTGACGATCGGTTCCTACGAGGCGCCGCTCTGGGGCAAGCAGAACTGGCTGACGACTTTGGATGATTTCCCCAAGAGCTACGATTACAACGACATTTTCAAAACCGTGCGCGACAGCCTCTCGACCAACGGCCATCTCTACGCGGTGCCGTTCTACGCCGAGAGTTCGTTCACCTATTACCGGAAGGACCTGTTCGACAAGGCCGGCCTCAAGATGCCGGATCAGCCGAAATACGAGCAAATCGCCGAATTCGCCAAGAAGCTGACCGACAAGTCGCACGAGCAGTATGGCATCTGCCTACGCGGCAAACCGGGCTGGGGCGAGAACATGGCGTTTATCGATACGCTAGTGAACACGTTCGGCGGCCGCTGGTTCAACGACAAGTGGCAGGCGCAACTCGATACGCCGGCCTGGCACAAGGCCATCACCTTTTATGTGGACTTGTTGCGCGGCGCCGGCCCGCCGGGCGCCAGCTCGAACGGGTTCAACGAAAACCAGGCGTTGTTCTCGACCGGCCACTGCGCCATGTGGATCGATGCCACGTCCGGCGCCGGCTACATCTACGATCCGAAAGTCAGCCAGGTTGCCGACAAGACCGCCTTCGCCGCGGCGCCGATCGAGGTGACGCCGCACGGATCGCACTGGTTCTGGGCCTGGGCACTGGCGATCCCCAAGACCTCGCGGCAGCAGGCGGCGACTAAGTCGTTCCTCGAATGGGCGACATCCCAGCAGTACATCGACCTGGTCGGTAAGTCCGACGGCTGGACCGTCGTGCCACCCGGAACGCGGATGTCCACCTACGACAACCAGGAATACTTGAAGGCGGCTCCGTTCGCGAAGGCCGTGGAGACGGCGATCAAGACCGCCGACCCCAATCACCCGACCTTGGAACCGGTTCCCTATACCGGCATCCAATACGTCTCGATCCCCGAGTTCCAGTCGATCGGCACCTCGGTGGGCCAGCTCATGGCCGCCGCGCTCACTGGCCAAATGAGCGTGGACGCGGCGTTGAAGCGGGCGCAAACCGAGGTCAACGCCGCGATGCAGCAGGCCGGATACCAGTAGGGGAAACGAGGGCCCGGGAGCCCCGGGCTCGCCCCCAGGCGCGAAAGATGGCCAGCACGGCATCACCTAGGAACGCCGCATCGGCCGCCGGCAGGCGCGCTCCCCGTCGTGGCATAGCGGCGCGCTTCGGCGCCGGCGCCGAGATGATGGCGTTGGTGGCGCCCTCGGTTGGGCTGCTGCTGATCTGGATGGCCGTGCCGCTCGCGATGACCTTGTGGTTCTCGTTCCGGCGCTACAACCTGCTCAACCCGCTGATCCACGGCTGGGCCGGGGCCAGCAACTATCGCTACCTGTTCGCCGACCCGGCGCTCTATTCAGCGCTGATCGTTACCGTCATCCTCGTGGTCGCCATCCTGGCCATCACGGTCGGCCTCGGCGCGATCTGCGCGGCCCTGTTCGCCAATGACTTTCCCGGGCAGGGCGTCGCGCGCGTGCTGATGATCTCGCCGTTCTTCGTGATGCCGACGGTCAGTGCGTTGATCTGGAAGAATCTGCTGATGAACCCGGTGAACGGGCTCATCGCCTTCATGACCCGCTCGGTCGGGCTCGGCGCGGTGGACTGGTTTGGCCAGCTTCCACTGCTCTCGATCATCGGCATCGTTTCCTGGGAGTGGCTGCCGTTCGCCTTCCTGATCCTGTTCACCTCCATCCAATCGCTTGATGAGAGCACGCTGGAGGCGGCCAATCTCGACGGCGCCGGGCCGATCTCCGTCTTCCTGTACATCCAGCTTCCGCACATGGGCCGGGCAATCAGCGTCGTGGTGATGATGGAGACGATCTTCCTGTTGGGGATCTTCGCCGAGATCTACGTCACCACGGCCGGCGGACCCGGCATCGCCACCACGAACCTCGCATTCCTGATCTATCAGCGCGCGCTGCTCGCCTTCAACGTGGGTTCGGCCTCCGCCGCCGGGGTGATCGCGATCGTGCTGGCCAACATCATGGCCGCCTTCTTGGTCAACACGATCGCGCGGAGGCTGGACGTATGAGGCGGACGCATCCGGTCGCCGGAATACTGTGCTGGCTGATCGCCATCGCGATGTTCTTCCCGCTGTTCTGGATGCTCCTGGCCAGCTTCAAGACCGAGGTGGAGGCGGTGCAGACGCCGCCGCTGTTCGTGTTCCACCCGACGCTTCAGAATTACACCGACATCTTCCAGCGCGCGGACTACCTGGCCTTCTTCTGGAACAGCGTGGTCATCTCGGTGGTGTCTACGGTGGTTGAGCTGCTGCTCGCCGTGCCGGCGGCGTTCGCGATGTCGTTTTACCCATCCAAGCGCACCCGAGGCACGCTGCTCTGGATGTTGTCCACCAAAATGCTTCCCGCGGTCGGGGTGCTCGTGCCGATCTACCTGCTCGCCCGCGATTTCGGCCTGCTCGATACCTGGTCCGCGCTCATCATCATCTACGTGTTGAGCAACCTGCCAATAGCCGTCTGGATGCTGTTCACTTTTTTCCGCGAGACACCGAAGGACATCATCGAGGCGAGCCGGATCGACGGGGCGGGCACCTATCAGACGATCGTGCATGTGCTGCTGCCGCTGGTGGGGCCGGGAATCGCCTCCACAGCCCTGCTCAACATCATCCTGTGCTGGAACGAGGCGTTCTGGAGCCTGAACCTGACAGCGCACAACGCGGCGCCGCTGCCGGCCTTCATCGCTTCGTTCTCCGCCCCGCAGGGGCTGTTCTGGGCCAAGCTGTCCGCCGCCTCGGTGCTGGCGGTGGCGCCGATCCTGGTGTTCGGCTGGATCAGCCAGCGCCAGCTCGTGCGGGGGCTGACCTTCGGCGCAGTGAAGTAACCCCCGGTTACGGGCTGAGGAGAATGAGGCGTGTATCTCGAGAAGTTCCGGCTGGACGGGCGGACCGCGGTTGTCACTGGCGGCGGCCAGGGAATCGGATTTGCCTGCGCTCAGGCGCTGGGAGAGGCGGGGGCGCAGGTCATCCTGGCCGAAATCCTGGCTCAGCGGGTCCAGGGTGCGGTCGAGCAACTCACGGCGCAGGGCGTGAGGGCGCACGGCGCGTCGCTCGATGTCACGCAATCCCACGCGGTCGAGGCGCTTGCCGAGCGAATCGAGCGCGAGCATGGCGGGGCCGATATCCTGGTCAACAATGCCGGGATCGCGATCAGCGACGTGCGCGCCGAAGACACCACCGACGAGCACTGGCGCAAGCACATGGACGTCAATCTCGACGGCCTGTTCTTCTGTTGCCGGTCGTTCGGCAAGCGAATGCTGGCGCGCGGCAAGGGCGCGATCGTCAACATCGGCTCGATGTCCGGGTTCATCGTCAACAAGCCGCAGCCGCAATCCTTCTACAACGCCTCCAAAGCGGCGGTGCATCACCTGACGAAATCGCTGGCCGCCGAATGGGCGGCGCGCGGGGTGCGGGTGAACGCCGTCGCCCCGACCTATATCGCCACGCCGCTGACCCTGTTCGGCAGCCAGAACAAGGAAATGTACGACACCTGGTTGGACATGACGCCGATGCGCCGCATGGGTGAGCCGGAAGAGATCGCGGCGACGGTGCTATTCCTGGCATCGGACGCCTCCAGCCTGTTGACCGGCAGCATCGTGTTGGCCGACGGCGGCTACACCTGCTGGTAGGGCGAGGGCCACATGAGGTTGCGAAGCAAGGTCGCGCTGGTCACGGGCGGGGCGCGGGGAATCGGTCGCGCGGTGGCGGAACGGTACGCCACTGAAGGCGCCCGCGTTGTCGTGGCCGATCTGCTGGAAGCGGAGGCCAAGCAGGTCGCCTCCACGCTCGGAGACGGCGGGATCGGCCTCGGCGTGGACGTCACGCGCCAGGACAGCATCGAGCACATGATAGGGATGGTCGTGGCCGCGGCCGGGCGCATCGACATCCTGGTGAACGGGGCGGCGGTGTTCGACCTCGCGCCGATTACCGAAATCACGCGCGAAAGCTGCCGTCGGGTGTTCGCGGTCAATGTCGAGGGGCTGCTGTTCACTCTCCAAGCGGCGGCGCGGCAAATGATCAAGCAAGGCGAGGGCGGGAAGATCATCAACTTCGCCTCGCAGGCGGGGCGGCGGGGCGAGGCGCTGGTCGCGGTCTATTGCGCCTCCAAGGCGGCGGTGATCAGCCTCACCCAGAGTGCGGGCCTCGACCTGATCAAGCATAGCATCAACGTCAACGGGATCGCGCCCGGCGTGGTCGATACGCCGATGTGGGACCAGGTGGACGCGCTGTTCGCCAAATACGAGAACCTGCCGATCGGCGAGAAGAAGCGCCAGGTGGGACGCGCCGTGCCCTACGGCCGGATGGGCCGGCCCGAGGATCTGACCGGCACGGCCGTGTTCCTCGCCAGCGCCGATTCCGATTATGTCGTAGCGCAGACCTTCAACGTCGATGGCGGCAACTGGATGAGTTGAGCGATGCCCGAAGCCGTCGTCGGAGTTGATGTAGGAACCGGCAGCGCGCGCGCGGGCGTATTCGATTTGGCGGGACTGCGGCTAGGATACGCAGCGCGGCCGATCCGCATGTGGCGGCCATCGACCGACCACGTCGAGCAGTCCGCAGACGACATCTGGCGAGCGTCATGCGACGCCGTGCGCGATGCGTTGGCGCAAGCCGGCGCTCCCTCGGTGCGCGGATTGGGCTTCGACGCCACTTGCTCGCTGGTGCTGCGCGACGCTGAGGGGCGCGCGGTGCCAGTGAATGCTGAAGGCGCGGGCGAGCGCGATGTCATCGTCTGGATGGACCATCGCGCGGTCGAGCAGGCGGCGCGCATCAATGCCGGCCGCCACGCGGTGCTGCGCTATGTCGGGGGCATCATCTCCCCCGAGATGCAGACGCCGAAGCTCCTGTGGCTCAAGGAGAACCTACCGCGGGCCTGGCAGCGCGCGAGCTTCTTCTTCGACCTGCCGGATTTCCTGACCTGGCGCGCGACCGGCTCGGATCAGCGTTCGCTGTGCTCGACGGTATGCAAGTGGACGTATCTCGGGCACGAGCAGCGCTGGGACGAGGGATATTTCCGTGCGATCGGCCTCGGCGATCTGGCGGACGAAGGCTTTCGCCGGATCGGCACACGCATCAGCCCGATGGGCGCGGCCGTGGGTAACGGGTTATCGGCACGCGCAGCGATCGAGCTGGGCCTGCCGGCAGGGACACCGGTCGGCACATCGGCGATCGACGCTCATGCCGGCGGGATCGGCGTGATCGGAGCCGAGCTGGGTGACAACTCGCAGGGACGAGGCGCTGCTCGCTCGCCGCCTCGCCCTCATCGGAGGCACGTCATCCTGCCACATGGCGGTCTCGCGCGATCCGACCTTCGTTCCGGGAGTATGGGGGCCATACTATTCGGCGATGCTGCCAGGACATGTGGTTGAACGAGGGCGGGCAGTCCGCCACGGGAAGCCTGATCGACCACATCGTCGGCACACATGCCGCTTTCGCCGCCGCCAACCCCGATGCGCGCGACGGCCGGACAGTGTACGACGCCCTGAACGAGCACCTGCGAACCCTGGCCCGCGACCAGCCATTCCCGGCGGCGATCGCGCGCGAGCTGCATGTCGATCCGGACTTCCACGGCAACCGTTCGCCGCATGCCGATCCCACCCTGCGCGGGATGATCTCGGGACTTTCGCTTTCGGCTGGGCGCGACGAACTGGCCACGCTCTATCTCGCCACCATTCAGGCGCTCGCGTACGGCACGCGAAACATCATCGAGGCCATGAATCGCCAGGGCTACGCGGTCGACACCATCCTCGCCTGCGGCGGCGGCACCAAAAACGCCGTGTTCCTGCGTGAACACGCCGACGCCACGGGCTGTCGGATCGTGTTACCCGAGGAACCCGAGGCGGTGCTGCTCGGCGCGGCCGTGCTCGGCGCGGTCGCGGGCGGATGCTATCCGGACATTCCGACCGCGATGCGGGCGATGACGCGCGCCCGAACGGTGATCGAGCCGGCGTGCGGCGAAATCAGGCGCTACCATGACGCGAAATTCGCGGTGTTCCAGCGAATGCACGACGATCAAATGGCTTACCGCGCTCTTATGGGTAGCTGAGCGGCAACCACGGTCCCACCCCCGGATCGCGATCCGGGGGTGGCCATGAGAAGAGAAAGTGTGAACGGCGCGGGTTAGTAAGGCACGAACTGCGGGAAATGCAGTGCCGCGCCGAGGTCGATAGAGAGCTGCGCACCGATGACCAACGCGTTCGGAACCTTCCTCGGAGCGACGAACCCGATCTCGTCCGGATGGATGACATACTGCAAGGCCGGCTTGATCACCACGCCGGGGATCACGCTGAACCCGTAGTTCACCTCGAAGATGTATTCGTTGGAGTAGGGGGATCCCGAAGCGCCCATGATCGGCAGGTAGGAAGCCGCCAAGCCCACCGTGTCGGCCGGCCGCGATGCGAAGGGTGCCTGGTCGAACAGGCCGACGTAGTACTCGCCCCAGTACGGCGCATACCCCTTCGATTGGATCAGCACGCCGCCGAACACCGTCAGGCTCTGCTGGGTCGCCGGATCGGGCCGCCAGACCGTCTGCTGGAATTGGGCATAGTAGGCCGTGCGATCGCGGCTGACGATCCCCGGTGTGGCTGGGTACGAGAATGTCCCGGTATCATAATAGCCGCCGATATCGAGCTTCGTCGGGTAGCGCGCCGTGGCGAACGTGGTCTGATAGCCTAGCTCGTATGGGAAGAACTTACCGATCCCGTGATCCCAGCGCCAGGTGAACCCTTGCCCCTCGACCTGAGTCGGGTCGTCCTGGTAGCCGCCGACTCGGATATATGCCTCGGGCGTGATCTGGAAGTTCGCCCGCCCGCCCCAGGTCGATTGCGGATAAGGCTGGTTGTCGTTCATTCCGAAATACCAAATGCCAGGCTGGGCACAGAAGATGTTGCTGAGGAACGAGCAGGAAATCGCTGAGGTGGCGAAGTCCGCGGTCGGGTTGGTCCGGCCGAACGTGAGATCGACGCGGTCGTGGAGTAGTGCTTGTTCGTAATAAAAATCGGCCAGGCGGATCACATTGTTGGGGCCGTTGTTGCCGGTCAGGCCGAAATTCGTCCCGGCGGCGGGCGATACGCTTTTTCCGTTTCGTTCGTCGAGGATGATGTGCAGTGACCCGCCGGTGATGCCTGCGATCTTTTGCAGATCAAACGTGGCACCCATCGCGAGTTCGCCCGCGGGATAGACGCCGGTGTTCCTGCCGCCCGACACGTTGGCCAGGATGTCTTCCACATACGACAGCGAAAGATAAATGCCCCTATCCGCCAGGCTCTTGCCCAGATTCGTCGCCGACGTGCCCAGATTCGTCAACGACGGAGGGATCATGCTGTTTGAAACCTCCGTCGCTTGTTGTGCGTTCGCCGCCCCCGGCGCGCCCGCGATAAGGCTGCTCAGGACAAGCGCCGACGCAGCCGTGGCGTAGCTGCCAGCACGCAAGGTTCCCATTTACTCCTCCCAGGACGGTTCGTACTCGTGAGTTGATGCCTGCCCATGACGCACGGCCTGAGGCAGTGATCCGAATCGCGGCGACCGAATACGCGGTTATCCGCGCGATCCTCTATCCCTGCCCTGTTTCCCTATTGATTTCCTGCTGGCGCGCGATCGAGGCGGCAAGATCATTGGCGAAGCTCTGGCTGGCATCTCGCGCGAACTCCATCGCCCCGCTCGGCCCGGTGGGCATCCCCATCATCATGTCGCTCGGGCTCACCGGCGCCACGAACGCGGCTAGCAACTTGCCTGTCGTAGATACAGTGAACTTGCCCGCGACCGTCATGTTTCCGCCGCCCGCCGACGCCAGGTTCGGCATCCCGACGACGGAATTTGCCCAAGGGTACGGGCCATTGCTGATATACATCTGGCGCGCCGGAACAATGCGCACCAAGATTAGCTGGATCGTGTGGATGCCCGGGCCAGGCGCACTGACTACAGGGAAGCGTCGGCTGACCGCCCGCCGCACGTCCTCGGTCAGCAAGGCAGCAACCTGCGATGCATCCACGCCGGAGAACGTGGCTTCGGGGCCGGTATCCACGGTTGCCGGCGGGATATAAAACCCGGTCGGCCGATATTGCGCGATGTCCGGCGCCCGCCAGACCTGCACGCCTGTTGCCGAGCTGCCTAGGTTCGGCGCCGCACTGAGCGGTACATTCGTGCCAAGCGCACCCTGGCCTGCCGGCTGCTGGGTGCATCCTGCCAGCAACGCCGCGGCAGCGCAAAAGGCTATCAGACTCCGCACACCCAACATCCCTCAGCATACCCAACCTCCCAAGCCGTTTTCGTTGCCTCGATTGTGACACCGCTATGCGCCAACCCAATGGTAAGGGCCAGGAAACTAATGGTAACGAAGCGGTGATGGACCGAACCGGGAGGGCACCGTTGCCCGGAAGCCATACCGGAGCAGCGATTGTTGGTGCGAGCCCCAACCCCGCCCCTCTCCTACAGGGAGAGGGAGCAGGATTTTGCCAACAAGCAGGTTCCGGTCCTTTGGTGAGCCTAACGCACCGATGTAGGCGAGCCTAACGCACCGATGAGAACGACGTGGGTTGCAGGATCTCGTTCGATACCTGCGATACGATCGGCCCGTTCGCCTCGGTCTGGGCGCGCGCGGCCTGCCAGTCGGGATCGTTGAAAAACGCGCCCCATTTCTGTTCGCGGTCGGCCAGCGAGTTCCAGGCCAACAGGTAATAAAGCCGCTGGTTCGATTCTCCGATCAGCGTGGTCCAGAACCCAGCCTGCCTGATGCCATGCTTCTCCCACAGCTTCAGTGTAATCGTGTCGAACCGCTTCAGCAGGTCGGGCAAACGGCCCGGCACGCAGTCGTAAATGCGCAGCTCGTACAGCATCGCCGCCTCCTATGTTCGTTATGGCGCAGCCTGGAGGCTAGAACCTCTCCACCCACGGTCGCAACTCGACTTCCCAGCTCCAAGCGCTGCGCGGCTGGTTCATCACCTGCCAATAGCTCGCGGCGATGGCGTCGGGATCGAGCATCGAGTCCGGCGCGTCCGCCGGCTCGGTGCGGCCCGGGTTTCGGATCGCGCCGTCGATGACGAAGTGCGCGACGTGGATGCCCTTCGGCGACAGCTCGCGCGCCATGCTCTGCGCCAGCCCGCGCAAAGCGAACTTTCCCATCGCGAACGACGCCGATTGCGCATAGCCCTTGACGCTGGCCGAGGCGCCGGTGAACAGGATCGCCCCGGCGCCGCGCGGCAGCATCCCCCGCGCCGCCTGCTGCGCCACCAGGAATCCGCCATAGGCGGAGACCGCGATGGCCCGCGCCACCTCCTCCGGGATTAGATCCACCAGCGCCCCGTGGGCACGCGCCGAGGCGTTGTAGACCACCACGTCCGGCTCCCCGAGCGAGGCCACCACCGCGTCGAACAGCCCGGCCACCTCCTCGGGCTCGCTCGCCTCGCAGGCGAACGACGCCGCCCCGGTCTCGGCGCAAAGCCCGGCCAGCTTGTCCGGATCGCGGGAAGCGAGCGCTACCTGGAGGTTGTGGCGCGCGAACAGCCGGGCCAGCGACGCCGAGAGCCCGCTGCCGGCGCCGACGATCAAAGCGAGACGGTAATCCATTGGCGGGTCTCCGGGCCTGTGAGGCGCCCAGCAAAGCACGCCTGGACGCGGCGCAGAAGCCACGCGACACTGCGCTAACCGCCAGGAGGCCGCGTTCATGAAGGGATTGATGCAGGATCATCCGCTGATGATCGCCTCGGTGCTCGCCCATGCGGCGCGGCACCACGGCAGCACGGAGATCGTCTCCAAGACCAGCGATGGCGCGGTGCATCGGACCACTTGGGCCGGACTGGAGCGCCAAGCGCGCCGGCTGGCGCGCGCGCTGCAAGGGCTCGGCGTGCGCCCCGGCGACCGGTTGGGCACGCTCGGCTGGAACGACCACCGGCATCTCGCGATCTACTACGCCGTGCCAGGGATGGAGGCGATCTGCCACACCATCAATCCGCGCCTGCACGACGACGACATCGCCTACATCATCGGCCACGCGCGGGATTGCGTGCTGTTCGTCGATCCGAGCTTCGCGCCGCTTGCCGGGCGCATCGCCCCGCGCGTGGCGGACAGCGTGCGCGCCCTCGTGGTGATGACCGATCCCGCGCACATGCCGGAAATCGCGGTGCCCGACGGGATGCGGCTCCTCTGTCACGATGAGCTGACCGCGGCGGCGGACGAGGACTTCGCCTGGCCGGTGTTCGACGAGAACACCGCCTCGGCGCTTTGCTACACCTCGGGCACCACCGGCCGGCCCAAGGGCGTGCTCTACAGCCATCGCTCGACCATGCTGCATGGCTATGCGATCAGCATGGCCGACGTGCTCGGGCTGCGCGCGGTGGACCGGATCCTGCCGGTCGTGCCGATGTTTCACGTCAACGCCTGGGGCATTCCCTACGCCACCGCGATGGCGGGTTCGGCGCTGGTGCTGCCGGGCCGACACCTGGATGGCGCCAGCCTGCACCAGCTCATGAACGACGAGCGCGTCAGCATGTCGGCCGGCGTGCCGACCGTCTGGCTCGGCCTGCTGCATCACCTGCGGTCCAGCGGCGGCCGGCTCGAGACCGTCAAGCGCATCATGACCGGCGGCTCCGCCTGCCCGCCGCTGCTGGTCGAGGCGTTCGGCCAGGAATACGGGGTGCGGGTCGAGCACGGCTGGGGCATGTCGGAGCTGAGCCCGGTCGGCACTTACAACTCGCCCAAGCCGGCGCACGCCGATCTGGACGAGGCGGGGCGGATGCGGCTCACGCTGAAGCAGGGGCGGGCGCTGTTCGGCATCGACATGAAGATCGTAGGCGGCGACGGCCAGGAGCTTCCCTGGGACGGCGTGCAGTTCGGCGACTTGCTGGTGCGCGGCCCCTGGGTCGCCAGCGCCTATTTCGGCGACCCGCCGGGCAGCGCGCTCGACGCCGACGGCTGGTTCGCGACCGGCGACGTCTCCACGATCGACCCCGAGGGGATGATGGAGATCACCGACCGTTCGAAGGACGTGATCAAGTCGGGCGGCGAGTGGATCAGCTCGATCGCATTGGAGAACATCGCCCTTTCGCATCCGGATGTCGCCGAGGCGGCGGTGGTGGCGGCGGTGCATCCGAAATGGGACGAGCGGCCGGTGCTGGTTGTCGTCCCGCGCCCGGGATGCGGCATCGACCCGGCGTCGGTGCTCGCGATCTACGAGGGCAAGGTGCCGAAATGGTGGCTGCCCGACGCGGTCGTCATCGCCGAGGAGCTGCCGCACACCGCCACCGGGAAGATCCAGAAGACCGCGCTGCGGGCACGTTACCGCTCGCACTACCAGCCGGCCGGATAAGATCCGTCCGACGAGCCGGAAACGTCGTTAATCTCTCGTCATTGAACAAGGCGCACCATCAGGGGAGGCGAAGGCAGCAGGGTCGAATTCGTGATGGCAGAGCGGCGCGTCGGGCTGTTGGCCCAGCTCTCGGCGGAAGTCGCGGCGCATGTCGAGGCGGCGGCGTGCCTGCTCGCGGCGGTGTATGTCGGGCCGGGCTGGCACGCCAGCGCCTTGCTGTGGCGACCTGACATCGCGGTCGTCCCCGAGCATGGGTTCCCCGAGGCCGATCGCTTCGCGCTGACATTGCACGACGGCACCGTGATCGTCGCCTCGGCTGGGTCGCGCCACCGGGTGGCGAACCTGCTGACGCTGCGCATCGACGCGCGCGCAAGTGGCGGGGGCTGCGTTCCGCTGGCAACCGACCCGCCGCGGGCCGGCGCGCTTGTGGTCGCGCTCGCCGCTGCGGCCGATGGCAGTCCGATGGTTCGGTTGGCCGCGATCCACCATGTCGGCATGGACGCCGACCCGAACCGGCCGCTACCGCTTACCGCCGAGCCGGGGACGATCGCGCCGGGCGGCCCGGTGATCGATGCCGCGGGCAGGCTGATCGGCATGGCCGTGACCAGTCCGGGCGGCGGTTGCGCGGTGCTCCCCGGCGCCGCCATTGCGCGCGCGCTCGCAGGGATGGGCGGCTCGACGCCGGCACCCCCAGCGCGGCTCGGGGCCTCGCTGCGGCCGATCAGCGTGCCCGGGTTCCTGCGCGCCGCCGCCGGCCAGGCAGCGGGGCGCCTGGTGCTGAGTGTCGAGCCGGGAGGCGCGGCGGATTGGGCGGGTCTGCGTGCGGGCGACGTGCTGCTCACGTTCGCCGGCCAGACCATCAGCGCCGATTTCTCGGTTCGCGGCCTGCTTGCGGCCGAGGCGCCTGGCCGCGCCGTCGAGCTGCGACTGGTGCGCGACGGCCGGTTGCAGGCGCGCCGTGTGGTCCTCGGGCCGGGGTGAGGGGCCGGGCGGCTATCTCGGGGTGCCGCGGGCACGCGGGCCGGGACCGGCCTGCCGGGCGCCGCGTGGGGACCGCGTTGGCGCGCCTGGGCGGCGGGTGCGCCGGCGCGGCCAGCCCCGAGCAGCATGTCGGCGCCCGACCGGGCGCCGCGCGCGCAACCAAATCGCCAAGCCGAGCGCCGCGAGCAGCAGCGCCGGTCCGAGCGGCCAACGCAGCGACGGAGGCGCGCCAAGGGCCGCGTCGAACGCCAGCCGCAGCACCGCCTCGGAGTTGAGAATCAGGCCCGCCGCGAAGACCAGGGCGGCGAGCGAAAACGTAGCGAATCGCATGAGGTTGCAAGAATCGTCCACGGCGCCACCCGGCGCAACAATCCTGGGCATTAACAACCCCGGGCATCCACGACTCTCGCGCATCCGGTTCCGCTCCCTCGCGTTGAGCCGAGCGAGCCGCCGGGCACCTGAACCGCGCGGCACCGGACATTAGGCATGGGCTGGGGCCGCGCATTCGACACGGCGTTGGGAGGCCTGCTGGCCGGAGGGCACGCGCTGGCCACCCTGCCGTGGCGCGTTCCCCGGCCGGACAGCATCGCGCTGCAGCAGCGGCTGGCCGCCTTTCCCCGCGCCGGCCTGCCCTTGCGCGAACCCGTGACCATCCATTGGAACACCCACCAAGTCCCGTTCATCGAGGCGGCGACCGATGACGACCTAGCGGTGACGCTTGGCCAGGCGCATGTCCATCTGCGCTGGGCGCAGATGGAGGTGATGCGGCATGTGGCCCTTGGCCGGGTCGCCGAACTCGCCGGCCCGCTGGCGATTCCGATCGACCGCGCCCTGCGCGGCATCGGCATCGCCCGCGCCGCGCCGGCGATCGCCGCCGCGTTGCCGGAGGAGACGACGCGCTGGCTCGAAGCGTTTGTGGCCGGCATTAACCATGCCGTGCGCCACTCGCCTGCGCTCCCCGCCGAGTTCCGGCTGCTGGGCCTGCGCCGCGCGCCTTGGCATGTGACCGACGTGCTCGCCATCGGCCGGCTCGCCGCGGCGGACGTGACCTGGACGATCTGGCGGGCACTACTGAGCGAGCACGACGACCGGCTGGTCGCGGCCCTCTGGCGGCGCGCGACCGGCCTCGGTGACGCGGCCGATACCCCACGCGAGCGCGATCAGGCGGCGGCGCGGCTGCTGCGTCAGGCAACGCGGCTTGGCAGCAACGCGCTCGCGGTCGCGCCATCCCGCGGCGGCGGCGCGGGCGCCTGGATCGCCAGCGACACGCACCTCCCCGCGCTGCTGCCCAACCTCTGGCTGATCGCCGGCTGCAAGTCGCCGTCCTTTCACATGGTCGGGCTGATGATCCCCGGCGTGCCCGCCATGGCGCTCGGCCGCAATTCCTGGATCGCCTGGGGCGGCACCAACCTACACGCCGCCAGCAGCGACCTGTTCGATGTCTCCGGCCTGCCCCCCGACACCATCGCGACACGCGAGGAGGAGGTGCGCGTTCGCTGGGGGCGGCGGCGCCGGATCGCGGTCCGCGAGACCGCGCACGGCCCGATCGTCTCCGACGGCACCATGCTGCCGCGTCGGGACGGGCGCGCCATCGCGCTGCGCTGGATGGGGCATGCGCCGAGCGACGAGATCACGGCGCTGCTCGGCGTGAACCGGGCGCGCGATTGGGCCGAGTTCCGCGCCGCGCTGGAGGGCTTCGCGCTGCCCGGCCAGAACATGGTTTATGCCGACCGCGACGGGCATATCGGCAAGGTCATGGCGGTGCACCTGCCGCGCCGTCCGCCGACCCCGCCGCCGGGGCCGGTCCGGCCGCCGCGTGACGCGGCGCTGTGGGACGCCGTGGCGACCGGGCGCGACCTTCCGGCACAGCTCGATCCGGCGGAGGGATACGTCGCCTCCGCCAACGACAAGCCGAACGACGCGCCGATCCTGATCGGCTACTGCTTCTCCTCGCCGGCCAGGGTCAACAGGCTGCGCCAGGTACTGGCCGCTGCCGAGCGGATCGACTTCGCCGCGCTCGCCGCGTTGCAACAGGACACCGCCATGCCCTCCGCGCTGCCCGTGCGGGACCGGCTGGTGCGCCTGATGCGCGCGCGAGCCGGCGACAAGGAGCTGCGGGCCGCTCTAGAGGAATGGGACGGCCGCTACGGCGAAGCCTCCGCCGGCGCGCTGGCGTTCGAGGCGCTATTGTTCCGCATTGCCCTCGGGTTGCGCGGCAAGCAGCGCACCGGGCTCTATTCCAGGTTCTGGGGCACGCGCGACCTGCTGTTCCGCGACCTGGAGCGCATCCCGGACCGCGCGCTTGCCGCGATCCTCGCGCGCGCGGCGCCGCGCGCGGGACGGGCGCTGCGAAGGTATGGAAGCTGGGGCCGGATGCATCGGCTGAGCCCGCGCCACTTCCTCGCCGCCCTTCCGATCATCGGGCGGGCCTACGGATTCGCCGACCACCCGGCCGCCGGCGGCAGCGAGACGGTGCTGAAGACGGCGAATCCGCTGACCGACCGGCCTCATCGGGTGGGTTTGGCGGCGACCGCGCGGCACATCAGCGACCTCTCGGACCTGGACGGCAACCATTTCGTGCTGCTCGGCGGCCAGGACGGCTGGCTCGGCAGCACCACCTTGCGCGATCAGGTGCCGCTCTGGCGCCAGGGAGCTTATATCCGCGTGCCGCTGCGCCTGGAGACGGTGCGCGCCGAGTTCCCGTTCCGCACCGAACTTCGGCCCTGACCGCGATGTCCGTGCCGTGATTGACGCCACGCCGCTGCTCCGGCTCTACGCCGCGCGCCGGCGGCGCCGGCTGGACGCGGAGGATGCCGTCGCGGTGCAGGCGCGCGAACTCGGCCGGCTGGTCCGCCGGGCGCAGCGGACACGGTTCGGCCAGGCGCACGGCTTCGCCGAGATCCGCGACGTGCCCAGCTTCCAGCAGCGCGTGCCCTTGCGGCGGTATGAGGAGTTCTGGCGCGACTGGTGGCAGCCGGCGTTCCCGCGCCTGACCGACCAGACCTGGCCCGGCACGATCCCCTATTTCGCCGCGACCTCCGGCACCACCACCGGGGCCACGAAGTATATCCCGGTCTCGCGCGCCATGCTCGCGGCCAACGGCCGCGCCGTGCTCGACACCTTCACCCACCACCTGGGCGCGTGCCCGGCGAGCCGCCTGTTCGCGGGCAAGAGCTTCATGCTGGGCGGCAGCACCGACCTGACCCGTCGGGCGCCCGGCATCCACAGCGGCGACCTGAGCGGCATCGCGGCGCGCGAGGCGCCGTGGTGGGCGTGGCGGCATATGTTCCCGCCGCCCGACCTGGCGCTGATCCCCGACTGGGAGGTGAAGATCGACCGCCTGGCGCGGCTGTCGCTCACGCAAGACATCCGTTGCCTGAGCGGCACGCCGAGCTGGGTGCTGCTGTTCTTCGCCCGGCTCGCAGAGCTGCGGCCCGACCGGCCGGGGCGGAGCGCGAGCTGGTATCCGGCTCTCGAGCTGTTCATCCATGGCGGTGTGAACTTTGCCCCGTACCGCGCGCGATTTGCGGAGATTTTCGCCGGCGGCCACGTGGATGTCCGCGAGGTGTACCCGGCCAGCGAGGGCTTCATCGCGGCAGCCGACCGGGGCGTGGGCGAGGGGCTGCGGCTGATCGTCGATAACGGCCTGTTTTACGAGTTCGTGCCGGCCGAGGAGATCGACGCCGCCGTCCCGACCCGGCACTGGCTCGCGACCGCCGAAACGGGCGTGAACTACGGGCTGGTGCTGTCCAGTTGCGCCGGCTTGTGGTCCTATGTGCTGGGCGACACGGTGCGCTTCGTCGGCCTGCGCCCGCCGCGATTGCTGGTCACCGGCCGGCTTGCCCACACGCTGTCGGCGTTCGGCGAACACCTGATCGGCGAGGAGATCGAGGCCGCGGTTGCGGCGGCGGCGGCGCGGATCGGCTGCCAAGTGACGGACTTCACGGTCGCCCCGCTCTATCCGACCGGCGCGGAGCCGAGGGGCGGGCATCGCTACCTGGTCGAGTTCTCGGGCTTGGTCGATGCCGCTGCCCTGGCGGCGTTCGGGGAGGCGCTGGATGCGGAGCTGGGCGCGCGCAACTATGATTACGCGACCCATCGCGCCGGCGGGTTTGGGCTGCGCGCGCCGGAAATCCGGACGGCGCGCCCCGGCTCGTTCGCCGCCTGGATGAAGGCGCGCGGGCGCCTTGGCGGGCAGAACAAGGTGCCGCGCGTGATCCAAGACCCGCCGTTGCTCGGATCCCTGGAGGCGTTCCTGGCGGAGCGGGATAGGGGGTGACGGGGGCTGACGCCCGAACGCGGCCGTTCGCTTCCGGAGTGTCGCAATCGCGGGTTCCGGCCGAGGCATCGGTGAGGGGGAATGCTGGGCGTGCAGCGCGCCGTGTACACCAGCCGGGATTTTGGCCCGTGAGACACAGTCCGAAGCTGCGTGCCGTGTACACCTGAGGGCAGCCGGAGGCCCGCCGTGTACACGCGCCGGTAAGAGAATTTCAACGTTTGACAACCGTGGCTCGGTCTGCCTCAGAACCGAGCACCGGTTCTCCTACGCCAAGTCTTGGGACACAACCGCCATGCCGGCCACGTCGGTATCGTGCCTGCTCAGCCGAAGGCGCGGCTCTTTGTTACGGGACCATCCGCATGGAAGGCGCGCAGCTTTTCGGCACGCACGCTCACCCTGCAATCGCGATGCACACGCCCTCGCTAACGGCGGCGTATGTCATAACCTCGCGTCAACGATTTGGCCGCGCTCGTCGCGGCTTCTGCACCTTAAAGTCTGCGCCCACCTCTGATCCTACCACAACACGATTATGTCAGACCCGCAAAGTCTTTGCTTGATGCCGGATTTCGCCGAATGGATGCGACGGCGGTATCTCTCACTCTGCTCGAAGGTTTGATCCTCAGCCACGAACGCCTCAAGTCGCTGCTGATAAGCGAGTGCTCGCACTCGACCGCAGAGCAAGAGCTTGCCGGGTACAAGCGCGAAGGGAACACAAGCGCGAGGTTGTTGTTGAAAGAACTGGAAGGTCGCCTCCATGACGCCAAGGCAATGGGGATTGAGCCAATCGTCGATGGCGATAACCCCACTTGGGTCAAGCACAGAATCGCAGACGTGAAGATCCCAGAGGACGTCTTCGCGATCGTGAGAGCCGTCGATATGAATGAACCGCCCTCTCTCACCGAGAGTCGCGAGAAGGCGATCCGGAGGCCAGTTCACCGAGAGGTCCTGAACTAGGGTGACTCTGCCTGCCAACTCAGGTCTAGAATCGCTATTTAGCTGGTGTGCAGGTAATCGAAGCTGATTTAGCCGCCCACGGACATCATCAATGGTGAAGTGTACGAAAGGATCAATTCCGACGAGGCAGGAGCCGCGACGAAAAGCATCGCGTGCAAGTAAAGAAGAAAATTTTCCGCCATATACTCCAATCTCAAGAAGCGAGCCGGACCAGTCAGATTCCTCCTGACAATCAAGCAATTCCATTATGCAAGTAGCAGAAAACTCAGAGAGCCATCCAGGAGTGTTTCGTACGACCTCATTCAGAAATAACTTGTTCGCCTTACGCTTTGCTTCGGCGGCCATCGGTGGCGGCATTCCGTCCATGTATTTTCCCACAGTTAGAGACTTAGTTTGCAGACATACTGGAAGAGCAAGATCTTCAGAGGCAAAATATCCGATCACGGTCTTCTTGCCGGAGCAAAAGGTTTGTATCCCATCGGGCGATACCTCGGTACTGGGCCATCCTGAGCGCAACGCACTTCCGTGTAGCGGTGGCCACGCAGGCCGCAGATGAACCAAAAAAATGTGTCGGGCATTGTCGCTGGAGACAAATTGAATACGGTGCTTCCGGACGGCGCGAACACCACGTTTGTCATAGCCGCACCCATGACCCCGACGACGCGGTTGGCGGACTTGAATTGGGCTGCCTGCCGAGGCCAAGGAATACGAGCAGGGTCGATCGTCATATAGCCACGCGCTCGCGCAAACTTCTGGAGAACTTCCTCGTGCAAGAACGTTCGATAACCGACGGAATGGCGGGTCACGTACATTCGGTCGGCGCCGAACCCAGCGATCTCCTCCGCGAGAGCATCGATGCACTCCAACACGAGCGGGGATATGTAGACCCCGTGCTGGGTAAGTCCATCGATCATAATCAGACGTTCTGCACGACACGGCCTGTCATCTAGCAGGATGATTTCATCCGGCGCTATTCCCAGCAGGGCGAGGGTCGTGTTCACGACTTTGGCGAGGGGCTCGGTTGTGCGCGGGACGATGTAACGCTTCGGTTCAGGCAAAACCTTGCGCGCTAAGTAGGCTTTTGGCAGCATTTCCAACAGCCAGTGCCCGTAGTTTCCGATACCGCGCTTCTTGCAGAGGACAAGAACTCCCCTGAGAGCGGGGGTGGCGCACTCGGCCAAGGACTGTAATAGCGCGTCGCGCGCTTTCTCTATCTCCGCCGCCGAATGTTGCGTTATCGACGTGCGGATGAGGTTAAGATCGCGGTCGAAGACCAGTCCCTCTCCTGCCACAAAGACGTCTTCGATCAAGCGGAACGTTACATCTCGTGCGGAAAACCGGCCTGTATTCCAAACTCCTTCCATCAGCTTCCGGATGTCGTCCGGAATCAACTCGGCGTTCCAGACATCGGGATAGGGTATGGTGAAGGCTGGCGACGGAACCCGTTGGACAATACAGCCATCGGGCAGATCCCGAATTGGTACGCTCATTTATCCCTGCACAACTTGGCCTATCAAAGTTACCGCCCACAATCAGAACGCGTGAAGGGTTCATTGTCATAGCGCACGACACGCAGATCGGAGATCTGTAGCCCCGCCGCGGTTGTTCCCTGTTGCCCCCGGATCTGTGCCGTTGGGCGAAGATCGGTTGCCTGAGTCTCCAGTCCAATATACATAGATTTCAGATCCCATTTGCTAAAATCTCGGGCGGTCGTCGTGAAGTCCACCATCGCCCTGCCGCCTGGCCGAGTGCAGGGCATTGGCTGGGACAACACGCTACACAAATATTGGTTAAGTACGTAATGCAGCGATCTGGGTGGCCCGGGATCCGGTCTGAACGGAAGTAAAGCATCTCCTGGGAGACTTTGATTCGCGGTAATCACCATACCCCGCCCTTGCTGTTGGCAGCTTCGGTAGCTCGACCGTGGGTCGCGCGAGCCGGCCAAGGGAATCTGCAGAAAGAGCACAATCGTCCCAGGTTCGGATGGGCCGGTGTATTCAAGCACGAAACCGGAGAACACGGACGCCTGCACCGCTCCGGAGGTCGCAGCCGAATTTGTCCAATATGCTATTCTTGCGCGAGAAAGTTTGGCCTTTAGATCGTAGGCAATGACCCGATCTAAAGTGGCGTTTGGCTGCGATGCCTTGGCCGACAGAAACAGGTTTTTACCCCCGCCTTGCAGTCGCCCATCGCGCTCATAAAGCTCGTATACATAGTGCCCATCTTGTGGGTTGCGGTATATCCACAGATGCGACTTGTCATGCGGCGATGTAAATGCGTAGGTGGAGCGGCCGAGTCGCGGGTCTTCGGTCCGAGGACCATCGGTCGTCATCTGGTCGGGATGCAAGGGTTTCGTATGTGCCCATTGCGTCAGTGTCCATTTGGATGTTGGTCCAGGTATGTTCGGCAGGATGGCGGATAACTCCGGCGCGCCATTCGCCTTCCGGCCAGTGTGGAATCGAAATCGCGGCTGTGTTAATCCGGGATCGGGAAACACGGATAAATCCGGCCCCGGCCGCGGTTGCTGGGCACGCGCTAAACCGAGCCATAGAGCACCGGCCAGAGCTACAAGACATAGGCTCGCGCGGATCCAAAGCGGATTTGAACCTTCCAAATGACCTCTCATAGCACCTGCGCCTGCCATTGTCCCCGTTTCGCGTTGTTGGAATTAGCTAGAAGTCGCGAGCGCATGGCGCTGAGTGTTGTGGTTGGCGTCAGCGAGTTGCTTACGAAGCTGAGCAATGGTTGCATCACGTTGACTAAGTTGCGCCTGCAACTCGGCTGCCCGATACGCCGCCTGTTGGAACTGTGGCATGGTTACCCGCTCCAATGCGGATAGGTTCAGCGCCGTCTGTCGAACTGTGTCACCAAACTTTAGCTCACTTGCGTCGTTGACGATCATGCCGTGCAGCGAGCGGAGGAAACTCTGGACTCGGACGCCCGGCGTATCATGTCGCAGTAACGGGTCGACTATGTTGTCTGCAAGAGCCTGGAGCGACGCGTCTGACGGATCCCATCGCAATCCAAGATGCTGGATGAGGTGCATCAAGCATCTGTCATACGTTTCGAACCAATGTTCGTACGGGATAACGCAAACGGGCTGTCCGGCGATTCCAGAGATCGCGCGGACGTTGTACACGAGCCAGCGATACTCAGCTTCCGCCTGGCTCATCCCATCGCGCTTTACGAGGGATCGCGCCACCTGCTCCGGATTACGAATGCAGAAAATATATCGGGGCTCGACACCCAGCACATCATAAATCTCGTTCCAAAGCGGCAGCATGAATGCAAGTCGGGGATCTTTGATGCCGATAGGACCGGATACGATACGGCTACGAAGCCATGTGATCATCTCGTTCCGCACTGCTCGAATGCCCGGAGCCATCCACCACCCCACTGGCATGGGTAGCGCATGGTTGGAGTCGGACCAAGCACGCCCGAGCTGTTCCAGTATTCGGTCGTGGAAGGCAACGATCTAACTCCACTCCCAATGTCCCTTCTCGTTATCTGGGGCTGGCCCTGTGGCATCGGTCATGGTGATGCCAAGGGCGTTGAGGAGATTAGCGCAGAGCGACGTTCCGCTCCGATGCATACCTACGACCATAATGATAACGCGTCGATCTAGCTCCATCATATGCAATCCTGTGTTCCGCTATCGCTAAACCAGGGCGAGGGTCGCCGGGGCGGCACACGTGAATGCCGCCCAGTACGCAGCAGCGCCCGTCAGCCGGCACGGACGCTCGTGGCAACTCTGCGCCGGCTCGTGCTCTGCCTGGACGTTCCTCGGCTGGATCCAAACAACTCGTGCAGCGCCGCCGTATGCCCGGTTTGAAACCGTCGCGTCGCATCCGGCGTTGCAGCCTTTCCCTCGCCCGCCATCGCCTCCCCAATCACCCGCAGCACCTCCGCCGCCTCGATCGGGAACGGGAACACCGCGCCAAACCCGGCCGCGCGAACCCGCTCGGCCGGCGCGCCGATGTCGGGCACCAGCGGAAAGAACCCGAACGCCACCGCCTCGCTCAAAGTATAGGAGTAAGTCTCCGGCCAGCCGTGCAGGAACAGCGCCAGCCGCCCCTCGGCCTGCGCCACCAGCCCCGGCAGTTCCCGCGGCTCGTAACCGCCCGTCACCGTCACATTGGCCAGCGCTCGCAGTTCCGCGTCGATGTCGGTCGAGCCGATCACTCGGAAGCGCAGCTCCGGGTGGGTCAGCCGGGCCCGCCGCGCGATCTCCAGCAGCTTGGCGGAGCCCTTGTGCGGCCCGATGCCGCCCAGCAGCACCACTTCGCTGCCGAGTCCCGCGCGCGACTGTGCGGGATAGCCCCGATCCGGCTCGGGGTGCGGGCTCACCGTCACCTTCAGCCCCGGCCAAGCCCGCTCCAGATACCCGGCCGCGCTCCGCGACGGCGCCACCACATGCCGCGCCGCCCCGAGCAGCCGCGCGAATGCCGCGCGATGCTCGGCTGGCGAGAGCGCGTCCATGCGCGAGCCCTCATGCGCGCCGCCGCCCGCCAGGCAACGCGCGCAAACTTCGGGCGCGGCGATGTCGCAAAACTCGCCCGCCGCGTCGATCATCGTCACGCGCGGACAGATCGGATAATAGTCATGCGCGAAGAACACGATGTTGCGCCCCTCGGCCCAGCCCGCCAGCCGGCTCACGAATTCGACTGGAAACCCGAGCAGCTGATGAATGATCGCTAAGGTGACGTTCGCCGCCGCCAGCAGCTCGAACAACGCGTCCATCTCGTCCGCGGCGAAGACGGCGCGCAGCGCCGGTTCTTCCGCCTGCAACTCGATCAGCCCATCCTCCCGGCAGGCCAGACCAAGCTTGCGCGCGCGCCCGTATCCGGTCGCGGCTTCGATATCGCCGGCGGCCTTGCGTGTGCCGCCGCCCAGCCAATTCGTCACCACCAGGGCGAACTCGGCCCCGGCCGCGCTCGCGCGGCGCAAGCGCCCCGCATCGAGTGACCAGCGCGCGCGCCGCAGCCCTTCGGCGCGCTCGAACTCCGTGATCGCGGCCGAGTATTCGGGATACATCCGCCCGAGCCGGGCCAGGTTGGCCTCCAGCAGCGCCTCCTTCTCGGCGGCGAACGACACCTTCTCGCGGTGCTCGACGAAAACACCGGCGGCCGCGACCTGGCGATATCCGAGGTCCGCCGCGCGCTGGCAGAAGTCGTTCTCCTCGCCATAGCCGCGGCCAAATGCTTCATCCAGCAGGCCGACCCGCTCCAGCACCTCGCGCTTGATCAACATGCAGAAGGCGTGCCCGGTCGGCACATCCAACGCGAGCCCCGCGTTCGCCTGCCGCGCCAGGGCGGCGACGTCTGCCCAGGCGGCATCGGCGAGTGCCGCGCAGCGCAGGCCGGGATGCGGGTAGGAGAAAATGGTGGCGTTGTTCGATAGCGCGGTGACCGTGCCGATATCAGGCGCGGCGTGCGCCACCCGCCACATCTCGTCGAACGCATCGCCGAACACCTGCGTATCGGAATTCAGCAGCAGCACGTCGCCGCGACCGCAGAAAGCTAGGCCGCGATTGGCGGAGCGGACGAAGCCGAGATTCGCGGGATTGGTCAGCAGGAACACGTTCGGCTCGCGCGCGAACCGCTCCAGCATCGCGTCCATCCCGGCCTCGGGCGAGCAATCGTTGATCAGCACGACCGCATCCCGCGCCGCATCGCGCGCCCGCAGCACGCTCGCGATGCAGCCTCGCGTGACCTCGACATCCCGATAGATCGGGATCGCGATGTTCAGTCTCCGCTCCGTGGCCGCCGGAATCCGCCGCCGCACGATGGGGCGGCGCCCGTGCTGGTCATCATGCCGCCGGCGTTCGATGAACTCCGCGAGCACGCCTTGCAGCAGTGAGCGGTCGGCCGGTGCAAGCCGTTCGTCGGCGTACGCCAGTCGTCCGATCCGCCGTGCCGCCTCCAGGGCCGCGACCCTTGTCTCGATCACGAAGGGCCCGTCGAACAGCTCGCGCTCGGAGCCGACCAGGCGGATGGAGAACTCCGAGCTGTCGAACGTGCCGCGGTCCGGCGCCTTCAGCGCGATCTCGAACCCGGCTCGCCAGGACTGCGGATAACGCCCCTTCAGATCCTCGCGCGGCAGATCGCACGGCCCGGTGCCGACCAGCACGCCGCTGCGATACACCGCGATTCGCATGGTCCGGCCAGGCGCATCGGGCGAGAGCAGCCATCCAGCGCAGCGCTCCGGCGTGATCGCGTCGAGATAGCCGTCGAGCCGCAGCGCGCAGCCCGCCTCGGCCACCCGGACGCCGTCCACCAACGCCCGCAGTCGGAGGTCCGGTCGACCGAAGCAGGCCTGATCCAGCGCGACCTTGAACCGCGCCGGAACAAATAGCGGGTCCGCCTCCGAAGGGTCGGGTTCGGCCAGCACCTCGGCCAGCACCGTATCTTCCTGATCCACGAGCCGAACGAGGTGGGAACGGGCGGCCCCGACGCGCTCGGACAGCCATCCGCTGACCACCCCATTTGCTGCCCGAAGCGCGCCGTCGTACTGGCCCGAGCCGACCGGAGCGGGCGATCCTACCAGCTCGACCCCGTCAGCCAACACACGCAACAACCCCGCCCGGTGCAGGCCCTTCACCGGGATCCGGAATCCGAAATTGGTCCGGCCCAAGCCGCATTTCGCGAGGTCCGGCCGATGCAGCGCGGCCTTGCCGGTCCCGACCAGCTTGCCGGCGGCATTGGTGATGCTGATCGCGCAGGTCCTGTCGTCTGTCTCCGACATCGCCCAGCCCAGGACGTAAGCGCCCTGGAGCCCGTCGAGATAGCCGCTGACGGCTGCCGCCGCCATTACAGCGACCAGCCCTGGCGGGGCAGGCGGCCCTCCCTGAACCCGCTGACCTCGAAATGCTCCTGCGCCTGGCGGAACACGCCCAGGCGCATCGCCTGCGCCACGTCCGGATTCTGCGCCACGTACCACTCCTCATCGACGGCGATGTGACGTGGCAATCGGTCTTCGAAATAGCCGGCGCTGACGTAATGTGCGCGGGCGGAGTGCAGCTCCCCCGAGCGGATCGCCTCCTCCACGTCGGGATGCCGGTCCCGGTACCACCGCTCATCGACCTCGATCCTGTCGAGCAGGGGGCCAAGGACTTGACGCAAGCGTTGCTCGACGACTTCCACGATCGTACCTTGTGGCGAGCCGGACCCGACAAGTTGGCTGAAGGGCATCATTGGCACTGTGAGGAGAGGATTAGGGAATAATTATCAGGCCAATACGATCATCCTCACGACAGGGCAAGCGAGAAAAGCCCTGCGGGCGTGACACGCTCGCTCGCCTTGGGCAGGATCGCGGAATGCTCTCCCATCTCGCCCCACCGACTCCACGCCTCCCCGCCGGTTAGGAGCCCCCGATGTCCCTGCCCCTGGTCCTCGTCATGATGGGCGTCTCGGGCAGCGGCAAGACCACGGTCGCGACCGGGGTGGCCGAACGCCTCGGCTGGGACGTGCTGGAGGGCGACAAGTTCCACCCCAAGGCCAATGTCGAGAAAATGTCCCGCGGCATCGCCCTCGATGATGCCGACCGCCTCCCCTGGCTCACCGCCATCGCCGCCGCGATCGACCGGGAGCTGGCAGCCGGCCGGTCCGCCGTGGTGGCGTGCTCGGCTCTGAAACGCAGCTACCGCGACATCCTGATCGGCCGGCGCCGCAACGTCGCCCTGATTTATCTCCAGGGCGCGGCTGAGCTGATCGGCGCGCGGATGGCCGCCCGCAAGGGCCATTTCATGCCGCCCGAGCTGCTCGCCAGCCAGTTCGCGACGCTGGAAGAGCCAGGCCCCGACGAAGCCCCGATCATCGTCCCGGTCACCCCGCCGCCGGCCAAGATCGTCGAACAGGTGCTGGTCGCCCTCAGGGAACGGAGGCTCATCGCATGAGCAGCGCAAACGCACCCGTCGCCGCCTTCGCCGCCTACCCCAGCCTCAAGGACCGAGCCGTGCTCATCACCGGCGGCGCCACCGGCATCGGCGCCGAGCAGGTCGCGCAGTTCGCGGCCCAGGGCGCCCGCGTCGCCTTCCTCGACATCGCCGACCAGCCCGCCCACGCGCTCGCCGCCCGCCTCAAGGCCGAGGGCCACCACGAGCCGCACTACCAGCATTGCGACCTCACCGACATCGCCGCCCTGCAAGCCGCGATCGCCGAGGCCGCGCGCCGGCTCGGCCCGATCACGGTCCTGGTCAACAACGCCGCCAACGACCAGCGCCACCAATGGCAGGACATGACCCAAGCCTATTGGGACGAGCGGCTGGCGGTGAACCTGCGCCACCAGTTCTTCGCCATCCAGGCGGTGGCTCCGATGATGCGCCAGGCGGGCGGCGGCTCGATCGTCAATTTCGGCTCGATCTCCTGGCATGTCGGCCAAGGCGGGATGCCCGCCTACACCACCGCCAAGGCCGCGGTCGAGGGGCTCACCCGCGGCATGTCGCGCGACCTCGGCCCGGACCGGATCAGGGTCAATTGCGTCATCCCCGGCTGGATCATGACCGAGCGCCAGCGCACCCTCTGGCTCACCCCGGAGGCCGAGGCCGATTTGATGAAGGCCCAGTGCCTGAAGGAGAAGGTGATGCCCGCCGACGTGGCCCGCCTAGTGCTATGGCTCGCCGCCGACGACAGCCGGATGTGCACTAGCCAGCTCTGGGTCGTGGACGGCGGCTGGATGTGACCACCAGAATCCCCCTCCCCTTGCGGGAGGGGTCAGGGGAGGGGTCGATAAACATGTGGGAACCCAACCAGCGTTACCCGGACCCTGCCGTGCGGGTGCTGCATCCGGACTTCAACGCCTACCGCCTGCCGCTCGCCTCGGTGGAACGGCTCGCGACCGGCTGCCGCTGGTCCGAGGGGCCGGTCTGGTTCGGCGACGCGCGTTGCGTGCTCTGGAGCGACATCCCCAACGACCGTATCCTGCGCTGGGACGAGGAAACCGGCGCCGTCACCGTGTTCCGCAAGCCCTCGAACAACGCCAACGGCAACACCCGCGACCGCCAGGGCCGGCTCGTCACTTGCGAGCATCGCGGCCGGCGCGTGGTGCGCACCGAGTATGACGGCGCGCTCACCGTGCTGATGGACCGCCACGAGGGCAAGCGGCTCAACTCCCCCAACGACGTGGTGGTGAAGTCGGACGGCTCGATCTGGTTCACCGACCCCGTGTTCGGCCTGCTCGGCTACTACGAGGGCGAGAAGCAAGCGCAGGAACTACCGGCGGCGCTTTGGCGCATCGACGGCCAGACCGGCCGCGCGACGATGCTGGCCGACGACATCGAAGGGCCGAACGGCCTCGCCTTCTCGCCCGATGAACGCACACTCTATGTCGTTGCCTCGCGCGAGACCCCGCGCAAGATCCTCGCCTTCGATGTCCTGGACGGCGCGCGGCTTGGCGAGCGCCGCGTGTTCATCGATGCCGGCCCCGGCACGCCTGATGGGTTCCGCGTCGATATCGCCGGCAACCTCTGGTGCGGCTGGGGCATGGGCCAGGCGGAGCTGGACGGCGTGCGCGTGTTCAATCCCGCCGGCGAGCCGATCGGCCATATCGGCCTGCCGGAACGCTGCGCCAATCTCTGTTTCGGCGGGCGCTGGCGCAACCGGCTGTTCATGGCCGCGAGCCACGGTCTTTACGCACTCTACGTGAACACCCAAGGCGTCCCCGACGGATGATCGGCCTGAACGCGCGCAGTCACTCGCGATGAGACACCCCTTCTTCGCGCTCGCCGATCACCGCAGCTCGGTGCGCACCGAGTTGGTGGCCGGGCTCACCACCTGGCTCACCATGGCCTACATCATCGTGGTCAACCCGAGCATCCTGGCCGCCGCCGGCATCGACCACGGCGCGGCCTTCGTCGCGACTTGCGTGGCTGCGGCGATCGGCTCGGCGGCGATGGGACTAATCGCCGACCTGCCTTTGGCGCTGGCGCCGGGCATGGGCCTCAACGCCTATTTCACCTATTCGGTCGTCCAGGGCATGGGCGTGCCGTGGCAGACGGCGCTCGGCGCGGTGTTCATCTCCGGCGTGCTGTTCCTGTTAATCAGCATCTTTCGCATCCGCGAATGGCTGATCAACGCCATTCCGCTCTCGCTCAAGCTTGGCATCGGCGCCGGCATCGGGCTGTTCCTCGGCCTGATCGGCCTGCACGACATGGGCGTCGTCGCCGGCGATCCGGCCACCCTGGTGACGCTCGGCCATCTGCGCTCAGCCTCGGCGCTGCTCTCCTGCATCGGCTTCCTGATCATCGCCGGGCTCGCCGCGCGCGGGTTCCCGGGCGCGATCCTGGTCGGCATCCTCGTCACCGCCGCCCTCGGGGTGCCGTTCGGGCTGACCCGGTTCCACGGCGTCCTCGCCCCACCGCCGTCGCTCGCTCCGAGCTTCCTCAAGCTCGACATCGTGGGCGCCGCCTCGCTCGGCATCCCGGCCGTGGTGCTGACCTTCTTCCTGGTCGATGTGCTGGACAACGCCGGCACCTTGATCGCCACCACCCACCGCGCCGGCCTGATGCGCCCGGACGGCACGGTGCCGCGACTGCGCGAGGCGCTACTGGCCGATGGCGGCGGGGCGATCCTGGGCGCCGTGCTCGGCACCAGCACCACCACGAGCTATATCGAGAGCGCCGCCGGGATCGAGGCCGGGGGGCGTACCGGGCTCACCGCGGTCACGGTCGCGATGCTGTTCCTGTTGGCGCTGCTCTTCGCCCCGCTCGCCACCGCCATCCCGGGCTTCGCCACCGCGCCCGCCTTGGTGTTCGTCGCCTGCCTGATGGCCCGCGCGCTGGCCGACGTGCCCTGGGCGGACGCGACCGAGGCGATCCCGGCGGTGGTGCTGACCATCGCCACCCCGTTCACCTTCTCGATCGCGACCGGGATCGGCATCGGCTTCGTGGTCTATGCCGTGGTCAAGACCGCCGCCGGCCGCGCGCGCGAGGTGGCGGGCGCGGTGTGGCTGATCGCGGCGATTTCGATTTTGCGCTTTGCCCTGAACCCTGCGTTCGGCCGACACGACCCTCGGGCGCAAAAACCCGTGCGAAAGCTGATGAAACCGCTGACCGTACCGCCGCGGGCGCGATCACTCTGGAGCAGTTGGCGTGGTGGTTTATCGAGCATGGGCGTTCGTGGCTCGTCGGGCCGGAGATGGGATTGCCGGTCGGCCCTTGGGCCGACCGGTAGAGACGCGCGGCTGACCGCTAGTCGTTGGCTTGACGCAGCGCTTCGCACACGGCGTCGGTCACCTGCTGCGTAGTCGCCTTGCCGCCGAAGTCGGGCGTGTGCAGCGCCGGGTCGGCCGTCACGCGCTCGACGGCCTGCATCAGCCGCGCCGGCCGCCGGCTTCTCGCCGAGATGCTCTAGCATCATGGCGCGCGGTCCAGAAGGTGGCGACGGGTTGGCGATGCCCTTGCCGGTGATGTCAAAGGCCGAGCCGTGGATCGGCTCGAACATCGAGGGCGTCGTGCGCTCGGGATTGATGTTGGCGGTCGGCGCGATGCCGAGCGATCCGGCCAACGCCGCCGCGAGATCGGAGAGGATGTCGGCATGCAGGTTGGTGGCGACGATCGTGTCGAGCGTCTGCGGCCTCATGACCATGCGCATGGTCATCGCATCGACAAGCATCTTGTCCCAGGTCACGTCGGGGAACTCGTGGGCGACCTCGGCGGCGATCTCGTCCCACATCACCATGGCGTGGCGCTGCGCGTTGCTCTTGGTGACGACGGTGAGCAGTTTGCGCGGCCGTGAGCGGGCCAACTCGAAGGCGTAGCGCATGATGCGCAGCGACGCCGGGGCGCGTCATGACCGAGACGTCCTGGGCCACCTCGATCGGCAGGCCCTTGTGCGCGCGACCGCCCACGCCGGAGTACTCGCCTTCCGAGTTCTCGCGAATAATGACCCAGTCGAGCTCCGGGCCAGAGACGTGGCGCAGGGGGCTGGTGATGCCGGGCAGGATGCGGGTGGGGCGGACGTTGGCGTACTGGTCGAGCGGCTGACAGATGGCCAGGCGCAGCCCCCAGAGCGTGATGTGGTCGGGGATGTCGGGCGCGCCGACGGCGCCAAACAGGATGGCGTCGAAGGTGCGCAACTGGTCGGCGCCGTCCGCCGGCATCATGACCCCGTGCTTTTTGTAGTAATCCGACCCCCAGTCGAAGTCTTGGAACTCGAGGGTGAAGCCGCGGTCGCGCTCGGCGCAAACCTTCAGCGCCTTGACTGCGGCGTCGACGACCTCCGGGCCGATGCCATCGCCGCCCATCGCGGCGATTTTGTAAGTGCGCATGCGTGTGTTCCTCCTGGTTCGGGTTGCCGGGCGACGGCATTAACGCCTGGTGGATGCCTTCCGCAAAGCCTCCGAACAGGATCCGCTACATTCACACCCGCCATGAGGAGAGCGCGGCGCTGGCGGCGTGCGGCTATGCCAAGTTCTCCGGCCGGCTAGGGGTCTGCTTCGCCACCACCGGACCGGGGGCGGTGCATCTGCTTAACGGGCTCTATGACGCCAAGGTGGATGGTGCGCCGGTGCTCGCGATTACCGGCATGACCTACCACGACTTTGGTGAAGTGGGACTGGAGACTTGCCCGCCTCGGCTGAGGCGGGCTCCTGCATCGGCCGCGGAGTGCGCGGGCGCGCGGCGGCCCCGGTGCAGCGAGAGCGTGAACAAGTCGATGCGAGCAGCGTGAGCCGGACACCATCAGCGGCCGTGAAGCTGCCCGTGGCCTCTCGGCGTAGCCGACCAGGGTACAAGCGATCCCTTCTGGCTCGATCCCAAAGACCCGCACCGGTTGCCCTACGTGCGCGAAACCGTCCTGGGGCCGACTACTCCCACCTACAATGGTTACAATCCGGCCTGGGCCGAGGTCGATGCCCAGCAGCTCTGGGGGCGAGCCCATGCCGCCGCCATCAAGAAAGGGATGACGCCGGCGGCCACCGTGGACGAAGCGTTCAAACAGGCCGAGGCGATCTTCGCCAAATACCCGATCGCGCAGGGCTGACGAGGCGAGCCTGCAATCGACCGGTTGCGTCGAGCCGGTCTCTGCGAGCGTCCCGAAGGGTTTGACACGAGGGCGTTGACCCGGCGACCTGCCCGGCGTAAGCGCTGAAGAAAATCAAACGGCCCATCTCGGGCGCGGCAGACAGGGAGGGGGAACGGCCATGGGGACCATGAGCCGACGTTCGGTATTGGGCGGCGTTTTAGGCACCGCGACGGCCAGCACGCTTGCACGACCGTTCATCGCCAATGCCGCGGCCGTGACGGCGACCGTCTGGCAACAGCAGGGTTTCGTCCCCCAGGAGGACACCGCCTTCCGCAAGATGTGCGCCGACTACGAAAAGGCGAGCGGCAACAAGGTCGACTACAGCATCACACCCTTTTTGGCACTAGGCGAGAAGACCGTGTCGGCGCTGACCAGCGGGGAGGTCCGGACCTTATTTGCCTCGACGCCCCGGAGTCGATCCTTCCCCAGAACGCCTGGGACGACCGGCTGGTGGACGTCACCGACGTCGTCGCGACGCAGAAGCCGCAACTCAGCCAAACCGCGCTGCTGTGTTCGCGTTTCTACAACGAGGCCAGGAAGGAGCGCAGCTACTACCTGACGCCGTACAAACTGGCGGGCATACCCTTCCATGTCTGGGGAGACCTGGTGGAGCGCGCCGGCTACAAGCTCGCGGACGCGCCGAAGACCTGGGACGCCTTCTGGGACTTCTTCAAGCCGGTGCAGACGCAACTGCGTAAGAAGATACGCAGGATCTATGGCCTCGGCCTGCAGATGACCACCGTCGGACCGGATGACGGCAATGGCCTTTTCTACGGATTCCTGGTCGCCAACGGCGGCAAGGGCATCGTCACCAGTGAGGGCAAGCTGCACACCAGCGACCGCGGGTGCGCGAGGCGGCGATCAAATCCGTGACCTACATGACGAACGCCTACAAGGGAGGGTAAGTGCCGCCGGAGGCGCTGAGCTGGAGCGATGCCGACGACAACAATGCCTTCCACGAGAAGGCGATCGTGATGGATTTCGACGGCACGATCTCGACCGAACTCGCGATGTCCAGCAACAAGCAAGCCTACTACCACGAGATGGTGACGCTCGGACTGCCGCACGGCAACGACGGCCAGCCCATGCCGGCTCAGGTCGGCGTCGGCGGCGGCTTCATCCCGAAGGGGGCGAAGAACGTCGAGGTCGCCAAGGAGTTCATGAAGTACATGATCCAGCCGCAGGTGATGAACGAGTATCTGAAAGGCGGCCTCGGCCGCTGGCTGCCGTCGATACCTGCTCTGGTAACCAGCGATCCGTTCTGGCTCGATCCCTCGGACCCGCACCGGCCGCCCTATGTGCGCGAATGCCTGTTGGGGCCGACCATCCCGAGCTATAACGCTTACAATCCTGCCTGGGGCCAGGTCAACGCCGAGCAGCTCTGGGGCCAGGCCAATGCCGCCGTCATCAAGCAAGGCGTGACACCGGCCGCGGCCGTGGACAAGGCGTTCAAGCGAGCCGAGGCGATCTTCACGAAATATCCGATCGCGTCGAGGGCGGGCGACATTGACGGGCAGGCTGACGTGGCGTAAGCGGCTGATATAATAATAGCCAACCATAATAATGAACGTCGCGCAGAGCGGCAGGCAGGGAAGGGATACGGCCATGGGGACCATGAGCCGACGTTCGATATTGGGCGCATCTCTGGGACTGACGGCAGGTGCCACCCTGGCGCGACCGTTCATCGCCAATGCCGCGGCCACGACGGCCACGGTCTGGCAGACACAGGGCTTCGTGCCCCAGGAAGACGCGGCGTTCCGCACGCTGGTCGCGGGCTACGAGAAAGCCAGCGGCAACAAACTCGATTACAGCATCATGCCCTTCTTGGCGCAGGGCCAGAAGACCATCTCGGCGCTGACCAGCGGCGACGTTCCCGACCTCATTTCCTTCGACGCGCCGGAGACGATCGTTCCCCAGAATGCCTGGCATGACCGAATGCTGGACCTGACCGACGTCGTCGACACCCAGAAATCGCAACTCAGCCCCACCGCGCTCCTGTGCTCCTATTTCTACAACAACGCCCGGAAGGAGCGCGGCTTCTATCTTGCCCCGTACAAGTTGGCGGGCGTTCCCTTCCATATCTGGGGGGATCTGGTCGAGCAGGCCGGCTTCAAGCTCTCCGACGCGCCGAAGACCTGGGACGCCTTTTGGGATTTCTTCAAGCCGGTACAGAAGCAACTGCGCCGAAGGATCCGCAGGGTCTACGGCCTCGGCCTGCAAATAACCACCGTTGGACCGAACGACGGCAACGGCCTGTTTTACGGGTTCCTGGTCGCCAACGGCGGTAAGGACATCGTGACCAAGGACGGCAAGCTGCACACCGACGATCCGAAGGTGCGCGAGGCGGCGATCAAGTCCGTCACCTACATGACGACCGCCTACAAGGAAGGTTACGTGCCGCCCGAGGCGTTGAGCTGGAGCGACGCCGACGACAACAACGCATTTCATGAAAAAGCCATCGTCATGGATTTCGATGGCACTATCTCGACCGAACTCGCGGTCTTCTCCAACAAGAAGCAGTATTACGATGAAATAGTGACCATGGGATTGCCGCTCGGCAACGACGGCCAGCCGATCCCGGCCGGGGTCGGCGCCGGCGGTGGCTTCATCCCGAAAGGGGCGAAGAACGTCGCAGTGGCCAAGGAGTTCCTAAAGTACCTGCTGCAGCCTCAGGTGATGAATGCGTATCTGAAGAACGGTTTAGGTCGCTGGTTGCCGGCCATCCCGTCGTTGGTCTCCAGCGATCCGTTCTGGCTTGATCCAAAAGACCCGCATCGGCCGCCCTATGTCCGTGAATGCTTATTGGGGCCGACCATTCCTAGTTACAACGGCTACAATCCGGCCTGGGGCCAGGTCAACGCCGAGCAGCTCTGGGGCCGGGCCCATGCCGCCGTCATCAAGCAACGTGTGACACCGGCGGCGGCCGTGGACGCGGCATTCCGGCGAGTCGAGGCGATTTTCGCGAAATACCCGATCGTATCGAGCTGACGAGGCGAGCATGAGCGGCACGCAGCCGGTTCTCGCCGTTGGCCGCTCCGCGGCGGCGGTCCTGCCCACGCGGCGCCGTTGGCGCGGCGGCCTGCAAGGCTCGGAATTCAACTGGGCAATCGCCTTCGCCGTCCCCTACGCGGCGGTGTTTCTCGCGTTCGTCGTCTATCCGGTCGCCTACGGGCTCTGGCTGGGCAGCCAGCCGTCGCGGTACGCCGAGTTGGTCTCGGACCCGGTTTATCTGACCACGGTGGTCAATACCGCGCTGTTTGTCGGCATCGGCGTCAACCTCAAGATGTTCCTGGCGTTCCTGCTGTCCGGCTTCTTCATGCGCCGACGCTGGTGGATCCAGGCACTGCTGGTGATCTATGTCCTGCCGTGGGCGATCCCGGCGCTGCCCGCCTTCATCTCGATCCATTGGATGCTGAACGGCCAGTGGGGCATCCTCGACAACACATTGTGGACCCTGTTCGGTATCGATGGTCCCATCTGGCTGAATTCACGCTTACTCGGACTCGGCTCGGACATCGCCGCCTATATCTGGAAATGGATGCCGTTCTGGACGATCATCTTCCTGGCCGGCAGGATGGCGATCCCGCGGGAACTGTACGAGGCGGCCGAAATCGACGGCGCCACCGGCTATCGCCGGTTCGCCCACGTCACCTTCCCGCTGCTCGCGACCCTCTATCTCGTTTGCACGCTGCTCTCGACGATCTGGACTCTTGGCGACTTCACCACCGTGTATTTCGTCTCCGGCGGCGGCCCGGCGATGTCGACGGAAGTGCTGGCCACGCTCGGCATCCGCGACGCGTTCACGGTGGCCGAACCACGGCTTGGCGTCGCCGCCGTCATGTCGGCCCTGCCGGTGCTGATCCCGATCGTGATCGTGCTGATGCGCAAGCTCCGCACGACGGAGGTGCAGTTGTGAGCGGCGCGCTGGCTTCCGAGCGGTCCAGACGCCGGCCCCGCTACCGGCTGCGGCGCATTCTCGTCGAAACGGGCTCAGTGGCGCTTGGCGTGGTGCTCGTGATCTGGTCGCTCGCGCCCATCTACAACATGGTGGTGATCGCGCTCGACAGCCACGACGACGTGTTCAGCGGCAATATCTGGCCGCCCCACCCGTCACTCGAGAGCTTCTGGGTCGTCTGCACCGAGGGCTATTGGTATCTCGAGCATTTCTGGCACCAGTTCGGCAACAGCCTCTATGTCGGCCTCTCGACGACGTTCCTGACCTTGCTGATCGGCTCGCTCGCTAGCTTCACGGTTGGCCGGATGCGCTTGCGCAATGGCTGGCTGTTGACCAACGCCGCGCTGCTCACTTACGTCATTCCGGCGTCGTTCCTGGCGATCCCGTTCTACCGGATCATGCAGGCTTATGGCCTGGGGAACAATCCGTTGTCGGTCATCGCCGCCGAGGTGACGTTCGCCAGCCCCTATGCGATCTTCATCTTCCAGCAGTACGGTCAGTCGATCCCGATCGAACTCGATAAATCGGCGCGCATCGACGGCGCCTCGCCCGTGCAAATCTATCTCCGCATCTATCTGCCGCTGATGGCCCCCGCTTTGGTCGCGGTCGGCACCTATGCGTTGCTGCTGGCCTGGAACGAATACCTTTATCAGTTCCTGCTTCTGTCTTCGCCTCGAAGCATGACCGTGCCGGTCGCGCTGGCGCAGTTCCTCAACAGCGACGAGGCGCCGTGGAACTACATGATGGCCACCGCGATCGTGTACGCGCTGCCGCCGATCGCGATCTACTATGCTTTCCGTCGTTACATGAGCGCCGGGTTGACCATGGGCGGCGTGAAGGGCTAGGCAGCCGCTTGTCGGAAATTTAATCGCACGCCGATGGATCGGCGGCGCCGACCGCGCGCTTCGGCAACGAACCGGGAACAATCCCCTCGCCAGCATAGGGGAAGAGACCCCGTTCGGGAGACGTGCAAGGAGGGAGTCCCGCCATGGTCCAAACGACGCGACGCACATTCACTTTCGGGCTGACATCGGCGGCCTTGGCGACGGCGGCCATGCGCCGCCCCGCGCGCGCGGCAGGGAAAACCCTCACTATTTGGTGGAACCAGGGCTTCTACCCCGCTGAGGATCAGGCCTTCCAGAACCTGATCGCCGCGTGGGAGAAGGCGAGCGGCAACACCGTCCAGCTTACGATGCTGCCCGGTCAGGCGCTGAACGAGAAAATCATCTCGGCGATCACCGCCGGCCAGGTGCCAGACCTGATGTACGCCGACAACGGGCCTGCCCAGATCGTCCCGCAAAGCGCCTGGGACGGCAAGCTGGTCGATGTCAGCGACGTGGTGGAGACGCAGAAGTCGGAGTTGAGCGCGACGGCGCTGCAATCGGCGCAGTTCTACGACAACGTGGCGAAGAAGCGGAGCTTCTACGGGGTGCCGTTCAAGGGGTTGACGCTCAACATCCCGATCTGGAAATCGCTGATCGAGAAGGCCGGCTACAAGGTCTCCGACATACCGAAGACCTGGGATGCCTATTTCGACTTCTTCAAGCCGGTTCAGAAGAAACTGCGTGCCAAGAGGATGCGCCATACCTATGGCTTGGGCCTCACGATGTCCACCACTGGCGACGATCCCAACAACACCTTCAACCAGTTCCTCGTGGCTTATGGCGGAGGCGGCATCGTCACCCCGGACGGCAAGCTGCATGTTGACGATCCCAAGGTGCGCGCCGCGGTGATCAAGGCGCTCACTTATGTTACGACAGCGTTCAAGGAGGGCTACGTGCCGCCGAGCGCGCTGAACTGGGGCGATCCCGATAACAACAACGCCTTCCACGCCCAGGAGGTCGTGATGACGCCCAACGACACGATCTCGATCTCCGACGCGGTGATGAACAACAAGCAGTGGTACTACAACGACATCATGACTAGCCCTATGCCGCACGACAACGACGGCAAGCCCGTCTCCGTGCTGCTCGGGGTTGAACTCTTGTTCATCCCGAAGGGGGCGAAGAATGTCGAGACGGCGAAGGATTTCGCGCGCTTCCTGATCCAGCCTGCCCATCTCGACCACTATCTGCAGCAGGCGCTCGGCCGTTGGCTGCCGGTCATGCCGTCGATTGTTCACAACAACCCCTATTGGCTCGATCCAAAGGATCCGCACCGGCCAGTCGCGGTACGCCAAGGCGTGCTCGGCCCGACCGCGACCTGGTTCTACGTCTTCAATCCGGCCTACGCGCAGGTGGACGCCGAGCATGTGTTCGAGGTTGCGGAATCCGACATCATCAACGGGATGACGCCGGACAAGGCGGCGGACAAGGCGCTCGCCCGGATCGAGGCGATCTTCTCGAAATACCAGATCAGCCAAGTCTGAGGCGGCGGCGATGGCCGACACCTCGGTTGTCGAGGCCGCCCGTCCCGCTTCGGGGCGCCTCGACCGACGCCGATTCTGGCACGGCGGCCTGCAGGGCTCGGATTCCTTGTGGGCGCTCGCCTTCCTGGTGCCATACTTCGCCGTTTTCTGCCTGTTCGTGATCTATCCGGTCGGCTACGGGCTGTACCTGGGGCATTACCCGTCAAGCTATCTTCAGCTCTTTTCCGATCCGATCTATCTGAAAACCCTCGTCAACACGGTCTTGTATCTCGCGATCGGCGTGAACCTGCACTTGTTCGGGGCGCTGCTGTTGTCCGGCTTCTTCCTGAGCCGGACTTGGTGGGTGAAGTGGCTGATGCTGATCTTCATCTTGCCCTGGGCGGTGCCGGCCATCCCGACATTCATCTCCATCCATTGGATGCTGAACGGCGAGTGGGGGTTCATCAACAACGTCCTGTACGACCTGTTCGGGATCAACGGCCCGTCCTGGCTCAATTCGCGCTGGCTCGCCCTAGGTTCGGTCTTCGTCTCCTATATCTGGAAATGGATGCCGTTCTGGACCGTGATCCTGCTCGCCGGGCGGATGGCGATCCCGCAGGAACTCTACGAATCGGCCGCGATGGACGGCGCCACCGGGCTGCGCGGGTTCGTCCATGTCACCTTCCCGTTGCTCGCCAATCTCTATCTCATCTGCACCCTGCTCTCGACCATCTGGACGCTTGGCGACTTCAACACCGTTTACTTCGTCACCGGCGGCGGGCCGGCGCTGTCCACCGAGGTGCTTGCCACGCTCGGCATCCGCGACGCCTTCGTCGTCGATAATCCGAATCTCGGCATGGCCGCCGTGATGTCGGCCCTGCCGCTGCTCATCCCGCTGGTGATCATCCTGATGCGCAAGCTCGCGAAGACCGAGGTCCAGCTATGAGCGCGAGCCTGACCGCCGGCATCGGCAAACATACTGGCCGCTCCCCGCGCCGGCGGCGGCTGCGCCAGCGCAAGATCCTCGCCAGCCTGGTGGAGCTGTTGGTCGGTATCGCGCTGCTCATCTGGACGCTGACGCCGCTCTACAACATGGTCGAAGTCGCCCTGTTGTCCCACGACAACGTGTTCAGCGGCGCGGTCTGGCCGGTGCAGCCGACGCTGCACGGCTTCTGGGTAGTTCTCCACCAGGACTATTTCTACCTGTCCCATTTCTGGCACGAGATGGGCAACAGCCTCTATATCGGGGTGGCCACCGCGATTCTGACGCTGATCATCGGCACACTCACCAGCTTCGTGATTGGGCGCATGCGTCTTCGCCGCGCCTGGATGGTGAGTAATGCCGCGCTGCTCACTTACGTGATCCCGATGTCGTTCCTGGCGATCCCGTTCTATCGGGTGATGCAGACCTACGGCCTCACCGACAATGTCTGGGCGGTGATCTTCGTCGAGGTGACCTTCGCCACTCCATACGCCATCTTCATCTTCCAGCAATATGGCACGAGCATCCCGATCGAGCTGGACGAGGCGGCGCGGATCGACGGCGCCACCCCGTGGCAGATCTATTGGCGCATCTACCTGCCGCTGATGGCCCCCTCGATGGTGGCCGTCGGCACGTATGCGTTGCTGCTCGCTTGGAACGAGTATCTTTACATGTTCCTCCTGCTGTCCTCGCAGCACAACATGACGGTGCCGGTGACGCTCGGGCAGTTCCTCAACAGCGACGAGGCGCCGTGGAACCTGATGATGGCGACGTCCGTCATCTACGCGCTGCCCCCGATCGCGATCTACTATGCCTTCCGCCGTTACATGAGCGCCGGGCTGACCATGGGCGGCGTGAAGGGCTGACGGGCTGCCTTCGCGCCGATCAGCCCACGCCTAACCGGAACCGCACCTCGCCCGCCAGCGCCTCGCCGGGGGCCAGGATGCGCAGCCCGGTATCGAAGCCCTGGTCCAGCCGATTGATCGCGTCGCTCAGATGGCTCACCGGCTCGGCGGCGAAATACGGCCGGCCCTCCGGCACATACACGACGAGCCGGCGAAAGATCTCGCTCGCCTCCAGGCGCACAACCACCGGCGACGGCGCCAGCTCGATCCGCGCCTCTCCAGGCCACCCGGTGAAGAGATTGTCCAAAATAGCGGTGCCGACCCGCCGCCCGTCGGCATGGCTCCACTCGGGCGGCACCGGCTCGTGCCGGGCGGGCAAGTGATCCGCGTTGCGCCAGACGCCGTCCGCCGCGAAGCATAGCGTGGCCGCCGTGGTGCGCGGGAAGAACGGGTGAAACCCCAGCCCGGCCGGCGCCCGCCCGGAATGCCGGTTCCGCATTGATAAAGCCAATTAAAAGCCCGTCCGGTTCCAGCGCGTACCGCAACTCGGCGGTGAACGGGAACGGCCAGCCGCGCGCCTGCGCGCCCTCCGCCGTATGTTCCAAGGTGAACCTGGCCTGCTTGGTGGATACCTCGGCCACATTCCAGACGCTGGTCCAGCCGACCCCGTGGATCGAATTCGGCTCGTCGCCGAAATTGCGCGCGAGCTGGTACGTCCGGCCCTCGAACGTGAACCGGGCATCGGCGATCCGGTTGGAGTACGGCACTAACGGATAGCCGGCGAGCCCGCGCGAAACGCCCCGCACGATGGCCTTCGGTATCGCCCGGCGCAGGACCGGGTCGGGGCCCAGCGTCCAGCCGACGATCGCGCCACCCGCCTCGGGTGCCACTACTAGCGACGACTCGCCCGCGCTCAAGGTCAACATCTGCCCCGCGTCCTTTGCTTTCCGACCGCGCGGACGGAAAATCGCGCGGCCAGAGAAAGACTCAAGTAGGAGACCCAAGTGGAATCGGTTGACTGCATCGTGGTCGGGGCCGGCGTGGTCGGGCTTGCCGTCGCCCGCGCCCTCGCCCTCGTGGGCCGCGAGGTGATCGTGCTGGAGGCCGCTTCGGGGATCGGCACCGAAACCTCTTCGCGCAACAGCGAGGTGATCCACGCGGGGATCTACTACCCCGCCGGCAGCCTCATGGCCCGGTTCTGCGTGTCCGGCCGCCGCGCCCTGTATGAATACTGCCGGGAGCACGGGGTGCCGCACGCCAATTGCGGCAAGCTCATCGTCGCCACCAATGGGGAGGAGGAGGGCAAGCTCGCCGGGATCAAGCATCGCGCCGAGGTCAACGGCGTGGAAGGGATGCGCTTGCTCTCGGCCAGGGAGGCGATCGCGCTGGAGCCGAATCTGTCCTGCGCCAGCGCCCTGCTCTCGCCGGTCACCGGCATCATCGACAGCCACGCCTACATGCTTGCCCTGCAAGGCGAGGCCGAGAACGCGGGTGCGGTGTTCGTCTTCCAAAGCCCGATGATCGGCGGCCGCGTGGTTCCCGGCGGGATCGAGGCGGATATCGGCGGCGCCGACCCGACGACCCTCCGCTGCCGGCTGCTGGTCAATTCGGCCGGGTTGGATGCGCCGAGCCTGGCCGGCAAGATCACCGGGATGCCGTCCGAGCGCGTGCCGAGGGCATACTATGCCAAAGGCAACTACTTCACGCTGTCCGGCCGCTCCCCCTTCTCCCGCCTGATCTACCCGGTCCCCGTGCCGGGCGGCCTCGGGGTGCATCTCACGATCGACCTTGGTGGGCAGGCGCGATTCGGCCCCGACGTGCAGTGGATCGAGGCTGTCGACTACTCCGTCGATCCCGCCCGGGCGGAGCGGTTCTATGCGGCGGTGCGCCGTTACTGGCCGGCGCTCCCGGACCACGTGCTGCAGCCCGGCTACGCCGGTATACGCCCAAAGATCGTGCCGCCCGAGATCGCTGCCCAGGATTTCGTGGTTCAAGGTCCGCGAACGCATGGCGTGAGCGGCCTGATCAACCTGTTCGGCATCGAATCCCCCGGCCTCACGGCTTCGCTCGCGCTGGCCGACTATGTCGTTCAAGTGGCCGAGACGGGGTGAACGCCGCCATTGGACGGCCGGGGTGGTCGCGCTTATATGAGGGCGTTTACTGCGGGGCAATGCCTAGCAATAAGGAGACCACGATGGACAAGGATCGGATCAAGGGCGCGGCCCGCCAATTCAGCGGCTCGGTCAAGGAAGTGATCGGCCGCTTCACCGGCGACAAAAAGACTCAGGCCGAGGGCACGATGGACAAATCGGCTGGCAAGGCACAGGGCGCAGCCGGTCGGATCAAGGACCGCGCGCGGTCGGCATTCAAGAAATAACCCGGCGCCGGCCTTTGGGCTGATCGAGATCGGCTCGGTTTGAGCGCGGTGCGCGCGCATCCGGTCGTTTTGGGGCATTATCCCCGAGCCATTCCGGGCGACGATTTGGGAGTTTGAGCCATGCCGCCTTCCGCGACCTACGTGATGCCACCTCCATCTCCGAATGCCGAGACCGTGCCGGTGCAAGCAACGGCACTCTCTTCCAGCATCCGCCCCAGCGTCTCCTGGCAGGCGGTGTTCGCCGGCCTGGTCATCGCGCTCGCGGTGGAACTCATGCTTGCCATCCTCGGCGTGGCGGTCGGCTTGGCGGTCGTCAACCCGGGCGGCCCATCGCCATCGGGGAGCAGCTTCGGGCTGGCCGCCGGGGTATGGTGGATCGTCAGCAGCATTATCGCTCTGCTGTTCGCGAGCTATGCCGCCGCGCGCTTGGCGAATGTCCCGGCCCGGCTCGACGGCTTGCTGCAAGGGCTGACCATTTGGGGCCTGAGTGTGGTGGTCGCGCTGTGGGTTCTGAGCGCGGTCGCGAGCGGCCTAGTAAGCGGGGTCGTCTCCGCCCTGGGTGGTACCCTCTCGTCGCTCAGCCACGGGATCGAGGCATCGGCGCCGCAGATCGCCTCCGCGTTTGGCACCCAGCCCGGTCAGTTGCAAAGCGAGGCGCAAACGCTGCTGCAACAGCAGAATGCTGGGCCGGCTCAGATGAGCCGCGAGCAGGCCGAGCGGGCGATCGTTCAGGAATTGCCGAATCTCGCCGCCGGTGGCGACAGGGCGGCGCAGGCGAAGATCCGCATCGTCGCGATCGTCGCCGGCCAGCTCAATATCAGCGCCGACGAAGCGACCAGGCGCGTGGATCAGTTGCAGACCGAACTCGCCAAGGCGAAGACCCAGGCCGCCCAGACCGCGACCAATGTGGCCGGAAAATCGGCGGGCACCGCTTCGGATGCGGCGTTCGCGATCTTCGTCGCGCTGATCGTCACCGCCATCGCCTCCGCGGTGGGCGGAGCCCTGGCACGGCCCCGGCGGATGCTGATGGCGGATCGTTTGCGCTGAGGCGCTGCCGGTTGCCTTCCGCGCGCTGAGGCGCGCAGTCTCCCTGACCGACAACGCGGGGAGGAAGGCCGGATGAAGCCAATCGTGGCGGTGATCGCGCCGGGGGCGATGGGCAGCGCCGTCGCCGCGCGGCTGACCGAGAACGGGCTCGAGGTCCGCACGACGCTCACCGGACGCAGCGCGGAGAGCGCGGCCCGCGCACGCGAAGCAGGGATGCGCGACGCGACCGAGGATCAGATCGCCGCGGCGGATGTCGTCCTCTCCATTGTCCCCCCCGGCAGCGCGGTGGCGCTCGCCCAGCACCTGCGCCCGGTCATCGCGCGCGCGCCGCGCAAGCCGGTGTATGTGGACTGCAACGCCGTCAATCCCGCCACCGTGGCGCGCATCGCCGACGTGCTGGCCGTTGCCGGCTGCCCCTTCGTGGATGGCGGGATCATCGGACCTCCGCCCAGGCCCCAGGCGCACGCCACCCGGATCTATCTCTCCGGGCCGGAAGCCGAGCGGGTCGCGGCACTCGGCGAGTACGGGCTCGATCTGCCCATATTGCCAGGGCCGGTCGGCATCGCCTCGGCGATGAAGATGTCCTATGCCGGGATCACCAAGGGCTTCACCGCATTGGGTGCCGCGATGATGCTCGCGGCCACGCGCGGCGGCACGGCCGAGCATTTGAAGCGCGAGCTTGCCGCGAGCCAGCCCCAACTCCTCGCCTGGCTCACCCGCCAGACACCGAACATGTATTCCAAAGCCTATCGCTGGGTCGCCGAGATGGAGGAGATCGCCGGCTTCGTCGCGGAAGATCCCGCGGCAAGCCAACTCTTCGATGCCGCCGCGCGGTTCTACGAACACATCGCCGCCGACCATACCGGGCCGCGACGCCAGACCGGAATACTCTCCGAGTTCTGCTCCGGAGACTGACGTTGGCCACTGGAGACTGCAATGCCGCCGGGCATCCACCGCTACCCGAACATCGACCGCGTCATCTACGGCACCCAATTCGCCGAGGCGCTTGGGCAGGAGGTGGAGCGGCTCGATGCGCGCGCGGTTTACGTGCTGGCCAGCTCCACGCTCGCCCGCGAGACCGGCACCCTCGATCGGGTGCGCCGCGCGCTCGGCAACCGGCTTGCCGGGGTGCGCACGAAGATCGGCGCCCACACGCCCCGCATCGACGTGGTCGCGGCGGCCAACGAGGCGCGCGACGCCAGGACTGATCTGCTCGTGACGGTCGGCGGCGGGTCGGTTACCGATGCGGCGAAGATGGTCGGACTCTGTCTCGGCAACGACGTCACCGAGCCCGCGCAGCTCGACGATTTCCGCGCCCGCATCGAAGCCGACGGCAGTACGCATCGGCCGCATACGAAACCGCCCGGCGTGCGGGCCATTGCCATCCCGACCACGCTTTCGGCCGGAGAATACACCTGGTTCGCCGGCTGCACCGACACGGATCGCCATGTAAAGGAGAGCTATGGTCACCCGTTGATAGTGCCGCGTAGCGTGATCCTCGACCCGGCGCTGTCGGTCCACACCCCCGATTGGCTGTTCCTGTCCACCGGGATTCGCGCGGTCGATCATGCGGTGGAGGATGTCTGTTCGATCAATCCGCAGCCGTTTTCAGATGGCGCCTCGCTGCACGCGCTGCGGCTGCTGAGTAAGGGCCTGCGCGCGGTCAAGACCAATCGGTCGGACACCGAACCTCGTCTGGAGTGCCAGCTCGGCGCCTGGCTATCGATCATGGGCTCGCAGAACGGGGTGGCGAAGGGCGCGAGCCACGGGATCGGGCACGTGCTCGGCGGCACCGCCGGCGTGCCGCACGGCTACACCTCCTGCATCATGTTGCCGCACGTGCTGCGATTCAATGCGGAGGTGAACGCCGAGCGCCAGGGTTGGGTGAGCGAGGTGTTGCGCGAACCTGCCCGTCCTGCGGCCGACGTGTTGGCCGAGTTGGTCGCGAGTCTCGGGCTGCCTGGTCGGCTGCGCGACGTGGGGGTGAAGCAGGACCAGCTCGACCGCATTGCCCAAGAGTCCATGCATGATCGGTGGGTTCACACCAACCCGCGCAAGATCGAAGGACCCGCGACGGTGCGGCGACTCCTGGACGCGGCTTGGTGACGCCGACGAAGTTGCGGACACGAGCGGTTTTGGACGTTTCAGCAATTATCCGTGATTGCGAGCGAGTTTTCACACAGCCTCGGTGCGATTTTCGTCAAGACTGCACATCACCGGCAGCTTGGGGGAGAGCGGGATGAAAGCATATCTGGCTGAATTTGTCGGAACGTTCGTCCTGGTATTCGGTGGCGTCGGGAGCGCCGTGCTTGCGGGCCATAATATCGGATACGTCGGAATCGCGTTCGCGTTCGGCCTGTCGCTTCTGGCGATGGTTTACGTGGTGGGACCGGTCTCGGGCGCGCACCTCAATCCGGCGGTCACCTTCGGGCTTGTCCTCAGCGGGAAGTTCGACGGAAGCCGTGTTCCGGGCTACGTGATCGCGCAGATTATCGGCGGCATCGTCGCCTCGGCGATCCTCCTCGTGATCGCGAACGGCACCGGCCATTTCGATGCGGCCGCGACCGGCTTCGCGACCAACGGCTACGGGGTACGCTCGCCTGGGCATTACGGCGTCGGGGCCTGTTTCCTCTGCGAGATCGTGCTCACGGCCTTTCTGGTGCTGACGGTCCTGGGCGCGACGGATGTGCAGGCGCCGGTCGGGTTCGCGGGGCTGGCCATCGGGTTGGTGCTGACCCTGATCCACCTGGTTTCCATCCCGGTGACGAACACCTCGGTCAACCCAGCCCGCAGCATCGGCCCGGCGATCATCGCCGGAGGCGCGGCGCTGAGCCAGATCTGGCTCTTCATTGTCGCGCCGCTCGTGGGTGGCGCGCTCGCCGCCGGCATTTGGGCGGTGATCCGCACTGACTTGCCGCAGATTGCAGCGAAGGAGGCAGAGCAAGCCCTGCCCTCGGAACAAGCGGCACGGATTGATCCCGGACTAACTCCGTAATCTGGACCTCTCGATCGCCGCGCGGCAATAAAATGGCGGAGCATCGTTCCGGCCTTCAATGCAGCTCCGCCAGCCGCGCCAGCAGGAAATCGCGGAACACCGCCACGCGCTTGGAGTTCCGCAACTCCTCCGGATAGACGAAGAACACGTCCACCTTCGGACCCTTCAGCTCACCGAGCACGCGCACGAGGTCTTGGTTCTCGGCCATTGCGAAGTCGGGCAGGGCGCCGATGCCGATGCCGGTGCGGATGGCCAGCAGCATCGCCTGGGTGCTGTTGACCTCGAGCAGCGCCCTTCGCGGGCTGCCCGACCGGCGGCCGGCCTCCGCCAGCCAATTGATGTCGGGCACCGGCGGGTGATAGTCGCCGAACAGGATCAGCTTGTGCGCGTCCAAATCCTCGGCCCGCTGCGGCACCCCATGCCGCTTTAGGTACTCCGCCGCCGCGCAAACATGCCAATCGACCGCCATCAGGTGACGCTGGACGAGGTCCGGCTGCCGCGGCGGGTGCATCCGGATCGCCACGTCCGCCTCGCGCATCGCGAGATCGAGGTCCATGTCGTCCAGCAGCAGCGAGATCGAGACATCGGGGTACATGTCCAGGAACTGCTGCAAGCGTGGCGCGAGCCACATGGCGCCGAACCCAACCGTGGTCGTGACCTTGAGCCGGCCGGCCGGCTTCTCCTTGCTTTCCGTGAGCAGTGCCTCGGTCATCGCCAGCTTGGCGAACACCTCGCGCACCGTGCGGTTGAGCTGCTCGCCCTGCTCGGTCAGGATCAGGCCGCGTGCGTGGCGGTGGAACAGCGGCACCCCCAACGCCTCCTCAAGCGCGGAGATCTGCCGCGAGACCGCCGACTGACTGAGGTTCAGCGTGTCGCCGGCGTGTGTGAAGCTGCCGGCGTCGGCCACCGCGTGGAATACCCGCAGCTTGTCCCAGTCGATCACTATCCGCCACTCCCGAACCGCCCTTATGCGTAACGCGCATGACAGGGGTATGTAATCGGAAATTCCGCCTCGCCCAGGCCGGCATCCATCAGTCGGCGGCGAGCGCGGGCGCCACGGCCAGGCCGGCCAACCACCGCTCGGCTTCGAGTGCGGCCATGCAGCCGGTCCCCGCGGCCGTGACCGCCTGGCGGAACACCTTGTCCTGAACGTCGCCGGCCGCAAACACGCCGGGCACGGAGGTACTGGTGCTGCCCGGCTCGGTTCGAATATATCCCTCCGTGTCCATCGCCACCTGTCCGGCGAACATCCCAGTGTTCGGCGTGTGGCCGATCGCGATGAACAAGCCGTCGAGCGCTAGGTCGAAGAACTCGCCCGTCTTTACGTTGCGCAGCTTGACACTCGTGACGGTCTCGGGCTGGCCCCAACCCAGCACCTCCTCGACGATACAGTCCCATACCACCGTGATCTTCGGATTTGCGAACAGCCGGGTTTGCAGGATCTTCTCCGCCCGCAGCGCCCCGCGGCGGTGGAGCAGGGTCACGTGCTCGGCATGGTGGGTCAGGAACAGTGCCTCCTCCACGGCAGTGTTGCCGCCGCCGACCACGCCCACGCGCTTGCCGCGGAAGAAGAACCCATCGCAGGTGGCGCAGGCGGAGACGCCCTTTCCTTGCAGGCGTTGCTCCGAGGGCAGCCCCAGCCAGCGCGCCTGCGCGCCGGTCGCCAGGATCACCGCATCGGCGAGGAAAAGATCCCCCGAGTCGGCACGGCATCGGAACGGCTGCGCCGAGAAATCGGCATCCACGATCAGGTCATGCACGATCCGGGTGCCGACATTGGCGGCCTGCTCGGCCATCTGCTCCATGAGCCACGGTCCTTGGACCACCTCAGCGAATCCCGGATAGTTCTCCACGTCAGTGGTGATCATGAGCTGGCCGCCCGGCTGCAATCCGGCCACCAGCGTTGGCGCCAACCCGGCGCGCGCCGCGTAGATCGCGGCCGTGTAGCCGGCGGGTCCGGCGCCGATAATGAGCACGCGGCTGTGATGGGTCGTGCGAGATATGTCGGCCATGCGTCGAATCCGGTTCGCGGTCAGTGCGAATATCGGCCCCCGGTGCCGGCCGGGCAAGGAAGTCGGCCCTACGATGTCTCCGTCGCCGGCAGCACCGGACGAATATCTGTATGGATGAAGTCGTCGCCCTTGAAGAGCAACGGGTGGTCGGTCGCCGTGGCCAGCGCATACGAAAAGCAGTCGCCGATGTTCAGCCCGGCACGATGGCGGCCTCTGCCGTAGCGGCGAAACGCATCGATAGCGATCGTGGCTTGTTGCGGCGTAACGGCAGCGACCTCAAACCGACCTCCTTCGAGCAGACGCTCCAGATCCGCCCGGCCGGCATCGCGCTTGCGGCCTTCGATAACGAGGGAAAGCTCTACCCGCGTCACCGCGGAAATCAGTCGGACCGTCGCCTCGCCGAGAGAGTTCGCAAACCGCTCCGCGTCCGACTCCCCCAGAAGGATCGCAACGAGCGCCGACGTATCAACCACCATTCAGCGCCACATGCCGGTTTCGTCGTAGCCGACCACCTCGTCTGGGGTGCGGGTATCGAAGTCGGGAAGGGAAGCGCAATGCCGGCCGATCTCCATCAGTTGGTCAGCGAGCCGGTTGCTTTCACCCCGGCGCAACCGCTCTCGCTCCAACCGCTCGGCAAGCGCCACGCGGATGGCGTCGGTCAGTGTCTCACCGGTCAGCGCCGCCACCGCCCGGGCGAGGCGGTCAGTCTCCTTATCTTTCAGGCTGAGCGCCATAGCATGGCCCCCGCGTCTAGAAATTCCGCCAAAATATAGAATGGGCGAGAGGCCTGTGTCAATTACGCGCAGGGGGCTTTGACTCCGTCCCGGCAATCGTCTAAACGCCGGCGCTTCGACCGGAACGCGCAAGGTAATCGGCTCCGCTCCAGCGGAGCCGGTCGTGTTTTGCCCTGCGGTCCTCGGCGGATGGCGCGAAGACCAGGGATTTGGCCCAGGGGACGCAACGGGGACATGGCAAAGAAAATCGTCGGCTACATCAAGTTACAAATCCCCGCTGGCAAGGCAAATCCCTCACCGCCCGTGGGGCCTGCACTTGGGCAGCGCGGGCTGAACATCATGCAGTTCGTCAAGGATTTCAACGCCACCACGCAGAACATGGAATCGGGGATGCCGATTCCCGTGGTGATTACCGCCTATGCGGACCGCACCTACAGCTTCATCACCAAGACTCCGCCGAATACCTATTTCATCAAGAAAGCCGCCGGGATCGACAAGGGGGCGACCGCGCCGGGCAAGGGCGGCACCGTCGGCCGCGTGACCACATCCCAGCTCCGCGAGATCGCCGAGCAGAAGATGAAGGACATGAATGCCGGGGACATCGATGCGGCGGTTCGGATGCTGGCCGGCTCCGCGCGCTCGATGGGCCTGACCGTGGTGGAGGGCTGATCCGTGCCGCACGACAAGCGACTCAACGCCGCCTATAAAAGCTTCGACAGGTCCAAGGCTTACCCGTTGGCCGAGGCAATCCGGCTGGCCAAGCAGAACGCCAGGGCCAAGTTCGACGAGACGGTCGAGATGACGATGAATCTCGGCATCGACCCGCGCCACGCCGACCAAATGGTGCGCGGCCTGACCAGCCTGCCGAACGGCACCGGAAGGGCCGTGCGGGTCGCGGTGTTTGCCCGTGGCCCCAAGGCCGAGGAGGCGGAAGCCGCGGGCGCCGACGTGATCGGTGCCGAGGATTTGGCCGAGAAGGTGCAGGCCGGGGAGCTAAACTTCGACCGCTGCATCGCCACGCCGGACATGATGGGCATTGTCGGTCGGCTCGGGAAGATCCTGGGGCCGCGCGGGTTGATGCCGAACCCGCGCCTCGGCACCGTGACGATGGATGTGCGCGGCGCGGTGACCGCGGCCAAGGGCGGGCAGGTGGAGTTTCGCGCCGAGAAGGCTGGCATCATCCATGCCGGCATCGGCAAAGCGAGCTTCGAGGAGGACAAGCTGCTGGAGAACGCCAAGGCGCTCGCGGACGCCATCGTCCGGGCCAAACCCGCCGGAGCGAAGGGCACGTACGTCCAGAAGGTCGCGATCAGCTCGACCATGGGGCCGGGAATCCGGGTGGACGTGGGCAGCCTCGCCGGCTGAGTAGTGCAGCGGCCGCGTCGCCGGCGCGAGCAACAACATACGCCGGCAGACCGGAGCTGGTCCGGGGCTGGCGGCAGGGTGCGGCCGGGGGGGTCCCCGTCCGCGCTCGACCTGTCCGAGACCGCTCGTCCCGCAGGGTTCGCCCTCGGGGTAAAGGGCTTCGGCCCGCGCGCGCAAGACGGGAAGCCCCGGGGATCGAGGCCGGTCCCCTTGGCGGTTCCGACTTCACGGGTTGCCGCCGCAGGGCGGCGCCCCGGACAGGCGAACCGGGCGGCTCGCGAGCCGCCCATGGGCAACCGGTTTGGCGCGGTCCACACGCGCCGGGCCTGAAACACGGAGACAGAGTTGGACCGCGCAGAAAAGCGGGACTTCGTCGCCGGGCTCGCTCAGGTGTTCGCCGAGACGTCGATGGTCGTGGTCACCCGCAATCAGGGTCTGACCGTGGCCGAAGCGACGGATCTGCGCCGCCGGATGCGCGCCGCGGGCGCCACGTTCAGGGTCGCCAAGAACCGATTGGCCACCCGCGCCCTCGAAGGCACCCCCTTCGCCGGCATTCGCCCCCTCCTTATTGGTCCCACCGCCCTCGCATGGGCGAAAGATCCTGTGGCGGTGGCCAAGGCGGCAGTGGAGTACAGCAGGGCCAACGAGAAACTGGTCGTGGTTGGCGGCGCGCTGGGCGCGCGCACGCTCGATCAGGCCGCGGTGCGGGCGCTCGCCGAGTTGCCGAGCCTCGATCAGCTCCGCGCCGGCCTGGTTGGGCTGATCGGCACCCCGGCAACGCGGGTCGCCGGCACGCTTCAGGCGTCGGCGGGCCAGCTTGCCCGGGTGTTCGGCGCCTTCGCCCGCAAGCAGGACGAGCCGGCACCTGCCTGACAACGGGCGCCCGAAGACATGGCACGGCTGCACGGAAAGACGACCGCGCCGAGACAATCCAGCTTGAACGGAACCGATCAAGGGTTAGATTAAGGATCACACGAAAATGGCAGACTTGCAGAAGCTAGTTGAGGAGCTGTCTACCCTCACGGTGTTGGAGGCGGCGGAGCTCTCGAAACTGCTCGAGGATAAATGGGGGGTGTCTGCCGCGGCTCCGGTGGCGATGGCGGCCGCCCCGGCGGCCTCGGCCGCAGCGGCGGCGCCGGCCGAGGAACAGACCGAATTCACTGTCGTCCTAAGCAAGATGGGTGACAAGAAGATCAATGTCATCAAGGAGATTCGCACCATCACCGGACTCGGTCTGAAAGAAGCCAAGGATCTGGTGGAGGGCGCGCCAAAGACCGTGAAAGAGAGTGTCACCAAGGACGAGGCCGCCAAGATCCGCAAGATGCTCGAAGACCAAGGCGCCTCTGTCGAGGTCAAATAGCAGGGCTTGAGACAAACCAACCAGCCGCTCCGGCCTCCGGGCCGGAGCGTGAGATCGGGTATGGCGCTGAGCGGCGCGTGATGACGGGCGAAAACCCAGGCGTTTTCGCCCGCGAACCCGTTTTGGCGATCGGGTGGCCGACAACCCCGGACGATCGGGGCGACGAGCCAACGAGCGCGGATCATGGTGCTTTTTGGGCAGACGAAGCAAGCAGGACAGTCGATGAACGCGATTTCCAGTTCGGTCACGAGGCACAAGCGCATTCGTCGCAACTTCGGGCGTATCCCGGAGATAACGGCGATGCCGAACCTCATCGACGTGCAGCGCGCCAGCTACGAGGCGTTCCTGCAAATGAACGTCCGCCCCGACAGCCGCACCAACGCCGGCTTGCAGGAGGTGTTCCGGTCGGTCTTTCCGATCGACGACTTCGCCGGCCGTGGCCGGCTGGAGTTCGTGCATTACGAGCTTGAGGAGCCGAAATACGACGTCGAGGAATGCATCCAGCGCGGCATGACTTATGCCGCGCCGCTCAAGGTGATTCTGCGCCTGATCGTCTGGGACGTGGACGAGGACACCGGCGCGCGCTCCATCCGCGACATCAAGGAGCAGCCTGTCTATATGGGCGACATGCCGTTGATGACGGATAACGGCACCTTCATCATCAACGGCACCGAGCGGGTGATCGTTTCTCAGATGCACCGCTCGCCCGGTGTGTTCTTCGATCACGACAAGGGCAAGACCCACTCCTCGGGCAAATATCTGTTCGCCGCGCGCGTGATCCCGTACCGTGGTTCGTGGCTCGATTTCGAATTCGATTCGAAGGATCTTGTCTATGTCCGGATCGACCGCAAGCGGAAGCTGCCGGTCACGACCCTGCTCTATGCCCTGGAGGGCGCCGCCACCGAACAGCTCCGCGCGGCGCGCGAAGCCAAGGGTGAGACGCTGGAGCTGGGCGAGATCCGAGGCATGGATGCCGAGGAGATCCTGAGCTACTTCTACGGCCAGGTGGTGTTCGACCGGACGCCGAAAGGCTGGGCGCGCCCGTTCGAGCCGGATGCGTTTCGCGGCCTGAAGCTGCTGGAGCCGCTGATCGACGCGGCGACTGGCGAGGTGGTGGCCGACGCCGATGCCAAGCTCAACGCCCGCCAGGCGCGCAAGATCGCCGAGACCACGAAGGAAGTGCTGGTCGGCCGCGCCGACCTGCTCGGCCGGTTCGTAGCCGAAGACCTCGTCAACCAGGAAACCGGCGAGATCTACGCCGAAGCGGGCGAGGAGTTGGTCGAGGCGCGGCTCGCGGCGCTTGAGGATGCCGGCATCACACGGCTGCCGACATTGGCCATCGACCAGTCGAACGGCCCTTGGATCCGCAACACGCTCTCGGTGGACAAGAACGCCAACCGCGACGACGCGCTGATCGACGTGTACCGGGTCATGCGCCCGGGCGAGCCGCCGACGCCCGAGACGGCGGAGGCGCTGTTCCGCGGCCTGTTCTTCGACCCCGACCGCTACGACCTGTCGGCCGTCGGGCGGGTGAAGATGAACATGCGGCTCGGCATCGAGGGCGTGCCCGATACCGTGCGCGTCTTGCGCAAGAATGACCTGCTGCGCACGGTAAAGACCCTCTGCGACCTCAAGGATGGGCGCGGGCAGATCGACGACATCGACAATCTGGGCAACCGGCGCGTCCGCTCCGTGGGCGAGCTGATGGAAAACCAGTACCGGGTCGGTCTGCTGCGCATGGAGCGCGCCATCCGCGAGCGGATGGGCTCGGTCGATATCGACACGGTGATGCCGCACGACCTGATCAATGCCAAGCCGGCGGCGGCGGCGGTGCGGGAGTTCTTCGGCTCCTCGCAGCTCAGCCAGTTCATGGACCAGACCAATCCCTTGTCCGAGGTGACGCACAAGCGCCGGCTTTCGGCCCTTGGCCCGGGCGGCCTCACGCGCGAGCGCGCCGGTTTCGAGGTGCGCGACGTGCATCCCACCCATTACGGCCGCATCTGCCCGATCGAGACTCCGGAAGGCCCGAATATCGGCCTGATCAACAGCCTGGCCACTTTCGCCAAGGTCAACAAGTACGGCTTCATCGAGACGCCGTACATGCTGGTCAAGGACGGCGTGGTGCAGCCTGAGCCGCGATACCTCTCCGCGATGGAGGAGGAGCGACTGGTGGTCGCGCAAGCGGATGCGCCGATGGACAGCGATCGTCGCTTCACCCAGGATCTGGTCTCGGTGCGCCGGCAGGGCGATTTCCGCCTGGTGCCGCCCGGCCAGGTCACGGCGGTCGATGTGTCGCCCAAGCAGCTCGTCTCCGTGGCCGCGGCGCTGATCCCGTTCCTTGAGAACGACGACGCCAACCGCGCGCTGATGGGCTCCAACATGCAGCGTCAGGCCGTGCCGCTGATCCAGGCGGATGCGCCGCTGGTCGGAACCGGCATGGAGGAGGCGGTGGCGCGCGACTCGGGCGCCACCATCGTCGCGCGGCGTACCGGCGTCGTGGACCAGATCGACGGCGCCCGCATCGTGGTGCGCGCCACCAACGACGACGGCACGACCAAGGGCGTTGATATCTACCGTCTGCGCAAGTTCATGCGTTCCAACCAATCGACCTGCATCAACCAGCGTCCGCTGGTGAAAGTGGGCGATCGGGTCTCCGAGCGGGAGATCATCGCCGACGGGCCTTCGACGGAGTTCGGCGAACTCGCGCTGGGGCGCAACGTGCTCTGCGCCTTCATGCCGTGGAACGGCTATAACTTCGAGGATTCGATCCTGATCTCGGAACGGATCGCGCGCGACGACGTATTCACTTCGATCCACATCGAGGAATTCGAGGTGATGGCGCGCGACACCAAGCTCGGTCAGGAGGAGATCACCCGCGACATCCCGAACGTGGGTGAGGAGGCACTGAAAAACCTCGACGAAGCCGGCATCGTCTATATCGGCGCCGAGGTGAACCCGGGCGACATCCTGGTGGGCAAGGTCACGCCCAAGGGCGAAAGCCCGATGACGCCGGAGGAGAAGCTGCTGCGCGCGATCTTCGGCGAGAAGGCGTCCGACGTGCGCGACACCTCGCTCAAGCTGCCGCCCGGCGTCACCGGGACGGTGGTGGATGTGCGCGTCTTTTCCCGCCGTGGCGTGGACAAGGACGAGCGCGCCATGGCGATCGAGCGGGCGGAGATCGAGGGGCTGGCCAAGGACCGCGACGACGAGCGCGCGATCCAGGAGCGCTCGTTCCTCAACCGGCTGCGCGAGAAGCTGCTGAACCGCAAGGCGGCCGGCGGCTTCAAGGGCATCAAGGCCGGAACGACGATCAGCGAGGAGGTGCTGAACGAGCACCCTCGCGGCGCCTGGCGCCATATCGGCGTGCAGGACGACGCCGTGATGGCCGAGATCGAGACCCTGAAACGCGAGTACGATGCCGCGGTCGGTCGCCTGCAAGCGCGGTTCGACAGCAAGGTGGAGAAGTTGCAGCGCGGCGACGAACTGCCGCCCGGCGTGATGAAGATGGTCAAAGTCTTCATCGCGGTGAAGCGTAAGTTGCAGCCCGGCGACAAGATGGCCGGCCGGCACGGCAACAAGGGGGTCGTCTCGCGCGTGGTGCCGGTGGAGGATATGCCATTCCTTGAGGACGGCACGCCGGTCGATCTCGTGCTCAATCCGCTCGGCGTGCCGAGCCGGATGAATGTGGGCCAAATCCTGGAGACGCACCTGGGCTGGGCCTGCGCCACTCTGGGACGGCAAATCGCCGAACTGGTCGATGAGTATCAGCGTACCGGCGCGGCCCGCCAGGAGTTGCTCGACAAGCTGCGCGACGCCTACGGCGACGAGGTGTTCACGGAGGAGGTGGCGGGCCTCGACACCGAGCATCTGGTCGAGCTTGCGAGCAATCTGCGCAAGGGCGTGCCGATCGCCACGCCGGTGTTCGACGGGGCGCGCATGTCCGATGTCGAGGCCATGCTGACCAAGGCCGGGCTCGACACCTCCGGGCAGGTGACACTGGTGGACGGCCGAACCGGCGAGCCGTTCGAGCGTCGGGTGACGGTGGGCTACATCTACATGCTCAAGCTCCATCACTTGGTGGATGACAAGATCCACGCCCGCTCGATCGGGCCATACAGCCTGGTCACGCAGCAGCCGCTGGGCGGCAAGGCGCAGTTCGGCGGTCAACGATTCGGCGAGATGGAGGTCTGGGCGCTGGAAGCCTACGGGGCGGCCTATACCTTGCAGGAGATGCTGACCGTGAAATCGGACGACGTGTCCGGAAGGACCAAGGTCTATGAGGCGATCGTGCGCGAACAGGACACGTTCGAGGCCGGCATTCCCGAGAGCTTCAACGTCCTGGTGAAGGAACTGAAGTCACTGGGCCTGAACGTCGAACTCGACAGCCGGGCCGCCTGACGTTTCCCGTTACCTGGCTATTCGACCTCCTCCCTGGAGCGGGAGGAGGCCGAATCCGCGCCGCGATTTTCTCGACCCCCATTGGAGGGTGACACCCGAATGAGCGAATTGATGAAGATCCTGGGTCAGACCGGTCAGGCCGTGACCTTCGACCAGATTAAGATCCAGATCGCCAGCCCCGAGCAGATCCGGAGCTGGTCCTACGGCGAGATCAAAAAGCCGGAGACGATCAACTACCGCACCTTCAAGCCGGAGCGGGACGGGCTGTTCTGCGCTCGCATTTTCGGCCCGATCAAGGATTACGAGTGCCTTTGCGGCAAATATAAGCGCATGAAGTTCCGCGGCATCATCTGCGAGAAGTGCGGCGTCGAGGTCACCTTGGCGAAGGTGCGGCGCGAGCGCATGGGCCATATCGAACTGGCCTCGCCGGTGGCGCATATCTGGTTCCTGAAGTCGCTGCCGAGCCGCATCGGCCTCATGGTCGATCTGACGCTCAAGGAGCTGGAGAAGATCCTCTACTTCGAGAGCTACGTCGTTCTCGAGCCCGGCACCACCGACCTCAAGATGCATCAGCTGCTCACGGAAGATCAGCTGATGGCCAAGCAGGACGAGTTGGGTGACGATCAGTTCGAGGTCGGCATCGGCGCCGAGGCGATCAAGAAGGTGCTGCTGCGCATCGACCTTGATTCGGACAAGACCAGGTTGCGCCAGGAACTAAAGGAGACGACCAGCGAGGCCAAGCGCAAGAAGCTGGTCAAGCGGCTAAAGCTGATCGAATCGTTCGCCGAGTTGGGCTCGCGTCCCGACTGGATGATCATGGACGTGATCCCGGTGATCCCGCCCGAGCTGCGCCCGCTGGTGCCGCTCGATGGCGGGCGGTTCGCGACCTCGGACCTGAACGATCTCTACCGGCGCGTGATCAACCGCAACAACCGCCTGAAGCGGCTGATCGAGCTGCGCGCGCCCGACATCATCGTGCGCAACGAGAAGCGCATGTTGCAGGAGAGCGTGGACGCGCTGTTCGACAACGGCCGGCGCGGGCGCGCGATCACGGGGGCCAACAAGCGTCCGCTGAAGTCGCTCTCCGACATGCTGAAGGGTAAGCAGGGCCGGTTCCGCCAGAATTTGCTTGGCAAGCGCGTCGATTACTCGGGGCGCTCGGTGATCGTCGTCGGGCCGGAGCTGAAGCTGCACCAGTGCGGCTTGCCCAAGAAGATGGCGCTAGAGCTGTTCAAGCCGTTCATCTACGCCAAGCTCGAGAAGTACGGCCACGCCACCACCATCAAGGCCGCCAAACGGATGGTGGAGAAGGAGCGACCGGAGGTGTGGGACATCTTGGAAGAGGTGATCCGCGAACACCCGGTGATGCTGAATCGTGCGCCGACCCTGCACCGTCTGGGCATCCAGGCATTCGAGCCGGTGCTGATCGAGGGCAAGGCGATCCAGCTCCATCCGCTCGTCTGCACCGCGTTCAACGCCGATTTCGACGGCGACCAGATGGCCGTGCACGTGCCGCTGTCGCTGGAGGCGCAGCTCGAGGCGCGCGTGCTGATGATGTCCACCAACAACATCCTGAGTCCGGCGAACGGCAAGCCGATCATCGTGCCCAGCCAGGACATCGTGCTCGGCCTCTATTATCTCTCGCTCGAGACGCCGGAGTTCCGGAACGTCGCCGACCAGGACGCGCCGGCATTCGGCACCGCGGGAGAGATCGAGCACGCGCTGTTTTCCCGCGCGATCGGCCTGCATGACAAGATCAAGGCCCGTTGGGAAACGATCGACATCAACGGCAACCCGGTGCGCGAGGTTGTGGTGACCACGCCGGGGCGGATGATGATCGCCCAGATCCTGCCCAAGCACCCGAACGTGCCGTTCTCGCTGGTGAACAAGCAGCTCACCAAGAAGAACGTCTCCGATGTGATCGACGCCGTGTATCGCCACTGCGGCCAGAAGGAGTGCGTGATCTTCGCCGACCGGCTGATGGGCCTCGGCTTCGGCCAAGCCGCCAAGGCCGGCATCTCCTTCGGTAAGGACGACCTGATCATCCCGGTCGAGAAGTCCGAGCTGATTCACCGCACCCAGGCCGAGGTGAAGGAATTCGAGCAACAGTACCAGGAGGGCCTGATCACCGCCGGGGAGCGCTATAATAAGGTGGTGGACGCATGGTCGCGCTGCACCGATGAGGTGGCGTCGGCGATGATGAAGGAGATCAGCCGCCAGGAGCCGGGCAAGCCCACGAACTCGGTGTGGATGATGAGCCACTCCGGCGCGCGCGGCTCGCCCGCTCAGATGCGCCAGCTCGCCGGAATGCGCGGCTTGATGGCCAAGCCCTCGGGCGAGATCATTGAGCAGCCGATCATCGCCAACTTCAAGGAAGGGCTGTCGGTCCTGGAGTACTTCAACTCCACCCATGGCGCCCGCAAGGGCCTCGCGGATACCGCGCTAAAGACCGCCAACTCCGGCTATCTCACTCGCCGCCTGGTCGATGTGGCGCAGGATTGCATCATCGTCGAGGAGGATTGCGGCACCGAACGCGGCCTGACGGTGCGCGCGGTGATGGATGGCGGCGAGGTGGTGGCGAGCCTGGCCGAGCGCATCCTTGGCCGCACGGTCGCCGAGGACGTGCTCGATCCGGTGTCCAACGCGGTGATCGTGCCCGGCAACACGCTGATCGAGGAGGAGCAGGCCGAGACGATCGAACAGGCTGGCGTGGAGGGCGTGAAGATCCGCTCCGTGCTGACCTGCAACTCGCAAGTGGGCGTGTGCGCACATTGCTACGGGCGCGACCTCGCCCGCGGCACGCCGGTCAATATCGGCGAGGCGGTGGGTGTGATCGCGGCCCAATCGATCGGCGAGCCGGGCACGCAGCTCACCATGCGCACCTTCCACATCGGCGGCGCAGCGCAGCGCGGCGCTGAGCAATCGACGGTGGAAGCGAGCCATGACGGCCAGGTGGCGGTCAACAACCGCAACGTGGTGATGAACAGCCAGGGCACGCCGGTGGTGATGAGCCGCAACTGCGAGATCATCATGCTCGACGACAAGCGGCGCGAGCGCGCCCGCTTCCGCGTGCCCTACGGCGCGCGCCTGCTGGTCGATGAGGGCCAGCAGGTGGCGCGCGGCCAGAAGCTCGCCGAATGGGATCCGTTCACCCTGCCCATCATCACTGAGCGAGCCGGGAAGGTGGAGTATCTCGATCTGATCGAGGGCATCACCCTGGTTGAACGCATGGATGAGGTCACGGGGCTCACCTCGAAGGTGGTGGTGGACTACAAGCAGGCCGCTAAGGGCGTCGATCTGCGTCCCCGCTTGCAGCTCAAGGACGAGCGGGGCGAGGTGCTGCGGCTGCCCAACGGCGGTGACGCGCGCTACTTCCTCGCGCCCGACTCCATCCTCTCGGTGGAGAACGGCGCGCAGGTGGCGGCGGGCGACGTCCTGGCGCGCATCCCGCGCGAGGGCAGCAAGACCCGCGACATCACCGGCGGCCTGCCGCGCGTGGCCGAGCTGTTCGAGGCCCGCCGGCCGAAGGACCACGCGGTCATCGCGGAGATCGACGGCCGGGTGGAGTTCGGCAAGGACTACAAGGCCAAGCGCCGGGTCATCGTGAAGAACGACGAGACCGGCGAGGAGTCCGAGTACCTGATCCCCAAGGGCAAGCACGTCTCGGTCCAGGAAGGCGACTTCGTCCGCCGGGGCGACCCGCTGGTGGACGGGCCGCGCGTGCCGCACGACATCCTGAAGGTGCTCGGGGTCGAGGCGTTGTCCGACTACCTTGTCAACGAGATCCAGGACGTTTACCGGCTGCAAGGCGTGCGGATCAACGACAAGCATATCGAGGTCATCGTCCGGCAGATGTTGCAGAAAGTGGAGATCCTCGATCCGGGCGACACGACCTTCCTGGCCGGTGAGCAAGTGGACCGCACGGAATTCGACGCGGTGAACACCAAGCTTGCCAAGGATGATCGCCCGGCGCTGGCGATGCCGGTGTTGCAGGGCATCACCAAGGCGAGCTTGCAGACCAACAGCTTCATCAGCGCCGCCTCGTTCCAGGAGACAACGCGGGTGCTGACCGAGGCCGCCACGGCGGGCAAGGTCAATTCCCTGATGGGGCTGAAGGAGAACGTGATCGTCGGGCGGCTGATCCCGGCCGGCACGGGTGCGATGATGAACCGGCTGCGCGCGATCGCCGCCGGGCGCGATCAGCGTGTAATGACGATGGGAACCACTCCCCAAATCACCGACGCGAAAGCGGCGGCCGAGTAGCTTCGCCTATGGCTCCCCCTCCTCTTGCGCGGAGGGGGAGCCGGGTGGAGGGGGGCGAGGCACTCACCACCAATACCCGTAATATCCGTATCTCGGGGTGGCGAAGACGATCGCCAGGATCAGGAGTATCAGCAGGACAATCAGCAGCCCGGAGGCGTGGCTGCGGCGGTAGTACGACCGGCGGTAGCCGTAGTAGCTGCCGCCGCTGAGCAGCAGCCAAAGAATGATAACCCAAATGATGAACCAAGCCCACATGCTGGCCTCGTTTCCATATCGCCGCCTTCCGTAACGCCACCGGGCCGGATCGGGTTCGCGATGTCCGCCAATGCCTTGACTTGCCCGCGCCCCGCCACTAGGTTCCGCCCCCTTGGCCGGCCTTCCGAGTGATTTGCGGGGCGGCCGTTGTCTCGCAGGCAGCTTTGCTTGCGGCGCCGTTGCCGGCGGAAGACCGGCGGCTCAGGCCGCAAGCCAGACCTGAACCCGCAACCGTCGGCATACTGCCTGCGCGCGCGGGTTTCGCCCGTGGACGACGGCTATCCAGCTTTGCGCCTCGACCCGGCGGGCCGAACCGGAGAGACGAGACAGAGGCTCATGCCCACGATCAACCAGCTCATCGCCAGCGGGCGCGAGCCGCGCGGCAGCCGCAATAAGGTGCCTGCCTTGCAGGGCTGCCCGCAAAAGCGCGGCGTCTGCACGCGGGTCTATACCACCACCCCCAAGAAGCCGAACTCGGCGCTGCGCAAGGTGGCGAAGGTGCGCCTGACCAACGGTTACGAGGTGGTGAGCTACATCCCGGGCGAGGGTCACAATCTGCAGGAGCACTCCGTGGTACTTATTCGCGGCGGCCGGGTGAAGGATCTGCCGGGCGTGCGCTATCATATCCTGCGCGGCGTGCTCGATACTCAAGGCATCGCCAAGCGCCGCCAGCGCCGCTCGCTCTACGGCGCCAAGCGCCCGAAGTAAGGAGGGATTTGCTGATGTCGCGCCGTCGCCGCGCCGTCAAACGCGAGATTCTGCCGGACGCGAAGTTCGGGGATGCGGTCATCACGCGCTTCATGAACGCGCTGATGTATGACGGGAAGAAGTCGGTCGCCGAGTCCATTGTCTATTCGGCGCTGGACGTGCTGCGCAGGCGTGGCGGCCAGCAGGCCGATCCGGTGCGCATGTTCCATGAGGCCCTGGACAACGTGAAGCCGGCGGTCGAGGTTCGCTCGCGCCGGGTCGGCGGCGCCACCTACCAGGTGCCGGTCGAGGTCCGCGCCGAGCGGCGCCAGGCGCTCGCTATCCGCTGGCTGATCGATGCCGCCCGCAAGCGCGGCGAGCACACGATGGAGGACCGGCTCTCCAACGAGCTGCTGGACGCGGTGAACAATCGCGGCTCGGCGGTGAAGAAACGCGAGGATACCCACCGGATGGCGGACGCCAACAAGGCGTTCAGCCACTACCGCTGGTAACACGAAGGCCCACTGGACGGACCACCGGGGTCCACGGAGAAGACTATGGCAAAAGCCAAATTCGCGCGCACCAAGCCGCACTGCAATGTCGGCACGATCGGGCATGTGGACCACGGCAAGACGACACTGACCGCGGCGATCACCAAGGTTCTGGCCAAGGCGGGCGGCGCCACGTTCACCGCGTATGACCAGATCGACAAGGCGCCCGAAGAAAAGGCGCGCGGGATCACCATCGCAACGGCACACGTCGAGTACGAGACCGCGAAGCGCCACTACGCCCACGTCGATTGCCCCGGCCACGCCGACTATGTGAAGAACATGATCACCGGCGCGGCGCAGATGGACGGCGCCATCCTGGTGGTGTCCGCCGCCGACGGCCCGATGCCGCAGACCCGTGAGCATATCCTGCTCGCCCGGCAGGTCGGTGTCCCGGCGCTCGTCGTCTATCTCAACAAAGTGGATATGGTGGACGACCCCGAGCTGCTGGAGCTGGTCGAGCTGGAGGTGCGCGACCTGCTGTCGTCCTATCAGTTCCCCGGAGACGAGATCCCGATCATTAAGGGCTCCGCGCTCTGTGCGCTTGAGGAACGCGAGCCGGAAATGGGCGAGAAGTCGATCCATGAGTTGATGGATGCGGTGGATAGCTACATCCCGCAGCCGACCCGCGCAACGGACCGCCCGTTCCTGATGCCGATCGAGGACGTATTCTCGATCTCCGGCCGCGGCACGGTGGTGACCGGGCGCATTGAACGCGGCGTGGTGACGGTCGGCGACGAAGTCGAAATCGTCGGCATCCGGAACACGCAGAAGACCGTCGTGACCGGGGTGGAGATGTTCCGCAAGCTGCTCGATCGCGGCGAGGCGGGCGACAACATCGGCGCGCTGCTGCGCGGCACCAAGCGTGAGGAGGTGGAGCGCGGCCAGGTTCTGGCGAAGCCGGGCTCGATCACCCCGCACACCAAGTTCCAGGCCGAGGCCTATGTTCTGACCAAGGAGGAAGGTGGCCGGCACACGCCCTTCTTCACCAATTACCGCCCGCAGTTCTATTTCCGCACCACCGATGTCACCGGGGTCGTGCAACTGCCGGAGGGCACCGAGATGGTGATGCCTGGCGACAACGTCTCGATGGCGGTGGAGCTGATTGCTCCGATCGCCATGGATGAAGGACTGCGCTTCGCGATCCGCGAGGGGGGCCGCACCGTCGGCGCCGGCGTGGTCGCGAAGATCACGGCTTAGCGAGCAAACGCGCGCCGGCGCCTCGCCCAGCGAAATCTCTGGGTGGGGCGCCGGCCGTCGTTTCCGCCCAACGGAAATGCGAGCATGGACAATCAAAATATCCGCATCCGCCTGAAAGCCTACGATCACCGCGTGCTTGACTACAGCACGAAGGAGATCGTGAACACGGCCAAGCGGACGGGTGCGCGCGTTCGCGGACCGATCCCGCTGCCGACCCATATCGAACGCTTCACCGTCAACCGCTCGCCCCATGTCGATAAGAAAAGTCGCGAGCAGTTCGAGATCCGCACCCACCGCCGGTTGCTCGACATCGTCGAGCCGACGCCGCAGACGGTGGACGCGCTGATGAAGCTCGACCTCGCCGCCGGCGTGGACGTCGAGATCAAGATCTAAGGGAAGGCTGGGACGGGCGCCATGCGAACCGGATTGCTGGCCAGGAAGCTCGGGATGACCCGGATCTTCCGTGACGACGGCACCCATGTGCCGGTCACCGTGCTGCGGCTCGACGACGTGCGGGTGGTGGCCGCGCGCACGGCGGAGAAGGATGGCTATACTGCCGTCCAACTCGGCTGGGGCCTGGCCAAGGTGAAGAACGTCACCAAGCCGAATCGGGGGCACTTCGCGAAGCACAAGGTTGAACCGAAAGCGAAGCTGGCCGAATTCCGCGTCAGCGCCGATGCGCTACTGGAGCCCGGCGCGGCGCTGTCGGCCGCGCATTTCGTCGTCGGCCAACGTGTGGACGTCGCCGGGACCAGCAAGGGCAAGGGCTTCGCCGGGTCGATGAAGCGGTGGAACTTCAGCGGGCTGGAGGCAAGCCACGGCGTATCCATCAGCCATCGCAGTCACGGTTCCACCGGCAACCGCCAGGATCCCGGCAAGGTATTCAAAAACAAAAAGATGGCCGGCCATCTCGGGCAGGAGCGGATCACCACGCTGAACCTGGAAGTGGCCGCGGTGGACCCGGACAAGGGGCTGCTGATGCTCAAGGGCGCCGTTCCGGGCGCGAAGAACGGCTTCGTGCTGATCCGCGACGCAGTCAAGCGGGCACGTCCCGAAGGCGCGCCATACCCGGCGGCGCTGCGCGACATGCCTGCCACATCCGAGGCGGCGGGCTAGGGATCACGTCGATGCAGATCGCGATCAGAACGCTGGACAACGCCGAAGCCGGGACTGCCGAATTGCCGGACGAGATTTTTGGCGCGGCGGCGCGTGCGGACATCATGGCCCGTGTGGTGCATTGGCAGCTCGCCAAGCGCCGGGCCGGTACCCACAAGGTGAAGGGGCTGTCCGAGGTCCAAGGCACCACGAAGAAGCCGTACCGGCAGAAAGGCACCGGCCGGGCGCGCCAGGGAAGCTTGCGGGCGCCGCAATTTCGAACGGGCGGCGTGGTGCATGGGCCGGTGGTGCGCTCGCACGCTTATAGTCTCAACAAGAAGGTCCGGCGACTCGGACTGATCTCCGCGCTGTCGCAAAAGCACGCCGAGGGCAAGCTGGTGGTGCTCGATGCCGCCTCGGGCATGTCCAAGACCGGCCAGCTTGCGCGCAAGCTGAAGGCGCTCGGGTGGACCTCGGCGCTGATCGTTGATCACACGCCGGACGAGGGCTTTTTGCGCGTCAGCCGCAACATCCCGCGTCTCGGCGTGCTGCCCACCATCGGCGCCAACGTTTATGACATCCTGCGCCACGACATCCTCGCGGTCACGACGGCGGGCGTCGAGGGATTGAGGCAACGGTTGGTCAATAACGGCGCGGTGGCCAAGCCGAATGAGACCGAGACCGAGGAGGCAACGCCATGAGCGACAGTCAGGAACGGCGCAGACCGCTGCTGTCGCGCGAGGCGATGTACGAGATCGTCCGCAGCCCGGTGATCACCGAGAAGGCGACCCGTCTGTCCGAGCACGGCCAGTACGTGTTCCGGGTCGCGCTGACCGCGAGCAAGCCCGAGATCAAGGCGGCCGTGGAGGGCCTGTTCGGGGTTCAGGTACTGGCGGTGAACACGCTGATCCAGAAAGGCAAGACCAAGCGGTTCCGGGGCCGGCCCGGGCGGCGCTCGGACATCAAGAAAGCGTTCGTCAAGCTGGCCGCCGGCCAGCAGATCGACTTCACCACCGGGCTGGCGTGAGAGCACACCGATGCCGATGAAGAACTACAATCCGGTCACGGCGAGCCTGCGCGGCACGGTGCTGATCGACCGCTCGGAGCTGTGGAAGGGCAAGCCGGTCAAGCCGCTCACCGAGGGCAAGATCGGCACCGGCGGGCGCAACAACCACGGGCGGATCACCAGCCGGTTCCGTGGCGGCGGACACAAGCAGTCGTATCGCTATGTCGATTTCAAGCGCCGCAAGTTCGAGGTGCCGGCGACGGTCGAGCGCCTGGAATACGACCCGAACCGGACGGCGTTCATCGCCCTGGTGAAATACGCCGATGGCGAGCTGTCCTACATCCTGGCGCCGCAGCGGCTGCGCGCGGGCGACACGGTGGTCGCCGGCCGGCGCGTTGATATCAAGCCGGGCAACGCTATGCCCCTGGCCGCGATCCCGGTTGGAACGATCGTGCACAACATCGAGATGAAGGCGGGCGCCGGCGGCAAGATCGCCCGTTCGGCCGGGACCTACGCGCAGCTTGTCGGCAAGGATTCGGGCTACGCACAGGTCAAGCTAATGTCGGGGGAGCTGCGCGTCGTGCGCGCCGAGTGCATGGCCTCGATCGGCGCCGTGTCGAACCCCGACAACATGAACCAGAAGATCGGCAAGGCCGGCCGGACGCGATGGATGGGCAAGCGCCCGCACAACCGCGGCGTGGTGATGAATCCGGTCGATCATCCGCTGGGCGGCGGCGAGGGGCGAAGCTCCGGCGGCCGGCATCCGGTAACACCCTGGGGCAAGCCGACCAAGGGTCATAAGACCCGTGGCAACAAACGGACCGACAAGCTGATCATCCGCCGCCGGCGGGTCGGCAAGTGAGCGAGGGCAGGTAGGCGATGGCGCGCTCCGTATGGAAGGGCCCGTTTGTGGACGGGTATCTGCTGAAGAAGGCCGAGACCGCGCGGAATTCGGGCCGCAACGAGATCATCAGGATCTGGTCGCGCCGCTCCACCATCCTGCCGCAATTCGTGGGCCTGACCTTCGGTGTATACAACGGCCACAAGTTCCTGCCGGTGCAGGTCAATGAGAACATGGTTGGCCACAAATTCGGCGAGTTCTCGCCTACCCGCACCTTCACCGGCCACTCCGGCGATCGCAAGGCGAGGCGGGGCTGAGATGAGCAAGCCCACTCATCCGCGCGCGCTCCCCGATACCGAGGCGCAGGCGATCTTGCGCAACCTGCGGGTCTCGCCGCGCAAGCTCAACCTGGTTGCCGGCATGATCCGCAACCTGCCGGCCTCCGACGCAGTCGCGACGCTCACGTTCAGCAAGCGACGCATTGCCCAGCAGGTGCGCAAGGCCTTGGAGAGCGCGATCGCCAACGCCGAGAACAACCACCAGCTCGACGTTGACAGGTTGGTGGTCTCGCGCGCCGAGGTGGGCCGCGCCATCGTCATGCGCCGGTTCCATGCGCGCGGGCGCGGGCGCGCGTCGCGTGTCGAGAAGTGGTTCAGTCACTTGAAGATCGTTGTCGCCGAGCGCGAGCAGACTGCGGAGTTGCCGCGATCGGGGCGGGGAGCTGCGTAATGGGTCACAAGGTCAATCCGATCGGGCTGCGTCTCGGCATCAACCGCACGTGGGACAGCCGCTGGTTCGCGGGCGACGATTACGCGCCGCTGCTGCATGACGACTTGAAGCTTCGTGGCCGCCTGCGCGAGCGGCTGCGCGGCGCGGGCGTGTCCCGCGTGGTAATCGAGCGCCCCGCGAAGAAGCCGCGCGTCACGATCTACGCCGCGCGCCCCGGTGTCGTGATCGGTAAGAAGGGTCAAGACATCGAGGTGCTGAGGCGCGATCTCAGCAAGATGGCCAAGACCGACGTGTCGCTCAACATCGTCGAGATCCGCAAGCCGGAGATCGACGCGACCTTGGTGGCCGAGAACATCGCCCAGCAGCTAGAGCGACGGGTGGCGTTCCGTCGCGCCATGAAACGCGCGGTGCAATCGGCGATGCGGCTGGGCGCGCAAGGAATCAGGATCAACTGCGGCGGCCGGCTCGGCGGCGCCGAGATCGCCCGGGTGGAGTGGTATCGCGAGGGGCGCGTGCCGCTGCACACGCTGCGGGCGGACATCGATTTCGGCCAGGCGACCGCGAAGACCACCTACGGCACGTGCGGTGTGAAAGTGTGGATCTTCAAGGGCGAGATCTTGGCGCAAGACCCGCTAGCGCAGGACCGACGCGCCGCCGAGCAGGCGCCGCAACGGTAGAGAGCACGGGAACGGACCAATGCTGCAACCGAAGCGCACCAAGTACCGCAAGGCGCACAAGGGCCGCATCCACGGCAACGCCAAGGCGGGCACGACGCTCAATTTCGGCACCTACGGGCTCAAGGCGGTTGAGCCCGAACGGATCACCGCGCGTCAGATCGAGGCGGCGCGCCGGGCGATCACGCGCGCGATGAAGCGCACCGGGCGAGTTTGGATCAGGATTTTCCCGGACGTTCCGGTTTCGGTGAAGCCAGCCGAGGTGCGCATGGGCTCCGGCAAGGGCAGCCCCGAGTTCTGGGTCTGCCGGGTCGCGCCCGGGCGGATCATGTTCGAGCTGGACGGCGTGCCGGCCGAGGTCGCCCGCGACGCACTGACCTTGGGGGCGGCCAAGCTGCCGATCAAGACCAGGATCGTGCAGCGGATCGGAGACGCGTGATGGCCAAGTCAGCGGTGAACAAGGCGGGCGACATTCGCGCCAAGACGCCGGACGAGCTGTCGGAGCTGCTGCTGGACTTGCGCAAGGAGCAGTTCAATTTGCGCTTCCAGCGCGCCACCGGCCAGGCCGAGGGCACCGCGCGGATGCGCCAGGTGCGCCGAGAGATCGCGCGCGTGAAGACGATCGCGGCGGAGCGCCAGCGCGCCGCCGCGCGGACATAGAGGGTAGCGACGGATGCCGAGGCGCGTTCTCACCGGGCGGGTGACCAGCGACAAGATGGACAAGACCGTGACGGTTCTTGTCGATCGTCGCGTGATGCATCCGCTGTACAAGAAGTTCATCCGGCGTTCGAAGAAATACGCCGCGCACGATGAGGCCAATCTCTGCAAGGTGGGCGACGTGGTGCGGATCGTGGAATGCCCGCCGATCAGCAAGCGCAAGGCCTGGACGGTGGTCGAGCGCAACGGACGGTTGTTGCGCGAGGCACCTAAAGACGCGGTTGCCGCGGCCGAAGCCGAGCCGGCGCCTCCCGCCCCGATGCCGACGGCATAAGGAGTTGCGGCCATGATCCACGCTGAAACGAACCTCGACGTCGCGGACAACTCCGGCGCCCGTCGGGTGCAATGCATCAAGGTTCTGGGCGGATCGAAGCGCAAGACCGCCTCCGTGGGCGACGTGATCGTGGTTTCGATCAAGGAGGCGATTCCGCGCGGCAAGGTGAAGAAGGGCGACGTCCACCAGGCGGTGATCGTGCGCACCGCATTCCCGGTGCGCCGCCCCGACGGCAGCGCGATCCGCTTCGATCGCAACGCCGCCGTGCTGATCAACCGCCAGCAGGAGCCGATCGGCACCCGCATTTTCGGCCCGGTGGTGCGCGAGCTGCGCGGGCGGAAGTTCATGAAGATCATCTCGCTCGCCCCCGAGGTGATCTGATGGCCGCGCGCATTCGCAAGGGCGACGTGGTGCAGGTGATCACGGGCGCCCAGAAGGGCCGGCGCGGCGAGGTGCTGCGCGTGTTCCCGAAGGCGGACCGCGCCATCGTGCAGGGCGTGAAGGTGGCCAAGCGGCACACCAAGCCGCGCGGCCTCGGTCAGCCGGGCGGGATCGTGGAGCAGGAAGCGACGATCCACCTCTCCAATCTGAAACTGGTCGATCCCAAGACCGAGCAGCCGACCAAGGTGGGATTTCGAGTGCTGGAGGACGGGCGGAAGGTGCGCATCGCCAAGGCGACCGGCCAGGTGATCGAGGGCTGAAATGAGCGGAAGCAAGAACCCTCCGAAAGGCGGAGCCAAGGGCGCGGCGAAGGGCGGAGGACCGCGGGCCGGCGGCCCACCGAAGGGTGGGGCGCGGCCAGGCAAGGAGCCGGCGGCTACGTCGCGCGCTGGCGGGGCCGAGATAGCGGGCGTCGCCGAGGCGCTGGCCTCGCCCTCTGAGATGCCGCGCCTCAGGCGGCGCTATCTCGACGAGGTGCGCGACAAGTTGCGCCAGGAGTTCGGCTACAAGAACCCGATGCAGGTGCCGAGGTTGGAGAAGATCGTCCTCAACATGGGTGTCGGCGAAGCGACCGCCGATCAGAAGACGCTCGACTCGGCGGTGGCGGAGCTGGCCGCGATCAGCGGCCAGAAGCCGGTGAAGACGCTGGCCAAGAAGGCGATCGCCGGGTTCAAGATCCGCAAGGGCCTGCCGATCGGCTGCAAGGTCACGCTGCGCAAGGCGCGAATGTACGAGTTCATGGACCGGCTGATCAACATCGCCTTGCCGCGCGTGCGCGATTTTCGCGGCATCCAGGGCAAGGGCTTCGACGGGCGCGGCAACTTCGCGATGGGACTGCGCGAGCAGATCGTCTTCCCGGAGATCAACTACGACCGGGTGGACGCGATCCGCGGCATGGACGTGGTGTTCGTGACCACCGCGAAGACGGATGCCGAGGCGAAGGCGCTGCTCAAGGCCTTCGACCTGCCGTTCGCCAACTGAATTAGGAAAACCGCCAGACGCGCGATGTTCGCGCCCCTGGCAGGTTCCGGAGGTAAAGACAGAGAATGGCAAAGACCTCGCAGGTCAACCGCAACAGACGACGCCAGCGCATGGCGGCACGCGACAAGTCCAAGCGCGCCGCGCTCAAGGGGGTGCTCATGGACCGCACCCTGCCCGTGGAGGATCGTTTCAATGCCTCACTGAAATTGGCGGAACTGCCGCGCAACGGCGCGGCGGTACGCGTGCGGCTGCGCTGCGAACTCACCGGCCGTTCGCGCGGCAACTACCGCAAGTTCAAGCTGTGCCGCATCGCGTTGCGCGACCTCGCCTCGTCCGGGCAGATCCCCGGCATGGTGAAGGCAAGCTGGTAACGGGGGCGCCCGATGTCCATGTCCGATCCGCTGGGCGACATGCTCACCCGCATCCGCAACGCGCAGCGCGCGCGCCATACATCTTGCGTGGCCCCGGCCTCGAAGCTGCGCGCCAACGTGCTCGACGTGCTGCGCCGCGAGGGCTACATCCGCGGCTTCTCGGCCCAGGAGCTGCGCCCGGGCGTCGCGCAGCTCCGCATCGAGCTGAAATACAACGAGGGCGAGCCGGTGATCAAAGAGATCCACCGCGTCTCCAAGCCCGGCCGGCGGGTCTATTCGAAGATCAAGGAACTGCCGCGCGTATATGCCGGTCTCGGGGTGTCCATCCTGTCCACGCCCCGCGGCGTGATGAGCGATGCCGAGGCCCGCGCCGCCAATGTCGGCGGCGAGGTCTTGTGTCGCGTGTTCTGAGGGTGTCGCGATGTCGCGCGTAGGCAAATATCCGGTCGAGATCCCGCAGGGCGTGCAGGTCGGTATCGCCGGGCGGCTGTTGACCGCCAAGGGGCGGCTCGGCGAGCTGAAGCTCGAATTGACCGACGATATCGAGGCCAAGATCGAGGACAGCAAGGTGAGCATCGCGCCGCGCGGCAACGAGCGTCAGGCGCGCATGATGTGGGGCACGACGCGGGCGAACGTCGCCAACATGGTCAAGGGCGTCTCCACCGGCTTCGTCAAGGCGATGGAGATCACCGGCACGGGGTATCGTGCCGCGGTGCAGGGCAAGAACCTGGTGCTCAACCTCGGTTTCGCCCATGACGTGGTCTATCCGATCCCCGAGGGGATCAAGATCACCTGCGAGCGCCCGACGGCGGTGAGGGTGGAAGGCGTGGACAAGCGGCTGGTCGGCCAGGTGGCCGCCGAGATCCGTGGATTCCGCCCGCCGGAGCCCTACAAGGGCAAGGGCGTGCGCTATAGCGACGAGACCATCCGCCGCAAGGAAGGCAAGAAGAAATAATGAGCGAGGTCCAGGATCTGCGGGAGCGCCGGCGCCAGCGCCTGCGCTTCCAGCTTCGCCAAAAGAGCGGCGGACGGCCACGCCTGTCCGTCTTCCGATCCGGCAAGCACATCTATGCCCAAGTGATCGATGATTCGGCCGGTCGCACCGTCGCCGCTGCCTCTTCGCTCGACAAGGGCTTGCGCGACGCGCTGCGCACCGGGGCCGACAAGGCCGCTGCGGCGGCGGTCGGCAAGCTCGTGGCCGAGCGGGCGGTCGCCGCCGGGGTGAAGGAGGTGGTCTTCGACCGTGGCGCTTATCTTTACCATGGCCGCGTCAAGGCGCTGGCCGACGCCGCCCGGGAAGGCGGGCTCGCGTTTTGACGACTTTTTCGAGCGGCTCCCTTGGGGGGAATGAACTGAATGGCACGTGAACCGAGGGAAGGCCGCCGCCGCGACCGCGAGGATCGCGAATCCGACGACGGCATCATCGACAAGCTGGTCACGATTAACCGCGTGGCCAAGGTGGTGAAGGGCGGCCGCCGCTTCGCCTTCGCCGCCCTCGTCGTCGTGGGCGACCAGAAGGGCCGCGTCGGCTACGGCGCCGGCAAGGCGCGCGAGGTGCCGGAGGCGATCCGCAAGGCGACCGAACGCGCCAAGCGCGGGATGATCCGCGTGCCGATGAAGGAAGGGCGCACGCTCCACCATGACGTGGAGGGGCGCTACGGCGCCGGGGCCGTAGTGCTGCGCTCGGCGACGCCGGGCACCGGCATCATCGCCGGCGGCCCCTTGCGCGCGGTGTTCGAATCGCTCGGCATCGGCGACGTGGTGGCGAAAAGCCTCGGCAGCCGCAACCCGCACAATATGGTCAAGGCGACCTTCGATGCCTTCGCGCGCTGCGCCTCGCCGCGCGCGGTCGCCAACCGGCGGGGCAAGAAGGTGGCCGAGCTGTTCGGCCCGCGCCGCGAGGCCGCGCCGCAGCCAGCGGAGGGCGAGACGCATGGCTGAGACGCTCAAGCGCATCCGCGTCACCCAGACCCGCTCCCCCGCCGGCCGCAAGCCGGGCCAGCGCGAGACGCTGATCGGCCTCGGGCTCAACAAGATGCACCGCACGCGGGAGTTGGAGGACACCCCGGCGATCCGCGGCATGGTGCGCAAAGTCGCCCATCTGGTGCAGGTCGAGGAGCTGTCTTGACATGAAGCTGAACGAGCTGCGCGACAATCCGGGCGCCCGCCGCCGCTCGAAGCGGCTGGGGCGAGGGATCGGGTCGGGCAAGGGCAAGACCGCCGGCAAGGGCGTGAAGGGGCAGAAGGCGCGCACCGGCGTCGCGCTCAACGGCTTCGAGGGCGGGCAGATGCCGATCTATCGGCGGCTGCCCAAGCGCGGGTTCCACAACCCGTTCCGCAAGGTCTATGCGCCGGTCAACCTTGACGCCCTAGAGGCCGCGATCGCGGTCGGCCGGATCGACGCCGGGGAGCCGATCACCGAGGATATCCTGCGCGCGGCCGGCCTGGTGCGCGGCGGCAAGGTGGCGGGGGTTCGGCTGCTGGCCAGGGGCGAGATCGGCCGGGCGGTGACGATCACCGTCTCCGGGGCCTCGGCGGCCGCGATCGAGGCGGTGCAAAAGGCAGGCGGGTCGGTCACGACCACCGTGGCGGCCAGGGAGCCCGCAGCTCAGCCGGCATGAAAGTCATGTCCGCTGGGAACCTTGCCTCGCGGCATCCCCACGGCCTAAATTCCGCGCCTTGATGGCGCCGGTTCTGCGGAAATCCCGATCGGCGTCGTCGCCCTTGATGGAACATCGCTCATGGCCTCGGCGGCCGAACAACTCGCAGCCAATCTCAATCTCGGCGTTCTCTCGAAGGCGACCGAACTCAAGAAGCGCATCTGGTTCACGCTTCTCGCGCTGATCGTCTATCGCGTCGGCTCCTATATTCCGGTTCCCGGCGTGGACGCCTCGGTAATGACCGAGATGATGCAGCAGCACGGCGGCGGCATCCTCGGGATGTTCAACATGTTCACCGGCGGCGCGCTCGGGCGCATGACGGTGTTCGCGCTGAACATCATGCCCTACATCAGTGCCAGCATCATCATCCAGCTCCTGACCGCGGCGATGCCCTCGCTGGAAGCGTTGAAGAAGGAGGGCGAGCAAGGGCGCGTCAAGCTCAACCAGTACTCGCGCTACCTGACCGTGGCGATCGCCTTCTTCCAGTCTTACGGCATCTCGGTTGGGCTGGAGAGCATGCACGGCAGCTTCGGCCCGGCGGTGCCGAATCCCGGGCCGATGTTCCTGTTCACCTGCGTCGTCACCTTGGTCGGCGGCACCATGTTCCTGATGTGGGTGGGCGAGCAGATCACCGCGCGCGGCGTGGGCAATGGCACCAGCCTCATCATCATGGCGGGGATCGTCGCCAACCTGCCGAACGCCATCGCCTCGCTGCTCGAGCTGGGCAGCACGGGCGCGCTCTCGCCCGTGTTCATCGTCGGCTTCTTCGTGCTCGCCTTCGCGGTGATCGCGTTCATCGTGTTCATCGAGCGCGCCTACCGGCGGGTGCCGGTGCAGTATCCCAAACGGCAGGTCGGCAACCGAATGTTCGGTGGCGATTCAACCCACATGCCGCTGAAGATCAACACCTCGGGCGTGATTCCGCCGATCTTCGCCAGCTCCATCCTGCTGATCCCGGCGACCATCGCCGGGTTCTCCGGCGGGGGCACCGGCTGGCTCACCTTCCTGGCCTCCCAACTCGGCCACGGCACGCCGGCCTACATGGCGCTCTATGCGATCCTGATTATCTTCTTTTCGTATTTCTATACTGCGGTGGTGTTCAACCCGCAGGAAACGGCGGACAACCTGAAGAAATACGGCGGCTTCGTCCCCGGCATCCGGCCCGGCAGCGCGACGGCGGAGTATTTCGATTACGTGCTCACGCGGCTGACCACGGTGGGCGGCCTCTATCTGGCGGCGGTGTGTCTGCTGCCCGAGCTGCTGATCAGCAATTACGGGTTGCCCTTCTATTTCGGTGGCACGTCCATCCTGATCGTGGTGTCGGTGACGATGGACACGGTGACGCAAATCCAGTCCCATCTGCTGGCGCACCAGTATGAAGGCCTGATCCGCAAAGCCCGGGTGAGAAGCCGACGATGATCCTGATACTGCTTGGCCCGCCGGGCGCCGGGAAGGGCACCCAGGCCAAGCGGCTGGAGGAGCGATACGGCATCGCGCAGATCAGCACGGGCGACATGCTGCGCGCCGAGGTCGCGGCCGGCTCCCCGATCGGCCGGGAGGCGCGGGCGGTGATGGAGGCTGGCCAGCTCGTCTCCGATGACATCATCATCCGGATGCTGGGCGGGCGGATCGACCGGCCGGACTGCGCCAGGGGCTTCATCCTGGACGGTTTTCCCCGTACTGTGCCGCAGGCCGAGGCGCTGGACCGGCTGCTCGCCAATAAGCGGCTCGAGCTCGACGCGGTGATCGAGCTGAAGGTGGACGACGCCGCGCTGGTGGAGCGCATCGCTGGGCGCTTCACCTGTGCCAAGTGCGGCACCGGCTATCACGACCGCTTCAAGCCGACCGCGACGCAAGGCAAGTGCGACCTGTGCGGTGCCACCGAGTTCGTCCGCCGCGCCGACGACACGCGCGACACCGTCATGGCGCGGCTGGAGGCGTATTATCGCCAGACCGCGCCGATCATCCCGCACTACCGGGCGCAAGGGCGCTTTTACGCGGTGGACGGGATGGCGGACATCGACGAGGTGACGCGGCAGATCGAGGCGACGTTGGACGGGTTAGGGCAGGGCGGCTGAACCGTTGCTTCAGGTAGCCTGAGAAGCAAGTTGTTTTGTAATTGTCGCCGCGCTTGACCCGGTGATCCAACGCAGGGCTCATCCAGCACGCCGGCGGCTGTCATGAGCTAAACATTTGCACTTACGCAGTCACTTGAAGAACGACCCACTCCATCGTCTCAATAATAATCTAGTCGCGATGTGACCTAGTTCACAACCTCACGTGAGCTATCGCTACTATTGGAGTGGCGAAGAATTCGTGATCTTCGACGACCCGGATCTGGGAGGTTGTCATGAGAACACGTGCCGTATGCTGCATTTTTACCGGTTCCCTGGTGCTGGGCGCGGACGTCGCGCTGGCAAACTCGCAACTGGTCTGCCCGCCCCATTGCTATCAGCACCCTCAATCGCCGCGGCTGCCCACTCCGCCGCGCCGCTTGGTCCCACCAAGCCTGCCGCAGAACGCCTATGCCCCGCCTCGAGTGCTCACGCCGCCACGGGTCTTCCCCGGTCGGCCAGCAACTGCCGTGATCGGGACGGCGTTGGCCGGACCGAGCAAGGTCGATTTGAAACCGAACCGCTTTATTGCGGTGAGGCCTGGCTTTGCCAATGCGTCAGAAAATAACTGGTCACCGGCGAGCCAAGCTCAATCGACGCAGAATCCGTCCCAGGTTGCGGGGTCTGCATCGGGCCAAGCAAGTCCCCGTTTTGTCGTGCAACAGGGCTTTACGTCCGGTTCCGAAGCCAACTCGTCACTTGGGCAGAACAGCGGCGGCCCGCCTCCCGCGTCCTATCAACCCAGCTACGTGCAGCAGGGTTACGCAACGCCGACATACGGCAGTATCACGCCATCAGCTTATGGACAGGTCGGGTATTCCCCCCAGACTTCAGAGCAGGGCGCATCCGCGCCGCAAGCCGCCGGCCTGCAACTCCCTGACCCATCAACGAACGTGGCACAACAGCTTCCATCGGCTGATGCAACACAGGCAACTTCGTCTCCGACTACCACGGAGCCGCAATCCAGCTCCTTATCGCAAGCTCCGTCGCCGGATACCTCGTTTGTCGCGTACGCCTGCCATACGACGCTCGGCGTTTGTCCCGTTGTCTTTTCTTCTCCACCCCAGGCCGGCAGTGCCTGCCTGTGTATCGATGCCAGCTCCGGACGACGAGACCAGGGCGAAGTCCAATAGGCGGCTGCTAAGAGATGTTCAGATCATCCGTGAACATCATCGGAGTACAGAAACTCCCTCTGGCGGGTCTAGCTCTCGTGGCCTTCTGTTGCGCGTTCGCGGTCGCGCTTCTGTTCTATCACCCATTGCCGTCGCCTTCAGTCGTGGGCGAACGGGTGGAGAATGTGACGACCTGTATCGACCAGTATGCGCAGAAAGACCCGCAGGGCGACAGGGCGATGCCAGCATTGTGGGACGCCTACAATTTCTGCCACAGCGTCGTCGCGACCGAATTCCTGACCAAAGAACAGATTGTCCGCAACGCCGCGTTCGCCGATCAACGCTATGAGAATCTCGTTCTCCTCTGCATGGTGGTCGCGATTACCGTCTCGGGTGTCGCGCTCGCGGGACTGCAACTGCTCGGTTCCTACCGTCTCGCACAAGTCGGGCGAGCGACTTTCGGAGGAGGCGGCGAGGCGACTATCAGCGCCAACAGCGTGGCGGTAAGAAGTTCCGTCGTTGGTGTCGTGATCCTGGCGATTTCGTTCGCGTTCTTCCTGGTGTTCGTGCTGTACGTCTATACGATCCAGGAGGTTGGTGGGACCGCCGCGAACAACATCGCCGCTCAGCCGGCGCATCAGATATGGAGCGGTGCGATCCAGCCGCTTCCCCAAAAGCCGATCGCAAGCCCCCCGGCCGCTGATGCTCCGCAAAGTAGGCGAGAGTTGAGCCGCCCCTAGGGAACCCCCGGCTTCCTCGCAGCCTCTTGCGTGACCGGGCCGCGCTGCGAGACTGCGCCCCCGGTCAGGGAAACGGTCGAGGGGGCAACAGGCGTGCTCGATCCGCGTAACGCCGCCGTGAGGGGGAACGTGGTCGAGGACGACCTCTCCAGCCGGCTCGACCGCCTCCGCCGCGAGAACCAGGAGTTGCGCGCGGCCGTGCAGGCGCGGGATGACTTCATCGCGATCGCCGCGCATGAGCTGCGTAACCCCATGACCCCCCTGATCGCCCAGGTCGAGATATTGCGCAACCTGGCGCGCCAGCATGGCTCCGCGATCCCCGAACGGCTGTCGAACGGGCTGGAGCGGCTCGACCGGATCGCCTCGCAGTACATGAAACGGGCCACGACGCTGCTCGACATCTCGCGCCTGACTTCCGGCCGGTTCGGGCTGGAACCGGCCCGTTTGGACGCGAGCGGTCTCGTGCGCGAGGCCGCCGAGGCGATTGCCCCCTACGCCGCACGCGCGGGTTGCGCGTTGTCGCTGGCCATCGAAGACAACCTCGTAGGCGTCGGGGATCGGCTCGCTCTGGAGCAGATCACCGACAACCTGCTCTCGAACGCGATCAAGTACGGGGCCGGGAAACCGATCCACCTGGCCCTCGCCCGCGACGCCGCCGGTCTTCATCTCTCCGTGCGCGACCACGGCATCGGCATTTCCGAGGAGGACAAGGCGCGCATATTCGCTCGCTTCGAGCGGGCCGTTGCCCGGGAGCACACCGGAGGCTTCGGGGTGGGTCTCTGGGTCGTTGGCCAGCTCGTCGCAATCATGGGTGGCGCCATCGCCATCAGCAGCCAGCCGGGCGAGGGCTCGACGTTCACAGTCCGGCTGCCATTCAACCCGGCCGCGGAGGAGCAATGACGGGAACGCCACAACCACCGGGCGCCAGCGAATTGCCGAAAGTGCCGAGCGGCATCACCGGCCTCGACACGGTGTTGCAGGGCGGATTCCTGCTCGGCGGGCTGACCATCATTCACGGCGTGCCAGGTACCGGGAAGACCATCCTGGGCAATCAGCTTTGCTTCAACCACGTGGCCGCCGGGGGCCGCGCGCTCTACGTCACGCTCCTGGCCGAGAATCACGCCCGGATGCTGCTCCACCTCGGCGGCCTGGACTTCTTCCGACCCGAGGTGATCCCGGACAAGCTCTATTACATCAGCGTCTTTTCAACCTTGGAAACCGAGGGCCTGCGCGGCTTACTCGGGCTGCTGCGGCGCGAGGTGCGGACCCACAACGCGACCCTGCTGGTGCTCGATGGCCTGGTGGCCGCCGAGCAGACCGCCAGCTCCGACATGGAGTTCAAGAAGTTCCTCCATGAACTGCAAACCCAGGCGACGGTCGCGAACTGCACCGTGTTCCTGCTGACCAGCGGCGGCTCGAACCCGGATACCGTGGCCGCCGAGCACACGATGGTGGACTGCGTGATCGAGCTTCACAGCCGGCTGTTTGGCTGGCGAGCGGTTCGCGACCTGGTTGTGCGCAAGCGGCGGGGCGACGACCACCTGCGCGGTCGCCACGCCTTCCGCATCGGGACAGGCGGGGTCGTCCTGTTCCCACGCTTCGAATTGCTCTACGCGCGGCCGACCAAGGCGAAACTCTACGAGGGGCCGAAGGTCGGCACCGGGCTGCCCATTCTCGACCGGATGTTCGGCGGCGCCATTCCGCCGCACTCCTCGACCCTGGTGATGGGGCCGTCCGGCATCGGCAAAACGACGCTCGGGCTGCATTTCCTGAGCCAGTGCGGGCCGGACGAACCGGGCGTGTTCTGTGGGTTCTTCGAGGATCGCGACGGCATTCGCCTGAAATCCTCGGCGCTCGGGCTGCCGCTCGCCTCCCTGCTGGAGCATGGCCATGTCGAGCTGCTGTGGCATCCGACCACCGAGGGGCTGATCGACGAGGCGTATTGCGGGTTGCTGGAGGCGGTCCGGGCCCGCAAGGCGCGGCGCCTCTTCATCGACGGGCTGGCGGCGTTCACCAAGCTCGCTGTCGAGCCCGGCCGGGTCAGCCAGGTCCATACCGCGCTCGCCAACGAATTGCGCGCTCAGGGGGTGACCAGCATCATCACCCACGAAAGCGAGCAGCTGATCGGGAGCACTGATGCCCTTCCCATCAGCGGCATGGCGCCCGGGACAGTATCGAGCATCGCCGAGAACATCGTCGTCATGCGCGGCGTGGAGCTGCGCGCGACCCTGTTTCGCCTGGTCTCGGTGCTCAAGGCGCGCGACAGCCGGATCGATCCCCAGGTGCACGCCTTCGAGATCACCGGGCAGGGAATCTCCATCGACGAGGGATCGGACCGCGCCGAGACGATTCTTTCCGAACTGGCGGGCCGGAGCGCCGTTCCTGGAACCTCTCAGGGCAGCTCGAACTCCGGGCGGCCCGACGCGGGGCAATGGTCGCTGAGAGGCTTGGACGTGGCAACGGTGCTGGTGGTGGACGATGAGTTCGGGGTCGCCGAAGTGCTTGAGGCGATTCTGGGCGACGACGGCCATCACGTGCTCACCGCGGTCAACGGCAAGCAGGGGCTGGAGACGGTGAGCCGGGACCGGCCCGACCTGGTGTTGGTGGATTTCATGATGCCGATCCTGGACGGCGCCGGGATGCTGCGCGCGATGGCGGCTAATCCGGCGACGGCCAACATCCCGGTGGTGTTCATGAGTTCCCTGCCGGAGCACGCGATCGCCGATCGGGTGGGCGGCTACGCCGCCTTCATCCGCAAGCCGTTCAACATCGATGCCGTGGTTCAAACCGTGGCGCGCGTGCTCAAGCGGCTGGACAGCGCCGGCGGCGCTTGAGGCTCTCGCAAGGCAAACGGCTGTCCTTCCGTCGGCACGATGGATGCTTGGAAGTGCAGTGGTTTGGCTTGTGGAGCTGGGACGCCCTGCCTGAGCTAAAAGACGCCTGCCTGAGCTAAAAATTGAATGTTCCCACAATTTTCTTGTGCGTCTTAGCGAGTCTGGCTAAATTAACAAATGTGCATTAGATGAGTCTTCTCTGGGAGGGCGGGATGCGGCTCACCCGTGTTCTGGCGAGCCTCATTCTGGGCTTTCTCTTGGTAAGCGGTGCCCTTGCGCGCGGCGAAGAGAATTGGCCTATGTATGGCCGGGACTTGCGGCACACGTTCAGCAATCGCGATTCGCTGATCAACGCTGGGAACGTCGCGACGCTCAAGCCAGCGTGGGATTTCCCGACCGGGGATGTTGTGAGTGCTTCGCCATCGGTCGCGGACGGTGTGGTGTATGTCGGTTCTTGGGACGGCAACTTTTACGCATTGGATGCACGCGCCGGCACGCCTATTTGGACCTTTGCGATTGATTGTCAAAACTCGGTGGTGCCGGTGCCACCCCGCTGTCTGTCTCCGGGGCAGACACCGCCGGCACGGTTTTTGAGCGACGGGGGACTGATCACTTCCTCGGCCGCGATCGTCCACGGCGTGGCGTATTTCGCCGGCGGCAAGACCGTCTATGCGGTAAATGCCAACGACGGCTCCCTCCGCTGGAAGCGGGTAATCTGCGGAAACCCCGACAGCCCTGACTGTGCCTCCGATCCGAACGACCCAAACCGCATTTTCTCCTCTCCCGCCGTGTTCGACGGCTTGATTTTCATCGGTCACACGGTGGACGGCGCTGTCGGCTATCGCGGCGGGATCGAGGCGCTCGAGGCGGCGAGCGGCAAGACCCGCTGGCATTTCGAGGTGGACCCGTCTTTCGACCAGGCTGGCAATGTGATCGGCGGCCAGAACCGCGGCTGTGGAGACGTTTGGTCCTCCGCAGCGGTGGATGTACGGCATCGGCTGGTGTTTTTCGGGACAGCCGATTGCAATAACGAGGCAACGCCTCCGTACCACAATGCGGTGCTTGCATTGCGGGCCGACACAGGCGAGCTCGTCTGGGCTTACCGGCCGATCCGTCCGGACGACGCGTGTGATTTTGATTTTGGCGCTTCAGCGAACCTGATCGATGGGTGGGATCCGTACGTCGGCATCGGTGGGAAGGACGGGACCTACTATCTGCTCGCTCGGCTGACTGAGGATCCTCAAGGTCAACTCATTTGGTCGCAAAACGTCGTCTTCGGAGGCGACGAAGGGGGCTTCATCGGCAGCACTGCATTCGATGGGACGCAGGTGTTCGGCGCGACGGCAATCGGGGACGGGCACATCGTGACCGGCACCGGCTTATGTGATCCGTCCAACCCACGCGACACCGTGCTCCAGGAACCGAGCATGCACGCATTTGACTTGTTTAGTCCCAGCCCTGCGTGGCAAGCGACTGGTAATCACAGCGTCGCCCCGACCACCGTGGCCGACGGTGTCGTCTTTTCCGGCTTGGCCGGGATCGAGCCTTTCGCAGTGAACGCATACGATGCCGGCTCCGGCGCACTGCTGGCGAGCTTCCCGATGCCTGGATCGGTTGATTCCGGAGCCACCCCGGTCGGGGGAATGCTGTTCGTCGGCTCGGGAACAACGACCGATGGGAGCGGCAGTGGGGTGCATGCATTGACGCTGCCTGGAGACTGGCCCGGCACATAATGCTTTCAGGCCGGTGCGCCGGCGCCGCTTGAAGCAAAGCTTTAGACCGGGTATTGGCACCTGAAACAAGCCGGCGTCCGGGGATGACCGGCCGGGGTTCGGGAGGAAGTAACAATGCCAAAATCATACTTGCTCAGGCGCGTTGCCGGAATCGCTTTGACCTACGGTCTGGCCCTCGCGGTGCCCGCTTTGGCACAGGCGCCCTCCCACCATGTCCGGGGCACGCTCACTGCGGTTCATGACCACGACCTGACGCTCCAGACGAACCGAGGCAAGTCGGAGTCCATCAAGCTGGCGGACAATGCCGGCGTGTTCGTGGTGGCTCCCTCTGATCTCGGCGCGATCAAACCGGGTGAGTTCGTCGGCGTCACCTCGATCGAACAGGATGGCAAGCCGGTGGCGCGCGAAGTGCATGTCTTCGCTGAATCGCTGCGCGGGCTCGGCGAAGGGCATTATCCCTGGGATCTCGAATCCGATCCCAACATGATGACGAATGCCAACATCGCCCAGGTGCGGGATGTCGGGCGCGACCGGGTATTGAAGCTGAACTATCCGGGCGGGGAGCAAACGATCACCGTGCCGCCGAACGCGGCTATCGTGACCTTCGACAAGGCCACGCCCGCTCAGCTCGTGCCGGGTGCCAAGGTGTTTGTCATGGTGAAACCGGCGAAGGACGGCGGCCAGGAAGCCGCGGCCGTGGTGGTCGGCGCGAATGGGCTGAAGCCGCCGATGTAAGGAGCAAAAATGCTGTTCTCAGACCTAGCTGCGGCTATTGGGCCGTCACTGCTGCCGAGACAACGGTCAATCACAGCTCGATCCGCCAAGATCGTGCTGTTCAATCCGACGTCTGAACCGACCATCCGACCTGATGGGCATGGCGGTATGCTGTTGGGCCAACCGACTTCGTCGGTGCCCAAGTATCCATGTCACAAGTGAGCATCGAATACGGCAGTTCGCCGCTTTCAACTGGCGGATTGGTCCCATTGTGAGCCATCCAACAGCATACGAACTGACGTGCACGTTAGAGCTGCTGTGCCTTTGACGGGCAGGGCTGGGCAGTTATTCGCTAGATCTTTGCAACTGTTGTGGTACCAAGAGGTAACAGCTTCTTCCAGGCCGCGAGGCCGCCCTCAACGTGGCACGCTGAGGCGAGCCCCGCGTCCTGCGCCGCCTGCACCGCCATCGCCGAGCGTTCGCCGAAGGCGCAGAAGAACACCAGCCGCCGGCCGGTCGCACTCGCAAGCTCGTGGAGCAGCCCGCCGGGCTGGATATTCTCGATCAAGTCTTGATAGGGGGCGTGCAGCGCGCCGGGGATGCTGCCGTGCTTTTCCCGCTCCGCTCGCTCGCGCAGGTCGATCAAGGTTACGTCGCGCCGGCCGACGAGCGCGATCGCCTGCTCGGCGGTTACCGCCCAGCCGCGCCGGGCGATCGCCTCCTGCGCCAGCCCCTGACGCATGTTCGCCGGCACCGCGACATCCATCATCTTCGGGTTGGCGAGATTCAGGCCGTTCATCAGCTCGGCGTACTCGTCCGCCGAGTTCACTTGCAGGCGCGGATTGTGCGCTCGCTCCTCGCCGATGGTGCTGACCGTGTCGCCCTTGTAGTCGTGCGCGGGATACACCTGTGTCTCGTCGGGCAGTCGAAGCAGACGATTGAAGATCGAGTTGGTACTGCGCGCGCGGATCGCCATTCTGGAAGTCGGTCCGCCCGGTGCCGCGGATCAACAGCGTGTCGCCGGTGAACACCCGATCCTGCATCACAAAGCTATACGAGTTATCGGTGTGCCCGGGAGTGTAGAGCACGTCCAGGCTCACGCCTTCGATCCGCAGCTTCTCGCCGTCGCCCACGCGCATCGATACGCAATCGATGCCGCTCTGCTCGCCCATCACGGTGATGCAGTGCGTACGGTCGCGCAGCGCGCCGAGGCCGGTGATGTGGTCAGCATGGAGATGGGTATCGACCGCCTTGACCAGCCGGAGATCGAGTTCCTCGACCAGTCGCAGATAGCGGTCCACCTTTTCCAGCACCGGATCGATGATCAGCGCCTCCCCGCCGCGGCGGCTCGCGATCAGATAGGTATAGGTGCCGGAGGTGGCGTCGAAGAGCTGACGGAAGATCATGGCGGCCTCGCCTGTATCGTGCGGCGTCCGATTTAATGCCACGGTTTCGGACGAAATTTCCAGCAAACTTACGGCAGCCGCGTTATATTTCCATTGGGTGTAAATTGATGACTTCCGGCAGTGACCAGCACGGCCATGACGATGGGGTAGGATCGCGCGAACTGAACACCGGCGGGCGTCCAACGTTCGGGCGCCATGTCCCGTTTTGACCTGCTGGCGCTGTTGCTGCTGAACGCGGCCGCGGCCGGGTTCATCAACCACAAATGGCTCCGGCTGCCCAGCGCGATTGGCCTGCTGGTCATCTCACTAGCGATCTCGCTGGTTATCGTCGTGCTCGATGGGCTCTTCGGCGTACCAAGCCTCCGGCTGTTCACGCAGGCCGTCGTGAGGCTTGCCGACCTGCCACAGTCGCTGTTTGGCGGCGCGCTCGGGTTCTTGCTGTTCGCCAGCGCCTTGCAAGTCGATCTAGCCGAACTCAGGAGCCGTGCCTGGACCGTATTCGCGCTGGCCACCCTGGGCGTCATGCTCGCGACGCTTCTGTACGGCTTCGCCATCTGGGCCGTCTTCCGGACGCTCGGCTCCCCGGTCCCGCTCGGCTGGTGCGCCGTTCTCGGTGCGATCCTGGCCCCCACCGACCCGATCGCTGTCACCGGCATCATGCGCAGCATGGGGCTGCCGCGCGGGCTATCGGCAGTGATCACCGGCGAGAGCCTGTTCAACGATGGCGTGGCCATCGTTGTGTTCACGGTCGCACTCGACGCGGCCTCGGGCGGTGCCGGCCACACAGTCACGCCGGCCCACATCGTGATCGAGTTCGTCCGCGAGGGCTTGGGGGGCGCCGCGCTCGGGCTGGTGGCGGGCGGGATCGCCTTCGCCGTCTTGCGGCTAGTGGACGAGTACAACGTGGAGCTGATGATCTCGCTGGCCCTGGTGACAGCAACTTACGCCGCCGCGGAGCGATTCGGTGCCTCCGGCCCGATCTCGGTGGTGGTGGCCGGCCTCATCATCGGCAATCACGGCATGGCGCGCGCGATGAGCGAAACCACGCGGCGCAATGTCACCCTGTTTTGGTCGCTCATCGATGAGGTCTTGAACGCGCTCCTGTTCCTGCTGATCGGGCTGGAGATGGTCACGATCCGCGCCGAGCCGATGTAGCCCGCGCTGGTCGCGGCCGGCATCGTGCTCGCCATTGTCGTGCGTTTCGTCAGTACCGCGATCCCCGCGGTGCCGCTCAATCTCTACCGTCTTCACCAGCTGCGCAGCCTGTCGATCCTGACCTGGGGCGGCCTGCGCGGCGGCATCTCGGTGGCGCTCGCCCTCAGCCTGCCATCCGGGCCGTATCGCGACCGGCTGCTGATCGTCTGCTATGCCGTCGCGGTGTTCACCGTGGTTGTCCAGGGCCTCTCGATGCCCTGGCTGATCCGCCGGTTGTTCGCTCCCGAGGAGCTTAGCGGGGGCTCACAGCCGGAACGCGGCGATCACGACCACGGCGATGCCGAGCAGCAGGTTGACCGTGATCAGCTTCCGGATCGTATCCGCCGCGGCGGCGGCGCGGGCGGTGCTGGCGGCGGCGCGGAACCGGCGGTAGGGGCCGAACACGATCACCAGGAAGATCACCGTCATGACCCAGGCGATCGCCTGCATGGCATTGACGTTCCACGCTAAGCGCGAGAATCCGCCGTACAGTCCGACGACCATCGCGTAGCCGCTGATGAGCGCGATCGGCATCACATGCCAGATGACCAGGAAAAACCGGCGGAACACCCGGTTGTGCAGGGCGATCCGCTGCGCCGGCTCCAGGGCGGCGAGGCTTGGGCGCAGCACCGCGAGCGCGAAGAACATCCCGCCCACCCAGATCACCGCGCAAACGACATGCACGGCCAACGCCCAGTTCCACGGGTTCATGCGGCAACCCCCCGCAATTCGGCGATCAGCGCGGCCAGCTCGCCCGCAGCGGCGGAGCGTGGCGCCGCTTCGGTGATGCCCAGCCCCTCGGCGAAGGCCAATGCGTAGCCCGTGCGGTTGCCCAGCACGGCGTGCAGTACAGGCAACCCACGGGCGGACATGTCCGCCTCCACGCTCTCGCGCAGACGGGAGGAGGGTGGCACCCGATTAAGCACGATCCAGCTCACGCGGTGCTCGGCGGCGGCCAGTTTCAACGTACCTTCGGCGGCCCAGAGGTCGGGCGGGCTCGGCTGCACCGGGACTAGCACCAGGTCGGCGGCGCGGATCGCTACCCGCGCGTCGGTGTCGATGTGCGGCGGGCTGTCGATCACGATAATGTCGTGACCGCGCTTCAAGCGATCCAGCTCGCTGGATATGCGCCAGCCGGACACGTCGGAGAAGGCGATGACGTTGGCCGGCGCTGCCCTGGCCTGACGCAGTGCGTGCCAGCGCGCCAGACTCCGCTGCGGATCACTGTCCAGCAGCGCCACGCGGCGGGAGGGCGCGAGCGCGGCGGCGATGTTGGCGGCCAGCGTGGTCTTGCCCGTGCCCCCCTTCTGCTGCGCGACTGTAATGACCGTCGCCATGCGACTGCGACTCCGTTGCGGCGGACAAGAGAATCAGAACCGGGGCCGATGCGCCAGGGCTGGATGGCGCCGATGGAGGAAATAGACAATGAGCGGCGCGGCTCACGGCTTCGTTCCTTGCGGGCGTGCCGCCGGGTGGCGTCAAGGCCGCAGGCATGACCCTCGATGCGATCGAACAGCTTGCCGGCCGGAACGAGCTGCTGACCCCCGAGGAGATGGGGCGGGCTGACGCGCTCTCGCCGAGACTCGGCGTACCCGGGCTGGCGCTGATGGAGAACGCCGGGCGGGCGGTGGCGCGGGCGGTCCGGGCGCGGTTCCGGCCGTGCCGGACCCTCGTCCTGTGCGGGCCGGGCAACAACGGCGGCGACGGCTACGTGGCCGCGCGACTGCTCCAGCAGGCGGGATGGCCGGTCGCGCTCGCCGCCCTGGCCGCGCCTCGGACGGGATCGGACGCCGCCAGCGCGGCGCTGCGCTGGCATGGGCCGTCCGCGGCGTTCGCCCGCGACTCCGCCAGTCGCGCCGCCTTGGTTATCGACGCCGTGTACGGCGCCGGGCTAGCCCGCGAGGTGGACGGGGTTGCCGCCGAGACGCTGCGCGCGGGTCCGCCCGTGGTCGCTGTCGATGTGCCGAGCGGCCTCGACGGGGCGACCGGGGCGGTGCGCGGCTTCGCCCCGCGCGCCACGCTGACGGTGACATTCTTCCGGCTGAAACCGGGGCATCTGCTGCTGCCCGGACGGGAGCTATGCGGGGAGACGGTGCTGGCCGATATCGGCTTGCCCTCCGCGATGCTCCAGGAGGTGCGACCACACACCTGGGCCAATGTGCCCGGTCTCTGGCGCCTGCCCCAACCGGAGCCGTCCGGGCACAAATACTCGCGCGGCCATGTCACCGTGCTGGGCGGCCCGGCCATGACCGGCGCGGCCCGGCTCGCCGCCGATGCGGCGCGACATGCCGGCGCGGGAATGGTAACGATCGCCGCGTTGCATGGCGGGGCGGAGGTGTATCGCTGCGGCTCGCCCGGCACAATCGTCGTCGCCGCACACCTTCCGGAGCTGCTGGCCGATGAGCGGCGCGAAGTTTGGGTCTGTGGCCCGGGGCTGGGGCCGGACGGTGCGCGGTCGGCACTGCCGGCCCTGACCGCGGCAGGCCGTGCCGTGGTGGCCGACGCCGACACCTTCGCGGCGTTCGCGGGCCAGCCCGACGCGCTCAAAGGCGCCGCCATCCTCACCCCGCACGCCGGCGAGTTCGCGCGCGTGTTTGGCAATCCGGGCGCCGACCGGCTGAGCGCGGCACGCGTGGCCGCGGAGCGCACCGGGGCGGTGGTGCTGCTCAAGGGCAGCGACACCATCATCGCCGCCCCGGACGGCCGCGCCGCGATCAACGCCAACGCGCCGCCCTGGCTGGCTACCGCTGGGGCGGGCGACGTGCTGGCCGGCATCGTCGCCGGCCTCCTGGCCCAGAAGATGGCGCCCTGGGAGGCGGCGGCGGCGGCTGCCTTTGTGCATGGCAAGGCCGCGCTGCTCGCCGGAGCCGGGCTGATCGCCGAGGATTTGCTCGCCATGCTCCCCGAGGCGCTCCACGGTGATTGATCGGCACGACTGCCGCACCGCACAGTAGCAGGGCTCACGGCGGCGGTCGGACGGGCTACACTGCGAGCCTGAACCGAGGAAGTCCGCATGAGCGACGTCGCCGTTCCCGGGTTATTCGACCGCGCCATCCGCCGCCTGACTGCCGCCTGGCGCGACATGGCGGCAAGTGTCGGATCGGACGAAGACGATAGCATTCTCGCGCAAATGCGTGCTTGCCTCGGCGGGCGCGGTGGCGAGGTGAGCGCGCGGAACCGCGCGGCCAAGTTGGCTCAGGCCTATCTCGCCCTGGACGATGCGGGGCGAAAGGATTTCCTGCGCACGCTCGCCACTTTCGATTCCGACCCTGACGCCGTGGCCGCCGCCTACGCTGCCGTGCAGCAGGCGCAAGACCCGGCCGAGCGAGCCGCGGCGCAGGCCAACTTGCGTCGCGCATTGGAGCCGCCGCGGCTCAAGCTGCTCACGCAATTCACCACCATCCCGGACGGGCGGAAGTTCCTGGTGGATCTAAGAGCTTTCCTACTGGCGACCCGCAAAGGCGACCCGCTGCTCGCGGCGCTGGAATCCGATCTGCGTGGGCTGCTCGCCGCCTGGTTCGACATCGGCTTCCTCGAGATGCAGCGGATCGATTGGTCGAGCCCGGCGGCGTTGCTCGAACGGCTGGTCGGGTACGAGGCGGTTCACGAGATCCGCTCCTGGCGGGATCTCAAGAACCGGCTCGATTCCGACCGTCGCTGCTATGCCTTCTTTCATCCGCGAATGCCGACCGAGCCGCTGATCTTCGTCGAGGTCGCGCTGGTCAAGGGGCTGGCCGGCAGCGTGCAGCTCCTGCTCGACGAAAGAGAGCCGGTGCTCGATCCGCGCCACGCCGACACCGCGATTTTCTATTCGATCAGTAATTGTCAGCGCGGCCTCTCGGGCATCAGCTTCGGCAACTTCCTCATTAAGCGCGTCGCCGAGGAGCTGTCGGCCGAGTTCCGCAACCTGCGCACCTTCGCCACGCTCTCCCCAATCCCGGGGTTTCGTCGCTGGCTCGATCCGCTGCTCGCCGTTGGGGAGCCGAACCTGCTCACCGAGGAAGAGGCGGCCAGCTTGCGCGCGGCGATGCCGGGCGAGCCGGCCGTCACGCTCGCGGCTATTCTTGCCAAGCGAGGCTGGTTCCGCGATCCTAATTTGGTGCGTGCCGCCGATCCGATCTTGCGGCGGCTGTGCGCGCGTTACCTGATGGTCGAATCGAACGGCAAGCGGGCGCGCGACCCGGTGGCACATTTCCATCTTTCGAACGGCGCCCGCATCGAACGCATCAACATGAGCGCCGATACGTCCGAGAAGGGAGCGAAAGAGAGCGCGACGCTGATGGTCAACTATCTCTACGACCTGGCGCGGATCGACGAGTGGCACGAGGATTACGCGGGCGAGGGCAAGCGCAACGCGTCCTCCGCTGTGCGCAAGCTCGCTGCCGGCAGTCAATGGACGGTGGCGAACGGACAGAGGCGCCGGACATGAACGCATCCGACACGAACACCCTCGTCAGCCTCATGCCCGACCTCGCGCATGAGGTCGAAGGGCGGGCGCGGCTGCTGCGCCAGCTCGAAGGCAAGCTGCTCTGGCTATCGGCATGGATGGTTCACAACGCCAACCACGTCCGCCCCAACCGCGACGGGCTGAAAGTGGGCGGGCACCAGGCGTCCTGTGCCTCCGTCATTTCCATCATGGCGGCGCTCTACTTCGAAATCGCCAGGCCGCAAGACCGCATCGCCGTCAAGCCTCATGCCGGGCCGGTGTTCCACGCCATCAACTACCTATTCGGCCGGCAGGACGTGGGGCCGATGCAGGCGCTGCGCGCGTTCGGCGGCGCGCAGTCCTATCCGAGCCGGGAAAAGGACGGGCCGGAGGTCGATTTCTCGACCGGCTCGGTCGGGCTCGGCGTGGCGATGACCACGTTCTCCGCGCTGATCCAGGATTATGTGCGCTTGCATGGCCTGGCTCGGCCGGGCCTGCCGGCGGGTCGGCACATCGCCATCGCCGGCGATGCCGAACTTGACGAGGGTAACATCTACGAGGCGCTGCTGGAGGGCTGGAAGCACGACGTCCGCGACGTCTGGTGGATCATTGACTACAACCGCCAGAGCCTCGATTCCGTAGTGCCCGACCGCCTGTTCGGGCGGATCGAGGGCCTGTTCCGCGACATGGGCTGGAACGTCGTCACCCTCAAATACGGTCGCCGGCTGCAGGCCGCGTTCGCTCGCGACGGCGGCGAGGCGCTGCGCCGCTGGATCGACGATTGCCCGAACAGCCTTTATGCGGCGCTCACATTCCAGGGCGGCGCGGCCTGGCGGCAGGCCGTATTGGCTGATCTCGGCCGCAGCCAAGGCGTGCGCGCGATCGTCGATCCGCTCACCGACGACGAGCTGGCGGAGCTGATGACCAATCTCGGCGGCCACGACATCGAGACGATCATCGAGACCCTGCGCGCCGTCGCCGCCGAGGGCGATCAGCCCACCTGCTTCATCGCGTACACGATCAAGGGCATGGGCCTGCCCTTCGCCGGCCACAAGGACAACCACGCCGGGCTGATGACGAAGGAGCAGATGGAGCAGTTCCGCCAGGAGATGCGCATCCGCCCCGGCCACGAATGGGATCGCTTTGAGGGGCTTGACGTGCCCGAGCCCGAGTTGCGGGCGTTCCTCGATGGTTGCCCCTTCGCAGCTCCGCTAACGCCCGAGGGCCGCGCGCTTACCGCCCCGCTGGTGCAGGTTCCCGAGGCACTGCCGACGCCCAAACTTGCCGGGCGGCAGATGTCCACTCAGGCCGGATTCGGCGATATTTTGGCCGAGATTGGGCGCGGGCAGGGCGCCTACCAGCAGCTGGCCGCGCACATTGTTACCACCAGCCCCGACGTGACCGTATCCACCAATCTGGGGCCTTGGGTGAACCGGCGCGGCATCTTCGATCGTCACATGCGCAACGATGTGTTCCGCGACGCCAAGCTCGCCTCGGCGCAGCGTTGGGGCATGAGCCCGAAGGGCCAGCACATCGAGCTTGGTATTGCCGAGCAAAATTTGTTTCTGTTGCTGGGCGCGGCCGGGCTCACGCGCGCGCTGACCGGGGCGCGGCTCCTGCCGGTGGGCACCGTCTACGATCCGTTCGTCAACCGCGGGCTGGATGCGCTGATTTACGCCTGCTATCAGGATGCGCGTTTTTTGCTGGTCTCAACCCCTTCGGGGCTGACCTTGGCGCCGGAGGGCGGGCAGCACCAGTCGGTGAACACCCCGCTTATCGGCATCTCGGTGGACCGGCTGGCGAGCTTCGAGCCGGCGCACGTGGACGAGCTGGCGATCCTGCTGCGCCACGCTTTCGCGCACATGCAGGCGCCGGACGGCTCGGCGGTGTGGCTGCGCCTGTCCACCCGCCAGCTCGCCCAACCCACCAGGCAACTCGACCCCGCGGCGGTGATCGCCGGCGCGCACTGGGTGGTGCCGCCCGCTCAGGGGGCGCGGATCGCGATCGGATATCAAGGGCCGGTCGCACCGGAGGCCGAGGGGGCCTTCGCCGAGTTGCGGGCGGATGAGCCAGGCGCTGGACTGCTGGCGATCACCAGCCCGGACCGGCTGCACGCCGGCTGGCTCGCGGCTGGGCGCGCCCGCCGTGCCGGGCAGCGCGCGGCCGAGGCATATGTCGAGCGCGTGCTGGCCCCGCTCGCGCCGGGGGCGGCGCTGGTCACGGTGTTGGATGGACACCCCGCGAGCCATGCTTGGCTGGGTGCGGTGCGGGGTCAGCGCGTGGTGCCGCTTGGCCCGGACCGGTTCGGCCAAAGCGGCGACATCCCCGACCTTTATCGAGAATACGGCATGGACACCGAAGCGATCCTGGATGCCTGCGCGCAAGCGCTGCTGGGCGGTTACGCTTTCGATTAAACCTGCGCAGGCTTCGGCGGTGGCGCGTTGACCCGGAGCTCGGCGCGGCCCAGATTCCTTACGAGACCGTCCGCTCCACGGACCCTTGGGCCCGCGCCACCGGACGGCCCGCCTCAAGGTGAAGGAGTGGCTTATATGCTGATTTCCGACGTTCTGCACGGCAAGGGTCGGGAGGTGGTCAAGATTCGCGCCTTCGACAAGGTCGCGGACGCGGTCCAGAAGCTCTCCCAGCACCGGATCGGCGCGTTAGTGGTCGAGGATCGCTGGCTGAAGCTCGTTGGCGTCTTCTCCGAGCGCGACCTCGTCAACGCGATCGCGCGCCATGGGGCCGCGGCGTTGGGCTGGGAGGTGAGTGAACTCATGAGCACTCCGATCATAAGCTGCCGCCCGACTGATCGTATTGACGCGGCGCTCGGCGCCATGACGGTCTCGCGCATCCGTCACCTGCCGGTAATCGACGACCGCGGGCTGGTCGGCATCGTCAGCATCGGCGACCTGGTCAAGCACCGGCTCGACGAGAAGGAGCTGGAGGCCAACGTGCTGCTGGAGATCTCCCGGATGCGAGCCTAGTACACCGATTCTGAGGAACCGACCTCATTGAGGGGGATTCCGCCGGCTACGGCGCATTTTGTAGGTTTCGCGGCGACAACCATTGCGCGCCGCTCCACCTAGGCTCCGATGATCTCGGTTCGGCATAGCTGGACGCCCCCTCCCGCAAGGGGCCGAAAAGAGAGGGGGCGGACCTGGGTGGCCGCGTGTCAGCGTCGGTGCGATCCGCTGGTGAGCTGCTTCACGCCGAACCAGCCCCAATAGACCCGGTGGCGCTGGATCAGCCCGTCCCGCAGCTCCATCACCTCGACGAAATCCATCTGCTCGCCGTCCGGCGTCTCGCGCGGGTATTCCCACATCAGCGTGCGCCCGTCGGTGAAATAGCCGGTCCGGAACGTGCGCCGCTCCGGAGGCTGATTCTCGAACACGCGCTTGAGCAGGTCGCGCAGCGCCTCGCGCCCGCGGCAGATGCCGGTCTCGGTACCGAGGAGGTAGCTGACCAGCGGGCTCTCGATCGAAGCGTCGGCCGCGTAGAGGGCGAGCGCGCCCTCCACGTCCTTCGCCGCCAGGGCGCGGTCCCAGGCGTGGTAAATGGCATCGGCCGCGCCGATCGCGGCCTGTTCCTGAGCGGAGAGTTGCACTGGTTGGGCCATGGTCGTTCCTTCATCCAGGTTGCGACGATGGCGTTGACGATACCTGCCTGCTGCTGACAGCGTTCGGTCAGGAGCGTTCACCCGCGGACGAGGGAGGAAGCGCCGTGCGCCGGGCCGAGCGGCTGTTCGACATTATTCAGTTGCTTAGGACCGCGCGCCGGCCCGTTACGGCGGCGGCGCTGGCAGCCGAGCTGGAGGTCACGGCCCGCACCGTCTATCGCGACATCGCGGCGCTGCAGGCGCGCCGGGTTCCCGTCGAGGGTGTGGCGGGGATCGGCTACGTGCTGCGGCGCGGCTTCGACCTGCCGCCGCTGATGTTCACGGCCGAGGAGATCGAAGCCGTCGTCGTCGGCGCGCGGCTGGTGCGCCGCACGGGCGATCCCGGCCTGCGAGCGGCCGCCGGGAGCGTGCTGTCCAAGGTGGCCGTCGCACTGCCGGACGCTCTACGCGACCACCTCACCACGGCGCCGTTCCACGTCTCCGCGGCCGGCGCCCCGGCGCCGGCCAGCCTCGACCTCGCCGCGGTGCGATCCGCGATCCGCCACACGCGCAAACTGCGCATCGCCTACGTTGACGGCAGCGGGCACCGCACCGAGCGGACGATCTGGCCGGTCGGCGTCGCCTATTACGTGTTCGTCACCCTGGTCGGCGCATGGTGCGAGCTGCGCGGGGACTATCGCCACTTCCGCACCGACCGGATCGTCGCCGCCGAGGTGCTGGATGCACGCTACGCAGACGACGGTGGGCGGCTCGCGGCCGGCTGGCTCGCGCTGCGCGGGGAGGCACCGAATCTAGCGGCCGTTTCAATGGAAAGGTGACTACCTGTACCACCAAACTATGGCGGATGGGTGCTCGCGGCAGTGAGCCAAGCCTCGTGCCCGACCCCTCCCCCCGGCCCCCTCTCGCAAGGGGAGGGGAAGCAGAAGGTCAGCCCCCGAGCGGCGACCAGGTGGGGTCGGTGGCGTTGGTCGCGGTCGGGATGGTGCGCTGGTTGAAGCCGGTGATGTCCACCGAGGCCAGGCGCGAGGAATACCCCGCGCCGCGATCGTTCACGGCCCGGGTCTGGCTGAAATACATCATCACGCGGCCGTTCGGGGCGAAGCTCGGGGCTTCCACGTCCCAGCCTTGCGCCAAGATGCGCTCGCCGGTGCCGTCCGGGTGCATCACGCCGAGGCCGAAATCGCCCAATTCGCCACCCAACCGCGTGAAAGCGATCAGATCGCCGCGCGGCGACCAGACCGGCGTGGCATAACGCCCCGCGCCGAAGCTGATCCGCTTCGCCCCGCCTCCGTCGGCGCCCATGATATAGAGCTGCTGGTCGCCGCCGCGATCGGAGTTGAACACGATCTGCGACCCGTCCGGGCTGTAGCAGGGGCTCACGTCGATCGAGTCCGAATGGGTCAGTTGGCGCGCGGCGCGGCTCCCCAGGTCCACCGCGACGATGTCCGAGCCGCTGCCGTGGGCTAGGGCCATGATCACCGTCCGACCGTCGGGCGAGAAGCGGGGCGCGAAGGTCATGCCCTCGAACTCGCCCAGCGAGCTTTGCGCGCCGGTGCCGAGATCGAGCAGATGCACGCGCGGGCGGTTGTTGGTGTAGCTCATGAACGCGAGCTGGTCGCGCACCGGGCTGAAGCGCGGCGTCAGCACCATCCAGGAGCCGTCGGTCAGATAGCGTTGGTTGGCGCCGTCCTGATCCATGATTGCGAGCCGGCGGGTCTGGCGCCCGCGCGGCCCGGTTGCGGCCACGAAGGCGACGCGGGTGTCGAAATAGCCCTTCTCGCCCAGTAGGCGCTGATAGATCACGTCGGCGATAATATGCGCGATGCGGCGCCAGTTGCCCCGGGTGGTGGTGTAGGCGGTACCCTGGAGCTGGGTTTGCGGCAGCACGTCCCAGAGGCGCAGCTCGACGCGCAAGCTGTCGCCGCTGGCATGGACCGCGCCGGTGGCCAGCGCCTGGGCGCCAATGGCGGCCCAGTTCTGGAAATTGGGCACCCCGGCGGCGGGCGTCGCGCCCTGGACGAAGGCGGTCGGGTTGATCGGGCGGAACAGGCCCGAGTTGCCGAGATCGGCCGCGATCACCTGCGCGATGTCGCGCCCCAGCTGCTGCGAGGCGGGATCGGTGCCGGCGAAATCGGTGATGGCGATGGGGATGGGTGCGGCGCGCGCGCGGCTCACGTCGATCACGGCACTTTGGCCGCTCGCTTGCGGCGCCGCGGTCGCGGCACGCACGCCGGGGAGCGCCAGCATCGTGGCCGAGCCGGCGACGACGCCGATCAGGCTGCGGCGGCGGAGGAGCGAAGGGGAAGCGAATTGGTCGACCATGGCGATATCTGCTAGCTCCGAAAGGTTGGGCGCGACGCGCCGGCGTGGTTGCGGATGTTACGGCCTAAACCGAAAGGTCAGCACGTTGACCTTGCCGAGCATCTTGGCGGGCAGCGGCAGGTTCGCGCATTGCGGGTCCATGACCGCGCGTACCGCGCGCTCGGCGAAGGCGCGCATCCGCGGCTCGCGCAGCCTGCCCTGGTCGGCGGGCGCCACCTTGGCCAGATGCACCACGCCCGAATTGTCCGTCGTTACTTCCAGCACGATCTGCATCTTATCGAGATCAAGCGCCTCGGGATCGCTGGTCCAGCAGCGCCGTACATAGGCACCAATCGCCCCCCGCTCGGAGGCTGAGAGCGCGGCGGTGTCGTTGCCGGCCGGATTGCCGCCGCCGCGCGGCGCACCGCCCTGCTCGGGGTTCAGCCGCGCGGTCGGCGCGCGCTGCTGGCGGGCGAGCGCGCGCAACTTTTCCAGCGTGTTGTCGAGCGCATCGCTTTGCGGCGCCGGATTGGTCGTCGGGTTGGGCTGCGAGGTCGGGCTCGGCGCCGGCGGCGGGGGCAAGGGCAGCGGCGGGGTTGGCTGCGCGGCGGCCTGCGGCTGCGCCGGCTGCGGTCGCGGCGGCGGGGGCGCGGGCGGCGGAGGCGGCAGCGGCAAGGCTGGCGCCAACGACGGCGCCGAGGGTGGCGGCGGGACGGGCGTGGGCGGCGTCGGCACGGGCGGCGTCACCGTGGCCGCCGGGGGCGGGGGCGGAGGTGGCGGCGGCGGTGGTGGGGCGGTGTTCTCGATCGGTTGCTGCTTCGGCGGCTGCGGCGCCGGAGGCGCCGGAAGGGGGAGCTGGGTCTGCGCGGGCGCCGGCGTCGGCGCGGGAGACGCGGCCCGCATCGACGCGGCGGCGTCGCCTTGGAACACCATGTCAACCGTGGCTTCCTGCGGTGCCTCGGGAGGGCGCGCGAGCGGCAGCCCGATCAGCACCGCCGCGGCGAGGAGCAGATGCAAGGTCAGCGATGCGGCGGCGCCGCGCCGCAGCTCGGGGCTCATCTCCGGGGCCGGGACCGACATGGGTCGAGGTCAGCCAGCCTTGGCGCGCGTGCCCGTGGCGGCGCCCGCCGGCGGAGATGTTTTCGGGGCGGCCGGTGCGCCTTGCGCGGCCGGGGCGGCACCGGATGGAGCGGTGGCCGATGACGGCGCCGGCTGCTCGGCCAGCAGCGCGACCTTGGTGAAGCCACCCTGGGTGATCGTGCCCATCACCTGCATGATCCGCCCATAGGCGAGATCCTTGTCGCCGCGCACGAAAATCCGCCGCTCGGGGTCGTTCTGCGAGATCGCTTGCAGCTTGCCGACCAAATCGGTGAGATCCAAGGGCTCGTTTTGCAGATAGATCTGCCCCTGCGCATTGATGGAAACCGTCAGCGGCTGGCTGTCGGAATTGAGCGGCTGCGCATCGGTCTTGGGCAGATCGACCGACACGCCCGAGGTCATCAACGGCGCGGTGACCATGAAGATGATCAGCAGCACCAGCATCACATCGACCAGCGGCGTGACGTTGATCTCGGCGAGCGGCCGGTAGCGGCCGCGTCCGCGCCTGCCGTTGCTGACGGAGACCGCCATCGGCTCAGGCCCTCTCCTCGGTCTGGCGCGAGAGGATCGCGCTGAACTCGGTGCCGAAGCCCTCCAGCCGGGAGGCGAACCGCGACAGATCGGTGGTGATCTTGTTGTAGGCGAGCACGGCGGGGATCGCGGCCACCAGGCCGATCGCGGTCGCGAACAGGGCCTCGGCGATCCCGGGCGCGACGACGGCGAGGTTGGTGTTGTGCATGGCGGCGATGGCCGAGAAGCTGTGCATGATGCCCCAGACGGTGCCGAACAGCCCGATGAACGGCGCGGTGGCGCCGACCGAGGCGAGGAACACCATCCACCGCTCCAGCCGGTCCATCTCGCGCTGTACGGTGACGCCGATCGCGCGGTCCACGCGCTCGCGCACGCCGCTATGGCTGATATCGGCGCCCGCGACCCGCGCGGTGCGCCGCCATTCGCCCATCGCGGCGCCGAACACCGCCGCGATCGGGTGCGCGGGGCGCACCCCTTCCTGGTCGTACAGCTCCTCCAGGCTGCCGCCCGACCAGAACCGGTCCTCGAAGCTATCGGCCTCGCCGTTCACCTTGCGCAGGCTGGACCATTTCTCGAACACCACCGCCCAGACCCAGACGCTGGCCGCGAGCAGGCCCACCATGACGATCTTCACCACGATGTCGGCCTGCATGAACAGGCCCCAGATCGACAGGTCGCCAGCCGCGCCCGCGAGGTTCACCGCATCGACTGCCCGGTCCACCTTCTACTCCTTCCCAGCCGGCGGCAGGGCCGCCAGCATTCCCTCGAACGCCGCCCGCCAGCGCGGCGGGATGCGGGCCGGGCGGTCGCCGCCCAGCACCACGCAGGCCAGCTCGATCTCCACCACGGCACACGACCCGCGCTCATGGCGGATGTCCTGGCGCAGCGCGACCGAAGCGGCGCGCAGGGCTTTTGGCTCGGTCACCACCTCGAGCGAGTCGTCCAGCCGGGCGGGGCGGAGATAATCCAATTTCGCCCGCCGCACCACGAACATGAGGTTGCAGTCTCGCACCAGCTCCGCGTGCGGGGCATCGAGGGCACGCAGGGTCTCGGTTCGCGCCCGCTCGGCGTAGCGTAGGTAATTGGCATGGTACACGATTCCGGCCGCGTCCGTATCCTCGTAATAGACGCGCAGGCGATAGCGATGGCGGCCTTCGGCCAGCGTGGAGGCGGGATGTCGGTTCATTCATCGCCCCGCGGGATATTGCTCTGCGCAAGCTCGCCGCGCAGCAGGTCGAGCTGATCGGGCTGGCGCGGGGGCGGCGCGAGGCCGAGATGGCGCCAGCCGGGCTCGCCCAGCATCCGGCCTCGACTGGTGCGCAGCACCAGCCCTTCTTGAATCAGGAACGGCTCGATCACGTCTTCCAGCGTGTCGCGGGCTTCGGCGAGGGCGGCGGCCAGCGTCTCGACGCCGACCGGGCCGCCGCCGTGATGCTCGGCGATACGCCGCAGATAGCGGCGGTCCATGGCGTCGAGCCCGCGTGCATCGACCTCCAGGCGGGTGAGCGCCGCGTCGGCTACGGCGCGGTCCACGGTTCCGGCGGCGGCGACCTCGGCGAAGTCGCGCACGCGCCGAAGCAGGCGGCCGGCGATGCGCGGCGTTCCGCGTGAGCGGCGGGCGATCTCGGCGGCGCCGTCGGGCGCGAGGCGCAGGCCCAGCTTCTCCCCGCCCCGGCGCACGATCAGCTCCAGCTCGGCGACGGTATAGAACACCAGCCGCAGCGGGATGCCGAAGCGGTCGCGCAGCGGGGTCGCCAGCAGGCCCGCGCGGGTGGTGGCGCCGACCAGGGTGAACGGCGGCAGGTCGATGCGCACCGAGCGCGCGGCCGGCCCCTCGCCGATGATGAGGTCGAGCTGGAAATCCTCCATCGCCGGATACAGCACCTCCTCGATGGCGGGCTGAAGGCGGTGGATCTCGTCGATGAACAGGACATCGCGCGGCTGCAGGTTGGTCAGGATCGCGGCGAGGTCGCCGGCGCGCTGGATCACCGGGCCGGAGGTGGCGCGGAAGCCGACGCCGAGTTCGCGCGCGACGATCTGGGCCAGCGTGGTCTTGCCGAGGCCGGGAGGGCCGTGCAGCAGCACGTGATCCAGCGCCTCGCCACGGGCGCGGGCGGCCTGGATGAACACGGCGAGGTTTTCCCGGCTGGCCTGCTGGCCGATGAACTCGGCCAAGGTCCGCGGGCGCAGGACGGCTTCCGCCGCGTCTTCCTCGCGCCGGGCGGATGAGACGGCCCGCTGCTCGCTCACGCCGCCCTCGCTCATGCCCCCTCACTCACGCTGATGTCCCGCTGCGCTGGGCCAGTTCTTGCAGGCTTTCGCGGATCACGGCGTCGAGCCCGGCGCCGTCGCCGAGGCGCTCGATCGCGCGGGCGACCACCGGCTGCGCCTCGGGCCGGCGGTAGCCGAGATTGACCAGTGCGGAGAGCGCGTCATCGGCCACGCCCGCCGGGCGGGCGGGCGCGGTCGCGATCCCGGAGCCGGTGGGCAGCAGGCCCGCCTTGTCGCGGAGTTCGGTTAGCAGGCGCACGGCCAGGCGCGTGCCGACGCCGGGCGCACGCGTCAACGCCCCCCGGTCGCCCGCGGCGATGGCGGTGACGAGATCGCGGGGGGAAAGCGCAGACAGGACCGAGAGCGCCACCTTGGCGCCGACGCCCTGGACCGTGGTGAGCAGGCGAAACCACTCGCGCTCGGCCGGGTCGGTGAAGCCGTAGAGCAGGATCGCGTCCTCGCGCAGATGCGTCTCGATCAGGAGCCGCGCCGGTTCGGGCGGCGTGGGCAAGGCGGCGAGCGTGCGCGTGGAGGCGTGGACCAGGTAGCCGACGCCGTTCACGTCGACGACGCAGCTTCCTTCCTCGCGGCTCTCGACCCGCCCGGTGAGGCGCGCGATCACGCCGTCCTGACCCCCGCGCCCCAGGCGAGCCGGCTTGCCCTGTGGTGCGCGTGGCAGATGGCGACCGCGAGCGCGTCGGCGGCATCGGCGCGGCGGATGGCCGCACCCGGCAGCAGGCGGCGGACCATCATCGCGACTTGCTCCTTGCTCGCCCCGCCGGTGCCGACCACGGCGAGCTTCACCGCCTTGGCCCCGTATTCGATCACGGGGATGCCGGCGCGGGCGGGCGCCAGCAGCGCGACGCCGCGGGCATAGCCGAGCTTGAGCGTGGCGGTGCCGTTGCGGTTCACATACGTTTCTTCCACCGCAGCCTCGTCCGGCCGATGCTCGGCGATCAGGGCGGCCAATGCATCGTGCAATGCCTTCAGCCGTTCGGGCACGCCGGCCGCCAGATCGGTCCCGATCACGCCGTCGGCGAGATGGCGCAGCCGGTTGCCCGCCGCCTCGATCATGCCCCAGCCGGTGAAGCGCAGGCCCGGATCGATGCCGAGCAGCTTGGTCATTCAACGAATCGCCCAGGTTGCCGGACGGGAGGATAGGGCATCTAGGTTGGATCTGGCATGTGTCTCACCGAGAGGCGAAGCGCGTCGAGCGGAACGCGCCTGCCGGGCTCAGTTCGGGCAAATCATTGGGCCGGGCGTGGGTAGCCGTCGTCCGGAGACGCTCGCTTCGGCGTTGGCTGGGCCGTAGTATGCGGGGTTGGTGGCTGCACAGCGCGGACCGATCCATGCGAACCCTCATTCCTAGCCTGCTCGCCCCGCTGATACTCGCCGCTTGCGCCGCCATGCCGCCGGCCGCCATGACAACGGCTTCGTGCACCCATAGCGGAGCACCGCCGGTCTTGCGGGCGGACCTAACCGCTGCGTTCGAGAGGCCGTCCGGCCAGGTTGTCTGGCCGCCGAACAACGGTTTCGCGCCAGCCACCCTGCCGGTCACCATCCAGCCAGGTGCGTTGCTGGATCGTTTTGGGGATCGCGCGGGCACGTTTTTCAGCCCGAAAGGCACCGGCTACCGTGAACGGGCGCTGCCCTATGTATGCCGTGGATATGCCTACACCACCTATCGCGTGGTCCAGCCGCTGCCGGCCCTGGTTGGCACCGCGACCCCCTGGTTCGGCGAACCTGGAGGGGCTTTGCAGGTCATGACCACCGCCTGCGTCAATCAGCTTGTTGCCGCGGGCGTGCTGCAGGTGGTTCCCAACTCGCCGCCGCCCGCCTGTCCTGCCTCATGAGCCGTGAGGCGTAAATCACAAGATTTTCGCACCACGTGTGTTATCCGACCGGTCGCGCCTGAGGGAAAGTCCATTGGCCGTCCAGGATTTCGGGACGAGGGCGATACAGCCGGACCGTGTAGTTCCAGCCTGGCATGATGGGTAGGCAATTGGGCACCTGGCCGTCGCAGCCGCCGAACTGCACCTGCACAGTGCCGTCGCTGCCGTGCCGCGCGCTAAGGTTGTTGATGGAGTAAGCATTCCGCGGATTGGCCTGGAAATAACCCTGGGCATTGTAAAGGCTGATAGACCAAAAGCCGTCTACCGGCACGTACCCGACTGTCAGGCGGTAGACGGTGTTACCGTCGTTTCGCGCCGGCACGACGGTGAGATAGAGCGCGTCCTTCTCGGGGTTGCCGCCCCAGGCGTAGGCGGCGCCGATGAGGTGCCGCACCGGATCGACCTCGCCGCTCGCGCCGAACATGCGGCGCGTGTCGGGCACGGTCGCAGCGAGGCCAAGCAGCAGTTGGCGCACCTTGCCCTGATCTTCCCGGTCCCAGTTTGGCACCTCGAAACGCCCTGGGCTGCTCTGCTCGACCCTGACCCCATCCTGCAGCGCGTGCACCTGGTTCAAGTCCTGCGCATTTGCCGGATCGAACAGCATGCGGAGGGCGACAGCAACGTATCGCGTGCCGACCTGCTGCCGTGTGATAGTGCGGCTGCCCCCGCCGTAGTAGGTGCCAATCGAGTATTCATCCTCGGAGATCACCTGCATCGAGACGAAGCGGCTGCCGGAATCCGGCAGGGTAATGGTGACCGGCCCGGCGTCGAGGTCGAAGACCGCGCCCGAGTAAAGCGTGTCCCGGTTCATGCGGATCACGGTCTGAGCGTCGATCGGCGTCGGCTCCCGGTCGTGGAAAAATCGTCCGAACCCACTCTTCCGCACGATCCCCGCAAAATAAAGGTCGCTTTCAGCACGAACGAAGTTATCGGCGGTCACCGGCACCGGAGCGGATGAGGCCGGCGGCGTCTGTGCCAGCGCGGCCTGCATGATCAGCGTGAGCGCCGCGGCGAGGATGGACCGCGCAAGTCGGTAAGCCATGGCATTCGCCTCCTGTCAGGGTCGGCCTTGGGACGTGCCTCAGGCGACGAGCTTCTCGATGTCGGGCAGCCGCCAGGATTTGTCGAAGAGAGGGCGCTCGGGGCCGTAGAAGCGGAAAAGCACCTCGAACTGGCTGCCGGCACGTGTCGGAATCCAGTTCGTTCGTCGGCCGGCAGGTGCGGCGGGTCCGAAGAATACCTCAACGGAACCATCGCCGGCCCGCTGGAGCCCCGGTGTGTTGGAGGAGCGGCTCGCCCAGGGAAGCTCCCGGATCATCGCATGAGTGGCGCGGTCATAGACGGTCGCCGACCAGTAGAGCCGAACTGGCACATGAGGCGGCACGGCGAGGCGATAGGTGCTTCCACCGTCGAGGGGGTGACCGGCCCTGTCACGGATAGCGAACAGGTAAAACTGGCCTTCGCCGAGGTGCTTCGCGCTGAAGTAGGCGAACGAGTAGGCGACGCCACGACTATCAATCGGGTAGCTGTCAGGATTGGCGAAATCCGACTGCATGCCCTCGACGAGCGCCGGGCTGACCGGCAGCGCCCAGTGGGTGTCTGCGAAATAGGGCGGCGAGAACAGTGCCTCGTAGCCGGCATCGAGCCAGGCTTGGGCCTCGCGGGCGCTGGCGGTCAGGATTTCCTGCGTCGCCGCGTCGGGGTTGAAGGGTTTGCCCTTCTCGATGCCGATGGTGCGCAACGGATCGATCATCGCCCGGTCGCGGTCGATCCAGGGCTCGCGCTGCACGAAGCGATCGAGCGCCTGAAAGAAGCGCAGATCGTAGGGGATGGTGTTATCGATCAGCGTATCGATGGCATCCACGAAGCGCGTCTCCGGCGGGCTCGCCGCCTGGGCGAGCAGATAGATCCTGGCGCGCTTGCCATAGGCCACGGCCTTGGCAATGTCCGCGTCGCTGCCGCCCTTTAGGTTGGAACGAAGCACGACGTAGCCAGCATAGGTTTCCGACCGCAGGGAAATATAGCCCTGGGGAACCGCGCCCTGATGGCCGGGCGGCAGGATCAGGTACTTGCCGCCCGCGCCCTTATCGACGCCGGCGGGGCCGACATCCTCGAGCGCGGTCTGCCAGCCATCATCGATGCTGCCGGTGATCGAGCCTCCGTCGGCGGGTGGGATCTCCACAATGATGGGGCCGACGTCCTTTGTGTTGTAGAAGGGGAAGACGTAGATGGTGTCAGGATTGGGCGTCAGCGTCTGGTTCTTCCAGGTCAGCGGGCGCGACCAGTAGACGACCTGATTAAACCCCGCCCCGGCCTTGCGCACGGCCTGCGACAGAAGCTCGAAATTCACCGCCGGCATGCCCCAGATGACGGCTTCGACCGCGCGTCGGGCGATGGCGCGTTGGGCGATCTCCGTGGCTGGCCGGGTCTGCGCCGCGGCCATTCGCGTCGTGGCGAGCGATGCCAAGGGCGGAATAAGGAGCGCCGGCAGCATCCGCCTGGGAAGATGCACCTGCATGGTGGCCGTCCTCACCCGGATTAGCTTGCCCAATATGCCGCTCCTCCGAGCCAAATGGAAGGCACCCATCGAGGTGAAAAAGAAACTGGGCATCCCAACATGGTAGGCCCACTCATGGTGGTATGGCCTCGATGCATGGACTTCCTCATCCAATCAATTTATTCGAGTGACTATGGTTAAAGTGCGAATTGAAAATTGATGCCAGCAAACACCTGCCAGACTGGTACACCCACACCACTGTGAATTACGGAATACTGAGGCTCCACGAATGCATTTACGGTGTTGCCCTTGCCGAACGACCAGACCTTGCCAGCCCCAAAGCCGACCGGAACAACCGTCGTATGATTCCCAAGGTCAAATGTCATCACGCCGGTCGAGCGTAGGTAGAAGCCATCTGGTAGGTTGTAGGTGACTATAGGCTGTGCGGTGACGATCTGCGCGGTCGGGCGGGAATCGTCCCCGGCGAAGGAGTGCTGGTAGGTGACGAGCCCCGCGAGCAATCCCCAAGATTGTGGTGCGACGGCTACGGCTGCAGCTCCCCCTTGCCACTTGCCAGCGCCAGTGTTTCGGCTGGTGGCTGTGGGTGCGACTAAAAGCGGCCCGACCCCAAAAACGACCGATTTGGTGGGTATGACCACCAGATCGAAAAGGGTCAGATCGCCGAGGCCGGTGTCGCTTCCGCTCGGGAAAGTCGGGCTTGTCACGATTGGCAGCGTAAACCGGATAAGCTGCGGCACTCCGAACGCGTCTGAGGGAACAAGGCCACGCAGCAGTCCTTGATTGGCCTGCCGGTTTCCCAAGCGGTTGAGTGAGGGAAGGAAGTAATCTTGCAGATTGACCGTGATCTTGGGCGTCAGCGGGTTATTAGCGGCGTTGACGTCGCCACCTGCCGCGGGATCGGATGATGGTGCTTCCTGTTGAACGCCGACCTGCTGCGACTGGGCCGCGATCGGAAGCAAAAGCGCCGCCCCCAAAGCCAAAGCCGTCACGACCGATTTGAACAAGTATTCACCTCAGGCCGCTGGGAGGAGGGTTGCAGAAGGCGGCCGATCTCTCAACCATGTCCTCAGACCACAGCCTGAGCAAGTAATCAAGGCTTCTGCAACGACGCCCCGACCACTTCCAAAAATCTGACCAAGGAAGTCGGAATTGACCCATCGCTACATAGGTATCGCGGATCGACTCAGCGAGAACATGTGGTCGATCACGTTCTCCAATTCCCTGGCGCGGCTTCCGTTGCCCGGAAGATGACAGGCTTTTTCATAATTCTGGATAGTGGAACCATACGCCTGATGCAAGAGGACAAGCGATGACAACAGCTCGTGACCGCAATCCCTTCCGCCTCCTTTCCGTCATTCGAAATGGGGCTTGAAGTAGGTTGAAGGTCAAGGCAACCGACGAGCCCCCGGCCGAGTTCGCCAACCGCGTCACAAAGTCGATGCCAGCTGCTCAATTTCAAACTGAGATGCCCGCGCAAGAGAGCATATACGACTGTCTTGCCGGCACGAAAGTCGTGGATGGCCGTGACGAGCACGGCCATGACGATGGAAGCAGCGCAAAGCTCATCCTGCGAGGCCAAGAAGCGCGAACCGGACAGTCGCGGATCAAGTCCGGCCGAGTGCAACGTCTCAAGCCGACAGCTTCTGCATCACCGCCTCTGGGATATCGAAATTCGCGTACACGTTCTGCACGTCGTCGCTGTCGTCCAGGGCCTCGATCAGCTTCACCACCGAAGCGGCGCGGCTCTCGTCTAGGGCCACCGTGGTGGTCGGGCGCCATTCCAACCGCGCCTGCTCGGGCTCGCCGAACCGGCTTTCCAGCGCGTCGCGCACGGAAGGGAAATCGTCCGCCGCGCAGGTGATCTCGTGCGCCTCGCCGTCGCTCTCGACGTTCTCGGCCCCGGCCTCGATCGCCGCCTCCAGCGTGTCCTCGGCGCCGGCCGCCGAACCCGGGTAGCGGATCACGCCGATCCGGTTGAACAGGAAGCTCACCGAGTTCGTCTCGCCCAGCGCGCCGCCGTATTTCGAGAAGGCGGCGCGCATGTCGGAGGCGGTGCGGTTGCGGTTGTCGGTCAGCGCCTCGACGATCACGGCCACCCCGGCGGGGCCGTAGCCCTCATAGCGGACCTCGGCGTAGTCCTCTCCGCCGCCGGCGCCGATCGCCTTCTTGATGGCGCGGTCCACGGTGTCTTTTGGCATGTTGGCCTGCCGGGCCGCGATCACGGCCGCGCGCAGGCGCGGGTTCGAGGCCGGCTCGGGCAGGCCGGAGCGGGCGGCGACCGTGATCTCGCGGATCAGCTTGGCGAATTGCCGGGCGCGCCGGGCGTCCTGCGCGCCCTTGCGGTGCATGATGTTCTTGAACTGGGAATGTCCGGCCATGGCTCAGTGGTGTTCAGCGATCGTGGTTCCAGCTTAGCTACGGCGCAATCCGCTGCATGACCCGGCGAGCGCGCTCGGTGATCGCCGCCCAGTTACCCTGCCTGATGTCCCCGGCAGGCGCCAGCCAGGAACCGCCGACAGCCGCCACGTTGGAGAGCTGGAAGTAGGCGCTAATCCGATCCTCGCCGATGCCGCCGGTCGGGCAGAAGGACACCTCCGGGAACGGACCGCCCAGCGCGCGCACGGTGGCGATGCCGCCGAGCTGCTCGGCGGGGAACAGCTTCACCGTGGTGAAACCGCGCGCTCGCACGGCCATCAGTTCAGAAGCGGTCGCGATGCCCGGCACGAAGGCCACGCCGGACGTCATCGCCGCGTCAAGCAGTTCCGCCGTGGCGCCGGGGCTGAATGCGAAGGGCAGGCCGATCTCCTTCGCGAGTAGCAGGTCGCGCGGGCTCAGCACGGTGCCGAGCCCGGGTGTCGCCTCCGGCACTTCCATCTTGATCGCCCGTGCGGCGGCGAGTCCGGCTTCGGTGCGCAGCGTGATCTCAAGCGTGCGCACGCCACCGGCCACCAAGGCGCGTGCGAGCGGAACGGCGTGCTCGACATTTTCAATGGTCAGGACGGGGATCAGCTTCGCGGCGCGCAGCAGCGCGTCGGCAGTGGTCGTTGGCTGGGTCATGCTTCCTCCGAAGCCGGCCCGGCGAGAACATCGGCGGGCATGGCGGCACGCGGGATGATCGCGCCACGGTGGCATACGACCGCTCCCGCCAGGCGATGGCCTGATCTCGCGGCAGCCTCCGGTTCGGCGCCGGCAAGGCGGGCAGCGAGATAGGCCGCGGCGAAACTGTCGCCGGCCGCGGTCGTATCCACAGTCGCGGCGACCAGCTCCGTGGAGACGGTGATCTCGTGCTCCTCCAGTATGCACGACGCATCCCGGTGTCGCCAGCTTGATCACGATCTCGGCGGCACCTGAATCCTTCAATCGATTGGCCAGGGCGGACACGGCGTCCTTGCCAGAAAGCAGTGCGAAATCCTCCTCGCTTGCCAGCACGATGTCGCTGCACGCCAGCATACGTCCATAGGCGAGGTGGGCTGCGTCCAGACTGGACCACCCGCGCGGGCGGAAGTTGGTGTCGAACGCCACACGGCCGCCATTCGCTCGGAGCTGATCCAGCGTCGCGAACAGCCGCTCGCGGCCGGCATCGCCGAACAGCGACAACGTGATACCGGACAGGTATAGGAGATCGTAGTTCGCCAAGGCGGCCGCGATCTCGGATGCCTGCGGCAGGTCGAAGAGCTGGCGGACCGGAGCGCTGTCCCGCCAATAGGAGAAGCGCCGCTCGCCGGCACGATCGGTCTGGATCAGGTACAGGCCGGGAACTCGGCCCTCCACGCGCGCAACCATGCGAGTGCCAATCCCTTCTCGCTGCCAAGCCCGCAGCATCTCATCACTAAAAGGGTCGGTGCCGAGCGCGGTGACGTAGTCCACCGCGACGCCGAGCCTGGCCAGGTAGACGGCGGTGTTCAGCGTGTCGCCGCCAAACCCTCGCGAGAGCAGCCCGTCGGGCCGTTCCACGAGTTCGATCATGCATTCGCCCAAGCAAGCCACGTGCGTCATCAAGATCGCCCTGACCCACCGTTCGCTTTGCCAACGACGACCAACGATTTCAGCGAGTTTTTCCGCGCGCGGCTACGCGCCAGCTATCTACCACTCGGCCGTCGCGGCTGATGACAACCTCGTCGTGCAGATTGCTCACGACGCAAACATGGTTCGGTATGATCCTGAGACGCTCGCCGAGTCCGGGTTTCCTGTGGCAGCGTGACAGGTCGAGCACGCCATGTTCCTCGTTCAGTCGTTCGATCACCGCGTCCGGATAACCGAGGATCAATCCATATCCGGTCCCGGCCGAGGGCGCGACCAGATCGCTCGTGAGGCTCTTGGTGCCCGCATCGATCACCGCCCGGTCTTCGGTCGGCCGACTGACGACGGTCGCGTGGAGATGGAGCGCGCACTCGTCCAGGCTTGCCGCCCCGGCCGCGACCGTCGCGCGGTCGTGGTAGATGTACGTGCCGACGCGCACCTCCGTCAGCCCGGCGATCTCGTGCGCCTGCCAAGCGTTCGGCGTGCCGCCGCCGGAGACAACCGGGATGGCGAGGCCGGCCTCGGCGAAGCGGCGTTTGGCTTCCGTCACGAAATCCGAGGTCGCCGCCGTGCTCGGGTACGTCATCAAGCCGTCGAACCGTAATCCTTCCGCCTCCATGGCGCGGCGTGCCAGATCCAACGCCTGGTCCACCGAGACGACACCCGTGCGCTTGTTGCCGCTGTCGAACTCCACCAGCACCCCGATTGGCTTACTAGCCGCACGCGCGGCCTCGGCCGCGGTCTCCAGCGCAAGCGGGTTATCCACGGCGACACCCATCATCGCGCGCCGCGCCAGCGCAGCAAGGCGCAGGGCCTTGCCCGGGCCGATCAGCGGGTAGGAGATCAGGATATTGTCGAGCCCGGCATCCACCATCACCTCGGCCTCGCCGAGCTTCTGACAGGTGATCCCGCAAGCGCCGAGATCTACCTGCCGGCGTGCGAAGGCTGGCATCTTGTGCGTCTTGATATGGGGCCGCAGGCGCAGGTTGTGGCTATCGCAATAGGCCTGCATCTTCGCCAGGTTGCGCTCGACCCGATCCAGGTCGATCACGGGAACGGGGGTCTCCAGGTCCTCGAGACGCATCCGCGGCTCCTCGTCAGGTCGGAAGAACGGCGATGCAGTCAATCTCCACCTGGATGCCGACAAGCTGGCTCCCGACCGTGGTGCGGGCAGGCGGGTCGGCCGTGAAGAACTCCTTGTAGATCTCGTCGTATTCGCGGAAGCGCGTCACGTCGTTCAGGTACGCGTTCACCTTCACCACATCCTTCAGGTCGGCCCCGGCGCCCTTGAGGATCGTTTGCAGGTTGCGCAGGGTCTGGCGCACCTGGGCGGCGAAGCCCTCGGGCACGATGTTCGTGTTCGGATCAGCCGGCCCCTGGCCGGAGACGTAGATGAAGCCGTTGGCGGTGATCGCATGGGAGTATCGCCCGGCAGGTTTGACAGCACCCGCCACCATGATCGCCTTGCGCATGATCCCTCCGGTCCTGTTAGTGGCCCAGCACCCGGCCGGGACGCTGGCCGGTGATGCGTCCATCCGCAACGACAGTCTCGCCTGCAACCCACACATGGTGAACGCCTGCGGCGAGTTCGGTCGGAGTGTCGAAGGTCGCCCGATCCTCGATGCGATCGTCGAATAGCACGAGGTCCGCTATCATCCCCGGACGCAGCAAACCCCGGTTGTCCAACCCGAATCGCTGAGCGGCAACGGATGTCATCCGACGGACCGCGTCTTCCAATGGGAACCAGCCGTGCTCGCGCGTGAGCGGGCCTGCAACCCGCGGGAACGTGCCGTAGGCACGCGGGTGCGGCTTGGTGCCGGGCCGGGGCAGGCCGTCCGATCCCACCATGTGCAGCCGGTGCGTGCAGGCGGCGCGTAGGTCATCCTCATGCAACTGGAACATCACGATTGCGGTCTGACCAGCATCCTCCTCGATGAACCGGACCATGAGGTCGAACGGCGTGATCCCTTCCTCGGCCGCCGCCACCTCCATGGACTTACCTTCAAACCGCTTGAGGTCCGGATTGGTGGTGCCGGACACACGCACGTTGCCCCATCCGATCAGCACCACTTTCGACTGCGCGGCATGCGGATCGGTGCTGCCTTCCTCCACCGCTTGGCGCAAGGCTTCGCGCCCTTGCGGATCGCGCAGCTGCGCCAGCAAGGCGGTCAAGCCGCCTTCCTGCGCCTCCGGCGGCAGGAGCTGCAGCACATAGCTGCTGCCGGCCGGATAGGGATACATGTCGAAGCTCACGTCCACGCCGTCCTCGCGCGCCGCCTCCAGCCGCGCCAAGGCCCGCGGCACGTTGCCCCAGTTCGGCCGCCCCGCCGATTGCAGGTGCGACAGCAAGCCGGGCGCCTTGGACGTCCGCAAAATGTCGATGAACTCGTCGACGGACGAGATCAGGCCGGCCTCGTAGCTCCGGATATGCGCGGCCAGGATCTTCCCGTGTGCCTTCACGGTCTCCGCGAGCGCCACCAGCTCCGCTTCGTCGGCATAGGCGCTCGGCGGATACACCAGGCCGAGCGACAATCCCGCGGCGCCATCGGCCAGCTGCCGGGCAAGCAGAGCCTGCATCGTGGCACGCTCCTCTGCCGTGGCAGGGCGGCGCTCGTACCCCATCACGGCGAGGCGCAACGCCGCATGTCCCACCAGCGAGACCAGGTTGAGCGCCGTGCCCCGTCGGTGCAGCTCATCGCGATAGCCGGCGAAGCTGTCGAAGACCTCATCGACCGATGTCTCACCGAGCAGTCCCGAAAAGTGCTGCCTCAGCAACTCTGTCGATCGGGGGGCGGTGGGATACAAGGAGAAACTGCAATTGCCGACGACCAACGTGGTAACACCCTGGACCGCCTTCTCGACGCGCTCCGGTTCGCGTAGGCAAATCAGGTCGTCGTGGCAGTGCGCGTCGATGAAGCCGGGCGCCAAATAGCGCCCATCCGCGTCGAGCATGTTGGCGCCGTCGGCCCGGAGCGACGGACCGATCGCCGTGATGCGCCCTCCGTCGATTCGGACGTCACCGGCGAACCAGGGCGCGCCCGTCCCGTCGATGATGCGCGCGCCGCGGATAAGCAGATCGCTTGCCATGGCCTAAGCACTCCGTCATGGGCGCGCCGCGCCCGGCAGCACGGCGCCAGAGCGGCCGGACGGCTCGGGGATAGGCTCGATGCGGCCGAGGATCACGACATAGGAGAAGATGCCAACCAGCAGCACGGCGCCCGCGACAAGGAATGCGCCGGCGAAGGAATGGGTTATCCCGACGATGAAGCCGGTGATCACCGGGGCCGCGACGCCCATCAGATTGTTCGTGAAATTGACGATGCCGCCGATCGTGCCAGTGCCTCCTCGGGGCGAGATCAGCGACACGATGGAGGAGCCGACCGGCGCGGCAGCCGCCAAGCCGGTCAGCGCAATCGTGATCCACGTGATGGCCCAGACGGCATTGGTAGTGAAGACCGCGCCAAATACGGCCAGTCCCATGAGCATGCCGACGACCAGCACCGCCTTGCGTACCCTTGTTTCGTCGTAGCCCCGCGCGATCAGGTGATCGACCAGGAACCCGCCGACCAGCAGGTCGGAGAGGGTCGCGAAGATCCATGGGATCGCCGCGTAGCCGGCCGACTTCAGGATACTCATGTGCAACGTCTGCACCAAGTAGCCGGGCAACCACGTCAAGAAGAGATAGAAGGAGTAACCGTAGGCGGAGAAACCAATCGTCAGGCCCCAGACCTTTCGGCTGCGTAGCAGATACCCCAGCATGGCGCCCTGCCCGCCCTGGGCAACGCCTTCCGGGGTGGCCCCGCCGGCGACGATGTAGTCGTGCTCGACCTTGGTTAGCCGTTTGTCCTCGCTCGGGTCGCGGTAGATCGCCCAATAGGCTGCGAAATACAGCAGGCTCAGAATAGCCGTGATGCCGAAACCCCAGCGCCAGCCGAGGTTGACAATGGCGAAGGCTACAAGCGGGACGCCGATGACGTTGGAGAACTTAGCCGCGGAGTCGAAGATCGCGGTCGAGCGGGCGCGCTCGTTGCGCGGAAACCAATAGCCGGTCGCCTTCTGGCTGGCGGGAAAGGCGGGGGTCTCGGCGACACCGAGCAGCACGCGTGCCGCGAAGATGCCGCCGAACCCGCTCGCGATGGCGGTGATGGTGGATGCCACGGCCCACAAAAAGGCTCCCCAGCGCCCGACGCGCTTGACGCCGAACCGGTCGAGCACCATGCCGCCGGGCACTTGCAGCAGCGAGTAGGACCAGAAGAACGCGCTGAACAGTAAGCCGAGCTGTTCCGGGCTAAGGCTGAATTCATGCTGAAGCTGCGGCGCGGCAACCGAGAGGTTGATACGATCGATGTAATTGATCAGCACGCCAGCCCCGAGCAGCACCCCGATGGTCCACCGTCGTCCGGGGACGCGACGCGCGATGGATGCCATCTTGTAATCCCCCTACCCGTGTCCCGGCCGGCTTTGTCTGCAATATCGGGCACTTTTTGTTGTCACCCTCAGGCTAATGGCGGTTGTGGACTAATCAGAGGCAATTGGGCGCCCAGGGCGCACGAGTCTGAGCGGAGTGTCCGGCCATGGCTTGATGGTGTTCAGCGATCGTGGTTCCAGTCTAATCTGGAGACCAGAAGCCAACCCGGCCGGCGAAAGGAAGTTCCCATGTTCATAGCCATGAACCGGTTCAAGGTGCTGCCCGGCGCCGAGGCGGCATTCGAGCAGGTTTGGACCAGCCGGGATTCGCATCTGCGCGACGTGCCGGGGTTCGTCGAATTCCATCTGCTGCGGGGGCCGGAGCGCGACGACCATGTGCTCTATTCGTCCCACACCATCTGGCGCTCGCGCGACGCGTTCGAGGACTGGACCCGTTCGGAGGCGTTCCGCGCCGCGCACCGGGACGCCGGCCAGAACCGCCCGCTCTATGCCGGGCATCCGGAGTTCGAGGGCTTCGAGGTGATCCAGACGATCCGGTAGGCGCGCCGCTCTCGCCGAGCATCTTCTAAGGGCGAGTAACGTCCACCTCTCCCGCCTGGCGGGAGAGGTCGCCATGCGCGCCAACATGGCGGGTGAGGGCGCGCACGGTCGCGAGGGCGCTCCGCCAAAAACCAGCGGCAACTCGCCCACGTGGCACGACCAAGCAGTGCGGCGTTCATCGGCGGCGGCCGCGGCATGTTGCCCGCCATCCGCTTCCACCACCAGGCGTTTCGGCGATGCAGGCGAAATCGACGCTGCAGCGGCCGATCGGGTGTTGGCGACGGAACTTATACCAGCGCCGCGTTCGATGACCGCTTTCGGCCCAATGCGGAACATTACACGTCCCGCAGCCTACTGGCCACATGCTGGCCGAGAAGCGGAACGGCAGCTTTCGGTGATCCGTAAGCAACACCCCGAACATCGGGTTTGCAGGAGTCGCCCGCAGCCGCCGACCCTAAGCCGACATCCGCACCGGATTCTGCACCAGACAAACCCTCAATTTTGTTCGCCTGGGCAAGCGGTGCGAAACTATGAATCCGTTGCAAATAATCCCGGCAGAATTTGGACTTGGACTAAGAGCCTGACCCAAAAGCGGTTGCCCCGGCTCGGAGCGGGATGATTCACCCTGCCGATCAACTTCGGCGTGGTGCAAGGGATGTGGACGGACGAGCATCGGACGAGGTATCGCCGTGAAGGCGGGCGGTTTCCGAGCGATTTGACGGATGCGGAATGGGGACGGCTCGCGCCGTTGATCCCCGAGGCCAAGCCGGGCGGGCGGCCGCCCAAGACGGACATGCGTGCGGCGATGAACGCCATTCTCTACCTGCTTCGGACTGGCTGCGCCTGGCGTTATCTGCCTCGCGACGGCTTCCCGCCGCGTTCGACGGTCTACAACATCTTCCGCAAGTTCCAGCGGGAGGGCGCGTGGGAGGCGATCTGGGCGGAGTTGCACGCGAACCTGCGTGAGCGCCTAGGCCGAGAGGCGAGCCCGACCGCTGCGGTTCTCGACAGCCAAACGTTGAAGTCTGCAGAAAAGGGGGCGGTAAAGACGACGCGGTGGGCTATGATGCTGGCAAGAAACTAAAGGGACGCAAGATCCACGCGCTGGTGGACACCGAAGGCTTGCCGTTGCGCGTCGTGGTGCATTCGGCCAGTGTCCAGGATCGTGATGGAGCCGCATTGGTGCTCGACAAAATACGCAGTCGCTTCCCCTGGCTCGAACTCATATGGGCCGATGGCGGCTACAACGCCAGGCAGGTCGAAGCGGCGGTCGCCAAGGTCCGAGCCTGCGTTTGGAGATAGTCAAGCGCACCGATGACATGACGGGCTTCGTTGTCCAGCCACGGCGCTGGGTGATCGAACGCACCTTCTCCTGGTTCGGCCGCAACCGCCGCTTGGCCAAAGACTTCGAGAACCTGGCCGAGACCGTGGTAGCCCTGGTCGCAATCGCCTCGATCCAGATCGCCGTTAGACGGCTCGCTAGAGCGTAGGCTTTTGAGTCAGGCTCTAAGGACACTCTGATCAAGGAGTAACCGGGCCGGCTCGGTCGAGAAAAGGAACGACAGCAACCAAATTGCGCTTGGAGTCGGGTTTTTACGACGATTTGGCCTCCCTCGCCGGCGGCAGGGCGCCATTTTGGGCGCAGATCTCCCGTCAGGCGCGCACCAGCACCTTGCGAGCGAGATGAAGGTTAGCCAGTCCACAAGTCACGAACAGCCGGTGGGCGTTCTTGTCCAGCCCACGATAGCGCACTTTCACAAAGCCAAACACACGCTTGATCACGCCGATGCTGTGCTCGACCTTGGCTCGCACCGTCGATTTGGTGCGGTTGCGTGCCTTCTCCGCCTCATCGACCACGCCACGATGCCGATAGCGCCGGTTGGTGAAGTCTTGCGCGTGCGGCGCATGCTCGCGGATCACCTCGCGTTGGCCGCGATAGGCCTGGTCACCCCACACCCGCGTTTCCTCGCCGTGCAGCAGATCACCAAGCACCGCCGCATCATGCACATTCGCCGCGGTGGCAACCACGGAATGGATCAGCTTGGTTTTGCTATCCACCCCGAGATGCGCCTTCATGCCAAAATACCACTGCTGGCCCTTTCTGGTCTGATGCATCTCGGGATCGCGCTGCTTGGACGCATTCTTGGTCGAACTCGGGGCGCTGATAATGGTCGCGTCGACGATTGTGCCAGTGCCCACCTTCAATCCTCGGTTCTCGAGATGTTCATTGACAGTCTCGAGTATCCGCTTGCCGAGTTCGTGCTTCTCCAGCAGGTGGCGGAATTTGCACACCGTGGTCTCGTCCGGTGCCGGCTCCCGACCGAGATCGATGCCGGCGAACTGCCGCATCGAGGCTGAATTATACAGCGCCTCCTCCACCGCCGGATCCGAGAGGTTGAACCAGAGCTGCAGGAAGTAAATGCGCACCATGCGCTCAAGGCCGATCGGCGGACGGCCGTGGCCTGGCTTCGGATAGACCGGCTCGATCAGCCGGCAGAGGTCCTGCCACGGCACAACGCGGTCCATCTCGGCAAGGAACGCGGCGCGACGCGTGGTTTTGCTGTAGCGCTCGAAGTTGACGCTCGCCAGAGTCGCTTGTCGCATATCGGCCCCGCACGAAATCCGCAGAACCCGCCCTACAGGCTGTTCCGTGACCGTGTCGAGAGCGGCTTTTTCAGAGTGTCCCTAAGTAGTGTTCTACGTCTTAGCCCTTAAAATGTCTGCACCGCACCAGAGCGCCCATTCCCACCACGTCGGACTCTTGCGAGCCGATGACGGTGGGGGCATCACCCGTTTGGTATGATGACAGCCCGTCCTCCAATCTTACCGTCGTGCAAGAGGCGGTAGGCATCGCCTGCGCGCTCGAGCGGGAAGTGCTCGACCAGCATCTTAATCTTACCCGCCTGCGCGAGACTGACGACTTCCACCAATTCTGTAATTGACCCCCAATAGGGTGAAGCAACGGAACACTCGTGCGGCACACTGAAGAAGTTCACCGGGAGCGCGCCGCCCCCCAGACCCACGATCGTCACGTGGCCAAGCACCCGAGCCACCTGCGCGGCCATCTTGAGAGTCGGATCGATGCCAACCATGTCCAGTACGAGGCCGGCGCCCCGACCGTGCGTCATGTCCTTAATGCGTTTTACCGCGTCATCACCCGAAACGAGCGTCTCGTCGGCTCCCATTTCCTTGGCGACCTTCAGTTTGTCGGCGGCGGTGTCTACGGCAACGATCGTCGTGGCGCCACTCAGCGTTCTCAAGAGTTGGACCGCCATCTGGCCGAGGCCGCCGACGCCGATCACGACCGCCGTGGAACCGGGCCCGAGCAGGTGGAGCGACCGCTTCACGGCGTGATAGCTGGTGAGGGCGGCGTCGGTCAGCGGGGCTGCTTCGCGTGGATCAAGCTGGCCAAGCGGAATGAGATGGCGCGTGGAGGGGACGAGCAGGTAGGGCGCCATGCCCCCGTCGCTACCAAGCCCGCCGGGTCGAGCATCGTTGATATTCTCGCAATTGTTCTCCAGACCCATCCGGCAGTTCAGACATTGTCCGCACCCCCACGGGCCGTAGACAAGTACCGGGTCACCGATGGAATACCCCTCCACGCCGGGTCCCAGCTTCTCCACCCAACCCGCATTTTCATGGCCCAGGGTAAAAGGAAATTTGTATGGCTTCGGGCCCTCCGGCGCCTCCATCAGGTGCAGGTCAGAATGACAGGCACCCGCGCCCCCGACCTTGAGAAGAACCTGCCCCGCTCCAGGCTCCGGACTGGTATTTCGCGGAGCTCGGGTGGCTTCTGCCAACCAGTGAGCTGAAAGGCTTGCATGATTTGATCCTCTAATCCTCGACCCCGTCAATGTCGACGAGGCAGTGCAACGGACCGCGGAATATCTGGCTGGGCCGGTAGGGCGGCGGATCCACGACGAGCCGTGGGTTTTTCACACGGCGCAGAAACGCCTCGAGCGCGACATTCACTTCTAAGCGCGCCAGCGGACCGCCGAAGCAGACATGGATGCCGACACCCCAGCCGAGGCTTTCTTTGTATTCACGTTCCAGATCGAATTTATTCGGGTTCATGAACCGCTCCGGATCACGGTTGCCAGCGCCGTACATGAGGAAGATCGGCGCGCCCATAGGGATCCTCGTCCCGGCGATCTCGATGTCAGCCAGGGCGCTGCGGCTGGGAAAAAACTGGACTGCCGACTGTAGGCGCAGCACCTCCTCGATGGCGCGCGGAATCAGCTCCGGCCGACTGCGCAGCAGGTCGATGGTCCCGGGGTTTCGCAGCAGTTCGAGCACACAGTGGGAGATCGTGTTGACCGTGGAGTCATGACCGGCGACGAGCAGAAGGATTGAATTGGTCAAGATGCCATTGGGGGACATGCGCCCGTCCGGTCCGTCGTCGTGCACCAGCTTCGAGATCATGCCCTCGCTCGACGGGCTTTTCTCGGCGCTCTCGATCAGGCCGATCAGGTATCTCACCAACGCCTGTCTGCCCGCGTCGCTCTTTTCCTTGAGGCGCTTTCCCTCTTCGGTGGCCGCTCCCGGACCCATGTCCAGGCCCGCAAAAAGGTCTGCAATCCAGCCGTGGAACCTGGCTTCGTCCTTCAGCGGCACTCCCAAGATTTGGCAGATCACCGCGACCGGCAGCGGATAGGCGTACTCATCGACGACGTCGATCCGGGTCTTGCCCTTAGCCCTGTCGAGCAGGTCGTTGACGATACGCACGCAGAACGGCTCCATGTGGGGGATCAAGTCCGGCGAATGAGGCGGGCCGAAGTGGCGCATTGCCTGGCGGCGCGACACGTCGTGGATCGGAGGGTCGGTCGTGATCATCGAGGGCTGGCCGCCGTACTTCTCCATCATCTCGGCACCGGCCGCGGGTTGGTCGTCCCCGCTGTGGGCGGCGCCGATGGGAGTCTTGCGAAGATCGGAGCTCACCCGGGGATCGAGCCCGAGTGCCATGACCTCCTCATACCCCGTGACGACGTAAAGACCATTCATCACGCGCGCCACCGGGGTCTTGCGGAGCTCGTCGAAGAACGGGTACGGATCCCAACGGTTTTCCAGCTTCATGGCTTCCGCCCAAGCCTGGTCTGGGGTCATGCTGTGTCCTCCGAGTTCTGTTCGTAGACGCGGTTTTCGTTGCCTTTCGTGAGTTAGCGGCGCGCCGGGCGGTATTCCGCCTGCCGCTCCATCGGGTTGTGTCCCGTGACGACCACATCGGGGGCCGCCGTCGGGACGCCCCGCGCGGGAAACTCGGCGGGCCTCACCCGCATGTCCCCGGGCAAATCGTACCCCGCGGGAGGCGGCGGGAACGGACCGGACTGCATGATCTGCGCGCCGTAATACTGCAGCCACTTGCCGTGGTTGAAGGTGACCGCACCGACAATACGTCCCCGTCGACCGTACGCGGCGGCGAACCGCCGCTCCTTGATGGAGCCCTGGGTAAAGACGATCTCGTCGCCAAAGGAGGGCACGCCGATCGTCTTGATGTTGACTCCGAATTGACCTGACCAGTTGGAGGGTATCAGGAGATAGGGACGACGCTCGGTCTCCTCGCATACCATGTTGTGCGCCGCGACCTCGGCCCCCTCGACGGCGTTTCCCCAGAATTCCGTTGACAAAAACTCGTACTCGTACAGCACGTGGGGAGAGCGCGCGATGTCACCGGCGACGAAGATGTGATTGGTGACGAGACCGTGGAGGTCGAAGGCGCGGCAGCCGGCGTCGCAAGCGACACCCCAGTAACCTGCGGCGAGCCCTGAGCCTTCCAGCCATTCAACGTTGCAAATCGAGCCGAGCGAGGCCAGTACCAGGTCGACGTCGAGCGTGCTCCCGTCGGAGAGGCGCGCCTGCCGCACGTGTTCACTCGCGTCTCCTTCGAGCGACAACACACCCACACCGGTGCGAAGATCGACGCCGGCATCGCGCTGCATCTCAGCGGCGATCGCGCCGATCACATCCCCGAGCGCGCCGGACAGCGGCGCCGAAGCGCGCTCGGCGACGGTCACCTCGAGGCCGAGCTCGCGGCAAACGGACGCCACCTCGGAGCCGATGAAGCCGGCACCGATGATCAACACGCGTCGCGGCTTGGCGGCCAGTGCCGCCTGTAGTTTTGCAGCGTCACTGCTTGTGCGGAGCGTGAACACGCCCTCAAGCGAAGCCTCCCTAGGATTCGGCCACGGCCGCGAGCGAACGCCAGTGGCGATCAGTAGCGCATCACCTTGCACCTCATCGCCGCTGGCCAAGCGCACGACGCCCTTCGCCCGATCGAGACCGGTGGCGGCGACGCCCAACCGCCATTCCGCATCGACCTCGCGCAACCGCGGAAGTTTGGTGTGGCTCGCTTGTACCCACCCTTTCTGCACTTGCTTAGACAGCGGCGGCCGGTCATACGGCTCGTCGGGTTCATCGCCGATGATGGTCAGATGTCCCTTGAAGCCCTCCTTGCGCAAGGCTTCGGCTCCCCGGAGCCCGGCAAGCGAAGCACCGACGATGACGATCCGACCCGAATTCTTGAAAGCGTTTCCAGTTGTCGGACTGCTCACGATGTCCTCCCCACGTTGGGTCGAGTTACTTTCGACCGTGCCCGATGGCTCTTACTTCTTGTCGAGCTGGTCCACGATAATGGCTTGCACGGGGCAGGAGGCAGCGGCTCGCATAACCCGCTGGCGCTGCGCATCGTCGGGATTGGGGTCATACACGAGCGCCTCTTCACCATTGAGCTTGAGGACGTCTGGTGCGAGAGGAACGCACTGCGCATATCCCAGGCACCGGTTCAGATCTACGACAATTCGCACAGGTCGGACCCTCCTTAGGCGCTATGTACACGGATAAGCTTAATTGTAATTTGGCTCAACCGTACAACGCTAGGGCCCGTTCGGAAGCGATCTAATCGGCTGATGGGGCGCCGATCCACATTACCGCCTGCATCTCGAACCGTGAGGGACAGGTGGCGAAAATCCGTGAACTGCTGAGCGCCTCGACAAGGTGACCGCGGTCAGAATGATGAACTAAAACCCTGCCCATCTGTCGCCGAATGAGTGGGAAAAGCAAGTTGGATCGCCTAATTCCGGTATTATTCAACCTGGGCGAAGATAAAACCGAGTACGCCCAGAGCATAGCCGCACCGCCCTAAATATTCGCGGTCGGATAACCAATTCCATTTAATCCAGCCTGGGAAGCCAGCGGACGGGGCGTCCGCTTGGAGACCAGCGCCACTCGACTGAACGGCGGCTATGGGCGGCCGAGCGGACCTCCGCGCAGCTGGCAGTTTACGTCCGCTTTCCACCACCAGGCGTTCCGCATGCAGGCAAAATCGACGATGAAGCGGCCGATCGGGTGTTGGCGACGGAACTTGTAGCCCTCCAGGCGCCAGCCACGCAGCACTCTCCAGAGCCGGCGCTCGGCATCGGTCGAATTGCGGCGGAGACTACGGGCTCGGTGATCGGCCATCGCCCAATGCTGCCCGTTGGTGGTGAATAGAATGCTGCTACTCGCGCTCGCCCGGGGTTCCCTCACCCGCCTCGCTCGCGCGGGCCGACCTCTCCGCAAGCGGGCGAGGTAGTGCTTGCGCGGCGCGGTTCCAGCCGATCTTTCCAAGCTCGGTATTCCCACGCGGGCATGGGCCGCCCTATGCTCGCCGAAGATGTCGAGGGAGCGACTGTCTTGAAGGTCAAGGGTCGAAATGAGCGTCGAAGGGTCGTCCGCGTCGCCCGGGGGTTCAAGGCTGGCGCTGTCGCGCCCCCGCCTTCGGCGGCTTGCGGCCTTGAGCCGCCGGACGCCGCGGACGCAGGTGCGGGGATGCTGTCGACGGTCAGGACTGGGCGTGCGCCCATGTCGCATTGTCGCGCAGGATGGCGTTGAGGGTGGTGAGCAGCTTGCGCATGACGGCGACCAGGGCGAGCCGCGCGGGTTTGCCGGTTCGGCGGAGCCGTTGGTAGAAGCGGCGCAGCGGCGGATTGCGCCGGATCGCGACCAGACAGGCCATATAGAGCGGCGCGCGCACCGCGACCCGACCGCCTTGGATGCGTCGCTTGCCGCGATAACGGCCGCTATCGCGGTTCATCGGCGCGACGCCCGCCAGAGCCGCGATCTGGTGGCGATCGACGGTGCCGAGTTCCGGCAGTTCGACGATCAGCGTGCGGGCGATGACGTCGCCGATGCCCGGGACGCTCTTGAGCAGGTCCTGCTTGGCGCAGAACACCGGGCTGTCCTCGATCAGCTTGTCGATGGCGCGGTCGATGCGCTCACGCTCGGCCTGCAAGCTGCGCAGGATGGTCTTGAACGAACGCTGGGCGAGCTTGTCGGCGGCTTTGCCGAGGCGCTGCTTCTCGGCGTTGATCATGACCACGAGCTGGCGGCGTCGCGCGAGCAGCTCGCGCAGGCGCAGCGAGAGCGCATCGGGCATCGGCTTCGGCTCGGGCCGGATGGCATCGGCGAAATGGGCGATGACGCCGGCATCGATGGCGTCGGTCTTGGCGAGCCGGCCGATCGCGCCGGCGAATTTGCGCACCTGACGTGGGTTGACGATGGCGACCGGCAGGCCGGCCTCGGCCAGCGCCGCGGCGACGACGCCCTCATAGCCGCCGCTCGCCTCCATGGTGACGAGCTTCGGCCGCAACGGCTGCAAGCGGCTCGCCAGGTCGGCCAGGCCGTCGGGGTCGGTCGTGCAGACGAACCCGGTGCCGTCCGGGCGAACATGCACGTCGACCCGGCCCTTGGAGACGTCGATGCCGACGAAACGGTCGGCGGTGGTCGGCTCATCCATCACCCATCCTCCTCGATGCGGGCTCGGGCCCAGACGACTGTTCGGGCTTACGGACGACCGGCCGGCGCCACACGCTCCCTCGCGGCCTCAAGGACCAGGAACCATTCGGGCTACCGGCCGGGCTCGGCGGGCCAGCGTAGCAACGCCAACCAAGCAATGCCGAGATAGGAGGAACACCATGCCTGACCATGTGTACAAGCTCGTGGAGCTGGTCGGCACCTCGGACGCCAGCGTCTCGCAAGCAATTCAGAACGCGATCACGCGCGCTTCGGCCACCCTGCGGAACCTACGCTGGTTCGAGGTGGTGGAAGTACGCGGCGGGATCGATAACAATAAGGTCCAAAACTATCAGGTGACACTGAAGGCCGGCTTCACGCTCGACGACTGAAACGCATGACCTACGGCATCGGCATGGCCTGAGACAGCCGCCCGCCCAGCCGCAGCGGCTCGACTCTCAGCGCCAGGCCGGTTGCCTCGTCGGTCTCCAGGAACAGGCCGCACACCGTCGCCTCGCCTTCGGCGGGGGCGAGACGCTCGCCTGGCATCTTGCGCCAGAAGCGGGTGGTGGCGCCCTCCTTCTGCATCCCGATCACGCTGTCATAATCGCCCGACATGCCGGCATCGGATTGGAACGCGGTCCCGCCCGGCAGGATCTGGTGATCGGCCGAGGGGCAGTGCGTGTGCGTGCCGACGACCAGCGACACGCGCCCGTCGAAGGCGTGAGCGTAGGCCATCTTCTCGCTGCTCGCCTCGGCGTGGAAATCGGCGACGATCGCCTGCACCGTGCCGCCCAGGCGGTGCCTGCCCAGCAGTTCGGCGGTGCCTCGGAACGGACAATCGAGCGCATCCATGAACAGCCGGCCCATCGCCTGGAGCACCAGCGCCTTGCGGCCGCCCGCCACCTCGACCACGACCGCCCCGCCGCCCGGCGTGCCGGGGGGGAAATTCAACGGCCGGAGCAAGCGTGGGTGCTCGGCGATGTAGGGGACCACCTCCTTGCGGTCCCAGGCATGGTTGCCGAGCGTGAGCACGTCGGCTCCGGCGCCGAACAGCGCCTCCGCCATATCGGGGGCGAGGCCGAAGCCGTGCGAGGCGTTCTCGGCGTTGACCACGATCAGATCGAGGCCGAGCCGCGCGCGCAGACCGGGCAGCGCCGCCGCGACCGCCTCGCGGCCGGTGCGGCCGACGACGTCGCCGATGAACAGGATGCGCATGCTAATCGTCCCCGCAGGCGAGCACGCCGCGCTCGGTCGCCACCGCATCGAGCCGCATGTCGCGCGGGCCGGCCGGAACCTCCTCCACCTCCTGCGCCGCGTAAGCGCAGCCGAGCGCGATCGCGCCCGGCAGGCTGGCGAGCGTGCGGTCGTAGTAGCCGGCGCCGTAGCCCAGCCGGTGGCCGCGCCGGTCGAAGGCAAGCAAGGGCACCAGCAGCAGGTCGGGGCGCAGCTCTTCGCCGGTGCTCCGCGCGGTGCCGAAACGCTCCGCCAGCAGGGCGTCGCCGGGCCGCCAGAGCCGGAAGGCGAGCGCAGTGCCCCGCTGGCCGGTGACCGGCAGCACGATCGGATGGCCGCGCGCGTGGAGCGCGTGCAGCAAGGGGCGGATGTCGATCTCCTCGCGGATCGGCCAGAACCCCGCGACCACCGCGCCTGGCGGCGGCGGACGGTCGCGGAGCACATGGGCGGCGAGCGCCGCCCCGAGCGCGGGATCGAGGCCGGCCCGCAGCGCCAGCGCGCGCGCCCGCAGCGCGCGCTTGGCCTCGATCAGCTCGGTTTCGGATGATGTAGGCAAGCGCGGAGCCGCCCTGGCCGTTGGCGTATCAGCCTCCCAGAGCCTGCGTGTGCAGGTGGGCGCCAGATACCGAGACCAGGGCCTCGGCAGAGCCAGCTCCCGAGAGGATGCTTACTGGCCCCGGGGTTGAATTGCCTGACGCACCGGGCAGCCCCACGCAACCTATCTAGGGGTGATCGAGCCCGGCCGCAATCTCCTCGGCGCGGCGGGCGAGCCGGCCGAGTCGCCGGCCGAGCTTGGGATCTTCGGTGCCCGAGGCCGCCTGGGCCGCCGCGTTGCCCGCCGCCTCGGCGGCTTTCTGGGCTTCGCGCAGCGCCTTGCTCAGCTCGAACAAATCGTCGGCCATCAGCAGCGATGCCATCACCAGCATCCGCAACTCGCCGCTTTGCCCCGCGACCGCCTTGACGCTCTCGATCCGCCGCTCGACCTCGGCGGCCATCGTCAGCAGGTGCTGCTCCTCGCCGTCCTGGCAGCCCACGGTGTAGGCGTAGCCGTTGATGCGGACAGTGACCTGCGCCATCGCGCGCTCCTTGCAAGTAACTCAGGGCTCGGCATCCAGCGCGGCGCGAACCCGCGCGATCATGCCGTCCAGCCGCGCCGCGATCTCGCTCGCCGGTCGCGCCGCCACGTCCTGGCTGCCGGCCGCTCGCCGGGCCGCCATCCTGGCGATGCGCTCGAGCGCGGCTTCCAGGCGCTGCGCCGCCACCTCCGCGTCTTCGGTCTCGCTCGCCATGGCTCCTGCGACGGCTCCTGCGACTCTGGGCGACGGCCCCCGCGCTGATTGCACTCAAAGCGGTTACGCGGTTGAAGGTCAAGCATGGAGCTTCCGCCCTGCGTCGTGGTGCATGGGCTGGCGCAGGTCCGCGCCGCGCTGGCCCCGGGCGCGCCGGTGACGCTGCTCTCGGCGCACGGCGCGGCGCTGTATGCCGGGTGCGGCTGGTGGCGGGCGCTGATCGCGCGCGGGCGGGCCGAGCGGCCCGATGTGCCGGCCCTGGACATTCTCGACTGCGCGGACGGATCGGGCCAGGCGCTGGCGGCGCTCAGGATCGGCCAGCAGTTCCTGGTGCTGGAAGCGGGGGCGCCCGGCTGGGCCGCGGTCGTGGCGATCGCCGCCGAGCGGGGCGGGCGGGTGCTGGCGGCGCGCCCGCCCGCGCTCGATCTCGCGGAGCCGGGGACGCTGCGGCGCCTGCCCGGCTGGCTGCGCGCGCCCGGCGGCGCGGATGACAGCGAGCCGCCCCTGGTAGTACCCTTGGGCTAGTACGCCAGAGGCGACGATCGAGGCGAGAAGGAAAAGACCATGCGCGTCACCCAGCGAGTGAAGAAGATCCTGGACTGGTACGAGGGCGACCCGCCGGGGGTGAAGGCCAATCTCGCCCGCATTCTGATGAACGGGAAGCTGGCCGGCACCGGCAAGGTGGTGATCCTTCCGGTCGATCAGGGCTTCGAGCACGGCCCGGCGCGCAGCTTCGCGCCCAACCCGGCGGCCTACGACCCGCATTACCACTATCAGCTGGCCCTCGAAGCCGGGCTGTCGGCCTATGCCGCGCCGATCGGGATGATCGCCGCCGGCTCCGAGACCTATGCCGGCGCGATCCCCACCATCCTGAAGGCGAACAGCTCCAACAGCCTCGACAGCAGCAAGGACCAGGCGGTGACGGCCGGGGTGAAGGACGCGCTCCGGCTCGGCTGCGCCGCCGTGGGCTTCACCATCTACCCGGGCAGCGACCATTTCTTTGAACAAATGGAAGAGCTGCGCGAGCTGACCTCCGAGGCGAAATCATGCGGCCTCGCGGTGGTGGTCTGGAGCTACCCGCGCGGTCCCAATCTCGACAAGAACGCGGAAACCGCGGTCGATATCTGCGCCTATGCCGCGCACATGGCGGCGCTGATGGGGGCGACCATCATCAAGGTGAAGCCGCCGACCGCGCATATCGGCCTGGACGCCGCGCGCAAGGCTTACGAGAAGGTGGACATCTCCAGCCTGCCCAAGCGGGTCGAGCACATCATGCAGTCGGCGTTCAACGGCAAGCGGGTGGTGGTGTTCTCGGGCGGCGAAGCGAAGTCCGACCTCGACGCGGTGTTGGAGGAAATTCGCGGTCTGCGCGACGGCGGGGCGAGCGGCAGCATCATCGGGCGCAACACCTTCCAGCGCCCGAAGGAGCAGGCGCTCGACATGCTGCAAAAGGTGATCGACATCTATCTCAGCAAGGACTGACCGCGATGGCGGGCGAGTGCCGGCTCTATCTGGTCACTCCGCCCAGCTTCGAGCTGGCGACGTTCCCCGACCTGCTGGCCCGCGCCTTGGACGCGGGCGACGTGGCCGCGGTGCAGCTTCGCATCAAGCAGGCGGACGACGATGCGTGGCGGCGCGCGATCGACGCGCTCCGCCCGATCGCTCAGGCACGCGACGTGGCGTTCCTGCTAAACGACCGTGCGGAGCTGGTGCGCGCTACGGGCTGCGACGGCGCGCATGTCGGGCAGGACGACATGCCGGCGCGGCAGGCGCGCGCGGCGATCGGCCCCGACCTGACGCTGGGCGTGACTTGCCACGGCAGCCGCGATCTCGCGATGCGGGCGGGCGAGGACGAGGGCGGATTATGTCGCGTTCGGGTCGTTCTTCCGCTCGGGGACCAAGCTGGAGGCGCCGCTGGTCGAGGTAGACATCCTGCGCTGGTGGTCGGAGCTGATGGAGCTTCCCTGCTGTGCGATCGGCGGCATCACGGCCGAGAACTGCGCCCCGCTGGTGCGGGCCGGGGCCAATTTCCTGGCGGTGGTCGGGGCGGTCTGGAACCATCCGGACGGGTCGGCCGCCGGGGTCGTTGCCCTGAACGCGGCGATCAGCGCGGCGTCGGAGTGAGGGGGTGCGAGGATGAAAACCACCGCGGTCCGTCTGCTCCGGCTGCGCGGGGCGATGCGCACGCACGGCCGATTCTGGGAGCAGCGGCTGGTCCGCCCGATCGACATCTATCCTGAATACCGCGCGCGCGACGATTTCGAGGGCGGCGAGCAGGCAGGCGCCGATGCGTTTCGTCTGGAACAATATTTCCTGCGCATCGAGACCGACCATGGCCCGCACGGCATCGCCGGGCCGCTGCCGGAGATGGTCGCGGCCTATGTCGGCAAGCGCCTGCGCCCGATCCTGCTCGGCCAAGACCCGATCGCGCACGAGAAGCTGTGGGACCAGATGCACCGGATCATGGTGCATGGCCGGCAGGGCGAGGCGATGCTGGCGATCAGCGCGGTGGATTGCGCGCTGTGGGATCTGAAGGGGCGCTGGCTTGGGCAGCCGGTGTTCCGCCTGCTCGGCGGGCCGACGCGCGATGCCGTGCCGGCCTATGCCAGTATGCTCGGCTTCGACGTGCTCGACGCCGGGCGCGTGCGCGAGCGGGCGACGGAATACCAGGCGCTGGGCTACCGGGCGCAGAAATGGTTCTTCCGCCACGGCCCGATGAGCGGGGCCGAGGGGATGCGCAAGAATGTCGAACTGGTCCGCACCCTGCGCGAGGCGTTGGGCGAGGACGACGACATCATGCTCGATTGCTGGCAATCCTTCGATCCGATCTACGCGATCGAGCTGGCCGGGCGGATCGCCGAGTACCGGCCGCGCTGGCTGGAGGAGGCGGTGATGCCCGACCGCATCGACAGCTACGTGCGGGTGAAGGAGCGGACCGACATCCCGCTGGCCGGCGCTGAGCACGAGTACACGCGCTGGGGGTTCAAGCGGTTCATCGACGCGGGGGCGTTGGATATCCTGCAACCGGATATCTACTGGGCCGGCGGGTTGTCGGAGACGCTGAAGATCGCGGCCTATGCCTCGGCGCACGATGTGATGGTGATTCCGCATGGGCATTCGAGCCCAGCGGGGATTCATTTCACGCTGGCGCAGTCGCCCATGTTGACGCCGATGCAGGAGTATTTGGTGAAGTGGAACGCGATCAATCAGCATTTCCTGGCCGATCCGGTCGCGCCGAAGGAGGGGATGATCGGGGTGCCGGAGCGGCCTGGGTTGGGGATGGACCTGGACGCGGCGAAGATCGAGGAGCAGGCGGAGGTTTATGGGTGACGGCGGTGCTCGCGCGCATTAACCCCCGCTGATCGCCGGCAGCACGATCACCTCGGCGCCGGGCGCGAGGGGCGTGGTCAGCGTGGCGCGCTCGCCCTCGACGAAGACGTTGATGTGGCGGCGGATGCGCGGGGTCGGGTCGCAGATGCGGTCGCGCATTCCAGGCCAGCGGAGGTCGAGTGCCGCGATCGCATCGGCGACGGTCGCGGCGGGGAGTTCGATCCGCCGCGCGGCGCCGGGGAACAGGGCGACCAGGGCAGAGGGGAGCGTGACCACCGCCATTCCGACAGCTCCGCTTAGGACTCGATGACCAGCGTTTCCACCGACGAGATCGCGGGGAGGTGCTGGGCGATGCAGGTCCAGCCCTCGCCCTCGTCGGCGCTGGCGAACAGCGTGCCGGTGTTGGTGCCGAAATAGACCCCGGCCGGTTCGAGCCGGTCGGTCGCCATCGCTTGGCGCAGCACGCCGAAGAACACCTTGTCCTGCGGCAGACCCTGGCGCAGCGCCTGCCAGCTATGCCCGGCGTCGCGCGTGCGCCAGACGGCCGCCTCGCCTTCGGGCACGTAGCGGCCTTCCGTGGCGCCGTTGAGCGGCACCAAATAGAGCGTTGCCGGGTCGCGCGGATGGACTGAGGCCGGGAAGCCGAAGCTCGACGGCAGGCCCGCCTCGATGCTCTGCCACTGCCGGCCGCCGTCCTCGCTGCGATACATGCCGCAATGGTTCTGCTGATAGAGGCGATCGGGCATTCCGGGCGCCATCACCAGGCAATGCACGCATTGGCCGAACTCCGGGTATCGCTGGTCTTCGGGCAGGAAGTCGGCGCGCGTGCCGCGGTTGCGGGTTTCCCAGGTCTCGCCGCCGTCTTCCGTGTGGAACACGCCGGCGGCGGAGATCGCGACCCAGATCCGGTTCTCGTCGGTCGGATGGGGGATGAGCGAGTGCAGGATCAGCCCGCCGGCACCCGGTTGCCAGTGCGGGCGCGAGGGATGCTCGCGCAGCCCGGCGATGTGCCGCCAGGACTGGCCCGAATCGTCGCTGCGGAACAGGCCGGCGGGCTCGACGCCAGCGTAGAGGCCGGCTCCGGAGGGCGCGAGGCTCCAGACCGACTTGATCGGGTCTTCGCCCGCCTTGTAGGCCAGGCCGTCGCTGGAATGCGTCCAGGACGCGCCGAGATCGGTCGATTTCCAGACCGCCGGGCCGAACCATTCGTTGCCGCCGGCTGCGTAGATCGTGCCGGAGGCCGGATCGGCGATGACGTGGTTCATCGGCCATGCCTCGCAGAACGGGCCACGAAGTTCCCACGAGCGTCGGGCCGCGTCGCCTTCCAGGATGAACGCGCCCTTCTTGGTTCCGAGCAGGATCGAGGACTTTCCGCGCCATTGCCGTTCTCCGTTGTCTCCCGCGGACGATTGGTTTCAGGCGGCCGCAAGGTATTCCGCGAACCGCTCCAGGCAGCTTGTCCAGCCGCCGTCATGCGAGTCGCGCGACGCGACCGAGTCGAACGCGACGTGGTGCAGGGTGAGCTTCGTTTTCCCGCCGTGCTCGGCGAAGCTCACCGTCACCAGGGTTTCGTGGCCGGGGTTTCCCTCGGCGTCCTCGTCGGCATAGGTGAAGACCAGGCGTTCCGGTTCCACGACCTCGCGGTAGGTGCCGCGCTTGACGTGAACGGAACCATCGGGGGCGCGCATGGCGCGTCGCCACGCGCCGCCGGGGCGGACGTCCATCCGGCAGGAGATGGTGGTGAACCCGCGCGGCCCCCACCAGCACGCCGCTCGGTCGGGCTCGATCCACGCGGAGAAGACGAGCCGGCGAGGCGCGTTGAGGATGCGCGTGATGACCAGTTCGCGCTCCGACGCTCGCAGGGCGGCGCTATTGCTTGCGTCCATGCCGTTCCTCTTCCGCTTCCTCTTTCGCCCGCAGTTCCTTCAGGTAGTCGTCCAGCCGATCCAGGCTTTCTTCCCAGAAACGGCGATAATGCTCCAGCCAGTCGGCGGCGCCCTTCAGCGGCCCGGCTTCGAGCCGGCAGGGGCGCCACTGCGCCTCGCGGCCGCGGGCGATCAGGCCGGCGCGCTCCAGCACCTTGAGGTGCTTGGAAATGGCGGGAAGGCTCATTTCAAACGGTTCGGCCAACTCCGTGACCGAGGCCCCGCCCGAGGCGAGCCGCGCCAGGATCGCGCGCCGCGTGGGATCGGCGAGGGCGGCGAAGGTGGTGCTGAGGCGGTCGGGGGACATGGTTGGGGGACTGAACGGCAGGGTTATGTAACTTGCTGGTTAAATAGCAGCTCGGGAGCGGGGTGTGTCAAGGCGCTTTGCCGGCGGGGCCGGATGCCCGAGGGCCTGAGTGCCGCCTGTCATGCCGGTCGGTGGCAGACCGCTTCGATGTTGTGTCCGTCGGGATCGAGGATGAAGGCGCCGTAGTAATTCGGGTGATAGTGGGGCCGCAGGCCCGGCTTGCCGTTGTCGCTGCCTCCGGCGGCAAGGGCCGCCGCGTGGAAGCGATCGACGGCGGCGCGATCCGCGACCGCGAATGCGACGTGCGTGCCGGTAAGGGGAGTCGTCTTGAGGCCGATCCAGAAGAACGCCTTGTTGTCGGCTCCGTACCCGGCGAATGATTTGCCGTCCCCATGCAGGCGTTCGATGCCGATCGCTTTCAGGGCTTGGTCATAGAAGGCGGTTGATCGCGAAATGTCGCTGATCCCTATGGTTACGTGATCGAGCATTCGGACCTCCAAGGCGCTTGCTCATGCTGGGAGCGTGGCCAAGGCAAGTCTAGCGCCGCGCTCGCGCATACTTCCGGCGATGTCGCCGGGTCCGACCGAGCGCGGACCTTCGGCGCGGCAAATCATCCGATGGAGACGGTATTCTGATTGCCTTTGATCTGGCTCGCCTTGCCTCCTGCGCCGACCTCCTGGTGCAAAACATCGCCGTGCGCTCGCGCTTCGGAAACCAGTTCCTGCAATTGCGGGACAAGTTCCGGCTGTTTCTCCAGCAACTTGGCGAGCTGCGTACGCAGGTCATCCTGATTCAGTTGCGAGTCGGGCTTCTCTTCCAGTTCCGCGAGCGCCTCCTTGGCCCGGCCCGTCAGCCTTGTCGCGCATCCAGCCGAGCAGCTTGAGCCCTGTTTCGGCCGATTCTTTGCCGACGGTCTTCGCTGCTTCTTTGCCTGCTTCCGTCAGATAAGGGGCAAGCAAACCGACGGCTGCTGCCGCCAACTCAATGGCCATCCTGGCTCCTCCTCTCTTCGAGCTGCTGCTCCTGCATGATCGCGACGATCGGTCCCAACAACTCCATGTCGGGCGACCTCCCAAGGCGCTCGCATCTTGCCTGATATTGCTGGACCAGTGGGGTCATCCAATGAGCAAACGCCGCAGGGTATTGGACGAATGCGGGCGATAAACTCCTGATGGCCTCTACATCGGCAACGACTGCATCCGCACTGCGCCCAAGGCCATCCAGGCAGTTCGCCTGAACGGCAAGCGACCCGGCGAGGTTGGGCCGGAACGCCTCGGGGCGTTGCGCGGCCAGCTCACGGTAGAGCACCACCGCCTCTTCTGCTGCCGCCAGCGCCGGCTCGCGCCGGCCGAGAGCGCTCAGCATTGCGCCGAGGTTGTTGAGCGACCGGGCGAGATCGGGGCGGAACGCGTCGGGACGCTGCGCCGCCAGCTCGCGGTAGAGCGCCACCGCCTCTTCTGCCGCCGCCAGTGCCGGCTCGCGCCGGCCGAGAGCGCTCAGCATCGTGCCGAGGTTGTTGAGCGACCGGGCGAGATCGGGGCGGAACGCGTCGGGACGCTGCGCCGCCAGCTCGCGGTAGAGCACCACCGCCTCGTCCGCCGCCGCCAGCGCCGGCTCGCGCCGGCCGAGAGCGCTCAGCATTGCGCCGAGGTTGTTGAGCGACAGGGCGAGATCGGGGCGGAACGCGTCGGGACGCTGCGCCGCCAGCTCGCGGTAGAGCGCCACCGCCTCTTCCGCCGCCGCCAGCGCCGGCTCGCGCCGGCCGAGATCGCTCAGCCTGTTGCCGAGGTTGTTGAGCGACCGCGGCGAGATCGGGGCGGAACGCGTCGGGACGCTGCGCCGCCAGCTCGCGGTAGAGCGCCACCGCCTCCTCCGCCGCCGCCAGCGCCGGCTCGCGCCGGCCGAGATCGCTCAGCATTGTGCCGAGGTTGTTGAGCGACGCGGGCGAGATCGGGGCGGAACGCGTCGGGACGCTGCGCCGCCAGCTCGCGGTAGAGCGCCACCGCCTCTTCCGCCGCCGCCAGCGCCGGCTCGCGCCGGCCGAGATCGCTCAGCATGTTGCCGAGGTTGTTGAGCGACCGGGCGAGATCGGGGCGGAACGCGTCGGGACGCTGCGCCGCCAGCTCGCGGTAGAGCGCCACCGCCTCTTCCGCCGCCGCCAGCGCCGGCTCGCGCCGGCCGAGAGCGCTCAGCATTTGCCGAGGTTGTTGAGCGACAGGGCGAGATCGGGGCGGAACGCGTCGGGACGCTGCGCCGCCAGCTCGCGGTAGAGCGCCACCGCCTCCTCCGCCGCCGCCAGTGCCGGCTCGCGCCGGCCGAGAGCGCTCAGCCTGTTGGCGAGGTTGTTGAGCGACCCGGCGAGGTCGGGCCGGAACGCGTCGGGACGCTGCGCCGCCAGCTCGCGGTAGAGCGCCACCGCCTCTTCCGCCGCCGCCAGCGCCGGCTCGCGCCGGCCGAGAGCGCTCAGCATTGCGCCGAGGTTGTTGAGCGACGCGGCGAGATCGGGCCGGAACGCGTCGGGACGTTGCGCCGCCAGCTCGCGGTAGAGCGCCACCGCCTCCTCCGCCGCCGCCAGCGCCGGCTCGCGCCGGCCGAGAGCGCTCAGCATGTTGCCGAGGTTGTTGAGCGACCGGGCGAGATCGGGCCGGAACGCGTCGGGACGCTGCGCCGCCAGCTCGCGGCGAAGCGCCACCGCCTCTTCCGCCGCCGCCAGCGCCGGCTCGCGCCGGCCGAGATCGCTCAGCATGTTGCGCGAGGTTGTTGAGCGACAGCGGCGAGGTCGGGCCGGAACGCGTCGGGGCGCTGCGCGGCCAGCTCGCGGTAGAGCGCCACCGCCTCCTCCGCCGCCGCCAGCGCCGGCTCGCGCCGGCCGAGATCGCTCAGCATGTTGCCGAGGTTGTTGAGCGACCGGGCGAGATCGGGCCGGAACGCGTCGGGACGTTGCGCGGCCAGCTCGCGGTAGAGCGCCACCGCCTCCTCCGCCGCCGCCAGCGCCGGCTCGCGCCGGCCGAGAGCGCTCAGCATGTTGCGCGAGGTTGTTGAGCGACCCGGCGAGGTCGGGCCGGAACGCGTCGGGACGTTGCGCGGCCAGCTCGCGGTGGAGCGCCACCGCCTCCTCCGCCGCCGCCAGTGCCGGCTCGCGCCGGCCGAGAGCGCTCAGCCTGTTGGCGAGGTTGTTGAGCGATGCCGCGCGGAGCGCCAGCAATTCCGGTTCGGTTCCGGCCTGTTCGGCGAGCGCGCCTGCGATCCGCTCTTGTGCATGCGCCGCAAGTTCACGTAACGCCAAGGTTTGTTCTGGCAGCTCGCTAGCGAGCGCCCACAGGGCGGCCCAATCGATCCGTGCGATCGATCAAATGCCGAAGCCAAGCGATGCTGCAATGGTTGGCATCACCTCGCGCGAAATCCTGTGCCGTTCGGATCAATGTTGCGGCAACTTTCCCAGCCGCGCGCTGCCATGCGCGCTCCACGATCTCGGTTTGCACGCTGGGAAATCGGCGATGCTCCCGCATCTCTTGGAGCAGGAACGCCTCGCCGATGAGGTCCGGCCGTATCGCGTCAATTTCCGTTCCGATATGCAGAGGCAGTGGCTTCGGCCAAACGGTTGACGATATCTGCGGCCGGAGTCGTTTCCGGAAAGCCCATGACGCGCCGCTCTTCCGCGACAAGTTTGAGAGCGTCCTCGGCTCTGCACCCGCCTTGCAACGTTATGCACATCGTTAGATGGGCAACCAGCTTGTCAGACAAGCCCCACTCGGAAGCGAGATGGATCAGTCGCTCACGTTCCCGGCTCGCCGCACGCTCCGCCAGGTCTACCCGACTGAGGGCCAGTGCCGCCGCGGCGCCGGTTTGGATTGCCTCTGCGCCGGCCATCATCAGATACAAAGGCTCGTTGTTGATGGTGTCATCTCCGAGCCGACGGTCGAAATCCGGGTTCATGCCAGGCAGCGGTGGCTGCGGAATTGGTCTGCCTTCCCGCGATTTGCCCTGCTAGCCGCATCGTTTCGGCCAACAGCGCGCGCCGGTCTTCAACGTCGGTCAGGCTCCGCAACGGCACCGGTTCCGGTGGATCGGCCAGTTCGTCCGGTCCGGGATCGGAGAAGCTGACCGATCGAAGCAAGTCCGCCCACCAGCCCAGATCGCGTTCGGCGTGCCGTTCGAGCAGCAGCAGCCGAAGTTTCTGGCCGCCTGACTGCGACTCGGGCCGGGCCAGGATCTCCAACCAGGTTCGTAAGGCACCCGCGAGCGCGGCAGCGTAGTCGATCACGACCAAAGTCGGCTTGGTCCAGCGCCAACTAACCGAACTCTCCACGAATTTGGCGAACTGGCTGTATTGCGCGAACCCGGCAGTCCAACCAAAGCTTTCCGCTCGGTCGCACAGTTCTATCGCCAGCCTGGTCTTGCCGGCACCGGCCCGGCCAGTGACGCAGCGGACTGAAACAGGCCGATCCGACGCGAGCCACTCGCGCAGGTTCGACACATCGGCGTCCCGCCCGAACAGGGTGGTCGCGCGTAGATCGACACGGAACAATTCCAGTTCCGTTTTCGGCTGGGGCTGTTTGATCTTGCGCGCGTGCTTTCGGACCAAATGAAGTTCGGACGCGCCCGCGTAAACAATGACGGTATTGTCGTCGCCTCTGAACTGAACGCCGATGCCGCGTTCGCCGACCGTCTGCTGCAAAGATGCACCTGCCATCTTGGCAGTTTACCCAGCTACCTATAAAGACGCAATTTCTTGCTGAATTCGACCCTCAAACGCGTCGGCCGCTATCGTGGGGACGCTCGACCGGGCATATTGCCTAGGGCGATCGGGAGACAAAGCTGATGCGCTGCAAAGGAGCGTGCGGGGGAAAAGGACCAGAGCATGGCGCGTTATTGATCGCGTCATCCGGACGACGCTCAAGGCATCACGCCAGCCAGTTCTCCACGGTCAGACCACGGATGCGTCGGAACTCCGCAACGTTCGCCGTCACCACGGTCGCGCCAAGCTGGAGAGCATGAGCCGCGATCAGTAGGTTATTCGACGCGATGAGGCGACCGGCGGCCTCCAGATTGGCGCGGATGCTGCCATACGCGCCATCGGCGGCCGGCACGTCGAACGGCAGCACCGGCACCTCGGATAGAAATTCCTCAACCCTGCGCAGGAACTGCGGCGACCCCTCTTGGCGCAGCCGTAGCGCAGTTCGCCGCCACGATGATGCTGACGCAAACCGCGTCGCCTGCTGCTCTAGCGCACCAGCTCGATGATGAGACGGTCGCTGTCACGACTGATGACCCCCTCGCTGCCTGGTGCAACTCGAACTCTACCAGCATGCGAATGGCCTGGTTGCGGTTATTGCGGAGCAGACGCACTTGGCGTTGTGCGGGATTGGACTGGGGCACTGCTTCGGCCTCCATGGTATATGTCTCCGACAGATACCGACTTGGATGCCAGTTCAAGCCGAGTTGGCGCGGCAAAGGAGTGTGCGGTGGAGAAGGACCGGCTGGCTGCATTCAGTGACGGCGTGATCGCCGTCATCATCACGATCATGGTGCTCGACCTGAAGATACCCGACCGTGCCGGGCTGGATGCATTGAAGAATCTAACGCCGGTGTTCTTCAGCTACGTCCTGAGTTTCGTCAACGTAGCCATTTATTGGAATAACCATCATCATTTCTTCCAACTGGTGCCTCGCGTGAACGGCGCCATCCTCTGGGCCAACATCCACTTGCTGTTCTGGCTCTCGCTCGTTCCCTTCACCACCGGCTGGATGGGAGAGAACCACTTCGCGGCGATCCCCACCGCCGTTTACGGTGTGGTGTTGTTGCTTTGCGCGCTAGCTTGGTATGTGATGCAACTGACGATTATCCGCGCACAGGGAAATGAATCGGCGTTGGCGCACGCGATCGGGCGCGACATCAAGGGCAAGGTTTCGCCCGTGTTGTATATCGCGGGCATCTTGTTGGCGTTTGTCCATACCTGGATCTCGGATGCGCTCTACGTCTTGGTCGCTCTGATGTGGTTGATTCCGGACCGGCGCGTCGAAAGAGTGGTTGGCCGGGAATAGGCGGTGCTCGGTTAGACTAGGGTAGCCAGACCGTGGCAGGGCTTGTCGTGGTAAGCCACGGCTTCGAGGGAGCAAGAAAGCCGTGCATTCCCGCGAAAGAGCCTGTGAAAGAAAATGGCGAAACCCCAGGTTTTTTGATTCTGTCGGATGGTGATTGCCGGGGGCGATGATGTCTGGCGGAGCGCGTTATCTGCAAGTCGATCGGGCGCAGCTGCGCTGGGAGATGACGGATTTGGAGGGCCAGCTGCCGACCGAGCATCGCGCGCGGGTGGTCTGGGCGTTCGTGGGCACGCTGGACCTGCGAGCGCTGTATGATCGCATCCGCGCGCGGGAAGGCGAGCCCGGCCGTCCGCCGCCCGACCCCAAGCTGCTGCTGGCGCTGTGGCTGTTTGCCACGCTGGAAGGGATCGGCTCGGCCCGCCAGTTGGCGCTGTTGTGCGAGCGCGACATCGCCTATCGCTGGCTGTGTGGTGGCGTGCCGGTGAACCATCACGGTCTGAGCGACTTTCGGGTCGGCCATGCCGCGGTTCTCGACCGGCTGCTGACCGAAAGCCTGACCGCGCTGCTTGCGGCGCAGGTGGTGACGCTCGACGAGGTGGCGATCGACGGCACGAAAGTGCGCGCCAGCGCCGGCAGGGGCTCGTTTCGCCGCGCCGCAAAGTTGACGGAGATCGAAACCGCGGCGCGAGAGCGCGTCGCCACTCTGAAGCAGGAGATCGAGAGCGACCCGGCAGCAGCGACCGCCGCCGTCGTGCCGCTCGGCTTCGCGGCGCGCAGGCGGTGGCCGACCGGGCGGCCGAAGCCGCGCGCGCGTTGGAGAAGCTGGCCGCAGAGAAGGCGGAAAATGCCAAGCGGCACGCCAAGGCGGAGGCGGAGAAGAGCGAGCCGCGCGCCAGCCGAACCGACCCGGAGGCGCGCAAGATGCGCTTCGCCGATGGGGCGGTGCGCGCCGGCTACAACGTGCAACTGGCGGTCGAGCCCGCCACCAACATCATTCTTGCGGTCGAGGCCACGGACCGGCGCAACGATTCCGCCTTCGCCGGGATCATGGTCGAGCAGATCAAGACCCGCCTCAAGGCACGACCGGGACGGCTTCTGGTGGACACCCATTATGCCACCCGCGAGGACATCATCGCGCTGGCGGCCGACCAGGTGGAGGTCTATGCGCCGCCGCCGCCCGACAAGAGCGGCGCGTCCGCGGAGAGCCAACGCAAGCGGCGCTGGTACCGAGAGCGCGAACCCGCGGCGGTGATGGCTTGGCGGCAGCGAATGGCCGACGAGGCGAGCCAGATGATCTACCGGCGTCGGTCCCGGATCGAGACCACCAACGCCATTCTGAAGCGCCGCGGTCTGGGCATCATGCCGGTGCGCTCTCTCGCCAGGGTGGCGTGCGTGGTGCTGTTGCAGGCAATCGCGCACAACCTCTGGCGCGCCCATTGCCTGCACACGGCCAGGGCCTGAGCGGTGCGTCAAGCAGTGATTGCGAGCGGAAACCTTGCAACAAGTCGCCTCGCTGCCCGCGACCATACCGCCCTGCGCCAAATGCCACTCGCTCGCATGGCTCGGTCCCGACACCCAATTCGCCCATCTGTCGCGCCGAACTCCGATTTGCTTCACAGGCTCGAAAGCGGGATGACGCAGAGAGGCGGTCAGCGCGGCGGCCAAGCAAGCCGTGGATGCCCGCATTCGCGGGCATGACGCGCAGAGAGACGGTGCCAGCCCGGCCCTCAGCCCTCACCCCGGCCCTCTCCCGCAAGCGGGAGAAGGGAGAACCTGCGTCACATCACCCGAACACGCCTTGCAGCTCGATCCCCGGCGGCTCGAAGCGCACCGCACCATCGCGGATGATGAGCGTCGCGATCGCGCCCGCATCGTCGCGCACATGGTGTATGATCGCGCGGTCCTCGGTCCGGACGATCAGGTAATGCCTAACCGACGGCAGCCGGAAATAGTCCGCGAGCTTGGCGCCGGCATCGCGCGCGCGGGTCGAGGGCGACAGAACCTCGATCACGATGATCGGATCGGTCAGCTTTATGGTCTCGTCGGGCAGCGGCGCGCCGCAACGGACCAGGACGTCGGGCTCGTAAACCGTATGCGCGTCCACCTCGACGGCCATGCCGTCCACGTAGGCCTCGCAGGCAAGGGCGGCGTCGATCGCATCGCGCAGACGGCGGTAGATCTCCCCCTTCGCCCGGGCATGGGCGATGCGCTCCGGCGCCATCGCGACGACCTCGCCGGCCACGAGTTCGTAGCGCTCGCCTTCCGGGCGCTGCATGGCCCAGGCCAGGAAGGCGTCGGAGGTCATGACGGTGGGGGCGGGGTGGGGCATCGGGAGTCAGATTAGGCCCCCTACCGCGCCCCCACCACCCGCGCCGAGATCCGGCCGCGGCGGGTGATGACCACCTCGGCGCCCGCCTCGGCAGCGTCCAGTAGCTCGCGCATCCGGGCGCGCGCGTCCCGGCACTCCAGGGTCAGCCGCCCGCGCCAGGGCGCCGCGCCCTCCACCCGGCCCAGCGCCTCCCAAGCGCCCGATGCCTGCGCGCGCGCGGCGGCGAGCATCATCCCGGCGATGCGCCGCGCCGCCGCCAGCCGCTGCGGGCGATCGGGCCGCTCATGCCAGACCCAGGGGTCGCTCAGCAGGGCGCGCAGCGTGGCGAGCAGCGGAGCCATCGCCTCAGCGCGGTCGGCAAGGCCGGGCACCGCGGCGGCGAGCGCGCCATAGACCGTTTCCAGCACCAGAAGATGGCGCAGCGCCGCGCGCTCGCGCGCCGGTCCGTCGAGACAATGCGCATTGACGATGAGCGCGCGGTGCTGGTCCGGCTCGGCCGCGACGCACTCCAGCCAGGCGCGCACCAGCACCTCGACCAGCACCTCCGGCGCCGCGTCGGCATGGCTGTCCTGGGCGGAGCAGACGGCTTTGGTCAGCCGGTCCAGATGATCGAGCAGCAGCTCCGCCAGCAGGTCCTGCCGGCCGCGGTAGAACTGCCCAGCGACCGGGCGAGCGAGGCCCGCCGCATCGGAGATCCGGGTGAGCCCCACCGCCTCGACCCCATGCTCGGCGAATAGCCGCGCCGCTGTCTCGCGCACGCGCTGCTTGCGGGCGAGCGCAATCGGAGGGCCACCCGGGTGCTCCTCCCCTTGGTACTCCTCGTCCAGCGCGGGCAGCATGACCTCCGGCCCTTCGTTCCCGGAATGTTCTGGTATGCGGGGGCGCCGGATTCAAGTCATGGCAGGCATTCCGTGATCGCATCTATTTCTCTGACGTCTCAAAATCGCGACGGAGCGTGGCACGATGGTTGCTTTGCCTCTTGCGAAGTACATCGCCAGCCTTGGCAAGGCCCGGATGTACACAGCCAACAGCCAGATGTACACCAAAGCCGGCGCTGCCATCGGGGGGAGATCAGTTCGCCGCGTCGGCGGTTTCCTGCTTCGCCGAGCCGGTCGTCTCGATCCGGTGCATCGCTTGCTCGACATGCTGGCGGAACACGTATTCGGCCGGACGTTGCCCATCGAGCGGGATTTCAGGCGCCATCGGCCCATCGGTGCGCGGGCCGCGCAGCGCGACCTTCATCACCTTCAGCGGGTGGCGCACGGCATCGATCACCGCGGTCGCCTCATAGCCCGAATGCACCATGCAATCGGCGCATTTCTCGTAATTGCCGGTGCCGTATTGGTCCCAATCGGTGGTTTCGACCAGCTCGCGATAGGTCTTGGTATAGCCTTCGCCCAGCAGATAACAGGGCCGCTGCCAGCCGAACACGTTGCGGGTCGGCTTGCCCCAGGGCGTGCAGCGATACCGCTGGTTGCCGGCCAGGAAATCGAGGAATAGCGATGATTGATTGAACTTCCAGGCTTTGTCCTTCGTCTTCCCCTTGCCGCGGCTGAAGATGTCGCGGAACAACTGCTTCGACTTCTGGCGGTTGAGGAAATGCGCCTGGTCGGGCGCGCGCTCATAGGCGTAACCCGGCGAGATCATCACCCCGTCGATGCCCAACTCGGTGACGTGGTCGAGGAACGCGGCGACGCGCTCGGGCTTGGCGCCGTCGAACAGCGTGGTGTTGATGCAGACGCGGAAGCCGCGCGCCTTAGCGGCCTTGATGGCGGACACGGCACGGTCGAACACGCCTTCCTGGCTCACCGCCGCGTCATGCATGTCTTGATCGCCGTCCAGATGCACGTCCCATGCGAAGTTGCGATGCGGCTTGAAGCGGTCGAGCCGCTTCTCCAGCAGCAGCGCGTTGGTGCAGAGATAGACAAACTTGCCGCGCGCCAGCAGCGCCTCGACGATCTCGGGCATTTCCTTGTGCAGCAGCGGCTCGCCGCCGGCGATCGCGACCACCGGCGCGCCGCATTCCTCGGCGGCCTCGATGCAGTCGGCAAGCGATAGACGCTGGTTCAGGATCGGCGCCGGATAGTCGATCTTGCCGCAGCCGGAGCAGGCCAGGTTGCAGCGAAACAGCGGCTCCAGCATCAGCACCAGCGGATATCGCTCGCGCCCCTTGAGGTGCTGCTTGACGACATAGGCACCGACGCGGAGCGCCTGGTTCAGCGGAACGGGCATGTCCTATCCTTTAGGTATCGGCAAGCTCGGCGGGAAACCGGAAGCGCACGTCCTCGGCGACGCCCGCCAGGGTGCAGATGTCGATGGCATCGATGCGACGCAACCCCTCGAGTACGCCTTGCACCAACGTTTCGGGGGCGGAGGCGCCCGCGGTGACGCCCACCGAACTGACGGTGCGAAACCACTCCGGTCGCAGCGCGTCCGCGTCGTCGATCAGGTAGGAAGGCTTGCCCAACTCCTCGCCGATTTCGCGCAGCCGGTTGGAGTTGGAGCTGTTCTTCGATCCCACGACCAGGATCATGTCCACCGAATTGGCGAGTTCGCGCACTGCTTGTTGGCGATTCTGGGTGGCATAGCAGATGTCGCGCACATCGGGGCCCATGATCGCGGGAAAGCGGGCCTTGAGGGCGGCGATGATGCCGCGCGTGTCGTCCACCGAGAGCGTGGTCTGAGTGATGTAGGCGAGCTGATCGGGGTCGCGCACCTCGAGCCGGGACACGTCGTCCACCGTTTGCACGAGCTGGACCGTGCCGGGGATCTGGCCGATCGTGCCTTCCACCTCGGCGTGGCCGGCATGGCCGATCAGCACGATCTCGCGGCCCTGGCGGGCGTAGCGGCGGCCTTCGTTGTGGACCTTGGCGACCAGCGGACAGGTGGCATCGATCACCGGCAAACCGCGCTGCGCGGCCAGCTCCTCGATCTCCTTGGCCACGCCGTGGGCGCTGAAGATGGTTCGCGCGCCTGGCGGCACTTCGTCGAGCTGATCGACGAACACGGCGCCGCGCGTGCGCAGATCCTCGACCACGTGCCGGTTGTGCACGATTTCGTGACGCACATAGATCGGCGGGCCATATTTCTTGAGCGCCCGCTCGACGATTTCGATGGCCCGCTCGACCCCGGCGCAGAAGCCGCGGGGCTGGGCCAGGATGACGCGCAACATCCTCCACCTCCAGCTTCACGCCGCCGAGAGCAGCCGGCCACGGCGGCGTCGCCTATGGCACCATGTTCGCAACTCGGCAATGCTTACAACGTCGAATGATTTGAACTTCGTGTCAGATCCCGGAACGCCAACCCGCCCCTAACACATTGAGATGGCAGGCAGCCAGGAGAACGGACGTTGCTAGAAATGGGCCCCATCATTGCTGACGGGGCACATATAAGCGTGCATGTTGTGGTTGTGCTGCAACACTAGTGGCTGCATGTGCGAGGCCAGGGGCAGTTCGTGGGCCCTGGATACAATATGACAGACCCTGGCTTGGTTCCGCGAGTCGGTATCGGGGGTGGATCGTGTTCGCATGAGTGTGACTTTGGCTGATGCTGAACTCCTGGCGGTGCTTGCGCGGGTCGCTTCGGTCGTTGAGGCCGAGCTCGAGAGTTTGCTGCCCGAAAACCACGGGGCCGAGAGCCGGCTGCTTGAAGCTATGCGCTACGCGACGCTGGGCGGCGGCAAGCGAATACGGGCGTTCCTGGTGATGCAAACCGCCGTGCTATTCGCGGTCGCCGAGACCTGTGCCGCCCGGGTCGCGGCGGCGGTCGAGATGCTGCACGCCTACTCGCTGGTGCATGATGATTTGCCGGCGATGGACAACGACGACCTGCGGCGGGGGCGGCCGTCTTGTCACCGCGCATACGACGAGGCCACCGCGATCCTGGTAGGCGACGCGCTGCAAACGCGAGCGTTCGAGGTATTGGCTGAACCCGACACCCATTCCGATGCGCAAGCGCGCTGCGAACTGGTCGCGGCACTTGGCGCGGCCGTTGGCGCCCGGGGAATGGCGGGCGGGCAAATGATCGACATGCTGGCGGAAGGCCAATCGTTGGATGCGAGCCAGGTCACCAGGTTGCAGGCGTTGAAGACCGGCCGGCTGATCCAGTTCAGCGCCGAGGCAGGCGCGATCCTCGGCCGCGCCCCGCTTTCCGTGCGCCACCACCTAGCCGCCTACGGGCGCGATCTCGGCGCTGCCTTTCAGATCGCCGACGACCTGTTGGATGCCAGTGGCACCACGGCGGAGACCGGCAAAACTGCCGGCAAGGACGCCAGGGCTGGCAAGGCGACGCTGGTGGCCATTCTCGGGCCCGAGCGAGCGCGGGCCCACGCCGAGTTGCTGTCCCAACAAGCTGCCGGCCATCTGGCCGGGTTCGGGGAACGCGGGCGCCTGTTGCGCGCTCTCGCCTACTATGTCCTGTCGCGTCGAAGCTGAGGGTGGAGAGAGTCGAGCATGAGCCCCGTGAACACCCCGCTGTTGGACCGAGTGCGCTACCCGGCCGATCTGCGCAACTTCTCGTTCGAGCAGCTCCGTCAACTGGCCGACGAGTTGCGCGCCGAGACGATCGGCGCGGTCTCCGTGACCGGTGGGCATCTCGGCTCGTCGCTGGGCGTGGTGGAGCTGACGGTGGCGATTCACGCGGTGTTCGATACACCGCGTGACCGTCTGATCTGGGATGTCGGGCACCAGGCTTATCCGCACAAGATCCTGACCGGTCGACGCGACCGCATCCGCACCTTGCGCCAAGGCGGCGGGCTATCCGGATTTACTCGGCGGGCGGAGAGCGAATATGACCCGTTCGGCGCGGCGCACTCCTCCACCTCGATTTCGGCCGGCCTAGGCATGGCGGTCGCACGGGACTTGAAGATGGCGCGCGGCGAGCCGGATGACCGTAACGTGATCTGCGTGATCGGCGATGGCGCGATGAGCGCCGGGATGGCCTATGAGGCGATGAACAACGCCGGTGACCGTCGGACGCGGTTGATTGTCATTCTGAACGATAATGATATGTCGATCGCACCCCCCGTGGGAGCGATGTCCGCATATCTCTCGCGGTTGATGTCCTCGCGCAGCTTTCTCTCGCTGCGTGACCTCGGCATCAAGATGGCTAAGCGTTTCCCTCGCGGAATCGAGCGCACCGCGCGGAAGGCTGAGGAGTACGCCCGCGGTATTCTCACCGGTGGCACTTTGTTCGAGGAGATGGGCTTCTACTACGTGGGCCCAATCGATGGGCACAATCTCGACCACCTGCTGCCGGTACTGCGCAATGTTCGCGAAGCTGATGAGCAGGGGCCGATCCTGGTCCATGCCATCACCGTCAAAGGCAAGGGCTTCACCCCGGCCGAACAATCGGCCGACAAATATCATGGCGTTTCCAAGTTCAACGTCATCACCGGCGAGCTGGCCAAGGCCCCGCCCGGCCCGCCGCAATACACCAAGGTGTTTGCCGAGGCGCTGATCCGGGAGGCCGAACGCGACCCCAACATCGTAGCCATTACCGCCGCCATGCCTTCCGGCACCGGGCTCGACCGCTTCGCCAAGCGATTCCCGGACCGCTGCTTCGATGTCGGCATCGCCGAGCAGCACGCGGTCACTTTCGCCGGCGGCCTGGCTTGCGACGGCATGAAGCCGTTCTGTGCGATCTATTCCACGTTTTTGCAGCGCGCCTACGATCAGGTGGTCCACGACATCGCCATCCAAAGCCTGCCGGTGCGCTTCGCGATGGATCGTGCCGGCCCGGTGGGGGCGGACGGGGCGACGCACTCGGGCAGCTTCGATCTGACGTATCTGGGCTGTCTGCCCGGGATGGTGCTGATGGCCCCGGCCGATGAGGGTGAGCTGGTCCACGCCGTAGCCACCGCCACCACCATCAACGACCGTCCGAGCGCGTTCCGCTACCCACGCGGCGAAGGGCTTGGCGTCGCGCTTCCCGCCACGGGAGAAATCTGGACGCTCGGCAAGGGTCGCATTCTGCGCGAGGGGAGCACTGTCGCAATCCTGTCGCTCGGCACGCGCCTAGCCGACGCGCTCAAAGCCGCCGACGAGCTTGCAGCGCGGGGCCTGCCCGCCACGGTCGCCGATGCCCGCTTCGCCAAGCCACTCGACACGGCGCTGATCGAGCAGCTCGCGCGTCACCACGAATTGCTGATTATCATCGAGGAGAATGCGATCGGCGGTTTCGGCTCGGCGGTACTGCACCATCTGGCCTGGAAGGGGTTGCTGGACGGCGGGCTCAGGGTGCGCCCAATGGTGCTGCCGGATCGGTTCATCGACCACAATTCGCAGCCCAGGCAACTCGCCGAGGCCGGGCTGACGGCCAAGGACATCGTGGCTGCGGCAACGGGCGCGCTCGGGCTGGCGGGCAGCAAAAAAATGCTGCTCACCGCCGGCTGATGCCAGCATGGACGCCCCGATCCTGTTCGGGGGGGCACTGCTGGCGGCGGCACTGGCCGGAGTGGGCGTGCTGCAATCGTTTGCCGGCTGGCGCGCCGTCACGCGCTTCGCCGCGCCGCGGCCCGCCCCGGAGTTCCGCCCGGCGATCACAGTGCTGAAGCCGCTCTATGGTGACGAAAAGCTGTTGGAAGAGGCACTCGGATCGGTCTGCCGCCTCTCGTACCCGGCGCTGCAAATCGTGTGCGGTGTGCAGGATTCGGCCGACCCCGCCATCCGGGTCGTGCGCCGGCTGCAATCGCGTTTTCCCGGCCGTGACATCGTGTTGGTGGTGAATGCCGCCCGACATGGCCCCAATCGCAAAGTGGGCAATCTGATCAATATGCTACCGGCGGCACGACACGAGGTGCTGGTGATCGCGGATTCCGATCTGCACGTCGCGCCCGACTACCTGGACCGGATCGCGGCTTCGTTGCAGCAGCCCGGCACCGGATTGGTCACCACGCTCTATGCCGGCCTGCCAGCCACGAGATCCCTCGCGGGGATGATGGGATCAACACAGATTACACATGCGTTCCTGCCCGGGGCGCTGCTCGCTCGCGCGCTCGGGCGCCAGGATTGCCTGGGCGCGACAATGGCGCTGCGGCGCGAGACGCTGGCGCGGATCGGCGGCCTAGAGTCACTTGTCGGTCATCTGGCCGACGACAACGCGCTGGGGCGGAAGGTGGCGGCACTCGGGTTCGCGGTGCGGCTGGCCGACACGGTTCCGCTGACCACGGTTCCCGAGGCGACGCTGGCCGCTTTGTTCCGTCACGAGCTGCGCTGGGCGCGCACCATCCGGGCGCTGGTGCCGGCGCAATTCGCCGCTTCGGCGCTGCAATACCCGCTCGCGTGGTCGCTGGTCGCGTTGCTGCTCACCTGGGGAGCGGCCTGGAGCTGGGGCGTGTTGCTGGCGGCATGGGCGGTACGGGCCGCCACCACGCGTGGTATTGACCGGGCACTGGCGCGGCTGCCCGGCGGCTTTGCGCTGACCCCCCCGCCCTGGCTTCTGCCGTTGCGCGAGCTTATGTCGCTCGTGGTGATGATCGCGAGCTACTGGGGGCTGGAAGTGGATTGGCGTGGCCATGCCATGCGTGCCGACGGCCCGGCTCCGACCGCCGCCCGATCCGTGCCTGAGCGACCCGCACCTGGGCCGCCGCTGACCGAGCCGCCCGAACTTGAGCCGTCGCACCTCGAAAGGACTGAGAGACCGGGATGATGAAGACGCTGTTCCTGCACCCTCCCTCGTTCGATGGGTTCGACGGCGGCGCTGGCTCTCGCTACCAGGCACGGCGCGAGATCCGCTCGTTCTGGTACCCGACCTGGCTTGCCCAACCCGCGGCGCTGGTCCCGGGCAGCCGGCTGATCGACGCCCCGCCGGCCCGGATCGGCCTCGACGCGGTTCGCGCCGAGGTGCGAGGCTATGAGCTGTGCGTGATGCACACCTCCACACCCTCCTTCGCCTCCGACCTGCGCGTGGCGGCGGCGCTCAAGCAGGCGAGCCCGGGGCTCAAGGTCGGCTTCGTCGGCGCCAAGGTCGCGGTGCAACCACAAGAGAGCTTGGAGCAGGGCGCCGGCGCCATCGACTTCGTCGCGCGCAACGAGTTCGATTTCACGGTGAAGGAGATCGCGGAGGGACGGGACTGGGCTTCGGTGGACGGCATCTCCTTTCGCGATCCGGCGGGCGGTATCGTTCACAACAAGGACCGCGCGATCCTCGAGGACATGGACCAATTGCCATTCGTCACCGAGGTGTACAGGCGTGATCTGCGCATCGAAGATTATTTCATCGGTTACCTTCTGCACCCGTACGTCTCGCTCTATACTGGGCGCGGCTGCAAGTCGCGCTGCACCTTCTGCCTGTGGCCGCAGACCGTGGGCGGGCACCGCTATCGGGTGCGCAGTCCGGAGCATGTCGCGGCGGAGATCAACCTCGCCAAGTCCTACTTTCCGCAGGTGAAGGAGTTCTTCTTCGACGACGACACCTTCACCGACAACCTGCCGCGCGCCGAAGCGATCGCGAAGGAGCTGGGCCGCCTCGGCGTGACCTGGTCGTGCAACGCCAAGGCCAACGTGCCGCGCGAGACGTTGAAGGTGCTGAAGGACAACGGACTGCGTCTGCTCCTGGTTGGGTACGAGAGCGGCAATCAGCAGATCCTTTACAACATCAAGAAGGGGATGCGGATCGAGGTCGCCCGGCGCTTCACCAAAGACTGCCACGACCTCGGCATCCGCATCCACGGCACATTTATCCTGGGCCTTCCCGGCGAGACTAAGGAGACGATCGAGGAGACGATCCGTTTCGCGACAGAGATCAATCCGCACACCATCCAGGTCTCGCTCGCCGCGCCCTATCCGGGGACGTTCCTCTATCGCCAGGCGGTCGAGAATGGCTGGCTGGATGCCGGGCACGCCGAGTTGGTTGACGAGCACGGCATCCAGATCGCGCCACTTTCGTACCCGCACCTGACCCATACCGAGATATTCGAGAACGTGGAGACGTTCTATAAGCGGTTCTACTTCCGCGCCCCCAAGATTGCCGCGATCGTGGGCGAGATGGTCCGCAGCCCGCATATGATGAAGCGGCGGCTGCGCGAAGGGGTGGAGTTCTTCCAATTCCTGCGCGAACGCCACGAGGCGGCTTGAAGCCGGTTCGTGACGATGTAAACCCAACCATCAAGCATTCTGGGGCTACCACGAAGGCGAAGAAATGGTGAAAGGCTACGTACGCGTGGAATCGTCATGGTCGCGCTTGTCGCGACCATCCACGGCTTCGAGGCGACCAAACAGCCGCGGATGCTCGCGACAAGCGCGAGCATGACGAATTGGCGCGCAGGCGCGGTCTGTAGCGCTCCGCGACATTTGAAGCGCCTCATCATCACCGCCGACGATTTCGGCCTGAGTGAGTCCGTCAACGAAGCGGTCGAACGCGCTCACCGCGAAGGAATACTCACCACGGCAAGCCTGATGGTGGCTGGTCCGGCGGCGTCGGATGCGGTGCGCCGGGCCAGGACCATGCCGAGGCTTGCCGTGGGGCTGCATCTGGTCGCGATCGAAGGCCCGGCGATGCTGCCGTCTGCCGATATTCCCGACCTCGTGGACGAGCGCAGGCACTTCCCCTCCGACCAGCTCCGCCTAGGCGTGCGCTATACCGTCAGCAATCGCACCCGCCGCCAACTCGCCGCCGAGATCCGCGCCCAGTTCGCGGCATTCGCGCGAACCGGTCTGCCGCTCGATCATGCCAGCGCGCACAAGCACATGCATCTGCATCCGGTCGTCGGGCGGCTCGTGATCGAGATCGGGCGGGAGTTTGGCCTCCGCGCCCTGCGCGTTCCGGCCGAGCCGCCTTCGGTGCTCGCACGCTGCGGCACTCGCGTCGGGCTGGGCGGGCAAGCCCTATTTTGCTGGGCGGCGCTGCTGCGCCGGCAGGCGCGCGTGGCCGGACTTTTCACGAGTGACGCCTGTTTCGGCCTGGCTTGGACTGGGCACATGACGGCCGACCGCTTGCTGCCGCTCGTTTTCGAGTTGCCGCAGGGAGTTAGTGAAATCTACTTCCACCCTGCGATCGCCCGTGACGCACCCTTGCGCCTGCGTATGCCGGATTATGAGCACGAAGCCGAGTTGGCGGCGCTCCTGGACCCGCGCATGCCGGATGCCATTGAGGCGACCCGTGTTCAGCCGATCAGCTTCTCGGATGGTTGGCGAGCGGCTACGCCGCCGCGAGCTGCAGCCGGTGCGCGGCACGCGCCCGGCCCATGAGCGGCAGCAATTCACGCAGCTCCGGGCCATGATCCTCGCCAGTTAGCGCCAAACGCAGCGGCAGGTAGAGCGCCCGGCCCTTGCGCCCGGTCGCCTCCTTCAGCGCCCCGGTCCAGTGCGCCCACACATGTCCGTCCCACGGCTCCGGGGGCAATAGATCGAGAGCGGTCCGCAGGAACTCCGCGGCGCCCTCGATCACTGGCGGCACGATCTGGCCGGCCACAACGTCCCACCACCCGCGCGCCTCCCCGAGCAGGTCGAGGTTGCCGCGCACCGCGAGCCAGAAAGCTTCGGTAGCGCCGCTCGGCAGACGGTCGACCACATCGGAAAACGGCAACGCGTGCAGAACCCGCCGGTTGAGCGCTAGCAATTGGACCGGATCGAACCGGGCGGCGGAACGGGAGAACCGCGACAGATCGAACGTCTCGACCAAGCCTGCCATCGACACCGGCTCCGGATCGGTGGAGGTGCCGAGCCGCGCCAGATAGGCGGCGAGCGCCGAGGGCTCCACCCCGTCCGCCCGCAGAGTGCGCAACGAGAGACTATCGATCCGCTTGGACAGTTTGCCGCCCCCGGGATCCGTCAGCAGCGGCAAATGGGCCAGGCTCAACCGCGACGGGTCGGCGCCCAAAGCGGCAAGCAGATCAAGCTGGACCGCCGTATTGGTGACGTGGTCCTCGCCCCGAATTACATGCGTGATGCCGCTCTCGGCGTCGTCCAGTACCGAGGTGAAGGTATAGAGGGGCGTGCCGTCCGCACGGATCAGCACCGGGTCCGAAACCGTGCCGAGCTTTACCTCTCGCCGGCCCAGCACCAAGTCGTCCCACGCGATCGCCCCGCCCGAGAGCAGGAATCGCCAATAGGGCTGCTTGCCGCCCGACTCAGCGCACGCCCGCTGCTCGGGCGTGAGCTTCAGCATCGCGCGGTCATAAACTGGCGGCAGGCCGCGCTTGATCCGATGCTCCCGCTTAGCGCGCAGCTCGGCCTCGCTCTCGAAACACGGGTAGAGCCGGCCCGCTTGTTTCAGCCGCTCGGCCGCGGCGCCATAGCGGTCGAGCCGGTCGGACTGGCGGAAAGTCTGGTCCCAGGCAATGCTCAGCCACTCCAGGTCGTGCCGGATCGCTTCCTCGAAGGCAGGCGTGGAGCGTTCGCGGTCGGTGTCGTCCAGGCGCAGAATCAATTGGCCGCCAAGGCGTCGGGCGAACAGGAAATTGACGAGCGCGATCCGGGCGTTGCCAACATGAAGGAGCCCGGTCGGGCTCGGCGCGAAGCGGACCCTCGGGGTCTTCCTTTCCCCTGGGTTCATTCTTCCCCGCGGTCGTCCCCGGAGACGTCGTCATCGTCCTCGACGATCCGGCGCGGGTCGAGCGCCCGCCAGTCCCGCTCCTCAGAGCCTGCCCGAGTATCGATGAAGTCGCCCAGTTCGTTGGCGCTCCGCCAGCCGGCTTCCCCAGCTGCCACCACCTCGGCGTCCTCGCCGTAGGCGAACCAGGTCTCTAGCACCTCCTTGGGAGTCATGGCCGGCCCGCGGCAGCGTTCGACGGAGTCCCGCACGTAGCGTCGCGCGAAAGCGTTGGCCTGCATCAACGTGGCAAAGCCGCCGATCTCCTCCACCACGTTGTCCTGGGCGGCCCCGGAGAGGTCGCGGATGCGTACCCGCCAACCGCCGTTTGGAGCGAACAAGTCCCTAAGCGCGTCCGACATGGCCCCAAGCTAGGGGCGCGCCCATCCCAAATCAACGTTTGTCGATTTAGACATCAAAATCCGGTGCGCCTGCTCCAACCTGATGCGGCCGGGCCAAGCTCCACCTCATGCCAGAACAATCGTCTCCGCCTACGGCCCCCCAAATGACGGAGGTGCTGCGCGCCCCTCCGCGCCGACAGGCCAAACCGCCGGGCCCCTGCGCCATGGTGATTTTCGGGGCGGCCGGCGACCTTACGAAGCGGCTGTTGGTACCGGCGCTCTACAATCTGTCCCACACCGGCCTGATTCCGCGACATTTTGCCATTATTGGCGTGGACCTCGCCGACAAGACGCCCGCGAGCTGGGCCGAGGGCCTTCTGGAGATGCTGCGCAGCTTCGTGGGCAACCCGAGCAGCGAGAGCCGGATCGACCAGATCGAGCAGGACGCATGGGACCGTCTGACCGGCTCCATGTCGTATGTCCAAGGGGACTTCACCGACCCGGCGCTCTATCAACGGCTCACCGCCCAGCTCGACAAGGTCGCGGGGGAGGGGCACGGAGGCGGGAACGTGCTGTTCTACCTGGCTGTCGCTGACCGGTTCTTCGCTCCTGTCATCGACCAGCTTGGTCAGGCGGGCCTGACGCGAACCGAGCCGGAGGCGGCCAACAGCGAAAAGGCGCAGACGTGGCGGCGCGTGGTGATCGAGAAGCCGTTTGGGCACAGCCTCGACTCCGCGCGCGCGCTGAACGGGCGCATACGGCGCGTTCTGCGCGAGGACCAGATCTACCGGATCGACCATTTCCTCGGCAAAGAGACCGTCCAGAACATCATGGCGTTCCGCTTCGCCAACGGCCTGTTCGAGCCGATCTGGAACCGGGACCGGATCGACCATGTCCAGGTGACGGTAGCCGAGACGGTGGGCGTGGAGCACCGCGGCAAGTTCTACGAGCAAACCGGCGCGCTGCGCGACATGGTGCCGAACCACGTGTTCCAGCTCCTGGCCATGGTGGCGATGGAGCCGCCGGCGGGCTTCGACGCCCGCTCGATCCGAAGCCGAAAGGAGGATGTATTCGCCGCGATGCGCAGCCTGCGTCCGGAGGACGCGGTGCGCGGGCAGTACGGCCCTGGCACAGTGCTCGGCAAAGATGTTCGCGGCTACCGTGAGGAGCCGGACGTGGCGCCGGACTCCAATGTCGAGACCTTCGTCGCCATGCGGCTCGCGATCGACAACTGGCGCTGGGCGGGGGTGCCGTTTTATCTTCGTACCGGCAAACATATGCCAAGCCGCTACGCGGAGATTGCCATCCGCTTCAAGCCGGCTCCCTATGCGCCATTCGAGGCGACCCATGTCAACGCGATCCCGCCTAATTGGCTGGTGATCTACATCGAGCCGGACGAGGGCATCTCGATGCAGTTCGAGGTCAAGCGGCCCGGCCCGGTGGTTGATCTCGCGGCCGTGCAGATGGATTTCCGCTACGTGGACTGGTTCCCGCGCGAGCCGAACGTGGGCTACGAGACCCTGATCTACGACTGCATGATCGGCGACCAGACGCTGTTCAACCGCGCCGACATGGTCGAGGAGACATGGCGCGTGGTGCAGCCGGTGCTCGACGCTTGGGGGTCGAGCCGCGCCGAGTTCCCGAACTACGCCTCCGGCACCGACGGCCCGAGCGCGGCGGTCGAACTGCTGCGTAACGACGAACGGGAATGGCGCCCGATCGGCGGGCCGAAGCGGGGGCGAAAGTGAGGAGATCAAGCCCCCCTGCTGCCGGGAGGCGCGTTCGTCACCGCCCCTTTGCCACTCTACGTTCGTACCACTGCGCCAGCAGCGTGCTGGGGAACAGCAGGGCGAAGTAGATCAACGCCACGACCGTGTACACCTCCAGCGGCCGGTACGTCGTCTCGGTGATGATCGTGCCCTGATAAAGCAGGTCCGGCACCGCGATCGTCGAAACCAGCGAGGTGTTCTTGAGTTGCGTGATCGACTGGTTGACGAACGGCGGCACCATGCGCCGGACCGCCTGCGGCAAGATCACCAGCCGCATCATCCGCCAGCGCGACAGCCCGAGCGCTCGCGCCGCATCCCACTGGCCCTGCTCAACGGAGACAATCCCGGCGCGGAAGATCTCCGCGTAGAACACGCCGGTGTAGAGCGACAACGTGGCGACGGCGGCGGCGATCGCCGGGATTTGCACGTGCAGCAGCACCGGCAATGCGTAGTAGAACCAGACGATCTGCACCAGCAGGGGCGTGCAGCGGAACGCCTCGATCAGCGCCACCAACGGGACGTTCAGCACCAGCGAGCGCGACAATCGGCCGAGCCCGATCAGTAGGCCGAGCACCAGGCCGCAGAAGATCGTGCCCACGGTGAAGGCGAGCGTCACCAGCGTGCCTTCCCAGAGCAGGGGCAAGTACTGCCCGAGAAAGCTGAAGTCCCAGCGATACTGCATGTGCTGCCGCGCCGCCGTCGCCGGCCGCGCGCCGAAACGGTCAGAAACTCAGCTCGGGCGGGATCTGATCGGGCTTCACGCCCTCCTGCGCTAGCCCGGCGATCAACCACTCCCGCAACTGGCCGATGCCGCGGTTGAAGTCGAGCCAGGCGTTCAGCACATCGGCAAACCTAGTGTCGGGCTCATACTGGACGGCGAGCGAGCTGGGCAGCGCGACCAGCGGATCGCTCAGCAGGTGATAGGGGCCGAGTGCCGGGTTCTTGCCCACCGCCGAGAGGCCGAGCAGCGCGGCCAGGATATCGACGTCCACCCGCCCGGCCTGCAATGCCAGGATGCACTGGTCGCGAGTGGCGAAGCCGACATGCTGGGCCTTCGGCGCGAAGCGTTTGGCTACGGTCTCGTGTAGCGAGCCGATATCGAAGGCGACGTGCAAATCGGGTTTGTCGATGTCCGCCCAAGTCTTGGGTGATAGCCCCTGCCGCGCCAGGCATCCGAAAGGATGGTTGATCATCGGACGGGTGAAGCGGATCGCCAGCGCTCGCTCCGCCGTAGGGTTCAGCGCGAAGGCGAGGTCGACCTTATTGGTTTGCAGATCCAGCACCGACGTGCCGTAGGTAGCCTCCACGTACGCGAGCTTGGCTCCGAGCACCTTGGCGATGCTGTTGGCCATCTCGATCGCGGCGCCGCTCCATTGGCCGGTGGCGATGTTCTTGTTGAAATAGGGCAGCTCGCCCGGCAGCGCTGCGATGCGCATCGTACTGGTGCGGCGGATGCGATCGAGCGCGCTCTCGGCCGGCGGTTCGGCGCGCGCGCCGCCGACCAGCGTCGCGGCGGGCAGCAGCGCCGCCCCTGCCGCCAGCGCCCGCCTGCCAACCCGGTTCGCCATCGCCCACCCTCCCGCTGCTCCGCCTGTCCGGGCACTTTAGGGTGTGCGGCCGAAGCTGTTCCAGACCCGCCGTACCGGCCTCAGCCCAGCAGCCCGGCCCCGGAGAAGCCGCCGAACACGCCGAGCGCGCAGGTCAGAACAGTAACGGCGAGCACGCACCAGAAATAAACCCCGCGCAGACGTAGGGCGGCCGGCAGCGTGCGGCGGGCGAGCGCGATCAGGAATCCGAGGACCAGCGGCAGCATCAGAGCGTTCATCACCTGCACGCCGACATTGAGCGAAACGAGGTTCGGCCAGACGCCCACGAACACGCAGCCGCCGATCACGCAAGCCGCGTAGACGCCGTAGAACCACCGCGCCTGCAACGGCCGGTGCTCGAGCGAGTGGCGGTATCCGGTGATCTCCCCGAGACCCCAGGCGAAGGCGAGCGACACCACGATCGCGGCCACCATCCCCGCCCCCAGCACGCCCGCGCCGAACACGGCGTTGCCCATCGCTGTGCCGAGGAAAGGGGTCAACGCCTGGCTCATGTCACCCACCGTGTTGAGGGTGGCATTCGGCGACTTCTGGCCGATTGTTGCCGCGCAGGCGACGAGGATCGCGGCCATGACCAACTGTGTGACCAGCGCGCCCGCCGCCGTATCCCAGCGGGCCGCCGCGAAGTGCTCCGGGCGCAGCTTCTTATCGGCGATCGCGGATTGCTGGTAGAATACCATCCAGGGCATTATCACCGCGCCGATGTTCGCGGCGGCGAGGTACACGTAATCCTTGTTGGCGTATGGAATGTCCAACGCGCCGGAAAGTAGCGCGCGCGGGTTCGGGTGCGCCGCCCAGGCGACGAAGAAGAACGCGAACTCGAACAAGCCGACAGCGATCGCGACACGCTCCACCCGGCGATACGACCCGGTGAGCACCACCGCGAGCAACGCGAGTGCCGCGATGGCAAGGCTGGCGGCGCGCGGCACGCCGTATAGCTCGCCCACGCCCGCCACCCCGGAGAACTCGGTCAGCAAGGCGCCCACTGTGGCGACTCCGAGCCCGGTCGCGGAGACCCAACCCCAGAACGGGCCGAAGGTCTCGCGGATCAGCTCGCCGTGGCCGCGCCCGGTGAAAATGCCGAGCCGCACCGTCAGCTCCTGTACCATGAACAGGACCGGTACGAGCACCACCTGGAGCAGCAGCAAGCGATAGCCCCACTGCACCCCAGACTGGCCGGCGGTGATGACGCTGCCTACGTCCGTATCGGCCAGCATGACTACGATGCCGGGGCCGAACACGGCGAGGAAGCGCACCCACGCGCTGCTAGGCAGCCGCCCGGTGCGGCGGCGCACGATCTCGGAAGCCCCGCCACTCATGTCCGCGTCCCGATCCATTCGCGCCCGTTCTGCCGCAATTGCGAGGCAATCGCAACTGCGGATTCCCGGCCAGGGTCTGCGCTCGCGCCCTCTTGTCCAAATCGGCGCACCACCGGAGACGCCGTTGATTTGTGGGCAGGCCTGGCGCAGATGGGGCGCATGGCCGAGCTTCATCTGCACAACAGCCTGAGCCGCAGGCGGGAACGTTTCGTCCCGCTCGATCCCGCGGATGTGCGGATGTATGTCTGCGGCCCGACGGTCTACGACCTCGCCCATGTCGGCAACGCCCGGCCGGTGGTGGTGTTCGACGTGCTGGCGCGGCTGCTGCGGCGGCTCTATCCGCGCGTGACCTATGTGCGCAACATCACCGATGTCGAGGACAAGATCACCGCGCGCGCTCTGGAGACGGGCGAGCCGATCGGCGCGATCACCGCCCGCACCACGGCGGACTTCCATGCCGACATGGCGGCCCTCGGCGCCCTGCCGCCGGACGAGGAGCCGCGCGCGACTGACAACATCGCGGAGATGGTCGAGATCATCGCGCGGCTGGTTGCCTCCGGCCACGCCTACGTCGCCGAGGGGCACGTGCTGTTCGCGGTGGCAAGCTTCCCGGAATACGGCCGCCTGTCCGGCCGCAGCCCGGAGGAGCTGGTCGCCGGGGCGCGGGTGGAGGTCGCGCCCGTACAAGCGCGATCCGGGCGATTTCGTGCTGTGGAAGCCGTCCTCGCCCGAGCTGCCCGGCTGGGACAGCCCGTGGGGGCGGGGGCGGCCGGGCTGGCACATCGAATGCTCGGCGATGTCCTGGCGCTATCTGGGCGAGACGTTCGACATCCACGGCGGCGGCACCGACCTGATCTTCCCGCACCACGAGAACGAACTGGCGCAAAGCGTCTGCGCCTTTCCCGGCAGCCGCTTCGCGCGCTACTGGGTGCATAACGGAATGCTGATCGTGAACGGGGAGAAGATGTCGAAGAGCCTCGGCAACTTCCTCGTCCTGCGCGACGTGCTGGCGGAGGTGCCGGCCGAGGCGGTGCGGCTGTTGCTGCTGCGCACGCATTACCGCGCCTTGCTGGACTTCACTGACGCGGCACTGATCGAGTCCCGGCGCGAACTCGATCGCTTCTATCGCGCCTTGGAACGGCACCCGGCGGCGGAGCCGGCCGAGGCGCCGCCGGAGTCGGTGATGGACGCGTTGTGCAACGACCTCAACACGCCGCTGGCGATCGCGGCTCTGCATGGGTTGGCCGATGCGGCACTGGCCGGGGATCGCGAGGCGGCGCGCGGGCTGCGGGCGGGGGGCGAAGTGCTCGGCCTGCTGCAAGCCAGTCCCGCCGCGTGGTTCCGGGGCGGGGTGGTTGTCACTCAACAAGAGCGACCCCGGCATCTGCGCCCCTATCTCTGGTCAGGGGTCCAGGACGTGGGAGAGCCAATGCGCCGCGACGCGGCCGCCCCGTCCCAGGTGGACGCGACGGCGATCGAGACCGCGATCGCCGAGCGTCAGGCGGCCCGCATGGCGCGCGATTTCGCGCGCGCGGACGCGATCCGCGCCGAGCTGGCGGCGCAGGGGATCGTGCTGGAGGACGGCGCGCGTGGCACCAGCTGGAGGCGCACCCGCTGATGACCGGCCGCGACGGCGGCGCGGAGCTTGCGCCGGCCGGCAACTCGCCCGTGGTGGTCCTGGTCCGCCCGCAGCTCGCCGACAATATCGGCGCCTGCGCGCGCGCGATGGCCAATGGCGGGCTGTTCCATTTGCGGCTGGTGGCGCCCCGCGACGGCTGGCCGCAGGAAAAGGCGTGGCGCAACGCCTCCGGCGCCGACCGCATCCTTGATGCCGCGTCGGTTCATGCCACGATCGCGGACGCGGTCGCCGACCTGCATCGAGTGCTCGCCACCTGCCCGCGCCCGCGCCACATCGTCAAGCCCGTGCTCACCGCGCGCGGCGCCGCCGCCGAGCTGCATGCGATCTCCGCGCGCGGCCTGCGCGCCGGCGTGTTGTTCGGGCCGGAGCGCGCCGGGTTGGATAACGACGACATGGCGCGCGCCGACGCGCTGGTGCGCTACCCGCTCAATCCCGCCTTCATGTCGCTCAATCTCGCGCAGGCGGTGATGGTCATGGCCTATGAGTGGTGGACGGCGGCCGACGAGACGCCGGCACGCGCGCTGATGACCAACGAGACCCGCGTCGCCACCAAAGGCGGAGCTGGACAACTTCCTCGCCCACCTGACCGACCAGCTCGACGCCTGCGGCTTCCTGCGCAACCTGCCGAAGCGCCCAGGCATGGTGCGCAACATCCGCCATTTCTTCGAGCGCGGCGAAGTCACCGAGCAGGAGCTGCGCACGCTGCATGGCATCGTCACCGAACTCGCGCGCGGACGGCGGCAATTGGGAAGGCTGGAGGAGGAACACCTCGGTTAACCTGAAGCGCGGATCCTGAACCAGTTCGCGTCCTATCGAGCGTGAGACGGTTGATGCCGCCGGGAATGCAGTGATTGAGACGGTTGAGCGAACTATGCTAACCAGCACGTGATCGCAACAGAAGCCGCATTACCATGTTTTTTGGTCGCTCGAAAAAATCTGAGGCCGCGAATCCTTTCCCGCAGCCGACGGTGCAGCAACTATATCCGGATAACAAAGCTGCCCAGAAAATGGCTACGCTGGCGCGCTCCGGTGATCCGGAGGCGCAATATCGAATGGGCCTGCATCATCTGGAGGGCAAGCGGGATGTGGTTCTGGCGGTGATCTATCTCGGAGACGCCGCGAAAAGCGGCCACCTGGAAGCGAGACTACAAATCGCCATGGCACTGATGCATGGCTTCGACGACCCGAGCGGCATGGGGAAGAGCTTCTGTCTGTTCTGTTCGTTCCTGGCTCTTAGCATCAGGAGTTTCAACGTCGATGAGGCATGGGTCATGGAGGAGGCAAATGCAGGGGGGCTCACATTTGCCTATCTCTATTGCATGAAAAAACTCTTTGACAAGCAGGAGCATGAGGCTGTCGCGTTGCTCAATGCACAGGCTCGTAATAATGGCTCGATGCTCGCAATGGGTGCCTTGGGCTATTGTTATGCCGAGGGCAAGGGTGTGCCTCAAAACTACATCGAAGCCTATATCTGGTTTAATCTGGCAGCCGCCATTGGCTTGCGATCTGCTGCCAACGACCGTGATCATTTTGCCGAGAAGATGTCGCCTGAGCAGCTTGTCGAGGCGCAGCGGAAAGCGGTGGATATCTTCCAGTCGTTATTCGGAGCTGAACCCTCATCGGCAGCCTGAAGTCAACTCGACGTAATGACTTCCACTCCGGCCTCAGTGTGCCCGCTCTCTGCTCGACAACCGGGCCTTCAAAGGTGTCGCAGCGGTCGTCTGTTGCTCAGCTCCGCAGCTTGAGCAGCCGGTCGGCGTTGCCGTGCGCGATCTTCTCGCGGTCGGCCGGCGAGACCGGTAGGCTGTCGAGGAACGCGCGCCCGGTACGGTTCGGGCTGAACGGGTAATCGACCGAGAACAGGATGCGATCGACGCCGAAAGTGTGCAGCAGCGCGAGGAACGGCGGCAGGCTGAAGAAGCCGCTGGTCGTCACATGCACCTGCTCGAGGATCGTCTGGCTCACGCTTCGCCGCAACAGCTGCGGTGTCTCGTCGCCGAACACCTGATCGCACCGAGCGAGCATCGCCGGCAAGCCCTCGCCCATGTGGCCGATGATGAGTTGCAGGCGCGGGTAGCGATCCAGCGTGCCGGACAGCACGAGGCGCAGGACGTGAACCGCGGTCTCGGCGTGCCAACCCCAGCCGGCCATCGACAGCATGAAGGAGAGGGAGCCGGGAAGGCCGTCGTAATAGGCCTCCCGCACCGGCTTAGGCGGAAGGCCGGGGTGCAGGTAGATCGGCACGTCCAGCGCCTCGGCGCGTGCCAGGATCGGCGCGAACCGCGCATCGTCGAGGAAGCGGCCGTCGGTCAGGCCATTGATGAGCGCGCCGTGAAAGCCGAGCCGCTTGACCGCGCGCTCCAGCTCGTCCGCCGCTGCCTCGGGGGCCGTCATCGGCAGATGCGCGAAACCGGCATAGCGATCGGGGTGCGCGGCCACCGCTCGGGCGAGCGCGTCGTTGGCCTCGCGCGCCCAGCGCTGGCCTTCGCCGGGCTCCAGCAGGTCGGCCCCTGGTCCGGAGACCGAGAGCACCTGCAGGCTGATGCCGCCCTCGTCCATGTCACGCAGCCGGCTCTCCCCAAGCTCCTTCAGCTTCTCGGCCTGGCGCGCGAAGCCCAGCCGGGTTTCGGGGGGCGGAAAGCCGCGTCGCGCAATCGCGGCGGGGTCGATCCGCTGCACCAGCTCCGGGAGCATGAAGTGTTCTTCCAGGGCGACGACGCGCATGTTCAGCCTTTCAGACAATGCAAGTTCGGTCGCTCAGCGCAGCACCGCCAAATCGCATCCCTCGTCGGCCTGCAACACCTGCTCGGCCACGAGCCGGTCCCACCCGCGCGCTGGCTTCGCGGGTGGACGCCACGCGGCGCGACGGCGGGTCAGCTCCTCATCCGCCACCAGCAGGTCCAGCCGGCGCTCGCGCACCGACATCCGGATGCGATCGCCCGTCTCCACCAGCGCCAGCGGCCCGCCGGCGGCGGCCTCGGGCGTCACATGCAGCACGATCGTGCCGAACGCGGTGCCGGACATGCGGCAATCGCTGATCCGCAGCATGTCCTTCACCCCGGCGGCGCCGAGCTTGCGCGGGATCGGCAGGTAGCCCGCCTCCGGCATCCCCGCCGGGGTCAGCGGGCCGGTGTTCTTCAGCACCAGCGCGTCGCGCTCGCTCACCTCCAGCGCCGGATCGTCGATGCGGGCGGCCAGGTCTTCCAATCCATCGAACACCACGGCGCGCGCCTCGATCTCGAACAGGTCCGGTGTGGCGGCGCTGCGCTTCACGATGGCCCCGCGCGGGGCCAACGAGCCGAACAGCGCGACCAGCCCGCCCACCGGCGAGACCGGCTCGGCGCGCGCGCGGATATAGCGGCGATCGACGAAGGCCGGTTCCGCCAGGCGCTCGCCCAGCATCGCCCCGGTGATGTCGCGCGCATCGTGGTGCAGCAGGTCGCGCAGCTCCCACAGCAGCGCCGGCATCCCGCCGGCGGCATGGAAATCCTCCATGTAGCCCTCGCCGGTGGGCTTGAGGTCCACCAGCACCGGCGTGCCGTCCGACAAATCGTTGAGCCGCCCTAGGCCAATACGGATGCCGCGCCGTCCGGCAATCGCGGTCAGATGGATCAGCGCGTTGGTCGAGCCGCCAAGTGCCAGCAGCACCCGCACCGCGTTCTCCACCGCGTGCTCGGTGATGATCTCCGATGGCCGGACTGGCCGCTCGACCAGTCGCATGGCGAGCGCGCCCGCCTCTTCGGCCGCGCGGAGGCGGTCGGAATGCACGGCGGGGATGGCGGCGTGGGCCGCCGGCATCATCCCGAGCGCCGCGGCGACGCAGGCCATCGTGCTGGCAGTGCCCATTACCCCGCAGGTGCCGGCGGTGGTGGCGAGCCGGCCCTCGATGTCGCCGATCCGCGCCTCCGAGACCTTGCCGGCGCGGTACATCGCCCAGTAGCGGCGGCAATCGGTGCAGGCCGACAGCCGCTCGCCCTGGTACGGCGTGGCAAGCATCGGGCCGGTCACGAGCTGCAAGCAGGGGATGTCGGCCGACGCGGCGGCCATGAGTTGCGCCGGCACCGTCTTGTCGCAGCCGCCCACCAGCACCGCCGCGTCCATCGGCTGGGCGGTGAGCATCGCCTCGGTGTCGAGCGCGGCCAGATTGCGATAATGCATACTGGTCGGAGACAGCGATGGCTCGTTGAGCGAGATGGTCGGGAACGCGAGCGGCAGCCCGCCCGCGGCCAGCACGCCGCGCTTCACCGCCTCGATGAGTTCGGGCACGGTGCGGTGGCAATTGTTGTACCCCGAGCCGGTGTCCACGATTCCCACCACCGGCCGGTCGAGCAAGGCCTGGGAGTAGCCCATCGACTTGGCGAAGGAGCGGCGCAGATAGAGCGAAAACGCGCGGTCGCCGTAATTGGCGGTGTTGCGGGCCAGCCCCCGCTCGCGGCCAGGTTCGTCATCCATGACGGGAAATGCTAAGCCGACAAGCGGTCGGCGGCAATTTCACTGGTCCTGGAACTTTCCCGTCGTCCCGGCCGTTCGCCTGGGCACACGCAACATGGAGCACGCAGCATGGTCACGATCCCTGACAAATTCCGCGACATCTTGGAGCAGAAGAAGGCGTTCGCAAACATCGCGACCGTGATGGCGGACGGCTCGCCGCAGGTAACGCCGGTTTGGTTCGACTACACCAACGGGCGTATCCGCGTGAACACGGCCAAAGGCCGGGTGAAGGCGCGCACCCTGAAGCAAGGCGCGCATGTGGCGCTCGCGATCATGGACCCCGACAACGCCTATCGCTACATCCAGGTGCGCGGCCGGGTCGAACGCGCCACCGAGGACGGGGCGGACGCGCATATCGACCAGCTCGCCAAGAAGTATCTCGGCAAGGACACCTACCCGTTCCGCCAGCCTGGCGAGCAGCGCCTGACGGTCGAGATCGCGCCTGACGCCGTGCAGACGATGGAAGGCTAGGAGCGGCGGCCAGCTGCCCTGCCGGGCACAATCGTCCCCTAGAGTACATGCCGGCTTGCAAAGCATCGGGTTTGCAAGCACCAAGAGCACATGGATCAGAATGTGCCGGCGGCGGAGCAGATCACTCAGGCTAGCGCGTCAGAGTCAAGCGAGCCGGGGCGCGATCTGCGGCGGGTCGGCGCCCATCCTGACCATTGGTACCCGCTCGCGTGGTCGCGGGAGCTGAAACTCGGCAAGCGGCTTGGCGTGCGCTTCGCCGGGGAGCCCATCGGTACTCGTGCGCCCGGCCAACGGCCCGGTCTTCGCGCTCGAGGATCGGTGCGCTCATCGCCAGATCCCGCTGAGCAAGGGGGTGGTCGAAGAGGCCGCGATCCGCTGCTGCTATCATGGCTGGGCCTATGACGCGTCGGGCCGCTGCATCGACGTTCCCTATCTCGGCAAGGGCAAGCTGCCTAACGGCGTGCGGTCCTATCCATGCCGCGAGATCGACGGCTTGATCCTCGTGTTCCCGGGCGACCCTGCCCGGGCCGCCGAGGTGCCGCTGCCCGCACTCGGGTCGGCCTCTGATCGGCGCTACAAGACCCGCCGGTTCGGGCGCGAGGTCGCGTGCCACTACAGCTTCATGCACGAGAACCTGATGGACATGAACCATCAGTTCCTGCATCGGCGGCAGATGGGCCAGATCCGCCCGCGATTCCTTGGCCAGAGTCGTGGCGAGACCTGGCTAGAGGCGAACTACACCTTCGCGCGCACCGCGGGGAAGCAGCCCGTGGGCGAGACGCTGATCTTTGGTCAGCTCCGTTCTGCGGGCAGCGCGTCGGACGACCAGGACTTGATGAAGATCCGAACCGAGTACCCTTACCAGACGCTGCGCATCTGGGCGAGCAACCCGATGCCGGTGATGGACCTATGGATCGCGTACGTGCCGCTGGATCGTGCGCAGCGCACCAACCGCACGTTTGGGCTGCTGTCGGTGAAGCGGCCGCGGATCCCGGGCCTGCTGGATGCCGCGTGGCCGCTGCTGGTGATGTTCACCGAGCGCATCTTCAAGGAGGACCGCGAGATCGTGGAGATGGAGCAGGCGGCGCACGATGCGCAAGGCGCGGACTGGAATCGGGAGATCTTCCCGGTCATCCGCAGTCTACGCGCGTTGCTGGTCGCTTGCGGCGCGCCCGAGGATGTTTACTAACCCGCTGGTCCTTTAAGCCATGCCCTGCCGCGACAAATAATTACAAATGGGTCTTATGCTAGTTTCGACCGTTCCTTCTCATGGCCGGCAAGCCGGCTATCCACGACTTTCTTGTCGCGACGATGCATCAAGCCCCGTGGATCTCGTCATTCGCCGAGGATGACGGAAGGAGGCGGAAGATCGAAATCCCGGTCAGCTCACCCGGTTTAGCGCCGCCTCTAGTCGCGCGATTTCCGACCGCAGCACCGCCAATCGCTCGCGGTTCTCCTCCACCACCTCCTCGGGCGCGCGGCGGACGAAATCGGGGTTGGCCAGCTTCTGTTCCAGCTTCGCCGCTTCTTGCTCGGCTTTGGCCCGCTCCTTGAGCAGCCGCGCCCGCTCCGCCTTGATGTCGATTAGACCGGCCAATGGGATAATCACGGTGGCCTCGTCTACCACCGCCTGCGCCGAGCCCTTCGGCATCTCGCCCGCGAGCGGCTGCACTACTGAGGCGCGGGCTAGGCGACGGATCGCCTCGTCCCATCGCTGGGCGCGCGCCAACGTCTCACACGAGGCATCGCGCAGCAGCACCGGGGCGAGTGTGCCGGGCGGGATGTTCATCTCGGAGCGGACCGCGCGCACCTCGCCGACCAGCCGGACCACCCAATCAAGCTCCGCTCGCGCGTTACCTGCATCGGCAACGGCGGCGGGCACGGGCCAGGGCGCGCGGATCAGGCTGAACGGCGCGCCGTAGCCGAACCGGTCCCACAGTTCCTCGGTCACGAACGGCACGGCCGGGTGCAGCAGCCGTAGGATGGAGCCCAGCACATGCGCGGCCGTGGCGCGCACCTCGCGTGCTTCCGGCGTGTTGCTCTCGGCCAGGGCCGGTTTGGCGAACTCCAGGAACCAGTCGCAATAGGTGTTCCAGGTGAAACGATACAATGCGGCGGCATACTCGTCGATCCGATAGGATTCCAGCGCGGCCGTAGCCTCGCCAATCGCCACATTGGCGGCATCCAGCACCCAGCGCGTCAGCGGCAGGCGCGCGCCAGCCGGATCGAAGGCTGGGTCCGGGCGAATCCCATTCATCTCGCAGAACCGCGCGGCGTTCCACAGCTTGGTGACGAAGCTGCGATAGCTCTCCACCGCCTTGGCGCCGAGCTTGACGTCGCGCCCCGGCCCGGTCAGCGCGCAGATGGCGAAGCGCAGCGCGTCGGCGCCGTAGCGGTCGATCAGTTCCAGCGGGTCGAGCGCGTTGCCCTTCGATTTCGACATCTTCTGGCCGCGCTCGTCGCGCACCAGGCCATGGATATAGACCGTGCGAAACGGCACATCCTGCATGAAATGCAAGCCCAGCATCATCATCCGCGCGACCCAAAAAAAGATGATGTCGAAGCCTGTTACCAGCACGTCAGTCGGGTAGTAGCGGCCCAGCTCCTCGGTGCGCTCCGGCCAGCCGAGCGTGGAGAACGGCCAGAGGCCGGAGCTGAACCAGGTGTCCAACACGTCCTCGTCTTGCGTCAGCGCCTCGTCGCGGCCGTACTGCGCGCGGGCCGCGGACTTGGCCTCCGGTTCGGAGTGCGCGACGAAGATCGCGCCGTCCGGGCCGTACCAGGCAGGTATCCGGTGGCCCCACCAGAGCTGGCGGCTGATGCACCAGGGCTGGATGTCGCGCAGCCAGGCGAAGAATGTGTTCCCCCACTGCTTCGGTACGAACCGGGTGGGTCCCTGCTCCACTGCCTCGATCGCCGGCTTCGCGAGCACGGCGGCGTTGCAGAACCATTGCGTGGTCAGGCGCGGCTCCACTGGCACGCCGGAGCGATCACCATGCGGCACCTGATGGATGTGCCGCTCGGTCTTCTCCATAAGCCCGAGGCGTTCCAACTCGGCCACAATCGCTTTGCGGGCATCGAAGCGATCGCGCCCTTCAAGCGTTCGGAGGAACGTGGGATCGGCCACGCCGTCCACCGCCGCGAGATCGGGGTCGATCTCGGCCAGGTCCACACGCCCCTCGCGGTCGAGCACGCTCGGCATTGCGAGCCCGTGCCGCTCGCCAACCGCGAAGTCGTTGAAGTCGTGCGCCGGCGTAATCTTGACCGCGCCGCTGCCCTTCTCGGGGTCGGAGTGTTCGTCGGCGACGATCGGCAGCCGTCGGCCGACCAGCGGGAGGATCGCGTGCCGCCCGATTAGGTCGCGCCAGCGTGGATCGTCGGGATGCACCGCAACCGCCGTATCGCCCAGCATTGTCTCGGGGCGGGTGGTCGCGACCGTGATGAACCGGCCTGGCGCCTCAGCGATCGGATAGCGTATGTGCCAGAGGCTGCCCTTCACCTCCTGGTTCTCCACTTCCAGGTCGGACAGGGCGGATTGGAACTTGGGATCCCAGTTGACCAGTCGCCGGGCGCGATAGATCAGCCCTTCGCGGTACAGCGTCACGAACGCCTCGCGCACCGCCGCCGCGAGCCCCTCGTCCATGGTGAAGCGTTCGCGCGGCCAGTCGAGCGACGCGCCGAGCCGGCGGAGCTGACGGGTGATGGTCCCACCGGACTCCGCCTTCCACTGCCAGACCCGCTCGACGAACGCCTCGCGCCCCAGCGAGCGCCGGTCCTGGTTGGCGCCGCTTCCGGCCAACAGCCGCTCGACCACCATTTGCGTGGCAATGCCGGCATGGTCCGTGCCCGGCTGCCAGAGGGCGTCCCGCCCCTGCATCCGGCGCCAGCGGATCAGCACGTCCTGCACCGTGAAGGTCAGCGCGTGGCCCATGTGCAGGCTGCCGGTGATGTTGGGCGGCGGGATCATGATGCAGAAGGGCGTGGCGGCCGAACGCGGATCGGCGGCGAAGGCGCCTTCGCGCTCCCAACCCTCGTAGAGACGCGGCTCGATCGCCGCCGGCGAGTACGTCTTGTCCAGCATGGTTCGTGACTTGGCCTAACGATATCAGCGGGGACAGCGGACTGCCCGGGGTCGCGCTATGGGAATGCCCGCCCGACGACCCGCTCGATCTCCGCCCGCATCAGGCGTTCGACCAAGAGCGGCAGGTTGGCGTCGAGCCACTCCTTCAACAACGGCCGCAGCTCGGCGCGTACCAGGTCCACAATGGTCGGCCCGCCGCCATGCACCTGCAAAGCTCGGTCGGACGCGAGCTTGCGGATCAGGTCCGCCATGGCGGAGGCAGCCGCGGTCGCCGCCTCCGGCGCGACCAACGAATGGTCAGGTGCCTGCTCGGCGGACGGATTGGCGGATGGCTTGGTGGGCTGGCTCTGCTTGGGGGGTTGGTCGGCGGGTGGCGTGGCAGAGGCCGGTGGGTCACGGCGCGGTTGATGCTCCGCTTGCCCTAATTCCGGCAGCATCATCGAGGGATCGAGCATGAGCACGTCATCGCTGCCCGGCTCACGCGGGGGCGGCTCCCGCGGAGCGGGCCCGCCCTGCTCTTCTTCGCTCAGGATCCGGCGGATCGAGGCCAGGATGTCCTCCATCGAGGGATCGTCGCCACCAGCAGGTTGGGGCGGGTCGGCTTTCGGGGGCAATGCCATGGCGAGACTTAGCGACCGTAGAGCGAGGAATCCTTGGGGACCCCAACGCCGAACCACTTGTTCTTCACCGCCTCGTAATAGGCGGTGTCATCGTAGAGCGGCACCCGCAAGCTGAGGTCGCGCGCCGTGAGCCGGCCGATCGCCGACGTGACCCCGTAGGAAGCGGTGATCAGGCTGGCCAGGTTCTGCACCAGCGTCACGCGCGCGTTCAGCAGGTTCTGTTGTACCGTCAGCAAGTCGAGCGTGGTGGCGGTGCCGACCAGCACTTGCCGCTGCTCGCCTTGCACCGCAATCTCGTTGGCCCGGATAGCGACCGCGCTGCTCGCGGCGGCCGCCTGCGCCGCCTGCAAGGTCTGCCACGCCTGCACCGCGTTCTGTACCGCCGTACGCTTGGCGTCCCCAACCAGCCGCTCGTCCTGCTGCACGGTCTCCCGCGCCTGGCGGACGGCGGAATACTCGGAACCGCCCTGATAGAGCGGCACTGAGACATTGGCGATCACCTCATAGCCGTTGGAATTGAGCAGGCGCGTGGAGGCGTTGTTAGACTGGAACGCTTGCCCTTGCAGGCTGACCTGCGGCAGCAGCGCGGCGAATGCGACATCCACCGCGTCCTGGGCCGAGGCCTGGTTGAACTGGGCGGCGATCACGCTCGGGTTGTTCTGCTCCGCCATCGCGATCGCCTCCTGAACCGAGCGAACCGGCAGCCGGAGGGGCTGCGGCTCGACAAGGTCAGCCGGGGGAAAGTAGCCGATCACCTGCACATAGGTGCCCTCTGCCGTGCGCAAATTCCCCTGGGCGGTTTCGGTCTGCGCCTTCGCGCTGGCCAGCGCCGCCTCGGCCTGCGCGACGTCGGTTTGCGTGATCTCGCCCACCCGGAACCGGTCCTGGGTCGCGCGAAGCTGCTGGGCCAGCACCTGCTGGTTGTTGAGGTCCACAGCAAGGATCTGGCGGGACTCGATGACGCCCACATAGGCGTTCACCGCGTTGGAGAAACTGGTCTCCTCCTGCGAGATCAGGTTGGCGCGCTGAGCGAAAACGGCGTTCTTCGCCCGGTTCACCGAGGCGTTCACCTTGCCGCCGGTGTAGAGGGGTTGCGTCACTGTCGCCTGGGCGGTAGCGATATCGCGGTCGGCGCGGAGCTTTTCCCAACTCCCCTGGAGGAATTCGCGCGTTATGCCGTCGCCGTAGCCAGCCGTGCCCGCCACGACGACGGTGGGCCGCCAGCCGGCGAGCGCCTGCGGTACGTTCTCGTCGGTAGCGCGGAGTTGGGCGCGCGCGGCGAGCAGCGCGGGCTGGTAGGCATATGTAGCGGCGAGCGCCTCGGCCAATGTGCGCGGCACCGCGCTGGACGGCGCCGGCCGCGTCGCGGCGACGTGCCGGACCTTGGCTGCGGTCTTGGACTGCCGAGCTGCGGCCTTGGAATGCCGATACTTGGTCGGCCCCTGCGCCATGGCGGGAGCCGATAGCAGGATGGCACAGCCGAACAACAGGCCCTTACGGATGAGCATGGATCAGTTCCCGTCTGGCGCGGGCGAAAACCCGCTCGGCGCAAGATGTGCCACAGCCGCGGGGCCCGCGCCAACGTTCCGATATGATCGGCGGTGCTGGATCAGCCCTCGGCCGGGTCGCGCGCCTCGAAGCCCGGGCGCGGGACGAGGCCCATCAGCACCCGGCCGAAGCCGCCGTCGGTGCAGACGTCCTCGCCGTTGACGTAGCCGGCGCGCTCGCTGGCGAGAAAAACCACCACATCCGCGATATCGACCGGCGCGGCAACCCGGCGCAGCGGCACGAAGCCGGCGCGGCGCTCGGCCACCTCCGGGATACGATAGAACGGCTCGCTCATAGGCGTGCGCACGAGCCCCGGGCTCACGACATTGCTGCGCACCCCGGACGGCCCCCATTCGATCGCGAGCTGCTGGGACAGCATCACCACGCCCGCCTTGCTCACGGAATAGGCGCCGCTCCAAGGCTGCGGATGTCGTCCGGCGATCGAGGCGATGTGGACGATGCTGCCGCGCTTGCGTTCGAGCATCTGCCGCCCGAACGCCTTGGCGCAGAGGAAATAGCCGGTTAGGTTCACCGCGATCAGCCGGTTCCACTCCTCCAAGGTGAGGGTGGCAATCGGCCCGGGGCGCAGCAGCCCAGCATTGTTCACCAGCACGTCGCACGGCCCGATGCTTCGCGCCGCGCCGTCGGCGGCTGCCGCGACGCTTTCGGGGTCGGCGACGTCGCAACGCATCGGCACCGTCTCGGCCCCAGTGGCCCGCAGCATGGCCGCCGTCTCCTCGCAGGTCGCCTGGTCGCGGTCGAGCAGCACCAGCCGCACCCCGGCCGCCGCCAAGCCACGCGCGATTGCCCGGCCGAGGCCGCCACCGGCGCCCGTCACGACGGCGATCCGGCCCGCGAGGCCGAGCCAGTCCTGATGTCCGCTGCCATGATTGGTGCCTGACATGGCGCCTGTTCCTTCCCGGCTCCGTGTTGCGCGCTGCTTCGGCGTGTAGCATAGCCTGAAACCGAGCGCCGCCGGAACGCGAGCGGCACCGTGTGGCTGGGAGGACGCATGACGATCTGGGCCAAGGGACCGACGCGCCGGCAAGCTCTGGCCGGGGCGGGCGTGCTCGGCGCGGCGGCAAGCCTGCCGATCCCCTTCATCCACCGGGCGGAGGCAGCCGAGACCATCCGCATCGGCCTGTTGCTCGCCAAAACCGGCGATATCGCCCCGCAGACCGAGTATTTGGCCCAGGGCACCTATCTGGCCCTCGCGCAGCGCGGCAACCGGATCATGGGCCGGCCGGCCGAGCTGGTCTGGTACGACGAACCGAGCCCACAAGGCGCACAGCAAAATATGCAGAAGCTGGTGCAGGAGGAGAAAGTGGTGGCGATCCTCGGGGGTGCGCTCAGCTCCAATGCGCTCGCCGAGGAGGCGACCGCCCCCAGGCTCAAGATCCCGCTGATCATCGACAACGCCGCCGCGACCGACATCACCGGCAAGAACTGCAACCGCTGGACCTTCCGGCTGAACACGCCGGTCGCAGTGCAGGCGCGCATGTTCACCCCGTTTATCATGGGCTACGGCAAGCGGTGGTATTTCCTCACCGCGTCCTACGCGTTCGGCCAGGACATTAACCGCTCGTTCCACGAGTTGCTGCGACAGGCCGGTGGCACCGCGGTCGGCAACGACGAGGTGCCGCTCAACACGCCCGACTACAGCTCCTTCGTCCTCAAGATCCGCCAGGCCAAGCCCGATCTCGTGCTGGGCGGCGTGCCGGCCGGCGACCTCTCGACGTTCCTCAAACAATGGAACGAGATGGGGATGAAGGGGACGATCCCGGTGGCCGAGATCGCCATCGGCGACACCGATATCTGGGCGGTCGGGCCGGAGGCGGCGACCGGCATCTACACCTCGCTCTGGTGGTACAAGAACCCGAACAATCCGCCGCTGGAACAGGAGTTCGCCGCCGCCTACGCGAAGAAGCATGGCCGGCCCGCCGCCGACAAGGCGTGGATGGGCTGGATCACCGCCCGCTCGCTATTCGAATCGATCGAGGCGGCTAAATCGACCGAGCCGATGGCGATCGTCGAGGCGCTGGAGAACTGGAAAGGCGGCACCGATAAGAAGCCGTACAGCTACCGCAAGTCCGACCATCAGATGCTGTTGCGCAACCTGGTCGTGCAGGTGAAGCCGCAGATTACCGACAAGTGGGATTATTTCGACGTGAAGGGCGAGGTGCCGGAAAATCCGGCGCAGCTCGACCAAGTGTACGGCACCTCCGCCTGCCACATATCGGCGACCTGATCCCGGCGGGCCGTCGCGATGAGCGATATCCTGCTGTCGCAGGCCGCCAACGGGCTAGTGCTCGGCGGTCTTTATGTGCTGATCGCGATCGGGCTCTCAATCATCTTCGGCCTGTTGGGGATCGTGAACTTCGCGCATGGCGCGTTCTTCGCGCTCGGGGCCTATTTTGGTCTGACGCTCTATCAACAATTCGGTTGGCCGGCGGTGGTGCTGGCGCCGATCGCGGTCGGACTGTTGGGCATGGTCGTCGAGCGGCTGCTGATCCGCCGGCTCTACGACAAGGATCCGCTGGTCAGCCTGATCGTGACCTTCGCGCTCGCGCTGCTGATCGAGGCACTGACGCGGCTTATCTGGGGCGGGCTCGGCCAGCCGTTCAACCCGCCTCCGTGGCTGTCCGGCGTGTTCTTCTGGGGGCCGGTGCTGATCACGAAGTATCGCGCCGCGGTTTTCCTGGCCACGGTGGCGCTGCTGATCGCGCTCTGGGCTTTCCTCCAGTTCACGCCGTACGGCCGCATACTGCGCGCCGGCTCGCGCGACCCGGAGATGGTGGGGCTGCTCGGCATCCGGCTGCCCGTGGTACTGACCGCGGTGTTCGGGCTCGGCTGCGCCATTGCCGGCGTTGCCGGCGTGCTGGCCGCCCCGCTCTGGACTGTCTCGCCCGCGATGCAGGAGGGCGCGATCATGCCCGCTTTCGTCGTGGTCACGATCGGCGGGCTGGGCTCGTTCGCCGGCGCGGTCATCGCCGGCCTGCTGGTGGGCGTGGTGACGACGCTGACAATCCAGTTCGAGCCGGCGGCCTCGGGCGCGGTCATGTACGTGTTCATGGCGCTGGTCTTGCTGGTGCGGCCGCGCGGGCTGCTCGGGGAGCGGTGGGAGCGGTTTGAGTGAGCGGCGGGGCTCGCCCCTTCCCCCAACCCCCTCCCGCAAGGGGAAGGGGCTTCAGGCTACAACTCCCCCGCCCCTTGCGAGAGAGGGCCGGGGGGAGGGGTTTGAGCCATCCCGTCCTTTGGGTCGCGCTCGTGCTGGCGGCACTCACCGCGTTCTGGCGCGCCACCGGTGCGCCCGAGGGGCTGATCACCGAAATCGCCATCTACACGCTGTACGGCGCGGGCGTGAACCTGCTGGTGGGATACACCGGCCTCGTGCCGTTCGGCGCCTCAGTATTCTTCGGCTGCGCGACCTATGCCGCGGCGATCTCGATGACGAGCTTTCTCGGGAACGAGTTCGAGGCATTCGGCTTTTCCATTGCCTTCTCGCTCCTGCTCGCGCTCGTTATTGGCGTCATCATCCTCCGCCGGCGGGGTCTCTATTTTTCTCTGCTGACGCTGGCCTTCTCGCAGATCGCCTTCGAGATCGCGTTCAAATGGACCGCGCTCACTGGGGGCGAGAACGGAATACAGGGCGTGCCCCGGCCGCTGCTCGCGGGCAGCGCGGTGTTCCACGCCTTCACCATCGTCACGGTCGCGACCGGCATGTGGCTGCTATGGCGCATCGCGCACGCGCCGTTCGGACGGACCTTGCAAGCCTTGCGCGACAACGAGCAGCGGGTGCAGAGCCTGGGTTACAGCACATTTCGCCTGAAGCTCACCGCCTTCGTCGTTATGGCGGGCGTGCTCGGCTACGCGGGCGCGCTGCTCGCCTTCATGCTGCGCGGCGCCTATGCCGACAACCTGAGTTGGCAGCATGCCGGCGACGCGCTGCTGATGGCGGTGCTGGGCGGCGTTCACCACTTCCTTGGCCCGCTCTGGGGCGCGATCGCGTTCGTGCTGCTGCAAGACCGGCTATCCCAGGTCAGCGAGAACTGGTGGCTGTTCTTCGCCCCCATCATCCTGGTATTCGCGCTCGCCTCACCCGAGGGGATTCAGGGCCTGGTCCAGCACGTGCTGCGTCGCCAGCACTGGACATTGACGAGGCGGGGCATCCCACCGCGCCCGGCGGCGATCGTCCCGTGGCGCGGCGGACGCACGGACTTACCGGCGGACGAGCCCGTGCTGACCGTGCGCGGGCTCAGCAAGCGGTTCGGCCAGCTCGTGACCGCGGCCAACATCGACCTCGATGTGCGCCCGTTCCAATTGCACAGCCTGATCGGCCCGAACGGGGCGGGCAAGACGACGCTGTTCAACATGCTCACCGGGCGGCTCAAGCCCAACGCCGGGGTGATCCGCTTCGAGGGGCGCGACATCACGCGCATGGCGGTCCATCGCCGGGTGCGGCTAGGGCTCGGGCGCTCGTTCCAAATCCTGAGCGTGTTCCGCACGCTGACCGCGTTCGAGAACGTGCGCATCGCGGTACAGGCGCGAAGCCGTCACGCCGGCAGCCTCTGGCGCGATGCTTACGCGCTGGCGGAGGTCAACGCGCGAACCTGGTCGCTGCTCGACGCGGTCGGGCTCGAGAACCGGGCAGCCGAGCAATGCGAGAACCTTTCGCATGGCGAGCAGCGGCTGCTGGAGATCGCCATCACGCTTGCCACCGATGCGCGGCTGCTGCTGCTCGACGAACCGCTGGCAGGGCTGGCGGAGGCGGACCGCGAGGTGGTCGGCCGACTGATCCGCGGGTTGGCCGAAACCCATGCGGTGCTGCTGATCGAGCACGACATCGACCGCGTGCTCGCGCTGTCGGACCGGATCACCGTGCTGCACCAGGGCAGGCTGATCGCCGACGGCAAGCCAGCGGAGGTGGCGGCGAACCCGGATGTCGTGGCTGCTTATTTGGGAGCGGCGCGCGAGGCGCACCGGCCGGCGGTCGTGGCCGCCGCCGCCGCCGCGCCGCGCCCGTCCGAGGCGCCATTGCTCAGGCTTTCGGCGCTGCGGGCCGGCTACGCGGGCAGCGTCGTGCTGGACGGGCTCGACCTGGAGGTGCACGCCGGCGAAGCCGTGGCGCTGCTCGGGCGCAACGGCGTGGGCAAGACCACGACCCTGCGCGCCATTACCGGCACGGCGCAGAAGAACGCCGGCCGGATCGTGTTCGACGGCGCGGACATCACCGCGGCGCGCTCCTACGCCATCAACCGCCGCGGCATCTCGTTGGTGCCGGAGGGGCGGCGACTGTTTCCCAACCTGACGGTGATCGAGAACCTGCGCCTGGCCACGCGCCCGGGCGGGGTGCCGGTAGAGGAGATCTACGCGCTGTTCCCGAAGCTGCGCTCGTTGCATCGGTCGAAGGCGGAAAGCCTGTCCGGCGGCGAGCGGCAGATGGTGGCGATCGCGCGCGCGCTGGTGGTGCCGAGCAAGCTCATCCTGCTCGACGAGCCGTTCGAGGGTTTGGCGCCAGCCATCATTCAGGAGGTCATGGGGGCCCTGGTGAAGCTGCGCGGACGAGCCGCGATGGTGATCGTCGAGCATCACGCCGAGACCGTGCTGCCGATCGTGGATCGCGCCTACGTCCTAGTGAACGGCCGCGCCGCATTCGAGGGCAGCGCGCGGGCGCTGGAGGCCGACACGGCGCTACAGGCGCGCTTGCTCGGAGTGGTGCAGGCGGAGGCAGCGGTGGTCTAACCAAAATTCGTTAGGCTCGCCGCGAGTCCAAATACCGCAAACTGCTTCACACACTTTCCTGCCGTACCGTAGGCTGTGAAGACTTGGCTCGGACGGTGATCTCATGTTGAAAGCGCGAACGGGGGTTCGGGCGCTCGGGTTGGCCATCGCTCTCGCCGGGACCAACCCACGCCGCCGAGCCGCCCGCCGGCTTCCGGCAGTTTCGGCTGGATACTGATCGTACGGGACAATGGAACCGCAGTGCAAACGCTGCACCTCGAGATCGCCGTCAACAATGACGCTGCTGCCCGCAGCGAAGCACAACAGCACGTGACGTTCTCGGAGGGGCTGGAGCGGGTGGAGCTGATCGAAGCCTACACGCAAAAGCCCGATGGCCGGCGCATTCCCACCCAGCCTGGCGCCGTGCGTACCCAGCTCGCCCCGGGCGTGCCGAACCTCCCCGCCTACAATGACCGCAAGCAGATGATCGCCGGTACTCCCCGAGGTCGCCGGTGGCGACGTGCTCGTGGTGACCTGGCGCAATACCATCGAGCATCCCGTCATTCCTGGCGAGTTCGCCTGGACCAGCTTGTTCCCGCGCACGATCCCCTGGGATAGCGCCGATGTCACGATCACCACCTCGCTCGGCAAGCCGCTGCAGACCGAAACGCATGGGCCGGCCTTCGAGCATTTCGACGAGGGCGGCCACCACGTTTATCGTTGGCATTATTCAGCCCCGGCGGTCCCTGAAGACCCAGCCGCGCTCTCGCCAGAGGACCGCGTCCCGCGCCTCTTCGCCTCCACATTCCCAAGCTGGGCCGATTTCTCGCGCTCCTACGCCGCCTTGGTCGCCCCCAAGACAGAGGTGACGCCCAGCGTCCAGGCCCTCGCCGACGAGGTCACGGCCGGCGTTTCCGAGCGGCGGGAGCAAGCCCAGCGTCTTTACGATTGGGTCAGCGGCCATGTGCGCTGGGTGGCGATTTGGTTGGGCAACGGTGGCTACATGCCGCACACGGCCGAGGAGGTGCTCGCCAACGGCTACGGCGACTGCAAGGATCAAGTCGTGTTGCTCATGGCCCTGTTGCGCGCCAAAGGCATTCCCGCCGAACCGGTGCTGGTCAATCTCGGCCCGAGCTATACCCTGAGCAAGCCCGCGACCTACACCGCGTTCAACCACGTCATCACTTATCTGCCCGAGTGGCGGACCTATGCCGACACGACATCCGGAAGCGCGCCGTTCGGGACGCTGACCTTGCCCGAATATGGCAAGCCCGTGCTGCACCTCACTGCCTCAGGCGAGGCGCCAAGCGCCTTGACCGCGCTATCGCCCGGACTCGCCCATCGAACACTTGGATACCGCGGCCAAGCTCGCGGCGAACGGGACAGTGACCGGCACCAGCATCAGCGAGGCTAGCGGCCCGCCCGCGATCTCGCTGCGCCTTGCCGGCAAAGCCATTCAAGCGGCCGGGGCGGAAGCGGTAGCGGCGAGGCAGCTCCGCAAATTGGGTGAACCCGGCCAGGGCAGCTTCACGCTGCCCAAGACAGATGCGATCGGATCGAGTTACCGTCTCGAGGCGAACGTTCACCCTCGAGGATCATTCCAATTGGCTCGAGGGCGATTCCTTTCCGGATGCCGTCTGGGTTGCCGCTTCTGAAGCGCACCAGGCGACGGCCCGATCGGCCCGATGCCATCTCGTTGGGTTGACCCGTTGACCGAACCCACTCCCTGCTACGCCGGCCAGCAAGAGGAGAACCTGTCCCTTGCGCTCCCGCCCGGCTACCATCCGGCCCACCTGCCGAAAGGACGCACCGTCGCGGGCAGCTTCTTCCGCTTCGAGAGCCGCTGGGCGTTCTCGGACGGGGCTATCACGGTGCATCGGTCGCTGGTTTCCACCCTCGATCAGCCTCTATGCGAAGGGGCTCGCCGTATCGAGGCCGCACACGCGCTCAAAAAGATCCGCCGCGACCTGGAGGAGCGCGTCAGTTTGGACGGGCGCCGAATGACGTCTCGTTAGCCGCCGAGGATGTGCGGGAATAGAACGGTCGTTGCGAACGCCAGCCCGGCGAGCACCAGGAACACCGTCACCGCGATGCCGAGGATGTTCCAGGCCAGGCTGTTGCGATGCGTTCCCATCACCTCCTGGTCGTTGGCGAGCAGGATCAGGAACAACAATGCCGGCGGCATCGCGAGTGTGGCGATCACGTTGACGATGATCACCACCGACTCGAGCGGCACGCCCGGGATCAGCACGAGCCCGCCAGCCAGCGCCGCCGATCCCAGCAACACGGCATAGAACGGCAAAGCCTCGTGCACCGGGGCGTTCAGGCTATGCGCGCCGCCAAGCACTTCGCCAAAAGCATAGGCCGACGAAGTGGAGATGGCGATCGCCGCCACCAGCCCGGCCTCGAACACACCGAGCGCGAATAGTGCCGCGCCCGCGTGACCGACATAGGGCTCCAGTGCCTCGGCGAACTGCGCCGCCTGGAAGTTTTGCGCGCTGATCCCATGCGTGAACAGCGGCGTCGTGGCGATGATGCCGGCGATGCCGAAGGCAGCGGCAATCAGCGAGCCGAGCAGTGTGTCAAGCCGGATACCCTTCAGGTCGCGTGCTTGCAGCCCTTTATCCGCTACCGCGCCCTGCTGGAAGAACAGCATCCACGGCGTGACCGTGGCGCCGATATTGGAGACCATGAGCGTGACGGCGTCGGGCGTGAGCCCGCCATGCAAGGGAGTCCAGGTCAGGAACGAGCGGCCGACCGCCGACCAGTCCGGATGCGCCATGATCGCCACCGGCACGAACAGGACGTTGCAAAACGCGAGGCCGAGCGTGATGCGCTCCCAAGTCCGGTAGCGTGACGTGCAGGCCGCGAACACGACCAGCAGTACGCTGCCGCCCACTGCCAGGGTTGGCGGAATGCCGAAAAAGCCGAGGCCCGCCCTGACGCCGATGAACTCGGTGATTAAGGTCAGGAAGTTCCCGACCATCAGGTCCGCCGCAGAGAACCATCCCCAGAACGGGCCGAACCGGGCGAAGATCAGCTTGCCGAGACCCTGGCTGGTCACTGCCCCCAAACGCGCGGCCATCTCCTGGACGACGAACCCGATCGCGAACGTCATCAATACGAAGGGCAGGAAGTAGCCGATCCCGTACCCCGCCCCGGTCGCGGCGTACGAGAGCATACTGGGGGCGTCGTTCTCGCCGAGGAAGACGAGCACGCCCGGCCCAGCAAGCAGCCAAAACAGGCGCAGCCGCCCCAGCCCACGGCGGGGGGCGCGGCGCAGGCGCTCCACCCTGACCTGGTCACGGGCGCGGTCCAGGTCTTCGTGACGGATGCTGGCGGACGTATCCTCGTTCACGCCCCGGGGAGCCTAGCTGGCCGGGCGATCAGGCGATGCGCGCAAGCTGGACCGCCACGACCACCAGCATCGCGAAAACATAGAACCTGAGCAGCCACATCAGCGCAGTGGTCAGCGACGAGAAACGGCGCCGGCGCCAGCCAACACGCCGGCGAGCCGCGGAACGGCGCGCGGCATCGACGACATCTTCAGTCATGCCGCTTCGCCAGGTGTGTTCGCTGATCCCGTCCACGTCGCGCGCCCTCGATGACTTGCCTCGGCCCGACAAGTTAGCCCATGCTACAGAACAATCAAGAGGATCAGTTACGGAGTATGGGCGACGCGGTGGAGCATGATCGCTCAAAAGTTGGGTTTTCCGCCGCGCCGAGCTATGCGTGAACCTCGTGAGAGGGGGAGGAGTCGTGGGGCCGATCCCAGATGCCACGCCCGGCGTCGGGTCGCCGAGCGACATGCCGGAGGAGCCGACCCAGGCCGAACGCTTCGGCAAGGCGCGCTCCGCCCAGTCGGCGGCCTTGACCGAGGACTATGTCGAGCTGATCGCCGACCTGCTCGCCGCAGGCGGGGAGGCGCGGCTGGTGGACATCGCCCGCCGGCTCGGCGTCTCCCACCCGACCGCGGTGAAGAGCATCAGGCGGCTCAAGCGCGAGGGCCTCGCGACCGCCCGGCCCTATCGCGGCGTGTTCCTCACCGAAGCCGGCCAGGAACTTGCCGAGCGGGTGCGCGCGCGCCATCGGCTGGTGGTCGAACTGCTGATGGCGGTGGGCGTGCCGCCCGAGGCGGCGGAGTTCTGACGCCGAGGGCATCGAGCACCACGTCTCGACGGCGACGCTCGATGCGTTCAGCCGGTTCCTCGGGCAGACCGTGCGGCGTTCACCCCGATCCTCTCCCAAAGGGAGAGAGGGCGCTTAGCCGGTTTTTCGCGTCAGCGGTCGAGGGCTGGAGGGCCGCGTCAGCGGAACAGCTTGGTCGCATCCCCGATGGTGTTGGCGACACCCCATAGCAGCGGGATGCCGACCAGCGCCCAGAACACCACCAGCTTCACGCCCGTACCCCTGACTCGCTGCGGCCGGTCGTAGTTGCTCGATATGCTCATCGCGTCTCTCCGCGTCGCCGGTCAGATTTCAGCAGCCTGAACGCGCAGGACGTGGCGCTCGTGGACCGCACGCATCAGCAGGTTGCAGACCAGCCCAATCAGCAAAAGGCCGGCCATGATATACATGGTCACGTTGTAGGCGTCCGCCTTGGCTACGCCATGATTGATCTGGTACTGGCGGATGTAGTTCACCAGTACCGGTCCGAACACGCCAGCGGCCGACCAGGCGGTGAGCAGCCGGCCATGGATCGCGCCGACATAGCGCACGCCGAACACGTCCCTCAGGTAAGCGGGGATGGTGGAAAAGCCGCCGCCATACATGCTGATGATGATCAGGTAGCAGATCACGAACAGCGCGATGCTACCGATGTGACCGGATGTGGGAACCAGTGCATAGAGCAGCATTCCCAGGATGAAGAACACGCAGTAGGTGGTCTTGCGCCCGATATAGTCGGACGTGCTCGCCCAAAAGAACCGGCCGCCCATGTTGAACAGGCTGAGCAGCCCCACGAACCCGGCGGCGGCGACCGCGGTGATGCGGCCCGGGAACATCTCCTGCGCCATCGCCGAAGCCTGACCGAGCACGCCGATCCCGGCGGTCACGTTCAGGCACAGTACCCACCACAGCAGCCAGAATTGCGGCGTCGCGATCGCGGTATCGACATGCACGTTCTCGGTGGTGATCAGGCCTCTGGACTGTGCCGGCGCGATATACCCGGCGGGGTGCCAGCCCTCGGCCGGAACCCGCACGATCCAGGCGCCGATCGACATGAAGCAGAAATAGATCACCCCGAGCACCAGGAAGGTCTCCGCGACGCCGATATGCGTGGGCGAGGAGAAGACCGCCATCAGCTTCACCGACAGCGGCGATGCGATCATCGCGCCGCCTCCGAAGCCCATGATCGCCATGCCGGTGGCCATGCCCGGCCGGTCCGGAAACCAAGTGATCAGCGCCTTCACCGGAGAAATGTAGCCGATGCCCAGACCACATCCGCCCAGGATGCCGTAGCCGAAATAGATCAACCAAAGGCTGTGCAGATGAACGCCGAGCGCGGAGACCAGGAAGCCGCCGCCGAAACAACACGCTGCCGTAAGCATCGCCTTGCGCGGTCCCACGCGGTCCAGCCAGAAGCCCGCGACAGCGGCGGACACGCCCAATAGGACGATCGCGATGCTGAAGATCCAGCCAAGCTCGGTCAGCTTCCAATCGGCGGGTGCCGATTTGGTAATGCCGATCAGCTTGGTCATCGGCAAATTGAACACGCTGAACGCGTATGCCTGGCCAATGCACAGGTGGACGCAAAGCGCGGCCGGTGGCACCAGCCATCGACTGAAGCCGGGGCCGGCGACGATGCGTTCCCGGCTAAGAAGACCAGGCCCGCCGCGCTGCGGCATGGTTGCGGAACTCATGGACGGAGCCCCCTGTGGTAGCGCTTCGTAATTATCGATCCCGGAGGTCGGGGCCAATATCAATTTTGAAATTAGCCCGATCCGCGCAGCCTTTCAACAGCGACGCGCACTAGTGGATCGAGCTTGTCGCCGTCGAGCGCCGGCAGGATCGCCGCCCTCATACGCGGATCCCAGAACTTACGCAGGTGATCGGTAATGGCATCGACGGCCTTGTCGTGCGGCTGGTGAGCGAAGAACCGGCCGATCTGGTTCGCCATGTAGGCCAGCTTGTCAGGCGACATGCTGCACGGCCTCCAGGTCGATCCGATGCGCGTGGGTGAACACCTCGAATCCATCGGCACGCGCGACGCCGATCAGGGTGATAGCAGCCGCCTCGGCGATCCGGACCGCAAGCGCGGTGGGTGCCGAGACCGCGACGATCACGGGAGCGCCGATCATGGCCGCCTTCTGCACCAGCTCCACGGAGAGACGGCTGCTGAGCAGCACGATCCCGTCGGCGGCCGGCACACCTGCGTGGGCCAGCGCGCCGGCCAGCTTGTCGAGCGCGTTGTGCCGGCCGACATCCTCGCGCACCGCGACCAGCCCGCGCGCGGGGCTCCAGAATCCGGCCGCGTGGACGGCGTGAGTGCGCTGGTTCAGGCGCTGGCCGACCGGCAGCGCCGTCATCGCGGCGGATACCTGAGCGGCGCTGAAAGCCGCGCGCGTGGTCACGGGCGCGGGCGGGCGTACGGCCGCGGCCAAGCTTTCGATGCCGCACAACCCGCACCCGCTTGGCCCCGCCAGACGGCGCCGGCGGGCTTCCGCCGCTCCTGCCCGCTCCTCGCCGAGCCACATCCGCAGCTCGATCCCGTCCGCTCCCGGAACCACCGTGAGTTCCTCGATCTCCTCGGCCCGTGCGACGATGCCTTCGGTCAGGCTGAAGCCGGTCGCGAAGTCCTCCAGGTCGGCGGGGCTGGCCAGCATGACGGCGAGCGTCGCCCGGTTGTAGGTGAACGCGACCGGTGTCTCCTCCGGGATCTCGCGCACACCGCTTTCCGCCTCACCGCTCCGGCAGGCGGTGCGCGGAACAGTTCGGGCGGGCGGCGGCAAGCTCATTCGGCCGGAACGGGTTCGATCCGGCGGCTCTGCTCGCTAAGTGCCCGGTATTCGCGTTGCCAATCCGTTGGCCCGTTGGAGGGCGAGACCTGCACCGCCGTCACCTTGTACTCAGGGCAGCTCGTGGCCCAGTCGGCGTAATCGGTCGTGACCACGTTCGCCTGAGTGTCGGGATGGTGGAAGGTGGTGTACACTACGCCAGGGGCAACTCGGTCCGTGATCAGCGCGCGCAGCGCCGTCTCGCCCGATCGGCTGGCCAGCCGTACCCAGTCGCCATCGCGGACGCCGCGCTGCTCCGCGTCGTGCGGATGGATCTCCAGCCGGTCTTCCTCGTGCCAGATCTCGTTGGCGGTGCGCCGGGTCTGCGCGCCGACATTGTACTGCGACAGGATGCGCCCGGTCGTGAGCAGTAGCGGGAACCGCGGGCCGGTTCGCTCGTCGGTGGGTACATATTCGGTGACCACGAAATGCCCCTTGCCGCGCACGAACTCGCCGATATGCATGACCGGCGTGCCCTCGGGCGCCGCCTCATTGCACGGCCACTGGATCGAGCCCAGCCGCTCCAGCTTCTCGAACGACACGCCCGAGAAGGTCGGCGTCGTGGCCGCGATCTCGTCCATGATCTCGGAAGGATGCTTGTAGTTCATCGGCAGGCCGATCGCGTTGGCTATCGCCTGCGTCGCCTCCCAGTCCGCCAATCCCGCGCGCGGGGCCATGACCTTGCGCACCAGGTTGATGCGGCGCTCGGCGTTGATGAAGGTGCCGTCTTTCTCCAGGAAGCTCGATCCCGGCAGGAATACGTGCGCGTAATTGGCGGTCTCGTTCAAGAACAGGTCGTGGATAACCACGCACTCCATCGCCTTCAGTCCTTCGGTGACATGGTGCGTGTCGGGGTCGGACTGCACGATGTCCTCGCCCTGGATGTAGATGCCCCGGAACGTGCCGTCGCAGGCAGCGTCCAGCATGTTGGGGATGCGCAATCCAGGTTCCGGGTCCAGCTTCAGGTTCCAGAGATTTTCGTATATCGCGCGCGTGGCGGGGTTCTCGATATGGCGGTAGCCGGGCAGCTCGTGCGGAAACGAGCCCATGTCGCACGAGCCTTGGACGTTGTTCTGCCCGCGCAGCGGGTTCACGCCCACGCCGGGGCGGCCGATATTGCCCGTCGCCATCGCGAGATTGGCGAGCGCCATGACTGCCGTCGTGCCCTGGCTGTGCTCGGTGACGCCGAGCCCGTAATAGATCGCGCCGTTCCCGCCCGTGGCGTAGAGCCGCGCCGCGGCACGGATCAACTCGGCTGGCACGCTGCTGAGCTTGGCAACTTCCTCGGGACTGTTGCGCGGCTCGGCCACGAACGCGGCCCAGTCGCGGAACGCATCCTGCTCGCAACGCGTGCGCACGAATTTCTCGTCCACCAGGCCCTCGGTGACGATCACGTGGGCCATCGCGCTCAGCATCGCGACATTCGTGCCAGGTCGCAGCGGCAGATGATAGGTCGCCTCAATGTGCGGGGTGCGCACGAGGTCGATGCGGCGCGGATCGAGCACGATCAGCTTGGCGCCCTGGCGCAGCCGCTTCTTCATCCGCGACGCGAAGACCGGGTGTCCATCGGTCGGATTGGCGCCAACCACCAGCACCACGTCGGCATGATCAACGGAATCGAAATCCTGCGTGCCGGCCGAGGTGCCGAAGGTCGTGCTCAAACCATAGCCGGTCGGCGAGTGGCAGACGCGGGCGCAGGTATCGATATTGTTGTTGCCAAAACCGGCGCGCACCAGCTTTTGCACTAGATACGTCTCTTCATCGGTGCAGCGCGACGAAGTGATGCCGCCGATCGCGCCCACCCCATGCTCGGCCTGAATGCGGCGGAACTCGGAGGCAACCCGCCCGATCGCCTCCTCCCAGCTCACCGCGCGCCAGGGATCGGTGATCTTCTCGCGCAGCATCGGGGTCAGAATGCGGTCCGGGTGCATCGCATAGCCCCAGGCGAAGCGACCCTTCACGCAGGAATGCCCGTGGTTGGCCTTTCCGTCCTTCCAGGGGACCATCCGCACCACTTGGTCGCCCTGCATCTCGGCCTTGAAGTTGCAGCCGACACCGCAATAGGCGCAGGTCGTGAGCACCGAGTGCTCGGGCTGGCCCATCTGCACCACGGTCTTCTCGATCAGCGAGCCCGTGGGGCAGGCTTGCACGCAGGCGCCGCATGAGACGCATTCCGAGGTGAGGAACGGCTCGTCTATGCCCGCGACGATCTTGGAGGCGAACCCCCGCCCTTCGACAGTGAGCGCGAAGGTCCCCTGCACTTCGTCGCAGGCGCGCACGCAGCGCGAGCAGACGATACAGCGCGCCGGATCGAACTGGAAATATGGATTCGAGGCGTCGATCGGGGCGTCCAGATGGTTCGCCCCTGCCTGGCCATAGCGGATCTCCCGTACCCCGACGATGCCCGCCGCTTCGTGGAATTCGCAGTTGCCCGCGACCGGCGAGGTGAGGGCGTCAAGCGGATGATCGGAGAGATACAGCTCCATCACCCCGCGGCGGATGCGGCGCACGCGCTCGGTGGTCGTGGAGACCTCCATGCCAGGGGCTACCGGCGTGGTGCACGACGCGGGCGTTCCGGCCCGGCCCTCGATCTCCACCAGGCACAGCCGGCAGGAGCCGAATGCTTCCAGCGTGTCGGTCGCGCACAGCTTCGGCACCTTGATGCCGGCCTCCATCGCCGCGCGCATTATCGATGTTCCGGCAGGGACCGTGATCTCTTGGCCGTCGATCGTGAGCGTGACCTGCTCGCTGACCTGGCTGGCGGGCGTGCCGTAATCGGTTTCTTGGATCAGGGCCATTGCTTGCCTCCCGACACGTTTCAAAATCCGGGCGCTGCTTCTCGCCCGCCACCCTCGTCCGCGACATGGGCCAGCGAGGCGATCACCGGCGCGCTGGACGAAAGCCGATGGAAGTCTTCGGGAAAATGGGTGATCGCGCTGATCACCGGATAGGGGATGAAGCCGCCGAGCGCGCACAGCGAGCCGAACTTCATCGTCTCGCACAGGTCGCGCACCAGCGCGAGGTTCGCCTCGACATCGCGTCCCGCGATGATGCGGTCGATCACCTCCATCCCGCGTACCGAGCCGATGCGGCAGGGAGTGCATTTGCCGCAGGATTCGACGGCGCAGAACTCCATCGCGAAGCGCGCCTGCCGGGCCATGTCCACCGTGTCGTCAAACACCACGAGGCCGCCGTGGCCGATCAGCCCGTCGCGCGCGGCGAACGCCTCGTAGTCGAACGGCGTGTCGAACAACGCGGGCGGGAAATAGGCGCCGAGCGGGCCGCCAGCCTGCACCGCCCGCACCGCGCGCCCGGTGGCCGTGCCGCCGCCGATGTCCTCGACCAGCTCGCCCAGGGTGATCCCGAACGGCGCCTCGAACAGCCCGGCGCGGCGGATGTTGCCGGCGAGTTGGATCGGCATGGTGCCGCGCGAGCGCCCGAACCCGAGCTGGCGGTAGAACTCGGCGCCCTCCGCGACGATCACCGGCACGCTCGCCAATGTAATGACGTTGTTAACCACCGTCGGTTCGCCGTACAGGCCCTTATGGGCCGGCAGCGGCGGCTTGGCGCGAACTTGCCCCCGTTTGCCCTCAAGGCTCTCCAGAAGCGAGGTCTCCTCGCCACATACGTAAGCGCCCGCGCCTACCCGCTGCTCGATCTCGAACGCGAACTCGGAGCCGAGCACGCGCGACCCGAGCAGGCCGCCGCGCCGCGCCGCCGCCAGCGCGCGGTCGAACGCAGCAGCGGCGTGCGGGTATTCCGAGCGGGTGTACACCCAGCCCTTGGCCGCACCCACGGCGACGCCCGCGATCACCATGCCCTCGATGAGCAGGAACGGATCGCCCTCCATCAGCATACGGTCGGCGAACGTGCCGGAATCGCCCTCGTCGGCGTTGACGACGATGTGCTTACGCGTCCCGGCGGCCTCCGCCGTCGTCCGCCATTTGATCCCGGTCGGGAAGCCCGCGCCGCCACGGCCACGCAGGCCGGAGCGCGCCACCTCCTCAATAATCGCCGCCGGCCCGATCTCAATTGCCCGAGCTAGGCCCTTCAAGCCGCCCTGCGCGCGGTAGTCGTCAAGCGAGGAGGGATCGACGGTGCCGCAGCGAGCAAACACAAGCCTAGTCTGGCGGGCCAGGAACGGCATGGTCTCGGGCTGGCCAAGACGAAGCTTGTGCGCCCCGCCGCTTAGCAGACCGGCCTCCAGCAGACCGGGTATATCGGACGGCGTCACCGGACCGTAGGCGATCCGCCCGGCCGGCGTCGCGACCTCCACAATCGGCTCGAGCCAATAGAGGCCGCGCGAGCCAGTCCTGACCACCTTCACATCCGCCGTCGCCGCCAAGGCGGCCGCGACCGCATTGGCGCCAAGCGCGACCGCGCCGGCGTCGGCCGGGATGAAAACGCGCGTCACGAAGCCGCCTCCAGCTCGGCTTGGACCCGCGCCGCGTCGATGCGACCAAGCGGTCGACCGTCCAACATCGCGGAAGGGGCCACGGCACAGAGGCCGAGGCAGAAAGCCGGCTCCAGGGTCAGGCCGCCATCCGCGCTGGTGGCGTGCCAGTCCACCCCGAACCGCTCCCGCAACGCGGCGGCAACCCGGTCGCCGCCCATGGATTGGCAAGCTTCCGCCCGGCACAGGCGCAACACATGCCGCCCCGGCGGATGGCGGCGGAAGTCATGATAAAACGAGACAACGCCGTAAACCTCGGCGCGCGTCAGGTTGAACGCTCCCGCGAGCATCAACACCGCTGGTTCGGGCACATGGCCGAACGCGTCCTGCATCGCATGTAAGGCCGGAATGAGCCCGTCCGACCCGCGCAGGAATGGCGCGATAACGGCCGCGCCCCGCTCCGCGTCCCATGTTGTCTCATCCGCCATGACCCTTAGAAAAGGGTGGTGGGCGGCGGATTGCAAGCGACGGCGCGATTGCTGGCCGGAACGTAAAAAAACGGGCCGACGTAGGCGCCGGCCCGTCCACAGACGTTAGTGATTTGTCAATGCGTCAGTGACGCCGCGGCTTCCGCGGGTTTGGGCGGTGCCACCGGCTCCGGCGGCTCCTCCCATTCGATCGCTTCGGGCCGGCGGTTCAGCGCCTGAGCGATCACCTCGTCTACATCGGCAACAGGAATGAGCTTCAGGTGTTTCTTCACGTTGTCCGGGATTTCCGCCAAGTCCTTCTCGTTCTCCTTGGGGATGAACACGGTCGTGATTCCGGCCCTGAGCGCGGCGAGCAGCTTCTCCTTTAGGCCGCCGATCGGGAGCACGCGGCCGCGCAGCGTGATCTCGCCGGTCATCGCCACGTCGCGGCGCACCGGGATGCCAGTCAGCACCGAGACGATGGAGGTCGCCATGGCGATGCCGGCGGACGGCCCATCCTTCGGGGTCGCGCCTTCGGGAACGTGAACGTGGATGTCCCGCTTTTCAAACAAGGTCGGCTTGATGCCGAACTTGATCGAGCGGCTCCGCACGTAGCTCAATGCCGCCGAGACGCTCTCCTGCATCACGTCGCCGAGCTTGCCGGTCTGCTTCACGTTGCCTTTGCCGGGCAGCAACACGCTCTCGATCGTCAGGATCTCGCCACCCACCTCGGTCCAGGCCAGGCCGGTCACCACGCCGACCATGTCCTCGTCCTCGGTCTCGCCGAAGCGGAATTTCCGTACGCCTGCGTATTTGTCGAGGTTCTTGCGGGTGATCAGCACCTTCTTGGTTTTCTTGGTGACGATCTCGCGCACCGCCTTTCGGGCGAGGTTGGCGATCTCGCGCTCCAGGTTCCGCACACCGGCTTCGCGCGTGAAGTACCGGATCAGGTCGCGCAACGCGTCATCCGACAGATGCCATTCGTCACCCTTCAGTCCGTGTGCCTCCGACTGCTTGGCGATCAGATGGCGCTTAGCGATCTCCACCTTCTCGTCCTCGGTGTAACCGGGGATGCGGATGATCTCCATGCGGTCCATCAACGGCTGGGGCATCCGCAAGCTGTTGGCCGTGGTGACGAACATCACGTCGGACAGGTCGTAATCCACCTCCAGGTAATGGTCGTTGAAGGTGCTGTTCTGCTCCGGGTCCAGCACCTCGAGTAGCGCCGAGGACGGATCACCGCGCCAATCGGCGCCGAGCTTGTCCACTTCGTCGAGCAGGAACAATGGGTTGGAGGTCTTGGCCTTCTTCATGCCTTGCAGTACCTTGCCGGGCATCGACCCGATATAGGTCCTGCGATGGCCGCGGATCTCCGCCTCGTCCCGCACGCCGCCCAACGACATGCGCACGAAGTTCCGCCCCGTGGCGCGCGCGATCGACTTCCCGAGCGAGGTCTTGCCGACGCCGGGGGGGCCGACCAGACAGAGGATTGGGCCGCGCACCTTCGGGCTCCGCGCCTGTACGGCGAGGTACTCGATGATCCGTTCCTTGACCTTCTCCAAGCCGTAGTGATCGGCTTCCAGCACCTTCTCCGCCTCGACCACGTCGTTGCGGATCTTGCTGCGCTTCTTCCACGGGATCGACAGCATCCAGTCGAGATAGTTGCGCACCACCGTCGCCTCGGCGCTCATCGGACTCATGGTGCGCAGCTTCTTGAGCTCAGCCACCGCCTTCTCGCGCGCTTCCTTGGAGAGCTTGGTCTTCTTGACCTTGGCCTCCAGTTCGGCGGTCTCGTCCTTGCCGTCCTCGCCCTCGCCCAATTCCTTCTGGATCGCCTTGAGCTGCTCGTTCAGGTAATACTCGCGCTGCGTCTTCTCCATCTGCCGCTTGACGCGGTTGCGGATGCGCTTCTCCACCTGGAGCACGCCGATTTCAGATTCCATGTGGCCGAAGACACGCTCCAGTCGCTCGCCGACCTTTTGGGTCTCAAGCACGTCCTGCTTCTCCGCGATCTTCAGGCTGAGATGCGCGGCGACGGTGTCGGCGAGCTTACTCGGATCTTCGATCTGGTTGAGCGAGACCAGCACCTCGGGGGCGATCTTCTTGTTGAGTTTGATGTACTGCTCGAACTGAGAGACAACGCTCCGACCGAGCGCCTCCAGCTCCTTGGGATCGCCTTCGGCTTCGGCCAGTGGCTCGACAAACGCCTCGAAATAGGCGGTGGTCTCCTTGAAACCGGAGATGCGGGCCCGCTTACCGCCCTCCACCAGCACCTTCACGGTGCCGTCGGGCAGCTTTAGGAGCTGCAGGATGGTCGAAACGGTGCCGACCCGGTAGATGTCGTCACTCGAAGGATCGTCCTGGGCGGCGTTGCGTTGCGCTACCAGCAATATCTGCTTGTCGTCCTTCATCACCGCTTCCAGCGCGCGCACGGATTTCTCCCGGCCCACGAACAGCGGCACGATCATATGCGGGAACACAACAATGTCTCGCAGCGGCAGCACCGGGAGCGGATCGCCTCGCACCGTCGATGATGCGCCCGATGGCTTGCCCCCGCCGGGCTCTCCGGGCGGGCCACCCGGCTGGGCCGGGCCTGGCCGATCGGATTCCGTCATGTTAGACCTCCTTCTGGACAGTCGCTGCGCGACCCGCCCGACGCCGGCACGGACCGCACCTCATGCAGGGGCTCACGCCCCCGTCATGTGGCGGGATATCGGCACCCCGGCCGAGGCGCGCAAGGTCTTGAAATCAGCGGCTCCCCGTGGCGGGGGGCGGGGCGCAATTCCTTAGGCGCTGGTCTCCACCCGCTCCTTGCCGTAGAGGTACAGCGGATTGGTACGAGATTCGGCCACTTCGCGGTTGATCACCACCTCCTCCACCCCATCCAATCCCGGAAGCTCGAACATGGTTCCGAGCAGGATCGCCTCCATGATGGAGCGGAGCCCTCGCGCGCCGGTCTTGCGCGCGATCGCCCGCGTCGCAACCGAGCGCAGCGCATCGTCGGTGAAGGAGAGCTTCACGCCCTCCATCTCGAACAGCCGGCCATATTGCTTGATCAGCGCGTTCTTCGGCCGGGTCAGGATTTCGACCAACGCGCCTTCGTCGAGATCCTCCAACGTCGCGACCACCGGCAGGCGGCCAATGAACTCGGGGATCAGGCCGAATTTCAGCAGATCCTCGGGCTCCGCCTCGCGCAAAATCTGGCCCATGCGCCGCTCGTCCTGTCCGCGGACCTCGGCTCCGTAGCCGATGCCCGAGCCCTTGCCGCGCGCGGAGATGATGCGTTCCAGGCCCGAGAATGCGCCCCCACAGATGAACAAGATGTTCGTGGTATCGACTTGTAGGAATTCCTGCTGCGGGTGCTTGCGCCCGCCCTGCGGGGGCACCGAGGCGATAGTGCCCTCCATGATCTTCAGCAGCGCCTGTTGGACGCCTTCGCCGGACACGTCCCGCGTGATCGACGGATTGTCGGATTTGCGGCTGATTTTATCAACCTCGTCGATATAGACGATGCCGCGCTGCGCCCGCTCGACGTTGTAATCGGCCGACTGGAGCAGCTTGAGGATGATGTTCTCCACGTCCTCGCCGACGTAGCCGGCCTCGGTCAGCGTGGTGGCGTCGGCCATGGTGAACGGCACGTCCAGGATGCGCGCCAGCGTTTGGGCAAGCAGAGTCTTGCCCGAGCCCGTGGGGCCGACCAGCAGGATGTTCGACTTGGCGATCTCGACGTCGTTGTTCTTTTGCCCGTGGGCCAGCCGCTTGTAGTGGTTATGGACGGCGACCGATAGCACCCGCTTCGCGTGGTCCTGGCCGATCACGTAATCATCCAGCACCTTGCAGATCTCGCGCGGGGTCGGCACGCCGTCGCGCGACTTGACGAGATGTGTCTTGTGCTCCTCGCGGATGATGTCCATGCACAGCTCGACGCATTCGTCGCAGATGAACACCGTCGGCCCGGCGATGAGCTTACGCACCTCGTGCTGCGACTTGCCGCAGAACGAGCAATAAAGGGTGTTCTTGGAATCGCCGGACTTGCTCATGAGCACTCCTGTCCCGGGCGCGCTAGACCCGAGATGACTTTAGCCCCCGGGGGCCGAGCCGGACAAGGATAAGCGCCTGTTCTGGGCCAAGTCTGTCACCCCGCTGCCACGGTGGGGCAATTGGGCATGACCGCCACCGCGGCTCCGAGATCGGGCGCGGCCCGCAATCTCCTGGAGCAGGTTTAGGACCGGCCGGGTTCCTCGGCCGTCACCGGGCGGCTTTCCACCACCTCATCGACCAATCCAAAGTCCCGCGCCTCCTCGGCCGACATATAGGTATCGCGTTCCAGCTTACGCTCGATCGCCTCGATCGGTTGGCCGGTGTGGCGCACATAAATTTCGTTCAGCCGCTTGCGCAGGGTCAGGATCTCGCGTGCCTGGATCTCGATGTCGGTCGCCTGTCCTTGGGCGCCGCCCGAGGGTTGGTGAACCATGATCCGCGAGTTAGGCAGGGCAAACCGCTTGCCCTTGGCGCCCGCCGTGAGCAACAGGCTTCCCATAGACGCTGCTTGGCCGATGCAGACCGTGCTGAGCGGGCTGCGGATGTACTGCATCGTGTCGTAGATCGCGAGTCCCGACGAAACGACGCCGCCGGGGCTATTGATATAAAAAGCAATGTCCTTGGACGGGTTCTCTGATTCCAAGAACAGGAGCTGCGCGCAGATGAGCGAGCCCACCTGATCGAAAACAGCCCCGGTCAAGAAAATGATCCGTTCCTTCAGCAACCGGGAGTAGATATCGAACGCCCGTTCGCCGCGGGCGGTTTGCTCGACCACCATGGGAACCAGGGTGTTGCTGTAGACCTCGACGGGATCGCGATCCCTCATTTCAATCACCTGACACGCGAGAGAGACAAGCACTTACATAAGCAGGCCGAGCCCGGGTTCCAGTCAGGCCGAGATCTCCGGCGCCGGCTCCGCCTGCCCTTGCGCCGGCTCCGGCTCCAGCGCCAGCTCTTCGGGCGGCACCGTCCGTTCCTCGACCTTGGCCAGCTCCAACACGTAATCCACCACTTTCTCTTCGAAGATGGGTCCGCGCAGGTTATCCGACACCTGCGGAGTCTTGCGCAAGAACTCGATAACCTTGGCCTCCTGGCCGGGATAACGCGCCGCCTCGGCGCGCATGGCGCGCGCCATCTCGTCGGGCGTTACCTGGATGGCATTGACGCGGCCGACTTCGGCCAGCAGCAGGCCAAGCCGGACCCGGCGCTCGGCGATCGCGCGGTACTCTGAGCGAAGGGCTTCCTCGTCCTTGGCCTTGTCCTCCTCGTCGAGCCGGCCGGCGTCGCGGTCGGCTTGCAGCCGCGCCCAGATCTGGGCGAACTCGGCCTCCACCATTCCCTCCGGGATGGCGAAGCTTACCATCGTATTCAGCTTGTCGAGCAGTTCGCGCTTGAGGCGTTGCCGGGAGAGCTGGCCGTATTCCCGCTCAACCTGGCCACGGATCACACCCTTGACCTCGTCCAGCCCTTCGAAGCCGAGCTTCTTGGCCAGATCGTCATCAACGGCGGGAGTTTCCTGCCGCTTCAGTGACTTGGCGGTGACCTCGAATGCGGCGGCCTTGCCCGCCACCTCTTTCGCTCCGTATTCCTCGGGAAAAGTAACCTCGATGGTGCGGGTTTCACCGGGGCGGATGCCCTCGATCTGCTCCGTGAAGCCAGGGATGAACCCCGGCCCAGCCACCTCCACGTTCACGTCCGTGCCCCGCCCGCCCGGAAACTCCATCCCGTCCACCCGGCCGACGTAGTCGAGCACCACCACCTCGCCCTTCTCGGCCCCTCGCTCACCAAGCTCATCGGGCGAGATGTCGTGCAGCTCACGGTTGCGCGCGGCGATCTCCGCCAAGGCCTTGTCCACCGTTTCCGGCGGCACCTCGGCCTTGAGCCGGGTCAGTTCAATGACGCTGAAATCGGGCAGGGCGATCTCGGGCAGCAGCTCAACCTCGACCTTGAACTCCAGGTCTTTGGTAATGTCCTGGTCCTTGGTGCCCCCTGCCGGGTCTTTGGTGAGAACGTCTACCTTCGGTTGCATGGCGGGACGTAGGCCGCGCTCGCTCAACACCTGCTGTGTGGCCTGATTGACCAACTCCTCGAGCACCTCAGCGGTAACCGCCGTGCCATATCGCTGGCGAACGACGGGCATCGGCACCTTGCCCGGACGGAACCCCGGCAGGCGCAGCGTCTTGCCGAGGTCGGACAGACGCGCGGCGCGCCGGCTCTCGATGTCGGCGCTCGGCACGACCACGGTGAAGGCACGCTTCAGCCCCTCGGAGAGGGTCTCGGTGACCTGCATTTGCCCGGAAATCTCCAATCTCTCGCGCTGCGGCTTTATTGGTGCGGGCGGAGGGACTTGAACCCCCACGGCTTGCGCCACCAGAACCTAAATCTGGCGTGTCTGCCAATTCCACCACGCCCGCTGGGCCGCGAGCCAGCGGTCCTGTGCGGCGGCAAGCCGCGCGCTTTAGCGCAGGCCGGGTCGGCCGGCAAGCAGGTGTGCGCCGGTACCGACAAAAACGCGTGTCATCCGAGTAATTGGTGTCGGTACCGTGGCATTCCCTTTGACCACGTGCCAGTGTGGTGACAATCTGTAACCTAGGATCGCGTTTCGCGCGACTGCTCGACAACCGTTCCGTGATCTGTTTTGACCCACGCGCGCCGCGGCGCGCACACGAGTTCCCATGCGCTCACCTGCCAAGCCCACCGGTAAGTCTCCGCGTAAGCCATCGGGCAAGGCTCGGCTCTCGCGTCCCTTGGCGGCCAAGGCGGCTGCCAGCCGGGCGGAGGCAAAGCCAGCTTCCGGCGCGTCGCCGGATTACAGCATCGCCGCGGTCGGGCGTGCGCTCGATCTGCTGGAGGCGCTTGCCAGGGTCGGCCCGGCGCCGCTGGCGACGCTCGCCCACGCCGCGGGCTGCACCCGCACCGCAGCGTTCCGCCTGTTGCGTACCCTGCAAATGCGGGGCTTCGCCTTGCAGGACGAGGCACGGGGAGTGTGGCGGCTGGGCGCGCGCTGGGGGGTGCTCGGCCGCGCCGCGCACGACCAGGGGGCGCTGGCGGCGACCGCGATGCCCGGTCTGGCCGAACTCGGACAGGCGGTGGGCGAAAATGTGTACCTGCTCGGCCGAGAGGGCTTACAAGCCGAAGCCATCACCATCTTTCAAGTTGATCCCGTGCTCCGGGTCTATGTCGCCGCGGGCGATCGGCTGCCACTGCACGCCGGCGCGAGCCGATTGCTGCTGGCTTACGCCCCTGAGACGATCCAGACCCAAGTCCTTGCCCAACGCCTGCCGCGATACACCCCGGCCACCCGCACCGACCCGGCCTGGATCGCCGCGGACCTGCAACGGATCCGCGCCCGCGGTTACCTGATCACGGCCGACGAAGTCCACGCGGGCGCCGTGTCCATCACCGCGCCCGTGCGGGATGCGGGTGGCCAAGTCGTGGCCGCGCTTTCGATCACCGCGCCCTCGTTGCGGATGCGCCCGCCTCGCCCTCGCTCGTTGCTGCCGCAAGTGCTGGAGGCGTCAGCCAAGCTTTCGCGCGCCCTTGGGGCGCTGGTCCAAGAGCCCGGCGAGACCGGGCTGAAACCCGCCCCCGTCGCCGACGCACGCCAGAGCAGCAGCCTTTTAATGCTGCCCTGACGCCCTCACCGCGTCTTGCCGAAACGATACAAACAAACCGGGTCACGATCGCCTAAACCTGCTCTAGCAGCCTGTCGGATTCAGCCTGCCGGCTGAGCCAATGAGCAAGCCGGCTGGGGTGTTCACGCCGCCTGCAGGCGGGCGATTCGCCTGCAGTTGTAGGCGAGCGCGGTCAGGGTCCACTCGGCGGCAACCTTTTGGATGCCGCGCAGGTGGAAGCGGACGAAGCCCATGGCGCTCTTGATGATGCCAAACACCGGTTCGATGGTCTGCTTGCGTCTTTTGTAGAGGTTCTTGGCATCTTCGGTCTCCAGCTTGGCTTTCATCGCCAGGCGCCAAGGCTCGGTGATCCGGCGCGGCGTGGTTTGCGGCGGCGGCGGACGGAAGTCGTAGGGCCGGTGCGGCTGGGTCCGCCCGATCGCCACCAATGGCTCGATGCCATGTGCGTGCAGGTCCGCCACCGCTGGGCCGCTGGCAAAACCGGTATCGGCCAGAACGATCTTGGGTAGGCCAATGGTTGTTTCCATTGCCAGGGTAGTCGCGGCAAAGCTCGGCGCATCGGCTGGGGTCGCGACCAGGTTGGTCGCCAGGATCAGTTGCGCACCGTCGGCGCACACCACCGCCTGTGCGTTGTAGGCTTGGCGGTATTCATGCGCATCCGAGCGTCGCATCAGGGCGCTGTCCGGGTCCGTCAGGTTGCTTTGTCGCTCTGGTGGCGGCGTATCATCGGGCGGTTTCGGCGGCCGGCCGCGACGCCCGTTCTTGGCGTCATAGGCGGCCTTCTTGGCCTCATAAGCTGGGCGGGCGGCCTCAGCTTCGGCGCGTGCCTCGGCTTCCAGCCGCTCGCAGGCAGCATCGAGCTTCGCCTGGAGCGCGTTGCGCCGGGCCAGTTCTGCCGGCAACGCTTGCGGGTCGTGGTCCCCGGCGTCGGCCGCTTCGGCCTGCGCGGTCAGCGCGGCGATGTCAGCCGCCAGCTTGGCCCGCAATTCCTGCGCCCGGTCGTAGCGCACGGAGCGGATCTTCGAGGCATTGGCGTCGATCTTGGTCCCATCGATCGACACCGTGCCGAGCCGCAGCAGCCCACTCTCGCGCGCCAGCAGCAGCACTTGCAGGAAGGCCGCCTCGAAGGCCGCTTTGTTCGAGCGTCGGAACACCGCGATCGTGTCGTGGTCGGGGTGCAGGTTGGCCGCCACGAAGCGAACCGCGATGTCACGGTAGGTTGCCCGCTCGATCCGCCGCGACGAGAAGATGCCGTTGGCGTAGCTGTAGATCAGCAGCGCCAGCATCAGCCGCGGGTGATACTGCGGCTTGCCGCACGCTCGCTCCGCCACTCGGAACGCCCCGAGCGGTACCCGCTCCACCGCGGCCACCACGAAGTGCGCAAGATCATCCTCCGGCAGCCAAGTCTTTAGGTCGGGCGGCAGCAGAAAGGCCTGGTCGCGGTTGAACGGCACAAAATTCGACATCCGCCGATTCTAGCCACGGATCGCGTGATCGGGTATCTCAATCCGACAGGCTGCTAGGGGCATGGTTATCTTGTCGGACGAGCCGGACGCAACGGCTTTGCCGTGCTCGTCATGTCACCGAGGCCGTCGCCCGCCGCTGCAGGACCACGCGCTCGGCGGATCGCCCAAAGAAGTGATAATCGGAACCGCCCTCGGCCAGCAGGTCGAGGAAATCGTCAGGCGCCGTGACGCGCACGCCGCCGAGAATGTCCACGCCGCGCCGCAGGAAGGCGTCGGGCATCAAGCTGACGGTCGGCCCAACCAGGGTCACGCGCGCTTGCGGCCGAAGCAGGCCCAAACACTCGTCCAGCGTGTCGTTGACGAGCGTGGTGCCGGTCATCAGGGCGACATCGGCCGTCGGCAGGACCGTGTGCGCCTGCTCCGCTTGTCTGAAGAACGGCAGCTCGTCGGCTTTCAGAGTGGCCGGATCGTTCTCCAGCACCAGGTAGCCCACGCCCCGCCGCTTGAGGACGCGGAGGAATGGCACGAAGGCGCCGACGACGACGACACGATCGCCCGCGCGGATCTCAGTCGCGTCGAACGCATCCACGCCGTGGCGCAGCTCCAGCTCGGCGAGCGGGCGCCGCTCCCAGCACAGATCGGCAAGGGCGTTCATCACGGCGATCCCGACCGCGCGACGAATGCCGCTGGCGGCTTCCGTCTCCTTGAGTAGCTCGAGCGCGCCGCGGCCACGAAGGCGGCCGGGAAAGGGCATCGCCATCGCCGAGCTTGGGCAGCAGACCGCTTCGGGGATCGTCTTCACCGGGGTGGCGCAGGCTCCGCCGGCGCCGTTGCTTAATTTCACGCCGGTGAAGAAGATCCCGATCACCGTCCGTTCGACGGTGATCGTCTTCAGCTCGGCGCCGAGGACATGCCGGATCGCGGCGATGGTCTCGCGCAGGATCGGGTTGCCGCCGGTCTCCATGTGATCGCGAACGTTCGGACGTCCTATATCTGGGTTGGGTGAAGCGTGCTGGCGGCATAGATGCCGGGGTCGGCGACCTCGCCAGACACCGTGAACGTGCTCGACGGACCGCCGCTCCCAACCGGCCCGGGCTCCTGAAGGCTCCCAACATCCAGGCTCACGAGATCCGACACGTACCGGCCGCCGTCCACGTCCCCTGGCACGACCATGCGGGCGAGGCCGTCCGAGCCGGAACATCCGAGTTGGCCGGCGGTATCGGCATCGGCGACCAGGATCGGCTGGTTGCCGAACTGAGGGTCGATCTCGCCGAGCGAAAAGACCACCTTGTATCCGTCACTTCCAGTTGCAACGACATATTTGCTAAGGATATCATTCTTGGCGCTGGTGGTGGTCACGCCGCCCGCGTCGCCGAGTAGATTCCAAAGGCTCACGCCCGTGTACGTATCGCTTACGGGAGTGCCGCCGGCCAAGTAGGTGGCCGATTCCGTCGTGCTCGGCGTCAGGCTCGGAAGGTCGTACACACCCGGGGTGCCGACATCGCCCAGGACCGGGATTGCGCGATCTGGAATCCCAACCCCGCGAGCAACCTGGCCAACGTCACCTCATCGGGATAGAGGCTCTGCAGCAAGTTGGCGCTATCCAAGTCCCACGCGCTCGTCACTGGCTGGCTCCTTGCAGCGGCACCGCATAAACTCGGAACGGCAACTGGGGCTTGCCCGCCTTTTTCGGATCGAACAGCGAGGTAAGCTGGCCCTCGGCCACCCAGGCGACATCGCCCACTTGAACCACGGAGACCGGCGTCCTGAAGCCACTTTTGAGCACATCGATCTTGGCGTGATCGCCATTGACGGTGACGCGATCCAGCTTTCCGGTGCCCTCGATCATCAGCAGCGTGTCGGCGCCCAGCTTGCGCATCCCGTCGCAGAGCGCGATCGGCTGCGACGGCTGTAACTGCGTGACCTTTCCCGCACTGCCGTCGCTGTTCACGTCGATCCGGAACAGGGCGTTGCCGTTGTAGAGGTTCACGTAAAGATTGCCATCGCCGCCGAACGCAATCCCGTCGAGCCCGGCACCCTGCTTGACCGTGAAGCGGTTATCTGTCGCCCAAACCTCAAATGTCGTGGCACCGGGCTTCAATCGCAACACATGCGGATTGAACGAGTCGGTCACGTAGGCCGCGCCGTCCCGGCCGATGGCGATATCGTTGCATAACGTGCGCTCACCGGGCAGCGGCACGCTGCCCTTGGGTGTCCCGCTCTTCAGATCGAACGACTTCAGCGCCACCGGCTTCCGGCCGCCCGGTATGTTGACGCCAGCCGCCGAGAAGTCGCTGGAACAAGCCCAGAGCGTCCCAGACCGCTCGTCGGCCAACACGCCGAGAACCGACATCATCCCGTCCGTGCCCGGCTTGATCCACGTCTCCGCCGTCGATGCACCGGGTGACGCCCGGTAGATCCACCCTTCCCCCAGACTGCCGATGATCAGGGTCCCGTCCGAGGTCGCGGTGATGCTCTCCGGATAGGCGCGGTCGCCCGGAAGCGTCACCTCGGACGGACCGGCGGCGCGCACGGGCGCCGAGGTCGATGCGAGCAGGGCGAACAACAATCCGATCGACGCAGCCACGTATCGCGCGGCTGCACCGCCACCTGTCAAACGACCGCTGTTCATTGTTCCTCTCCCCATGTTGCGTTGTTGTGGTCTCGCCCTTTGCTTCCCGCGCCGGGCTCGCTACGCCGTCCGGATATAGACAGCCTTCACGTTGAGGTATTCCTCCAGGTGCTGCAAGCCGCTTTCGCGGCCATAGCCGCTCATCTTATAGCCGCCGAAGGGGACCGCCGGGTCCATGGCCTGGTAGCAGTTGACCCATACCGTTCCGGCGCGAATGCCCTTCGCCAGCCGGTGCGCCTTGCTGACATCGCGCGTCCATACGCCGCTGCCGAGGCCGAACTGGGTGTTATTGCCGCGCTCGATCACCTCTTCGATGTCGGTGAAGGGAATCGCGGAAATCACCGGCCCGAAAATCTCCTCCTGGGCGATCCGCATGTCATCGCGCACATCGGCGAACACCGTGGGCGGCACGAAGTAGCCCTTGGCGAGCGGGCCTTCGGTCAGTCGCTCGCCCCCGGCCAGCGGTCGCGCGCCTTCCTGCCGCCCGACGGCCAGATATTCGGTCACGCGCTCCAGTTGCTGGGCGGAGACAAGCGGGCCGATCTGGGTCTCGGGATCAACGCCCGGCCCGACGCGCAGCCCCTTGCCGAACTCGGCGACCCGCCCGGTAAACTCGTCATAGACCTTGCGTTCGACGAACAGCCGCGTCCCGGCGCTGCAAATCTGTCCGGAGTTAGCGAACACCGCCATGCCGGCGCCCGGCACGGCCCATTCCAGATCGGCATCGGCGAACACGATGTCGGGCGACTTGCCGCCCAGCTCCAGCGACACCCGCTTGAGATTGCCCGCCGAGGCTTGCACGATCTTCTGCCCGGTCAGGTGCGAGCCGGTGAACGCCACCTTGTCCACGCCCATGTGCGACGCCAGCGCCGCGCCGGCGGTATCGCCATAGCCGGGCACGATGTTGACCACGCCCGGTGGCACGCCGGCCTCCTGGAGCAACTCGCCCAGGCGCAGCGGCGTGAGCGGCGCCTCCTCGGCGGGTTTCAGGATTACCGTGCAGCCGGTGGCCAGTGCCGGGCCGATCTTCCAGATCGTCGCCCCCAGCGGGCCGTTCCACGGGATGATGGCGCCGACCACCCCGACCGGCTCCTTCAGCGTGTAGGAGAAAATCTCGCCCGGAAGCGAGTTCTCGATCGTCTCCCCATGCAGCGCGGTCGCCATGCCCGCGTAGTAGCGCAGCATCCCTAGCACGCGGCGGTTGTTGCCGAGCGTGCGGCTGATCGGCGCGCCCATGTCCAGCGTGTCGAGCTGGCTCAACTCGTCGAAATGCTGCTCCACCAGGTCGGCGATCTTCAGGAGAAGCTGTTGACGCTCATAGGGCTTGAACTTGCTCCACGGGCCATTGAAGGCACGCCGCGCCGCTTGCACGGCACGGTCGATGTCCTCCTGATCACCCTCGGCCACGTCGGCCAGAACCTCGCCCGTCGCCGGGTTGAGGCTCTGGAACGTTTTGCCCGAGGCGGCTTCGACCCATTTGCCGTCGATCAGCATTCGCTTCGGTTTGCCGTCGAGGAATGCCAGGCGCACGCCCTGGAGGTTCTGAACCACGGTCATCGATCGGTTTCCTTACTCAGTTAATGACGGGCGTCGGCGGGGGGCGCCTTCACAGCAGGGCCGCCACCGCCTTCACCTCAGTGTAGAGCTCGATCGCCTCGAAGCCCATCTCCCGGCCCCAGCCGGACTGCTTGTAGCCGCCGAACGGCAGGGCGACGTCGTTGAAGTTATGGACGTTGATCCAAACCGAGCCGGCCTTCAGCTTGCGCGCGAGTTTGTGGGCGACGCCGATATCGCGGGTCCAGATGCTGGCGGCCAGGCCGTATTCGGTGGCGTTGCCCTGGCGCGCGATCCGCTCCAGGTCTTCGTCGTTGTACGGCATCGCGCAGACGACGGGGCCGAAGATCTCCTCGCGGACAACCTTCATCTCGGGCGTGGTCTTGGTCAGCACCGTCGGTTCGACGAAGTAGCCCTTATTGCCGTGACGCTTGCCGCCGGTGACCACCTCGGCGCCCTCGTGACGGCCGGATTCCAGGTAGCCGGTTACCCGCCTGAACTGCTCGTCGGACACCAGCGGCCCCATGCGCGTCTCGGGGTCGAGGCCGGCGCCGATCTTGATCTTGGCAGCCTCATCCGACAGGCCCTGCATCATCTTGTCGAAGATCCGCTCATGCACGAAGAGGCGGGAGCCCGCCGTGCAGCACTGGCCCATGTTGAAGAAAATGCCGCTCGCGGTGCCAGGAATGGCGACGGAGAGGTCGGCGTCGGGAAACACGATCGCGGGAGACTTGCCGCCCAGCTCCAGGCTGACCTTCTTGAGATTGCCAGCCGCCGCTTGGACGATCAGCTTGCCCACCTCGGTACTGCCGGTGAATGCTACCTTGTCGACACCCGGATGGGCGGCGAGCGCAGCACCCGGGGTTCCGTCGCCGGTGATGACATTGAGCACGCCCGGCGGGAATCCGGCCTGCTCGATCAATTCGCCGAGGCGAATGGCCGAGAGCGGCGTCTGCTCGGCGGGTTTGAGCACGATGGTGCAGCCGGCCGCGAGCGCCGGCGCGATCTTCCAGACCGCCATCAGCAGGGGAAAGTTCCATGGGATGATCTGACCGACCACGCCGACCGGCTCGCGCATCGAGTAGGCGTGCCAATCGCCCGGCGCGGAGATCGGGATGCTCTGGCCGGTGATCTTGGTGGACCACCCGCCCATGTAGCGCAGCAGTTCGCACGCGAAGGGGAGATCAACCGCCCGCGCATCGCGCACCGGCTTGCCGTTGTCCAGGCTCTCGATCTCGGCCAACTCGTCCGCGTGCTGTTCTAGCAGGTCGCCCAAGCGCCAGACGAGCTTGCCGCGCTCGGTGGGCTTCATGCGCGACCAGGGGCCGTCTTCGAAGGCGTGGCGCGCGGCGAGCACGGCAGCATCGATGTCGGCCGCTCCACCTTCGGCAACCTGCGTGATCTGTCCGCCGGTGGACGGATCGAACACGGCGAAGGTCTTGCCGTCCTTCGCATCCACCCACGCTCCATCGATCAGCAGCTTGTGCCGGCGTGAGATGAAGGCGGAGACAGTCGGGCTGAGCCGGGCGAGATTGGTCGCGACGTCCATGGTTTCCCTCCTAGGCCCGCCCCTTCGGCGGGTCCGCTATTCCCACTTGACTATAGCGTAGGACAGTGGTGCCGTCATCCCCGCCTGGATACAGCGGTAGCGGCTTGTAGCCGATGGCTAATCAATCCTCGACGAGCCGCTCTTGGTCGGAACGCCTCATAGACATCCCGGAGGGGAGTGCGTGCCCCCACTCGCAGCAACCAACACACTGAAGCTCGGACCTCGGATCCACCAGCAGCCAATAATGCGCGAGTTCGGTACCTGACGCCGCTCCCGGCCCCCCTGATCACTCGCGCCGACCCCGATCCGTTATCGTCGCCGGAGCCATTCTCTTCCCGGCGCGCAAAGGTCTGGGAGTTCAACCCGAGCCTGCACTGCTCGATCATTGGCACCTGCTTGTCCACCGCCGAGTTGCGGCGGGTTCTGAGCAAGCTTGGATTGGCTGAGGAGCTTGCCGCGATAACGGCCGCTATCGCGGTTCATCGGCGCGACGCCCGCCAGAGCCGCGATCTGGTGGCGATCGACGGTGCCGAGTTCCGGCAGTTCGACGATCAGCGTGCGGGCGATGACGTAGCCGATGCCCGGGACGCTCTTGAGCAGGTCCTGCTTGGCGCAGAACACCGGGCTGTCCTCGATCAGCTTGTCGATGGCGCGGTCGATGCGCTCACGCTCGGCCTGCAAGCTGCGCAGGATGGTCTTGAACGAACGCTGGGCGAGCTTGTCGGCGGCTTTGCCGAGGCGCTGCTTCTCGGCGTTGATCATGACCACGAGCTGGCGGCGTCGCGCGAGCAGCTCGCGCAGGCGCAGCGAGAGCGCATCGGGCATCGGCTTCGGCTCGGGCCGGATGGCATCGGCGAAATGGGCGATGATGCCGGCATCGATGGCGTCGGTCTTGGCGAGCCGGCCGATCGCGCCGGCGAATTTGCGCACCTGACGTGGGTTGACGATGGCGACCGGCAGGCCGGCCTCGGCCAGCGCCGCGGCGACGACGCCCTCATAGCCGCCGCTCGCCTCCATGGTGACGAGCTTCGGCCGCAACGGCTGCAAGCGGCTCGCCAGGTCGGCCAGGCCGTCGGGGTCGGTCGTGCAGACGAACCCGGTGCCGTCCGGGCGAACATGCACGTCGACCCGGCCCTTGGAGACGTCGATGCCGACGAAACGGTCGGCGGTGGTCGGCTCATCCATCACCCATCCTCCTCGATGCGGGCTCGGGCCCAGACGACTGTTCGGGCTTACGGACGACCGGCCGGCGCCACACGCTCCCTCGCGGCCTCAAGGACCAGGAACCATTCGGGCTACCGGCCGGGCTCGGCGGGCCAGCGTAGCAACGCCAACCAAGCAATGGAGATAGGAGAGTCCGACCATGATCTGCACGCCCGCGCCGTCACGCTTGCTGCCCGGCACGACAGCGCCTCGAAGCGCCTGAACAAGTCCCTGGACGACCAGCATCGGTTGGCCATTCACCAGTTTGCTACGGCGAGAACGGAACAGGAGGTGCGCGAACTTTGGCAGGTCGCCAAGCAGCGCGGCGATATTCCCGGGGCCTATTGGGCCACCCTGACGCATCCGGCTACCACTCCGCTCCTGATTCGGGAGGCATTCGGCCAGGTCCATATGCTCTCGCACCTGGTCGGAGCGGCCAATCGGGCCGATATCCGCCGGCTTTCTATTCTAGAGACGGAACGGGTGGAGCTGGAAGCCAGGCTTCAGCGCCAGCAGACCCAACTGCGCGACATTGTTGTCTCGCGTGATGCGGAGATCCGGCAGTTACGGCAGGCGCTCGCCAGCCGCATCGTTGCCGAAGAGGCAGAGCCCGGTGCCCCCTCGACCGGCAAGACAACGATGCTGCGCCAACTCGTCGCCGATCTCGAGCGTCGCCTTGGTGCAGAGACGCGGCGACGGACTGTTCTGGAGCAACGTCTAACGTCACTTAAGTGCGCGCTCGACCAGGAGCGGCAAGATCGTCTGAGTACCGAGGCCGAGAACCGGGCAGCGCGCGACGAACTGTCGGTGATTGAGGCGGCGATCCAACCTTGTGAACCGGACCCGAGCGGCACTGCCTCGAGAATGCCCAAGCTGGAGGGGCTCTCCCTGCTCTATGTCGGTGGCCGCCCCAATCAGGTTGCCCACCTACGAGCAATTGGCGAACGCCTCGGGGGCGTCTTCCTGTACCATGACGGTGGCATTGAAGACCGGCCGGACCTGCTTGCAGGTCTCGCGACCCGGGCGGACCTGGTTCTATTTCCCGTCGACTGCATCAGCCACGATGCCGCCCTGAGGGTGAAACGGCTCTGCCGCCAGGCCGGCAAACGCTACATCCCGTTGCGGTCGGCGGCCCTCAGTTGCTTCCTCGCCGCCCTCGGCCAGCTACAAGACGCTGAAGCGGCCGGCTAACTCGGCGCCGAGTATCCGACGATGATCAGGCGCGTCCGCACGCCCGGCTGATAGCCGCCAGGTGCTTGCGGGCGACCCCCACCGTTGCGGCCTCGATCGCCCGATACTCGGCGACTATGGCCTCGCCAGCGGGTGTCAGGGTAGCGCCGCCGCCGCCGGCTCCACCCGCGGTCGTCACCACGACCGACTTCCCTAGGCTGTGGTTCAGATCCTCAACCAGCTCCCACGCGCGGCGATAGGACATGCGGAGTACCCGGCCCGCAGCGGAGATAGAGCCCGTTCGCGCGATCTCCTCCAAGAGTGCGATCTTGCCTGGTCCAATTCTCGCGCCCGATGCCAAATCAAGACGAATGGACAGCCGATTTTGCCCCTTCTTCTCAAGCTGCGATCTCATGATGCCGCCATGCACTGATCCAGACAGGATGCGCATGTCAGCGCTAGAGGTCCAGCGCTGTCCTGCCGTTATGACGCCAGCCGATAGCGGCGTCCAAGACCAGGCGCTCGCGATCAGAGCAGTTCCCCGCCGGTCTCGTCCAGAATAGCGATGGCGTGATCGCGCTTCTCGGGGGTAAGCGTCCGCACCGCGAGAATGAGCTTGCCCTCAGCGGCTTTTTGTTCGCGGTCGAGCTGCTCGGAGTGACTGAGGCCGCGGCTGAGCAGATGCGCCACCCCGGCGGCAGCCGCCCCCGCCCCGAGCGCCACGCCACCCGCCACCGCTGCCAAGCCTCCGGTTGCCGCGACCGCGGTCGCGGCAACCATAGCCGCGGCCGCGCCGCCGACCGCGGAGAGGAACACGCGGGACTGTTGAGCCTCCAGATCCGTATCAGCCGACTTGGAGCCTGCTTCGGGTGTGGCGCGCTCGGGCGGCGGGTCCATCTCTGGCAAGCCCAGGTCGCCCCGGCCGAACCCGGCCGCCTCCAGCTTCACGATCGCCTGATCCAACGCCTCGGTGCTTCTGAACCGCGCGAGCAGTTCCCATGCCTCCAGAGTCTCCGCCGCCACTCCCGCCGACGCGGTCGAAACCGTGCCCGCGGTGGCTGTTGCCCATGGCTCCGCCTGATCCGGCGGCAGCCGTCGCTCGTCTTCCATCTGCCCACTCCTCGACTGCTTAGCCGTGAACGCGGCCGGGTGGGCTTCGTGCCGCCTACAAAAGCGGGCATACGGCGTTCACGAAGCTGCCATGTGGCTGCCGCCGTGCTCGGGTCTTCCTATTTTCAATGCTGATGCAACGAGGCCGAGAGACGATGACGGAGAGCGAGTACGACCGCATGCTGGACGAGCTCGATCGCCTATTGAACGACCCGGACGTGCCGATGGAGCCGTCCAAGGTGTGGTCGCTGCTGGCCGAGATCGCGCAACGCGACCTGGTGGCGGTCCGCCCGCAGCACAGGAGCTAATTGGTTCGGGCGGCGCCGATCAGGAATTCTCTATTGCCCTGCGGGCCGGTGATCGGGCTTTCCACCAGCCCAACGACTCGCCAGCCCTCCAAACCCGCCCACCATTCCTGAACACGCGCGCATACCTGGGCATGAACTTCCGGGTCACGCACAACACCTCGGCTGCCCACCGCGGAGCGGCCGGCTTCAAATTGCGGCTTGATGAGGGCGACGGCCCACGATCCGGGCACGCACAGCGACAGCGGTTGAGGCAGCACGGCCGTGAGGCCGATGAAGCTCGCGTCGCATACCAGGGCCTCGATCGGATCAGGGATCGCCGCCGGGGTGAGATAGCGGGCGTTGGTCTTCTCGTGAACCACCACGCGCGGATCGCCGCGCAATTTCCAGGCGAGCTGGCCGTGGCCCACATCCACGGCATAGACCTTCGCCGCGCCGTCCGCGAGCAACACGTCGGTGAAGCCGCCGGTCGAGGCGCCGATGTCCAGGCAGACCCGCCCGGCTGGGGAGAAGGCAAAGACCGTAAGCGCATGGGCGAGCTTGACGCCCCCGCGCGACACGAAGGGATGGTCCTGGCCGCGCACCATGATCGGGGCATCGGTGGCGATCGGCTGGCCCGGCTTCTCGATCCGCCGCTCGCCACTGTACACTTGGCCGGCAAGGATCAGCGCCTGCGCCCGCGCCCCGCTCTCGGCCAGGCCCCGGCTGACCAGCGCCTGGTCGGCCCGCTGCTTCAGCGCCGCCCCGCCCTCAGTCCGCCGACCGGGTCGAGAGCGTGCCATCAGCATGTTCGACGATGGCAGCGACGCGGGCTTCGGCCTCGGCGAGCTTCGCCTCGCAATGCCGCCGCAGCGCCGCACCGCGTTCATATGCCTTAATCGCGTCCTCCAGCCTTTGCTGGCCGCTCTCCAGGCCGCGCACGATCTGCTCCAGCTCCGACAAAGCGTCCTCGAATGACAGGCCGCTCACGTCGTTGGCCGCGCGCTCTGGTCCCGACATTCCGGCTTCGTCTCCCTAGGCCCGCATCAGCTCCCGTACATGGGCAGCGGCCGACGCGGCAAGAGCGTCGAGGTCATAGCCGCCCTCCAGTATGGAGACGAGGCGCCCGGAGGTGTGCCGGGCGGCTAGCGCGACAAGCTCGGCGGTGATCCAGGCGAAATCCTCGGTCTCCAGCCGGAGTTCCGCCAGCGGGTCGGCCTTGTGGGCATCGAAGCCGGCCGAGATCAACAGCAGTTCGGGCGCGAACGCATTGAGGGCCGGCAGGATCACCTCTTTCCAGCCAGCGCGGAAGGCCACGCCGTCGGCACCCGGACTGAGCGGGACATTGACGATGTTGCCGGCCACGCCGCGATCGGAGCGGCGGCCGGTGCCCGGATAGCAGGGGCTTTGGTGGGACGAGGCGTAGAACAGCTCGGCGTCCTTGGCGAACATCGCCTGCGTGCCGTTGCCGTGATGGACGTCGAAATCGACCACGGCGATGCGCCGCGACCCCCAGCGGGTCCGCGCGTGCTGGGCGGCGATCACGACATTGTTGAACAGGCAGAACCCCATCGGCCGCGTTGGTTCCGCATGGTGCCCAGGCGGGCGTGCCGCGACAAAGGCCGCGCGCGCCCATCCCTCCATCACCGCATCCACCGCCAGCACGGCCCCGCCCGCGGCCCGCAGCGCGGCCTCGACTGTCCCCGCGCTCATTACCGTGTCCGGGTCGAGATGCACCGGGCATTCGTCTTCCGGCTGAATGGAGAGAATCGCATCGACGTGGCGGGGCGGATGGGCGCGGGCGAGCTGCTCGCGCGTGGCGCGCGGCGCCTGCTCCCGGAGCAGCGGCGCGAATGCCTCGTCCTCCAGCGCTGTCAGAACTGCCCTCAGCCGACCGGGGCATTCCGGATGCCAAGCGCCGGGGTCGTGGCGAAGACAGGCGGGGTGGGTGATCAGCGCGACGGGCATCTCCGGTCGTCCCAGCTCAATCGTCCGGCGCGGCGGGATCTTGCGCCCGCCGGCGGATCAAGAAGCTGAACACGCCGCCTTCCTCGCTCCAAGCCAGCAGCGCGTGTCCCGTTTCCCGGCAATACGCCTGAAAATCCGAGACCGCGGCCCGGTCCGTGGCGAGAACGCGCAGACGCTCCGCCGGCTGCATAGCGCGCAACTCCCGGTTCGCGCGCAACACCGGCAACGGGCAGTTGAGTCCCTTTACATCCAGGAGCCGTTCGGTCATCCGGCCATCCTGGCGCCGCGGCGGCGACTTGAGCAAGCCGGGCAGGGCGGCATACTTTGGCGCATGAGCCGCTATCGCATCGGCATCGATCTGGGCGGGACCAAGATCGAGATCGCGGTCCTTGGCCCCGACGGGGCGGAGCTGTTGCGCCAGCGCGTGCCCACGCCCGAGAGCTACACCGCCCGGATTGGGGCGATCGCGGCGCTCGTGCGCGAAGCCGAGGCGCGGCTTGGCGGCACCGCCCCGGTCGGGATCGGGATTCCCGGCATCATCAGCCCGGCGACCGGGCTGGTGAAGAACGCCAACTCGGTGGCGCTCAACGGCCATCCGTTCGACCGCGACATCAGCACGGCGCTCGGGCGCGAGGTGCGGGTGGAGAATGATGCCAACTGCTTCGCACTGAGCGAGGCCGTAGACGGTGCGGGCGCCGGTTTTAGCACGGTGTTCGGGGTGATCCTGGGCACCGGCGTCGGCGGCGGGATCGTGATCGACGGCAAGGTGCGTGGCGGGCGGCATCGCATCGCCGGCGAATGGGGTCATATGCCGCTGCCGTGGCCACGAGTTCGAGGAGGTTCCGGGCCCGCCCTGCTGGTGCGGGCTGCATGGCTGCCTAGAGACGATGATCTCCGGTCCGGCGCTCGGCCGCGACTGCGACGGGCCGGGCGCGCATGACGCGAGCGGCATTCCGGCGCGGGCCGAGGCTGGCGAGTTCGCGGGCGCGAGAGGCGCTGGGTCGGCATGCGGACCGGCTCGCGCGCGGGCTGGCGGTGGTCGTCAACCTGCTGGACCCGGACGTGATCGTGCTGGGGGGCGGGTTGTCGAATATGAGCCATCTCTACGAGATCGTGCCCAGGCTCATGCAGATGCGCGTGTTCAGCGATACGGTGAGCTCGCCCGTGGTGAAGAACCGGCATGGCGATTCCTCCGGCGTGCGCGGCGCTGCCTGGCTATGGCCGGCGGAGGGTGGGTAGCTATTCGGCGGCGGCTTGTGCGCCCGGGGATTCCATCTGGATCTCGAGACGTTCCGGCGGCAGATCCTGAACTGGAGCCAAATACGGTGGCTGCGGCAACGCGGGCAGCACGAAGTTGCGCGGAGCCTGCAGGAAGGCCGGAATCTCGGCGGCCGGTAGTGGACGGCTGATTAGGAAGCCCTGCGCCTCGGTGCAGCCCAGAGTACGCAATGTCAGAAGGTGCTCGATCGTCTCGACACCTTCGGCGGTGGTGGCGACGCCAAGGCTCGCGGCCAAGCCGATGACGGCGTGGACGATAGCGGCGCTGTGCCGGTCGGCGGTCATGTCCCGCACGAAACTGGCGTCGATCTTGATCTTGTCGAACGGCAGGCTGCGCAGATAGCCGAGCGAGGAGAACCCGGTCCCGAAATCGTCGAGCGCGATCCGGACGCCCAATGCTCTAACGGCATGAAGGACATCGAGGATGGGTGCCGATGCGTCCATGAAGGCGGTTTCGGTGATTTCCAGTTCAAGGCGGGTCGTGGCCAGCCCGGAGTCCTCCAGCGCCCGCTGCACCAGGCCGCTGAGGCCACAGTCGCGGAACTGGGCGGCCGACACGTTGACCGCGATGCGCAACGCGCCTGGCCAGCCGGCCGCCTCCTTGCACGCCTGGCGCAGTGCCCACCCGCCGATCTCGTCGAGCAAGCCCGCTTCCTCGGCGAGGGAAACGAGCTGGCCCGCCGGGATCTGGCCGCGCTCGGGATGTTCCCAACGCAACAGCGCCTCGAAACCCCGGACGGCAGCGGTTTGCGCGTTCATGACCGGCTGGTAGGACAAGCTCAGCTCGCCGCGATCGAGCGCGTGGTGCAGATCACGCAGCAGCGTACGCCGTTCCTGCACGCTGGATTCAAGCTCTTTCTCGAAGAAGCGCCAGGTTCCGCGGCCGGCGTTCTTGGCACTGTAGAGGGCGAGATCGGCGCCCCGTAGGAGCGCCTCGGGCTGTCCGCCGGCATTGGGCGCGAGCGCGATGCCGATGCTGACGCCGACCGTGGGGTGCGCGCCGTCGATGCGGAATGGCGCGGAAAGCTTTTCGATGATCCGTTGCGCGAGGGCGGCGGCGGTGTCCACCGTTGCATCGCGGTGCAGGATGGTGAACTCGTCGCCACCAAGCCGAGCAATGAAGTCGCCTTCGCGGATGGTCCCGCTCAATCGGCGGCCGACCGCGCGAAGCAAATCATCGCCCGCAGCATGGCCGAGGCGGTCGTTCACGCTTTTAAAGCCGTCGAGGTCGAGGATGAGCACGGCAAACGTCTTGCCGCGGGTGGTTGCCGTCTCGCAGGCGGAGCGCAGCGCCTCCAGAAAGGACACCCGGTTGGGCAGGCCGGTCAGGAAGTCGTGCCGCGCCTGGTGGGCGATCCGAGCTTCGGACGCTCGTAGCGCGGTAATGTCGGAGCCCGCACCACGGTAGCCTCGGAAGGTCCCTCTCTCGTCGAACACCGGCTTGCCGGTGAGCGACCACCAGCGATCCTCGGACCTGACGCGGACAGGCACGACGACGTCGCGGAAGAACACCTGCTCGACGACACAATTCGCCAGTTTTTGCCGATCGGCATGTGCCGATGGCTGCTGGCCTTCGCGGAAGATCGCGGCGAGAAAGGAGGCACCTTCCAGCTCAGCAGGGTCGCCGTTCAAAACCTGGGCGAAGCGTGGCGAGACGTTCTGCAATTGCCCATCGGCGTTCGTTTCCCAGAGCCAATCGCTGGCGCTCTGGTCGAAGTCGCAGAGCAGGAGGCGGATAATCTCCCCCTGTTCCTCGAGTTGGAGCTGTTGTAGCAATCTTTCCATGAAAAGCCGGTGAAGATAGGCAATGCTAGAGATTATGAACGTTCCGTACACCACCAGCAAGACCGCTATAAACACAAAAAAAATGTCACCCGGCAAATAAATTGCGATGAAACAAGCAACGATCAAAGGGGAAACGAATGCCATCGCTGCCGCCGCGAGCGGGGCGATAACGATCCCGGTGCAAATTAATCCAATAGCAGTTCCGCCGAGAAGGAGACGTTCGTTTGGGCCAGCGCTCGGGAAGAGCATGATCGGCATTGAGGCCCAGATCAGCCCAAGCAGTCCCGAAGCAGCTAACGCAAACGATGCCGCGGTGGCAACACTCGATTCTCGATTGGCGGACCGATGCCAGTTCCAGCACGCGAAAAGTATGGTCGCGACGACGGCTTCCATCGACATAAGAAGAGAGACCAAATACCACCGCGGGCCTTGATTCCAAGCGGTCGTAACCACGACCGTAACAACGGTACCGCTGACGAATGCCGAGAAAGGTGCCAGCCTCGCCGCGCCATCGATTTGCTCGACGTGGACACGTTGAGCAATCTTCGGAGCCACACGTTGGCGCAGACTGAAGATCTTGGCAGCCAGCGGAAGCGGCAATCTCAGCTCCTTACGGTCTCGCCCCGGTCTGGAAAGCCTGCGCACGCAGATGTGCCAACAGCGATAGTTCCGAGAAAGGAGACGGCAGGGAAGCATAGGCACTGCCCGGCTACAAGCGGAGTATGCGCTCTCTAGTTTGCGGATGAGTGAGCGGTCCGCGTGCCCAGCACGGACCGCTCATTTAGCTTAGGTCAATCCGGTGCCAGCCCCAATTTGGGGCAACGGCAGATTAAGCCGCAGCCAACTGGACCGAGTACCAAGCCATGATATCGACCGCCGAAGCCCCGAACAGGCGCAGGCATCGCCTGATCTGGGCAGAAAGCGCAGCGCCGACCAATGTCGAGTCTTTAGCCGGATGATAGGCACGAGCCAGATCTTCGTCGATTTCAAGATGCGAAGCGCCCTCGTGCCCTGCGATGTGAGCCTCACCCCAGGTCCAGCGCCGATCTGGGAAAGCGTCCAGGAACGCCGGAGCATTGCAGAGATAGGCCGCCAGTTCTTCGGCGATATATTCGGTGCCGGCCAGCCAGCAGAAGAGTTCCACTGGGTCGGTAGTCTTTGCACCTTCCAACAATGCTTTCACCCCATCAACTGCCTGGGCTCCAGTCAGATCAACCCCGATCTGGGCGGCGCCCTCTTGCCACAACACAGCATGCGAGCCCTCCTCCTCCCGCATTTCACGCAAAGCGACACGCGCTTGCGCAAAGAAGTGCTTGATCCGGGCCTGTCCAAAGCGCTCCACTAGGGGCCGGATAGGTAGCCGGCTTACCTGGACGTCGATGATCTTCTCGAACGCCTGAACGAACGGCCAAGCGCCCGCCAGCAACGCGTGAATCGCGGAAGGCTCACCGGCCCCGCAGGCGCGCAGAAGAGGCGCTCCGAATACCTCTTCCCGCGCGTGGACTCGAAGTGCCTTGCGGTTCACGACCGGCTCGGCAAACAACAGTTCATACATTTTTCCGACAACCTTTCCAAATTGAGGCATTTGGCTTGCCCCGCGGACGGCATGGATTTGCGACGTCCTGTGGAGCAGAACCGAGGAAAGCTTATCCGTTGCTGGTAATGGATCGAAGAAGGGCGCTTGAATACTTTATCAATTCCCACGTGTTAAGTTCGCTGCCTCTAACGCCGCTCGTTGGGGCGTTCGGCCTATCCACTCGTAATCAGGGCAGGGGCTGATCACCAATTCGTGCCAGCAGAATTTGGGCCGCATTCAGCCGATCGGCGGGGGTACGAACCCAATGGCGGCACTTTCGTTCAATAATGCTGGTCCCCTGTAGGAGCCCAAAAATGGCTCGGAAGAGCGTGAATCTGTACTGGTTACGCCCCGGTGAGCTAACGGCGTACCGGGGACACTCGATTCTCGTGCTGGACAGCCACGGCCACGTCGGGGCAAGAATGGAGGGATTCTATCACCGCCGAACCCGGTTCCTCTCGCGCTTGGTGCTGAAAGTGAACGGCGCCGAGCCCACCTTCGTCTCGGCCAACCCGGTCGAGCCGCACTCCATAACGTCCTACCATTTGGCCCCGTCCCCGGCTGGTGCCGCCGCCGGTCCGGACCCCGAGGACGAGGAGAAAGGCGGCGGGGAGATCGCAAGGAAGGGCATCGAAATTCACGTCAATCGGTTCGTGGGCGGTGGGCTTCATCAGGATGTGCACGTCACCAACCACGGCATGGCGGAGACGAGAGTGACGCTCGCCTGGGAACTGGCGGCCGACTTCGCCGACCAGAGCGAGGCCCAGCAGGGTCAGCGTCAGCAGCAGGCACCAGTGCAGGCCCTATGGCGGGGGGGTCCCGAAGGCGGAGGCGAGATCGAGTTCCGATATCTTCATCCCGACCTCGCCCATGTCAGCCTGGTGCGCTTCTCCGGGCCGGGCGACTTCGCCGAGGGGCTCGGGGTTGTGTCCTGCACCATCAGCCTGCGACCGCGGCAGACGGAGACACTCTCCATAGAGGTCGTGCCGGTGTTCCGCGGGGAGGCGATCGAGCCGTTCTACGGCCTTGACGGCGTCGCCGTGCGGGACACCACCCCCGATCGGCTGCGCGACGATTGGACCGGCGAGTGCGCCCGGCTGGTCGCGGCCAACGCCCCCGTGCAGACGGCGTGGGACCGCGCCGCCGCCGATATCGGGTCGCTGCACCTGCTCGAAGGCGACGGGCCGGAGCAGTTCACTCCGGCGGCCGGCATTCCGAACTATATCGGCCTGTTCGGGCGCGATACGCTAATGGCGGCGTGGCAGTCCGCGCTGCTCAACCGGGCGACCTTGCGGGGCACGCTGCGGCTGCTCGGCAAGTGGAACGCTAAGGAATATAACGACAAATTCGATGCCCAGCCGGGGAAGGTGCTGCACCAGCGCCAACTCAGCCCGCTTGCCCTGCTCGGCAAGACGCCGTTCCTGCACTATTACGGCGACTATTCGGCCCCCGGTCTGTTCCTGCTGGGCCTCGCCAGCGACCTGGCCTACACGGGCGACGGGGGGTTCTTCCTCTCCATGCGCGACAAGGCGCTCGCCACCATCGAGTGGATGGACCGGGACGGCGACCTCGATCGGGACGGGTTCTATCGAGTACCAGACCAGGGCGGGCTCCGCCGGGACCAAGAACCAGGGCTGGAAGGATTCCGGCGAGGCCATTCTATACGCGGACGGGCGAATGGTGGCGGACCCGATCGCCGTTTGCGAGATCCAAGGCCTTTACTACGCGGCGAAGCAGGCCATGGGCCTCGCGTTCACGGAAGTCGGCGAACATGACAGGGGCGCCGACCTGCTGGCGCAGGCGGATGCACTGAAACGCCGCTTCAACGAACGCTTTTGGATGCCGGAGGAGCGGTTCTTCGCGCTCGCGCTCGACCCGGAAAAGCGGCAGGTCAGGAGCGTGGCGTCGAACCCTGGGCCATGTCTGGCGTACGGCATTGTGGATGCGGACAAAGCCGGGGCGGTGGTCGAGCGGCTGATGGCGCCGGACATGTTCAGCGGCTGGGGTATCCGGACCTTGTCGAGCGAGCATCCCGGCTACAACCCGCTTGCCTACCATCTCGGAACGGTCTGGCCGTTCGCCAACGCTGTGACTGGCCTGGGATTGCGGCGCTACGGGTTCGCCACGGCGCTGCACCGGCTGGCGAAGGGGCTGTTCGACGCCAGCGAGGTATTCCATCTCGGCCGCCTGCCGGAAGTGTTCGGCGGGCACCCACGCGACCAACGGCATCCGCATCCGGGGGTTTATCCCGGGGCTTGCGCACCTCAGGCGTGGTCGGCCAGTGCCGTTGTGACCTTGGTGCAAGCAATGCTCGGCTTGATCCCGCTGGCGCCGCGCGGGATGCTGATCGTCGATCCCGAGTTGCCGGATTGGCTGCCCGAGGTGACGCTTGAGGGGGTTCGCGTCGGCGGGGCGTGCGTCACCCTCCGGTTCCGACGCGATGGCGCGGGCTTCACCAGCCACGAAGTCGTCGGGCCGACCGGCGACCTGCGCATCCACCGGCCGGCTCGGCGTGGTCCGAACGGGTCGGCGGATGGCGACTTGGTCGCGGCTGCCATCCAAGAGGCGCTAGACTGAACCGCTGGCGCCGAACCCCTCCTGCATTGAGGAGAGTGCGATGTCGGATCGCCCGCCGCTGCCGCCCTTCACACCCGAGACCGCCGCCCGGAAAGCGCGCCTGGCGGAAGATGCCTGGAATACGCGCGAGCCCGAGCGGGTGGCGCAAGCCTATACCGAGGATAGCCGGTGGCGGAACCGGGCCGAGTTCTTCCAGGGGCGCGCCGCGATCATCGCGTTTCTACGGCGCAAATGGTCGCGAGAACTGGACTACCGATTGGTAAAGGAGTTGTGGGCCTGTCACGGCGAGCGGATCGCCGTGCGCTTCGTCTACGAATGGCACGACGACAGCGGTAATTGGTATCGCAGCCACGGCAACGAGCAATGGGAGTTCGACGGCGCCGGTCTGATGCGCCGGCGCGAGGCGAGTATCAACGACGTGCCGATCCGCGAGCAGGACCGCCGGTTTCGCTGGCCGCTCGGGCCGCGCCCGGCGGACCACCCGGGGCTTACCGACCTCGGCATGTAGCCTTTTTCGTCCCGCCCCGCCCCAGCTTCTACGGTCGCACATCGGGGGACTCTGATCTCCCCCTTCCTTGCGGATCCCCCAGCCCCTCCCGCAAAGGACCCGCAAAGAGGGAGAGCTATGGGCTCTTACATCGTCAATGACGCGCCTTGCTCGGCGGGGGTCAGCGTCCAGGCGTGCTCGCCTCGGGCGGGCGGGGCGCACCAGAACGGTATGCCGTTGCGGGTGCGCACGTTCGGCTCCAGTCCCATTGCCGCGCGCAGCGCGCGAAAGAACGCACCATGCGACACCACGAGTACGGCAGACGGCAGTGCCGTCGCACGGTTTACAGCGGCCACAGCGCGAGCCCGCAGACTGACGAACGAACTCGGCGCCGTCCGGGGTCCATTCGCCGGCGATCCAGCGGACGAACCACTCCGTCATCGGTTCGCCCTCCTGCGTGCCGAACGATACCTCGCGCAGCGCTTCGTCGATCCGCACCGGGAGCGTCAACTGATCGGCCACGATCTCGGCGGTGATGCGCGCGCGCGAAAGCGGCGAGGCGACGATCGTGCGAATTCCGGTCACGTGTCGCCGCAGTAGTTCCGCCGCCGACCGGGCCTGCGCTAGCCCGGCCGAGTTAAGCGGGATATCGACATTCCCCTGGGAGAGCCCGCGCGCGTTCCAGTCGGTTTCGCCGTGACGCAGGAACCAGAACGGAACCGGAGCGAGCGCCTCCTCCGGGGTAACCGGCATCAGCCCTGCAAGCCCTCGGCCTGCATCGTTTTCTGAACCGCCGGACGGCTCAGCATTCGGCGGTAGTGCGCCTCGCAATTGGGCGGCAGTTTTATGTGCATCCGGGCCGCCGCCCAGAACTCGACGTAAAACAGCGCCGCGTCGGCGATGGAGAACGAACCGGCAATGTAGTCCTTGCCGGCCAGCGCCTTGTCGATGATCGCGAGGCCCTTCTCGACCATCTCCTTGCCCTTTTCCTTCACCTTGGCCTCGTCGGCGGGGTTCGGGGTGTAGTTCGAGGCCCGGAACAGGCGCGAGAAGCCCTGCATGTGGATGGTCGCGACCACGTAATCGAGCGCCTCCAGCACTCGCGCCTGGCTCTCGGGGTCGTCGGGCAGCAGCTTCTTGTCGGGATTGGTGCGGGCCAGCCAGTAAGCGATGGCGGGAAACTCGGTCAGCACCGAGCCGTCGTCGCGCACCACGGTCGGCACCTTCGACTTCGGGTTGATGGACGTGAATTCCGGCTTGAATTGTTCGCCTTCCATCAATTTGACGGCCTGTGTCTCGTAGGGCTTGCCGATCTCCTCTAGCAAGACGTGGATGCCGAGCGAGCAGGCGCCCGGAGAATAGAGCAGCTTCATGTGGTTCCTCCTTCGGTTAAATGACTGGGGATGGGCAGGCCCAGGTTCTCACGCAATGTCTGGCCCGCATAGTCGCGCCGGTGCAGCCCCCGCCGCTGCAATTCCGGGACGACGAGCCGCACGAATTCCTCGTAAGCGCCCGGCACATGCGAGGCTGCCACCACGAAACCATCGCAGCCGCCCTCAGTGAACCAGTGCTCCATCTGGTCGGCGACGTCCCTGGGCGAGCCGGCGAAGATTGGGTGGTCGTGCAATGTCCCGCGCCCGGTCAACTCCATGAAGTCGCGCGCGGTCGGGTTCTTGCGGCCGCTTCGGCGCAGCACGCGGTCGCGCAGGGCTTGCAGGCCCGAGATGCTTGCCAGCTCCGCCTCCGAGAACGGCTCATCCATTCCCTTGCTGGCGAAATCGAAGTTGAGCCCTTCCGACAGCAGCGAGAGCCGGTCGATGTCCTTGGGCAGCCGGTCGATCAGGGCGAGCTTATCCTCGGCCTCGGGGCGTGTCTCGGCGACGATGGGGTAGGCGGCCATAGTGATCTTGACCAGCTCGGGGTCGCGGCCGGCTTGCGCCACGGCGTCCTTGAAAGTGGCGTAATCCTGCTTCGCACGGTCAAGCTCGTGGTTGGCGACGAACACCAACTCCGCCCAGCGCGCCGCGAACCGCCGGCCGCGCCCGCTCTGCCCGGCTTGGATGACGACTGGATGGCCTTGGGCCGAGGGCGGGACGGTGAACGGTCCGCGCGACCGGAAGAACCGGCCGGCGTGATCTAGCCGATGCACCTTATCGGGATGCGCGAACAGGCCGGTCTTCTTATCCACCACCAGCGCATCGGGCTCCCACGCGCCCCAGTGGCCAAGCACGACTTCCATGAACTCGTCGGCGCGGTCGTAGCGCAGGTCATGCTCCATCTGGGCGCCGATGCCCATATTGAGCGCCTCGCCGTCGTTCAGCGAAGTCACGACATTCCAGGCGGCGCGCCCGCCGGTCATCAGATCGAGGGTCGCGAACACGCGGGCGACGTGGAACGGCTCATAATAAGTGGTGGAGTAGGTCGAGCCGAGGCCAAGCCGCTCGGTGGCCATGCCCATGACGGTGAGGACGGTGACGGGGTCCATCTTCACGCAGCGGATGCCGTTGGCCACCGTGTGCGCGTGCTCGCCGCCGTAGCGATCTGGCATGGCAAGCCGGTCGTCGAAGAAGCCCAGATGGAACTTGCCGGCTTCCAGGATGCGGCCGATGCGGCGGTAATACTCGGCCGAGGTGAAGTCGGGCGCCGCCTCCGGATGCCGCCAGGAACCCACGAAATTGGTACAGTTCTGGGCCTGCAGGAAAGCAACCAGGGTCATCTGGCGCATGGAACGGAACCCCTCCTCCAACCCCCTTCCGCAAGTGGGGGAGCTCCTGGAGCTTCCGCTGGTATTGGTGGGGCGTCAATCAAACAGGGAGCTGACCGAGCTTTCGTCGCTGATCCGCCGCATCGCCTCGGCCATCAGGGGTGCCACGGTGATCTGGCGGATGTTGCGCGCGACCCGCACCGCCTCGGTGGCCAGGATAGAATCGGTGATGGTCATGGTCTCGATAGGCGAGGAGGCGATGCGCGCCACCGCGCCGCCGGACAGCACGCCATGCGTGACATACACGCTGGCCGAGCGCGCGCCGGCGCTGATCAGTGCTTCGGCCGCGTTGCAGAGCGTGCCGCCGGAATCCACGATGTCGTCCACCAGGATGCAGTCGCGCCCGGCGACGTCGCCGATCACGTTCATCACCTCCGAGATGCCCGCGCGCTCGCGCCGTTTGTCGATGATGGCGAGGTCGCAGTTGAGCCGGGTGGCAATGAGCCGGGCGCGCAGCACGCCCCCCGTGTCGGGCGAGACGATCATGATGTCGCAGCCCTTGTAGCGCTCCTCGATATCGCGGACGAACAGCGGGGCGGCGTAGAGATTGTCCACGGGGATGTCGAAGAAGCCTTGGATCTGACCGGAGTGCAGATCCATGGTGAGAACCCGGTTGGCGCCCGCCTGGGTGATGAGGTTGGCCACCAGCTTAGCGCTGATCGGGGTGCGGGGGCCGGATTTACGGTCCTGGCGGGCATAGCCGAAATAAGGGATGACCGAGGTGACGCGGCGGGCGGAGCCACGGCGCAGCGCGTCCTGGGCGATCAGCAGCTCCATCAGGTTGTCGTTGGCCGGGTACGAGGTGGACTGGATGATGAACACGTCCTCGCCGCGCACGTTCTCGTGGATTTCGACGAACACCTCCATATCGGCGAAGCGGCGGACCGAGGCGCGGGCCAGCGGCAGGCCGAGGGCGGCGGCCATCGCCTCGGCGAGCGGCCGGTTGCTGTTGCAGGCCACGATCTTCATGCGTTCGGTCCGGTGCCCCAGGCGCGCAGCCGCCGGCTTCTAGCAACGGTTCGGTGACGTGTCCATGAACGTTGGCTGCGGCCCTCGAGCTGCTCGTCGGCTCAGCGGGCGCGGCCGGACTGGCGCAAGATCACCTCCCGCACCCCGCCGCCGGCTTCCCGCGCTACGGCCACCGCGATGTCACCCCAGGTACTGGTCGAGCGTGCCGGTCGGCACCAAGTTGAGTTGCACAACCCGCCCGCGCTCATCGCCCTGGGCGTTCCGCACCACCCACTGGATCTCCACCCGTTCCTGAGCGGGGCTCACCGGGACCAGGCGGACATGGCCATGCACGGTGAAGTCGGCGCCTTTGGGGGCTTCTTGCACCAGTTCGCCCAGTGTCGAGAGCTGGGTCCGCATCAGCCGGGTGAGTGCGATATCTCCGTCGCCCGGCGCTCCTGTGACCTCCGCCACCTCCACTTTGGCGGGACGGTTGTAGAGGCTGTTCGGATTGGCCTGCTGCAAGGCGGTGTTGACGCCGGAGAGCAGAGTGGCGAGTTCCGGCGCCGCGTCCGCCGCGGCGCGCGCCAGCGTGGCCGGGGATGCGGCCGCCCAGGCCGTGATCGGCACCGGCTTGCCGGTGATTTGGCCGGCGGTGTGTCCCTGTGGGGTTTGCACGGTATAAACCGGGACGATCTCCGGCCCCCGATCCTGCGCGGTGATGTTCAACCGCCAATCGGCCCGCTGTCCCCGCTCCGCGTAGGCTGGTACCTCCCGGAACTGGAGATCGCGCGCCAGCAAGGCCGCGAGAGCGGCGGCGCCCGCATGAGGCAGCCGTGCGTTGCTGGGAGGCGCCACGATTAGGCGGGGCGGCATCGGCGGCTGCGCGAGGCGCAGCGCCGTCGCGCCGGGATTGCCCCGGAACGGCTCCGGCAATTCGCCGCAGCCGGCGAGCAGCGCCAGCAAGGCGGCCAGGACCAGATAGCGCATCAGGCCGGCAGGGCGATGATCGAGATCTGGTGGCCGATCGGTCCCCCGCCCGCCAGGGTGCGGCGGCGATGACTGAAGAGACGGCCTTCCTCGGTCGCGGTGTCCGCTTCGATCACGTCGATCACGGTCAGGCCGGCCACGGCGACGCGCGCGGCACAATAGCCTGCGAGGTCGAACTGCCAGCTATCCTCGCGCCGGCCCGGGGCGAAGAAGCGCGCCGCCTCGAGGCCGTGCGCGATCACCGCATCCCGCAGGTCCGGGCCGACCTCGTAGGAGTTCGGGGCGATGCAGGGGCCGATCGCGGCATGGATGCGGGCGCGGGCCGCGCCAAGAGCCTCCATTGCCGCCAGGACCGCCTCGATCACCCCGGCGACGGCGCCGCGCCAGCCCGCGTGGGCGGCGCCAACGACCTTGGCGACAGGATCGGCCAACAGCAGCGGCGCGCAGTCGGCCGTGATCACGCCAAGGGCAATGCCCGGCTGATCGGTCACCATCCCGTCGGCCCGGGGGCCGGCGCCCACTGCCCAGGGGGTTTCGACCCGAACCACGTCGGCGCCGTGGACCTGCGTGAGCCCGACGAGCGCGGCTGGCTCCGCGCCGATCGCGCGAGCGGCGCGGGCGCGGTTCTCGCGGACGGCAGTGGGCGAGTCGGCGCTGGACAGGCTGCAATTGAGGCTCGCGTACGGACCGGTCGAAACGCCCCCCAGTCGGGTGAAGAACCCGTGGGGCGCCGCGAGCACGGGCGAACGGAGTGGGACGGGCAAGGGGACAAGAAGGGGAGAGAACTGGGCCGTCATGCCTCGAATCCGGGCGGGATGGGGCAGCCCGGATGGCACAGCGCCAGCGCCTTGAATAGCCGGCCCATGCGGTTCGGTTCGGCGAGACGCCGCGCCGCCTCAACTAGGGCGAGCGCCCGGCGCGGGGGCTGGCCGCGCGCCAGTTGGTCCGTGCGCTGGAACAGACCGAGCCTGGTCAGGAACACACCTTGTGGCAGTGGGCCGTAGGTCGTCACCCCGGCATCGCGCGCCGCATGGGCGAAGGCGGCGAAATCGACATGCGCCGTAAGATCCGCCCGGCCAGGAACCGCGAGCGGATCGGCGTGGCGCTTCGCCCGGATCGCCTGCAAACTGTCACCCCGGCCGCTGTCCGCCGCCCCGTAGTCGAGGAACAGCGCCGCGCCCGCTCGGTGCGCGATACGACCGCCCAAAGCGGCGGCGAAGGCGAGCGCGGGCTCGCAGACCTCGACCACCTCGCCCTCCTCGACCTCGCCCTTTGCCGGCGCGCGCTCCGGCCCGTCCGCCGGCAGCTCCTGGAACCCGGCCGGCCCGACGAAGCGCTCGGCCCAGCCCGAGCCGCGCCGCACGAACTGACGCACCGGCAGCGCGTCCAGGAACTCGTTGGCGAACAGGATCAGCGGCGCATCCGGCAGCGTGTCCAACCCGCGATGCCAGGTTCCCTTGGGCAGGGCGTTGGCCTGGAGCGCCTTGAGGCGCGGGGATGCCTCGATCAGATGCAGCGTCAGCGCCATGCGAAAGTCGGGGGCCGTTCGCGTGACGGCGCGCAACGCATCCTGCATCAAGGTTCCGCGCCCCGGCCCCGCCTCGACCAGCAGCACCGGCTGTGGACGGCCGATCTGCTCCCAAGCAACGGCCGCCCAAAGTCCAAGGATTTCGCCGAATACCTGACTAATCTCTGGGGCAGTCGTGAAGTCGGCGAATGGGTCTCGGGTGGCGTAATAGGTCGCGTTTGCCCGCGCCATGAAGCGGTCGAGTCGCTCTGGGTCGGTTTGGTTCAACTTGGGTTCGGGCATCGCGCGCTCCGCGCTTGGACGCTCCACCAGATCAACCCGAGCCCGATCAGGAGCATGGGGAAAGAGAGGATCTGCCCCATGGTCAGGACGCCGCCGATATAGCCGAGGAAGGCATCGGGCTGGCGGAAGCATTCGGCGACGATGCGGCAAATGGCGTAGCCGGCGAGGAAAACCCCGGTCAGCAATCCGTAATGCGCGCGGACCCGTTCGCCGCGGGCGAGCAGGAGCAGCACCCCGAGCAGGACCACCCCTTCCAAGAATGCCTCATAAAGCTCGCTCGGGTAGCGCGGGAGGTAGGGCGGCCCGGCCTCGGGGTAGATCATCGCCCCGGGCCAGGAGCAGGCGGTTTGCGTGCAGCCGGGCACCACCCGTCCCCAAAGCTCGCCGTTGATGAAATTGGCCACGCGGCCGAGCCCGAGGCCGATCGGCACGCACGTCGCTATCCGATCGGCGAAGCCGAGCACGTTGATCTTGTATTTCCAGCAGAACCAGATGATCGCCACGGCGACGCCGATCGCTCCGCCATGGAAGCTCATCCCGCCGTGCCAAACCTCGAATATCTGCGCCGGATGCGAGAAATAGAGCCCTGGCTGGTAGAACAGCACGTAGCCGAGCCGCCCGCCGAGCACGACCCCCAGCGTGGCCCAGGTCAGGAAGTCGTCCACCTGCTCGGGGGTGGCGACGCGGGGCGGGCGTTGGGCCAGCCGGCGCGCGAGCCGCCAGCCCAGCACCAGGGCGGTGATGTAGGCGAGCGCATACCAGCGAATGGCGATCGGCCCGAGCTGGACCGCCACCGGATCGAAATGCGGGTAGAGCAGGACGGACATCATCGATAGGGATCGGCCTTGGTCAGATAGTCCCGCACGTAGCGGCGGATGCCGTCCTCGAGCGGCGTGAACTGCCCTCCGTAGCCCGCTGCGCGCAGTCGCTCAATGCTCGCCTGGGTGAAGGATTGGTACTGCGCTCGCAGGCCTGGCGGCATGTCGATGAACTCGACCCGGCGCGGGACACCCGCAGCATCGCAGACGGCATGCGCCAGGTCGAGATACGTGCGCGCCCGACCGGTGCCGACATTGAACAGCCCGCTGACGGCCGGGTGGTCCAGCAGCCAGAGCATCACCTCGATCGCGTCGCTCACCCAGATGAAGTCGCGGGCCTGGCCGCCGTCGGCGAGGCCGGGCCGGTCGGAGCGAAACAGGCGTGGCGCTTGGCCGGACGCCAGCTCGTCATGCTTGATCTTCGCCACCGAGACCATTGGTCCCTTGTGGTACTCGTTCGGGCCATAGACGTTGAAGAACTTGAGACCCGCCCATTGCGGCGGGCGGGGCTCGCCGGCCGCAAGCATCCCGGCCACGCGTAGGTCGAAGGCGTGCTTGGTCCAGCCATAGAGATTCAGCGGGCGCAGGCGCTTTAGTGCTTGGACCGAAGCATCATCCTCGAAGCCCGGGGCGCCGTCACCGTAGGTGGCGGCCGAGGAGGCATACACGAACCGCACGCCGCGCGCGGCGCACCAGCGCCAGATGCGCAGCGGCAACTCGACGTTGGTGGCCCAGGCCAGGTCGCCGTCCGAGGTCGTGGTATCGCTGATCGCTCCGAGGTGAAACAACACCTCCAGCGGCGGGTGGGTGGCGAGGAAGGCGTCAAGCTCCTCGGGTGCGATCAGCCTGCCCGGCGGGTGCTTGGCCAGGTTGCGCCATTTGCCCTCGGTGCCTAGCCGATCGACCACAATGGTCTCGACGGCGCGCGCGAAAAGGGCGCCATGCAGGTTGGAGCCGATGAATCCGGCGCCTCCGGTGACCATCATCATTGGCGCGGCTTATAGGGGCACTGCCGCACGGGCGGCCAGAGGGCGTGCCTGAAGGGGTGCCCGAGTTGAGCAGGAAAGGGAGCCCGCATGGCGGAGCGGCCGAAATTTTTCGACGATCTTGCCGGCGTTGCCGGCGGCGCGATCTCCGCGTTCGCGGGATTGCGCGAGGAGGCGGAGGCGATGATCCGCTCCCGCCTGGACGAGATGCTTCGCCGGCTCGACTTGGTGCGCCGCGAGGAGATGGAGGCGGTGCAGGAGATGGCGGCCAACGCCCGGTCCGGCCAGGAAATGGCCGAGTCGCGGCTGGCCGACGCCCTGGCGCGACTCGCCGCGCTGGAGGCCCGGGTGGCGGCGTTGGAGGCGGAGGGCCGCCGCCCGGAGCCGGCAGCCGCGCCCTGAACCAGGCATTCCTGCTACTTTAGGATAGGAACCGGCGCGAACTCGGGCCATCTCGCTTGCGGTGCAACAGGCCCAATCGCTAGGCTAGGCGGTGTGGCTTCCACGGGCTCGGATCCCGGGTACTGACCCTGCCCGCCCGGACTTCCTCCAGATTGGGAGACCCCGTATGTCCGCCACGACCACGACAACCGACCTCGACGCCGCGGCCAACCCGCTCGATGTGCTGGAGCAGATCATCGTCGCCAACGACTGGGCCTTCGACCGGCGCAGCGACTGCGAGATGGCCGCCGAGGCGCCGGGCCGGTGGTGCGATTACGGGCTCTTTTTCAACTGGTCCCACGAGATCAGTGCCATGCACTTCACCTGCGCCTTCGACCTGAAGATTCCCGCGAAGCGGCGCGCCGCCCTTTACGAGTTGCTGGCGTTAGCCAACGAGCGGCTGTGGATCGGCCATTTCGGTATGGAACCGGATGGCGGGATGCCGGTGTTCCGGCACGCCATGCTGCTGCGCGGGGCTCCTGGCGCTTCGTCCGAGAGCCTGGAGGACATGGTCGATATCGCGCTCACCGAGTGCGAGCGGTTCTTTCCGGCGTTCCAGTTCGTCCTCTGGGGCGGCAAGACGCCGCGAGCGGCGCTGGACGCGGCCATGTTGGAGTGCGTCGGCGAGGCATGAGCGAGGTACCCCTCGCCGGCTTGATCCCGCCCATTCTATTGGTCGGTTGTGGCCGGATGGGCGGGGCGATGCTGGCCGGATGGCGCGAGCGCGGCTTGGCGCCTTCCTGGGCGGTGGATCCAGCGCCGGCGGCTTCTGCCCAGGCGGGACCGGGGCTTGCGGTACTCGCCGCCTCATCGGGCGTCCCGGCGGGGTTCAATCCGGCCGCCGTGGTGTTCGCGGTCAAGCCGCAAAACGCGGCCGCGACGCTGCCCGCCTACCGGGGATTCGCCGGCCGAGCGGTGTTCCTGTCCATCATGGCGGGCCGCACGATTGCGGGGATACAAGCTCTGTTGGGTCCGCAGGCGCAGGTGGTGCGGGCCATGCCGAACGCCCCGGCCGCGGTCCGGCAGGGCGTTACCGTCGCGTGTGCCGGCCCGGACGTAACGGTGGCTCAGCGCGCGTTGTGCGAAGATCTGTTGCGGGCGATTGGCGCCGTGGCCTGGGTGGAGGACGAGGGGCTGCTCGATCCGGTAACCGCGGTCTCCGGCAGCGGCCCGGCTTATGTTTTCTTGTTGGCCGAGCTGCTGGAGCAGGCCGCCCGGGAGCAGGGCATCCAGCCCGATCTCGCGCGGCTGCTGGCCCGCCAGACCGTGGCCGGGTCCGGGGCGCTGCTGGCGGCGAGCCCGGAGGACGCCGCGGCGCTCCGTCAGGGGGTCACCAGTCCCGGCGGCACGACCGAGCGAGCATTGGCCGTGTTGATGGCAACCGAGGCCTGGCCCGCCGCCGTCAGCCGGGCCGTCGCCGCCGCGACGGTCCGCTCCCGCGAACTGGCCGGTTGAGGGAATTCTGGCCCAAAACGAATTTTGCCCTGGCTTCCTCGACTTATGTCGCTAGTGCCGCGTTGCCAGCGAAGGCTGGCATCACCTCCTGCGCAAACAGTCGCAGTGAGCGAAGCGCTTGCTGGTTGGGCAAAGTGCCCCAGGCGAACGAACAAATCACGTAGTTGCACCCACTCGTTTCCACCAGCCTGCCCATCTGCTCGCGGACGCGCGCGGGTGACCCGAAGAGCACCGTCTCGTATTGCGTGGCTGTCTCCCACGCGAAGAGACCATCCACACTGTGGTCATTGTGGTCGTGCCACAATTTGGTAATCGAGCGGTACCAGTCCTCATGGGCGGCGCGCGTGGCCGCGAGGGCCTCGTCGTCGGTTTCGGCCACGATAACTTGGCGCACGATACCCACCTTGGGTATTGCGACATGGCCGTTGAGCCGGCCCGGGTCGTGACGGTGTGGCTCCCAAGTCCGCCAGTACGTATCGACGTGCTCGCGCACGGCGGCAGCCGGGCCCAGGCCAACGAAATTGAAACCGTGTCGGGCCGCATACTGGATGCTCTCCGGGTTGTGCGTCGGGTACCATAGCGGCGGGTAAGGCTGCTGACAGGGCTGCAATTCCATCGGCACATCATGGTACTGGTAATGAGCGCCCTCGAACGTCAACCGGCTGTTGGTCAACCCGGCCAGGAGCACCGTCAGCCCCTCGTTGAAGATTGCCCGCGTGCCGGCGGGATCGACACCGAAATAGCCCAGCTCGTAGGGAGAGACGCCGCGGCCGACGCCCAGTTCCAGCCTACCGCCGGAGAGCTGGTCCAGCATGCAGACTTCTTCGATGAGCCTCAGGGGATTGTATAGCGGCAGCAGATAGACAAGCGGTCCGAGGCGAATTCGCCGCGTGCGCTGAGCGGCAGCGGAGAGGAACAGGGCAGGCGACGGCGCCATGCCGAGCGGGGTCGCGTGGTGCTCCGCAAGATGATAGCAGAAGAAGCCGGCCGCATCCGCCGCTTCTAGGAGCTGCAACCGGTCTTCGTAGAGCTGGCGCAAGTGCGCGTTGCCGCGATCGATCCAATCGAACAATCCAAATTCTACCTGAGCCATGCGGTCATCCCCCCTCTCGCCATTGCATGTGGCTTCAACTACGGCTCTCTTCTCACAGCCTTGCTATTCGGCTTTGAGAGAGCTTCAGCCTTTGTGTACGCGCTGCCGCTCTCATCCCCATGCCCGCGCTCGATGCGGGCGTCCAACGTAGCGCCCGTGCTGGACGAACCTTTCGTTGGATCGCCGGGTCAAAGCCCGGTGATGATGATGCGAAACAAACCCGCTTCCCGGTATGCCTGAGCCGGCTAGGCATCCGCTGAGCCCTTCAGTGCGCCGCTCCCAACGTGGACCCCGTACGCGTCTCTCGTAAAGTCCGAGAGCGGGTCCGTCCGCTCCCCGTCACGAGCCTCCAACAATGTCATGAAACAGCCGTGCCGGCAGAGTGCCGCCGAGCACGCCCGTCATCGGCTGACCCCCGTCGTTGCCGAGCCAGATCCCGATGACCATGCCTTTGCTCCAGCCGATGAACCAGGCGTCGCGGGAGTCCTGCGTGGTGCCGGTCTTGCCCGCGACCTGGCGCCCGAACACGGCCGCCTGCCGGCCAGTTCCGCGCGCGACAACGGCGGCCAGCATCCGCGCCATCATGCGGGCAAGCTCCGGGTCGATGACCTGCACCGGCGCCGGGATCGCGGCGGCCGCTGTGCGGCCCTCGGCGGTGACGGCGGCGAGCCCAAAGGGCGTGATCCGGCGGCCGCCGTTGAAGAACGGCGCATAAGCGGCGGTCAGCTCGATCAGGCTCACCTCGCCGGTACCGAGCGCCAGCGAGGCGTCGTCCGGGAGTTTATCCCGGATGCCGAGCCGTGCCGCCACCGCGGCGACCGGGCGCGGCCCGCCCGCCCTGAGCAACAGGCGGACGGCGGCGGTATTGACCGACTGGGCGAGCGCGTCCTCGACCGACATTTCGCCCTGGTAGCGGTGCTCGAAATTCTCCGGGCTCCAGTGGCCGAGACGAATCGGCGCATCCAGTACCCTGTCGTCGGGCCGGACTCCCCGTTCCAACGAGGCAAGCCAGACGAACGGCTTGAAGGCCGAGCCCGGCTGCCGGCGCGCCAGGGTCGCGCGGTTGTAAGAGGCGCCCCGGTAATCGCGCCCGCCTACCATCGCGCGCACCGCGCCGCTCGCGGCATCGAGCGCCACGACTGCGCCTTGCGTGACCCCGTGGGGAGCGCCCGCGCCGTTCAACAGTGCGTCCAGGCGGGATTCGGCCACGGATTGCAGCCTCGGGTCGAGCGTGGTGCGCAGGATCGCATCTTCGTCCGGTGGGAGGAGGGGGTCCGCGTGGCTCGCCGCCCAGTCGGCGAACCAGCCAGCCGCCGAGACCTGTAGTGCGGAGAAGGCGATGCGTGGCGCGGCTCGGGCCGCGTCGACGGCTGTGATGGCACGGCTGGCGACCATCGCGGTCAGCACCTCGCGCCCGCGGGACGCCGCGGCTTCGGGATCGGCGCGCGGATTGAACCGCGAGGGCGCGCGGGGCAGCCCGACCAGGACGGCGGCCTGCCAGAGCGTGAGCCGGCGGGCGGAGACCCCGAAATAGAGCCGCGCGGCGGCGTCGATGCCCCAGGCGCCGGAACCGAAATAGACGCGGTTCAGCCAGATCTCCAGGATCTGCGGCTTGCTGAAGTGGCTCTCCAGCCAAAACGTCAGCAGCAGCTCCTGCACCTTGCGGCGGAAGGTGCGGGAGTTGCTGAGGAACAGGTTCTTCGCGACCTGCTGGGTAATCGTGGACCCGCCCTGCGCGATCCGCAGCCGGACGAGATCGGTCAGCGCCGCCCGGGCCATCCCGATCGGGTCGATGCCCGGCTCGCGCCAGAACCGCCGGTCTTCGATCGCGACCGCCGCCTCGGGCACGTAACTCGGCAGGTCGCGCAGGTGGAGCGTGTTGCCGACGACATCGCCGTAAGTCGCGAAGATCCGGCCGGTCGCGTCCTCCAGCCTGAGGCTCGGGCGGCGGGCTGCATCGAGCGCGCTGTCCGGGCGGGGCAGATCGCGAGCGAACCAGAGCACGGAAGCGCCGAGCACGAGCGCGGCCCAGATCGCGCCGATTAGCGCGAGGCGCAGCAGGCGGAACCGGGCGCGGGGAGGGGTACGGGCGAGGTCGGCCGGTGGCGGGGGGGCGTGGTGGGCGGCGGGCGAGAGGTGGGCGCGCGACATCGGGGACTCCGGGCGGGCAGCCCGGCGCGAGTGTTACGGATTCAACCCGAGCAACGGAAGCGTCGCCAGCTTCAAGGCGGTTGCGGCGACCCGATTGGCTGCGCAGAGTGCGCCCGGAGCAACGGGGGGCGGAATGCGCGGGCTGTTCCTGGATGCCGTGGATGATCTGGGCGAGGTGTTCCGCCGGGTGTCGCGGCCCGACGACCCGCCAGTGGTGGTGAACGAGCAGGCGGAGGTAGCGGCGGCGGAACTGCCGGGGCTACTGGCCGGCTACGATTTCGTGCTGGACGACCACAGCCAGATGCCGACCGAGGCGATGCGTGCCTGCGCGGGGCTGCGGCACATCATCTTCCTCGGCACCGGGGCGCGCAGCTACATGAACCCCGAGGAGCTGGCGGCGCTCGGGATCACCGTCCATACCATCAAGGGCTACGGCGACACGGCGGTGGCCGAGCACGCCATCGCCCTAATGTGGGCGGCGGCCCGGGGCGTCGCGCGGATGGACCGGGGGGTGCGCGCGGGCGAGTGGCTACGTAGCGAGGGCACGCAGCTCACCGGCAAGACGCTGGGCCTGCTCGGCTTTGGGGGCATCGCGGCCGAGGTGGCGCGGATCGCCGCCGGCTCGGGGATGCGGGTGCTGGCCTGGAATCGCTCGCCCAAATCGGCGCCGGGCGTGGCCTTCGTCGATCTCGATACGCTACTCGCGGAGAGCCACGTGCTCTCGGTCCACCTGCTGCTGACCGATGAGACGCGGTTGTTCCTCAGTGCGGAGCGATTGGCCAAGGCGCGGAAAGGGGCGATCCTGGTGAACACGGCGCGCGGGGCGCTGGTCGACGAGACGGCGCTGATCGCGGCGCTCGGGAGCGGACGCATGGGCCATGCGGCGCTCGACGTGTTCGCGACCGAGCCGCTGCCGGCCGGCCATGAGCTGACCCGGCTAGACAACGTCACGCTCACCGCCCACAGCGCCTTTCGCACGCTCGAGGCTTGCGAGACCCTGCTCCGCCGGGCGATGGACATCGCCAGGGCGGTTGTGTCGGGCACATACTGAGACCTAAAAATCCGTGAGTTGCATTTACGAAGGTTCTGGTACAAGTTCTCGTACAGTCCGCGCCTAAGGAGGCCATCATGTCATGCGTCAGCTACAGTGAGCTGCGCCAGAACCTAGCCCGCTACATGGATGAGGTGGTGGATAGCCATGCGCCCGTCATCGTCACTCGTCAGGGCGGCCGCGGCAATGTGGTCATGATCTCCGAGGAGGAGTTCGAGGGCTGGCGGGAGACCGTCCACCTTCTGAGCAGTCCCCGGAACGCCGACCGCCTGATGCGCTCGATCCGTCAGATTGAGGCGGGAAACGGGCGCGAGCACACCCTCACCGCTGCCAAGGTCTCCGTCGAGACCTAGCCGTTGCGGGTCATGTTTTCGGACGAGGCCTGGGACGATTATCTGTATTGGGCAACGAACGATCCTGCCGTCCACAAGAAGCTCAATGAGCTGATCCAGAACGCGCGGCGCACACCGCACAAAGGCTTGGGCAAGCCGGAACCGCTCAAAGGGAACTTGGCCGGTTGGTGGTCGCGCAGGATCACCGGCGAGCACAGACTGGTCTATCGCGTTGCGGGCGAGCCGGGCATGGACCAGCGCATCGAAGTCATCCTGTGTCGCCAGCATTACTAGCCGCGCGCCGCTGGACATCGCCAACACGGTTGCGCCAGGCTGAGCCCCTCAGCCCGCCTGGCGGAATGGCAGACGCAGCGGACTTAAAATCCGCAGCCCAACGGCGTGGGGGTTCGAGTCCCCGGCGGGCATCCACCGAATTACCACTCCTACCTCTAGCGACACTTAGGTCTTCTTGACTCCAAGCGATTTCAGGAAAGGTCGGTCTTTGCTGGATGATCCTAAGGAAATCGAGCGTTCCCCTCCTGTGAGCGTGTTTCTGTGCGGAGAGAGCTATTTCGATGCTGCACAGTATTTGGAAGATGCTGTCCGGCAAAATAGATTGAGACTGCGGTTCCAAATCCAGCCCATCTATTACCTCTACCGCCATGCGATCGAACTCGTTCTCAAAGCGTTCCTAAGAGCAAAGGGCATGGATGAGAAAAAAGTCCGGCTGAAATACGGCCATCACCTCACGAGACTATATGACGCCTGTATCCAGCACCACTGTCCACTGGATAACGATATACGTCGCCTCGCCCGTCAAGTCATTCGCCTCCTCGAAGACGCCGACTATGACCAGGGGCTTCGATACGTGAAGGTTGGGGTGAGGCGGCTACCGGATACTGGAGCCGTACGGCACAACGGAGAGGCGCTGCTCTAGGCAATCGCGCCCGCATGTGGTGCGACGCGGACATCGAGCGAACGCGACAAGAATGGTTCAGCGGTAGATCGGCTGTGTCCAGAATGACTGGCAGCTGGATTATGATATTCGACGCCTAGCTCGTCAAGTTATTCGCCTCGTCGAATTCGCCGACTATGACCAGGGGCTTCGATACATGAAGGTTGGGGTGAGGCGGCTACAGTATAGTGGAGCGTCCGGCACGCCGGCGAGGCGCTGCTCTCGGCCATCGCGCCCGCGTGCGGTGCGACGCGGAATCGAGCGACCAGCGACAAGAATGGATCGCGGTCTATCCCTGAAGAATGACTTCCAGGCAGCGGTTGCGGCCTGTTCGAGCCCCGGCTGGCATCTCCCGTCACCGCGCCGCCGCGCCCGCTTCCACCGCCGCCATCTGTTGCGGGCGGCCGATCAGCAGCAGCACCACGCAGGCCACCGCCGCGAACCCAACAATCGGCAGGAACGCCAGTGGATAGCTGCCGGTCGCCTGCTTGATGCCGCCGATCAGGTAATTGCCGATGAAGCCGCAGCCGGTGCCGAGCGCGTTCATCGTGGCGATGCCGGCGGCCGAGCTGCGCGCCGACAGCCAGTCCGAGGCCAGCGCCCAGAACGGCCCGCGCGTGATCGAGGTCGCCACCACCGAAATGCAGAGCAGCACCATCGAGGCCAGCAACATCGTGAACGGCACCAGCAGCGCCAGCGCGACCCCGCTTGCCGCAAGCGGGACGAAGGTGTGCCAGAACCGCTCCCGCGCCAGGTCCGATCGCCGGCCCCACCAGATCATCCCGACGGCGGCGATGACGTAGGGCAGGGCGTTCAGCCAACCGGTCGCCATCGTGGAGACGCCGAACGACTTGATGAATTGCGGTTGCCACAGACCCAGACCCGAGCTTGCGACAGCGCCCCCGGCATAGACGACCGCCATCCCCAGCACATAGCGATTGCGGATCACCTGCAGCACCGGCACGTGCTGGACCGGCTTGCGTCCGTGCTCCTCGGCCGCCAACCGGTCGGCCAGCCACGCCCGCTGCTCCGGCGTGAGCCAAGCGGCGCTCTCCGGCTTGTCGGTCAGCCAGAGCATCGCGGCGAAACCAAGCAAGACGGCGGGGACGGCCTCCAGGATGAACAGCCATTGCCAGCCGCTGAGGCCCAGCAATCCATGCAGTCCGAGCAGAGCGGCGGAAATGGGTGAGCCCACAAAGCCCGAGACCGGGATCGCCACCATGAAGATGCCGACGATCTTGGCCCGCTGCTCGGCCGGGAACCAATAGGTGAGATACAGGATCACGCCGGGGAAGAAGCCGGCCTCCGCGGCGCCGAGCGCGAAGCGGATCAACACGAACGAGGCGGGGCCCGCGGCGGCCGCCATCGCTCCGGAGACGATGCCCCAGGAAATCATGATCCGCGCGATCCAGCGCCGCGCGCCGAACCGCTCCAGCGCCAGGTTGCTCGGCACTTCAAACAGGCAATAGGAGATGAAGAAAATGCCACCGCCCAGGCCGAACACACTCGGGGAAAGGCCGATCTCCTTGTTCATCTGCAGCGCCGCGAAGCCGGCGTTCACCCGGTCGATGTAGCAGACCAGATAGGCGAGCATCAGGAACGGCAGCAGCCGAAAGCCGACCCGGCGCATCGTCGCCTGGCCGATCGGGTCGAGGCGGGCGGGAGCGGGCGCCATCGGTTCCTCCCTTGACTTTGTCGCTTGTCCTAGCACGGGTTTTCGATTGCGGCGAACCGGGCGCGCGTGGCAGACACCCGCGCCATGATTTCTCGACGTTTGTTGCTCGCGACAATTCCCGTCGCTCTCGCGGTCAGGCCCGCGCTAGCCGCCCCGGAAGATTTCGCCTCGTTCGTCGCCGCCCTGCGTGCCGAGGCGCGCCGCTCGGGTATCTCCGCCCGCACGCTGCAAACCGCCTTCGCCGGCGTGCAGCCGAACCAGAAGGTGCTGGAGCACATTCGCCATCCGGCCGAATCCAGCATGACCTGGGCGCAGTACCGCGCGCTGCTGCTGACCGACCAGCGGATCGACGCCGGCCGCGCCGCATGGCGCCAGGATCGCGGGTTGATCGAGCTGGTTCAGCAACGATACCGCGTCTCGCCCGGCGTGATCCTGGGCATCTGGGGCCTCGAGTCTAGTTTTGGCACCAAAACGGGCGACTATCGCGTGGTGGAGGCGTTGGCCACGCTGGCCTGGGACAGCTCGCGCCCCGGCTTCTTCCGCTCGGAACTAATGGCGGCGCTGAAGATTCTCGACCACGGCGACGTCACGCCGGCGCGGATGACCGGCAGCTACGCCGGCGCGATGGGCCAGCCGCAGTTCATGCCCAGCTCCTACCTGCGCTACGCGGTCGATTTCCAGGGCGACGGCCGCCGCGACATTTGGACCAGCACGCCCGACGTGCTCGCCTCGATCGCCAACTACCTGGCCCGCAGCGGCTGGCGCGGCGGCGAGGGTTGGGGCATCCAGGTGATCTTGCCGGCGGGGTTCGACGAAGGGCTGGCCGGTCGCGAGAACCGCCGGCCGGTCAGCGATTGGCAGAGTCTCGGGGTCCGCGCGCTCGACGGCGCCTCCCTGCCAAGCCCGGAGCAGGCGGCACTGGTATTGCCCGACGGCGCAGGCGGCGAGGCGTTCCTCGCGTTCGGCAACTTCGCCGCGATCCGCCGCTACAACCCCTCGGACTTCTACGCCCTGCTGGTCGGACTGCTCGGCGACGCCATCCTGGCGTAACGCTGGACCGCGCGCGTGCGGCGGGAGTAACCGATGCTCGGATCGTGATCGCGTAGGAGCCAATTCCATGTTGACCCGCCGCTCCGCACTGCTCGGAACCGCTCTGACCGCAGGCGCCCTAGGTCCGCTGCCGGCCCTTGCGCGCGCGCAGCGCAACCGCCCGGCGGGGCATTCCGGCAAGCACGCCGAGGACCAGGCGGCGCTGGCGGGGAACGCCGCAGCGACCCCGCTCGGCCCGGTCGCGACCGCGGCGCGCTGGGCGTTCATCACCGACTTCAACACCGGCGCCGAGCTGCTGAACAAGGCCGCCGACGAGCCGATGCCGCCCTCTTCGATGACCAAGCTGATGACCCTCTACATCGTCTACTCCCGGCTGAAGGAGGGCCGGCTGAAGCTCGACGACATGCTGCCGGTGTCGGAAAAGGCTTGGCGGATGGGCGGGTCGAGGATGTTCGTCCAGGTCGGCGAGCAGGTGAAGGTCGAAGACCTGATCCGCGGCATCGAGGTCGATTCCGGCAATGACGCCTGCATCGTGCTGGCCGAGGCGATCGCCGGCTCCGAGCAGCAATTCGCCGAGCTGATGAACGAGACGGCGAAGAAGCTCGGGCTCACGGAGTCGAGCTTCAAGAACTGCACCGGCTGGCCGGACCCCGAGCAGCGCATGAGCTGCCGCGACATCGCCACGCTCGCAGCCGCCATCATCCGCCGCTTCCCCGAATACTACCATTACGCCTCGGAAAAGACGTTCACTTACAACAACATCGAGCAGGGCAACCGCAACCCGATGGTGCAGAAGGGCACGGCGGACGGCCTCAAGACCGGGCACACCGAGGCCGGCGGCTTCGGTCTCGTGGCTAGCACGCTGCGCGACGGGCGGCGGGTGATCCTGGTGCTGAACGGCATGGATTCGATGCACCAGCGAGCCGAGGAGAGCGAACGGCTGATGAACTGGGCATTCGCCAATTTCGAGGATGTGAGACTGTTCGCCGCCGGCGAGCCGGTAGAGCGCGTGCCGGTATGGCTGGGCGCGAGCCCGACGGTGCCGCTGGTCAGCGCGAGCGAGCTGACCGTGACCATGCCGCGCAACTGGCGGCGGACCGCCTCGGTGAAGGTGGATTACGACGCGCCAGTGCGAGCCCCGGTCGCGCAGGGCGCTAGGCTCGGCACGCTCACCATCTCCGGCCACGGCGTGCCGAACATGGAAGTGGCGCTGCTGGCGGGTGCCGACGTGCCGAAGCTCTGGCTCCCGGGACGCGCGATGGCGGTGCTGTCGCACTACGTGCGAGGCATCTGAGCCCTGGCCGGCCGGTTCATCACGCTGGAAGGCGGGGAGGGCGCCGGCAAGACCACCCAGGCGCGGCTTCTGGCCGATGCGCTGGCGACGCGCGGGCTGGCCGTGCTGCGCACGCGCGAGCCCGGAGGCGCGCCAGGGGCCGAGGTGCTGCGGGGCCTGCTGTTGGGCGGGGATGTGGACTGGTCGTTGCCGGCCGAGACACTGTTGCATTTCGCGGCTCGTGCCGAGCATGTGGAACGGACCGTTCGCCCGGCCTTGGCCGCCGGAACGTGGGTGGTATGCGACCGGTTCGCCAATTCCACGATGGCCTACCAGGGCTACGGGCTGGGCGCGGATCGCGAGATGATCGCCGCGCTGACGCGCATGGTCGGGCTCGTGCCGGATTTGACCCTCGTGTTGAACGTGGCCGAAGCCGTCGCCGCGGACCGGATGCGCGCGCGGGGCGGCCGGCCCGACCGCTACGAGCGGTTAGGCGCCGCCTTTCACGCCCGGGTGGCGGACGGGTTTCGCCGGATCGCGCGCACGGCGCCGGAACGCTGCGTGCTGGTGGACGCCAACGGGACGGAAGCCGCTATCCATCGCGCGATCATGGCGGCGCTCGGGAAACGCCTCGGGCCGGCCTTGCCTCGGCCCTGAGCCCGCCTGCGGGTTAGTCGCGGCGCAGGCGGCTCACCCGCGCCTCCGCCTCCTCGCGGTCCAGCCGCAACGCGCGGGTCGCGACCGCGCGCGCAAACCCCGCACGTGCCAGGATGCCAAGTTCGCGTCGCGCTTCTGCCCGGTCGGGATGCTTGCTCGGCCGGAACGGGCCGATCCGCCGCCGTCGGGCAAGCACGAGCGCCGCCACAAGCTCGGTCTCTGGGTCCGCCGGCAGCGCGGCGGCGGCGGTTTCGCCAGCCACGCCCTTGCCGACCAGATGCGCGATCACGGCCCGGCGCGACCGGCCGGCGCGGATCAGGCGGCCGGCGCGGCCGGCCGCGAAGGTCGCGTCGTCCACCGCGCCCGCCGCCGCCAGCCGGGCAACGACCTCGTTCACCACCTTCCGCGCAGCCGCCAGGTGCGATGCCACGGCCTCCGCGCCCAGTTCCGCCTCGGCGGCTCGGCCCCAACGCTCCAGTTTTCGGTCCAGGGTCCGGCGCAGCGCGACTTTCGTGGCCGCGTAGCGCGCGAGATAGGCGAGTGCCGCCCGATGCAACGTGGCGGCATCGGGCGGCGGGCCGGCGGGGCGAGGCGGAGTCGTCACGGCCGCAGTATGACAGCCCCGGTCACGGCAGCGAAACGCACATCCGTTATCGATCCATCGCGCGCCGATGTGTACACCTGGCCTCGCGCTGCCTCCAGGCGCGGTCGCCGGCGTGTACACCGTGCCTCGCCACACAGGCATCGGTGTACACGCGCGCTTAACCCCGCGTTTACATTCGTCGACCCCGCGCGTCGTCACGGCGGTTTGACACCCGCGCCGCCAACGCCAACAATTCGTGCCTCCTTCGGCCCTGGCCGATCTGGAGCCAACAGCACGAGGATACGCATGATTCTCCGCCCTGATGCCGAACTACGCCCGCGCCGACCTCGCTTTCGAGCGGGGCGAGGGAGCTTGGCTGTGGACGGTGGACGGGCGACAATTCCTCGATTTCGGCTCCGGCATCGCCACCGCCTCGCTCGGCCACGGCAACCGCCATCTCGCGCAAGCGATCGCCGAGCAGGCGGGCAAGGTGATGCACGTCTCGAACCTCTATCGCATCCCGCAAGCCGAGCGGCTGGCCGAGCGTCTCGTGGCCGCGACCTTCGCGGACAGCGTGTTCTTCTGCAACTCGGGCGCCGAGGCGAACGAGGGCATGATCAAGATGATGCGCAAGACGATGGCCGAGACCGGCAGGCCCGAACGGTTTCGTATCATCTGTTTCGAAGGCGCGTTCCACGGCCGCACCCTCGCCACCCTGGCCGCGACCGGCAACGCCAAATACCTCGCCGGCTTCGGCCCGCCGGTCGAAGGTTTCGACCACGTCCCGTTCAACAATATGAACGCGGTGCGCAACGCGATCGGCCCGGCCACCGCCGGGATCATCGTCGAGCCGATCCAGGGCGAGGGTGGCGTGCGACCCGCCGACATGCAGTTCCTGCGCGATCTGCGCGCCGCCTGCGACGAGTACGGCCTGGTGCTCGGGATGGACGAGGTGCAGTCCGGCATGGGCCGCACCGGCAAACTGTTCGCGCACGAATGGGCCGGTATGGTGCCCGACGTGATGAGCGCGGCCAAGGGCATCGCCGGCGGCTTCCCGCTCGGCGCGGTGCTGGCCAAGGAGTTCGTGGCCAAGCACATGGTGCCCGGCACGCATGGCAGTACGTTCGGCGGCAACCCGCTCGCCTGCGCGGCCGGCAATGCCGTGCTCGACGTGATGCTCGCCCCCGGCTTCCTCGACGATGTCGCGCGCAAGGGCCGCACCTTGCGCGCGGGGCTGGAGGCGATCGCGCGCGAGTTCCCTTCGGTGTTCGAGGACGCGCGCGGCATGGGGCTGTTGCAGGGCCTGAAATGCGCCATCCCGCAGGCCGAGGTGCAAGCCGCCTGCGTCGCCGAAGGGCTCATGGCGATCACCGCCGGCGAGAACGTGCTGCGCCTGGCGCCGCCGCTGGTAGTTACCGATGCCGATATCGAGGAGGCGCTGGGGATGCTGCGCCGCGCCGCCCGCCGCTGCCTGCCATCGGCCGGCAAGGAAGCGGCGAAATGAGCGCATCGCTGCGACGGCCGGACGGCGATCGCTCCACCGCCGGCGGCAAGCTGCCCGCCGCGCGCCATTTCCTCGACCTGCGCGATTTCGACCCGAGGACATTGCGCCAGATGCTGGACATCGCCGCTGGGTTCAAGCGCGCGAGCGGCGTGTCCTCGCGCCCGCTGGCCGGTAAGACGCTGGCGCTGATCTTCGAGAAGGCCTCGACGCGAACGCGCGTGTCGTTCGAGGTCGCGATGCGCCAGCTCGGCGGCGATGTGGTGGTGCTCAATGCGCGCGACATGCAGACCGGGCGCGGCGAGTCCGTCTCCGACACCGCGCGCGTGCTGTCGCGCTATGTCGATGCGATCATGTTGCGCACGGATCGGGTATCGAAACTGCACGAACTGGCGCGGCACGCGACGGTGCCGGTGATCAACGGGCTTACGGATACTTCGCATCCATGCCAGCTCATGGCGGATGTGATGACCTTCGAGGAGCATCGCGGGCCGATCGCGGGCCAGGTGGTCGCCTGGTGCGGCGACGGCAACAACGTCGCCCGGACCTGGATCGAGGCGGCGGTGCGCTTCGGCTTCACCTTGCGTTTGGCAACCCCCGATGCGCTGCGCCCGCCGCGGGACGTCTTGGACTGGGCTCGCGCCCAGGGCGGGCGCATCGAACTCACCGACGACCCGGAAGCGGCGGTGGCCGGCGCGCGCTGCGTCGTCACCGACACTTGGATCAGCCTCGCCGACGACCCGAACCAAAGCCGGCACAACCTGCTCGCGTCATATCGCGTGACGGCGGCGTTGATGGCCAAGGCCGCGCCCGACGCCGTGTTCATGCACTGCCTGCCGGCCCATCGCGGGGAGGAGGTTATGGCCGAGGTGATCGACGGGCCGCAATCCGTGGTGTTCGACGAGGCCGAGAACCGGCTGCACGCGCAGAAGGGCATCCTGACCTGGGCGCTCGGCGCGGCGCGGTAAGCAAATCGAGAAAGGTCTCGTAACGAGCGACGGAGCGCGCTATATATCCGGGCAGCGGGGCCGCTAGCGCGACCCCGCCCCCGGTTGAGCAGGTTACAGGCGGAATGCGAGTGCTAGTCGCATCCGCCACCTGCCCCACCGGATTTGCCACCGAATGCGTATCCGCATCCTTTGGTTCCTCCGATGGCTCGGGGCCCGATTACTCGGAGCTTCGCGGAACAGCAATAAGATCGGGTTACTTGACCGCCGATGAAGACTCGGACGCCTGATGCGCACGAGCCATGCCGCTGGGCAGTCATGAGATCAACAATACCCGCGTCACACAATTGAACGGTGTTGAAACCGCTGCGGCGAAGACCTTGGAAGCGAGCCGGACAAGAAACCCGCTGGGGAATCCATAGTTGTATGCCTGCTGGTATTGTTTCATTTAAAGATGCCGAGTAGTCCGCAATTCCTTACCTCTCCCGGTAGCTGACCCGTCCCTTTCGGCGGCGGCAGGACAACGCGCGTAGCCTCGGGGCGACTGCCGACTTAAGCTTCGCGGAACGCAGGGCGGGAGGACGCACCATGCTCGATATGACCGGCAAGATTGCGATCGTCACCGGGGCCGGCTCGGTCGGGCCGGGCTGGGGCAACGGCAAGGCCACCGCGACCTTGCTCGCGCGTCAGGGCGCCTCGGTGTTCCTCGTGGACATCGACGAGGCGGCGGCCGAGGAAACCCACGGCATGATCGCGCGCGAGGGTGGCACCAGCACCGTGCATCGCTGCGACATGCTGAACGCGGCAGAGGTGCAAGCGATGGTGCAAGCCTGCCGCGACCGATTCCAGCGCATCGACGTGCTGGTGAATAATGTCGGCGGCTCGGCCCCGGGCGACCCGGTGAGCATGTCCGAGGACGTCTGGGATCGTCAGATCGACTTTAATCTGAAAACCGTGTTTCTCGGCTGCAAATACGCGCTCCCGGTGATGGAGGCCCAGGGCCGGGGCGTGATCGTCAACATCTCCTCGGTCGCGGGGCTGCGCAATGACGGGCATGGCGGTCGGGTGCATGTGGCCTACAGCGCGAGCAAGGCGGCGGTGATCCAGTTCACCCGTTCGACCGCGGGCGCCTACGTGAAAAAGGGCATCCGCTGCAACACCGTGGTTCCGGGGTTGATGCACACGCCGCTGGTCGAGCATCGCCTCGCGCGCACCGTGGGCGGCGACGATGCGGCGGCGCTGATCGCCAGCCGCAACGCGCGCACGCCGCTGGGTCGGATGGGAACCGCCTGGGACGTGGCGCACGCGGTCCTGTTCCTCGCTTCCGAGGAGGCCAACTACATCACCGGCACCGAGATCATCGTGGACGGCGGGCTGATCCTGGCCTCGCCTTAATCGAAGGGAGAAGACCATGAGCGAGCCCCGTTTCAGCGAACTCACGCCCGAGGCGATGACGCCGGAGCAGCGGCGCGTGGCGGACCAGATCCAGTCGGGGCCGCGCGGGGCCGGTCTGCGCGGTCCGTTCAACGCGTTGCTGCGCAGCCCGGAGCTGGCGGACCACGTGCAGAAAGTCGGAGAATACGTCCGGTTCAAAAGCTCGATCCCGGCGCGGCTGAATGAGCTGGCGATCATCGTCGCCGGGCGGAAATGGACGGCGCAGGACCAGTTCTACGCGCACCGTCGGCTCGCCCTCCAGGCCGGACTGAAGCCCGAGATCACGGATGCGGTCGCCGAAGGCCGGCGGCCCGAGGGGATGCAGCAGGACGAGGCGGTTGTTTATGATTTCGCCACCGAGCTGCTGGAGACCGGCCAGGTTTCGGATGCAAGCTATCAGTCTGTGCTGGACAAGTTTGGCGAACGGGGCGTGATCGATCTCGTGGGTGCGGTCGGCTATTACAGCCTGGTGTCGCTGGTCCTGAACGTGGCCCGCGTGCAGCTTCCCCCAGGCGAGAAGTCGCCGCTGAAACCGCTGCGCTGAGGTCGTGAATGGAGGCCAAGCCACTTCTCCCCTCCCCTTGCGGGAGGGGGCCGGGGGGAGGGGTCGGGCACGGCGATACGCGCGCTCTCAAACGTGATCCGAGTTATAGATGACCGTGCCGACATTGTTGGAGGCGGTGGCCAGCGCGGCTCCGCTCAGCCCGCCAAGCGCCGTGCCGAGATTCGTGCCGAGCGTGTTATACGCCTGCAAATTCGCCGTGCCGCTCTGCGCGTACCCGATCGCCCCGAACAGCACCTCGAACTCCACCCCATCAGCCGAGGGGCCGAATGCCGCCCCGGTGCTGCTGGCCAGTCCGTCGATCGCCGCGCCGACTTGCGCCGGGGTGCCGGCCGGATCGGTCAGTCCCTCGAACAGTTGCGCGGTCGCCGCGACGGCATCATCGCCGCCCGGAGCGGCGCCGAGGAAGGTCATGAGGCTGTCCAGATAGAGGGTCGCGGTGTTGATCTGCGTTTGCTCGGCTGGGCTCGTCAGGTCGGCGCCCGTCTGCTGCGCGTCCGCGGCGCTCCAGAGGAAAAACGCATCCCCGGCGACTTGGCCCGAGGTGACGGGGTTCGCCATGAAGGCGCCGGCATTCTCCGCATTGGCGAGATAGTTTGGATTTGTGGTCTGAAATCCCAAAGCGTTCATCAAGCTGATGTCGTTTTGGGAAACCGGCGCGTCGGTACCCGGAGGCAGGTCGGCGTCGAAGGAATCAGGGGGTGTTCCGGCGGCCCAATCACCATAATCCGATTGGGTGTCGAAATTGCCAAGATTCGTGTTGCCGCCATCCATGGAAAAATACGAGGGCTGGCCAGCCGTACCCAACACGCCCGCCGAGGAATAACGGAACAAATCCATGGGTGTATACTGGCCGGGCGGCAATCCCGGACCGTCGAACCGGCCCAGCGCATGGGTCAGTTCATGCTCGGCCACGCCGACGAGATCGTAGCTATTCGCCGTCAGCTCGCTGGGGTCGTATGCCCAGGAAACGCCGGACGAGAAGCCGACTGAACCGTCGTCGCCCGAATTCGTATCGGACAAACCCAAGGCTTTCGCCTCGGCGGAAGCGATGTCGAAAGTGCCCCCGTCGGTCGGATCGGTGGCGGGCAGACTATCCAATGCCGCCTGGTCCGCCGGCGAGGTGGTGTTGGCCAGCAAGTCGCTCTTGAGCTGCGAATATGACTGGAAATCGGAGATGACGGGGCCTCCGGTACCCAGGTCATCGTGTGAAAGCGGACTACCGCCGTCTTCTCCCCAGCCGACATCGATCGTGACCGTGATGTTGTTGGCGATGAGTTGGTCAAGATAGCTGGCGGCCTCCTGGATCGCGGTCTCGAACCCCACGGGCGCCGAGGCAACACTATGGTCAAAGCTCAGGTTGATTTCCATGTGATCCCTGCGTTCGATCGCCAATCATCTCCCACGATCGGCATGTGCTCGGCCAGAACAATATCGCGCAACAGGGGCTCTGTATAAATCCGATATGATCGCCGCAACGGCGCCGGCTCAGGCGACCCGCAGCCCCAGATGCTGTTCCATTGGACCAAAATCCTTGTCCTCATGAAGCAGGGTATGACCGTGTCGCAAGCAGAATGTGCCGATGATGAGATGGGTCGTTTTTCTGATCGTGATGCCGAGCCGACGCAGTGAGCGATAATGCCGCGCAGCATCGACCGCGGTCCGGTCATCCAGCATCCGCACCACCCGGAATTGTCGGATGTCGTTTTCGATCCGCGTGGCAAGGGCCTCATCGCGCGCACCTAGCAGGATTTCGAGAAGCACCAGATCGCCCACCGCGATCTCATCGGAATCTTGGTCGATCGCGGCCCGGAGCTTGGCGACGGCCCTGGTTTCCTGGCCGCGGAGGTGGGCGATCCATACCGAGCTGTCGACGACGATCATCCGCCCTCTCGCATCGCGTCCAGATCGTCCCAGCCAAGCCCCCGCATGTCTCGAAAAGCCCGTCGTTGACGATAGGAGCGAATGAGATGCCGCAGGGCCTCCTCGACGGTCGCCTTCTTCGAGCGCAGACCCGAGGCCTCCATGGCCTCGGCCATCAAATCGTCATCAATGTCGATGTTAGTCCGCATCCCCGCTCCCTGGAGATGTGTAGCAGGTGTGTTGCTTATACACCTTGGGGGTAGGCTGGTCGCAATCAACCTCGGTAAATCTCTACAAGGCAAGCTCACGCCGCTGTCGGCTGGGGAGTCTGCTCTTCCTCGCCTTGCGGGCGGCGGCCGGCGAGAGGGGGCGTGCAGCGTCCGAATATCGGAGCATTGGCATTACCCGGCCCGCAATCACCCCGCCTGGGCCGTCTGCACTGCCTGCTCCAGCTCCTGGAAGGTCGGCATATGCGCGTTCGGCACCATCTTGCGCCCGGACTCGACGCTCACCTGCGGCGCATTGCCGTGCAGATGCGTCACCAGCACGGCGCGGATCACCTCGTAGTATTTCGCCTCTTCCTCCACTACCGCCTTGAGCCGCGCCGCGAACGGCCCGGCCAGCCCGTAGGCGAGCAGCACGCCCAAGAAGGTTCCGGTCAGCGCGCCGGCGATCATGCCGCCCAGCACCGCCGGCGGCTGGTCGATATGCGCCATGGTCTTGATCACGCCCAGCACGGCCGCGACGATGCCGAGCGCCGGCAACCCGTCCGCCATCGTTTGCAGGGCGTGCGCGCCGTGCAACTCCTCGTTCAAGGTCTTGCGCAACTCGCGCGCCATCACGTCCTCGATCTGGTTGGGATCATCAGCGTTCATTCCCACCATCCGCAAATAGTCGCAGATCATCGAGCGCGCGAAGCGGTTGGCCAGCACCTTGGGGAACCGCTGGAACGTGCCGCTCTCCTCGGGGCTCTCGATATGCGGCTCGACCGCCATCGCGCCCTTGGTGCTGGCCAGGCGCACCAGCAAAAAGAGCAGGCTCAGCAGCTCGACATACTCGACCTTCTTGAACGCCGAGCCCCTGAGCGCCTTGCCGATGCCGCTCAGAGTATGCTTGACCTCGTGCAGACTGTTGGCCATCACGAACGTTCCGGCTGCGGCGCCCCCGATCGTGATCAGTTCGAACGGCAGCGATCCGAGCAGCGCCTTCATGCTGCCGCCCTCGACGACATAAGTCCCGAAGACGCAGACCAGCACGAACCCAAGACCGCCCAGCGTCAGCATGGCGTGGCCGTCACCGCCCCGCCTGAGCCTGGGTCTGAGGCGTCGCCGTCTGAGTGCCTCGGAGCAGCACGATCGCGATGCGCCGGTTGGCCGGCGCGAGCGGCTGCGCCGGCAGCAGCAGATCGTGGTCGGCGTGCCCGGTCACGTCGCGGATGCGCCGGTCGCCGAGCCCGGCCTCGATCAGCATTCGCCGGGCCGCGTTGGCGCGCTCGGCCGACAGCTCCCAGTTCGTGCGTTCGGGGCCCGGATAGGGCGCGGCGTCGGTGTAGCCCGAGATCGCGATCTGCTCGGTCAGGCCGGCGATCACCGGGGCGATCTTCTGGATCAGCAGCCGCGCCCGCTCGTTCGGCGCGGCCGAGCCGGTGGCGAACATGGCCTGCCGCTCCTGGTCGAGCAGTTGCAGCCGCAAGCCCTCCGGCGTGACATCCACCGCCAGTTGCCCGGCGAGGCCCGCCAGGGCGGGATCACGCCGCAGCGCCTCCTTGATCTGCTCGGCCGCGCGCGAAAGGCTTTGCTGCTCGCGCGCCGCAGCATCGAAGCCAGGCTTTTCCGGCCGGGACGGCGGTCCGCTCGCCGCCGGTTTGGGCATAGTCGGGGCTGGAGCAACCGACGCGGCCGCTTGAGCCCGCGCCGGCATCGGCGGAGCGGATGTGACATCGCGCCGGGCCGAACCGCCCCCTGCCGTTTCCGCTTTCCCTTGGGCCTGGCCGGCCCGATGCTCGAAGCCGTTCGCGTGGTCACCCTCGGAATGCGTGGTGGCCGCCGAGCCGGGGTCGGTGTCGTCCGTCTCTTGCTCGGTCGGGGGCTCCCGGCCCGCGACGATCTGCACCGCTCCGCGGTCGGAGGCGAGCGCCCCGTTGGTGAAGGCCGTGTGACCTCCGAACGGCTGGCCGGTGCCGGAGGAGGCGTGGCTCATCAGGTTACTCGGGCTGAAATAGTCCGCGAGTCCCTTGCGCTGGTCCTCGGTCGTGGCGTTGAGCAGCCACATGAGCAGGAAGAACGCCATCATCGCGGTTACGAAATCGGCGTACGCGACCTTCCAGGCGCCGCCGTGATGCGCGGGCGCGGCCGGCTCCTCCCGCCGGATCACGGGGGAGGATTTGGTCTTGTCCTTCGTGCCGCGCCTGGCCTGCATCCGTCCGCTCTGCCACCGACCGGGCGCAGAGTGCCGGGGGATGTTTAACCGCGCGTTAGCCGGCGTGGCATGGCCTTGCGGCCGTCCCGCGAAGCAACGATATTGCGCGCTTCCGCCCCGCCGTGAAACTTACCAGCCAAAGCGCGACCAACCAGCCGCATGAAGATCACCTCCCCCCAGACGCCGCAGCCGCAACTGGACGGCATCGACCGCCGCATCCTAGCCGAGCTGCAAACCGATGGCCGGATGACCAATGTCGAGCTGGCCCGGCGCGCCGGCATCTCGGCCCCGCCCTGCCTGCGCCGCGTCCGCCGGCTGGAGGAGGCGGGTGTGATCCGCGGCTATCACGCCGACCCCGACCCGCAAAAACTCGGTTGGGAAATCACCTTCTTCGCCATCGTCGGACTCGACAGCCAAAAGGAGACCGTGCTCTCCGCCTTCGAGGAGCTAATCGGGAAGTGGCCGGAAGTGCGGGAGTGCCACATGATCCGTGGCGGCGGCGACTTCCTGCTCAAGCTCGTGGCGCGCGACACGGCCCAGGAAAACGCGCTCACCCAGAGCCTGACCGGCCTGCCGTCAGTGAGCCGGGTCCAGACCCTGCAAACCATCCGCTCGAGCCGCGTGCTCGCCGGCGTGCCGTTCTGATGCGGGACGCCTGAGGCCGCCGGCACCCGCTCCGCGTCGGAGATGCCGACAGGCGCCTTTCTCGCTGGCGACACATGGGGCTGTGACAGGCCCCGCCGGGGCAGGGCTTGGCGGACTCGCTCGCTCTCATTCATCGCCTGGCGCTTCGCCGAGTGCGAGATCTCGATCGACGCCGCGTGGGATTACGAAGTACGCCACGACGAGCAAATAAAGCCCGAAGCTCAAAAGCGGAGCGACGAGCGCGGTCAGCATCGCTATGGCGTACGCAGCCAGTCCAAGACGAAATGCGATCACGGTCTGCCGGATCGCCGCTTCGGTGACATCGCGGCGAAAGGCTCGACTGCGAACGAGGTGCAGGATCAGCAGGTTGTAAATGCTTGCGGAAGTCGTGAGCGTCAGACCATACAAGAAAGTTGAGGGACGCATCGAGGGATATGACCCGAGCGTCGAGGTCGCGAACGGAATGAACGCGGTAACGCCTAGGAGCATGAGATTGAGGAAGACCGTGGTGCGGTCGATGCTGCCGACGAGGCGAAAAACCGCGTGGTGGTTCTGCCACATCAGGCCGATCACCGCGAAGCTGAGCGCGTAGGCGAGAAGGTTCGGCCAAAGGTGCAGCAGCGCCTGCGTGAGCTGCGCTTCGGTTGGCGGCGGGTTCTTGAAGTCGGGTAAAATGATGCTGAGGACCAAGAGCGTAATCGCGAAGGCGAAGACCCCGTCGGAAAATGCCTCAAACCGCGCCTTGTTCATTCCACGCGTTACCGGTCGCGCATTTACACTGCCAGCGCCGCCATCAGCGCCCGCGCCTTCGCGCTAACGGTCTCGGCGTCGTCGCCCGGCCGGTAGATCGCCGAGCCGATGCCGAACCCGGCGGCTCCGGCGTCGCGCCAGACCGCCAGGTTGCCCGCATCGATGCCGCCCACCGGCAAAAGCCTGGTGCCTGGCGGCAGGACCGCGCGCAGCGCCCGCAGCACCGCCGGGCTCGCGGCTTCCGCCGGAAACAGCTTCAACGCGTCGGCGCCGGCGGCGAGCAGCGCGAACGCCTCGGCTGGCGTGAAGAAGCCGGGCACGGCGAGCAACCCGTGTGCCTTGGCCGCGCACACCACCGCCGGATCGGCATGGGGCGTGACGATCAGCCTGCCGCCGGCATCGGCGATCGCCGCCACATCGGCAGCCGACATCACGGTGCCGCCGCCGATCAGCAGCCGCTCGCCGAATTCGCGGGCCAGGACCGCGATGCTCTCCAACGGGCGCGGCGAATTGAGCGGCACTTCCACGATCGCGATGCCGGCCGCCTCCAGCGCCGCGCCGATCGCGCCCACCTGTTCGGGGCTCACCCCGCGCAGGATCGCCACCAGCGGGCAGCGTTCCAGCCAGGGCGCCAGGTCCAAGCCGGTCAGGTCCATCCCGCGTTCGCCCCGATCAGCGCCAGCCCACGCGCCGCGGCATCCCCGTTCAGCCGCTCGGCCAAGCCGCCGCAGACCTCGATCGCGCGCACATAGAGCGTGGCAAGCTCCGGCGCGCCGACCACATGCACGACATGCCCCGTCGGCACCCTCGCGAGTGCCGCGCGCACCTCATGCCCAATCAGCAGGCCGGAGAGGTAGGAGGCGCCGCCCGCCTCGTCGAGCCGGCGGGTGAGCGCCAGCGCGCGCACGCCGAACAGATGATGCAGCAGGCCGCCCGGCTCGCCCGCGCGCGCCACCCCGGCATCGAACGCGGCCGGGTCGCTGGGGCCCTCGCGCATGGTCCGGCTCAGGATCGTCTGGGCGCGCAGCGCGGCAAACGCCTCTCCGGTCAGATACGTGGAGAAACCGACGATCCGCCCGCCCTCGATATGCGCCCATTTCGAATGACTGCCCGGCAGGCAGGCGCAGCTTTTGCCGTTCACCTGCGCCAGCACCCCGACCACCTGGGTTTCCTCGCCGCGCATCACCTCGGGCACGCCGGCCTCGTCGAACGCGGACAGTCCGGGCACGAGCTTCACCTCCGCCCAATCGAACGGCACGTCGATCAGCGCGCCGGCGATCTCCGCCGGTCCGGCGGGGCAGGGGAGGTAGGGTGCCTCGATCCAGCCCTGGCGGCTGCCGATCATGCCGGAGAGCAGGACATGCCGCTCGCCGGCGGCCAGCCACGGCCCGATCTCCTCGCGCAAGGTGTCGGCGAAGCGCCCGTCCTTGACCATCAGGATGCCGCGCGGCCCGCTGCGGCGGTCGCGGATGCCGCCGCGCCCAAGGCGGAAGGCGCGAAAACTGCTGGTGCCCCAATCAACGCCGATCATGCGCGGGCTCCTGCTCTGCAGGCTGAGTTCAACGCGGTGACGGGCGAGGATGCAAGCCCCTCCGGGCCGGCCCCGCGAGGCTTCGTGGGCAGATTTATCATGACACTTGGCCACGGAGACGCAGAGACGAATTAGAAGGAGCCGAGAGCCTAGCCCCGTGCCGAGGAGTTCAGATTACCGTGAGAGAATAGTTGCATTTGAAGCTACTGCTCAAGCTTATCCAAGCCTTACACTGAGAGAATCAGAGGCGCGGTTTCAGCTGGTTCTGTAGCGCCAGGCTGCCCGCCAGGTCGGGCTCGAAGCGGGCCGGATTTGCCTTGGCCAGCCGGCTGACGGATCTCGACCGTGTCTTGGATCACTGCCAGGGCCGCCGCCGGGTCCCCGGCTTCGCTCAGGCTGATGGACAGGTTGTGGAGGCTGCTCGCCAGGTCGGGCTCGAAGCGGGCCGGGTTTGCCTCGGCTAGCCGGCGACGGATCTCGACCGCGTCTTGGATCGGTGCCAGGGCCGCCGCCCGGTCCCCGACTTCGCTCAGGCTGATGGACAGGTTATTGAGGCTGCTCGCCAGGTCGGGCTCGAAGCGGGCCGGATTTGCCTCGGCTAGCCGACTGTAGATCTCGACCGCGTCTTGGATCGGTGCCAGGGCCGCCGTCCGGTCCCCGAGTTCGCTCAGGCGATTGGACCGGTTGTGGAGGCTCCTCGCCAGGTCGGGCTCGAAGCGGGCCGGATTTGCCTCGGCTAGCCGACTGTAGATCTCGACCGCGTCTTGGATCACTGCCAGGGCCGCCGCCGGGTCCCCGGCTTCGCTCAGGCTGATGGACAGGGTGTGGAGGCTGCTCGCCAGGTCGGGCTCGAAGCGGGCCGGGTTTGCCTCGGCTAGCCGGCGACGGATCTCGACCGCGTCTTGGATCGGCTGCCAGGGCCGCCGCCGGGTCCCCGACTTCGCTCAGGCTGATGGACAGGTTATTGAGGCTGCTCGCCAGGTCGGGCTCGAAGCGGGCCGGGTTTGCCTCGGCTAGCGGGCGACGGATCTCGACCGCGTCTTGGATCGCTGCCAGGGCCGCCGCCGGGTCCCAGGCTTCGCTCAGGTGATTGGACAGGTTGTGGAGGCTGCTCGCGAGGTCGGGCTCGAAGCGGGCCGGGTTTGCCTCGGCTAGCCGGCGACGGATCTCGACCGCGTCTTGGATCGGTGCCAGGGCCGCCGTCGGTCCCCGGCTTCGCTCAGGTGATTGGACAGGTTATGGAGGCTGCTCGCCAGGTCGGGCTCGAAGCGGGCCGGATTTGCCTCGGCTAGCCGACTGTAGATCTCGACCGCGTCTTGGATCGAGTGCCAGGGCCGCCGTCCGGGTCCCCGGAGTTCGCTCAGGCGAATGGACCGGTTGTGGAGGCTCCTCGCCAGGTCGGGCTCGAAGCGGGCCGGATTTGCCTCGGCTAGCCGACTGTAGATCTCGACCGCGTCTTGGATCGCTGCCAGGGCCGCCGCCGGGTCCCCGGCATCGCTCAGGCGAATGGACAGGGTGTGGAGGCTGCTCGCCAGGTCGGGCTCGAAGCGGGCCGGATTTGCCTCGGCTAGCCGACTGTAGATCTCGACCGCGTCTTGGATCGCTGCCAGGGCCGCCGCCGGGTCCCGGCTTCGCTCAGGCTGATGGACAGGGTGTGGAGGCTGCTCGCCAGGTCGGGCTCGAAGCGGGCCGGATTTGCCTCGGCTAGACGGCGACGGATCTCGACCGCGTCTTGGATCGCTGCCAGGGCCGCCGCCAGGTACCCCGGCTTCGCTCAGGTGATTGGACAGGTTGTGGAGGCTGCTCGCCAGGTCGGGCTCGAAGCGGGCCGGGTTTGCCTCGGCTAGCCGGCGACGGATCTCGACCGCGTCTTGGATCGGTGCCAGGGCCGCCGTCCGGTCCCCGGCTTCGCTCAGGTGATTGGACAGGTTGTGGAGGCTGCTCGCCAGGTCGGGCTCGAAGCGGGCCGGATTTGCCTCGGCTAGCCGACTGTAGATCTCGACCGCGTCTTGGATCGCTGCCAGGGCCGCCGTCCGGTCCCCGAGTTCGCTCAGGCGAATGGAACGGTTGTTGAGGCTGCTCGCCAGGTCGGGCTCGAAGCGGGCCGGATTTGCCTTGGCCAGCCGACGAAGGATCTCGACCGCGTCCTGGATCGCTGCCAGGGCCGCCGCCGGGTCCCCGAGCTTTGCTCAGGCGATTGGACAGGTTGTGGAGGCTGCTCGCCAGGTCGGGCTCGAAGCGGGCCGGATTTGCCTTGGCCAGCCGACGTAAGGATCTCGACCGCGTCTTGGATCGGTGCCAGGGCCGCCGCCAGGTCCCCGGCTTCGCTCAGGTGATTGGACAGGTTGTGGAGGCTGCTCGCCAGGCCGGGCTCGAAGCGGGCCGGATTTGCCTCGGCTAGCCGACTGTAGATCTCGACCGCGTCTTGGATCGGTGCCAGGGCTGCCGCCAGGTCCCCGGCTTCGCTCAGGTGATTGGACAGGTTGTTGAGGAAGCCGGCCAGGTCGGGCTCGAAGCGGGCCGGATTTGCCTTGGCCAGCCGACGATAGATCTCGACCGCGTCTTGGATCGCTGCCAGGGCCGCCGCCGGGTCCCCGGCTTCGCTCAGGCGAAGGACAGGTTGTTAAGGATGTTGGCGCGCTCTTCGTCCTCTATCTCGTGCTGCTGGAGGAGCGCATAGCCGATCGCGATTGCCACGGGGGATAGGCGGAACGTGGTGGCTTCGGCGTCCAGAAATCGAGCGCCAGGCGGTGGCAACCGATGAATGCCGGTCTACGGCGTCGATAAACCAGGCGGCGAGCGGGCTAGCCGCCTCGCCGCGGAGCGTGGCTACGTCGTGGGCGAGCCGACCGAGCCGGTCGACTTCGATGGCACCGGGCTCGGCCAAAGCTGCGGCGAGCCAGTCGGGGCCGGCTTGCGGCCGGGCCTCAAGGATTTGGTACAACAGCTCGGCCGCGACCAGGTCGGGCTGAGGCGCCGGCACACTTCCCTTAGTCCACCAGCCAAGGGCGCTGACCCCGTCGACCACGCGCTCAGCTATAGGTAGGCCGATACTAGGCGCCGTCGTGCCAAGTGGACCAGCGCTGATTTGTCCAACCCGCGTCGGAGTGCTGCAAGCCCGTGCAGGCGCGAGGCGGCCTGCGCTTCCGGCCAGCGGGCAATCTTTGCCGCTTGGTCGAGGCGCATGCGCTCCCGCCCCACCAAAGCGCGGATTATGTCCCTTCCGGCGAGTTCGAAGGTCGGGGCCAATTAGAAGATGGCGTGCACAGCGGCAGCGACGGCGAACAAAGGCAGCCCATGCAGCGCTGGATTACGCGCGTGCCAGGCGACGATGGCCGCGTTGTCCAGCCTGGGTGAAACCATACCGCGATGTTCGGCCAGGCGAGTTGCGGCCCGGTGCACAAGGGTGCAGGTGGCTGCCGCATCGAGGGGGCCGACCGTACTGTCCTGGGCATCGCATAACTCACTCGCGCCGGCGGCGATGATGTCGTCGAGCCACCATTGCAGCGTCTGGCGGCTGACCAGTAGCAGGCGGACCTTTGCCGGAGGCTTTTCCAGCTTCCCTGCGCTGCGCAGCAGTGCGCCGGCAGCGTCGCAATTTGCCTCAGGATAGTCAATGGCGACAAAGAGTCCCTTGCTGGTGATCGGCAAGGGGAGAGAACTGTCCTTCTTATCGAGCGAGACGAAGCCCGTGCTCCATTTCTCCTCGCGCAGCGTCGTTGCCACCTCGGCCGCGAGCCGGGATTTTCCGGCTCCGCCGGGTCCGGTAAGGAGCCGTATGGCGATCCGACGGGGGTCATCTCGTGCCCAGGCGAGTAGCCTGTCGCGATCTGCGTCGCGGCCCACCAGTGTCTCGACCAAGCGTGAACGCCAGGTGAGTAGATTGAAGATTTCAAGCTCGCCTGGCGGTCCACTTGGGGTGGGCAAGTCACGCCAAGGCAGGCTCGGCTGCTCAGGCGGCGGGCCAGTGCCGATGTTCTGGATGACGATGCCGCTGACATCACCAATGATCGCGGCCCCGACAACGTCCCGGGCGGAAAAGCGGTTGCTGCCCCAGAATTTCGCGAGCCGCCCTAGCATTACTTGGTGGCCAAGACGTCGTGGCCGAGCTGCGCCAGGGCGACCAAGACGCCAAGACGGTCGCAATTGCGATGAACCAAGCCACCCGGTCGGGCTTACGCTTCTCGACGGATTGGGGCGGTGGGGCGGAGCCGGGCGTGGACCCTTGTGAGATCGTTCCAGATGTATTGCCGACGACGGTGTTTCCCGAGATGTCCCTGGCGCGCAGGGAATTGCCGCCTCGGGAACGAGCAACGAGCAGCGCGATTATCAGCAACACACCGCCGACAACGTAGAGATACGACCCCATCAGCCCCTCTCACCAGAGACGTTCGGGTACGATAGCATGGGGCAGTGTAAAATTCTCTTTTTCCGCTTCTCCCCGTCTCTGCAGCAAAATTCTTCCGCGCACGCTACGCGCCCAGGGCTTGTCGAGCGTGATCGGGAACCTGCGCAACCGCACGCCGGTGGCATGCCAGACGGCGTTCGCCACGGCGCCCGGGTTGCCGGTAATGCCGAGTTTGCCTCGGCCAAGCGGCGGCGGATCCCGACGGCGGCTCGAGCATTAGGCCGAGGCGTTCCCGCAAGCTCCTCCGCCTCAAGCCTCAGTGAGGCGTGCCATGCTCCGCAGCGCCCGGCACCGCCTCCTGGGGGATGTTGATGGCGTCCTTTTCAACAACGATCTTCGTGCTGTTGCATGAATGAAGTGCGGTCGACTCCAGCTTGCGCCCGTTCTCGAGCCGCACGGTGACACTGGCGAGGCAGTCGCGCGCGGGCACAATGACCTCCGAGGCCTCGTTGGTGCCTACGCTGCCATGACCGATGTCCCATACCCGGCCGTCTGTGGTTTGCACATGCGCCTGCGTGATTTTGGTCCCGCTATGATTCTGGATGGTGATTGCACGGGCGTCCTGCTGAGTGGAAAGATTGGCGGCGTTCGGAACGTTCTCGGCAATGGCAGGAGCCGCGAAGGCCAGCAGCACGCTGGCGAGCGGCACGCCGGCAAACAGGATTGCACGAGGCATGGCGCGGGCTCCTCTTCTGTCTCGGGCCCCCAACATCGTCCCACCGGTCCGGTTCCCCGGCGGACCGCCCTGGCTAGAGATAAAATCAAATTCGAAGATTCCCGTACCGCACGCTACCCGCCGAGGAGTTTGTCGAGGGTGATCGGGAACTCGGCGTACGCGCACGCCAGTAGCATGCCAGACGGCATTCGCGACCGCGCCCGCGGTGCCGGTGATGCCAATCTCTCCGACGCCCTTGATCCCGAGCGCGTTGACGTGCGGGTCGTGCTCTTCGACGAGGATCGCCTCGATCGAGGGCACGTCGGCGTTCACCGGCACATGATACTCGGCGAGGTTGGCGTTCATCGGCCGGCCTGAGACCGGGTCCATCACCGCGTGCTCATGCAACGCGAAGGAAAGGCCCCAGATCATGCCGCCGAAATACTGGCTCTGCACCAGCCTCGGATTGACGATCCGCCCGGCTGCGAAGGCGCCGACCAGACGCGAGACCCGCATCTGGCCGAGTTCCGGATCGACCTTGACCTCGGCGAAAACGGCGCCGTGGGCGTGAGTCGCGTAGTGCTCCTGCACCGCCGGGTCGGCCACTCCCTGGCCATGGCCCTCGATCGAGGCCCGGCCTGCGCGCGCGAGAATTTCCGCGTAGCTCTCGCCCCGGCTCTCGTCGTCACGCCGCAGCAGCCGCCCGTCGCGGGCGATCACGCCCGCATTGCCGGCGCCGAACAACGGCGAGCGCTCGTCGGTGGTGGCGAGGTGTGCCAGTTGCGCGATCACGTCGCCGCTCGCGTTGTGGATCGCAGCCCCGGCGGTTGCTGTCTGGGATGAGCCACCGGCGATGCCGGCATTCGGCAGGTCGGACGTGCCCATCCGGAACTCGACCGCGGCGATGTCCAATCCAAGTCCATCGGCGGCGATCTGCGCCAGCGCGGTCCAGGCGCCCTGGCCCATGTCATGCGCGCCAAGCTCGACCACGGCGTGTCCATCCGCGCGCAGCTCCGCCCGCGCCTCGGCCTGGAAAGTGATTGCCGGGAAGGTCGCCGTGCCGACGCCCCAGCCGACCAGCAGGCCGGACCCATCCCGCATCTGCCGCGGGGCGCGTGGACGGCCCGCCCAGCCGAACCGCTCGGCGCCTTGCGCGTAGCATTCCCGCAGCGCCTTCGACGAGAACGGCTTGCCGGAGATTGGCTCGACCTCGGCGTAATTCTTCAGGCGAAAATCGAGCGGGTCCATGCCGCAGGCATCCGCCATCTCGTCGATGGCACTCTCCAGTGCGGCGCTGCCGGGGGCCTCGCCCGGCGCGCGCATGAACAGCGGCGTGCCGGTGTCGATGCGGACCGCCTCGTAGCTCGTGGACAGCGCCGGGCTGGCATAGAGCGTGTGGGTGGGGCCGCCGGCCGGCTCGAAGAAATCGTCGAAGGTGCTCGACGCGGTGAGCGTGTGGTGGTCCAGCGCGGTCAGCGTGCCGTCCGCGCCAACGCCGAGCCGAAGGCTCTGCCGCGTTGGGGCTCGATGGCCGACCGGGCCGAACATCTGCTCGCGCCGCATCACCAGCTTGATCGGCCGGCCAACCAGGCGCGCGGCCATGACGCCGAGCACCTGCGGCGAAGAGACGCCACCCTTGGACCCGAAGCCGCCCCCCACGAAGGGACTGCGTATGTGGATATCGCCCGGGTCGATCCCGAACAGCCCCGCCAGGCGAGCCTGCGCGAACGTCATGGCCTGGCTCGGCGTGTCGATGGTGAGGTGATCCCCGTCCCACTGTGCCACGATGGCATGCGACTCCATCGCGTTGTGGTACTGGGCCGGGGTCTCGTAGGTCTCCGCGACGCGCTTGTCGGCCTCGTCGAGCCCGGCCTCTACATCGCCCTGGCCGGCATTCGGCGCATCCCCGACGCCGACCGAGGGCGGCACGAAGCGCTCGGCCGCGTCCAGCCCGACGCGGGCGGGTTCGGCCGCATAGGACGGATGCAGCAGCGCCGCGCCCTCGGTCGCCGTCTCCAGGGTTTCGGCGATGACCACCGCGATCGGCTGGTTGGCGTAGCGGACCCGATCGTCCTGCAACAATTCGAGTTTGAACTCGAACATTCCGCCGGTCGCGTCGGGATGCTTGGCGAGCTTGGGCGCGTTGGCCGGGATCATCACTTCGACCACGCCGGGATGGGCCTTGGCGGCGGCCACATCCAGCGAGGTGACACGTCCGCGCGCAATGCTGCTGACGGCCATCGCGGCATGCAGCATCCCGGGCGGGTGATTGTCGGCCGTGTAGCGCGCCCCGCCGGTGACCTTGAGGATGCCGTCGCGGCGTGTGAGCGGCTGGCCGATGTTCGATCCGTGCCGGGCATGGGGGGCGGTCTCAGGCATGTGCCGGAACTCCCGGTGCGAAGACGGAGGCGGGCAGCGCCGGCAGGCGCTCGGGCGTGCCGGCAGCCGCGAGGGTGAGCGCGCGGACGACGATCCGACGCGCGAGTTCGATCTTGAACGCGTTGTCGCCGGACGGGCGGGCGTCCGCCAGCGCGGCGTCGGCGGCAGCGCGAAACACGGCCGTGTCGCAAGCCTGTCCCGCGAGTGCGCGCTCGGCCTCGCGCGCTCGCCAGGGCTTCAAGGCGACGCCGCCCAGCGCCAGCCGCGCTTCGATGATCTTCCGGTCCTGAAGCCGCAGGCCGGCTGCGGCCGAAACCACGGCGAACGCGTAGGAGGTGCGCTCACGAACCTTCAGATAGCGCGCATGGGCGGCGAACCCGCCCGCTTCCGGTGGCAGGCGCACGGCGACGATCAGCTCGCCGGGCGCGAGCACGGTCTCGATGTGCGGCGCATCGCCGGGCAGGCGGTGGAAGGTTTCGAGTGGCACGTCGCGCCGACCCGACCCGCCTTCGATCTCGACCACCGCATCGAGGGCGACCAGCGGCACGCAGAAATCCGATGGGTGGGTGGCGACGCAATGCTCGCTCCAGCCGAGCACCGCGTGCAGCCGGGTCTCGCCTGCTCGCGCGTCGCATCCCGCACCTGGGTTACGCTTGTTGCAGGCACTGGCGGGGTCATAGAAATACTGGCAGCGCGTGCGCTGCATCACGTTGCCGGCGGTCGTCGCCGCATTGCGGAGCTGCGCCGAGGCGCCGGAGAGCAGGGCCTCCGCCATTGCCGGATAGCGCCTCGTGATGTCCGGATCGTGGGCGAGGTCGCTGTTGCGCACCAGGGCGCCGATCCGCAAGCCGCCGTCGGGCAGCCGCTCGATGCCGTCGAGGTCGGGAAGCCGGGTGATGTCCACGACGCGCGCAGGGCGGCTGATCCCGCCCTTCATCAGGTCGAGCAGGTTAGTGCCCGCCGCGAGATAGGCCGCCCCGGGTCCGGCTGCCGCCGCGATGGCCTCCGCGATGCTTCCGGCACGGACGTAGTCGAAGCGGTTCACGCCGCCTCTCCCAGTGTCTGCTGCCGACGCATCCGCGCCTGGGCGTCCAGGACCGCCTCGGTGATGCCGGCATAGGCGCCGCAGCGGCAGAGATTGCCGCTCATGGCCTCGCGTACGCGCTCGGGATCGTCACCCGCCTGCGCTTCGCGGATCAGCCCGACCGCGCTCACGATCTGACCCGGCGTGCAGAAGCCGCATTGGAACGCGTCGTGCTCGATGAAGGCGGCCTGCACGGGGTCGAGCGCGTCGCCCCGCGCCAGTCCCTCGATCGTGAGGATCTCGGCGCCGTCATGGCTGACGGCGAGGGCAAGGCAGGAATTCACCCGCCGTCCGTCTAGCAGCACCGTGCAGGCCCCGCATTGCCCGCGATCGCAGCCCTTCTTCGTTCCGGTGAGGTCCAGGCGCTCGCGCAGCAGGTCGAGCAGGGTGACGCGCGTGTCCTCCAGCACGACCTGGCGTCGGGCGCCATTTACGGTGAGGGTGATCGAAATGCCCATGATGGTCGCTCTCTGATGGTCTCGAAACTCGGATCGCCGCTGGTTCCCCACACTGCGGCATGAACGGCCGTCTTGTCGAACCGGCGGTCGCAGAGTCAGAACATCGGGCACTGGGTATATTGCGCGCTCGATGACCTGCCGCGTGAGCCGCGCCGAGCTGCCCGGGGAGACCGTGACGCTCGCGCGCTGGCTGATCGGCCAAATCGTGGTTCGCCGCCGCCCGGAAGGTGTCGCGAGCGGGCGCATCGTGGAAACCGAAGCCTACCTGCCGGGCGATGCCGCCTGCCATGCATTCAACGGCCGGACGGCCCGTAATGCCTCGTTGTTCCTCCGGCCGGGGCACGCGTACGTGTATCGCGCCTACGGCACCTCGTGGATGCTGAACGTTTCCAGCGAGCCGGTGGGGATCGGAGCCGGAGTGCTGCTGCGCGCGCTCGAGCCGCTCGCGGGGATCGCGCTGATGCGGGCGAACCGAGGCGAGGTGCCGTTGCGCGACCTCGCGCGCGGCCCGGGGCGGCTCGCGGCGGCGCTTGGCATCGACCGATCACTCGACGGCGTCGATCTCTGCGCCGATGAACGGCTGTGGCTGGCGAGCGACGGACAAGAGCCGGGCGAAATCGGGGCGAGCGTGCGCATCGGGATCACGCGGGATACAGACCGCGTGCTGCGCTTCTACCTGCGCGGCAGCCCGTTCGTGAGTGGCCCGCGCCGGCTGAACGCGGGCATGATCCGTCAGCCGTATGGAGGTGAATGAATGCCAGAGGCCGAACCGATCTTCGGGCGCGTGCTGGTGACCAACGACGACGGGGTCGAGGCAGAGGGTCTGGAGCTGCTGGAGCACGTCGCAGCCAGCCTCGCCCGCGAGGTCTGGGTCGTCGCGCCGGAGCACGATCAGAGCGGTACCTCGCACTCGATCAGCCTCCATTCGCCGCTGCGGGTCAGCCGCAAGGGCGAGCGGCGCTTCGCGGTCCTCGGCACGCCTGGGGACTGCGTGGTAATGGGGGTCCGACATCTCATGCGAGATGGTCCGCCGGAGCTGATTCTCTCTGGGATCAACCGCGGCGCGAATCTCGGCCTGGAAACGGTGTTCTCGGGCACCGTGGGGGCGGCCATGACCGGGATGCTCCTCGGCGTGCCTTCGATCGCGCTCAGTCAGGCGTTCACCGACCGCGAAGCCGTTCCCTGGGCGACCGCGAGGGCGCTCGCGCCGGAGGTGATCCGCCGCCTCGTCGCCGGCGGCTGGGGCGAGAGGGCCTGCCTAAACGTCAATTTCCCCGACTGCCCGGCGGAGCAAGCCGGCCCGCTCACCCTGACGCGGCAGGGGGTCGGATTGCTGGACGACATCGACGTGGTGACGCGCATCGACCCAAGAAATTTCACCTATCACTGGCTACAGTTCCATAGAAGTCCGCGCCAGGAATCCGCGGATACCGAGGGCGCCGTCCTTGCCGCTGGCAATGTGTCGGTCACGCCCCTTCGGTTCGAACGGACGGATGACAGCACCCTCGCCCGGATGCGGCAGATCCTTCGAAACTGACGCGAGGCCGTATGGCGATATCCCCGAGCAAGCTGCTCATCGGTCGCCGCATCGCCAACCGCGAGGCGGAAGAGCGCAAGATCGGGGTGTTCGAGGGTGTCCCGGCGATGGGCCTCGACGGGCTCGGATCGGCGGCATACGGGCCCGAGGCCGCGCTGACCATCCTGGTGGCGGCCGGCGCGGCCGGTCTGCAGGCGATGATCCCGATTATCGGGGTGATCTTGCTGCTGCTGGCGATGCTCTTCTTCTCCTATCGCCAAACCATCGCCGCCTATCCCAGCAACGGCGGTTCGTACATCGTCGCCAAGGAGAACCTGGGCACCAATGCCGGGCTGCTCGCCGCGGCCGCGCTGATGGTCGATTACACGCTCAACGTCGCGGTCGGCATCTCGGCCGGCGTCGGCGCGTTGACCTCCGCCGCACCGATGCTGCACCCGTACACGCTCGCGCTCTGCCTCGCGATCCTCGCCGCGGTCACGCTGATCAACCTGCGCGGCACACGCGAATCCGGGATGGCGCTATCCGTTCCGACCTACCTGTTCATCCTCAGCTTGGGCGGCATCCTCGCCTGGGGCGTGGCGCAGACTTGGCTCGCGGGCGGCCATCCCCACCCCGTCATTCCGCCGCCGCCAGTGCGCGAGGGCACCGCGGCGCTCGGGATCTGGCTTCTCCTTCGCGCCTTCGCCAGCGGCTGCACGGCCATGACCGGAGTGGAGGCGGTGAGCAACGGGGTCAGCGCCTTCCGCGACCCCAGGGTTCGCAACGCGCACGGCACGCTCAGCGTCATCGTCGTCGTGCTCGGCGCCCTCCTGCTGGGTATCGCCTTGATCACGCGTGGCTACGGGATCGGGGCAATGGACCAGACCAAGGCAGGGTATCAGAGCGTGCTGTCGCAGGTGGTCGGGGCGGTGTACGGCCGTGGATGGCTCTACGACGTCACCATAGGTAGCGTGCTGGTCGTGCTCTGCTTGTCCGCCAACACCAGCTTCATTGGGTTCCCGCGCCTCTGTCACATGGTTGCCGCGGACGGCTTCCTGCCGCGCCCGTTCGCGGTGGCGGGGCGGCGACTGGTCTATTCTGTCGGCATCCTGTTTTTGGCGACTGGCTCCGGGTGCCTGCTCGCGGCGTTCGGCGGCATCACCGACCGCCTGATCCCCCTGTTCGCGGTCGGGGCCTTTCTGTCCTTCACCATGTCCCAGGCGGGCATGGCCGTGCACTGGCGGCGCGCGCTCGGCAAGGACCAGGCGGGTGCGGGCCAGGGCGCGGGACGTCGCGGCCGTTCGGCGCACCGGGCGCGGCTCGTCATCAATGGCAGCGGTGCCATCGCAACCGGCGTGGCTCTCATTATCATCCTGCTCGCCAAGTTCGTCGAAGGCGCCTGGGTGACGGTCCTCGTCATTCCATGCACGTTGGGGCTGCTCAGGGGCGTTCACCGTTACTACGCGGACATCGACCGGCAGGTGCTTCAGGGCAGCCACCGGCGGATCGACGTTCGCGACCATGCCCCGCCCGCCGCCATCGTTCCGATCAAGCGGTGGGATCAGCTGTCGCGCAAGGCGGTCGAGATACGCGCTCCGGCTCTCATCCGATGTCACGGCCCTGCACGTGACCACGCTCGAGGGTCCGGAAGCCGACAACGAGGAGCAGCGGCTGCGCCGGGAATGGCACGCATTCGTCGAGCGACCGGCTGCCGATTCGGGGCTGCGGCCGCCGGCCCTGCTGGTAGTGCCCTCCCAATACCGCAGCGCCGTCGCGCCGCTGTTGCGGGTCATCGAGGACATCGGCACGCGCTTTCCCGGCCGATCCGTGATGATCGTGCTTCCCGAGCTGGTCGAGGGCCGCTGGTGGGGGTACCTGATGCACACCCATCGCGAACGGCGGGTGCGCGCACGCCTGCTGCGCTTCGGCGGCCCGAGTGTCACCGTGGTCTCCGTGCCGTGGCAATTGCAGGTATCGGGACCGGAGCAGGGGTTGGCCGAAGAGGAGACATAGCGGCGGAACTTGTCCCGGTTTCGCGCGGGGAGCGCTGAGTAGGGTCTGCTATAGCGACTTCTCCTCGTCATGGTCGGCGAAGGCCGACCATCCACGACTTCTCCCGTGACGTCGAGGCAAGTCGTGGACCCGGCGGTATCCCAGCCGTTCGTCGGCTGATCCTCGCAGGCGGTCAGGCCCGACGTTTTCACGACCCGCCGCGTCGCGATTTGCATCAGCGCGACCTCGACATCGCGCTGAACGTCGATCGCCATGACTTCGCGATCAGGGTCAAGATCGAAGATGGACGGCCGGTGGCCCGCATCCAGGAGTCGAGGACATATGATTGACTGCGCGGCCCGTGCCGAACATGACCCCCGCCGTGCCTGTTGCCCGCATTGCCTCAGGGCGGCACCGGCGGCGCCCGCGACAGCACTGGTACCCATTTCAGCCCGTCCTTCTTCCGCACCAGCAGCGCGACGAACAGCCGGTCGCTCTTGCGCGCCGCCGCCGCCGCACGCTCGAACGCGGCCGGGTCCGCGACAGGCGTGCCGTCCACCTGGACGATGACGTTGCCCGGCACCAGGCCAGCGGCGCCGCCGGCGCTGTCCGGATCGACCGAGGTGATCAGCGCACCGGATGTCAGGTCGACGTCGTAGCGCTTGCGCATCGCTGGCGTCAGCGCTGGCGGGCACATTCTCGGATCAGGCGGCCGCGCGCGTGATCTCCATCCGCACCGCCAGCCCGGCGCGCTCAGCCAACGCCACCAGAGCATCCAGGCTGAACTTGGAAACCCGGCCGCGTAGGAGATCATTCAACCTCGGCTGGGTGACACCTAGCCGAACGGCAGCCCGAGCCTGCGTCACCTGCCATCCTTGCACCGCGCTACACACGGCAATCGCCAGTTCCGACCTCAGCCGCATGTTGGCCGCCGCCTCGTGTGTCTCCCGCAGGGCATCCCATACGCTCGCGAAGGTCGGTACAGGATCGTCGGTCATCCAGCTCTCCCTGCGCTGATCCGCCGTAGCCGCGACGCGGTCTTTTTCGCAACGCTCTGCGCGATTGAAGGCGAGCATCAATCGGGCAACTCGCGAAGATCTGCGCGACGTCACCCCTCGTCCGCCGCCAGCAGCGCCGCGTTCCCGCCGGCCGCGGCGGTGTTCACCGAGACGACACGCTCCTCGGCGAACCGATACAGCGTGATCGGCCCTCCCGCCTTCGGCCCGGTCCCCGACAGCCCCCGCCCGCCGAACGGCTGCACGCCGATGACAGCGCCGATTTGGTTGCGGTTGACATAAGCGTTGCCGACATGCAGCCGCTCCACGATCCGCTGCTGCGCGGTCTCGATCCGCGAGTGAACGCCGAGCGTGAGCCCGTACCCGGTCCCCGCGATCGCGTCCAGCACCTCGTCCAGCCGGTCGGCCGCGTAGCGCGCCACATGCAGCACCGGCCCGAATACCTCGCCCCGCAACACCGATGCATCGGGCAGCAGGAAGGCGCGCGGGGCGAAGAACGTGCCGTGCTCGGTCCCGGCCGGCAGTCCAAGCTCGAACAACGGCCGTCCCATTCGCGCGCAATACTCCTCAAGCCCCGCCCGCGCCTTCTCGTCGATCACCGGCCCGACATCGGTCGCAAGGTCGAGCGGATCGCCGATCACCAATGTCTCCGCCGCCCCCGCGAGCATCCGCAGCACGCGGTCGGCGATCTCCTCCTGCACGCACAGCAGCCGCAACGCCGAGCAACGCTGCCCCGCCGAGCCGAACGCGCTGACGATGACATCCGTCACCACCTGCTCGGGCAGCGCCGAGCTGTCCACGATCATCGCATTGACCCCGCCGGTCTCCGCGATCAAGGGCACGATCGGCCCCGGCCGCTCGGCCAGCGCGCGAGCGATCGCCTGCGCTGTCTCGGTCCCGCCCGTGAGCGCCACGCCGGCAATGCGGTGATCAGTAACCAGCGTCTTTCCGATAGCGCCGTCGCCCACAACCAGTGCAAGCGCCTCGCGCGGCACGCCGGCCTGGTGCAGCAGCGCCACCGCGCGGCCCGCGATCAGCGGCGTTTGCTCCGCCGGCTTCGCCGCCACAGCGTTGCCGGCGGCGAGCGCGGCGGCGACCTGGCCCGTGAAAATCGCCAGCGGAAAGTTCCACGGCGAAATGGCCGCGAACACGCCGCGTCCGCCGAGCTGCCAGGTGTTGCGCTCGCCGGTTGGGCCGGGCAGCTCGCGCGGCCGCCCGAACTGCTCGCGCGCCCGAGCGGCATACCAGCGGCAAGCGTCGGCCGCCTCGCGCACCTCCGCCACCCCGTCCGCGAGCGTCTTGCCGCCTTCGCTTGCCAGCAGGAACAGCAACTCGTCGCGCGCCCCTTCGATCAGATCGGCGGCCCGGTCGAGCACGGCGGCGCGATGCGACCCTCCCGTCCGGTCCCAGTCGCGCCAGCCACGCGCGAGCTGGGCCAGCGCGGCGTCGATCTCCGCCGGCCGCGCATCGGCGGCACGGCCAACCAGCACGCGCCGATCAGCAGGGCTGCGGATCTCGCGCTCCGGCCCGGAACCGCCGACGCGCAGCGGCCCCGCCGCGTGCGAGCGAACCGACGCCAGCAGGGCAGGGGCCGTCGCCCGGTCGCCCAGATCGAAGCCCGCCGAGTTGGCGCGGTCGGGATAAAGCGCGCGCGGCAGCGGGATGCGCGGGTTGGGGCTCGCGCCCACGGCGCGCACGCGCGCGACCGGATCGGCGATGATCGCTTCCTCCGGCACCGCGGGATCGACCAGCCGATGCACGAAGCTGGTATTGGCGCCGTTCTCCAGTAGGCGCCGGACCAGATAGGCGAGCAGATCCTCGTGCGTGCCGACCGGGGCATAGACGCGCACCGGGCAAGCGGGGCCGACCACGCCGCCATACAGCGCCTCGCCCATCCCGTGCAGCCGCTGCATCTCGAATTCGCCGCCGTTCGCGGTCTCCAGGATGGTCGCCAGGCTGTGCGCGTTATGCGTGGCGAAGGCGGGGCGCAGCGCGTCGCGTCGCTCCAGCATCCGCCGCGCGCAGGCCAGCCAGCTTACATCCGTCGCCGCCTTACGGGTAAACACCGGATAATCGGAATGGCCCTGTACCTGCGCGAGCTTGATCTCGGTATCCCAGTAGGCGCCTTTCACCAGCCGCGCCGGCACGCGATGGCCGTTCGCGAGCGCCTGCGCGGCGGCCCAGTCGATCACCGCCGGGGCGCGCTTCTGGTATGCCTGGATGGCGAGCCCCAACCCGTCCCAGCCGGCCAGGCGCGGATCGGCGAGCACGGCGGCGAACACATCGAGGCTGATCTCCAGCCGCTCCGCCTCCTCCGCATCGACCGTGAGCCCAATGCCCGGCCATCTTGGCCAGGAGGGCGAGCGCGCCGAGCCCCTCGATCAGCGCGGGTACGCAGCGCGCCGCCTGGAGCGGTTCGTAGCGCGGGTGCAGTGCCGAGAGCTTGACCGAGATACCCGGCCCGTCCACCGGCCCCGCTCCGCCGCTGGCCCGCCCGATCGCCCCGATCGCGGCCCCGTAGGCCGCCATGTAGCGCGCCGCGTCGGCCTGCGTCTTGGCCGCCTCGCCCAGCATGTCGAAGCTGTAGCGCCAGCGCCGTCCCTCGGCGGTGCCCGCGCGCGCCAGCGCCTCGTCGATGGTGCGGCCCATGACGAACTGGCGCGCCAGCACCCGCATTCCCCGCCGCATCGCGGCGCGGATCACCGGCTCGCCTAGGCGGCGCAGCATCCGCATGATCGCCGCCTGCACGCCGCCCTCCGCCTCCTCGCGCGAGAGCACGTGTCCGGTCAGCAGGAATGCCCAGGCCGAGGCGTTCACCGCCAGCCCATCTCCCTGGCCGATATGCGCGGCCCAGTCGGCGGCGGCGATGCGGTCCTCGATCAGCGCATCGGCGGTGGCTGCGTCGGGGATGCGCAGCAACGCCTCGGCCAGGCAGAGCAGGGCGACGCCCTCGGCGGTGCCGAGCCCGTATTCCTTGAGGAACCCGGTCACGCCCGCGCCTGGCGTATACGCCTTTCGCGCCGAACGGATCAGCGCCCGGGCGCGGGCCTCGACGCGCACGCCGAGTTTGCCAGGCAGCGTCGCTTCCGCCATCAGCGGCGCCAAAGCCTCCGGTTCCGAGACCCGGTGCAGTCGACGCAGGGCGGCGCGGTCGTCGGCCCTCACCCAATCCTCTCCAGAGGGAGACGGCTAGACCCTAGCTAGCGCGAGGTGCTGCTGGAGCCACTGGCATCTGCGGCCGTCCCTTGCGAGGTGGCAGACGGCGTCTGGCTTTGGGCGGCCTTCTTGTTGGCATAGTGGTGGCCGACGGCGCAGCCGGCTGCGGCGCCGGTGAGCGTATGGTGACCAGCGACGTGGCCCGCCGCTCCGCCGACGATCGCTCCCTTGATGCAGCCCTTGGCCATCACCGGCGTCACCCAGGCCGGCACCGCGAGAGCCAGCGCCGCCGCAACGAAAATCGACTTCATGACATATCCTTCTTGTTTCGAACTGTCCGCGCCAAGCCGCCCGAATCATCGGAGCGGCATGAGCCAAGCCAGGACGTAGCCGAGCGCGCCGGCCATCAGGAGAGCCGATAGCGGCTGTCGCTTCACGTTTCGGCTGAGGGTTTCGGTTGCATCACGTGCCTGGTCAACCGCCTCGCCATAAGCGGTGTGAGCCTCGCCGGCAACCTGACGGACCTCTTCGATCGCCAGAGTGACCAAGGCCAAGGTGAGCACAGCCAGGATGGGTTTCATGGGGACGCTCCGTGTTCAGGCCCTCTGCGCCAAGCCGGGGGGTCAGCGGCGCAGAGTCAGCCAGCCCAGCAGATAACCGATGCCCATGGCGATCACGAGGGCCATCAAGGGTTGTTGCTCCACGCTGTGGCTGACCGCACCGGCAGCATCCCGCGCCTGATCGACAGCCTGGCCATAGGCGCCTTGAGCCTGGCCGGCAACCTGGCGGGCCTTGCCCCTGATCCGTGTTCCTGTTAGAGCCCGTCAACCCGCCGAAGGCATCCTCGATGAATCCAGCGATTCTCTCGAACGCGCCTTCGACCCGGTTCTGATTCATGGTGGGTCTCCTCCGTTCGATTTTTGCCATTGGGGGCGGGCCTTCGCGGGCCGCCCCCTTGCCTGCAATCCGAATTAGCTCTTGCGTGCAGGCCCCTTGTCATGCTGCGCGCCCTCCGCATGGGGGACGGCAGGCTTCTTGTCGTTCTGCTCGTTTTCCGGCTTTTTGTCCTGCGGCGCGGGGCCGAATTTCTTGGCTTCCTGCATCGCCTCCGCCACGGCGTGAGGAGCAGGGTGTTTGTCCTCCTGCCGGTTTTCCGGTTGCGGCGCGGCAAGCTGCTTGTCCTGCTGCGGGGCGGGCAATTTTGTTTCGAACTTGGCGATTTCCGCCTCGTGCCGGGGGGCGGGCAGCACCTTGCCCGCGTGCTCTACCTTCACCTCGTCCCGCCGAACCGTGTCCCGTACCGTCTCGGTGCGCTCGGTGACTTGCTTGCGCAGGACGATCTCTTCCCGAAGGTGGACGCTTTTCCAGACATCGGCGACCTCGAAGGTGTCGGTCATCTCGACCGCCTTCTCCGTCAGGGTGTCCATCGCACTGGATGCCGTCGGCTTTCGGCGCTCCACAATAACTTTCTCTTCCCGCAACGATACCTGCCGCTCCACCGGGGTTTCCACCACGACCCGCCGAAGCCGCGTCGTGTCGCCCTGCACCGTGCGGGTACCCACATTCAATGTCTCTTCCCCGACCGGAATGACCTCGACAGCGTTGGTGGACCGTTCGGCCGTCTTGGCGGTCCGCTGGTCATAGCGGGCGCCGTAATCGGACCGAGTATCATAGTCCGACCGAGTGCCGTAGTCGGATAACGCATTCAGCGACGCTTTCTGCAATGAAAGCATCCAGTCAACAAAAGAGAGACCGATGTTCACCGGTGCATCCGACCATGTATCTGTATAACGCCTATTACTGCCCGTCTCGTATGGCATAACTCACTCCTAAATTTGATTGCTTGTTCTTCCTGTCTGAGCCACGGTTCAACGCGCCTGGCCACTCGGACATCTACGCTGCAATGCAGCATAGCGCAAGAGACCGACCCCGAATTTCGCATTCGCAGGCGTGACCCTCACCGTTGCTCGACGGTGCCGAAGCAGAAACGAGCGGGGGCCAAGCCCGCTGAGACATGAGCCCCCGAGCATGGCCGGATCAGATTGTCGATTGTCCCGAGGATGCGACCCCAGGCACACCGTAATAGTCATTGACCCGCCGACCCCAAGCCTCGTCGTCCCATTCCGCGGTGTCATTGGCCGCGTAGGAGGGGGCGCCTTCAAGCCGGGCCTTGTCGACATCGACGATATAGCCGCCCTGGCGAGGGTCATACCGGAGGGCCTTCCACGGTAACGGATAATAGGAGTCGCCGATGCCGAGGAAGCCGCCAAAGCTGAGAATGGCGTACTCCGTATTACCGGAAACTTTGTTGATCATCACGTCATACACGCTCCCCAGCTTCTCGCCGGCGGGGTTGTAGACGTTGGTTCCGTTCACCTTGCTGGCTGCGATCAGGTGACCAGACGTATCACTCGGGTTATCAACGTTTGCCATTTGACCATTCCTTTCAATTACAACGAAGACTTCTCGGCCATCATAGGGCGGTTCGGCGCCCGACGATGGCATGGTAGATGATGAGCACCACGATCGCGCCGATGACGGCGACCAGGAAGCTCCAGGGGTTGAAGCCGGTAACGCCCACCGCGCCGAAGACGTTGAAGATGAACCCTCCGACCAATGCTCCGACGATCCCGAGCACGATGTCGAGGAGGAAGCCCTCGCCCTGCCGGTTGACGATGAAGCTCGCCACGAAGCCGGCGATCAATCCAAGGACCACCCAGGCGATGATCGACATTTGCCTTTCTCCTTCCGGTTTATGGAGCGACCATACCGCGGACCGTCAGGCGCCGCCGCGGCGATGCCAAGGCGCCGCCGATGCAGGCCGCGATCGCATCGAGCAGCAACACCCCGAACGTCGCGTAGGCGGCCCGCGACGCGGCCGCGGCCGCATCATCAGCGGCGGTCTTCGCGGTCTGGACCAGGTTCTGCCGTACCTGCTCGAAGCGCGCCTGAGCCGTGTCGAACCGTTTGGCCGCTTCATCATGGCTGATATTCATTTGCGCGGCCATGATGTCGATGATCCTGCTCTTGGCCTGCGTCGCGCGGTCGCCGCCAGCCACCAGATCGGGAAGTGCCGCCGCGATTGCCTTGGTCGCATCCTGCTTGCTCATTGTGGCGGGACTGGGAGTGGTGGGCTGCAAGAACTCCTGGGCCTGTTGCTGGATCACGTCGGGCGTGAGGCCGACGGCAGAGGTCAGTTGCGGCGCGGCCTCCTTGATACCCTGGCTAGCGACCGAGATCGTGTGGCCGACGACCGAGAACGCCCCGCCGATCGCGCCACCAACCGCCGAGGTCAGCAGATAGAACGTGACCAGCACGGCAACGCCCCATATCACCAGCCCATGCAGCACGCCGTCGTAGCGAGTCGCGACCCCGGCGAGCCGCGCGGCCACGTAGCTGCCGAAGACGAAGGCGATGATGGTGCTGACCAGCCACCAAAGCCCCGCGCCGATGCTGAGGCTGCTGGCGGCCGGCGCGCCGCCGGACGGGGACACGAGGCCCAGGCCAACGCCTGCGCCAAGCACGCCCAGCAACAATTCTACGGCGATCACCACGAAAGCGCCGGCGAATATCGCCGACCAGGCGACCCGCGGACGGGCCCGGTCGGACGTGTCAACGACGCGATCAGTCGAAAGCATCTGATCCGACGTGGTGGACATAGCATTGCTCCTTCTCCCCTCCCTTGCGGGAGAGGCCGGGGGAATGGGTCGAAGTCAGAGCCAAATCAGCCGCTGGCTACTCCTTCAGCGTGTCGCGCACGCTGTCCTTGACGCTGCCGGCGGTGTTCTGCGTTTTCCCGGCGGCCTTGTCGGTCGCCCCTTCGGCTTGGGTCTTGGCATCGCCCGTGACCTTGCCGATCGCCTCCTTGACGGAGCCCTTCACCTGCTTGCCAGCACCTTCGATCCGATCCTTATCCATGGCAGTTCCACCTTTCAGGTTGTAGCCGCCGATGGGAGATAGGGAGGGGTGCTCTTTCAAACAGAGGCAAATGCACTAACTTGTTTAGTGCGTTTGCTCCGGGATCACGTTCCGCGCCGGACGTCCTTCGATGGCGGTCGCAGTTGGTCGCCCGTGAAGCCGCGCTCGCGGGCCCAGACGATGGCGGCACTGCGCCTGTGCACATCGATCTTGGCGTAAATCGCGGATACTTGATTGCGTACCGTGTTGCGCGACAGGCCAAGCGCCGCCGCGATCTCCCCGTCGGCCAAACCCTGGCAGATCAGTCCTAGCACCTCGCGTTCGCGCGCGGTCAGATCCCGCGAAGTCGCTTGCGCCCTGTTCGAGCCGTGTGGCTGTCGCAAGTTCGCGAGCTTCTCGATTACGGATCGGCTGAACCAGGACGCGTCCTGCATCACCGCCTCGATCGCTGCCATAAGATCGACCTCGGAACGCTTCCGCTCGGTGATGTCCTGCATGACGCTCAGCACGCACGCCTGGCCATGGATCGTGACCGTCTCGGCTGAAACCAGGCACTCGATTGCATCACCGTTCTTGGTTCGGACCTGAATTTCAAAATTGCGCACGCTGCCCGTCTTCACCAACTCTTGTTCCAACCGGTGGCGCGCCGCCGGGCTTTCCCACACGCCGATTTCCGCCGCGCTCCGCCCGACCACTTGCTCGGCGGTGTAGCCGGTGACCGCTAAGTACGCTTCGTTCACATCAAGGATGCGGAAATCCGGCAATGTGCCGATCGTCGTCGGCACCGGGGTCAGCTTGAACGAGGTCGAGAAGCGTTCCTCGCTTTGCCGCAACGCGTCTTCGGCTTTCTTCCGAGGATCGAGGTCCATGAACGTGAAGAGCATACAGCGCTCCTCGCCGATCTCGATCGGTTGGCCGGCGACGATCACCGGCTTGCTTGTGCCTCCGGGCAATTTCAGGTGCGCTTCCATCTGGGCGATCGTGCGCCCCTCGTTCAGCCGTTCGACTGCCAGTTCCTTGTTCTCGGCCTGCTCTAGCACGTCGATTTCGTACACCGACCGGCCGATCACGTCCTCGCGCGTGTAGCCGGTCATTTCCTGGAAACCCTGGTTGACCTTGACGTAGCGCAAGTCCGAGAGCCGGCAGATGATGGCCGGCGCCGGGTTGGCATTGAAGGTCTTTTCGAATCGCTCCTCGGCGTCGAAGCGGTCGGTGTCGTCGTGCAGCACCAACACCAGGCAATCCGGATTGCCGGCGGTGTCGGTGAGCACGAGGCTCCTGATCCGATGCACCCAGCTTGGCTCGGCATCTCCGGCCCGAGCCACCTCGACCGTCACATCCCTGAATGCCTCGCCGGCGATCACGCGATCCATCGGGTAATCCCCGGCCGACAATCGATGATGGTTGCGGTACCGCAGTTCGAACCTTTGCCGGTATTCGGTTACGGTCGCGCCCAGTTCCTCGCGCGCCTCGATACCGTGCATCGCCAGGGCCGCTTCGTTGGCCCACACGATGCTCTGATCGGGATCGACCAGGATCACCCCTTCACTCAGGCCGGCGATAATCTGTTGGAGCTGGCGCCGGTCGGCGCGCTGGCGAGGAATCGTCTCGGTGTCGCTCATGGCGATCCTGGCTTAGGTACAAACGCACCTGCCCGGCTAGTTCCCCCGGCAGCCAGGAACAGGTGGACGTGTTCGGGCCGCACCAGGCCGAGGGCCTGCTCTCCAGCTCGTGGCGCTCGGTCTATGCTGGCCGAGCGCGACAGTAGGATGTCGAGTGCGACCTCGCCACGCGCGGAGATGCGAAAACCCAGTCCTTCCTCCTGGACGGCCGTCAGCGTTAGAGGAATTGCGTCGAAGTCCTCCGGCAAAGCTGCTCCGGGGCGAGCGAGCGAGATATCCTCCGAACGGATCGCCACCCCGACCGGCAGGCCGGGTGACACCCAGTCCGGCGCCCCCGCGCGCAGACGCACTCCTTGCACGTCGATAGTGGCCGAAGCGGTGTCTCGGCTAACGACCGTTCCGGCGAGCAGATTCCGATATCCGACCAGCCGGGCGGCCTCGGCGCTCACCGGGGCGCCCAAGACCTGCCTTGGCGTCCCCTCCTGCACGATGCGATGGCCAACCATCAGCGCCATCCAGTCGGCGATGACGGCGAGGTGCGGATCATGCGTCGCTGCCAGCGTGGGCAAGCCAACGCGCCGGACCTGCGCGACCAGCTCGGCCAGGATGACATCGCGCGTGGCCGGGTCCAGGGCAGAGGTCGGCTCATCCAGCAGGAGCAATTGGGGATCGCGCGCCAGGGCGCGCGCCAGTGCCACGCGCTGCTGCTGACCCCCCGACAATGCATCCGGGTAGCGCTCCGCCATCCCTACGATCCCAACCGTGGTCAGGAGTTCCAGCGCCCGGTTCCGCCGATTTCGCCCGCGCGGCAACGGAAAGGCCACGTTTTCCCACGCCCGAAGATGGGGAAAAAGCCCGTACCCTTGGGGCAAGTAGCCGACCGGTCGTCGCTGGGGGGGCAGGCCGCCGAACGGCATCCCCTCGGCGGGCAGGAGCCCTGCAACGGCCTTCAATAGGCTGGTCTTTCCTTCCCCGCTCAGTCCCAGCAGCACGGTGAATCCGCGTAGATGCAGATAGGCCCGCAACGGAACCGGCCGCTCCAGGCGATAGTCGATTTCCATTTAGAGGATGCCGCGGCGTCGCGAGCGCGTGCCCAGCCAGAGCGGGAGCGGCATGGCGACTAGAAAGAATAACCAGAGTAGCGGATAGACGGCAGGCAGGCCAATATCCTGGAGATTGACCCAGAGCTTTACCGGAATGCCTCGTGGATAGTAGGCGATGATGAGAACGATGCCGAACTCGCCGAGCGCCCTGACCCAGGCCAGCGCCAAGCCGGCCACCAGACCCAGCCGGGCCAGCGGCAGCGTGATTTCCAGAAAGACTTGCCAGGGCTCCTTGCCCAAGGTGAGCGCGATTTGCTCAAGATCCCGCGGCACGCCCTCAAAGGCGGCCCGGGCGGAGAAGACGTAATAGGGCATCGCGCCGTAGAGTTGCGCCAGCACGAAAGCGGCTGCGCTGTTGGTCAGCACCAGACCAAGGTGTTCTAAAGAGGCACCGACGGCGCTGTACGGCCCGTATAGCGAGGTGAGCAGGATGCCCATCGCCAGCGGCGGGGTCAGCAGGGGCAACAGCAGCAGCGCGTCCAACGCCCATTTGCCGCGAAAGTCGTGGCGCGCCAGCCACCACGCCAAAGGTGTGCCGATGCAGACCATGATCGGTAGCGAGAGCAGCCCGTAACCGACGGAGACCCACACTGCCCCCCAGTCACCCGGCGCGAAATGGAACGCCTGCCAATCGGTGGCGAAGGCGAGCGTAATGAACGGCGCCGACAAGAAGACGAGGGCGACCGGCCCAAGCAGGGCGGAGACCGGAAGGCGACCGCCGCTCGCACGGTGCTGGAGCGGAACGCCGGCGGCCACGTCGAACGGCACTAGACCTGCCCGCCCTTTGGCTCCCCGTAGCCATTCTGCTTGAACGCCTTCCGCGCCTCGGGACTTTGTAGGAACTGGACGAACTTGCCGGCCAGCTCCGGGTCAGGTGCGTTCTTCATCGCCACGGCGTAGAACACCAGCGGCTGTGGCGAGATTGTTTCCTCTTTACCGCTCGGCGCTTTGATAGAGATGTGGACCTTGCTGTACCAGTTAGCGACCATCGCGGGATCGCTGAGGTTGATCTGGTCCGGCAAGGGAATGTACGGCACATGCTGGGAGATGGTGGCGCTCTGGTAGCCGGAGGATGCGTCAAGCTGCCCGGCTTCCAAACGGCTCAGTAGCGAGGGCTCGGTGAAGATCTGTGCCGGGTTCTCATACCCGCCGAGGATTTTCGATGCGAGGTCCGGCTGGTGGTAGTATTGTTGGGCCAGGATCATCGTGAAGATGATGTTCTGCCCTTGAGGGTCGGTCGCCGGATCGGTGCGGCCGAAACGAAGGCCGGGCGCTTCCAGCACCTGCCACCAAGGCGTCTGACCCGCGGCGGCCTTCTTCAACTCGGGGGCGAAGCGGCTCCTCGGGCTATAGGCGATGACCATCTCGGTGCTGGCGACCGGCGTTGCCTCGCCGACCAGTCCCGCCTGCTGAAGCACCTTGATCGGACCGGGCGTGACCGAGACGAACACGTCGCTCAGTATCCGCTTGGCCGCCAGCAGGCGGGCCAATCCGTAAGCGCCTTGGCCGGTGCCCTGATACTGCGCCCCGTTTGCCTTCGCGAACTCCGGCCCCAGGACGCGGTCCATGACCACTCCCATCGAACCGGCGAAGGCCACTCGGATCGTGTTCTCCGCGCGGGACGCTGTGGCTTGCAGCAGTGCGGCAGCGAGCACGGTCATGGCGACAAGAGCATGGCGCATGGCGAACTCCCAGTTGTGAACCGAGCCGAGCACCCTCGGCGATCGCTCGCTTATACGCCAAGCGTTGTGTTCCGTCGAATATACCGGTCGCGCCGTGCCCCGGGCTATTCTCGATTGTGATAACGAACGCCTGTTAACGCCGGCAACGCGGCGGGCGCTGGAACCGCAAGCTTCGGTACAGCGCTCTCGCCAGCCGCGAACCAGTCGGCGTAAACTCCGACTTAAGGCGCGCTAGCGTTTAGCAATCGTAAGGACTGCCGGCAATCAGCACCCACTTGACTGTTGGTCCGCTCATGCCGTGGCTCCTTCGCGCGCCCGGCTGCCAGTTCGGCGCCGCCGCTCGTCGCTCGATCGGGCTGTTTCGAGGTAGGTTTCCAGTTCTTGCGCGCGCGGAAGGGCGGTGTGCCGGTCAAGCGTGCGCGCCCGGCCGGAAGCGGCGATCGCGTCACGCGCGGGCTCGGGCATGGCGAGAGCGGAAAGCACGTCCGCGCCGTCTGGCGCGAGCACGATGTCGCGCGACGGGCGGAAGAACGTCTCGATCCCGGGCCAAGGATCGGAAAGGATCGGCGTGCCGCAGGCGCTGGCCTCGAACAGCCGCACGCTCGGGCTATAGCCGGCGAGGCGCATGTCGGCGCGGGTGACGTTCAGCGCCCAGCCGAGGCTCGAATAGAAGTCGGGGTGCGCGGTCGGCGCCAGGTGCTCGATCCGCTCCACGTTGTCGGGCCACGCGATCTCCGCTGGGTATTGCGGGCCGGCGACGACGAAGCGGAGATCCGGCCGGCGGCGCGCCGGCTCGATCAGCAGCCGCTCGAGCACGGGCTGACGATCGGCGCTGTAAGTGCCGAGGTAGCCGAGATCCCAACGCCGCGCCGCGCCAGTCGGCCGGTGCAACCCCGGATCGACCGCGCAATAGAGCGGGCAGGCGCGTCGCGCGCCGTGGTCGCGTTCGAGCACCTTCAGCATCGGGCCGCCGGTGAACGACAGATAGAGGTCGAACAGGGGAATTTGCGCGCGTGCGAGATAGGCCGAGTCGCCCGCCGCCAGCGCGTGCATCGTTACCGGCGTATCTATGTCATAGAAGCACAGCAAGCGGCGGACGCGCGGCGCCACATTGGCGATGACGGCGACCCCGTCCGGCACGAACGAGCCGATGATCACGGCATCGGCCGCGGCGAACTCGCGCGCGAAGCGGTCGAGGTCGGCGCGACGATGATAGAAGCGCAGCTCGCAGAAGCCGGGCGCGGGCAGGTCGCGGTGCGCCGCGTACCAAGGCTGGTCGCGTTCCAGGAACAGCACCTCGTGGCCGCGCGTCTCCAGCGCGCGCAGCAGGGCGCGATAGGTGGTCGCGTGCCCGTTGCCCCAGGAGGAGCTGAGCGACAGCCCGAGAACCACGAGCCGCATCGGCCGCCCTCCTACGCCGCCATCGCGCGCTTGCGCGCGAGCGCGCGACGGAACAGCGCATCGACGGCGCCGGCCCGCTCGGCGTAGGTGTGCCCGGCCAGGATGCGTGCCCGCGCCCGCTCGCCGATGCGCCGCGCGCGCGCGGGCGTGAGCCCGGCCAGATGGTCCGCCACGTCGCGCCCATCGCGAGCCACCAAGACTTCCTCGTCCGGCGCCAGGAACTGCTCGATGCCCTTCCAGGCGTCGGTGATCAGGCAGGCGCCGGCGCCGGCGGCCTCGAACACCCGCGTCGCCGGACAGAAGCCCATTATCGCCATGCTATCGCGCGCGACGTTCAGCACCGCGAGCGCCGAGGCGTTGAATGCGTTGTGCCGCTCCGTGCCCACGTGCCCGAGCAGCCGAACATTGGACGGGAGTCCCTTGTCCTCCCAACCGGAGCCGCCCAGCAGGAAGCCTCGCTCGGGCAAACGCGTCGCGGGATCGAAGAAGAACGCTCCAGCGCGTGCCTCGCGATCCGGCATCCGGTTGGCGAGGAATGACAGGTCCGCCGCGAGGTCGGGTTCCGGCGGCACGGGGAAGTGCGTGGTCGGATCGAGCGCGTTGTAAATCGGCTGGCACGCGGCGGCGCCAAATCCCCGATAGGCGCGCTCGACCGGCGCGCCGCCGCCATAAGTCAGCACCAGATCGAGGCACGGCAGTATCCGGTGCAACGGATGCGCCGCGTCCGCGCCCAGCTCGGCGAGCGTGGCCGGCGCATCCACGTCCCAGAACACGCGCAGCGCCCCCGCGCGCGGGGCGGTCAGCAACCCGTCCAGCAAGGCATCGTCGAACACGCCGACGCCACTGGCCTTGACGACCACATCCGCGGCCGCCGCCTCCGCCAGCACCCGGCGCACGCCCTCCTCGGAGGCCGGGTAGACCACGGAGCGGGCCCATGCGGGCGGGGCGATGTCGCGATGGGCCTGTCGGTCGAAGGCGTCGGGCTCGTAAAAAGTGATTCCCCAGCCATGCAGGGCCAACTGTCGCAGCAGGCCGCGATAATAAGTTGCAGCGCCGTTCCAATAGCATGAGACCAGGCTCGATCCGTAGAAGGCGATCCGCATCACGCCGTCTCCATCGCTTGCGGCGCGCCGATGAGCGCGAGGATATCGAACAACTCATCGACGCGATGCGCGCAGGTGTGGCGTGCGGCTATGGCGGCAAGCCCGTTGGCCGCCAGCGAACGGCGCAAGCAGGCATCGGCGGCGAGCGCGCGCATGTGCCGGCCCATCTCCTCGGGCGAGCGCGCGAGCAGGAAGTCGTGCGCCTGCTGGAACAAGCCCTCGGTGTCGCGCCAAGGCGCGCAGATCAGCGGAATGCCGCAGGCCAGTGCCTCGAACACGCGGATCGTGGGGATGCCGGGTAGCAGTGTCGCGTAGAACCGGCGCGGAACATGCACGGTCATCATGTGCCGGGCGAAGACCGCCGGCGCGTCGGCATTGGGCAGCCAGCCGCGATAGCGCGCGCCCGACGCGGCGAGGGCTGCGAGCGCGTGCGCCGGATAGCGCACGCCGTACACGTCCAGAGGCAAGCCCGATGCCACCGCCGGGCGGAGCAGGTAATCGTCCAGCTCCTGGCTGCGCTCCTCGTCGCCCCAATTGCCGATCCACACGACGCCCGCGCGCGGCGGGTCGCTTGGCGGCGGGCGGAACAAGCTGGTGTCGGCCGCCTCGTGCCAAACGAAGGCCCGCCCGCTCCAGCCCTGGCGCCGATAAACGTCCGCTAGTGCCTCGCCGAAGGCGAGCACGGCGTCGTAGCCGGAGAGATCGAGCCGGGAGATGGACGACGGATCGCTCACCGTGCGGTGGTGCGTGTCGTGAAACAGCAACCGAAAGCGGCCGCCGGCTTGCCGCCGACGGCCGATGGCGGCGATCAGCCCGGGGTCGGTCCATTCATGCACCAGGATCACGTCCGCGCCGTCCAACATCGCGTCCAGATCGAGCCCGTCCCAGTCCGAGCCGATGAACCGGGCGCGGGACGCAAGCTCGGGGAAGGCGAGGGTGAAGCGGTCGAGCGCTGCCTCACCAGCATCGCGCAGCAGGTTGGCGCGGCTCCAGCCGTCTTCCGGCTCGTACACGCGGACCTCATGGCCGCGCACGATCAGCTCGCGCAGCACGCCGCGCAGGAAATGCGCGTTGCCATGGTTCCAACAGGAGGCGATGGAGTGGGCGACATAGACGAAACGCATTACGCCGCCGTGGTGATATGGAGGTGGAACAATTCGCGATGGATGGCCCAGGTCCGTTCCACCATGGCCTCGGCGCGGTATGCCTCGGCGCGTTCGCTTGCGGCGGCGGCGAGTCCCTCCGGCGCAGCGAGCGCCGTGCTCAGCGCCGCTGCGAATCCGTCGGCCTCATTCGGATCGGCAAACAGCGCCGCCCCGTCCCACAACTCGCGAAACGTCGGAATGTTGGACAGCACCAAAGCGCAACCGGCTCGCGCGGCCTCCAGCACTGCGAGCCCGAACGGTTCGTAGAGCGAGGCCGAGACGAACACCGTAGCACCCGCGTATTCGCGTGCGAGCGCCGCTTCGTCGAGCGTGCCAAGCAGCCGGATGTGCTGGCAGGCGATGCCAGCCTCATTCGGCCCGGTGGTCGGACCAGCCGCGAGCACCGGCCAGGCGAGGCGCCCGGCCGCCTCGTCCAGCACGCGGAGGTTCTTTCCCGCATCCCACAGGCGCCCGGCCATAAGCGCCTGGGGACGCGGGGTACGAGGCAGCCGGCGCGTCCGGCATCCGTTCGGGACCACGCGGATCGCGCGATTAAGATGATATTCGTCCGCCAATGCCCGCGCGAAGCTGTGGCTCGGCGCGATGATCGCGTCGGCGGCTAGCAAGCCGCGATGGACCAGGGCGGCGCGCCAGGCGAAATCAGGCGGCAGGGCGTCCCCGCGTACAGCGCGCCACCACGTCCCGACGCAGGAATGCGCGACGGCGATCACTGGCGCGGACCATTCGGCATCGCAAACCAGCGCGGGCGCGTGGAGCTGGATCGTGTCGGCGCCCCAATCCGCCGCGATGCTCGCCAACGTCTGCGCCGCGCCCCGCACTTGGCGGGCCATATCGGCGGTCCAATCGAGCGGCAGAGTCGTGACGCGCAGCTCGCATCGCGCCGCTTCCGCCTCGGCGCGTTGCGTTTCCGAGGGCGCCGGCCCCATCGTCACTAGCCGCACCCGCGCGCTGCGCGCGATCAGCCCGGCCGCGAGTTCGAGCGAGTACCGCCAAACCCCGCCCACCGCATCGGTGGTGAGCATAACGCGGCGCGGGCTGTCGGAAACGCGGCCTCTCCCCTTCAGCATCCGCACCGCTCCAGTTCGGCCAACGGCAGCGGGCGCGCTTCCTGGATGTCGCTGAACCGATCGAACTGAGCGAGATAATGCGCGTGCGCGCGCTCCCAGGCCTGGTCGTCGGGCTCACCCCAGAGCCGGCGGTAATCGGGCGAGGACGGGTAAGGGAATAGCGGCACCGGGTCGTTGGCCCATACACCCTGACGCTCCAAGGCCGCGCGCCAAGCGGCGATCCGTTCCGCGTCGTCTCCGGCCGATTTGATGAGATTCGCCTGCACGAACGGGATCGTCTGTCGCGCCCGCACCAGCAGCGCGGTCAGTTCCTCTGTGCTCAGCCGGCATTTCTTGTCGAGCGCGTCCCGGCCTTCTTGGGTCAGACTCTCGACCCCGGCTTCCACCGAGACGCAGCCGGCGCGGCCGAGCAGGTCCAGCATTTCCGGCTTCCACAGGTCGATGCGCGTCTGCACCCCGAACGCGACCGGGCGGGCGCACAGCGCCTCCAGCAACGGACGCTGCGGCAGGAAGATCTCGTCGATGAAATAGACATAGCCGATGCCTTGGCTGATCAGCGCGTCGGTCTCGGCCAGCAACGCGGGCAGCTCGCGGCGGCGGTAGCGGTCGCGGAAGTCGATCTTGGCGCAGAAGGTGCAGGCATAAGGGCAGCCGCGCGACGCCTCCACCTCCGCGCCCGGCGCGTCCGGGACGCGATCGAAGCGATGGTGATGGTGATGGTGGCGCGCGATCCACCGATCCGGCCAGGCGAGCGGCGGCAGGTCAACGAAGCTCGCGACCTGTGGCGGCCCGTTCACCCGGATCGCGCCGTCCTCGCGCCAGCAAGCGCCGGGAATGCACTCCGGCGCGCCGGCATCGGCCAGCATCACGATCGTCTCGTCGCATTCCCCGCGCAGCACGACATCGACGTCGAGCTTGCGCAGCGCCGCGCGCGGCGTAGCCGAGCCGTGCGGTCCGATCGCCACCGTCATAGCGCCGGAGGCCGCGCAATGACGTAGCAGCTCGCGCGGGACGGTCAGCTCCGGCGGCGCGCAGCGCCAGAACAGGTAGCTCGGCGCGGTGCTGACCACGATCATGTCGGGCCGGAACGCCATCGCCTCGTTCGCCAGGTCGGCGGCGGCGGTCGCGTTCAGGTGCCCGTCCAGCATCAACGTTTGGTGCCCGCGCTGATCCAGCCGCAGCTTGGCGCAGGCAAGCTCGATCGGCAGATGCGGCTCGCGGCAGCCGAAATAGATGCTGTGCTCGAACCGCCAGGGCGGGTTGACGAGCGCGACCCTCATGCCGCCACCGCCCGCCGGCGCGCGGCGAAGCTGCGTAGCATGAGCGCCACGCCCTCGCGCCAGCCGAGCGGCGCGGCCAGTCCGAGTGCCGCCCGCGCGCGCCCGGAATCGGCCACGAACCACCGCTGGTCGTTCGGCCGCCACGGCGCGAAGCGGCGCTCGATCGGGCGGCCAAGCTCGGCCTCCATCCAGCGCAGCAACGCGAGCAGGCTCACCGCGTTGTCCGGTCCGCCGCCCAGATTGAACGCCTGCCCGCCGATGCGCCCGATCCGCCGCCAGGCCGCGATGTAAGCATCCACCGCATCCTCGACATACAGGATGTCGCGCACCTGCCGCCCGTCGCCGTAAATGGTGATGGGCGCGCCCGCCATCGCCTGCAGCGCGAAATGCGCCACCCAGCCCTGGTCCTCGGTGCCGAGTTGGCGCGGGCCATAGATGCAGCTCATGCGCAACACGGTGGTCGGCACACCGAAGCTTTCGGCGTAGTCGAGCACATATTGGTCCGCCGCCCCCTTTGAGCAGCCATATGGGGTGCGGAAATGCAAAGGCCGGCTCTCGTCCAGCCCCTGCTGGGCCAGCCCGCCGTCGCGCGGCCAATACGCATCCGGGCCGCGTTCGAGCGTCACGTCGCCGAGCCCGCCATAGACCTTGTTGGTACTGGCGAACACCAGCGGGCGCGGGGCCCGTCGCAGCGCCTCCAGTAGATTCACCGTGCCAAGCAGGTTCACCTGCAAATCGGTGATCGGGTCATCCATGCTAGTGGTCACCGCCACCTGCGCGGCGAGGTGGAACACGGCCTGAGCGCCGCGCACCGCTTCGGCGAGGGCGGCGGCGTCCCGCACGTCGGCGATGACGGAGGCAACGAGCCGTTTATGCCGCTCGCGCAGCCAGGCAAGGTTCGCTTCAACCCCAGGGCGGGCCAGTGAGTTCTAAGATCAGCACCCGCTCGCCGGCGCCGGCCAGGCAGTCGGCGAGCGCGCTGCCGATGAACCCAGCGCCGCCGGTGATTAGGATGGGTGCCGCGCCGGTCATGCCACCAACCCCCGTGCTTCAAGTTCCCCGCGCGCTTCGGCCACGCGGTCGCTTGCCTGCTGGCGGCTCACCCAGTCGGCCAGCTCGATCATGCCGGCCCGCATGTCGCGCGTAGGCGCGAAGCCGAGCTTCGCGCGCGCTAGGCCGATATCGGCGAAGCAATGCCGGATGTCGCCAGCGCGGACCTTGCCGAGAACCTCCGGCTCGATCTCCGGGCAGCCCATCGCCACGGCGATCCGCACGCCCAGCTCGCGGACGCTAACGCTGCGGCCACTGCCGATATTGAACACGCCGCCCGCGGCCTCGGGTCGTTCCAGCGCGAGCAGGAAAGCGTCGGCCACATCCCGCACGTGAACGAAATCGCGCCGTTGCGCCCCGTCTTCGAATACTTGCGGGCGGCGTCCGTTCAGTAGGCGCGCCGCGAAGATCGCCAGCACGCCGGTATAGGGGTTCGACAGCGCCTGCCCCGGCCCGTACACGTTGAACAGCCGCAACGCGACTGCCTCCACGCCGTAGGCAGCGGCCACCGTGAGCACGAGCTGCTCCTGCACATATTTGGTGATCGCGTACACCGACGCGAGCGAAGGGCGCTTCCATTCGGGCGTCGGCACCGGCTCAAGGCTGTCGCCATTATCCGCGATCGGATCCCAGCCGACGCCGGTCTCCCGTATCCCGCGCCCGGCATCTTCGATCAGACTGCCATCACCGGCACGATACAATCCCTCGCCATAAATGCTCATCGAGGAGGCGACCACGACGCGCCGCACCGGCTGCGCGAGCAACGCCTCCAGCAAGACCGCCGTGCCGAGATCGTTGGCACCGACATAGCGTGCGATTTCGTACATGCTCTGGCCGACCCCGACCTCCGCTGCCAAATGCACGACCGCATCGACGCCGCGCAGCGCTTGCGCCACAAGATCGGGGTCCCGAATGCTACCCCGGCGAAGATCGACCTCGCGCAACACGGGATTGCGCGGCTGCCCGCCGTGCACTTGCTCGACCATTTCGTCCAGCACGCGGACCTCGCAGCCGCGCGCCAGGAGTGCGTCGCAAACATGGCAGCCGATGAATCCGGCACCGCCGGTGACGAGAATCCGACCGTTCACGAACCACTCCTTGCGGCAGGCGTTGCAAAGTCCGGGCGGGTGACGGCGTTACCGTGATGGATGCGACGGCAATCCGTTCTGCGAGTGAGCAACACACGGTCGGGAAGAATGTTCCTTCACAGACCGTTCATTGTCAGCAGCACGATTTTGAGAAGCGGCGATGCCGGGTCGGACGCTGTGGCATTCAAGGCAGTGAAGTAACTGATTTTATTGATAATCGTATCTCTGATGCGCAACAGATGCGGGCTCAGTGCCCTGCGCCAGCTTTCGGCCGATTCTGCCGCCCGGTAACATACGGTTCAACAGCACCAACGTTCGCGCGCAATCAGCGCGTCCGGCGTTACTCTATATGAGACAGCAAGGAGGCTCGCATGTCGGCACATCCCCCGCCGGTCCCACCGGACCAGCGCAGCGACAAAGGCACCGGTCAGGCCGACCGCGCCTCGAGCCAGCCCAAGGATGAAGCGGCGAAGCAGCCGCTCGACGAGAAGATCGGCCGCCAGGGCGCGGTGCGCCAGAACACGACCAACCAGGGATATCAGCAGGACCGATGAGCGCCGGGGGCAGCGCCCGCGACACGTCGATCCGCACCTACCGCGCGAAGCGGAATTTCGCCGCCACTTCCGAACCGCCACCCACCGTGGCGGCGGCCGGCGAGAAAGCTCCGATTTTCGTCGTCCAGAAGCACGCGGCTCATCGCGCGGGGCTGCACTGGGACTTCCGGCTGGAGCATGGCGGGGTGCTGTGGAGCTGGGCGGTGCGCAAGGGGCCATCGCTGGACCCGGCCGACAAGCGGATCGCGGTTCATGTGGAGGACCACCCGCTCGACTACGCCGGGTTCCAGGGCACGATCCCCGATGGCCAGTACGGCGCCGGCACCGTGGAGACTTGGGACCGCGGGACATGGGAGCCGGTTGGCGACCCCGAAGCTGCGATGCAGAAGGGCGAGCTGACTTTCGTGCTGCACGGTACCCGGCTCAACGGCCGCTTCCACCTGGTTCGCCTCAAGCCGAAGCCGACACAGCGGTCGCGCCAGGACAACTGGCTGCTGATCAAGGGCCATGATGAGGCCGAGCGAGCAGGCACCGATGCCGCCGCGATCGAGGCGGAGATCCCCGCGCCGAAGTCAAAGGCTGTTTCCAAGCCGGACGGTCCGCCGGCGCCGGGAGCCGTGCGCGGCAAGCTGCCTCGGACCCAGGCGCCGCAGCTTTGTGCTGATGCGGACAAGCCGCCGGATGGCGAGGGCTGGCTGAGCGAGATCAAGTTCGACGGATATCGATTGCTCATCCGGGTCGAGGATGGCCAAGCCAAGGTGTTCACGCGCAGCGGCCTTGACTGGACCGACCGTCTGCGGGCGGTCTCGCGCGCCGTCGTGTCGCTCCGCTTTCAGTCCGCGATGCTCGATGGCGAGCTTGTGGCCCTCCGGCCGGACGGCAAATCGAGCTTCCCCGACCTTCAGGCGGCGCTGTCAGCGGGTCAGGACGACCGCCTGACCTTTTATGTTTTCGACCTACTACACCTAAACGGCTGGGATTTGCGGGCGTGTCGGCTGATCGACCGCAAGCAGGTGCTCGCCGCGCTCGAAGACTGGCGCGGGATGCTGCGCTACAGCGACCACCATGTGGGCGACTCGGCCGCGATGCAGCGCGAGGCGTGCCGGTTGGGGCTGGAAGGGATCATCTGCAAACAGGCCGACGCGCCGTACCGCGCCGGCCGTGGGCATGGCTGGGTGAAGGTGAAGTGCCAGGGCCGCGAGGAGTTCGTGGTGCTCGGCTGGACCCCGCCGCGCGGTAGCCGGACCGGCATTGGCGCGCTGCATGTCGGCTTCTATGACCGCGAGCACCGGCTGCACTACGCGGGGGGCGTGGGCACCGGCTTCTCCGAGGACGAGCTGACGCGGGTGCGCGCGAAGCTCGAACTCGTTGGCGGCCGAGCCGCCGGAGGGGCTGCTGGTGGCGGGCGATCCGCTCGACAAGGCGATCCATTGGGTCCGGCCGGAAATGGTTGCCGAGGTGCAGTTCATCTCTTGGTCGGGGGCCGGGCGGGTGCGGCACGCGGTCTATCTCGGCTTGCGCGAGGACAAGCCCGCCGCTGAAGTGGTGCGCGACATCCCCGACGCCGAGACCGAACGGGCCGCGCAGACGCCGCGCCGGCCGGTAGGCGAGGCGGCCAGCGCCCGACGCGCCCCGAAAGTAGCGGTGCCCCCGGTGCAGGCCGAGCCCAAGCCGTCACGGATCGTCACCGCGCGGCCACCGAGAGGCGCCGCCGAGACTGTCGGGGGCGTGACGCTCACTCATCCGGATCGCGAGCTGTGGCCCGGCATCACCAAGCGCGACTTGGCCGCCTATTGGCAAACCATCGCCGAGCACGCTCTGCCGGGATTGGCGCATCGGCCGCTCGCCATTGTCCGTTGCCCCTCTGGGATAGCCGGGGAGCATTTTTTCCAGAAGCGTGGGCATGGCAGCCTGCCGGCGCAGATACGCGGGGCCGAGGCGGCGGGCTCCCCTTATCTCGCGATCGACGACGCCGACGGGCTGTTCGCCATGACCCAGATGGCGGCGATCGAGCTGCACGCCTGGGGCGCGAGCGAGGCCGACCCGCTTAGGCCGGATCAGCTTGTGTTCGATCTCGACCCTGGCGAGGGGGTCGCGTTCACGGCGGTGGTGAAGGCGGCGCGCGAGGTGCGAGAGCGGCTGCAACGGCTCGAACTGGATGCGTTCTGCCGCACCACCGGCGGCAAGGGCTTGCACGTCGTTGTGCCGCTGGTCGCGCGCGCGGCGTGGGACGAGGCCAAGGCGTTCTGCCACGCCTTCGCCGAGACCATGAGCCAAGAGCAGCCCGACCGTTTTCTGCCGACGCTGAAGAAGCTCGACCGGCGGGGGCGCATACTGGTCGATTGGTTGCGCAACGGGCTTGGTGCCACGGCGGTCGCCTCGTTCTGCCCGCGCGCTCGTCCGGGAGCCACGGTCGCGACGCCGCTCGCCTGGACGGAAGTGACCCCCAAGCTGGACCCGGCCACCTTCACGCTCCGCTCGGTCCCGCAGCGGCTCGCGCGATTGCGAAGCGACCCGTGGGGCGGGTTCGAGGATGCCCGCCGGCCGGTGCCCGATATTCCGCGCGTGAAGGTCACCGCGCCAACCCCGGCCGACGCGAACGGAACTCGATCGCGTCGACCGGTCGTCGTATTCGCGCCCCCACCGACACGGCGCGACTAGGTGACGGCCCTTAATTCCTCTTTGCGGTCAATGAAGGCCGACCATCCACGACTTGCTCGCCGTGAAAGCTCCCGGAAGGATCGCGGCCACTATTTAGGCCGAGACGGACGCGGCAGCCTCCGCTTGCGGCACCGCGTCCTGCCAGGCGGTCGGGTCGGCGAACAATGCGTGCAGCAGGCGATTGGTCAGCGCATGACCGGGGCGGTGGGCGACAAATCGGCCCCGAATCGCGGCCCCGGCAAGAGCCAGGTCGCCGATCGCATCCAGCAGCTTGTGGCGGGCGAACTCGTCTTTCATCCGCAGCCCGCCAGGGTTCAGCACGCGATCCGCGTCCACCACGACGGCGTTCTCTAAACTGCCGCCTTGCGCCAGCCCGGCGGCGCGCAGCCCCGCGATGTCCTCGGCCAGCGCGAAGGTGCGCGCGCGCGAGACGTGATGGCGGAAAGCCGCGGGGGTCAGCCGAAACGTGACCGACTGATGCCCGATCGCCACTGCGGCGAACTCGATCGACAACGCCATGTCGAGCCCGTCGGCGCGCATGGCGGGCTGCAACTCCACCCATGCATTCCCCGCACTCACGCGCACTGGGCGGAGAATCTCGATCATCCGCCGCGCCGCATCCTGCTCCGCGATGCCGGCGCAGTCGATCAGGAACACATACGGCGACGCCGAGCCGTCCAGGATCGGCAGCTCAGGCCCGTCCAGCTCTACCAGTGCGTTGTCAATGCCCGCGCCCGCGAGCGCCGCCATTAAATGCTCGACCGTGCCAACGCGGCACGCGGGATCTTGCTCGTGGGCCAGCGTGGTCGCCAGCCGAGCATCAACGACGCAGTCGAACCGAGCGGGTATGTCGCGTCCGACATCGGTGCGGTGGAACACGATGCCGTGGCCCGGATCGGCCGGGCGCAACATGACCCGAACTCGAAGGCCGCTATGCAGACCGACTCCGACGCAGCCGATCGGGGCTTTCAGCGTGTGCTGGCGTAGCGCGCTGATCGCGGGCAAAAAATGCTGCGGCAGGCCGTCCATCGCTACCGTCCCGTTTTGGCTTGCTTTCCCGCATCGAATTCGAAGCGGGCCGCCATACGTATGGACGGCCCGTCAGATTCGCTAGTCACTCTTTATTGCCCAGTGTTACCCGTCAAACCTCTGATTATTAACGATTTACCTGTTACATTCGGTTGCTTAGCTCACGAAGATTGGCGTCGCAGAAAGGTCGGGATTTCGATGCCCATTTCTTCGCCAGCCACTGGGCGAACGGAGGCTCGGGCGGGCTCGGGCCTTGGTTCGGGCGCGACCACCGGCTCCAGCCTTTGCGCGGGCTGCCCCTCAGCGACGAATCCCGCGATCATCCGACGACGGAAAACCCCAGTCACGGTTCCGAACAGGCTCGGTCGCGCCGCCTCGCCCGGTTGTGGCGGGGCGGCCGGGGCAGGAAGCGCCCCTTGGTGCCCCCCATGGTGCGCGTCGGCGACGAACAGGCCGGTGCGCGCTTGGACCGCGTGGCGGGTCGCCGTCATACCCGTCCGGCCCTGCGCCGCTGGCAAGGACGCAGGCTGGGTGCCGGGCGCGATCGGCTCGGCCGCATGGGGTCCGGAAGAGGCCATCTCGATCGGCAACTCCGCGACCGCTTGCATCACCCCATGCTGCTGCATCGCGTGCTGTGGCATCGACGGGCGCAGCGGCATCCCGGATGTGCCCATCGGCGAGTTGGCGTGCATCATCGGCATCGCCGGAGCGGCCTGGGCGGGATAGGCCGCCACCTGCGACATCGGCCCGCCGCCGACCGCCACAAGGCGCGGCCGCTGCTGCTGCTCGATCTTCGGCGTGTCGATTCCGGTCGCCACGACTGACACCCGCACCCGCCCGGACAGAGTTTCATCGATCGCCGAGCCGAAGATGATGTTGGCGTCCTCGTCCACTTCCTCGCGGATGCGATTGGCTGCCTGATCGACCTCGAACAGTGTCATGTCGTCGCCGCCGGTGATGTTGATCAGCAGCCCCCGCGCGCCCGCCATTGAGGTGTCTTCCAGCAGTGGGTTGCTGATCGCCGCCTCGGCGGCGCGAATCGCGCGGTTCTCGCCGTCGGCTTCGCCGGTGCCCATCATCGCCTTGCCCATCTCCGCCATCACCGTGCGGATGTCGGCGAAATCGAGATTGACCAGACCGGGCGCCATCATCAGGTCGGTGACGCCGCGCACGCCCATATACAGCACCTGGTCGGCCATCTTGAACGCATCCCGCCAAGTGGTGCGCTCATTTGCCATGCGGAACAGGTTCTGGTTCGGGATCACGATCAGCGTATCGACGTATTGCTGTAGTTCCTCGATGCCCTGATCGGCCGAGCGGGCGCGGCGCGATCCCTCGAAGGCGAACGGCTTGGTCACGACGCCAACGGTGAGGATGTTGCGCTCGCGCGCCATGCGGGCGATCACCGGCGCGGCGCCAGTCCCGGTGCCGCCGCCCATGCCGGCGGTGATGAACACCATGTGCGCGCCATCAAGATGGCGATACAGCTCGTCCGACGCCTCCTCGGCGGCGGCGCGGCCGATCTCCGGCTTGGCGCCAGCGCCCAGCCCCTGCGTGATGTGCGGGCCGAGCTGGATGCGCCGATCCGCGCGGCTGTGCATGAGCTGCTGCGCGTCGGTGTTCGCAACCACGAACTCCACGCCCTGCAAGTTCGCCGTGATCATGTTGTCGACGGCGTTGGTTCCGCCGCCGCCCACGCCGATCACAGTGATCCGGGGCGTGAAGTCGGTATGCGTCTGCTGCGGGATGGTGAGGTTCAGTGTCATGGACTTTTGTCCCCCAGACGTTCCGAGTTCGGGAAAGTGCCTATCGAGCAAGCGAAGCAAGAAAGCGTGAGCAGCGAATCACACACGCTCCTTCAGGAAGTTGACGATGCGACGGATGAGCCCGGTCGGGCGGTCCGGCTCCAGGTCGATGTCGTGCATCGTGCGGCCGTGCCCGGCGGCCCAGGCGAGCAGGCCGGCGGCGGTGGCGAAGGCTGGGCCGGAGGCGGCGTCGGGCAGGCCACGCAACGCCGGGGGCCGGCCGAGCCGCACCTGCTTGCCCAGCATCCGCGCGGCCAGCTCGCGCACGCCGGCGAGCTGGCAGGCGCCCCCGGTCAGCACCACGCGATTGCCGGCGGCGCGACCCAAACCCGATCGTTCCAGCCGTTCCTTCACCATCTCGAACGTCTCCTCGATTCGCGGGCGGATGATGTTGACCACCATGCTGCGCGGCACCTTGGCGATCTGATGCTCCTCCTCGCCCACCAGCGGCACCGGCAGCAGCTCGCGCTCGTCGTCGGGGCAGGACTGCACGTTGCCGTACAGCGCTTTCAGCCGTTCGGCGTGCGCCACCGGCGTTGACAGCAGCCGGGCGAGATCGTTGGTCACATGCACCCCGCCGACCGGAAGCTGCGCGGTGTGCAAAAGCTGGCCCTCGGCGAACACGGCTATGCCGGTGGTGCCGCCGCCCATGTCGATCACCGTCGCACCCAGTTCGCGCTCGTCGTCCACCAGCGCGGCGAGTCCAGCCGCCATCGGCGCCGAAACGAGTTCCCCGATATCGAGGTCGCAATGCGCGATGCAGGCGCCGAGCGAGCGCAGCGCCGACATGGCGGCATCGATCACATGCAGCCGCGCCGTGAGCGTGGTGCAGAACAACCCGCGCGGATCGGCCACGCGATCGGTGTCGTCGGCGCTGAACGCGAGCGGCAGCGCGTGGATGGTCTCGCGCCCCTCCACCTCGGCGCGCAACCGTCCCTCGGCGACGATGCGGCGGATATCGCTCTCTTCCACGGCGCGCCCGCCGCCGCCGGCGCCGCCGACCGGCCATTGCACGTTGAACAGCCGGCTCTCCGGCTGGCCGCAAGTCAGGTTGACGGTCACCGAGCGCAGCCTCGCGTCCGCCATGTCCTCGGCCTGGCCTACCGAGGCGCGGATGGCGCGCTCCGCCTCCTCGAGATCGACGATGTTGCCGCCGCGCACGCCCTTACCCTTGTGCCAGCCGAAGCCGAGCACGCGCTGCGTGCCGTCGCTCTCGCAGCGCCCGATCATGCAGACGATCTTGGTGGTGCCGATGTCGAGCACGCCGAACAACCCGCTGCGTCCGCGCGGGCGCGGGTTCTCCTCGGGATGCAACCCGTGTGGTGGCAGGATGCGGCGCGACATGTCGTTCACGGCACCGCTTCCTATGTCGGCTTCTTCGGCGGCGCGGTCGCGGCGGTGTCGTCTGGCCGGGGCCGCAGCACTAGCCGGTCCGGCAGGCGCATGTCCACGACCTGCAACGGGCGCTCCAGCAAGCGATGGCCCTTGTCGAACTCAATCAGCCGATCGAGCGCGACCGCTTCATGGCCCTCCGGCAGCATCACGGTCAGGCCGCTCTTCATTACCAAGTTCCACCGGCGCTCGCCTACGCGCACCGCGGCTACGAAGCGTCCGGCAAACGCGGGCCGATCGGTGAGCGCGTCGATCAGTGTCGCGGCGGCGCGCGGGGCGCCGGCGCCGACCACGAGCGGCAGCTCGCGAAAATCGGCGATGTTGCTGTTCGTGACCACTTCGCCCGCGCGATCGATCAGCACGAACTTGCCCTGGTTCTGCCAGACGGCGAACGGGCGCCGTTCCTGCAACTGCACGACAATCGTGCCGGGCAGCCGTCGCTCGATCGTCGCGTGATCGACCCAGGACAGATGCTCGACCCGCTCGCGCGCCCGATCGAGCGAAAAGCCCAGGATCGGATCGCCCGGTCGAACCCCGATCGCCTTCCGTAACAGCGGCTCCGGCGTGTTGGCTCGCCCCTCGATCATCACCTCGGAAACGCGCAGCCCGAGCGTGCCCGATGCCCGGGCGAGGCGGTCGCGCAGATCATCGATCGCGCCACCAGGGCGCGAGGATCGCACCGCCGCCAGGCTGAGCACACAAACCCCAAGCACTGCCCCAGCCAGGATCGTGGGCCGCAGAAACCGCCGCTGCCGGCGCAGCAGCAGTTTGAACCGGCCCGGCCGGTCATTGACCGAATTGCTCGGAACGCGGTTCACGCCTAGCCCCCTTGGCGGCATTCGGCGTTCTCCACCATCCAGGCGCAGAGTGCCGGAAAGCCGATGCCGCAATGCGCCGCCTGCTCAGGCAGCAGCGAGGTCGGCGTCAGCCCGGGCTGCGTGTTGACCTCCAGCAGCATCAACCGCCCCGGCTCGCCCGCCGTGTCATCGTAGCGGAAGTCCGCGCGCGTAGTCCCGCGGCAGCCGAGCGCGCGGTGGGCCGCGAGCGCGATGGCGAGCGCCCGGCCGTAGATGTCGGGATGCACTCCCGCCGGAATGACATGCCGCGAGCCGCCATCGGCGTATTTCGATTCGTAGTCGTAGAAGCAGCCGGCCTCGGCGATGATCTCGGTGACGGCCAGCGCGCGCTCGCCCATCACCGCCACTGTCAGCTCGCGCCCGGCGATGTACTCCTCGACCAGCGCGGTGTGGCCGAAACGCCAGGAGCGCACGATCTCGGCACGGCGGTTGTCGCCCTGACGGACGATCTCGACCCCGACCGAGGAACCCTCGTTGACCGGCTTGACCACGTATGGCCGCGGCAGCGGGTCGGCGGCTTCAAGCTCGCCCACCTTGATCACGCGCCCGCGCGGGACCGGCAACCCGGCCGCGCCGAACACCGCCTTGGCTGCTGCCTTATCCATCGCGAGCGAGGAGGCCCGCACGCCGGAATGGGTGTAGGGGATGTCGAGCCAATCGAGCACACCCTGGATCGCGCCGTCTTCCCCGAACCGGCCGTGCAGCGCGTTGAACACGGCATCGGGCTTCGGCGTCAGGGCGGCGAGAACGGCGCCAAGGTCTTCGCCGACCTCGACCGGCAGCACGTCGAATCCGGCCTGGCGCAAGCCGACGATCACTTGCGCCCCGGAACGCAGGCTCACCTCGCGCTCGGCGGAGATGCCGCCGTACAGGACCGCGATGCGGCTCATGCCAGGGCCTCCCGCCCGGCGCCGGGCGTTCCGATCCGGTGGATCTCCCATTCCAGGGACACACCGCTGATCGCGAACACGCGCCGGCGCACCTCCTCGCCGAGCCCCTCTAGGTCGGCCGCGCTTGCGCCGGCCTCGTTGATGAGGAAATTGCAGTGCTTCTCGGAGACTTTCGCGCCACCGCGCGTGAGACCCCGGCAGCCAGCGGCGTCGATCAGCTCCCAAGCCTTCATCGAGCCGACCTCCGAGGACGGATTGCGGAAGGTGGAACCGCCAGTCCGGGCCCGGATCGGCTGCGTCGCCTCGCGCTGCGCGCGGATCTCGGCCATGCGCGCGGCGATGATCGCCTGTTTTCCTGGCAGGGCGCGCAACCTGGCGCGCACCACCACTCCGCCGGGCGGCAGACGCGCGTGGCGGTAGGCGAAAGCAAGCTCGGGCGCGGAGAGCCGGATCAGCTCGCCGTCGCGGGTCACGATTTCGGCCCAGTCGAGGCAGTTCGCGATGTCCCCGCCATAAGCCCCGGCGTTCATCGCGATCGCGCCGCCGATCGAGCCGGGAATGCCGCACAGGAATTCGAGCCCGGCGAGGCAAGCCGCCGCCGCGTGCTCGGCGACCGTCACGTCGAGCGCGCCGGCGCCGGCCACGATGCCGTCCGTTTCGGCCGTGATCGCGGTGAAGCCGCGCGCGAGCCGGACAGTGATCCCGGGCAAGCCGCCGTCCCGGATGATCAGGTTGGAGCAGGCGCCGATCGCGTGGATAGGGATTGTGTGCGGCAGGCCGCGAAGCAGCATGGCGAGATCATCCGCGTCGGCTGGCCGCACAAGCATTTCAGCTGCCCCGCCGGCCCGGAACCAGCTCGTAGGCGCGAGCGGGGCGTCGAACTGCACGCGTCCGCGCAGGGCAGGGAGATCGGGAGCGACAGGAACGCGGGCCACGGCGGTCATGACCTCTTCTCCCCCTCCCCTTGTGGGAGGGGGATCGGGGGAGGGGTCGCGAGCACATGAAACTTTCCCATCGAATCACAGATGCTAACAGGACTCGGGGCGCCCACCCCTCCCCCCAGGGCCCTCCCGCAAGGCTTGCCCTCGGGCCAGCCTTCGGCTAGACCCATGGGGGAGGGGGAGTTCCTTGACACGCTCACGCCGCCGTCCCCGCGACGCGCCGGCCGTTGCCGGCCTGCAATTCGGACAGCTCGGCCGGCAGCGACGCCGCCCATTGAGTGATGTTCCCCGCGCCCAGGCACACCACGAAATCCCCCGGCTTGGCGATCGCGTTGACCATCTCGCCCAGGCGCTGCGGGCTCGGCAGCGGCACCACACTGCGATGGCCGCGCGCGCGCAGGCCCTCCACCAGCGCGTCGCGATCGACGCCCGCGATCGGCTGCTCGCCGGCGGGATAAACGTCCGCCACGATCACCGTCCCCGCATCGTTCATGCAGGCGCAGAACTCGGCGAACAGCGAATGCAGCCGAGTGAAACGATGCGGCTGGACCACCGCGACCACGTCGCGGGCGCCCGCCTGGCGCGACGCCTTCAGGACCGCAGCGATCTCCACCGGATGATGGGCGTAGTCGTCGATCACCGTGATGCCGCCCGCCTCGCCGGTCTTGGTGAACCGCCGCTTCACCCCCCGGAACCCGGCGAAGGCGCCGCGCAGCGTCGTATCATCGATGTCCATCTCGATGCCGATCGCCACCGCCGCCAGCGCGTTCTGCACATTATGGCTGCCCAGCATGGGCAGGCGGAACGGTCCCAACCGGCGCGCGCGGTTGCGGATGCGGTCGGTGAACGTCACCTCGAAGGTGGAGCCGAGCCGGTCGGCCACCAGCTTGTCCACCCGCACATCGGCCTGCGGCGAGAAGCCATAGGTGATGATCCGCCGGTCCGACAGACGTGGGATCATCTGCTGCACCGCCGGATGGTCGATGCAGAGCACGGCGAAGCCATAGAACGGCACGTTGCCAACGAACTGGTCGTAGCCGGCGATCATCGCCTCCGGCGCGCCCCAATGGTCGAGGTGCTCGGGGTCCATGTTGGTGACCACGGCGATCAACGCCGGCAGCCGCAGGAAGCTGCCGTCGCTCTCGTCGGCCTCCACCACCATCCAATCGCCGGCGCCGAGCCGGGTATTGGTGCCGTAGGCGTTGATGATGCCGCCGTTGATCACGGTCGGATCGAGATGCGCCGCTTCCAGCACCGCGGCGATCAGGCTCGTGGTGGTGGTCTTGCCGTGCGTGCCGCCGATCGCGACCGACCATTTGAGCCGCATCAGCTCGGCCAGCATCTCCGCCCGCCGCACCACCGGGATGAAGCGTGCCCGTGCGGCTGTCACCTCGACGTTGTCGGCTCGCACCGCCGAGGACACGACCACGACCTGCGCCGCCCCCAGGTTAGCGGCGTCATGGCCGATGGCGACCGCGATGCCCGCCTCGCGCAGCCGGCGCACATTGGCGGAATCAGCGATGTCGCTGCCTTGGACGCTGTAACCCAGATTGTGCAGCACCTCGGCGATACCCGACATGCCGATGCCGCCGATGCCGATGAAATGGATGGTGCCGATGGAAAGCGGCAAAGCCCTCATGACCGGGCCTCCTGTCCGATAAGGGCTTCGACGAGGTCGGCGAGGCGGGCGGCGGCGTTTGGACGGGCGACACTTCGGGCCGCCGCCGCGGCGCGGGCGAGGGCGCCGGGCTCGGCCAGCAAGGCAGCCAACCAGTAGCGCAGCGCCTCTGCCGATAGATCGCGCTGCGCGAGCATCGTGGCAGCCCCGGCCATCACTAGGGCGCGGGCGTTGGCGTTCTGGTGGTCGTCGATCGCGCCCGGCAGTGGTACCAGCACCGCCGGCCGGCCGGCCGCCGCCAGCTCGGCGACTGTGGAGGCCCCGGCCCGCGCTACCACTAGATGCGCTTGCGCCAGCCTCGCCGCCACATCGGGGAAGAAGGCGGCCAATTCGACCGGAATGCCGTGCTCGGCATACGCATCGCGGACGCGTGCGAGATCCTCGGCACGGCACTGCTGCACGACCGAAATTCGCGCGCGCAGTGCCTTGGGCAGCATCGCGACGGCGACGGGCACGATGTCGCTGAATACGCGCGCGCCGAGCGAGCCGCCCAGCACCAGCAGGCGGAACGCCTCTGCCGGCGGGACATACTCTCCGATGGCGGCGATCGCGGGGCGGACAGGATTACCGATGACCGTCACTCGCGGACCCGAGGGCACGCGCTCGGTTGCGTCGAAGCTCAGCGCCAGTACGGCGGCATGGCGGGCGAGGAAGCGGTTGGCGCGACCGAGCACGGCGTTCTGCTCGTGCAGCACGACCGGGACACGGTGGGCCAGGGTGCGCGCGGCGAGCGCCGGGGCCACGGCGGGATAGCCGCCGAACGCGACCACCATTGCCGCCTCGATCCGCGCCAGGATGCGTCGTGCCTGCGCGGCTCCCGCGGCAAGCGTCACTGCCGCCCGCGCCGCCCGCACGGCTCCTCGACCCGCGATGCCAGCCCCGCTCAGCACGAACTGCTCGCGGGCGGCGAATACCGGGCTCTGCAACGCGCCAGAACGCGCGTCGGTCATTAACGCCACGCGCCGGCCGCGCGCGACCAGTTCGGCGCACAGCGCCTCCGCCGGGAACACGTGCCCGCCCGTGCCGCCGGCCGCGATCACGATGGGTCGCACCGCCGGACCCCTCATTGCGCGTCCCCGTGATGACGCCGGCGGGTAAGCGCGAGCAGCATCCCCATGCCGAGCGCCACCGCGATCACCGAGGAACCGCCATACGAGATGAACGGCAAGGTCATGCCCTTGGTCGGGATCAGCTCCAGCGCGGACGCCATGTTGACGAAGGCTTGCAGCCCGAACCCGGCGAGCAGCCCAGTGCAGGCGAGCACCGCGAACAGATCCTGCTCCTTGAGCAGTTTGAGCAGGCCGCGCACGACGATGAAGGCGAACACACCGAGGATGACGAGGCACAGCACCATGCCGAACTCCTCGCCGGCCACGGCAAAGACGAAATCGGCATGGGCGTCGGGCAGCACGTCCTTCACCCGCCCCTCGCCCGGGCCACGCCCAAGCAGCCCGCCATTGCCGAACGCCTCCAGCGCGGTCGTCACCTGATAGGTATGGGCGCCATGCGGGTGCATGAACTCCTGCACCCGCATCTGCACATGGGGAAACAGCACATACGCTCCGACCGCAGCGGCGCAGAGCGCAAGCACGCCGACGCCCACGAAGAACAGGTTCAGCCCGTCCACATAGAGTTGGGCAAAGAACACGGCGGTAATCACCGCAGTCATGCCGATATCGGGTTGCTCCTTCAGCAGCAGCACGATGACGGCGTAAATACCCACAGCAATCAGCGTTCCGGGGAAGCGGCGGTTGCGGTGGCTTTCGGCCATGAGCCAGGCGGCAACCACGGCGAAGCAAGGCTTGAGGAACTCGCTCGGCTGCAACGAGATGCCGGGCAGCGCGATCCAGCGCCGCGCGCCCTTGATCTCCACTCCAACGACCATCGTGGCCGCCGTCAGCAACAGCGCGACGATGCAGCCGATCACGGCGAGCCGGCGCACGCTGCGCGGGGACAGGATCGACACCGCGCAGACAACGGCTCCGGCGAGCGCCAGAAACAGTACCTGTTTTAGAATGAGCGCGTCGCGCGCGTCACCGATGCGTTCGGCGACGGCGGGGCTCGCCGCGAGGATCAGCACGTAGCCGAACCCGATCAGAACGCCGATCGCGCCCAGGGTCCAGCGGTCGATGGTCCACCACCAGCGGCCCAGGATCGAGGTATCGGCGCGCGAGAGGCTCGGCATCAGGCGGCCCTCTCCGACGCGCTGTACTCCGCGACCCCTCCCCCCGACCCCCTCCCGCAAGGGGAGGGGGAGAAGACGTCTAAGCCTCCTCCCCTTGCGGGAGGGGGTTGGGGGAGGGGGCCGGCCAACGGCACCAATCCCGCGACCAGAGCCGCGAACCGTTCTCCGCGCGCATCGAACCCGGTGAACTGATCGAAGCTGGCGCAGGCCGGCGAGAGCAACACCACCTTCGCGCCGGTAGCGCGCGCCTGCGCCAACGCGCCCGGCACCGCCGCTTCCAGCGTTCCGGCCATCGTATGCGGCACGCCATGCGCGGCAAGAGTGGCGGCGAGGCCAGGGGCATCGCGGCCGATCAGCACGGCGTGCGCGATGCGTGGGAACCAAGGTGCGAGCGCGGCGATGCCGCCCTCCTTGGCGGTCCCGCCCGCGATCCACACCAGCCGATCATAGCAGCCGAGCGCGCGCGCGGCAGCATCGGCGTTGGTGGCCTTGCTGTCGTTGACGAAGGCCACGCCTGCCACCTCGCCCACGAGCTGCTGACGGTGCGGCAGACCGGGGAAGCTCGCCAGCCCGCGCGCCAGCTCGGCGCGGGAAACGCCGAAGGCGAGCGCGATGACGGCAGCGGCGGCCGCGTTCTGGGCGTTGTGCTCGCCAGGCAGCGCGGGCGCCTCCCCCATCGCGATGACCGGCCCCGCCGCGTCGCGCAGCGTGCCGGCCGTGCACCAAGTCTCGGCGGGGCGCGCGCCGGAGACGGTCGCCACGCGGGCGTCGCGTGTCTGGAGCCAGTCGGCCATCGCACGCGAGGGCGCGTCGTCGATCCCGATCACGGCGAGGTCGCCCGCGCGCTGGCGATCGAAGATCGCCCGCTTCGCCGCCGCGTAACCCGCCAAGTCGCCGTGCCGGTCGAGATGGTCGGGGCTGAGATTGAGCATCGCCGCCGCATCGAAGCGGAGCGTGGCGAGTCGTTCCAACATGTAGCTCGACATCTCGAGCACGTAGATGCCGTCGTCTGCTAGCAGCGGCAGCGCGAGCGCGGCCGGGCCGAGATTGCCCCCGACGGCGACGCTCCGCCCGGCCCCGGCCAGGACATGCGCGAGCAGCGCGGTAGTGGTCGATTTGCCATTGGTGCCGGTGATACCCACGAACCGGGCGCGCGAGCCGGCGGCACGGACGGCGCGGAACAGCAACTCGGCATCCGATAGGATCGGCCAGCCCTCCGCTTGGGCGCGTACGGCAATCGGATGCGGATGCGGCAAGGTGTGCGGGATGCCGGGCGAGAGCACCAACGCATCGAACCGCTCGCCCTCGTGCGGCAGACGCAGCTCCATCCCCGACAGCCCAACTCTCTGTGCATCCTCGCGCGCGGGCGCGCCGTCGTCCCAGGCGATGACAGCGGCGCCCATCGCGACGAGCCCACGGGCCGCTGGCAGGCCGTTGCGCCCCAGCCCCAGCACGGCGAAACGCGAACCGGCGAATAGGTCGGGCGGGAAGCCGCTCATCTGATCTTCAGCGTCGCCAGCCCGATCAGGGCCAGGATCATGGAGATGATCCAGAACCGGATCACGATGGTCGGCTCCGCCCAGCCCTTCTTTTCGAAATGGTGGTGCAACGGCGCCATCAGGAACACGCGGTTGCCGGTGCGCTTGAACCAGAACACCTGGATGATGACCGAGACGGTCTCCACCACGAACAGCCCGCCCACGATCATCAGGACGATTTCGTGCTTGGTCGCGACCGCAACCGCGCCCAGCGCGCCGCCCAGTGCCAGGCTGCCGGTGTCGCCCATGAACACCGCGGCCGGAGGCGCGTTGAACCAGAGGAACCCGAGCCCGGCACCGATCAGCGCCGAGCAGAACACCATCAGCTCGCCCGCGCCCGGAACCGGATGAAGCTGGAGGTAGTCGGCGAACACCCGATTGCCGACCAGATAGGCGATGAGCGCGAATACGCTGGCCGTGATAATCGTGGGCACGATCGCGAGCCCGTCCAGCCCGTCGGTCAAGTTCACCGCGTTTGACGCGCCGACCATCACAAACATGCCCCAAACCGGGAACAGCCAGCCAAGATGCAGCAGCGTGTCCTTGAGCACGGGCACGGCCAGCGTGTCGCCGAGCGTGCCGTCGGTGGTGCGCATGATCCAATAGGACGCCAGCAGGCCGATCACCGCCTGCGCGAGCAGCTTGGCGCGGCCGGAAACGCCGCGATGGTTGTGCCGCGAAAGCTTTAGGAAGTCGTCCGCGAAACCGAGGAGGCCGTAGCTCAGGGTCACGAACATCGCCGGCCAGACATATTGGTTGCGCAGATCGACCCACAGCACGGTGGATGCCAGCCAGGCGAGCAGGATCAGTCCGCCGCCCATCGTTGGCGTGCCCTGCTTCTCCAGCACGTGGCGCTCCGGCCCGTCGGCGCGGATCGGCTGGCCCTGCCGCTGCACCGCGCGCAACCAGCGGATCAGGCCGGGGCCGATCACGAAGCTCACCAGCAGCGCGGTCAGGCAGGCCGCACCGGCGCGGAAGGTGATGTAGTGGACCAGGTTGGCGAGGGTGAAATGGGCCGCGAACGGTTTGGAAAGGTCGTACAGCATCAACGCGCCTCCGAGCTTCGATCGAGCGCGGCGACCACCAGCTTCATGCGGGTGCCGAGGCTGCCCTTGACCAGAACGGCGTCGCCTGGCCGGAGGGCGCGGGCCACGAGCGGCGCCAGCGCGTCGGCATCGGGCGCATAGGCGCCGCGCCGCGCCGGCGGGATCAACCGATAGAAGCTGGCCATCAACGGTCCGCAGGCGAACACGAGATCGGCGGCACGCGCCGCATCGGGCGCCAGGCTCGCGTGCTCGGCCGGACCTTCCGGTCCCAGTTCCAGCATGTCGCCCAACACCGCGATCCGGCGTTCGGCCGGCTGCAACTGGAGTACCGCGAGGGCGGCGCGCATCGAGGCGCCATTGCCGTTGTAGCTCTCGTCCAGCAGCAGCACGCTGCCGCCCGGCACCGCCACGCGCCGCCGCGCGCCCCGGCCGGACAGCGGGGCGAAGCTGGCCAGTGCGCCCGCGGCCTCGGCGGGCGGCACGCCCAATGCCGCCGCCGCCGCCATCGCCGCGATGGCGTTCATCGCCATGTGCCGTCCTGGCGCCGGCAGGTGCAGGCGCACGGGAACGCCCAGGATGGCGGCGACGATACCGATGCTGTCGGCCTCCTCCTCCGCGCTGACCAGCCGCGCATCCGCGCCGGGCGCGGCGCCGAACGTGATTACCCTGGCGTCGGCCGCCTCGGTCCGCAGCAGCGCGAGTTCCGGTGTGTCGGCCGGCAGTACGGCGACGCCGTCCGGTTCCAGCCCGCGCATGATCGAAGCCTTTTCGCGGGCGATCGCCTCGATGCTACCCAGGTGCCCGACATGCGCCTTTGCGATCGCGGTGATCACGGCGACATGCGGGCGCGCCAGCCGGGTGAGCGGCTCGATCTCGCCTGCGTGGTTCATGCCGATCTCGGCCACGCAGAACGCCGCCTCGGGCGGCAGGCGCGCCAAGGTCAATGGCACGCCCCAATGGTTATTGTAGGATGCGACCGCCGCGTGCGTCCGGGCGCGCGCGGCTAGAATGGTGCGCAGCATCTCCTTGGTGGAGGTCTTGCCGACGCTGCCGGTGACGGCCACCACGCGGCCGGCAAAGCGGGCGCGGCCAGCGGCGCCGAGCCGGGTCAGGCCGGTCAGCGTGTCCGCCACCCGCAACAGCGGCCCGACAGAAGCGCCGCGATCGACCATGGCCCCGGCGGCATTCCTGGCCAGCGCGCCGGCAACGTGCTCGTGGCCGTCGCCGTGCTCCCCGCGTAGCGCCACGAACAGGTCGCCCGGCGCGATCGTGCGTGTGTCGATCGAGACGCCCGCGGCATCAAACGGCGCCCCCATCGTTCCGGACGTGGCGGCGGTCAGGTCATCGGCGGTCCAGAGCGGCGTCATGCGACCCCCGCGAGCTGTCGGATTACCTCGCGATCGTCGAACGGGATCGTCTGGTCGGCGATTGTTTGCCCCTGTTCGTGCCCCTTGCCCGCGACTGCCAGAACGTCGCCCGGGCCGAGCGCGTTCAGCGCCGCCTCGATCGCGCGCGCGCGGTCGCCGATCTCGCGTGCACCGGGGCAAGCGGCGAGGATGGCGGCGCGGATCGCGGTCGGCTGCTCGCCGCGCGGGTTGTCGTCGGTGACGATCGCGGCGTCTGCCAGCCGCGCGGCGACGGCGCCCATCAGCGGGCGTTTGCCACGGTCGCGGTCGCCACCGGCGCCGAAGACGACATGCAGGCGCCCGGCGGTGTGCGGCCGAAGCGCGGTCAGCAGCCGTTCGAGTGCGTCGGGCGTATGGGCGTAATCGACATACGCGCACGCCCCATTGGGTAGCCGGGCCGCCAATTCCATTCGGCCGCGCACGCCTCGGAGTGCCGCCAGCCGGTCGAGCGCGCCATGCTCGCCAAGCGCGGCGGCCAGTGCGGCGGCCATCAGCGCGTTGTCGCCCTGGAACCGCCCAACCAAAGGCAATGGGATCGACCGACGTCCGCCCTCGATCTCAATGTCCAACTCTTGGCCGTCCGTCCGTGGCGTCGTGGCCAGCAGCCTGATCGCCGACCCGGCGGGGCCGACGGTGCGCAAATCCAGCCGCTGGCGGACGGCGATCTCGCGCAATGCGGCGAGCGTTATGGCGTCCATCCCCGCGAATGCGACTGCCGGCGCGCCCTTGGGCAAAAGCTCGGCGAACAGGCGGAGCTTGGCCGCCCGGTACGCTTGCTCCGTATCGTGGTAGTCGAGATGGTCGCGGGTCAGGTTGGTGAAGCCAGCCGCCGCAAGGCGCGCGCCGTCGAGACGGAACTGGTCGAGCCCGTGCGAGGAGGCCTCGATGGCGGCGTGACGTACTCCGGCGCGGGCGAGCCGAGCGAGGGTTCCGGCGATTGATACCGGGTCGGGCGTGGTCAGCCCGGCTCCGGGCGCGAAGCCGGGCGCGATCAGGCCAAGCGTGCCCAGGCTCGCGGCCGGGTGCCCAGCGTCGGCCCAGATCTGGCGCAGGAACTCGACCGTGCTGGTCTTGCCGTTGGTCCCGGTAACGGCGACCAACGCCTCCGGCTGCGGCCCGGCGAACAGGGCGGCGAGTTGCGCGAGACGGCGACGCGGTTGTGGATCCTCCAGCAAGGGGCGCGCAGGCACCGCTGCGGGCCAGGGGGTGCCTGCCGGAGCGAGCACGGCCGCCGCGCCGCGCGCGACCGCTTCGGCGATGAAGGTGCGCCCGTCCACCCGGCTGCCGGGCAGAGCCGCGAACAGAACGCCTGGCGCCACTTGCCGGCTATCGGCGGTGACGCCGGCCAAATCGAGCGCCGCCGCCGCGCGCCAGGCAGCCGGCGGCGGCGCGCCCGGCAGCTCGCGCAGGATGTCAGCGACGCGCAACTGGGGGCTCCTGTGCCGTGGCCTGGATCACTCGGGCCGGCGGCTCCGTTGGTAACGCCGCGGGCAAGTTTCCCGGAGGGATCAGTGCGTTGCGCGGCGGGATCGTCTCCAAGCGCCGCATGGCTGGCGGCGCGCTCGCGGGCATCGTCCGCGCCGGGTTGGGCGCCTTGATCACCGGGTTGGCGATCAGCGGCTCCCGCGGAGCAGCCGGCGGGCGGGCGGGTCGCAGCGGCAAATAAAGCTGCTGTTCCAGCGCCGGCAACTCCTGCGGCGAGAACGGCATTACTCCCAGCATCGGGCCGACCCGGCTGATGATGCGCTTCACCGCCGGCCCGGCGGTCCAGCCGCCAGTCGTGTAGCCGAACGTGGTCTTGTCGGCGTGCGGCGTGTCGAGCATCGCGTAAACGATGTAACGGGGTGCCGTCATCGGGAACGCTGCGATGATGGAACTGAGATTCGCGTGCAGCTTATAGCCGCCCCGACCGACCTTCTGCGAGGTGCCGGTCTTCGCGCCGATCAGGAACCCGGGAAGCTCGGTCTGCTTGCCCGTGCCTTGGGTGACGACGATGCGCATCAGCTTACGCATCAGCGCCGACGTGTCGGGCCGCTCCACCCGCACGCCCTCGGGCTCCTCGCCCGGAAGGATGTCGAGCAGCGTCGCCGGGTGCCACACCCCGCCGTCGATCAGCGCTGCGGTGCCGGCGATCAATTGGGTCGGCGTGACCGCGATGCCGTTGCCGAAGGAAACGGTCATAATGGTTGCCGTCTTCCACGAAGCGGCCGGCTGCACCAGGGGCGCGGCGGCTTCCGGCAACTGAATCGGCGAGCGCCTGAAAAACCCGAGCTTCTTGAGCCAGGCACGTTGACGCTCGGCTCCGACCAGGAGCGCGATGTGCGAGGCGCCGATGTTGGACGACACCGCGATCAGCTCCGGCACCTCCATATAATGGTGCTCGGGCTCGAAGTCGGTGATGGTGAAACGGCCGATATGGATCGGATGCACCGTGTCGAACGAGTCCCAAATGTGGATCACGTCGTCATCGAGCGCCATGCCGGCGGTTTGCAGCTTGAAGGTGCTGCCTGGCTCGTAGGCACCGCTCACCGCGCGATTGAACCGGGCTTCGTCGCTGGCGCGGCCGAACTCGCCCGCGTCGTAATCGGGCAGACTGACCAGCGCCAGCGCCTCGCCGGTGTTCACGTCCATGACGATACCGGCGGCGCCGACCGCCTTGAACTGCTCCATCGCGGCTGCAAGCTCCTCGCGCACCACCGCCTGCACGCGCACGTCGAGCGAGAGGCGCAGCGAGGTGGGATCGCTCATCAGCCGCTTGTCGAAATACCTCTCCACGCCCGCCACGCCATGCTCGTCCACATCGACGGCGCCGATCACGTGGGCGGCGACCCGGCCCATCGGGTAATGGCGCTCCTCGCTCGGCAGGAAGTCGATCCCCGGAATCCCGAGATTGTTGATTGCCACTTCCTGCTGCGGTGTGATCCGGCGCGCGAGGAACACGAACTGCTTGGTGCTCTCCGACAGGCGCTGGCGCACCATGTCCTCATCGAGGCTGGGCAGCGCCTGTTTGAGCTTGTGAGCATCCGCCGCCGGGTCGATCACCTGCCGGGGGTCGGCGAACAGCGCCACGGTTGGCAGCGAGATGGCCAGGATCTGGCCGTTGCGGTCGGTGATCATGGCGCGCCGGGCGAGTTCGGCGGCGTCCACCTGACGCGGTTTGGCGATCAAGGCGGCGATCTTGTGCTCCGGTCGGTGCGGCTGGACGGGCCGAATGATGGTCGCGTCCGCCAGCTTGATAATCACGGCCAGGAACAGCGCGGCGAACCCGCCGGCAGTGAACACCAGGCGCGAGCGCGTCCGTTCGAGCGCCGCCCGCCGCCGCAGGTCCGGCGCGGTGACCCGCACCGTCTCCAGGCGCGGCACGCCATCGTCGCGCGCGGCACCCGGCCGAGGCGCTGGCGATCCCGCTGTTGGCGCGCTGGGCCGCAGGGAGCGGGGGTAGGAATGGTCCGGCGAGCCGTCCGGTGGCAGCGGCATGGCGGCGGCCTCAGCGGTTGTTCCAGTTGGTCCAGACCGGCGTCGGCGCCGGCAAGGCCGGCGGCCCGGCATGGGCCATACCGAGTAGCGAGCCGCCAGAGACCGACGCGACCGGCTGCACTGGCCCGGGGAGAACGCGCGGGCCAGCGCCAAAGGATGACGGCCGGGTGGGGCGTTCGGCTGGAAGCGTGCGTGACAGCGCGGCTTGCATGGCGCGGGCGGGCTGCCGCGCGGGCTGGCTTGTGGCGCTGTGCTCGCGCGGCGCCGGCGAAGATTCCGCCTTCGCGGAACGGCTGGCCGCGCCATGCGGTCGAGGCGGTTCGGCCATCGCGACCTCTGGCGGGTGGGACCGCGTCCGCTCCGGGCCGTGCGTGGCTGGCGGGATGGCGGTGATCGCGGCCGGCGGCTCTGTCTTGGTCTCCTTGTCCCGCTCAGGCGACGCCGGCGCGACCAGGGCGGCGCCGGCAGGACCAACCGGTGTGCTATCGGCAGGCGATCCGGGAGATTGGTCGGTCGGCTGGGGTGGCGCAGGCACCGGTGGCAGGCGATTGTTCAGGTCGGCGGCCGACGCGAATTGAGCTGGCTTGGTCGTTTGGAGCTTCAGGAGTTGCGACGAGAGCTGCTGCAACCGATCCGGCTGGTCGAGCAATGTCCACTCGGCGTGCAGGATGCGGGTTTGCTCGCGCACCGCTTCGGTCTGATGCAGGATCTTCTCGATCTGGACGTCGATCACATGCACGCGGTGCTTCGCTTGATAAAGGTACAGGCCCGAGCCGCAGGCCAGCAGGAAGCAGACACAAGTGATCGGGCGGATCATGGGGCGGTATCCGGTGAGGCCGTGGCGCCCGGTGCGGCGAGGCGCTCGATGGCACGCAGGCGGGCGCCGCGCGCGCGCGGATTGGCGGCGGCTTCGGCGCTGCTCGGCCGCAGCGGCTTGCCCGTGAGCAGGCGAAAACGGGCCATTTGCCTGGAACCTGGTCCCGGGATAGCCAGTCCGCGCGGATCATGACGGGACGGCGCGGGGGCACGCCCGGCGGCCTCGCCCATGAACCGCTTCACGATCCGGTCTTCCAGCGAATGGAACGAGACCACGATCAGCCGGCCGCCAGGGCCGAGCAGCCGGGCCGCCTGATCGAGCGCCCGCTCGATCTCGCCCAGCTCGTCGTTCACCTTGATCCGAAGCGCCTGGAAGCTGCGGGTAGCCGGGTCGATGCCCGAGCGATCGGGCGGCAGCACGCGGCGTATGACGCGGGCAAGCTCGCCCGTGGTGCGCAACGGTGCGGCGGCGCGGGCGGCGACGATGGCGCGCGCGATACGGCGGGCGGCGCGCTCCTCCCCCAACTCGTGCAGCAAGTCGGCCAGCTCCCGCTCCGTCAGCCGGTTGACGAGGTCCGCCGCGCTCGGTCCCGCGCGGCTCATGCGCATGTCGAGCGGGCCGTCGGCGCGGAACGAGAAGCCCCGCGCCGGCTCGTCGAGCTGGAACGAGGAGACGCCGAGATCGAGCACGACCCCATCGAGCGCGGACACGCCGCGCGCGGCGAGCAACGCCAACATCTCGCCAAAGGCGCCGTGGATGAAGTGCAGCCGGCCGGGGAAGCTCGCGGCGAGGCCCGCGCCGCGAGCGATCGCGTCGGGATCGCGGTCGATCGCCCAGACGGTGCAGCACGCCGCTTCCAGGATCGCGGCCGCGTGACCTCCGCCGCCGAACGTGCCGTCGAGATAGACGCCGCCATTGCGCGGCGCGAGATGGCCGAGCATTTCGCCCAGCATGACGGACACATGGCGGGGCTCCCCGGTCATGCGGCCGACGCCCCGGGCAGTGTCAGGCCGCGAACGCGGGCACGCTCGCGTGCCTCGGTACGGCGGCGCTCGGCCGCTGCCGGCTCCCAGATCTGGAATCTGCGCCCCAATCCCATGAACACCACCGCGTCCCCAAGGCCCGCATGGGCGATCAGTGTATCCGGCAGGACGATTCGTCCCTCCTTGTCGGTCTCTACCGGATAGGCGTCGGCGTAGAGGGCGCTGGCAAGGTCGTCGTGCTCCTCGCTGAACAGGTTGAGCCGGTTCAGCGGCTCGGCCAGCGCGTGGAACTCCGCCGCCGGCCAGGCCTCGATGCAGCGGTGCTGGTGCGAGGGCCGCAGCACCAGTTGGGCGGCGCCATTGGTCTCGGCGACTGGCTGGGTGGCCTGGCGCAGCGCGGCACGGAACGGCGCCGGGACCGAGACGCGGCCCTTGGCGTCGAGCCGGTTCTGGTGGGTGCCGAGGAAATGGGTCATCCGACCCGCCGCCCTTCGCGCTGGTTCCATTGGGCCAGTGCCCAACGGCCCTCGTTCGACGGACCCCGCTCGCTCCGCGTTCTTGGGAGGTCATGGGATATCATGGGCGATCATGGGCGTCAAAGCTTTTGCCCGGAGTTCTCATCGTTTTCCACGGGATTTCGTTCCGGAGAACGCATGTGTAGGTCGAGCGATCGTGACCACGCCAAAGAATTCCGTGGGCTTCCTTCGGTCATCCTCGGCGAAGGTCACGGCTTGCTTCGGTGCCGGGAGAAAGTCGTGGCTGCTCGGCCGTAGCCTGTCTTCGGGCTAAACCCGTGGGCCGAGCATCACAACGAAACCAGACTAAAATCGTGGGTATCGGTGCCAGACGGCCTGTAAGCCGGGTTCTGTCCGCGCCGTAGCAAGTCGCCTTGCCGGCGCGGGACGGCCATTCCTCTGCGACGCGCCTCGCGGCGCGCCTCGCGCGACCAACCCGGGCGGCGGGGCGGGAACGCCCTCGCATCTCCCGTCTCGCGACGGGTCAGCCGGCCGCCCCTATTCGGTCTTGCTCCCGGTGGGGTTTACCGTGCCGCCGCCGTTGCCGGAGGCGCGGTGCGCTCTTGCCGCACCGTTTCACCCTTGCCCGCGGGGCCGAGAGCCTTGCGCGGGCGGTTTGTTTTCTGTGGCACTTTCCCTAGGGTCGCCCCCGCCGGCCGTTAGCCGGCACCGCGTTCCCGTGGAGCCCGGACTTTCCTCCGACCCTCGGGTGAGACCCGAAGACCGGCGGCCGTCCGGCCGTCTGGCGCCGCGGACATGACGGGTCGTGGGCGGCGCGTCAAGTCGTCCACGAGGCCCGACCGATGCTAGACTTTCTTGATTGGTCTATTCTCGACGTGAGCCATCAGCCGGCGGCGACAGGGAGATGCCATGTTCATCAGCATTCGGAATTACACCGTGCGCGGCGGCTCCGTTCCCGAGCTTGCCCGGCGCGTGCGGCAAAGCTTCGCGCCCATGCTCAAGCAGCAGCACGGTTTTCGGGGCTACTACCTGCTCGACGGCGGGCCGGAGACCCTGGTCACGATCACTATCTTCGATAGCCGGGATCAGGCGCTCGCCTCCAATGAGCGGGCGGCGAGCTGGGTGCGCAATAATGTTCTCGAATTTACTCGGGGGTTGCCCGAGGTCGTGGTGGGCGATGCCCTGATCGCCGAGACTTCGTCGCAGGCTGATTGATTCGGCGCACGCGCCAACGGAAGTGAGGCGATTGTCGCCTGCCCGCCCGCGACTGCCTTCGTCATCCTGGAGAAGGCGCCCCGAACGGACGGGGTCTGCTGCACATTGAGTTGAAGTCGGAAGGATGGACCCAACATTGCGCTTACTGATATTATTGCTGTTAGATAAGCATCTGGCCCGACAATGTCGTTTGCGCGTCAGTCTCCCGCGTTGGCGGGGACATCATCAAAGTTGTCCGCGCGGATGTTGCCGGGGGGCGGCCGCTTCGCCGGTCTGGAGCTAGGCAGGGGGCTGGCCGCGCTCTTCGTCGCCGTTGCACATGCCGCCATGTTCACGGCGCAGGAACTCCAGCGCGCCGGCGTAAGGGACGCGAACGCGGCATTGCCCGGCGGCGGCCGGCTGATCAACCTCGTGTGCGGTGTCGATTTTTTCTTCGTGCTCAGCGGGTTCATCATCACCTACGTCCACTGGAAGGACATCGGCACGCCGAACCGCATCGGCAATTACCTGACCCAGCGCTTTACCCGCATCTACCCGGCCTATTGGGTGATCGTCCTGCCGCTGATTCTGGGATACCGACTTTTTCCAGGCGTCTCGTCAACCTACACGCCAAGCCTGTTGAGGGACCTCGCATCCGTTTTCTTGATTGGTATGCCCACCGACCCCGCCCTCGGTGTCGCCTGGACGCTGACGCACGAGATCCTATTCTATGCGATTTTCGCCGTAGCCATCCTGTCGCGCCGGATCGGCCTGATCGTGCTGTGCGCATGGACCGCTCTGATCATCGCCAATCTGGTCTTGGGCATTTCCGAGTTTCCGGCGAGCTTCGTATTCGCGTCATACAACTTGGAGTTCATTCTGGGCATCGGAGTGGCGCTGTTGTTTGTACGCCGCGCGATTCCCTGCCCCGCCTTGTTGCTGGCCGTCGGGCTGGCCGGCCTGACCGCCGGGCTCTGCGTACCTTCAGGGTCGATCACACAAGAGGGCTGGGGGCTATTCCACCTGTACTTCGCCGGGTGCTCGGCTCCGATCGTCGCCGGGGTGATCGAGCTGGAGCGTGCCGGTCGGCTGCGCCTGCCAAGGTTCGCGCTGTTCATGGGAACGGTCTCTTATTCTGTGTACCTTGTGCATACGGAGTTCGAGCCGCGCATCACCACCGCGTTGCATGTGCTGCACCTCCGGATACCACCCGCCTCTTTGCTGCTCGTGATGATGGTCTGCGCCGGCACACTGGCAGGTATCGCGTATGCTTACGGCATCGAACGGCCGCTGACCCGATGGGTCCGCACGCGCATGGCGCCGCGACCAGCGAGCCTGGAAAAGAGTCACTTGCCCGTGGTGGTTGCCCCGGCTTCCTTGCCGAGCAGTATTGTCGGAACCGGGGAAGCGTAATCGGTGTGCCCAGATCCAGCCAGGACCGGGCGGCCAAACATCGCAGGCCGACCTCAAGCGCGGAGCAGCCGCACCACTCCCAGGAGCCGCGCCAGTGTGCCCGCGTCAGCCTGGCCGGTGACCGCTTCGGGCCGCCAGTGCCGCTGGAAGGCGCGGAGCACGAGGGACAACGCCGGGTCGAGCGGACCTTCGGGGGCGACATCGTAGCCGATCTCGGCAAGAGCCCGGCGGACGTCGCGAAGGCTGGCGGCATCACGCACCGCCCCGCCGGTCCCAAGATCGGGAGCCTCGTCTGGCCAAAGCCCGACGCCGTTGCGCGCCAGGCCCTCCCAGTCGAATAGCTCGCCCGGGTCTTGCTTGCGGTCTGGCGCCACGTCGCTGTGCGCGACGATGTTGCGCGCCGAAATCGCATGGCGCGAGAGGATGGAGAGGCACAAGTCGCACACGGCGGCGAGTTGCAGCACCGGGAACTCCCGATAGCCCCATTCATGGCCCGGGTTGACGATCTCGATGCCGATCGACCGCGCATTCAGCCCGACCTGGCCGCGCCAGAACGAGATGCCCGCATGGAACGCTCGACGCTCCTCAGGCACCAGCCGCAGCACCTCCCCGTCTTCGTCCACGACGTAGTGCGATGAGACACCCGCCCGCGGGTCGCGCAGCCGGTCGATCGCTTCCCGCGCCGTGCGCATCCCAGTGTAGTGCAGGATCAGCATGTCGATTTGTGTGTCCGCCGGCCGCTCGTCGTGATTGGGGCTCGGCAGCTCGCGGACGTGAAGGTTCACAGTCTCCGCTCGCGCTTGATGCGGTCCCCGAAGCCCGCGATTGCGCGGACGCCTTCAACCGAGATGCGTGGGACCGCCGTCACAAGCGCCGCTCGCGCTTGATGCGGTCCCCGAAGCCCCTGCTTGCGCGGGCGTCTTGAACGGAGATGCGTGGGACCGCCGTCACAAGCGCCGCTCGCGCTTGATGCGGTCCCCGAAGCCCCTGCTTGCGCGGGCGTCTTGAACGGAGATGCGTGGGACCGCCGTCACAAGCGCCGCTCGCGCTTGATGCGGTCCCCGAAGCCCCTGCTTGCGCGGGCGTCTTGAACGGAGATGCGTGGGACCGCCGTCACAAGCGCCGCTCGCGCTTGATGCGGTCCCACGCGGCGTTGATGCGGGCGACCTTGTCGCTGGCGCGGGCGATGAACTCGGCGGGCACGCCGCGCGCGGCCAGCGTGTCCGGGTGGTTCTCGCGCATCAGCTTCTTCCAGGCGGCGTGCAACTCCGCCGCCGTCGCCGCACGCGGCACGCCCAGCAAGACATACGGATCGGGCTCGTCGCTGACCGACTGGCGGGGCGATGCGCCGCGGGCGCGATCCCAGGAGAGCTGGTCGAGGCCGAACGCGCGATGCACGCGCGAGAGGAACTCGTGCTCGAGCTGGTTCACCGCTCCATCGGCACGCGCGATCGCGAACAGCGCCGCCAGCACGTCCTCCAGCATCCCGCGATTGTCGGCGAAGCTCTCCCCGAGCTGGGTGGCGTAGCTCTCGAACCGGTCGGCGCTGTCGCGCGCCTGGTCGAACAGCCGGCCGATGTCGTGCATCGCCTCCGGGGGAATGCGGAACTGGCGCTTGAAGGTATCGATCTCCTCGCGCTTCACCGGCCCGTCGCACTTGGCGAGCTTGGCGGCGAGCACCACCACGCAGATGGCGAACAATTGGTCCTTCCGCCCGAACAGGGCGGCGACTTGGGCCGGGCTGAACAGCGGGTCGGTGCCCCCGAACGGCAGGCGCATATTGGGCACCGCCCCATTGTCGGCGGCGTGCCCGAGGGCGGCGCCGAACACCGCGCCCATCGGCCCGCCCATGGCAAAGCCCGCTACCCCGCCGAGAATTTTGCCCCAATAGCCCATGCCCGCCCCATACCATGCAGAGGTTGACACGAGCAAAACACGCCGCGCGAGACTTGCCGGCCGTGCTACTTGATGAGCACGGGATCGGCGAGCGGGGAATAGAACCCCGGCGCGCGGCGTCTCGTAGCTGGGGGGACGCCAGATGTGGGGCATCCGCGCGAAGACTTGGAGCGAACCGATTGCTTCCTGTAATGCCCTCGCCCGGCACGCGCTGGTATGCCTGGCCCTGGCGGGCCTGTGCGCGCCGGCGGCCGGCCGCGCCGAACAGCTCTATTCGATCGACCAGCGTGTGGGCGACATCGCGTTCAGCGTCGGCCATCTCGGCTTGTTCCGCTCGGAAGGCGAATTCCGCCGCTTCGATGGTCGGCTGACGATCGATCTTGCGCGTCCCGATCGGACCAAGATCGCGGTGGAGGTGGCGGCCGGCTCGGTGGACATGGCGTGGCAGGACGCGGCGGCGATGCTGCGCTCGCCCGACTTCTTCGACGTGGCGCACTATCCAGAGGTGCGCTTCCGTAGCACCGCAGTGGAGCCGCTCACGCCCGGCCGCTACCGGGTCCGGGGGCTACTGGAAATCCGCGGCATCACCCAGCCGTTGGTGCTCGATGCCAGGTTGGTCGGGCGGCATGTGGATCGGGAACGGAAGGCCGAGATCGCCGATTTCGTCGTTTCCGGCGAATTGCGGCGCTCCGCCTTCGGGATGACCGCCGACGCGATCTTTATTTCCGATATTGTCCGGCTGACGATCAATGCCCGTATCCAGCTCGACACGAGGTCCGGTGGCGGTTGACCCGACGCAGGGCTGGAGCGCGGCGCAGCGGCGGCTGCACTGGTGGACCGCCGGTACTCGTGCTGGCCGCCTTTCCGCTCGGCTGGCTGATGGTCGGCGTGCCGGCAAGCGAGCTGTTGGCGAAGTTCCTTCTGTATCAGTTGCACAAGACGCTCGGCTTGACCGTGTTCGCCTTGGCGGTAGCGCGTCTGGTGATGCGCGGAGCGCGCGGGCGGGCGATGTGGGATACGGAGCTCCCGGAATGGCAGCGGCAGGCGGCAGCCGCCGTGCATGGGCTGCTTTACGCACTGCTGGTAATCGTGCCGGTGCTTGGCTACCTGACCGCCGCCACCGCGCCGGCCCGGGTGCCGACCCTGTTCCTCGGCGTTGTCCCAATCCCGCACATCGTTGGCACCAATGCCACGTGGTTCGGTATTCTGCGGCAGATTCACCGCGCGGCTGCGAGCCTGCTCGTAGCGACCGCGCTCGGGCACGCGGCGGCGGCGGTTCACAATCACCGGCTGGGCCGGGCCACGCTGGTCCGGATGTGGCGGGCTTAGGCGCGCGGCGGCGTGCGGCCCTGCAACGTGGTGTCCTGCCCGCGCACCGGGTCGGCGATCGCCTGCTCCAGACTGTTCGCCCCCTTCCATTCGTGCGCCGGCCGCGCCCGTCCGTCGCTGCCGATCTGATCGATGCCCCAGTAGATCTCCAGCCGGTGGCCGTCGGGGTCGCGGAACTCCACCGCGATCTGGCAACCGGCGCGGCGGCGCCCGTCGAAGTCGATCGGCACGTCGTGCCGCCGCAGGTGCTCGCGCACCCGCACCACTTCGTCGAGCGTGGCCACCGCGAACGCCATGTGATGCAGGCCGGCATTGGCGAGCGCCTCGGCCTCGGCGCGGAACAGGGCGATGCCGTGGTGATCGGTGTTGCAGCGCAAGAACACTGCGCCGCCGGGGATCATGTCGTCGCCGTAGACGTCCGAGACCTGGAACCCGAGCACTTCGGTATAGAAGCGCGCGGACCGCTCCAGGTCGCGCACATGGAGTGCAATGTGGCCGATCTTGGTAATGCGGAACGGCAGGCCAGCGGGTCGGCTCAATTGGCTGATCGCGTCTTGGGTCATGACGGGCTCCCCGGCTGGTCATCCAAGAGTAGCCGGCCTGCCGTGCTGCGGAAAGCGCTCCCCTGTTGGCCGACGCGAAGGCGGTGTCCGCCTACTTGCCGCTCACTTCGTCGTAGAGCCGGCTGCCGGGGCTGGTTCTTGGATATTGGTCACAACCAACATTTGTATCTTCCACTCGCCATCCTGTTTGACGTCGAAAGCGCCCCATCGGACGTGAGACGACGGCTTGCCCGTGATCGTTACCTCACCGATGGCCCACGCGCCATTGCCCTCGGCGTGCGCCGTATCAACGGTGCATTTATGAGTCGTCGGCTCTTTGTAGATGTTGCCAAACACCTTAGTAATTGTCGCTCTTCCCTTTACCACGGCGCCATTGGGTGGTACGACAATCGCGTTCTCAACAAAGAGAGGTCCGACAGCGGCTGCCCCTTTTTGCGTCCATGTAGCATCATATGTCCGACAGAAGGCTTGGATCTCCTGGGTCATATCCCCTTGCGTTTGACTGAACGCTGCCGGTGAACACAGAAGAACCGCTGACGCTAGGACCGCTGGCGCTGAGAACTTCATGGTGTCTCCTCCTACGATATGAAACGCTCACGTAGCTTTCGCGAGATTTGCGAGCGCCTGATACCCGTCCCGCGGCAGGTACGGGCACTCATCTTTTCTTGGAAGACGGTAGGTGCAACCAAGTCGATCGCCAAAACCTATCAAAGAAGACGCATTTCCACCGACGCTCACGTCGCGCGGCAACGAGCGCCCACGTCTCAGGCGCAACAAGCATAACTTGGGGGAGAGAAGCTTTCAAACTAAAAAAGATAGTACCACAGTTGGCCCAGCGGTCACGTGATGCTCGAGCGTACGGCAGCGGCGCACCTGTTCGTGCGGTCCGAAACGCGAGTGCCGGACCTGGATACGCGGCCCCGTTGCACCCGCTCGGAACCTGTGCAGAGCTTGGGCGGCAGCGCTGGCGCTCAACGCCTGTGAGGAGAAGACCTATGGCGGGCTGGCAGTTCTGGATCGACCGAGGCGGCACGTTCACCGACATCGTTGCGCGCGACCCCGAGAGCCGGCTCTCCACCCATAAGCTGCTGAGCGACGACCCCGGCCGCTACCGCGATGCCGCCATCGCGGGCATCAGGGCCGTGCTCGGTCTGCCGTCCGGCGCGCCCATTCCCCAGGGCGTCGTCGAGAGCGTCAAGATGGGCACCACTGTCGCTACCAACGCGCTGCTCGAGCGCAAGGGCGAGCGCACCCTGCTGGTGGTCAACCGCGGCTTCGCCGACGCGCTGCGCATCGGCAACCAGGCGCGGCCCAGGCTGTTCGACCTCGCCATCCAACTGCCCTCAATGCTGTACGAGGACGTCACCGAGATCGCCGGGCGTGTCGGGGTCGATGGCACCGAGATCGAACAACTGGACGAGGCGGGCGCGCGCGCCGCCTTCGCCGCCGCGCGCGCCAAGGGGATCGCTGCTTGCGCCATCGCGCTGATGCACGCCTGGAAGCATCCCGCGAACGAGCGGCGACTTGCCGCGCTCGCCCGTGAGGCTGGGTTCGCGCAAGTTTCAGCCAGCCACGAAGTCAGCCCGCTGCTGCGGCTGGTGCCGCGCGGCGATACGACCGTGGTGGACGCCTATCTCTCGCCGATCCTGCGCCGCTATGTCGATCAGGTGGCCGCCGAGCTTGCCGGGGTGCGGCTGTTCTTCATGCAGTCGAATGGCGGGCTGGCGGAGGCGCACGGCTTCCAGGGCAAGGACGCGATCCTATCGGGGCCGGCGGGCGGGATCGTCGGCGCGGCCCGCACCGCGCGGATGGCGGGGTTCGATCGGATCATTAGTTTCGACATGGGCGGCACCTCCACCGACGTTGCCCTCTATGCCGGGGCGTTCGAGCGGGCGTTCGAGACCGAGATGGCGGGCGTGCGAATGCGCGCGCCGATGATGGCGATCAACACCGTCGCCGCCGGCGGCGGCTCGATCCTGCATTTCGACGGCGCGCGCTTTCGGGTGGGGCCGGATTCGGCCGGCGCCGATCCCGGGCCGGCCTGCTACCGGCGCGGCGGCCCACTGACCGTGACCGACGCCAATCTCTGCCTCGGCAAGATCCAGCCGGCGCATTTCCCGGCGATCTTCGGCCCCTCTGGCGACCAACCGCTGGATGCGGAGGCGGTACGCGCGAAATTCGACGCCCTCGCTGACGAGATCGCGGGCGCCACCGGACAGCGCCGCACGGCTCAGGAGGTGGCGGCGGGGTTCGTGCGCGTCGCGGTGGCCAACATGGCGAACGCGATCAAGCAGGTCTCGGTGCAGAAGGGCTATGACGCGACGCGCTTCGCCTTGCAGTGCTTCGGCGGCGCGGGCGGCCAGCACGCCTGTTTGGTCGCCGACGCGCTCGGGATGGAGACGGTGCTGATCCATCCCTTCGCCGGCGTGCTGTCGGCATACGGGATGGGGCTGGCGGACCAGACCGCGATGCGCGAGCAGGCGGTGGAGGTGCCGCTCGCGCCGGACGCGTTGCCGGAACTGGAACGGCTCGCCGACCGGCTGGCGGAGCAGGCATCGGCGACGCTGGTGGGGCAGGGCGCCGATGCGGGGCGCATCGCCACGCGCCGCGATCTGCATTTGCATTATGCCGGCACCGAGGCGGCGCTAGTGGTGCCGCTTGGCACTTACGACGCGATCCTCGCGGATTTCTCCGCGGCGCACCGCACCCGCTTCGGCTTCGCCACCCCCGACCGCGCGCTAATGGTCGAGGCGGTCGCGGTCGAGGCGGTGGCACAGGGTGAGACGGTGCCGGAGGAGCATGTGGACGTGCGTGGCGCCGGCAACCCCGAGCCGATCGACGCGGTGCGCCTGTTCACCGACGGCGCCCAGCACGAAGCGCCAGTGTTCGACCGCGTCGGGCTGCTGGCGTGCGATACGATCGCCGGTCCGGCGCTGATCCGCGAGGCCAACGCCACCACCGTGGTCGAGCCAGGCTGGGCGGCGGAGATCACCGCTCTCGGCCACCTGCGGTTGCGCCGAGTCGCGCCGCGAGCGACACGCGTGCCGGCTGGCGGCCACCGGCCCGATCCGGTGCTGCTTGAATTGTTCAACAACCTGTTCATGAACGTGGCCGAGCAGACAGGCGTGGTGCTGCAAAACACGTCGATGAGCGTCAACATCAAGGAGCGTTTGGATTTCTCCTGCGCCGTGTTCGACGCCGATGGCAATCTGGTCGCCAACGCACCGCATATCCCGGTGCATCTGGGCGCGATGGGTGAGAGCGTGCGCACCGTGCTCACCCGCCGGCGCGGCACGCTGAAGCTCGGCGACGTGGTGGTCCTGAACAACCCGTACAACGGCGGCACGCATTTGCCGGACGTGACGGTGATCACGCCGGTGTTCGACGAGCCGGGCGAGTCCCTCCGGTTCTTCGTCGCGAGCCGTGGACACCACGCCGATATCGGCGGCATCACGCCGGGCTCCACGCCGCCCGCCTCGCGTACGCTGGAGGAGGAAGGCGTTGTGATCGACGACTTCCTGCTGGTCGATGGCGGGCATTTCCGCGAGACGGAGCTGCGCGCGCTACTCGCGGGGGCGACGTATCCGGCGCGCAGCCCGGACGTGAACGTGGCCGACATCAAGGCGCAGGTGGCGGCCAATGAGAAGGGCGTGCAGGAGCTGCGACGCGTGGTCGCCGATTATGGCTGGCCCACGGTCGCCGCCTACATGCGTTATGTGATGGAGAACGCCGAGGAGAGCGTGCGCCGCGTGATCGACCGGATCGGCGACGGGCGGTTCGAGTACACGATGGACGACGGCGCGAAGCTCTGTGTCGCGATCTCGGTGGATCACGCGCGCCGGGGTGCCAGGATCGACTTCACCGGCACCGGGCCGCAGCGCGGGCACAACAACTTCAACGCCCCGCCGGCGGTGACGCGGGCGGCGGTGCTGTATGTGTTCCGCTGCCTGGTGGGCGACGACATCCCGCTGAACGACGGCTGCCTGAAGCCGCTGGAGTTGGTGATCCCGCCCGGAACGTTCCTCTCGCCCCGTCCGGGTGCCGCGGTGGTGGCCGGCAACACCGAGGTTTCGCAGGCCACCTGCAATGCGCTGTTCGGCGCGCTGGGCGTGATCGCCTGCTCGCAGGCAACCATGAACAACTTCATCTTCGGCGACGCGACCCGGCAGTATTACGAGACGATCTGCGGCGGCACCGGGGCGGGGCCGGGGTTCGACGGCACCTCGGCGGTGCAGACGCATATGACCAACACCCGCATGACCGACCCCGAGGTGCTGGAGCTTCGCTACCCGGTGCGGCTGGAACGCTTCGCCATCCGACGCGGCTCGGGCGGGGAGGGCGAGTGGTGCGGCGGCGACGGGGCTGTGCGCGCGATCCGCTTCCTGGAGCCGATGACGGCGGTGATCGTCGCCTCGCGCCGCAACGTGGCGCCGTTCGGGCTGGCTGGCGGGCTGCCTGGCGCCGCGGGGCGGCAATGGGTGGAGCGGTCCGACGGAGCGCGCGAGGTGCTGAGCGGCACCGACAGCGCCGAGCTGCGGCCAGGGGACGCGTTCGTGATCGAGACGCCGGGCGGCGGCGGGTATGGGGCCGCCCGGCGGGCGCTTGCAGCGGGGGAGGGGCCGGCTTAGAAGCGGGTGGTCGCGGTCCCGTTCGTCTAGAGGCCCAGGACACCGCCCTCTCACGGCGGCAACAGGGGTTCGAATCCCCTACGGGACGCCAGCGCCAATTCTCTCGATCGATTCAGTGCAGGTAGGCCAGACCAGACCTCCGCCTCCGTGGCGCAGCGTTACAGTCTGAGCGATACACCTCGGTCGGCGTCTGTGATATGGAAGTAAGATCAGCGTAGGCGCGACAACCGTCTCTTCAAAGCTCTCCTTTCGGCCATCCGCCCACTCAAAAAATCTGCCCAGCCTGCCCATGCAAAGTCCTCCAGACGCGCCCGGACTCCAGGCTGAGCAGTGCATGCGCTTCTGCCGCGTCGCATATGGCGGGCCATTGTCGGCTATAGCGTTTGGCGCAATGCGGTCAACCCCCGGCGCGCGCCATGCAGGTTGCTGACTGCCAAGCAGGGACGAAACGCACCGACGGTTCCAAACGCGGCCGACAGTATTCCGCGTCTTAAAGAAGGAGCGCTCCGCCGAGCGACGTGTCTAGAACCTGTGTTTGATGCCCGCCTGCTTCATGATGCCATTCGCGGTGTGCCGACTTTTGATGTTGTTGGGCACCGGGAAGTTGAACTTCGTGATCGGGCTGAACCAAATTGGATGCCTGCCCGCGCGGACGTAATAACACCCATTCGCTCGGAGAACATTCTTGACGGCCGGCGTGTACGAAGCTGCCACCAGGCTCTAGCTAGGCCGCTACTGAAATGCTTTCGACGCGGTCAGCGAGGACTGCGATTTCGGCCCGCTCAAAATGGCTCTCGGGATGGTTCATCGTTAGCAACTCGGGCACGACGCTCCGCAGGTCCGCGATTAGCTCCTCCAGGGTAGCGGCCTCTGCGACCAAGCCTCTCACGTCCTCACTTTCGGCCCACCAGACGCCAGCACCTTGATCCCAATGGGCTAATACCTTGAAAACGGGCATGACGCATCTCCCCTGCATGATAAGCATAGCTTACCTTGGGTAAGCCTTTCAATCATCACCTGTTTGGGAGGGCATGAAGATGCGGCGCACTGGTGGTCGGCTTGCACTCTGACAAGTCCTGCGCTCAAAACCCTACGAGCGATGCAACATATTAGATCAGTTGTGCTGGACACCATATACCTCCGGGTGAATGAACAGCCAAGGCCCGATCAGCGGGAAAACAGCGGTGAACAGCGTAGCGTTGTCCTGCCCGATCGCGGCGAAAATCGCGGGGAGCAGAAAGATGGAAGGAATGCCGGCAGCTTCACGAATACATAACCGAAGCCGGATGCCGTGCCGCGATATTCCGGCCTGGCGACCATCGTCGGAATGGTGACGACGTTCTCGGCGTCCCACTGAATGCCCCCACAGCATCGCGGCGGCGGCAAACGGCAAAATACCGACATGTCCGGTGTAGAGCGCCGCGGCCCCGACCAGCAGCGCGACCAGCACAATAGCGAAGCCGGCGATGCTCAACCCGCGCTCACCGAGCTGCGGCGTGATCAGCGGGCCACCCAGCCGGAGCACGAAGGCGATCGAATAAAGATCCATGCCTCGACGAAGACTGAGGCCAGCATCAACCATCCTATTAGGGGCCCTTTCGGATTGTAGTTGGTGACGAGGTACCTGACGGCGCGTCCATGACCGCCTGATGCGCGTGCGCCGACACGATCTTCCCTCTCTGGTTAGCCACAGGCGATCTAGATCTCGGGACCGGGATCGGCTGCGATCCCAAGAGGCCGCTGTTCCGCACCATCGCGCACGGAACGGACAGGCTCACGCGCACGCCGGTGCCGCGGGCGAGCGCCTATGCGATGATCCAGCGCCGCGCGGCTGTGTCCGGTATCGGCTCGAAGATCGTCAGTTTACGACCCGGCTTCGAAAGTAGTGTCATAGAATTCTGCGTCCACCGGCCCAAACAAATCACGAAACATCATATCGGCGGCCCAGCGCCTCAAATTACGGTCTACGTCTGACGGGTCTTAGTGTATCCGGACCTTGTTGCCAGGGCGATTTAGATCCAATCTGCATGTTCCAACTGAAAGCAACGTATGGGGTTATGCCTCTCAATGCCTCCGCGAAACTTTATTGGCGGCGTCGGTCGTTGTTCCGGGGGCGCCATGATGGTCTTAAGGACCCGCCACTCCCGTTCAGGCTCGAACGAAGGGTGCTTGAAAAAGGGCGCATACATCGTGGCAACATCACGGCCGAATTCAAACAACCTCTGCGTCTAGAAAGGCCCCACCGAAGGCATTCTTTCCCCCCATTTCTCTGCGATTTTCGCGATCCTGCTATTGCCGTTGATAATCCGTGAATATAGATCCTATGAGTTCGTTTGCTATTTTCTTTTGATCGGAATCTCTATGATGCGGGCTATCGCGCGCGGTGCGCTCAGCCGACGGGCAGCACCTGCTCGCGCCAGATGCCGCGGCAGTCCATCTCGTAGTCCAGGCCGACCACCGGCGGGCGGCAGAACTGCCAGGTCAGGCCCTGCCGGGCGGCGCCGCGCGCGACCAGCAGCTCCTCGGCGAAAATCGGATAGATGTCATGCACCGTATAGACCTGCACCGCGGTGGTGCCGGCCCAGCCGGCGCCGAGCACGCCCATCCGCCGTTCCATCTCACTCAGCACCCAGCGGGCCTTGGCGCGGAGCCCGGCGGGCGAGACGTCACCAGGCGCGATAATGTAGTTTCGGTAATTGCTCTTGCCCTCCGGCGCCTCGGCGCTGCCGGCGATGGCGAAGGAGGGCGGCGCCGCGGGGTCTCGCACCGTGAAGACGAAAGCGTGGAAAGAGGGCTCGGGCGGCGGCGCGATCTCCGGGCAGACGTTGCTGCGGGCCACCGGGTTCAGCCCGCCCTCGCGGAACAGGCCCCACTCCGCCAGCACCCCGCCGTAGACGCGGTTAAAGGCGGCGAAGCTTTCCTCGGTGAAGGGCGCGGGCGAGCGCAGCTCGCAGGCGGCGAAGGCGGCTTTCGGCCGGCCGGCTGCCTCCAGCAGTTCGGCGATGCGGGCGAAGCCACGCATCAGCGGCACCGGCTCGGCGAAGCGGACGCGCTCGAGGGCGAAGCCCGGCTCGGCGGCGACGCCGGCGCTGTACTGGTAGACGCCCGGGACGAAGCGGAATCCTCCCTCGGGGACGGTGCGGGTCGTGGTCATCGGGTCTCCCGGATCCATGCGACCCGAGGGTGCGGGCAGAGCGGGCATCTCCGCAAGATCCTGCGCTTGCCGGCTGGGCGACCAGCCCGCCCGGGCGCGCGCCAGGGCGGGCGTGGCGAGCAGTAGGGCCGCCGCCGCGCGGCGTGGGAGCATGCGGGGCATCGTCATCCCTCCTCGGGCGGGTGCCGGAATGGCAGAGGCGCGGCCGCGCCCTGTCAAGCGGCGCACGCGCTGCACCTGCTGTAGTCCTGCCTGGTCTACGTCAACACGCTCATGCTACAGCGGGTGCTGGCGGAGCCGCGTGGATGGCGCGCATGACGCTGGCGGACGCGCGCGGCCTGAGGCCGCTCGTGTGAGGCCAAAACGCGCAGCTTCGCGGTCACTGGGCCGCTTAGCGAAGGAACCTGCGGGAGCATGAATGGCCTCGACCGGATTTCAGCCGGTTGACGGGTCCGCCGGCACGGGCAAAGCATCTTGCCGCCGAGCAGGAAACCCGGCCATGCTCTATGACCCACCACCGCACATCACGCAGTACTGGCACCTGAGCAAGCCGTCGGCCGTCGGACGGCGCGGGATGGTCGTGTCCCAGGCCAAGAGCGCGGCCGAGGCGGGCGTGGCGGTGCTGGAGGCCGGCGGCAATGCGATAGACGCGGCGGTGGCGACGGCGCTCGCCCTAGCCGCCGTGGAGCCGTGGAACTCCGGGCTCGGCGGCACCGGGTTCGCGCTGATCCACCGCGCCGGCGAGGCGCGGGCGGAGGTGGTCGATTTCGGCCCGGTCGCGCCGCGCGGGCTCGACCCATCCCGTTTCAAGCGCACCGGGCGGATGACGCAGGATCTGTTCGCCTGGCCGGAGGTGGAGGGCGACGCCAACATCCACGGCCCGCTGTCCTTCGCGATTCCGTCCGCCGCGGCGGGTTACGCCTTCATGCAGGATCGCTGGGGCCAGCTGCCGCTCTCGGAGGTGATCGCCCCGGCGATCGCGCTCGCCCGGCGGGGGTTGCCCGCCGACTGGTACACCACGATCAAGGTGGCCAGCTCGGCCGCGGTGCTCCGGCTCTATCCGGAGAGCGCGCGCATCTATCTGCCGGACGGCCTGCCGCCAGTCGCGCCTTATCAGGGCGAACCCAATTGCTTCCGGCTTGGAAACCTGCAAGCGACGCTGGAACGCCTCAGCCGCGCCGGCCTGCGGGATTTCTACGAGGGCGAGGTCGCCGCGAGCATTGTGGCGGACGTCACGGCGATGGGCGGCGTGCTCTGCGCCGAAGACCTGCGCGGCTGTCAGGCGCGGCTGTGGCCGGCGACCGAGGCGGGCTGGCGCGGACGGACGTTGCAGCTCACCGGCGGTTTGACCGCGGCGCCGACCTTGGTGCGCGTGCTGGAGGGGATGGCGGAAGCGCCATACGGTTCGGCACCCACGCCCAAATGGTATGTGGCGCTCGCACGCGCGATGAAAGCCGCCTATGCGGAACGGCTCTCCGGTCTGGGCGAGACCGAAGCAGAAGCCGACGATACCTGCACCACGCACCTCACCGTCTGCGACGGCGAGGGCACGATGGTTGCGATGACCTCCACCTTGCTCTCCTCGATGGGCAGCCGGGTGGTGCTGCCGGGTTCGGGCGTGCTGATGAACAACGGGGTGATGTGGTTCGACCCGCGCCCCGGCCAGCCGAACTCGATCGCCCCCGGCAAGCGCCCGCTCACCAACATGCTGCCGGTGATTCTGAGGGACGGCGCGCGGCCGTGGATCGCCGCCGGCGCATCGGGCGGCCGGCGCATCATGGCGGCGGTGTTCCAGATGCTGACCTGTGTGGCGGATTTCGCCATGGACCTGGAAACGGCGGCGCATCATCCGCGGATCGACGTTTCAGGCTCGGATCGGGTCAGCGTTGACCGGCGAATGCCGGCGGCGGTGATCGAGGCGTTGCGTGCGGAGGGGCCGACCGAACTGCTGGAGCACTGCGCGATGCCGATCAACTTCGCCTGCCCCAACCTGATCATCCAGCACGGGGATGGAACGCGCACCGGGATCAGCGACATGGCCTCGCCCTGGTCGGCGGCGGTGGCGCAGGAATGAGCGCCACCGCCGGCACGCCCCTACGGGCGCGCCTCGAACACGAAGTTGAACGGGGTTGCCGTTGCTTGACGGAAGCTGGAGAAACCGCCGGCCGTGATGACCTCGCGCAACCGCGCCTCGCCCGCCTGCGCGCCGAGGGCCAGGCCAACCTCCTGGCGAGGCCGACTAAGTTGTTCAGCTTGCTTTCGTCTAGGATCGTCTCAGACATTCCAATCTCCCATTTTTGTCGCAACTGATGCGCTGCGCGTCACTGCGAGCCGGCGTGCCAAGCACGCGATGTGGATGCCCCATCAGCACCTGGCCTGCTCGGGCCAATGCACGGTCGATCCCCGGTGCTGTACCGTTTAGCAGATGTTAAATTCAAAGAAAACTTTAGGCGGGCACGGGACCCGAGTTCGGCAGAGGTGAATTCAGCTCGCCGAGAGCGGCCTCACTCCTCCGCGTTCTCCTTGCACCAACCCGCGACCTCCGCGTGGGTCGCGAACCAGCATTTGCGCTTGCCCTTGGCGTACTTGATCAGTCGTGCCAGCAGCGGCAGGCGCGAGCGGTGGCCGATCACGTGCGGGTGCATCGTCAGCAGGAACAGGCCGCCCTCCTCCCAGGCGCCGTCGAACTCCGCCGTGAAGATCTCCTCCACCGCCGAGGGCGGCGTGTACGGGCGCAACGGCGAATGCCGCATCATGTTGAAATAAACGAAATCGTCGCGAATCCATTCCGGAGGCAGCTCGACCACGCCGGTCGGCTCCCCATGGTCGTTCAGCTCGTACGGGTCATCGTCGGCCATCAGGCTGCTGTCATAGAGCAGCTTCATTTCGCGGATGATGTCGAGCGTGTTGGGCGAGAAGTCCCAGCTCGCGGTGCGCATTCCGACCGGCTCGCGCCCGGAAATACGCGCCAGCGAGTCTCGCGCGCGCAACGACAAGTCGCGCTCCGCGTCGCGCGGCAATGTGGTGTTCAGTTCATGAATCCAGGAATGGATGCCGATCTCGTGACCATCCGCGGCGATCGCGCGCACCTCCTCGGGATACAGCTGCGCTGAGACCGCCGGATAAAAGAAGGTGGCGGAAATCGACTCGCGCTCTAGCAGCTTGCGGATGCGCGGGATCGCGGCCCGGCTGCCGTACTGGCCCTGACTGATCCGCATTGGGCTTAAATCCGCATCGCGCAGCGGGATGGTCTCGTGGTCGGCGTCAAACGAAAGCGCCACCGCGCAGCGCGCGCCATCGGGCCAGGAGCGCGGCCGCAGACTCCGTCCCGCGCGCGCATGGCCGACGATGCGCCGCCAGGCCGGCTCCGGCCATTGCCAGGGCTCGCCCTCGGGGCGACCGTCTCGGGTCTCGCTCATGCTCTCGCTCCTTGCCGTGGTTTTCAGGGCGGGGTTTCCTAGGCCGGGGACACGGCCCATGCTGCGCCGGTCGAGAGCACTCGGAAAAGCCCCATGCCCAGTTCCGATCCGGCGCTGCTGAGCGCCGAGGAAATGGTCGCGCTCTACGCTCGCCAGGCCTTGAGCCCGGTTGAGGCGCTGCGGGCCGTGACCGAACGGGTGGCGCGGCTAAACCCCGCACTCAATGCGTTCGTGGTGCTGAATCCGCTTGCGTCGGCGGCGGCCAGGGAGAGCGAGGCGCGCTGGCTTGCCGGCCGGCCAGTCGGCGCGCTGGATGGCGTGCCCTGCACGGTCAAGGATCTTGTCGATCTCGCCGGCTTTCCGACGCGGCGCGGCAGCCGGCTCACCGATCCGGCGCCGGCGGCCGAGGACGCGCCGATGGTGCTGGGGCTCAAAGCGGCCGGGGCCGTGATTCTGGGCAAGACCACAACTACTGAGTTCGGCTGGAAATCGCCCGGCGACTGCCCGCTGAACGGCATCACCCGAAATCCTTGGGACAGGAGCCGCACGCCCGGCGGCTCTTCCTCCGGTGCCGGCGCGGCCGGGGCCGCCGGGTTCGGGCCTCTGCATATCGGAACCGACGCCGGGGGGTCGATTCGCATTCCCGCCGCCTGGTGCGGGCTGGTGGGACTCAAGCCTACATACGGCCGGGTGCCGCAATGGCCGGCGAGCGCCTTCGCCTCGGTCTCCTGCGCGGGGCCGATGACGCGGACCGTACGCGATGCCGCGCTGATGCTCTCGGCGATGGGGCGTGCCGACATCCGCGACCCGTTCTGCCTGCCCGACGATCGGCGTGACTGGTGCGAGGGCATCGAGGCGGGAGTTTCGGGGCTGCGCGTAGCCCTGCTGCGCTGCCCCGGTTTCGACGCCCCTGTGGATGGCGACGGCATCGCGGCAGTGGAGCACGCCGCCGCACTGCTCGCGGCGGCTGGTGCGGTGATCGAGCAAGCCGATCCGGGCCTCCCCGATACGCGCGCCGCGTTCTCGCGGGTTTGGGGTGCCGCGCTGGCCCGCCTGGTCGGGTCATTTCCCGAGGAGCAGCGGGCTAGGCTCGATCCCGGCTTGCTTGAAGTCGCACGCGCGCTGGGCGGGATGTCAGCGATCGAGTTCCTCGACGCCGAGGCGATGCGCGCCGACGCGGGGCACGCGATGGCGCGGCTGCACCTGCGTTACGACCTGGTGCTGTGTCCCACGGTGCCGAACGGCCCACCCCCGGCCGACGCGCCGACGCTCAACCCGGTCGAGGCGCTGTGGACGCAATGGGCGCCTTGGACCTTCACCTTCAACCTCACCCGTCAGCCGGCGGTCACGGTGCCGGTCGGGCTCGGGTCCGAGGGGCTGCCGCGCGCGGTGCAGATCGCGGCGGCGCAACACCGGGACGATTTGGTGCTGCGGGCTGCGCGAACGCTCGAGTTGGCGCAGCCGTTCCCGCGCCGGCCCTCAATGCACCAGGAACTTCAGAGCCGCTATCAGACCGCCTAAGCCGTGAACTGAGCCACGAACAGCGCAGCTCCAACGCTCCCCATCCAAATCTTCATCTCGGATCGCAATGCGCTGATTTCGTGCCGAATCTCAGCCAGGTCGGACTTCGTGGCGACGGTCTCGCTCATAGCCTGATGGAACGCCTCCCTCAGCGCCTCGGCCTGTGGCCGAGAGAACTGTCCCTCGCCCTCAAGACGGCGAACGAAGGCGAGCTTATCGAAGATCACGCTCACCGGCAGTCTCTCCCGCGTCCAGCCCGATAGCGTGCTATCGTTAGGTTAATCGACGGTTTTGGACGCGGCCTGGTTATAGCCGACCTAAGCGAAACGATTGACACATTGGCTGTCCGCGCCGTTTGATCGCGGCCTGGAGACTTGGGGGAAACAATGTCCATCAACGGGGGAGCGCCGGCCCTGTCCAGGCGCGCGCTCATGCGGGCCACCGCCGCGGCCGCGGCGCTCGGGGCGCTTGCCGCGCCCGCGATCGCCGCCGGCAACCGCGTGTTCACCTTCGGCTACGATGAGCCGCGCGATACCGGATACGGCTACTTCGCCGACCAGTTCGGCGCCAAGCTCAAGGAGCTGAGCGGCGGCAAGCTCGCCATCCACCAGTTCCCCGGCGCGCAGCTCGGTCAGGAGCCGGAAATGGCGCAGAAGGTGCGCACCGGCGATATCGATTTCGTCATCAACTCGACCGCCAACACCGCGACCGTGGTGCCGCAAGCTGGTGTCTTCTCGCTGCATTTCATCTTCCGCGACGAGGGCCATCTCGCGAAGGCAATGCTCGATCCGGCGATGAACGAGCTGTTCCGCGAGATGATCGCCAAGAACACGACCGGCGCCCGCTCCCTCGGCCTCGGCACGCTCGGGTTCCGAAAGTTCTACGCCAAATTCGAGATCAGGAACGTCGCCGACATCAGGGGCAAGAAGGTCCGGGTGCAGGCGACCAAGACCGAGGACCGGTTCTTCAGCGCCTACGGCGCCGTGCCGATCCACATGCCGATCGGCCAGGTGTACACGTCGTTGGAGACCGGGCTGGTAGATGTCGCCGAGAACGGCGCCGACATCTACCGTGCGCAGAAGCACTACGAGGTCGCGCCAGTGCTGTCCGCGAGCAACCATGAGGCCAACAACAACCATCTCTGGGTCAGCGACAAGGCCTGGAACAGCTTGAACGCCGAAGAGCAGGGCTGGGTGAAGGCCACCTTCGAGCACGCGCGGGGCCTGGCGGTGCCGAAATCGCTCGCCTATGATCATGCCGCGATCGAGCAGCTCAAGCAGATGGGCGTGGAGTTCTTCACCGAAGTCGATCGCAAGAGCTTCATCCAGATCGCCACCCCGATTCAAGACGAGCAGGCCAAGCAGCTCGGCCCGTACGCGGTGCGGCTCCTGGAGCTGACGCGCAAGGTGCCGGCCTAAGCGGCCGCGCCGATGAGCTTCGCCGATCTCGCCGGGCCGGTGCTGTCGCGCAAGCGCCCACAGCTCAAATGGCGGTGGCTCGATCCGCTGGAATTCGCGTTGGTGGTGCTCTGCGGCCTGCTGCTGGTCGGCTTCACGCTGAGCGAGCTTGGTGATGTCGCGTTCCGCATCCTCCGCCGTCCCTGGCTGGAAGCACAGGAGTTCTCGCTCGGCTTCTTCGTCTGGGGCGTGTTCATGGGCGGGGCGGTCGGCGTCCGGCGTAACGATCACTTCCGCCTGTCGGCGACGGCGGAGCTGTTTTCAGGCGGCGTGCGCACCGCGATCGAGGTGTTCCAGCAGTTGGTCATGATCGGCGTCGCCTTCTGCATGGCATGGTTCGGCTACCTGAATTTCCTGACCGGCTTCGGCAGCTTTCTGATGCCGTCCCTCACGCCGGTCGCGGTGCTCTACGCCGCGATCCCGGTCTGCGGCGCGCTGATCGCGCTGTTTTCGGTCGAGAAGCTGGTCAACGGCTTGGTGCGCGGCTTCCCCGACCCGGAGAGCGAGCTGCCGGCGGGCACTGAAGCCGCCGGCCCGGTACTTGAGGCGGCCAAAGCCGAAGCCAGGCCGTGAGCGGTAACGACACCGCCATTGTCGTGATGTGCGGACTGTTCTTGTTCCTGGGCTATGCTGGGCTGCCCGTTGCGTTCGCGCTGATTGCCGCGGTCGTGGTGGTCGCCTCGCTGTTCACCACGCTCACCATCGGCTCGCTGATGGGCCAGTTGTTCAACGGCATCAACGAGCTGGCGCTGCTCGCCATCCCGTTCTTCCTGCTCGTGGGCGAGCTGATGACCTCGGCCCGGATCACCCCGCGCTTGATCGCGCTGACTCAGGCGATGGTCGGCCATCTGCGCAGCGGGCTTGCCCACGTGGTCGCGGTCTCGTGCATGATCTTCGGCGGCATCTCGGGCTCGTCCACTGCGGATACGGTGGCGATCGGCACCGTGCTGATGCCGGCGATGAAAGAGGAGGGCTATGCGCCCGCCTTCTCCGCCGCCCTGATCGCAGCCGGCGCCAGCATCGCCAGCATGGTGCCGCCGAGTATCATGGCGATCGTCTATGGCGCGGTGGGCGACGCCTCGGTTGGCGGGCTGTTCCTGGGCGGGGCGACGCCGGGGCTGATGGTTTGCGTCGGGCTGATGATCTACAGCTACTTCTTCGGCGCACCCGGATTGCAGAAGCGGCGCGCCACCTTCTTCGAGTTCGGCACTGCTTTGCGGGGGGCGCTGCTGCCGATGATGATCCCGGTCATCATCATCGGCAGCATCTTGGCGGGCGTGATCACGCCGGCCGAGGCCGGCATGGCGGCTGTAGTGTACGCGCTGCTGGTGCTGCTGCCGCTGCTGAACCGCGGGCATTTCCGCCGCCTGCCGAAAGACATCGCGATGGCGGCGCTGCTCTATTCGATCCCGCTCACGGCCGTCGCCGGTGCTTCGGCGTTCGGCTGGATGCTCGCCTACTTGGGTGGGGCGGACATCATCATGGGCTGGGTGCAGGCGCTTGGCACGACGGATGCGCGCGCGATCTTGTTCTTCGTCGCCGTGCTGTTCCTGATCGTGGGCGACTTTCTGGACGGGCTGCCTGCCATCATCATCCTGATGCCGGTGATCCTGGCGCTGGAGAAGCTCGGCCACATCAATGCGGTGCATATGGGCGTGGTGGTGATCGTGACCCTCGCCTTCGGGCTGATCACGCCGCCTTGCGGCATCATCCTGCTGCTGTCGTCCACCTTGGCCAACGTGCCGTTCTCGCGCGCGCTGCGCCAATCGGCGCCGATCTATGTGGTGTTCGTGGTGGTGATCTCAGTGATCATCCTGATCCCGGACACGGTGCTCTGGCTTCCCCGGCACTTCCTGCCGCGCGCGGTCGGATGTTTCCCTAAGCCGCATGGCGGCGGGTTCATCTGTCCGTGACGGATCGGCAGAATGGATGAACGGGCGGTCAGGCTCCAGCCACGGCCACTCCAAGATTTCGGGCGCAGTCGCCCAATCGTCTGTCGAACGTTGCTAACGTTGCACCGATACGGTCGGCCATGGCGATGTGGATCGCGTCGGGCGCTCGCAAGTTGAGGTCGAGCCTGCGAAGATACGCATCTGCCACCGACACATCGCTGGAAACGATCTCCAGGCGCTGCGTGGCCCTCGACCTCCAAGCATCGAAATCCGCGAACCCGGCCCACGCCTGATCGGTTCCGATCTCGCCGCTCCTGACCCTCCGGGCAACCGCCGAGGAAAACTCTGCCGCGGCAAAGTCGCTAAGAACCACTATGCCCGATGCGCCTCGCAAAAGCTCGCTGGCTCGGGCATTCAGCGAGTCGCCGCCAATCCAGAAGGCGACCAAGACGCTGGCATCCAGGTAGATGCTCATCGCTCCCAGTCTTCATCCCTCATCCGGCTGACAAACGTTCCCGCGTCTTCTGAACTGGGCCTTATGGGGCGTATGCGCCGGGCCTCTGCCCAGGCGATGTCTGCCTCGGTTATAGGCCGGGGAGCCCGGACGGCTTTCAGTTCGACGATCGGCTTGCCGTGCCGGGTGATGACGATGTTCTCCCCCTGGAGCGCGCGGTCGATCAGCTCGGAAAGTTGGTTCTTGGCTTCAACGACGCTGTGGTGCCCCATGCGGCTAATATAGCCATCTAGTAGCCGTTTTTCCAAGGGATACTTATTGGCCGCTCCCCCGGTCGGGCCATGCGGAGAGCAATTCCGCCGGGCGCGCCGATGTGAGCCGGCGCACCCGCCGCCCTCTAGAGCCTACCCATGAGACGGGACCGGTGGCGTTGAAAACAACGGGTAAATCGGCCGTGCACCCGGCGGACGCAGCCTGGGAGGCGCCACCTCCAGCGTCGGAGACGGGGTATAATCGCCTCGCGTGGCGGGATTGCCCGGGTCGCAGATTTGCACGACGTTCCGTAGCGTCTCGTTCCCCTTGCGCTGTTGCAGCTTAAAGAAGCCGAGTTCCGTGTTGTAGAGGCAGCCGTTGAGGAAGACGAGACTCGTGGCATTGTCCAGGGGATCACCGAATTGCTCGCGCGAGGCGATCAGCAGGCGCCGGTTGCCGTTCGGCGAAAATGCCCAGATGTCATTGTTGAAGGTATCGGCGAAGTAAATCGTGCCGTCGGGGCCCACCTCCATGCCGTCATTGGCGCCGAGACCGGCGGCAAAGAGGTCCGCCTTCCCGGCCGAGCCATCCGGCCGGATGGGAATTCGCACCAGCAGCCCACTCCCCGTGGTACCGCCAGGGCCGCCGTCGGTCCCCGCGTAGAGGAAGCGACCGTCCGGGCTGAGGGCCATGTCGTTAACGCCGATATAGCCGGCCGGTGTACCCTCCTTCGAGTTCCAGGTCCCGCTCTGTTCCGTCCAGCCGAGCAACGGATCATCCGACCAGACACCGCCGTGGCCGGAATGGTCGAACTTCCATATGACTCCGAGCTCGAGGTCGGTGACGTACACCTCGCCGTGCTGATCGACCGCGACGTCGTCCGGAAAGCAGATTGCGATACCCATCCCGCGCGTAACAAACGGCGTGACCGCCCCGGTCTGAGGGTTGAACCGGTAGACCCCGGTGGCGGTATCGGTCGGATCGCGACAATCGGGGTGGTCCGCAGTGAAGAGGTCGACCTTCGTCGCGCGTTTGAAGGCGCCTAGAATGGTGCCGTCGGTGGGATCCCTTTCGAGTCCGATAAGGTCGCCCTTGAGACCGCCGCCCGGCATGTCGGCGATCTTTCTCTTCGCGCCCGTCGCCGGGTTGAGCTGCCAGATCTCGTCGAGCAAGAAGAGCCCGACGTAAAGGCCCCCATGGCCGTCGGTGGTGATGCCCTCGGGCACCCCGGGAACGCCATTGACAATGGGAAACGTAGCGACAGTCCGGACTCTGTGAGCCGGCGTACCCTGTGCCGGCGACTCGCGCGGAATCAGGAGCGCGGCCAAGACGAGCACACTGAGAATCGCCGCGAACCGCTTCATGGCTCAGTCCTCCCCGGGGGCTCACCGGCATTGTAGGATGCGAAGCCCTCCGAATCTCACATTAAGTCGAGACTTTATGGGCCTCAATCCCCCGTCGCTCCCATCTTCGCCGCCAGCACCGGCAGTCGGGCCGGTTTCGGGGCCAGCCAGTGCTGGAGCCGGTCGAGATAAAGATAGATCACTGGCGTCGTGTACAGCGTCAGCACCTGCGACAGCGCCAGCCCGCCCACCATCGCATAGCCGAGCGGTCGCCGCAGTTCCGAGCCGGCGCCGTGCCCCAGCATCAGGGGAACGCCGGTCAGCATCGCCGCCATGGTGGTCATCAGGATCGGCCGGAATCGCAACAAGCATGCCTGCCGGATTGCCTCTAGCGGCGCCAGGCCGTCGCGCCGCTCGGCGGTGATGGCGAAGTCCACCATCATGATCCCGTTCTTCTTCACGATCCCGATCAGCAGGATGATGCCGATCAGCGCGATCACCGAAAGGTCGTAGCCCGCCGCCATCAGCATCAGCAGCGCGCCCACCCCAGCCGAGGGCAGCGTGGAGAGGATGGTGAGCGGTAGGATATAGCTCTCGTAGAGCACGCCGAGGATGATATACACCGTTATCAAGGCCGCCGCGATCAGGTAGGGCTGGCCCGCCAGAGACGACTGGAACGCCTGCGCTGTTCCCTGGAACGTGCCCTGCATCGTGTCGGGCACGCGCATCTGCGACATGGCCGTGTTGATCGCGTCCACGGCCTGGCCAAGCGAGGCTCCCTTCGCCAGGTTGAAAGAGATCGTCACCGCGGGGAACTGGCCCTGGTGGCTGATCGACAGCGGCTGCACCGGCGCCGTCGTCCATGTCACGAACGACGACAGCGGCACCACGCGCCCGTTCGCCCCATGCACGTATAGCTTGCTCAGCGTGTTCACGTCGGCCGCTAGGCCGGGCATCACCTCAAGGATCAGGTGATAGGAGTTGATCTGCGTGAAATACTGGGTGATTTGGCGCTGGCCGAACGCGTCGTACAGCGTGTCGTCGATCGCCTGGGGCTGGATGTCGAACCGCGCCGCCCGGTCGCGGTCGATGGTCAGCGTCGTGGTCGTGCCCGACATTTGCTGGTCGGTCGTCACGTCGCGCAGCAGTTTCACGTGCTGGAGCCGGTCCAGCACCTTGGGCGCCCACTGATAGAGTTCAGCCAGATCCGCGTCTTGCAGCGTGTATTGATACTCGGTCTTGGACAGGCGCCCGCCCATCCGAATGTCCTGCGCGGCTTGCAGGAATAGTTGGCCGCCTTGCACCTTCGCGAGCTTTGGGCGGATCCGGTTGATGAAGTCCTGCGCCGAGCCGCCCACGCGCTGGTCCCACGGCTTGAGCGAGATATAGACGCGCCCGTTGTTCATCGTCTGGCCGGAGTCGACATGCGCGCTGTAAGTCGCCACGTCCGGGTCGGCGGCGATCACCGCGTCAAGTTTGGCCTGGATGCGCGACATCTCCTTGAATGAGACGTCCTGCGCCCCCTCGGTCACGCCCATCACGATGCCGGTGTCCTGCGCCGGAAAGAAGCCCTTCGGGATGTCGATATAGAGGAACACCGTCAGCGCGACGGTGGCAAGGAACGTCAGAAGCGTGATGAACCGGTGCCGCAGGGCCACGTCCAGCGTGCGCCGGTAGAACGCGAGCACCCCATCGAACATCGCCTCAACCGCACGGTACAGCCAGCCATGCCCGCCAGAGTGATGGCGCAGGAAGCGCGAGCACATCATCGGCGTGAGCGTGAGCGAAACGACGGCTGAGAGCAGCACCGCGACCGCCACGGTCATGGCGAACTCGCGAAACAGCCGCCCGACGATGCCGCCCATCAGCAGCAGCGGGATGAACACCGCGACCAGCGAGAAGCTGATCGAGACGATGGTGAAGCCGATCTCCCCGGCGCCCTTCAGCGCCGCCTCCATTGGCTTCATGCCATGCTCGATGTGGCGATAGACGTTCTCCAGCATCACGATGGCGTCGTCCACGACGAACCCGACCGCGATGGTCAGCGCCATCAGCGAGAGGTTGTCGAGGCTGTAGCCCAGCACGAACATCGCGGCGCAAGTGCAGATCAGCGCCACCGGCACGGTGATGGCCGGGATCACCGTGGCCCAGAGGCTGCGCAGGAATAGGAAGATCACCATCACCACCAGGCAGACCGACAGGAACAAGGTGAACTGCACGTCGGCCACCGAGGCGCGGATCGTGAGCGTCCGGTCCATCATCAGGTTGACATGGACCGAGGGCGGGATCGACGCCTCCAGCCGCGGCAGCTGCGCTTTGATGCGCTCCACCGTGTCGATCACGTTGGCGCCCGGCTGCTTGAAGACCGCCAGGATGATGCCGCGCTTGCCGCCCTGCCAGGCCCCCTGGGTATTGTTCTCCGGCCCGTCCACCGCCCGGCCGATATCGCGCACCCGCACCGGGGCGCCATTGCGATAGGCCAGCACGACGTTGTCGTACTCGGCCGCCTTGGTGAGCTGGTCGTTGTCGTAGATCGTGTAGGCGCGATGCTCCGCCTCGATGGTGCCCTTGGGCTCGTCCACCGTGGCGTTTATCAAAGCGTGACGCACGTCCTCCAGCGTCATGCCCATCGCGGCGAGCTTGGCGGGATCGACCTGCACGCGGACCGCGCGCTTCTGCTCGCCGCCAATATAAACCCGCGCCACGCCGGCGATCTGCGAAATCTGCTGACTCAGGATGTTGTCGGCGTAGTCGTCCGCCTCGATCAGCGGCACGGTGTCGGATTGCACGGTCAGGATCATGATCGGGCTGTCCGAAGGGTTCACCTTCCAGTAGTTGGGCGCGGAAGGCAGGTCCTTCGGCAGCTGGCCGCTGGCGCCGTTGATCGCCGCCTGTACGTCGCCGGCGGCTGCGTCGATGTTGCGGTCGAGGTCGAATTGGATGGTGATCTGCGTCTGCCCCAGGAGGCTCACCGACGTCATCTGCGCGACGCCGGGGATCCGGGCGAGATTATGCTCCAGCGGCTGCGCTACCGTGCTCGCCATGGTCTCAGGGCTGGCGCCGGGGAAATTGGCGTTCACCATGATGGTTGGGAAATCGATGCGCGGCAGGGGCGCGACCGGCAGGAACGGGTAAGCGGCGAGTCCCACCAGAACCAGGGCGGCGATCAGCAGCGAGGTACCGATCGGGCGGCGGATGAACGGCGTGGAGATGCTCATCGGCGCGGTCTCTCTCCCCATCCCGGTCAGATGTTCGGCGCCGGCGTCGGCTGCTGCTCGGACGTGTTCGCGGCGACCCTCGTTCCGTCCTGCAAGCGGGACTGTCCCCCCGTCACCACTACGGCACTGTCCGAAAGTCCCTGCGCGATGACCGCGACTTGGCCGTCATCCGCCTCCGTCGCCACGGCCCGGCGCGCGACTGTGGAATTTGGCTTCACCACGTAAACATAGAGCCCGCTCGGCCCGTGCTGGACGGCGATCGATGGCACGATCAGCACATTCTTCTCGGTATCGACCAGTAGCCGGGCATTGACGAACTGCCCCGGCCAAAGCCGGTCTTGCGTATTGGGGAAGACCGCCTTGAGTTTGATCGTCCCGGTGCTCTGGTCGATCGCGTTGTCCAGCGTGACCAGCTCACCGCGCCCCAATCCCGTCTTGCCGTCGGAGGCGAAGGTCGCGACGGGCAGCTTGCGCTGAACCATCGCCGCGCCGATGCGCGGCAGGTCCTCCTGCGGCAAAGTGAAGATCACGGCGATCGGGTGGATCTGCGTGATGGTCACGATCCCGCCCGCGTCATTGGCGTGGATCAGGTTGCCCGGGTCCACCTGGCGTAGCCCCACGCGCCCGCCGATTGGGGAAGTTATGTAACAATAGCTCAAGTTGAGCTGCGCTGCCTCGACCGTCGCCGTGTCGCCGGCGATCGCCGCGGTGAGCTGGGCCACCGATGCCTGCTGCTGGTCCACCTGCTGATGGGATGCGTAATCCTGCTTCGCGAGCGAGGTGTACCGGGCGAGGTCGCGCTTGGCATTGGCGAGCTGCGCCTCGTCCTGCTGGCGTTTCGCCATCGCCTGGTCAAGCACTGCCTGGTAGGGGCGCGGGTCGATCACCGCGATCACATCGCCTTTCTTGACCTCCTGGCCTTCGGCGACCGGCACTTGCATGAGCGTGCCATCCACCCGGGCGCGGACCAGCACGGAGTTGAATGCCTGAACGGTTCCAAGCCCGGTCAGGTAGACCGGAAAATCCTGGCGCTCGGCGTGTGCGACCGTGACCGGCACGGAAGCGGCCGGCGTGGCGGGTTGCGGCGCCTGCGCTGCCGAGCGTTGCGCCAGCGAAAGACCGCCTCCGACCGCAACGGCTAGAAGCAGGCCGATAATGACCCCGATTAGCCGAGACGACCCTCGGCTCTGCCCCTTGGACAACCCTTTCCAGCCTTTCCCTTGACCTTGAACAAGCGTCGATGGCTTGTGATACGCGTTTTGGCGCATTGTCCGCAAACTGGGCCGCCCGCGCCACCGTCAAATGCCGGAGCCGCACCTGCGAGGCAAGCGGCCGTTACAAGCTGAAATATGACCTGGTTACGGTTCGGCGACGCCCAAGGCGCGGCGGAAGCGGTCGGCGAGGTGGGCGCCGTCGCGCGGCGGCAGATGGCGCGGCACGTCGGCGGGCGAGATCTTCACCACCGCGAATAGCGGCTCGGCCCGAAGGCGCGGGCGCAGCGCCTCGACCTCCGCCATGCCGCGCGCGGTCGTGGTCGCGGTCCATCCGCAGGCGGCTGCGACCGCGGCTAGATCGGTGCCGAGGCCGGTATGGCTGCCTTGAGCCCCGGTTTCGCCGTATCGCGCATTGTCCAGCACGGCGATGGACAGGTTGCTGGCCTTGGCGCCGGCGATGGTGGCGAGCGCGCCCAGGCCCATCAGCATCTCTCCGTCGCCGGTCAGGACCAGGACGCGGCGGCGAGGCTGAGCGAGCGCGAGGCCAAGCCCGACCATCGCCGCCCCGCCCATCGCACCCCAGAGATAGAAATTGAGCGGCCGGTCGCCCGCCGCGCCGGCATCATAGGTCGCGGCGCCGAGCCCGGTCACCACCAGCAGATCGCCCGGCTCCCGCAGGAGCGTGGCGGTGACGGCGCGGCGGTCCAGCGTGCCTTCGCTGCTCATGGCACGAACGCCTTGGCGCCGATCAGCCGCTGGCCGAACAAGACGGCGACCGGCACCCGGCTATCAAAGGCCAGCGCCGCCGACGCCGCCACCACCTCCGCCGCATCGTAGGCTTGGTCGGCGCGGCGCACATGCACCCCGGAGGCCGCCAGCACGGCTGGCGTGGCGGCGCCCATCGGCACTTGCCACGGGTTGAACTCCCCCCACTCGCCGCGCATGGTGACGAGGGCCAGGAACGGCATTCGGCAGTTCGCCGGCAGCGACAGCATGTTGATGCAGTTCCCGACGCCGGAGGATTGCGTGAGCAGCACCGCGCGCTGGCCGCCGAGCCAGGCGCCTGCCGCAAGCGCGACGCCCTCTTCCTCGGTGGTGAGCACGACGGCGCGCATGTCGGGGTCGGCGTGCGCGGCCGCGATCAGGTGCGCGTGCCCCGCATCGGGGACGTAGCCCACCTGTGCGATGCGGGCCGCTTTAAGCGCCGCGAAGACCTCCGCTTGCCATGACTGCCGGTCCATGCCGCGTTCCCTTGTCGTCGACAGGGTGCCCGTTCCGCACCGACACGGCAAACCCGCCACTCACGGAACGCGCGCATGCGGGCTTTCGCAACGGCGATTAAACGGCCACAGGCGGCGTCGGCTCCCACGGCCAGCCCCCGGCGGCGCCGCAGGCAGCGGCCAGGTGGCTATCGCCTGATTGAGACCGTCTCGCCTGTGTTTACTTCTGGCGCTTCGAAGGGAACGTCGTGTCAATCCGGTCGCAAGGATGAGTGCGGCGAGGATCTCGCCCACTGCTCCGGGGCGGGCGCAAAGCGAGGGCCTGCTCCCCCGCTGCGATCAATGCCTTTGCGTGGTGTAAGCGACGCGGTCCATGAGCGGTCAGCCGAGCAGCCTTCAGCAAGCACGCCAATGCCTCGTAAAACGCTAAGCTCTGTCGGGCCATCGGGACCGCTGTCTGATAGGTTTGCGCAAACCTCCGGGCTGTCTGGGTTACCGCTTCGCGTCGCTCGGGGTCGCGAGCGGCGAGATGGTGGAGCGAGGCCATGAACCTGCCAGCATCCTCCCCGCAGTCGCCCACTCTCCATGCGTCCCAATCAATAACAGTAGTCGTCTCTGCCGTGAGATACACGTGGGTAACGCCGAAGTCACCATGCACTAGATGGGGCGGCGCAGGCCAGGGCGGTTGCGCCTCCACGAGTGCGGCGAGCAGATGGCGGGCTTCTCGGCCGAGCGCGGGCGCGTTAGCGCCTAGCGCGTCCGCCCAGCGACAAGCCTTCGTCAGCGGATCGCGTGGCCGGTGCGCGGCGGTCAGGGGCGCCGTCGCGGCGTGAAGGGCTGCGAGCCAGTACGCCGTCCTTTCCCCGATCCCGCCCTGGCCACGCCGCAGCGCCGCCTTAGCGGTCTCGCCAGAAGCTTCCTCCAGGAGGAGGAGGCGGAGCGTGGGCATGTAGGCGATGGGGGCGGCGACTTGCATCAGCCGGCTGAGGCCGAGCCCTCTGCTGCGTAGCACCGAGAGCGTCGTCGCGACATCACTGCGGTCGCGCGCATAGACCTTTGCGATGAAGGTAGTGTCTTCCTCGCCCCGACGGATGACGTATCGCAGCGTCCAGCGGCTACCCGGATGCCCTCGCAACACCGTCACCGCCTGCACGTTCAGCGGTCCCTTGCTGCAGGCCATCCAGGATTTTTGCCCGCCCACCAGTGCGGCCCCCAAGAGCCTCGCCGCCTCAGGGAGCCAGGTGAGACGGCTCAGCTGGGGAATCGCTGCATCAAAGGCAGGTACACCGCTGGATTTCATAGCCCCGCCGCTCGTCTACAACTCTCAATTTGCCCGGGGATACCCTGCTGCCCCGCTCCCTGCCGCGAGCAGTGCCTCCGCGCTGAGGAAGCGATGCGATACCCCATTGGCATCAGCCGACCGGACGTCCGTAGACGCGCTATGCTTCGCGTCACGCTACGTCCGGCCATCGGGAATACTGCCTGATAGGTCCGGGCTGTCTGAGTCACCGCGCCGTGGCGCTCGGTTCCTCGGGCTCCTGCACCCCAGCAACGATTTCCAGCTGCTCCTCGGACACGGGGGTCTCCCAGCGTAGTGCCCAGCGCAGGAAGGTATGTCGACCCTCCTCCCCGGCCTCCAGCTCCAGATCAATCGTGTCCGCCCGTACGCAGCGCGACTAACTCCATCCCGCTCCGGATGGTCACCCCGCCCTTGCGTAGTGCGTTCGCCAGCGTCTCGATGTGGGCCGCTGTCTGTTCAACCTCCATGGACGCGCGGGCACGTATCGTCCGCCCTTGTTCCCGCCGTTCCCGATGGCTATGACCATGTGTCATGATATTTTCCCTTTTCGAGTTGACTACGTATTGATGTCGTCTTCTGTATCCAGATCCTCCTCTGCCTGTCCCTGCCTACCCCGGCGTACCAGCGCGCGCAGGATGTGCGCGTCTACCGGGGCAGGATTATCCAACTGCCCGAGCCATGCTGCTAGCCCGCGCGTTGCTTCGGATATGTCGCCTGCCTCGCCTTCAGGCCGGCCCTGCGCAACCCCGTCGACGACGCCCCGCAAGGCAGCGCGCTTGATTACGACCCGCTGCATAGGGGTGATCGTCGGCCCCGGGGGTAGCGTCAGAACCTGGTCCGCTCGACATCGCACCACCATGACCCGCTCACTCTTATCCGACACCCGCAACCCCTCCGCCGCCTCGCCCACCCCGTTCCAGAGATCCTCCAGGACGTGTACGCTGCGTGGGCGCAAGAAGAGCGGGTCGCCGCAACGTAGCGTCCCGCCCAGTTCCCAGCCGGGCGGGGGTGGCCAGGACCGTCCAATCTCCAACGGCGAGCGCGGGGCTACGTCCAGGTCGGCCAAGAAGCCGCGCTTGAACGCCCCGTTGGAGTCCCCGCTGCGCCGACGTAACACGAGATACCGGCCACTCACGGCGCGCCTCGGATAGATTCGCCGAAGGCCATCTTGGATGCTGCCGTGTATGCCGACATCCACGAGCGTCAGGGGTTTCCCTTCGGTCACGCCCCGGCCGCGCAAATATCGATCGAGCAGCGCGGCTTGTCCGAGGTCCGCGACGGCGCTTTGTACGAGCGGCCGCGAGAGGTACGCGAGTTGCACCCTACGCGGATGAACATCGCGGAAGCGGCGAGGATATATGCGCAGGAGTGTACGCGCCGCCAGGAAAGGGGCTAACCCGTCGCGACCTAGGCAGATGGCGACGCCGTTGGGCTGCCGAGCAAGTTCGTCGAGCCACTCGGTCGCGAACGCCGCGAGGACAGGAGCATAGCGATCCCGACTGACTTCATATAATCGCTGCGCCTCGGGCCCGCTCAGACCCTGCCCTTTTGGCAACTCCGCGAGCTTCAGTGCCGCTTGCGCGAGCGTGAGGTTCAGCGGCGGTGCTCCCCCCGCCGCGCCGAGCAAATTCTGCCACTGCCCGCCAGCCCGCGTTAACGCTTGCGGCTGGGGCTGGGCGCCTCCTTCCAGCTTGCGCGGGACGTACTCGATGTGGGCTCTTCCGCGGTCGCCCCGCCCGGTTCGCTGGGGCGGTTGGTTTCGGGCGTCATCGTTCTTTAACTTGCCAAGCGATTGTAGCATGTCGCAATCTCTGGACGTTCTCGAACCCGCGATGTGAAGTGCCCTTCACAGAGCTTAGTGTCTGTATGCGGGATAACGGCGTTTGCGAGGACATGCTGTGAACTAAGTCACAAATCACGAGCTGTTGGGAGCGTCAGTCGTTGAGCGGTCCCTGGAGCTGCACGATTTGCATTGACGCGGTTCTCGGCAAAAAATCGGCCTGCGCCCGGCCGAGATGATATTGAAGGAAGCCAGTGCCAGCTTATCCTTTTGCCAGCGTCAGGCCAATCGTTTCCGACGAATTGTCCTAAGCACGCCGGCTCCCAACCGACCCTCGTGCGTCACGCTTCGGCACCTGTCGCGAATTGAACTCTGTTGTTAACCTGTGGATATCTCCCTTAGCTCTTGCGGCAAAAGAGCGCATTCTTCGATCGACAGCCCCTAGGCAGGATCCCGACGTCGCTCGTGCTCGCATCCAATGGTCCGGGTTATGTGCCCCCGGCGCGCAGGCGGCCAATTTTGGCCTTTCCCGTCCACAGGCGCATAATCGAGCGCCAGGGGAGCCGGCCATGGATCACACGCCAGCCGAACAGCACGCCGAAATCCGCGAGGAGGTGCGCAAGCTCTGCGCCCGCTTTCCCGGCGAGTACTGGCGCCGGCTCGACGAGGTGCGCGCCTACCCGACCGAGTTCGTCACCGCCTTGACCGAAGCTGGCTACCTCGCCGCCCTGATCCCCGAGGAATACGGCGGCGCCGGCCTGCCGCTCTCGGCTGCCGCCGCGATCCTGGAGACCATCCACGCCGAAGGCTGCAACGGCGCCGCCTGCCACGCCCAGATGTACATCATGGGCACCATCCTGCGGCACGGCTCGCCGGAGCAGAAACGCACGTACCTGCCCAAGATCGCCACCGGCGAGCTGCGCTTGCAGGCGTTCGGCGTCACCGAGCCGACGACCGGCAGCGACACCACCAACCTGCGTACTTTCGCCCGGCGCGAAAGCGACCGCTACGCGGTCAACGGCCAGAAGGTCTGGACCAGCCGCGCGGAGCACTCCGATCTGATGCTGCTGCTGGCCCGCACCACGCCGCGCCAGGAGGTCGCGTCGCGCACCGGCGGCCTCTCCACCTTCATCGTGGACATGCGCGAGGCGGTCGGGCACGGCATGACCATCCGGCCGATCCGCACCATGATGAACCACAACTCGACCGAGATCTTCTTCGACAACATGGTGGTGCCGGCGAAGAATTTGGTCGGCGAGGAAGGCAAGGGATTCCGCTACATCCTGGACGGCATGAACGCCGAGCGGCTGCTGATCGCTGCGGAGTGCATCGGCGATGCCAAATGGTTCACCGCCAAGTCGGTTGCGTACGCCAAGGAGCGCCGGGTGTTCGATCGGCCGATCGGGCAGAACCAGGGCATCCAGTTCCCGATTGCGCGGGCCTACGCGCAATGGCGCGCGGCCGAGCTTCTGGTCCACGAGGGCTGCCGCAGGTTCGAATCCGGGCTGCCCTGCGGCGAGGAGGCCAACATGGCCAAGATGCTGGCCGCCGATGCATCCTGGGCCGCGGGCGAGGCGTGCATCCAAACGCATGGCGGCTTCGGCTTCGCCGAGGAATACGACGTAGAGCGCAAGTTCCGCGAGAACCGACTCTACCAGGTGGCGCCGATCAGCACCAACCTCGTCCTGTCCTACGTCGCCGAGCACGTGCTCGGGCTGCCGCGCAGCTATTGATGGCGCAAGACCATAAACCCCTGACGGGGCTTCTGGTGGTCTCGCTGGAGCAGGCGGTCGCCGCGCCGTATGCCAGCTCGCGCCTGGCCGACGCTGGTGCGCGCGTGATCAAGGTCGAGCGCGCGGAGGGCGACTTCGCCCGCGGCTATGACCAGGCGGCGAACGGGATGTCCAGCTACTTCGTCTGGCTCAATCGCGGCAAGCAGAGCTTGGTCGCCGACATCAAGCGCCCGGACGATGTCGCGTTGCTGCACGCTACACTGGCACGCGCCGATGTCTTCATCCAAAACCTCGCCCCCGGTGCGGCGGCCCGTGCCGGCTTCGGGTCCGAGGCGCTGCGCGAGCGCAACCCACGCCTGATCACTATGGACATCTCCGGTTATGGCGAGACCGGCGAGTACGCGACCATGAAAGCGTACGATCTGCTGGTGCAGGCGGAATCCGGGCTGACCATGGTCACGGGCCACCCCGCCGGGCCAGGCCGGGTCGGCGTCTCAGCCTGCGACATCGCCTGCGGCATGGCCGCACATGCCGGCATCCTCGAGGCGTTGATCGAGCGCGGGATCACCGGTCGCGGCACAGGGCTGAAGGTCAGCCTGTTCGACGGCATGGCCGATTGGATGAACGTGCCGCTGCTGTTCTACGAAGGCACCGGCAAGGCGCCGGAGCGTCTGGGCCTCGCTCATCCCTCGATCTGTCCCTATGGTGCCTTTTCGCTCACTGACGGCTCGCTGGTTCTGATCGCCATCCAGAACGAACGCGAGTGGGCGGAATTTTGCGCCAAGTTCCTGGATGAGCCTGATCTTCCAAAACGCCCCGGCTTCGAGGTCAACGTGGTCCGGGTCGCAAACCGCGCGATGGTGGATGGCCACATCGCCGCCGCCTTCGCCCGGCTCACGCGCGCCGAGGCCGCGAACCGGCTGCGCGCGGCCAACACGGCCTTCGGCTTCGTCAACAATGTCGCGGCCTTCGCCCGTCATCCGGCGCTCCGGCGCGCGCTGGTCGATACGCCGCGCGGGCGGGTCGCGATCGCCGCCCCGCCGGTGCTGAGTACCGACGGCGCCCGCGACCTCGGCCCGGTTCCGGCCGTGGGCGAGCATTCCGCCGCGATCCGGGCGGAGTTTGCGCCTAAAAGCGAACAAGTTGCCAACGTACCCTTAATGACTAATGATGGATACGAAACGACTTAGCTCTTCACGAATTTGAGAGCGCTACATCCATTCGCGGCTTTGCGACGTATCATCCCGGAGGCGGCGTGCGCCGCGTTCCCAATTGTCGTCGGAGGGCCTCGCCATGCGCTATTCGTTGTTCGCATTCTTGCTCGCGGGCTCCGCTTTTGCCCTGGGCTCGCCGGTAGTCTTGGCGCAGGGTCAAACAGCCAGCGCACCACAGGTCGCGCCCGCCTCCGGCACTCCCACCCCGGGGCAGACATCGCCCAACTCGCTGGTGGTGTATTTCGATTTCGGGAGCGCCGCGCTCACGCCGAAGGACAATGAGGCGCTCGACCAGGCATCGCGGTTGTACCGGGCCGGCCATCCGATCCTGATGGTGGTCAGCGGCTACACCGATACCGCTGGATCGGCGGAATACAACCTGGAATTATCCCTGCAGAGGGCCAATACGGTGCTGCACGAGCTGGTGGCGCGCGGCATTCCAGCGGATAAGTTCCACATCGTCGCCGACGGGGAGACCGATCTAGCCGTTCCAACCCCCCAAGGCGTGTCCGATCCCGCCAACCGGCGCGTGGTGGTCTCGTGGCGATGAATTGGGCAAGAAACCGGTCATGCGCAGCGGCGGCCGTCCTGGCGGTCGCGGTCCAGGCCGCATCGGTGTCGGCGGCCAGGAATTCAGTTCCCAAAGCGATGGTGCCCGAGGGGACAGTGTCGGTGGCTGGAGCGAATGAGGCCGACGGCCAGGCCTTGTTCGACGCCGGGCGGTTCGCCGACGCCCTGGAAATCTGGGCGCCGCTCGCCCAAGCGGGCGACCCGCAGGCACAGCTCGACATCGGCGCGCTGTTCGATACCGGCGAAGGGGTGCCAATGGACCAAGCTGCGGCGTTCCGCTGGTACCTGCGCGCCGCGGAGGCCGGCTTGCCGGCCGCGCAGTTCAACGTCGCGGTGCTGTTGGACACCGGCCAAGGCGTTCCTCGGGACCGCGCGGAGGCGGCCTTGTGGTATGCTCGGGCGGCGGCACGCGGATATGGGCGCGCCGCCTACAACCTGGCGCAGCTCTATGCCGCCGGGGATGGCGTGCCGAAAAACGCCGATGCCGCTAGGGCCTGGTATCGCGCCGCGGCCGCCGACGGACTGCCCGCGGCGGCCAGCAAGTTGGCCAATCTGCCCCCGGCGCGATCACCCAACGCGGAGGTCGCCTTGGCAGGCGCCGCGACGTCGCCCGCGTTCGTGGCCCCCAAGCCCGTGTGGCCACCAGCCGATGCGACCATCAATGCGCCGGCTGACCCGGCCACCGTGACGCTGATTTGGGACGCCACGCCCGAGCCGCGTCCGGTCACGTACGAGGTCCGCCTCTTGCGCATCGAAGCCTCCGGTATGCGACCTGTCTTCAGTCGCGACGTCCAGCAGACCGCGCTGATGGTGCGGCTCGATGAGGTTCCGGGATTCTACGTCTGGACAGTGACGCCACAGTCCGCCCGCTCCGCGCGACCCGGTCCCAATGCCTATTCGTGGTTCAAGGTGGAACCCTCCGGGCGGGCGGTCAGCCAGGAACGCCAGGGTGCCCCGGTTGGCACGGCCGGCCTCGCCGCGGCTCATCCGGGTTAAGGTAAACAGGCTACTGGCCTTTCCTGTCGCTCCCAACTAGGTTGCCGGCGCCCCGCGAGAAGTCGATCCCGATGTCCGAGCAGCCGGTCTATAAGCGCGTCCTGCTGAAAGTCTCCGGCGAGGCGCTGATGGCCCGTCGCGACTATGGCCTCGACAACGACATGGTCCGCGCGATCGCCGCCGATGTCGGCGACGTGGCCGCGATAGGGGTGCAGGTCTGCATGGTGATCGGCGGTGGCAACATCTTCCGCGGTGTCTCCGCCGCAGCCGCCGGAATGGAACGGGCGCAAGCCGATTACATTGGGATGCTGGCCACCGTGATGAACGCGCTCGCAATGCAGAGCGCGCTGGAGCAGCGCGGCGTGCCAACGCGGGTGCAATCCGCCATCCCGATGGCGAGCGTCTGCGAGCCCTATATCCGCCGCCGCGCGGAGCGTCACATGGAGAAGGGCCGGGTGGTGATCTTCGCCGCCGGCACCGGCAACCCGTTCTTCACCACCGACACCGCCGCCGCGCTCCGCGCCACGGAAATGGGCTGCGACGCGCTGTTCAAGGGCACCCAGGTCGATGGCGTCTATTCCGCCGACCCGCGCCGCGTGCCCGGGGCCGAGCGCTTCGGCCAGCTCACCTATCAGGACGTGCTTGCCAACCAGCTCGCGGTGATGGATGCCGCCGCGATCAGCCTGGCGCGCGAGAATGGACTGCCGATCGTGGTCTTCAACATCCATGCGCCCGGCGCGTTCGCGGCGGTGGTCCGTGGCGAGGGCCGGTTCACCAGGATCGTCGAGCGGCCGTGAGAGGGAGGGGAGCAAGCAGGTATGGCAGCCGATCTGAACAAGCTGAAGCAAGACCTCACCCGGCGGATGGAGGGCGCGCTGGAGACGTTGCGCCGCGAGTTCGCGGGCCTGCGCACCGGCCGGGCGAGCCCCGGATTGCTGGAGCCGGTGCGGGTTCACGCCTATGGGACCGAGGTGCCGCTGACCCAAGTGGGTAACATCGCGGTCCCCGAGGCACGAATGCTCACCGTGCAGGTCTGGGACCGCTCGTTGGTAGGCGCGGTGGACAAGGCGATCCGCGAGTCTGGGCTGGGTCTCAACCCAGCCGCCGACGGCCAGCTCGTCCGGGTGCCGATCCCCCAGCTCACGGAAGAGCGCCGAGGCGAACTGGTGAAGGCGGCGCACAAATACGCCGAGAGCGCCAAGGTCGCGGTCCGCGCGGTGCGCCGGGACGGCATGGAGCAGATCAAGACGCATGAAAAGAAGCACGAAATCGGAGAAGACGTCGCCAAGACTTGGCATGACGACGTGCAGAAGATCACCGATCAGTACGTCAAGCGGGTGGACGAGGCGATGGTGGAGAAGGAGCGGGACATCAGGCAGGTCTGACCGGTGATACCAGCGGCCGTTTCGCATGACCGCTGATTCTGTCTGGTCGATCCCTCCCCCCAGGGAAGGGGAGGCCATTGGCCCCGCCTTTGACGCCCCCTCCCCCTGCGGGAGGGGGCTGGGAGGAGGGGGCGTATGACACGCGGCGCCCGCGCTTCGGGCCGCGAAATTCCAGAGGCCGCCGATGGCAATGGGGCGGCGCTGACCCCCCGGCATGTGGCGATCATCATGGACGGCAACGGGCGGTGGGCATCCGGGCGGCGGCTGCCGCGCGTGGCCGGCCATCGCGAGGGAGCGCGCGCCGTCCGGCGCGCGATCGAGGCGGCGATCCGCCACGGGGTCGGCTGGCTGACGCTCTACGCCTTCAGCAGCGAGAACTGGCGCCGGCCGGCGGGCGAGGTGTCCGACCTCACCGGCCTGCTCCGCCATTATCTAAGGACCGAAATCGCCGAGCTGACGGCCAACGGGGTCCGGCTGCGGGTCATCGGCGACCGCACGCGCTTCGATCCTGACATCCAAGGCGACCTCGCCGCGGCCGAGCGGATCACCCGCGATAACGAGCGGCTGAACCTGACGGTCGCGCTCTCGTACGGCGCGCGCGCCGAGATCGTGGCCGCGACGCGCGCGGCGGCGGAGGCGGCGCGGGCGGGCCAGCTCGATCCGGAGGCGCTGGACGAGCGCGCTTTCTCTAAGTTCCTGGCGACGGACGGGATTCCAGACCCGGATCTGCTCGTCCGCACCTCCGGGGAGCAGCGCCTGTCCAATTTCCTGCTCTGGCAAGCGGCCTACGCGGAGCTAGTCTTCCTGGACGTGTTGTGGCCGGACTTCGGGCCGGATCATTTCGCCGCCGCGCTCGCCGAATATGCCCGGCGCGAGCGGCGCTTCGGTGTCCGCTCTGGGTGACGCGGGCGCGCCGCGCCGGTGGGCCGACCTCCGCCAGCGGACCATCTCGGCCGCGGTGCTGGCTCCGATCGCGCTGGCTGGCGTCTGGGCAGGCGGGCTAGCGTTCATCCTGCTGATCGGCGCCGTCACGCTCGGGTTGATGGCCGAATGGCTTCGGCTCTGCCGCCCGAGGGCCCGTCCGGCCGGCTGGCTGGCGGCGGGACTTGCATGGGTGGCGGTCGTGGGCGCGCTCTTGGTCTGGCTCCGGGCCGATCCGGCGGTTGGGCGCGCGAATGTGATCTATCTGGTGGCGGTGGTCTGGGCGAGCGATGTCGGCGCCTATGCGCTCGGGCGCCTGATTGGCGGCCCGCGCCTCGCGCCGCGGATCTCGCCGGGCAAGACGTGGGCGGGCGCGGCTGGCGGCCTGCTCGCCGCCGCCGCCGCCGCCGCCGTGGTTGCGAAGTTGCTGGTGACAAGCGGGAACTTCGCAACCGCGGCGGCGCTGGGTGGAGGGCTTTCGGTGATCGGCCAAGCGGGCGATCTGCTCGAAAGCGCGGTGAAGCGACGTCTGGGCGTGAAGGATTCCGGACAATTCATTCCTGGTCATGGTGGATTGCTCGATCGGCTGGACGCCGTGCTGGCGGTCGTGCCGGTCGCGGCACTGCTGGCGCTGGTAGCGGGTCGTGGAGTAGCTCTGTGGCAATGACCATCGACTCGCGCCGCTCGGTCACCGTCCTCGGCAGCACCGGAAGCGTCGGCACCCAAACGGTTGAGCTGCTGGCGGCCGCCCCCGAGCGGTTTTGGGTTCGCGCGCTCGTTGGCGGGCGCAAGGCCAGACTGCTTGCCGACCAGGCGGTGGCGCTGCGCGCCGAGCAGGCGGTGATCTCGGACCCCGCCTGCTACGGCGAGCTTCGGCAATGCCTGGCGGGCACTGGGATAAAGAGCGCCGCCGGACCTGAGGCGGTGATCCAGGTCGCGGGACTGAAGGCCGATTGGGTCATGGCGGCGATCACCGGCGCGGCCGGCCTCGCGCCGACCCTCGCCGCCGTCCGCCTCGGAACATCCGTGGCGCTTGCCAACAAGGAGGCATTGGTCTGCGCCGGCGAGGTGATGCTGCGTGCCGTGCGAGAGGCTGGAGCCACGTTGCTGCCGGTCGACTCCGAGCACAACGCGATCTTCCAATCGCTCGCCGACGGCAACCGAGGTGCGGTGGAGCGGATCGTGCTCACCGCCTCTGGCGGGCCGTTCCGGACCGCCAGCCGGGACGAAATGGCCCGCGCCACGCCGGAGGCGGCGCTCAAGCACCCGATCTGGTCGATGGGCGCCAAGATCAGCATCAACTCGGCTACCATGATGAACAAGGGCCTGGAGGTGATCGAGGCGGCGCGGCTGTTCGCGCTGCCGGAAACTTCCATTGGCGTGTTGTTCCATCCCCAGTCGGTCATCCACGGCCTAGTCTGCTATCGCGATGGCAGCGTACTCGCCCAGCTTGGCGCGCCGGACATGCGCATCCCGATCGCGCACGCCCTGGCCTGGCCTGAGCGAATGGCCACCGCCTCGCCACGGCTGGACCTCGCCGCGATCGCCAAGCTGGAGTTCTTCGAACCGGACTTGGAGCGGTTTCCGGCGCTGGCGCTGGCGCGCGACGCCTTGCGGGCCGGCGGCGGAGCCGCCGCGATTCTGAGCGCCGCCAACGAGGTCGCGGTCGAGGCGTTCCTGCAACGCCGGATCGGCTTCCTCGACATTGCCAATACGGTGGCTTCGGTGCTGGATAAAATGGGTGCCCCGCCGGCGGAAACGCTGGAGGAGGTGATGGCACTCGACGGGACCGCCCGGCGCACCGCGGAACGCATCGCCAGCGCCCGCGCGGCGTGATAGAATAGTCTTCTCATTCGGCGAAGCAGAACCGTGTACCAGGCAGTTCCTGATCTCTTCCGCACCGCGCTCTCGTTCATCGTGGTGCTCGGCGTGCTTGTGTTCATCCACGAGCTCGGCCACTACCTCGCCGCGCGCTGGCGCGGTGTGCAGGTGGATGCGTTCTCGATCGGCTTCGGCCAGGCGCTCGCCACCTGGACCGACCGGCGTGGCACAGTCTGGAAACTCGCCTGGATCCCGCTCGGCGGCTATGTGAAGCTGCACGGCCAGGAACGGGCGGAAGAGGTCTCGGAGGAGCAGCGGGCGCGCTGGATCCGGGGCAAGACCTTCCAGGAGAAGTCGGTCACCTCGCGTGCGATCGTCGTGGCGGCGGGGCCGGCGGCGAATTTCGTGCTCGCGGCGGTGCTGTTCACCGGCCTGTTCGCCTCGATCGGCCGGCCCACAACCTTGCCCGTGGTCGCCGAGGTGATGCCCGGCTCCGCCGCCGCCCATGCAGGCCTGGCGCCCAAGGACCGGATCGAGGCGATCGACGGCACGCCGATCAAGACCTTCGAGGATCTTCAACGCATCATCACGGCCCATCCCGACACGCGGATGACGCTGACCGTCGGGCGGGATGGGGCGAGCAAGACCTTCTCCGTAACGACCGAGGCACAGAAGCAGGACGGGATCACGGTCGGCCTGCTCGGGATTCGAGGCGGCGCCATTGAGTATCATCGGCTACCGGTGCCCGCCGCGATATCGGCCGGCGTAACCGAGACATGGCACGTCACCGCCGAGACCGGGCGCGGCGTGGCGCAGATGATTGCCGGCCGGCGCGGGACCGGCGAGCTGGGCGGCCCGCTGCGGATCGCGCAGCTCTCGGGCGAGGTGGCGGCGCTCGGCGTGGCCAGTCTGGTCTCGTTCATCGCCGTGTTGTCGGTCAACCTCGGCTTGATCAACCTATTCCCCATCCCCGTGCTCGATGGCGGACACCTCCTGTTCTATGCCTTCGAGGCGGTCCGGGGGCGCCCGCTGCCACCGCGGGCGCAGGAATACGGGTTTCGGGCCGGGATCGCGTTGCTGGCGGGGCTGTTTGTCTTCGCGACTTGGAACGACCTGACGCATCTTGGGCTGTTCCGCTGGCTGCTGGGGTGAGGGTCCGCTAGCAACAACTCGCTGGCTTGCCGGAAAGATCGCCCCGCGTCAGCGGGGCGGGTGATACCAGCGGCCCTTAGATCAATAAGTAGGGCGGGCAAGGCGGTCGTCCCCGCGTTGCAAGTCCCGGTCTGGCATGACTCGGGTCTGGCAGCTATGGTCCGCCCTCGCTTGGCCCCGAGCCGATCCTGGCTCTTGCGGCGCGTCCTTCGCGTTCGGGCTCCACCGGGGAGGCTAGACGATTGATCCGAATCCGCTCCGCGTTGCTCGCCGCTGCTTGTCTGCTGCCCGCCACCACCGATCTGTGCGCCCAGACGACGAGCCCTGCGCCAGCCGCTGGCCGAGCCCGGAGTCGCTCCGCCGCGCCGCGGCCCGAGAGCGGCGTAATTCAGTCCATTCGCGTCGAGGGCAACAAGCGAATCGAGGCCGGCACCATCCGCTCCTACATGCTGGTGCGGCCAGGAGAGCCCTTCGACCCCGCGCAGATCGCTAGCAGCGTCAAGACGCTTTACGCCACCGGCCTCTTCCAGGACGTCAGCATCGCCCGCCAGGGTGACACGCTGGTCGTGCATGTGGTCGAGAACCCGGTCGTTGTCCGGGTCGCCTTCGAGGGCAATCATCTGCTGACTGACGAGCAGCTCAACGGCATCGTGCAGTTGCGCTCCCGCTCGGTGTTCACGGCCGCGGCGGCGGAGGCGGACCGACAACGCATCCTCGATGCCTATGCGGCGCGGGGCCGCTACGATGCCACCGTCGGGCCGGAGATCGTCCGTTTGCCCGAGAACCGAGTGAACGTCGTCTATAAAATCCATGACGGGCCAGCGACGTTGATCAGCCGCATCGTGTTCGTTGGCAATCAGGCGTATGGCGAGGGCCGTCTCGCGGACATCATCAACAGCCGGGCCGAGCGCTGGTGGGCGTTCCTGTCCACCTCCGATCAGTACAGCCCCGAGCGCCTGGCCTTTGACAAGGAATTGCTGCGGCGGTTCTATCTCAGCAACGGCTACGTAGATTTCGAGGTGACGGACGCGACCGCCGAGCTGGCGCCGGATCGCAAGTCGTTCTTCCTGACGTTCGTGCTGCACGAGGGCGCGCGGTATCGGGTTGGCAAGATTACCATCAACTCCCAGCTTGCCGGCATCACCGCACCGCAACTTCGTCCCGACCTGAAATTCGCCCGGGGCGACTGGTACGACGGCGACGCGGTGGGCCGCTCGGCCGACGCCATCGAGGACGCGGTGCGCACCCGAGGCTACGCCTTCGTGCAGGTGACGCCGCGCGTCGATCGCGACCCCAAGACACATACTGTGAACCTGACGTTCAATGTGACCGAAGGGCCGCGCGTTTACGTCGAGCGGATCGACATCACCGGCAACACCCGGACCGAGGACCAGGTGATCCGCCGCGAGTTCCGCATCGCCGAGGGCGACGCCTACAACGCCGAGCTGCTCCGCCGCACGCGCCAGCGCTTGCAAGACCTCGGCTACTTCAGCGCCGTCAACATCTCTACCGCGCCCGGTTCCGCGCCCGACCAGGCGGTGATCACGGCGGCCGTTGCGGAAAAGGCAACCGGCCAGTTCAGCTTGGGCGGCGGCTACTCCACCGACGCCGGCTTTTTGCTCAGCACCGGCATTCGCGAGCACAACTTAATCGGCACGGGTATCGACGCCGGGATCAACGGCGTTCTCGCGCAGAGGGAAAGCTCCATCGACCTCTCGGTCACTGACCCCTACTTTCTCGGCCGCAACCTGCTTGCCGGGGGCGACGTATTCCTGATCCAGACCAACAATCTCGGTACTGAGCCGTACAACGAGCGCCGCGCCGGGTTCACCACCCGAATCGGTTACGACTTCAACGAGTATTTGCGGCAGGTCTGGAGCTACTCGCTGGTGGACCGGAGCGTGTACGATGTCACGACTCCCGACTTCTACCTCCAGAGCCAGGAAGTGCCGTCGCTGCTGTCACAGGTGAGCCAGGTTCTTACGCTCGATCATCGGGACAGCCGAATCGATCCGCGTAGCGGTTACCTGATCTCGTTCGGCACCGACTTCGCCGGCCTCGGCGGCGACGCCACGTTCGTTCGAACGCGCATCGACGGATCCTATTACATTCCGCTACCGTTCGTGGGGGAAGACTGGGGTATCGCGCTCCGCGCCGGCACCGGCTACCTGTTCCCCCTCGGGCGCGGAGGAATCGGTGATCGACCGCTTCTACCTGGGCGGCGACAATCTGCGCGGCTTCGAGATCGCCGGCGCCGGTCCGCATGTGGTGAACCCCGATGGCTCGGTCAACTCGGTGGGCGGCCGCTTCATTTGGACCGACAGCACCGAGCTGCGTTTCCCGTTGCCGGTGCCCCAGGACATTGGCCTGTCAGGTCGTGCCTTCGTTGACGTCGGCGACCTGACCCAGGGCACGTTCGAGAAGCCGAATTGCGCCACCGCGCCAGGCGGGGTATGCCCACCCGTGATTGAGGCTAATACGCCGCGGGTCGGGGTCGGCGTCGGCGTGGGTTGGCAAACACCATTCGGCCTGATCAACATCGACGTGACCCCGTTCGTCATCAAGCAGAAATACGACACGACCCAGATCATCCGGTTCGGCTTCGGTACGAGGTTCTAGTGACGCATACCCTTCTTCTCCGGGCGGCCCTGCTCGCGGTCGCCGTCATGCCCATCGGGCAGGCGATGGCCCAGAACAGGGTCGCGCAAAACAACCCGGCTTGGTTCATGCCCGGCCAGCCGCCGGCGACGTCTCGCCCGGCCGCCCGACCCGCGCCCGCGCTATCGGCCGGCGGACCGGCTTCCGAGCCCGCGCCGACCGAGCCGGCACAGCAGGTTCAGGTGCAGCTGCCGGCGGCCCCGCCCGTGCCGGACCTGCCGCGCGCCGCAATGCCGCCCGCCGCCGTGATCGGCGTGCTGTCCATCCCCGACGTGCTGCGCATCTCCAACGCCTATCGGGCAGCCGACAAGGCGATGGCCGATCGGCGCGAGAAACTGAACGCGGATGCGCAGAAGGAGCAGGTGACGCTGCGCGACCTCGGCCAGCAGCTCGCGACCGACCGCGCCAAGCTCTCGGCCGAGCAGATTCGCACCCGCGAGCGCGAGCTTCAGGACCGCATCACCGAGTCCCGGCGCAAATTCACCGAGCGCAACCGGCTGATCCAGCAGGCGGGCCAGTACGCGTTGGCGCAGATCGAGCGAACCTTGAGCGACGTGGTCCAGAAGGTCGCCGCGAGCCGCGGCATGAACCTGGTGCTGCAACGATCCGACGTGGCGCTCAACTCGGCCGAGTTCGACATCACCAGCCAAACGGCCGAGCTGCTCAACAAGTCGCTGCCGTCGGTGGTCATCCCGCCCGAGGGCGTCGCGCCGCCGCTGGCGGCGAATGCGAGCACCCCGGCGAACGTCGTCGCGACGCCGACCGCGGCGAAGTCAGTCGCCGGGGCGGCGCGTCAACGCCGCTGATGCGAGTTCCGGGCGGCCGGCGTGAGCAAAAGGGATCTGTTCGGCGACGCTCGGTTTTACGCGCGCACCGGCCCACACAGCTTGGCCACGGTGGCGGCGGCGGCAGAGGGACAAGCGCCGCCACGTGAGCTGATGCTGGCCGGCGTCGCCCCGCTCCAGGTCGCCGCGCCTAACGAGGTGAGCTTCGCGGAAAGTGCGAAATACGCCAAAGCGCTGGTCGAGACGCGGGCCGGGGCGGTGCTGGTGCATCCAGACTTGGCCGCGCGCGTGCCAGCCGGCACCGCGGCGATCCTCTGCGCGGAACCGACACTTGCCTGGACGCGGGTTGCCGCGCTGTTCCATCCACTGCCGCCCCCGCAACCAGGCGTCCATCCGAGCGCCTTCGTCGCGCCAGAAGCCGTGGTCGATCCGACCGCCGAGATCGGACCGCTGGCCTGTATCGGCGCCCATGCCGAAATCGGCCCGCGCTGCCGGATCGGCGCTGGCGCCGTGATCGGCGAAGGCGTCGTGCTCGGCCCCGACTGCCGCATCGGCGTCCATGCGAGTGTCAGCTACGCGCTGCTCGGCGCGCGCGTTGCGCTCTATCCAGGCGCGCGGGTCGGCCAGGACGGCTTCGGATTCGTGCCTGTGAGCGAGGGGTTTCGCTCGCTGCCCCAGCTCGGCCGCGTGTTGCTCGAGGACGATGTCGAGGTCGGCGCCAATACCACGATCGACCGCGGTTCCCTGCATGACACGGTGATCGGCACCGGCTCGCGCCTCGACAACCTGGTGCAGATTGGGCACAGTGTCCGGATCGGTCGCTTCTGCATCATCGTTGCGCTGGCCGGCATCTCCGGATCGACGGTGCTGGAGGACCACGTGACTATCGCCGGCCAAGCCGGCGCGGCGGGGCACCTCAGGATCGGGCGGGGCGCTCGCATCGGTGCGCAGGCCGGCGTCATATCGGACGTGCCGGCGGGCGCCGAGGTGGTCGGCAGCCCGGCCTTGCCAGTGCGAGAGTTCTTCCGGCAGATCGCGCTGATACGAAGGCTTGTCCGCGAGCGTCGTTCCGAGCGCAATCAGGGCGGCACGGCGGAGGGAGAGGGCACGCGCTAAGCCATGGACGCGACCGAGACCGAGAAAGGGCCGGCGGAAGATACGCTCGCTGCGGTCGATGTCGAGCGCATCATGCACGCCATCCCGCATCGCTATCCATTCCTGATGATCGACCGGGTGGTGGAGGTCGTGCGCGACCGCTCGGCGATCGGCATCAAGAATGTCTCGGTCAACGAGCCATTCTTTCAGGGACACTTTCCAACCCACCCGGTAATGCCGGGCGTGCTGATCATCGAAAGCATGGCGCAGACCGCGGCGGTGCTCGTGGTCGAAACGCTCGGCCCTGAAGCCGCCGGGAAAGTGGTGTATTTCATGTCGATCGAGGCCGCGAAGTTCCGGCGCCCGGTAGTGCCCGGCGACCAGCTTCGCATCCACGTGAGCAAGGAGCGCAACCGCGGCAACGTTTGGAAGTTTCACGCGGTGGCGCGTGTGGACGGCGTCTCGGTCGCCGAGGCAACCTATGCCGCGATGATCATGGACCGGCACGCCTGACGCACCATCACGAATTTGCAGCGGAAACAGTCAGTTACAGGCCGGGGGCAGGTAACACCCGGCAACAATGATTGAGTGGTCGCAATCGCCCGGCAATCCTAGCTTGCGAGTCGGTCGCGCGCGAGAGGTCCGAGAACGCATGGATTCCATTGCAGCGAGCTTCGAGCCGCGGATCGGCGGCCCGCGAGTCCATCCCACCGCGATCATCGAGCGGGGCGCGGAGCTCGGATTCGGGGTGTGCGTCGGCCCGTTCTGCACGGTGGGGCCGCATGTGGTGATCGAAGACGGCGCGCGGCTCGTCTCGCATGTCGTGGTTGACGGCCACACGCGCATTGGCGCGGACGCGACCCTGTATCCGTTCTGCACAGTCGGCCTCGAGCCGCAGGACCTAAAGTATCGGGGCGAGCCGACACGCTGCGAGATCGGCGCCCGCACCCAGGTGCGCGAGCACTGCACCATCCATCGCGGGACCGCCACTGGGAAGGGCGTCACCACGGTCCGCGCCGACTGCACGCTGATGGCGGTGGCGCATGTGGCGCACGACTGCACCTTGGGCGCGCACGTGATCATCGCCAATAACGTGACCATGGGTGGGCACGTGAGCATCGCGGACCATGCGGTGATCGGCGGCTCGGCGGCGCTGCATCAGTTCGTGCGAGTCGGGCGCGCGGCGATGGTGGGAGGAATGTCGGGCGTCGAGGCGGATGTGGTCCCGTTCGCGATCGTGCTAGGCAATCGCGCCCGGCTGGCCGGGCTGAACGTGATCGGGCTGCAACGGCGCGGGTTCGACAAGGCGCAGATCCATCGGCTGCGCATCGCCTTCCGCTGCCTGTTCGGCGCGGCTGGCGTGTTCGCGGACCGGCTGGCCGAGACCCGAGCGCGTTTCGGCGCCGACCCGCTGATGGCCGAGATCCTCGCCTTCATCGACGCGCCGAGCCAGCGCGGCCTGATCCGCGCGGGGGAGGACAGCGGATGATCTAGATCACCGGCCAGGTGTTACCACCATGCAGGCGATGCGCCGCGCCGAGAGGCGTGCGCAGGCCGCCGCGGCAGTCGGTTCCGATAACGCGGTCAGGCGCGCCCGGTACACGACGGTCCCGCCGAATGGTGTGGTGGCCGGAACATCAATGGGTGCGCGACCGAGCAGGTCCGGCGCGCTGGCGCGGGCATCGGCGGCGGCTACCTGGGCCGCGACTGGGCTGACGAAGGCCCCCACCTGGATCGCCCAGCCCTCTCGCGGCGCGATCGAAACGGACGGCTGCGGCCGCGGCTCCACGCTCGCCAGGTGTAGGATCGGCGCCGCCGGGGAGGGCACGGTCGGCGGCAGCGGCGCGGTATAGAGCACGCTCGGGGTGTAGATGGCCGACACCTCCGGGCTCGGCGCTGGAGTGGCCGGCGCGCAGGGCCGATCGGGGTCATAGGCCGCGTCCGGATCGCAGGCGACCGTGCCGGCACTCGACGCCAGCACGATCGAGGGCGCTGGTCCCGGGGCGGGCGCGAGCGGGGCGCAGTAGCGTCGCGGGTCGTATGCCGCATCGGGGTCGCACGCGGCGGTCCCGCCCGACGCCAACGCGGCCGGTGGGGCCCATGGCACGGACTGGCCGGCGCCGGCTGCATAGACCGCAAGCGGGCCGGTCGCCGGCGTTTCGCTGCCGAGCCGAGGCGCGATCGCGGCAAGGTAGCCCACCGTCTCGTCAGGCAGCGGCGAGTCCTGCCCGAGATAGGAGTCGAGCCGATTCGGCCCGGCGTTATAGGCGGCGAGGAAGCCGGGCGAACCGTAACGGTCGTACATTTCCCGGATATACGCCGTCCCCGCCAGGATGTTGTCGTGCGGCTCGTAGGGGTCGTTCCCGAGACCGTAGCGCGCCTGCAATTCGGCATATGTCTCGGGCATCACCTGCATCAGCCCCATGGCGCCGGCCGAGGACTGGGCGTCCTCGCGTCCGCCCAATTCCTGGCGCATGACCGCGCGGATCCAGTGTTCCGACACGCTGAAGCGGCTGGATGCCTGGCGGATGTACGGCCCCCACGGGTCTTCCGGTGGGCCGGGCGGGGGATGATAACGGCGAGGCGCGGTGGCCAGTTCGCCGGTGCGATAAGCCGGCCCGCCGCATCCGGCCAGCAGGTAGGCCAAAGCGAGCGCGACACCAATAGCCAGTCGTAACGGACGGCCCTGCGCAAATCGGTGCCCGACCCCGAAAGGCATCCGATTTTCCATCTTATACCAGCAGCCCTTAATTCCGACTTCTCCGCGTCATGGTCGGCGAAGGCCGCCTATCCACGCCTTTCTTCCCGCGGCGCCGAAGGAAGTCGTGGATCCTGGCATTCGCCGAGGCTGACGGCTGGAGACCGGGGTCATCAATTACGTCCGCCGATATGACAGGGACGAAATTGGCCGGATCGCGGCGGGCGATCAACTCAATTCCGTTCTTGGAATTGTCTGCTTGCCCGGTGCCGCCGGGATCGTGGATGCGGCATATTGCGCCAGCAGCGCATGGCCTCCGCGTTGGGTCCCGCTCATTTAAGCACGGGCGTGCGATCCTCGACCTGGCCTTCGGAAGCTGCGCCCAGCCCTTGCACCGCCCGGTTCCCGAGCGCCGCGGCGATCCGGAGCAACAACAGGGTAGGCGGGCAGGGCTTGGGGATCAGCTCAAACTCGCGCTGCGCGCCGGCGTGAACCGCGAGCGCATCCTCGGCATAGCCGGAAGTCAGGAGAACGCGAAGGCCAGACCACTGCCGCCGAGCCGTGCGTGCCAATTCAACCCCGGTCATCCCGCCTGGAAGCACCACATCCGTCAAAAGCAGATCGACAGCCACCCCGGCACGCAAAAGTTGGAGTGCCTCGATTCCGTTACTGGCTGCGAGAACTCGATGCCCCGCATCGGTAAGAGTGAACCGGAGCACCTCCAACACGTCCGAATCGTCCTCGACGATCAGCACGGTGCTGCATTGAAGAGCCGTCGAAGCAGCGCTCGTCCGGCCCTCCTCCCTGGCCGGCTCTGCCGCGATCAAGGTCGGTTCGGCGCGGGGCAGATAGAGCGAGACCGTCGTGCCCTGGCCGGGCGTGCTCGCCACCGCCACCGCTCCCCCTGATTGGTGTACGAAGCCATGCACTTGGGCCAGGCCGAGGCCTGATCCCCTACCGACGTCCTTGGTTGTGAAAAAGGGCTCGAAGATGCGCGGCAGATGCTCGGAAGCGATGCCCGCCCCCGTGTCGGCGACATCAATGCGTACGAAACTTCCAACCGGCAGATCGAGCGATCGCGCTTGCGCCTGAGCAAGTTCGACATTGCCGATCAGGATCGCGAGAGCACCACCACGGGGCATCGCATCACGCGCGTTGATGACCAGGTTCAGCACCGCCGACTCGAGCTGGGTCGGGTCAACCAGGCATCGCCAGAGGTCTGGGTCGGCGCGCAGCTCCAACGCGATGGTCTCGCCCGCCGCCCGCCGGATCAGCTCCTCCAAAGCGTTAATCAAGCTGCTCGCCAGCACCGGCTGCGGGCGCAGCAGTTGCTTGCGGGAGAAGGCGAGCAGCTGATGGGTGAGGCGTCCGCCGCGTTCGGCGGCTCTGGTCGCGCTGGCCGCAAGCTTCCGCACCTGCACGGTGTTGCCGGTCTCCGTGGCCTTTTCAATCAGGGCAAGATTGCTTACCACGGTTTGGAGCAGGTTGTTGAAGTCATGCGCTACGCCTCCGGTGAGCTGGCCCACTGCCTCCATTTTCTGGGCCTGATGCAGCCGCTCCTCGCTCTCCCGCAGCGCGGCCTCGGCCTGCTTGCGGGCAGTCACGTCCACCAGCGTGCAAAGAATGCGGATCGGCTGGCCGGCCTCGTCGCGCTCGATGCGTGCGGAGAGAAGGACATCCCGCACCTCGCCAGACTTGCACACGAACTGCCGCTCCGAATCCCGCAGCTCGCCCCGCGCAAGCGCCTCATCCCAGGTCGCGCGCAATCTAGCGACCGAGGCAGGCGACTGGAAATCGGTTATTTTCCGGCCGATCACCTCATCATGGGAGTAGCCGAACAAGTCGAGCCAGTGGTCGCTGACCGCCATGACCCGCCCCTGCATGTCCAGCGTGTGCAACGGCACGGGCGTACGGCGATAGTCGGCGCGATAGCGTGTCTCGCTTTCGCGAAGCTGGGCGGCGACCCGCTCTCGTTCCCCAATCTGCTCCGACAACACCTCGTTCGCACGGCGCAAATCGGCCGGGGACGGCAGCGCGAGCAGGCGTGGCATCAGGGGCCATAACGCCAAAGCTGTGCTGATCGACAGCACGGCTGTGATCAGCTTAACGGCACCATCCAGCCAATAAGCAGGAAACCAGAGCGTCAGGATTCCTAGGAGATGGGTCGTGCCGCAGGCCAGGATGAAGGCGGCGAACAGCCAGAATACCCAACCGAACGCCAGATCCCTCCGGCGGCGCACGAAAGTGACCAGGGCAAGCGGAATCGAATAGTAGGCAGTGCAGATCAGTGCGTCAGACCCAACGTGTAGCCAGATCAGACCTGGTTCCCAGGACAGGCAGAAGCCGTGCGGCGTCAGGCCAGAGACATCGAACAGTGAGAGCAGACTGGCGAGCACCAATTATCACCGCTTGATGAAGCAGTAGCTGGAAAGGCCGGGGCTCCCGCAAATGGGGCGAATAGCTTAGGAGAGGCAGATACTCACGCGTGAGTGAGTACACCTACAGAACGGATTAACGCCTGGTCAAGGACTTTTCGTCTAGGCGTAGGAGGAAGGTCAGACGCGCTCGAAATCGGTGCGTTCGCGCAGCGGCAAGCCGAAGAGCTGCCGGCGCAGGCAGTCGAGCCCAAGCTCCACGGCGCCGAGCCGCAGCCACTCGCGCCCGCCGGTGATGCGCGCGCGGCGCATGGCGAGATTGCGCGCCGTCGCGATCGCGACCCAGACCGTGCCGCCGAAGTCGATGCCCTCGGCCGGTCCCACGTCGATGTCGATCAGCACCGCGAGCGCGTGCGTCGCCGCCGATTGGCGGCGCAGCGCATCGGCGACGGAAGAGACGCTAGCTTCCGTGACCTCCCCGCCCGATGCGTCGAGCCCGGCGGCAGCCTGGATCTGGGCAAGGTCGCGGGCCACGATCCCGCGCCGGAACGCCCGCTCGGCGCCGGGCAAATGGCCCAGCCGGGCGGCGATCTGGCCGCTGGTGAAGGTCTCGGCCAGGGCCAGCGAGCCGTCCTGTTCGATCAGCTTCGACAGGATCACGCCTTCCAGCGTCTGGTCGTCTTCGGCGAGGATGAAATTGCCGAGCCGGCGGCGCACCGCGGCATCGAAGGGCGCGAGCTTGCGGGCGATGTCCTCGGCATCGGCGCCCCGCACGGTAAGCTTGGTCTCGATCTGCGGATAATGCGCGCGGAAGCCGAGCTTCACGCTGCCGTCCGGCGACAGCTCCTCCAGCCCGGCCAGCAGCGCATCAACGTGCAATTCGCCGAGCCCGTAGGTGTGGAACCGCTTGAGCCGGATCACGCCGGGCGCGCCGCTCATGGCGAGCAGGCGGGGCACGATCTGCTCCTCCAGCATCCGGCGCAGCTCGCGTGGCACGCCGGGTGTGAAGAAGAAGCGGGCCTTGCCGATCGTCACCGCGAAGCCGCACGCGGTGCCGATCGGATTGTCGAGCATCTCGGCGCCTTCGGGCAGCAACGCCTGCTTGCGGTTGTTGGGCGACATCACCCGGCCGCGCCTCTGGAAGAAGTCCTCCATGCGCGCCAACCAGCCCTCGTCCAGCACCAGCTTGACCCCGGCAGCCTCGGCGGCGATCTCTTGAGAAAGGTCATCGACCGTCGGCCCAAGCCCGCCATTGACGATCACCGCATCAGCGCGCGCGGCGGCCAGCCGGAAGGCTTCGAGCAGGTTCGCGCGGTCATCGCCGACCGTGGTTTCCCAGGCCACCGAGAGCCCGACATCCTCGAGCCTCTGGCTCATATAGCCGAAATTGGTGTTGGCGATCTTGCCGGTCAGGACTTCGTCGCCGGTGCAGATGATCTCGATGTGCACGGTCTCGCCTTCAGGGATCAGCCGGCGTCCCGGCAGCTTGCGGCGCGGGCGAGCCAAGTGCAAGGTTCGCGCGATGCGTGTGGCGCGATAGGATCGGAACAGGCAATGTCGGAACGGCTGGATCACGTCCCCACGGTCGCGCTCGCGTTGCAAGGCGGCGGCTCGCACGGGGCGTTCACCTGGGGCGTGCTCGATCGTCTGCTGGAAGCGGTGGAGCGGGGGCGTCTACGCATCTCCGGCTTCAGTGGCGCCAGCGCCGGAGCGATCAATGCGGCCTTGTGCGCCTGCGGCCTCATGACCGGCGGCCCCGAGGTCGCGCGCAAGAAGTTGCGCGAGTTCTGGGAAAACCTGTCGCGGAGTGGTTTTCTTGCCGGCAACCCCTTCTTCGGCTTCGCCGATCCCGGACCGTTCGGCTTCAATATCGACTGGAGCCCGGGAGCGATCCTGCTCGAAGCTGCGGGGCTGGTAATCTCGCCCTACACCAACCCGTTCTACGTCGATTCTCTCGCGCCACTGCTCAGGGGTGCCTTCTCCGAAAATGATCTTGCCACGCTGAACGCGCCCAGCGCGCCGAGAGTGTTCGCCTCGGCGACCAACGTGCGCACCAATGAATTGAAGCTGTTCACTCAGCCTGACCTCACGCGAGAGTCGTTGCGTGCCTCCGCCTGCCTGCCTTCCGAGTTCAAGGCCGTGGCGCTCGACGGCGAGATCTATTGGGACGGCGGCTATCTGGCCAATCCGGCGCTCGATCCGCTGCTGGATGTCTCGGATGACTTGCTGCTGGTCTTGGTCAACCCGTTCCTATACGAAGGCACGCCGATCAGCGCGCGGCAGGTTTTGGATCGGTTGAACCAGATTACCTTCAATGCCTCGCTGGTGCTGGAGGTGAACGCGATCGAGGCGGTGAACCGGGTGCTGGCATTGGCGTCCGGGGACACGAAACCCGGCGGCAGCCGCTACCGGCAGATCCGGTTCCACATGATCAGCAACGACCGCTTCCTGGGCTCGCTCGGATTTGTGTCCAAGAGCAGCACCTCGTGGGAGCTGATCAGCGCGCTGTTCGACAAGGGGCGGGAGGCCGCCTCGACGTTCATCGACCGAGACCGCGCGCATGTCGGTCGGCGATCGACGTTGGATCCGCGCAAGGACTTGATCGGTCGCATCCTGAAGAGGTGATCGGGCGGTTGCGCGAGTTTCGGTTGGTGCGGCGCGGGGGCACGTGCTAGCCGACTCCAATGTTCCGATCAGATAGCTTCCCTCAGAGGGGTGAAGAGCCCGTGTTCAAGCGCCGCAAACCCGACGACCCGACCACAGCAGAGCCCGACGGCCTGTCCGCCGCGCTGTCCGCGCCCGAGCGGCACGAAGCGGTGTTCCGGCGTGGGGAGACCGCCGTTCTCGATGAACCGGACGATCAGGGACTCGGAGTGCCACCGTTTCGACCCGCCCCGGCCAAGGAGACTCCCCCGATGGTTCGAACGCCGTTCAGTGCCCCCTCTCCCTCCACGCCCACTCCCTCGACGCCGTCTTCCTCCACGCCGACCCAAGTGCTGCCGCCGGCCCGTCCGGCACAACCTTCGGGCAAGCCTCTCGCGCGCGATCCATCGGAACGGCGCACGCTCATCGTCGGCCGCGGCATCAGCGTGCAGGGCTCGGTGCAGGACGCCGAGCGCCTCGTGGTCGAAGGGACGATGGAGGCGACGATGATCCATGCGGCCGAACTCGCCATCGCGCAGGGCGGCATGGTGAAGGGCGAGGTCGAGGTCGAGGAGGCGGAGATCGCCGGCACCTTCAACGGCACGCTGGTCACGCGCGGCACCCTGGTGGTGCGCGCCACGGGCCGGGTGCTCGGGACGGCGCGCTGTCAGAGACTGCAGGTCGAGGATGGCGGCCAGATGTCCGGCCAGATCGAGATGATTTCCGATCAGCCGAAGGTCGATATGGCCCGGTCGGTTTCCGACGTGGCGGCCTGATCGTAGCACATCAGTCTGAAAGTGTGCGCACTGCCGCTCTCACCACGTCATGCCCGGGCTTGACCCGGGCATCCAAAGCAACGCGGTGCTGAACCAACCTTGCGTTGGATCGCCGGGTCAAGCCCGGCGATAACGAGCCAAAACGAACTCCTTCTCGGCCTGCCTGGGCCGGCTCTAGAACGATCTCGATAGGGCACCTCGCATGATTCCCTCCCGAGCGGCTTTCACCCTGGCGCTGCTTAATCTCCTCGCAGCCTGCGCCTCAAGGCCGGCGGACCCCGCACTGGCCAATTCGTCCCCAAGCCCTCCCTTGGCGGCGCAGCCAACAGCCGCAATCGCCTCACAGCCCGCCGCCCAAATCGCCCCCCAGCCCGCGGCGGAAGACCCCGCGGGGCAAGGCGTGGACGGGTTGTATCGCGGCACGAGCACGCGATTCCGTGCCGCGCGGCGTAACTGTCCGCATCCCGGGCTGGTCGAGATCCTAGTGCAAGGCAATCAGTTCGAGTACCGTTGGAACCCGACCATCGACATCGCCGGGGTGGTCGCGCCCGATGGCACGATGAGCGGCCAGGGCTCAGACATCGCGCTCACGGGGCGATGGGACGGCGCCCGAATGGAAGGCGACGTGATCAGCGGTGCCTGTGGGCTGCATTTTACCGTGACCAAAGGGGCCTGACGGACGTAGCCGCCTCTCGCGCCGAAGCGCGGTCGCCGCTAGGTATCCACGATGCGTTACGTCTCCACTCGCGGGCAGGCGCCCGAGCGCGATTTCGTGGGCGTCCTGCTCGCCGGGTTGGCCGAGGATGGTGGGCTGTTCGTGCCCGCGTCCTGGCCCCGACTAGCCCCGGCGAAATGGCGTGGCCTGCGCGGCTTGCCGTTTGACGCTCTCGCCGCGCGCATTCTGCACCCCTTCGTGGGCGAGGCGATCCAATTCGCCACGTTGGAAACGATCTGCCGGGAGGCGTACGCGGGTTTCCGCCATCCGGCGATCGCGCCGCTGGTCCAACTCGAGACCGGGTTGTTCGCACAGGAGCTGTTCCACGGCCCCACGCTCGCCTTCAAGGACATTGCGATGCAGGTGTTGGGCCGTCTGTTCGATCACGTGCTGGCGGCGCGAGGGGAACGCCTGACCATTGTGGGGGCCACCTCGGGCGACACTGGCTCGGCGGCGATCGAGGCCTGTGCCGGGCAGGCACGCCTCGATGTGGTGATCCTGCACCCGCGCGGCCGGACCAGCGAGGTGCAGCGGCGGCAGATGACCACCGTGATGGCGCCCAACATCTCCAACATCGCCGTCGAGGGCACGTTCGACGACTGCCAGGATCTGGTGAAGGCGATGTTCGCCGACGCGCCGTTTCGCGAAGAGATGCGCCTTTCGGCGGTGAACTCGATCAACTGGGCGCGCGTGGCGGCGCAGATCCCCTATTACGCCGCATCGGCGCTGGCGCTTGGCGCACCGGACCGCGAGGTGGCGTTCAGTGTGCCAACCGGCAATTTCGGCAACGTGCTCGCGGCCTGGGCGGCGCGGCGGATGGGGTTGCCGGTGGTCAGGCTGATCTGCGGGTCGAACCGCAATGACATCCTGGCCCGGTTCCTCGACGCCAACGACATGTCGGTGCGCGCCGTCGAGCCGAGCCTGTCGCCCAGCATGGACATCCAGGTCAGCTCGAACTTCGAGCGCCTTTTGTTCGAGCTGCTGGATCGCGACCCCGACGCCACCGCGGCCACGATGCAAGCCTTCCGCCGGAGCGGACGGATGCCGGTGCCCGACTCGGCATGGCAGCGCGTGCGCGCGCTCTTCCGCGGTTTCCGGCTCGATGATCCCGGCACGCAGGCGGAAATCTACCGCCTGCACGCGAATTCCGGCTATCTCGCCGACCCGCACAGCGCCATCGGCATCGCCGCGGCCCGCGCGCATGCACCGGGCGAGCGAGTGCCGACGATCGCGATGGCGACGGCGCATCCCGCCAAGTTCCCGGAAGCGGTCGAGCGCGCCACCGGAATTCGCCCGCCTCTGCCGGCGGGGCTGGCCGATCTCTACCAGCGCGAGGAGCGGTTCGTGGTCGCGCCGAACGATTTAGCGGTTGTGCAGGCGCAGGTGCGTGCCTTGGCGCGCCGCAGCCAACAGCTTCCCTTGTAACTCACGCGGGGGCGGCGGATCGTGCGGATTCGCGGCCGGGCGTAATCTGAGCAGGGGGAGAGCTGATGGCGGCGTTCGGGGCCTCGACTGCCAGGGAGGTAGGCGATGCTGTCACCTGGGCGGCGGGCGAGGAGCAGCCGGTGGAGATCATCGGCGGCGGATCGAAACGCGGCATCGGCCGGCCGTCGCAGGTCGAGCACTCGCTCGATCTGTCCGCGCTTGCGGGCATCGTCGAGTACGAGCCGGCGGAGCTGGTGCTGACCGCTGCCGCCGCGACGCCGTTGGCCGAAATCGAAGCGGCGCTTGCGTCTGACCGCCAGATCATGGCGTTCGAGCCGGCGGATTTGCGCGTGCTGCTCGGCACCGAGCAGACCGCGCCGACGATCGGCGGCGTGCTGTCATGCAATCTGGCCGGGCCACGACGGCTGAAGGCGGGCGCCGCGCGCGACCAGTTCCTCGGCTTTCACGGCGTCAATGGCCGGGGCGAGCTGTATAAGGCCGGCGGCAAGGTGGTGAAGAATGTCACCGGCTACGATCTGTGCAAGCTGATAGCCGGCGCTTACGGGACTTTGGGCGTACTGACCGAAGTGACGATCAGGGTGGCGCCGAAGCCGGAGACAGCGCGCACGGTGCTGATCCTGGGCCTGGCCGATGCAACCGCAGTGCGCGCGCTGGCCGACGGGCTGAAATCGCCGCACGAGGTATCGGGCGCGGCGCATCTGCCGGCCGAAGTGGCGCGGCGTTCGCGCGTGGCGATCGTCGCTAATGCCGGGCGCGCCGTGACGGCGCTGCGCCTGGAAGGGCCGGAGCCCTCGACCGCGTACCGGTCGCGCGGCTTGCTGGACGCGATGAGCGCGTATGGCGTGACCGGCAGCCTGGATAGGGACGCGACGGAGGGGTTCTGGCGCGAGGTGCGCGACGCCGCCTTGCTGGTCGAGCCGCGCGCGCGCTGCGTCTGGCGTATTTCGGTGACGCCGTCGAGCGGGCCGTCGGTGGCCGCCGACATCGCGGCGCGGGCGAGCGTCGAGTGGTATTTCGATTGGGGAGGCGGCCTGATCTGGGCCGCGATCGCCGGGAGCCGGGATGGTGGGGCCGAGGCGGTGCGCACCGCGATCGCGACGCATGGCGGCGGACATGGAACATTGGTGCGCGCGCCCGAGGACATCCGCTCTTCGGTGCCGGTGTTCCAGCCGCTAGCCGGTCCGCTCGCCGATTTGTCACGGCGCGTGAAGGTCGGTTTCGATCCGCGGCGGGTCTTGAATCCCGGGCGGATGTATGCGGGGATCTGAACCGCCCTATGCAAACCAATTTCGCCCCGGACCTGCTCGCCGATCCGAGCTTCGCCGAATCCGAGAAGGTGGTGCGGACCTGCGTTCATTGCGGGTTCTGCACCGCGACATGCCCCACCTATGTCCTGCTCGGCGACGAGCTGGACAGTCCGCGCGGGCGAATTTACCTGATGAAGGAGATGCTGGAGAACAACCGTCCCGCCGATGCCGAGACGGTGAAGCACATCGATCGCTGCCTGAGCTGCCTGTCGTGCATGACCACGTGCCCCTCCGGCGTGAACTACATGCATCTGGTCGATCACGCGCGGCACCATATCGAACAGACCTATCGGCGCCCGTGGCCGGAGCGGCAGATGCGTCGGCTGCTGGGCGCGGTGCTGCCCTATCCGGCGGTGTTCCGCGCCGCGCTGCGCGGCGGCAGGCTGGGCAAGATGGTGGCGGCGATGCTGCCCAAGCAGCTGCGGGTGCTGGCGGAGATGGCACCCGCGATCGTGCCGCCCGCCTCGCCGATGGACCGGCCGCAAGTGTTCCTAGCCGAGGGCCAGCGCGTCGCGCGCGTTGCCTTGCTGAACGGATGCGCGCAGCAGGTGCTGATGCCGCAAATCAACGAGGCCACCATTCGCTTGCTGACGCGACATGGCTGCGAGGTGGTGGTGGCGAAGGGAAGCGGCTGTTGCGGCGCGCTGACCCATCATCTGGGGCAGGACGGGACCAACTTCGCCAAGGCCAATATCAACGCCTGGATTCGCGAGCGGGAGGAAGGCGGGCTCGACGCGGTGGCGGTCAACGCCTCGGGCTGCGGGACGACGGTGAAGGATTACGGCTTCATGTTCCGCGCCGAGCCGGCCTATGCCAAGCGGGCGAGCACAGTCTCGGCGATCGCCAAGGATATCTCGGAGCTGATGACCGAGATCGGGCTAAAGCCGCCGGTGATCGAGACGGGACAACGCGTGGCGTATCATAGCGCCTGCTCACTGCAACACGGCCAGCGGGTGAAGCGCGAGCCGATGGCGCTGTTGGCGGCGGCGGGATTCGAGGTGCTGGACATCCCCGAGGGCCATATCTGCTGCGGTTCGGCGGGAACCTACAATCTGTTGCAGCCGGAGATCGCGGTGCGGTTGCGCGACCGCAAGGTGGCCAATATCGAGAGCACCGGCCCGGACATCATCGCCGCCGGCAATATCGGCTGCATCACGCAGATCGCGACCGGCACGAAAGTGCCGATGGTGCATACGGTGGAGCTGCTGGATTGGGCGACCGGGGGGCCGAGGCCGGTTGGGATTCACCTCTCAGGCGGGAGAGGTGGATAGTCACGTCGCGACAACAAGGGGAGTCCATAATGGATGTCATCCGCGACCAAGACCCCGTCGAGACCCGTGAATGGCGGGATGCGCTGGACTCGGTGCTCGACTTCGAAGGCGCCGAGCGCGCTCAGTTCCTGCTGGAACAATTGGTCGCGGAAGCGCGCGCGCGGGGCGCGCCGGTGCCCTATTCCGCCAGCACGCCCTACCTGAACACCATCCCGCCTGATCGCGAGCAGCGCCATCCCGGCGACCGGGCGATCGAGCACCGCATCCGCTCGCTGATCCGCTGGAACGCGCTCGCGACCGTGCTGCGCGCCAACAAGGAAAGCTCCGAACTCGGCGGGCATATCGCGAGCTTCCAGTCGGCGGCGACCCTCTACGATGTCGGGTTCATGCATTTCTGGCATGGCGCGACCGAGCGGCATGGCGGCGATCTGGTGTATTTGCAGGGCCACTCCTCGCCGGGGTTCTACGCGCGCGCGTTCCTGGAAGGGCGGCTGTCCGAACAACAGATGCTGAATTTCCGCCAGGAGGTGGACGGGAAGGGGCTCGCCTCTTACCCGCATCCCTGGCTCATGCCGGATTTCTGGCAATTCCCGACCGTCTCGATGGGCCTCGGCCCGATCATGGCGATCTATCAGGCGCGATTCCTGAAATACCTGCACCATCGCGGGCTGGCCGATACGGCGGCGCGCAAGGTCTGGGCGTTTTTGGGCGACGGCGAGACCGACGAACCTGAAAGCCTGGGCTCGATCGGCATGGCCGGGCGCGAACGGCTCGACAACCTGATTTTCGTTATCAACTGTAACCTCCAGCGTCTCGACGGCCCGGTGCGCGGCAACGGCAAGATCATCCAGGAGCTGGAGGCGGAGTTCCGGGGCGCCGGCTGGAACATCATCAAGGTGATCTGGGGCTCGGGCTGGGACAAGCTGATCGCCAACGATACCAGCGGGATGCTGCTGCAACGCATGGAGGAGTGCGTCGACGGCGAGTACCAGGATTTCAAAAGCAAGAACGGCGCCTATGTGCGCGAGCATTTCTTCGGCAAATACCCGGAAACGCGCGCGCTGGTCGCCGATATGTCCGACGACGAGGTCTGGGCGCTGACGCGCGGCGGCCATGACCCGCTCAAGGTGTACGCCGCCTATGCCGCCGCGGTGAAGCACCAGGGCCAGCCGACGGTGATCCTCGCCAAGACGGTCAAGGGCTACGGCATGGGCGAGGCCGGCGAGGGGCAGAACATCACCCATCAGCAGAAGAAGATGGGCGAGGCGCATCTGCGCGAGTTCCGCGATCGCTTCAGCCTGCCGCTCTCCGACGCGCAACTCGCCGAGGTGCCGTTCCTGCGCTTCCCCGAGGACAGCGCGGAGCTGCAATACCTGCGTGCGCGCCGCGCCGAACTTGGCGGCAGCCTACCGGCGCGGCGGGCCAAGTCCCAGGCGTTGCAAGTGCCGCCGCTGTCGGCGTTCGAGGGGCAGCTCAAGAGCACCGGGGATCGCACGATCTCCACCACCATGGCGTTCGTGCGCATCCTGAACACACTGATGCGCGATAAGGCGATCGGCAAACATGTGGTTCCGATCGTGCCCGACGAGAGCCGCACCTTCGGCATGGAGGGCATGTTCCGCCAGTTCGGCATCTACAGCCAGGTGGGCCAGCTCTACCAGCCGGAGGACGCCAAGCAACTGATGTTCTACAAGGAGGACCAGAAGGGTCAGATCATGCAGGAGGGTCTGAACGAGCCAGGGGCGATGTCCTCCTGGATCGCGGCGGCGACCTCCTACAGCTCTAATAACGTGCCGATGATCCCGTTCTATATCTATTATTCGATGTTCGGCTTCCAGCGCGTGGGCGACCTCGCCTGGGCCGCGGGCGACATGCGCGCGCGCGGCTTCCTGCTGGGCGCCACCGCCGGCCGGACCACGCTAAACGGCGAGGGGTTGCAGCACGAGGACGGACACAGCCACATCCTCGCCTCGGTAATCCCGAATTGCGTCTCCTATGATCCGACCTTCGGCTACGAGGTCGCCGTCATCGTCCAGGACGGGCTGCGGCGGATGTTCAGCGAGGAGGAGGACGTGTTCTATTACATCACCTTGATGAACGAGAATTACGAACACCCGGCGCTGCCCGAGGGCGCGGAGCAGGGGATCGTCAAGGGGATGTATCTGCTGCAACCAGCGGGCACGGACGCGAGGGGACCGTGTGTACAATTGCTGGGCAGCGGCACGATCCTGCGCGAAGTGATCGCGGCCGCCGAGCTGCTGGGCGAATACGGCGTGGCGGCCGATGTCTGGAGCTGCCCGAGCTTCACCGAGCTGCGCCGCGAGGGGCTGGAAGCGGAACGGTGGAACCTGCTGCATCCTGAACGGCCGGCGCGTAAGAGCTATGTCGAGCAATGTCTTGAGGGCCGGAAGGGGCCGGTGATCGCATCGAGCGATTACATTAAGGCGTTCCCCGACCAGATCCGCGCCTTCGTGCCCCGCCGCTATCACGTGCTCGGCACCGACGGGTTCGGCCGCTCCGATTACCGGCGCAAGCTGCGCGCCTTCTTCGAGGTGGACCGGCATTACGTGACCTTGGCGGCGTTGCAAGCGTTGGCGCGGGAGGGCGAGGTCGAGCCCAGGCTGGCGGCGGATGCGATCCGAAAGTTCGGCATCGACCCGGAGCGGCCGAGCCCAGCGCGGAGCTAAAACCAGGGAGAGAAACGTGGCGGCAACCGAAGTCGAAGTACCCGACATCGGCGACTTCAAGGACGTGCCGATCATCGAGATCCACGTTCAGGAAGGGGCGCCGGTCAACGCCGAAGACCCGCTGATCACGCTCGAATCCGACAAGGCGACGATGGACGTACCCGCGCCCGGCGCCGGCACGGTGGAGAAGCTGCTGGTCAAGCTCGGCGACAAGGTGAGCCAGGGCACGCCGATCCTGAGCTTGCGCGGCACCGAGGAAGGGGCGATGACGCAGCCGCCCTCGTTGCTGGCGCAACAAGAGCCGCCGCCGGCCGCCCGGCCAAGCGCGCCGCCGGCCCCGCCAGCCGCGCCTCCCGGCGCGCCGGCGCGGCTCGGCGCAGCGGTAGGTGCGACCGGTACGACTGGGGCGACCGGCGCGGTCGCCGATCTCTCGCAGATCCATGCGAGCCCCAGCGTGCGCCGGGTGGCGCGCGAGCTTGGGGTGGACCTGACCAAACTCAAGGGAACGGGTGAGAAGGGCCGCATCACCGTCGATGACGTGCGCAACTTCCTGCGCGGCCCGGCCCCGGCCGCCGCTCCGGGCGCGGCGCCTTCGGGGGGCGGCATTCCCGAAATCCCGGCGCAGGATTTTTCCCGCTTCGGCCCGATCGAGACCCGGCCACTGTCGCGCATCAAGCGCATCTCCGGGCCGCATCTGCTCCGCGCCTGGCTCAATGTGCCCCACGTCACCCATAACGACGAGGCGGATGTCACGGAGCTGGAGGCATACCGCAAGGAGTTGGACGCGGCGGCGAAAGACAAGGGCTATCGGGTGACGATGCTGGCGTTCCTGCTAAAAGCCAGCGTCTCGGCGTTGAAGCGGTATCCGGAGTTCAACAGCTCGCTGAGCCCGGAGAAGGACGCGCTTATTCTCAAGCGATACTACCATATCGGCATCGCGGTCGATACGCCGGACGGGCTGGTGGTGCCGGTGCTCCGCGATGTAGACCGCAAGGGCATCGACAAGCTGAGCCAGGAGATGGGCGCCGTGTCGAAGCGCGCGCGCGACGGCAAGCTCGCCGCCGCCGACATGCAAGGCGCGAGTTTCACGATTTCCAGCCTGGGCGGCATCGGCGGCACCGCCTTCACCCCGATCGTGAACGCGCCGGAGGTGGCGATCCTGGGCGTGGTGCGCGCGCGGATGACGCCGGTGTGGGACGGCAGCGCGTTCCAGCCACGGCTGATGCTGCCGGTCTCGCTCTCCTACGATCACCGCGTGATCGACGGCGCGCTGGCCGCCCGGTTCGCACGGCACCTCTGCCACGTTCTCGAGGACGTGCGCCGGCTGGTTCTCTGAACGAAGCGAAGCGGAAAGCAACAAGCGATGGCCACGGTCGAAATCCGCGTCCCCGACATCGGCGACTTCAAGGGCGTGCCGATCATCGAGCTGCATGTGCATCCGGGCGATCAGGTCAGCCCGGAAGACCCGCTGATCACGCTCGAATCCGACAAGGCCACGATGGACGTGCCGGCCCCGCAGGCGGGCACGGTGGCGGATCTGCGGGTGAAGGAGGGCGACCGGGTCTCGGAGGGCGACCTGATCCTGTTGCTGGAAGCCGCTGGCGCCGCCGCGACCCCGCCCAAGCAGACGATCACTCAGGATGCCGAGCCGCAACCCGAAGGGCCGCCCGCGAGCTACGGCTCGCCGGCCGGGGTCTATGACACGATCGACGTGGCGGTCCCCGACATCGGCGACTTCAAGGACGTGCCGGTGATCGAGGTTCATGTCACCCCAGGCGAGGTGATCGAGGCCGAGGCGCCGCTGGTTACACTGGAATCTGACAAGGCGAGCATGGACGTGCCGGCGCCCGCCGCTGGGACCGTGACGGAGCTGCTGGTCAAGGTCGGCGACCGGGTCTCCGAGGGGCGCGCGATCCTGCGGTTGCGCACGGGCCAGGGCGCGCCCGCCGGCAAGGCGACCGTGGCGATGCCGCCGCCCGCCCCGACCGCGCGTCCGCCGAGCGCGGCGCGCGGAGACATGCATGCGGAACTGCTGGTGCTGGGCGCCGGGCCGGGCGGCTACACCGCGGCGTTCCGCGCCGCCGATCTCGGCAAGCAGGTGGTGCTGATCGAGCGTTGGGACACGCTGGGCGGGGTTTGCCTCAATGTCGGCTGCATCCCGTCAAAGGCGCTGCTACACGCGGCCAGGGTGATCGCCGAAACCCAGGAGATGTCCGCCCACGGGCTCGGCTTTTCGCCACCAGTCACCGATCTCGACAAGCTGCGCGGCTGGAAGGATGGCGTGGTCAAGCGCCTGACGGGCGGGCTCGCGGGACTGGCGCGGCAACGCAAGGTGACGGTGGTGGAGGGGGTCGGAAAATTCGTCTCGCTCAATCAAGTTGAGGTCGAGGGCCGGGACGGGACGACCAAGACCATCAGCTTCGAGCAGGCGGTGATCGCGGCGGGCTCCGAGCCGATCACTTTGCCGTTCGTTCCGCACCAAGACCCGCGGGTGATCGATTCCACCGGAGCCTTGGCGCTGGGCGGCATCCCGGAGCGGCTGCTGGTGCTGGGCGGCGGCATCATCGGGCTGGAGATGGCGACTGTCTATCACGCGCTGGGCGCCAAGGTGACGATCGTGGAGCTGATGGACCAGATCATCCCCGGCGCCGACCGCGATATCGTAGCCCCGCTGATGAAGCGGATCGGCAAGCAATACGAGGCGATCCACCTGAAGACCAAGGTGACGAAGGTGGAGGCTGGCACCGACGGGTTGGTGGCGCATTTCGAGGGTGCGAAGGCGCCGAAGACCGACCGCTTCGACCGCCTGCTAGCCGCTGTCGGGCGGCGCCCGAATGGCCGGGTGATCGGCGCCGAGAACGCCGGCATCACCGTGGACGAGCGCGGGTTCATTCCGGTGGACCGGCAGATGCGCACCAATGTACCGCACATCTTCGCCATCGGCGACATCGTCGGCCAGCCCATGCTGGCGCACAAGGCGACGCATGAGGGCAAGGTGGCGGCGGAGACGGCGGCTGGGCGCAACAGCTTCTTCGATGCCAAGGTGATCCCGTCGGTCGCCTACACCGATCCCGAAATCGCCTGGGTGGGGCTCACCGAGAACGAGGCCAAGGCGAAGGGGGTGCGTTACGGCAAGGGCGTGTTCCCGTGGGCGGCGAGCGGGCGGTCGCTGTCGCTCGGGCGCGACGAGGGGATTACCAAGGTGCTGTTTGACGACGCCACGCGGCGGATCATCGGCTGCGGCATCGTGGGGCCGAATGCCGGCGACCTGATCGCCGAAGCGGGGCTCGCGATCGAGATGGGGGCGGACGCTGAGGATATCGGGCTGACCATCCATCCGCATCCGACGCTGTCGGAGACGTTCGGCTTCGCCGCCGAGATGTACGAGGGAACCATTACCGATCTTTATGTTCCGCAGCGGAAGTAGTATCGGGGACGCGAAACGCGAATCGTCCGCGGGGGCCCGGGCGGGCAAAGCGGGAACGGGCGAGGGAAATGATGTTCAAGCAGTTGCTAACGCCGGTCGCGGGCTCCCTACTGCCCTCGTTCTTCGTCGCGGTGCTGCCGATTGTCGCGGTGCTGGTGCTGCTGGGCTGGTTCCGGCGCCCGGCCTGGCAAGCCTCGTTGGCCGGGCTGATCGTCGGCCTGATCGTCGCGATCGTGGTCTGGCGGTACCCGGTCCGGCTCGCGTTCGACACGGTCGCGGCGGGGGCCGCGTTCGCGGTATGGCCGGTGATGTGGATCGTGTTCAACGCGTTGCTGCTCTACAACGTGGCGGTGCGCTCGGGCCGGTTCGATGCGTTCCGCGACTGGGTGCTGAACCACTTGCCCAACGACCGGCGCGTGGTGCTGGTGGTGATCGGCTTCTGCTTCGGGGCGCTGCTGGAGGGCATCGCGGGCTTCGGCACGCCGGTCGCGATCACCAGTTCGCTGCTGATCATGGTCGGCTATCCGCCGCTGGAAGCGCTGGTTTTCACCCTGATCTTCAACACCGCCCCGGTTGCGTTCGGGGCGCTCGGCGTGCCGATCACGGTGCTGGGCGTGGTGACGCATCTGCCGGACACGTCGCTCGGCGCGATGGTCGGGCGCCAGCTTCCGATTTTCGCGCTGTTCCTGCCCTTCTACGTCATCGGCATCTATGGCGGTATGCGCTCGGTCCGGGCGCTGTGGCCGGCGCTGCTGGTGGCGGGCGGCAGTTTCGGCGCCACTCAATTCGTGTGTTCCAACTACATCAGTTATAACCTGACCGATGTGCTCGCCTCGATGGGCTCGCTGATCGTCACGCTGCTGTTCCTGCAAGCCTGGCGGCCGTCGCACGATCCGGAATTCGCCATCCGCAACCCCGGCGCGCTGGAGCACCATCCCGCGCGCGCGGCGACATGGGAGGGCTGGCTGCCATGGGTGATCGTCTCGATCGTGGTGATTATTTGGACGAGCCTCAAGGTCTTCCTGATCGCGGACCAAAAGATTCCCTGGCCGGGTCTGAACAAGGCGGTCTCCATCACGCTGTACAACAACACGCCCTATGCGGCGGTATGGGACTTCCAGCCGCTCGGTACCGGAACCGCGATCCTCGTGGCCGCCATCATCACCGCGATCGCGGTGCGGCTGCCGGTCGGCCGGTTCCTGGCCTGCGTGGTCGAGACCTGGCAACAGATCTGGATCGCCATCGTGACCGTGATGCTGATCATCGGTCTGGCGTATCTGATGAACTATTCCGGCCTGACCTATACGCTGGGGCTGGGTGTGTCTTCGGTGGGCAGGTTCTTCGCGTTCTTGGCGCCATTCCTCGGTTGGGTCGCGGTGTTCCTGTCGGGCAGCGACACGTCGGGCAATGCGCTGTTCGGCAACCTTCAGGTGGTAGCGGCGCGGCAGCTCAATCTTAATCCGGTGCTGATCGCGGCTTCGAACTCCTCCGGCGGCGTGATGGGCAAGATGATCTCGCCACAGAACATCGCCACCGGGGTGTCGGTGACCGACCTGAAGGGCCGGGAAGGGGTGGTGTTCGCGCGGACCTTCCGGCACAGCATCTTCCTGACCGTGCTGCTGGGCGTGATGGTGCTGATCTACCAGTATCTGATTCCGGGGATTATTCCGCGTTGAGCGAACCTGACCCTGACGACGCGCCGCACCTTGACCGCGCGTGGTTCGAGCGGGCGGAACTTCGCGAGGGCGATCGGCTCGTTCGCTCAGGCGGGGCAGGTGGGCGGCCGAAAAGTAGCCGGCTTCACGGACCCGGGCGATAGACCAGGATTGCGGCGCTGCGCCGGAACGGGCTGGTTTCGCGACGAACAGCCGGTCGAGGTCCGGGGCGAAGAGGGATGTGCGCGCGTGCTAGGGCCGTGGTGACCGTTGCGATTGGTCAGTAGCGGTCGGCGACGCGGGCGAAGATCGCGACCTGACCGCTGCCGCAACTGACGTAGATGCGCGCTCGCGCGGGGTCGAAGAACACGTCGTCGGCGTCGCCGCAGACCGGGAGGCTGGCTGAGACGGTGCCGATATTTCGTGTTCAGGAGCAGCAATCTGGGTGGTCTCCCGGAACACCGTCGCCAGGAGCTTGGCTTGAAGGTCAAGCGCCATCGGGAAGTTCGCTGCCTCGCCGGGGGTTTTCCAGGTGTCTGTTTGCGCGCGCGAGCCAAGATCGGCGACGGCGATCTGACCGGCATCGGGGATGTTGACGAATGCCCGACTGGTGGTCGGGTCGATCTGGAAGCTCCTCAGGGTGGGCGGGGAGTTTGATGTTGGCGATCTTCGCCCGGCGCATCGGGTCGATAATGGCGAGCCCGCCGTTGCCGTATCCGACCAGGACCGACCCGTCACGCGGGTCGATCCGGACGTTGTCGGCATCGTCGCCGAGCGCGATCGTGCCGGCAGGGGTGAAGTCGTCGGCGCGGAAGAAGCGCACGGAGCCGTCGGTGGCGTTGGTGATGATGATTAGATCGGCGTTGGGTGAGTAGGCGACGCCCTGGGGTTCGCGCAGGTTGCGGATGCGGTGCAGGAGCTTGCGGGTGGAGAGGTCGATGATGTCGGCGGTGTTGTTGCCGAGTTCGGCGACGATCAACCGTTTGCGCCCGAGGTCGAGCGCCATGTGATCAATGCGGCCGGCGACATCGGGGAGGGGGATGGTGGCTTCGAGGGAGAGGGGCGGTTCGGGCGCTGCGGCGAGAGCGGCTCCGCCGGCGATCACCACGGTAGCGAGGGTCAGGGCCAGACGGGCCAGCGCCAAGGTCACCGCGCGAACATCCAGGTAGGTTGCAACGCGATGACCGCAACGACGGGCGGGCGGCGCAATAGAGCAATCAAGACCAGCATGAGCGCCGTCGCGACCGCCACTAACGGAAAACCGCTGATGTAAGCCGGCATGTTCGCTTGCAGCCGGATGGCCTGCACGAGCAGCGATCCCGCTCGACTTGCCGCTCGGACGCGCGCGACTGAGGCAGCATATGCGCCGTATAGCCAGCGATGCTAGGCCGCGCCTGCATAAAAAGCTTGAAACAGATCGGAATGCCCGCTCGGAACGGATTAGCTGGACTGGCGCTTGCTGATCCAATGGATCGCGATGATTAGAGATTATCGGCGATTAGCGCCGCAGCGGCTACGGCACAGCCGAGTAGCAGCAATGCAAGCCCCACGCTGGCCGTGCGCGGGGCCGGTACGGCATCAGGCAGCCGCTTGCGACCAGTGAACATCGGGCGCAGCAGGTTTTGATGCTTCACCGCCCCATAGATGCCGATTGCCAGCAGATGGAGCGCGATCGCCGCGAGCAACGCATTCGATAGGGTCGTGTGCAGGTCTGTGACCAAATTTTCGAACCATGCGGGAAGGCGCTCGGTCAGCGGGCCCTCGTTCGCCACATCGTTGTTGACGAACACCCCGCTCAGCGTCTCGCCGAGCAGCAATGCCAGCATCACCAGCACCATCCAGCCACCGGCCGGGTTGTGGCCGACCTGAGTGTCGGGTTCACGCCGCCAAAGGCGTTGGAGATGGCGCACTGCCTTATCTGGCGTTGCGATCAAGCTCGCGAACCGAGCGGTCTCGCTGCCCGCAAAACCCCAGAACAGGCGGAACAGAAGCAGCGCAAGCAGCGTTTCACCGCACCAGAGGTGCCAGCGATACAACGCGTCGCGTTGCGCGGTCACGTAGGCTGCCGCCAACAGCGTTGCCGTCAGCCAGTGGAACAGCCGGGTTGGTGCGTCCCACACCAGCACGGCGCGCCCGAGTTGGCTCATCGTGTGTGGCCTCGCCAGAACCCTGAAGGCGCGATTTTGGCCCGCCTGGAAAACATGGCCAATCTGGGCTTGTTGCCACGGCCGTTCTACCCGCGCAAGAGTGGGCAGACCCGGAGGAGAGGTCATGGACACGATCGAAGCGCTGACCGACATGCCGCTGCGTCCCTTGCCCGATCGATGGCGCGATGCGCGGCAGGCCGCCCTTCTGGAACAGGCCCGGGCCGCCGATCGCGCCGGCGGACCGGATGCGTACTGGGAGTGGGCGGCCCGGCACATGCGCTGGCAGCGCCCGTGGGACGCACTGCGCGAAGGTGGGTTCGGCGCCTTCCGCTACTACGCCGGGGGTGAACTCAATGTCGCCGACAATTGCGTTGATCGCCACGCGGAGGATCCGGCCCGCGCCGACCGACCTGCGGTGATCTGGGAAGGCGAGCCCGGCGACGCGCGCCACCTGACCTATCGCGAGCTGCGCGAGCAGGTCGCCCGGTGTGCCAATGCCCTGCGCTCGCTTGGCGTGCGCCGCAGCGACGTGGTCGCGATCCACCTGCCCAATCTGCCGGAAGCGTTCATCGCCATTCATGCCTGCAACCGTATCGGTGCGATCTACACCGTGCTGTTCAGCGGTTTCGCCCCGGATGCCATTCAGCTTCGGTTGCAAGCCTCGCGCGCCGTCCTGGTCATCACCGCGGATGCCACCTATCGCCGCGGCCGCGGCGTGCCGCTGCTCGCCAATTTGCGCGCGGCGCGCGGGGGTGCGCCGGTACTGCGCCACACGGTGGTCGTGAACCGTACGGGCGCTCCCCTGAGGCTGCTGCCGGAAGAGAGCGGGTGGGAGACGCTGCTGCGGGCGCAGTCCGCCGATTGTCCGTGCGAGCCGATGGAAGCGAACGAGTCCGCGTTCCTGATCTTCACCTCCGGAACCGAGAGCAAGCCGAAGGGCGTGGTGCACAGCACGGCCGGTTTCCTCGTCGGCACCTGGGCCAATGTGCAATGGCAGGTCGGCCCGGAGCCGGACGACGTCTATTGGTGCGCCGCCGACGTGGGCTGGCTGACATTTCCGATCCAGGCCGTCATCGGCGGGCTGGCGCATGGCATCACCTTGCTGTGCTACGAGGGCGCGCTCGACTTTCCCGAGCGCACGCGGATGCTGGACAGCGCGCAACGACACAACGTGACCAAGATCCTGGTCGCTCCGACCGGCCTGCGCATGTTGCGCGCCACGGGTGATGCCGCCGTGACCGCTCGCCTGCCGCCGCGCCTGCGCCTGATCACGACCCAGGGCGAGCCGCTGGACCCCGACACGGCGGAATGGACGCAGCGCGTACTCGGCGTGCCGGTGGTCAACGCCTATGGCCAGACGGAGACAGGCTCCACCTGGACCTATCCCGTCTACGGCGTGGACGCCCTGAAGCCCGGAAGCTGTGGCACGCCGGTGCCGGGCCATGCCTGCGCCGTTGTGGACGACGCGGGCGCGCCGGTCCTGGCCGGGATGCGCGGCAATCTGGTGCTCACCGCGCCGTTCCCGACGCTGGCGCGCACGATCTGGGACGACCCGGCTCGCTACCGCACCGCCTATTTCACCCGCTTCCCCGGACGCTATGCGACCTCCGACGAGGCGGTGGTGGACACGGACGGGCAGATCTGGGTGCTGGGCCGGACCGACGACGTGATCAATGTCGCCGCCCACCGCATCAGCACGATGGAGATCGAGAGCGCCGCCGCCGGCGAGCCGGGCGTCGCGGAGGTCGCGGTCGTGGGGGTGCCCGACGCGGTACGCGGCACGGTGCCGGTGGCCTTCGTGACGCTGCGGCCCGGAGCGGACCCGGCCTCGGTCAGCGCGGGTGTCGCGGGCGCGGTGGAGCGCGGGATCGGCGGCATCGCTCGGCTGTCTCGGGTCTATGTCTCCGGGTCGCTGCCTAAGACGCGCGCCGGCAAGATCATGCGGCGGTTGCTGCGCGAGGCGGCCGAGACTGGCAGCGTGCGGGGCGACCTGACCGGCCTGGAAGACCCGGCCGCGGTGGAGGCGGTGCTGGCGTCGGTGCAGGACGCGTGAGAGATGCCTCCGCTCGACAGCCGCATCGATCCCGGCTCCGCCGAGTTCGCGGCCAATCGCGCGGCGTACGCGCCGCTCTTGCGGACGCTGCGCGAGCGGCTCGGCCAGGTCGGTAGCGGCGGTGGCGAGGCCCTGCGGCGGCGTCACCATGAGCGGCGGAAGGTTTTTGTCCGTGACCGCATCGACCTGCTGGTCGATCCGCTGAGCCCGTTCCTGGAGATCGCGCCGCTCGCCGCCTGGGGTTTGTACGGCAACGATGTGCCGGCCGCCGGACTGGTCGCCGGAATCGGCGTCGTGCACGGCACGGCGTGCATGATCATTGCCAACGATGCGACGGTGAAGGGCGGCAGCTTCTTCCATGAGACCGTTAAGAAGCACATCCGCGCGCAGGAAATCGCCTGGCAGTACCGGTTGCCCTGTCTCTATCTCGTGGATTGCGGGGGCGCCTATCTGCCCGAGCAGGATCGCGTGTTCCCCGACAAGGACCATTTCGGCAATACCTTTTACAACCAGTGCCGCATGTCCGCTGCCGGCGTGCCGCAGATCTCCGCCGTGTTCGGCGGCTGCACCGCCGGTGGCGCCTATATTCCGGCCTTGTCCGACGAAGTGGTGATGGTGCGGGGCGCCGCCCGGATCCATCTCGGCGGGCCGGAGATCGTGCAGGCGGCCATAAACGAGATCGTCGATGGCGAGACGCTGGGCGGTGCAGAGATGCACACGCGCGTTTCCGGTGTATCGGACTACCTGGCGGAGACCGAAGCCGCGGCGTTGCTGAAGCTGCGCGACATCGTCGCCAAGCTGAACTGGCCGTCCGCCATGCCGGCGGACCTCCCTGCCGCGCAACCGCCGCGCTTCGACCCGGCGGAGATCGACGGCATTATCCCGGCCGATCCACGCATGACTTACGACGTCCGCGACGTGATCGCGCGCGTGGTGGACGACAGCGATCTGCAGGAGTTCAAGCCGACATGGGGCGAAACCCTGGTGTGTGGCACGGCCCGCATCCATGGGCACCTGGTCGGCATTCTCGCCAACAACGGCGTGCTGTTCTCGGAGTCGGCGCTCAAAGGCGCGCATTTCATCGAGCTGTGCAACCAGCGCCTGGTGCCGCTGCTGTTCCTGCAAAACATCACTGGCTTCATGGTCGGCACCGAGGCCGAGCGCGGCGGCATCGCCAAGCACAGCGCGAAGCTGGTCTATGCGGTCTCGACCGCGCGGGTCCCGCGCCTGACCGTCATCATCGGCGGCTCGTATGGTGCCGGCAACTACGGCATGTGCGGGCGCGGCTTCCGTCCGCGCTTCCTGTTCGCCTGGCCGAACGCCCGCATCGCGACCATGAGCCCGGACGTGGCGACCACCGTGCTCACCGGATTGCGCGCGCGCAGCGTGCAGCGCGGTGCCGCGTCCGAGGACGAAATGGCGGCACTCGTCGCGGAGACGCGGCGGCAGTTTACCGAGCAGAGCGACCCCTATTACGCGACCGCACGGCTATGGGACGACGGCATCATCGAGCCGCGGGACACCCGCGACGTGATCGGTCTCTGCCTCGCGCTTGATGCACGCACGCCGCCACGAAGTGAACCGTCTCCCGTATTCAGGATGTGAGGCGGCCGATGTTCGAACTCGCTGCTGATCGCCAACCGCGGCGAAATCGCCTGCCGCATCATCCGCACCTGCCGCCGCCTGGGCAGCCGGACGGTTGCGGTGTTCTCGGATGCGGATGCGGATGCGCTGCATGTCCGACTTGCCGATGAGCGCCACCACATCGGGCCGGCTGGCGCCGCCGGAAGCTATCTGCGGGCCGAGGCAATCATGGCGGCCGCGCGGGCGCACGCGGTCGAGGCTATCCATCCCGGTTACGGCTTCCTATCGGAGCGGGTCGAGCTGGCGGCGCTGTGCGCGTCGGAGGACATGGTCTGGGTCGGTCCATCGCCGCGCTGCATCGCGGTCATGGGGTCGAAGATCGCGGCAGTGCGAATCGCCGCCGAGGCCGGCGTGCCGAGCGTGCCCGGCTATCACGCCGATGACCAGTCGAACACGCGGCTGCGGCGCGCGGCAGCGGAGATCGGCTACCCGCTGCTCATCAAGGCAAGCGCCGGAGGGGGCGGCAAGGGGATGCGGCGGGTCGATGCACCGGATGACCTCGCCGCGGCTCTCGATGCCGCCCGGCAGGAAGCGAAAGCCGCATTTGGCGACGACCGCGTGCTGCTGGAACGCCTGCTGCTCCGCCCTCGGCACCTGGAAGTGCAGGTGGCGGGCGACAGGCACGGCAACGTCGTCCATCTGCTCGAGCGTGACTGTTCGATCCAGCGCAACTATCAGAAGCTGGTCGAGGAAGCGCCCGCGCCGCATTTGGACTCGGCGGTGCGCGATCAACTGCGCACGCGCGCGGTGCGGCTCGCGCGCGCCGTGGGGTACGATTCACTCGGCACGGTTGAGTTCCTCCTGGAGGCCGGCGGCAGCGAGCCGTATTTTCTGGAGATGAACACGCGCCTGCAGGTGGAGCACACGGTAACCGAGGCGATCACGGGCCTCGACCTCGTGGAATGGCAGCTCCGCATCGCTGCCGGCGAGGAGCTACCGCTGGCGCAGGAGGAGGTGACCGTTCGCGGCGCGGCCGTCGAGGTTCGCATCAATGCCGAAGATCCCGCCCTCGGCCACCGCCCGCAGCTTGGCCGGGTCGGTCTCTATCGCGAGCCCTCAGGGCCGGGTATCCGAGTGGACAGCGGCATCGCGGCCGGCAGCGAGGTGACGCCGCATTACGACTCGTTGTTGCTGAAACTGATCGGCAACGGCCCCGACCGCGCCGGCGCGCTGCGCACGCTGATCGCGGCCCTCGATCGGCTGGTCGTGCTGGGGGTCGGGACAAATCAGGCATTCCTGCGCGACGTCCTGCGCAGCCCCGCTTTCCAAGCCGCGACGTTGACCACCGCCTTCCTTGACGAGACATTCCCCGGTGGATGGCGCGCGCCGGCCGCCGGTGCGATGGCGCAAGCAGTCGCGGCGATCGCCACGGTCGCCGCCCGGAGGGGTGCGGCGGCCGAGGCGGGGCCATGGGCGCGGCTCGCTGGCTTCCGCGCCCTGGCGCGTGCCGGCCTGCCCGGGCGTTGCCGCATGACGGTGCGAGACGCGCACGGCACGACCGCGACCGTGGACGTGCTCGCCGAGGGAGACGGTTACGCAGCCGAGAGCGAGGGACGGCGCCTTGCTCTGACCGTCGTGGCGGAACCCGAACGCTTGCGCGTGACCGAGGGGAATGCCGTGTCGATCATGCCCTGCCATGTCGCGGCGGGCACGGTCAGTCTTTTCACGTCGGGCATCGTCCACCGCTTCGATGTGCGGACCTTGCTGGAGACGCTGGCCGCTGGCGAAGCGCCGGATCCCGCAGCCGGATCGGGCATCGTCGCGCCCATGCCCGGTTTGATCACAGAGGTGCATGCCGTGCCTGGGCAGGCGGTCCGAAAGGGCGAAGTGCTGGTGGTGCATGAGGCCATGAAGCTGGTCACGCGCCTTGCCGCCCCGGCGGACGGAACGGTACAGGCGGTGCATTGCCGGGTCGGGCAGACGGTGAGCGGCGGCGCCGTGCTGGTGGTCATTTCGTCCGAACAAGCCGCCTTGCCAGTCGAACAGGCTGGAATAGGGTAGCATGGAAGATAGGAGGGGAAGCAGTGGATTTCCTGCTCAACGAACAGCAGCGGACATTCCAGGCGACCATCGCGGACTTCGCGCTGCGCGAGATCGCACCTGTCGCCGAGACCCTCGACCGCGAGGGCAAGTTCCCAACGAAGTTGTACCAGCGGGTCGGCGAACTTGGCGTGATGGCGCTGCCGTTCGCGGAGGAATGGGGTGGCCTCGGCCTCGGCGTGCTGGACACGACCATCGCGATCGAGGAGATCGCACGAGCTGACCAGTCGTTGGCAGTCAGCGTGATGGTGAGCATCGCCACCGGGCTCACGCTGGAGCGCTTCGGCACGCTGGAGCAGAAGCAACGATTCCTTCCCGACATCGTAGCCGGCCGGCGCGTCTGCGCCATCGCCGGCACGGAGCCGGACGCCGGCTCGGACACGGCCGGCTTCAAGACGCGTGCGACGCGCACCAACGAAGGCTTGGCGCTGAATGGGCAGAAGGCATACATCACCAACGCTGGCACCGAGATCACGTCATTCGCGCTGGTGCTCGTGGTCAGCAGCGTGCCGGAGGCGGAGACGAAGTCCTTCACGTTGTTCCTGGTGCCCTCCGGCACGCCCGGATTCACGCCCGGCCCGCTGTATCGCAAGATGGGCTGGCATTCCTCAGACACGCGCCCGCTGTTCTTCGAGGATTGCCGTCTGAGCGACGAGATGATCGTTGGGGATATGAATCACGGTCGGATCATCTTGCACAAGGGCTACCAGCAGGCGCGCCTGTTCCTCGCCGCTTGTTCGCTCGGGCTGGCGCAGGCCTGCCTCGACCACTCGGTCGCCCACGCCAAGGAACGGCAAGCGTTCGGCGGGCCGCTCGGGCGGCTGCAAATGGTGCAGGACATGATCGCGCGCATGTCGGTGCGCGTCGATGCGGCGCGGCTGCTGACCTACAAGGCGGCCTGGGCGATGGATGCCGGGACGGCGACGTTGAAGGAACTGGCGACCGCGAAGTTCTACGCCTGCGAGATCGGCACCGAGTGCGCCGACCTCGCGGTCCAGGTGCATGGCGGCTGGGGCTTCATGGATGATTGCTCGGTGTCGCGTTACTACCGCGACAACCGCGTTTGCACGATCGGCGACGGGTCGAGCCAGATCCAAAAGCTCCTGATCGCGCGGGAACTCGGCCTCGAGGTCCGGTTCTGATCCCGGGCGCGGGTTCATCGGGGACCATTGAAGTCATGTCCATCCCTCGCTTCTCAGTCCCGGCCGGCAAATCCTACGACGAGATCCGCGCTCGTTTCGCCTGGGCGATCCCGGACCGCTTCAACATCGGCGTGGAGGTCTGCGACCGTCATGCCGACGGCAGCGGCCGTCTCGCGCTGATCCACGAGGAGCCAGACGGCACCTGCCGCAACTTCTCGTTCGACCAGTTGCAGGCGTTGACCAATCGCTTCGCGAACGCCCTGGCCGCGCACGGCATCGCACGTGGCGACCGGGTCGGCATCCTGCTGCCGCAACGCCCGGAGACGGCGATCGCGCATATCGCGATTTACAAGCTCGGCGCCGTGGCGCTGCCGCTGTTCACGCAATTCGGCCCCGATGCGCTGGAACATCGGCTCGGACACAGCGGCGCGCGGGCGCTCGTCACCGATGCCGAGAATGTCGAGAAAATCGTCAAGCTGCGCGACGCCCTGCCCGATCTGGCGCGCATCTTTCTGGTCGATGCGGCGGGTCCGCATCTCGATTTCTGGGCGGAGCTGGAGCGGGCGTCGGATCGCTTCGCGGCGGCTGATACCGGCAGCGACGAGCCGGCGCTCATCATCTACACGTCGGGCACCACCGGCAAGCCGAAGGGCACGCTGCACGGCCATCGCGTGCTGCTCGGCCACATCCCCGGGGTGCAGTTCCCGCAGGACCTGTTCCCACGACCCGGCGACCTGTTCTGGACCCCGGCGGATTGGGCCTGGGCTGGCGGACTGCTCGATGTGCTGCTGCCGAGCCTCTATTTCGGGGTTCCGGTGCTGGCGCACCGCGCCCGCAAGTTCGACCCCGAGTACGCCTTCGCGCTGCTCGCGCGCCACCATGTCCGCAACGCCTTCCTGCCACCGACCGCGCTCAAGCTGATGCGCCAAGTGACGCGCCCGCGCGAACGCCATGGCTTCGCGATGCGCTCGATCGGCAGCGGCGGCGAGGCGCTCGGCGAGGACATCATCGACTGGTGCCGCGCCACCTTCGGCCTCGCGGTCAACGAGTTCTACGGCCAAACCGAGGCGAACCTCATCGTCGGCAACTGCAATGCCGTGTTCCCGAGTCGGCCGCGCTCGATGGGCCGAGCGATTCCCGGTCATGTTGTCGCGGTGGTCAGGCCGGACGGCGCCGAACTGCCGCACGGCCAGGCGGGCATCATTGCCGTGCGCCGGCCCGATCCCGTGCTCATGCTCGGCTATTGGCGCGACCCCGGCGCCACCGCGGCGAAACACGTAGGCGACTGGCTGCTGACCGGCGATAGCGGGGTCGAGGACGAGGACGGCTATTTCCGTTACCACGGCCGCGACGACGACCTGATCTCCAGCGGCGCCTACCGGATCGGCCCGACCGACATCGAGGACTGCATCATCCGTCATCCCGCCGTCCTAATGGTCGCGGTGGTCGGCAGCCCCGACCCGGTACGCGGCGAGGTCGTGAAAGCCTTCGTCCTGCCCCGCCCCGAGACCGAGCCGGGCGAGGCGCTGACGCGGGAGATCCAGGCCCTCGTCCGCGATCGCCTCGCCGCCTATCAGTACCCGCGCGAGATCGAATTCGTGAACGAGCTGCCGCTGACGGCCACCGGCAAGATCCGCCGCAACGTGCTGCGCGACCGGGATCGCAACCGCAAGCCGCGATAACAGGAGCCGCGGGTCCGGCGCTGATGAGCCTTCATCAAGGGTGACAATGCCTGCGGTAGGCAACGGTGCCGGCTCCGGGCGCACACGATCGATAAAGGAGGAAACAGTGCCGAGCAAGCAATCGGAGGAGCTGAAAACTCTCTACAGCAACTGGGCGGCGGCCCTGGCCGCCAATCCGGAAATGTCGCTGGACGAGCTCCAACTCATGTTCGAGCACTGGGGCGATGTGACGGCGGAGCCCGGCGGCGATTACATCGAAACGAATGCGGGCGGCGTGCCGGCGTTGTGGGCGATTCCGAAGATGTGCGCCGAGGATCGGGTCGTTCTGTGCCTGCATGGCGGCGGTTACGTCACCGGGTCGATGTACACGCATCGGAAGGTCTACAGCCACCTGGCGAAGGCGATTGGCTGTCGTGCCTTGATTCTGCACTACCGACGAGCCCCGGAAAATGTGCATCCGGCGCCCGTCGATGATGCCGTCACCGCCTATCAGTGGCTGCTCGACCAGGGCATCAAGCCCGGCCGCATCGCCTTGGCGGGTGACTCGGCAGGAGGCGCGCTCGCCATCACCATGCTGCTCCGCGCACGCGAGCGCAACCTGCCGATACCAGCGGCAACCATATCGCTCTCGCCTTGGGTCGATATAGAAATCACTGGCGAGACATTGGTTTCGAATCGCGAGAAGGATGCCTTGGCACGGCAGGAGATCCTCGAGGTGATGGCGACCACCTTTCTGGGTGAAGGCGGCGATCGCAAGGATCCATTGGCGAACCCGCTTTACGCGGACCTAAGAGGCTTACCGCCGGTCTACATCCAGGCGGGTGGCGACGAGGCGCTGCTCGACGACGGCCGTCGGCTCGCCGAGCGCGCCAGGAAGGCCGGCGTCGATGTCAGGCTCGAGGTGTTCCCGGGGATGCAGCACGTCTTCCAATTTTCCGCGGGACATGCGCCGGAAGCGGACGAAGCCATTCGCAAGCTGGCCGAGTGGGTACGGCCGAAGCTCGGCCTCGCCTAGATGTAACTGCTAACCCCCGCAGGCGCGGGACTGGACGCCCGCCCGGGCGTCGTGCGCTCCAGGCATACTGGACACGCTGCGGAGCCTGGGTCCAGTGTGATGCCGTCACGGAGCCGCGAGGTGACAGTGGATGCCGCGGAATGGCTGCGGACTCTTGGCCTCGAGCAGTACGCGACAGCCTTCCGGCTGAATGACATCGACGCCGACCTTCTGCCGACATTGAGTGCTGATGACCTGAAGGAACTCGGGGTTGCTTCGCTCGGCCATCGCAAGCGGCTGTTGCAGGCGATTGCCGCGCTGCGACCGGCGCCCGCTGCGGCACCATATGCAATCTCGGGCGTCGAGCCCAGGACCGAGCCGGAAGCCGAACGTCGGCAGGTCACTATCATGTTCTGCGATCTGGTCGGCTCAACAGCAATGTCGGTCCGGTTCGATCCCGAGGATCTGCGCAGGATGATCGGCGCCTATCATCGTTGCTGCGCGGAGCTGATTACCCGCGCCGGGGGCTTCGTCGCCAAGTACATGGGTGATGGCGTACTCGCCTATTTCGGTTATCCGCAGGCGCACGAGGACGACGCCCAGCAGGCCGTGCGCGCTGGGCTCGCTTTGGCCGAAGGCGTCGGGGAGCTGCGCACGCTGGAACGACTGCGGGTACGCATCGGCATCGCCACCGGCTTGGTGGTCGTCGGCGACCTGATCGGTGCTGGCTCGGCGCAAGAACAGGCGATCGTCGGCGAAACGCCCAATCTCGCCGCTCGCCTGCAAGCGCTGGCCGAGCCGAACGCTATCGTCATTGCTGAGAGCACGCGAGGCCAGATCGGCGGGGTGTTCGAGCTGAGCGACCTCGGGGCGCAATCGCTAAAGGGCTTTGCCGAGCCGCAGCGCGCCTGGCGCGTACTCGCCGAAAATCGCGCGCTCGGCCGTTTCGAGGCGCTACGCTCGGGCGCTACGCCGCTGGTTGGCCGTGAGCAAGAGCTGGATCAGCTGCTCCGCCGCTGGGAGCAGGCGAGAGCGGACCGCGGACGGGTGGTGCTGATTTCGGGCGAGCCCGGGGTCGGCAAGTCTCGTCTCGCCGAGGCATTGGCGGAGCGGATCGCGGCCGAGCCGCACGTTCGGCTGCGCTATTTCTGCTCGCCACATCAGCAGGATAGCGCCTTCCATCCAGTGATTGCTCAGCTTGAACGGTCATGTGGTTTCGAGCGTGACGACGCCCCGCAGGCAAAACTGGCCAAGTTGGAAGCATTGTTGGCACGATCGAACGCAACCGAAGAAGCGGTAGCGCTGATCGCAATGCAGCTGTCTATCCCGGCCGGCGAGCGGGATAGGCTGGCGGAGATGAGCCCGCAAAAGCGCAAGGAGAACACGCTAGCGGCGCTGGTCGCGCAGTTGAGCGGCCTCGCGGCGCACCAGCCGGCGTTGATTGTTTACGAGGACGTACATTGGCTTGATCCCAGCTCGCGCGAACTGCTGGACCGGATCGTTGAACGGGTGGAGCGCCTACCGGCGTTGTTGCTGATCACCTACCGTCCCGAGTTCCAGCCACCATGGACCGGGCAGCCGCACGTGACGATGCAGGCGCTTGCCCGCCTCGATCGGCGCGGCACCGCGGCGATGGTGGAAAACATCGCCGGCAGCAAGGCGCTGCCGACCGAGATCGTGCAAGAGATCGCGGAGCGAACCGATGGCGTGCCGCTCTTCATCGAGGAACTGACGAAGACAATCCTCGAATCCGGCACGCAAGGCGCCACAGCGCTGTCGTCGGTTCCGCATTGGGTACTGTCGGTGCCCGCGACGCTGCATGCCTCGCTCTTGGCGCGGCTGGATCGGTTGGGGGCGGCGGCGAAGGATGTCGCGCAAAAGGGTTCGGTGATCGGCCGTGAGTTCGGGCACGAGCTGCTGACGTCCATTGCCGATTTGCCCGAGCAGCAACTTCGAGTGGCGCTCGAGCGGCTCACGAGCTCCGGCCTCTTGCTTGAACGCAACGCGCCGCCGCAATCATCGTACATTTTCAAGCACGCACTGGTGCAGGATGCGGCATACAGTACCTTGCTGCGCAGCCGCCGCCAACAATTGCACGCCCGCATTGTCGCAGCTCTCGAGGACCACTTTCCGGAGATCGCGCTGGCCCGACCTGCACTGTTGGCCCACCACTGCGCGGAAGGCGCGCTGGGCGAGAAGGCGGTGGTCTATCGGCTAAAGGCCGGTCAGCAGGCGATCGCACGCTCGGCGATGACCGAAGCGATCGCCCAGTTGCGGAAGGGGTTGGACGTGCTGGCCGGCCTGCCGGACAGCCCTTGGCGCCGGCAACAGGAGCTGGACCTGCTCATCGCGCTCGGACCGGGACTGATGTGGGCGAAAGGCCATTCGGCGGCCGATGTGGGCGAGAGTATCGCCCGAGCGCGGGCGCTGGCCGAGCAGATTGATCGACCCGAGTACCTCGTGCCCCTAACCATTGGCCAATGGGTGTTCCATTGGGCCCGGTCCGAGCACAAGCGGGCGCTGTCGCTTGCCGAACAGCTCGAACAAATCGGCGAGGCCCGGAACGATATTGCAGCGCAGTTGCAAGGTCGCCGTGCGCACGGGGTGACCCGCTGCTACCTTGGGGAGTTCATCGCCTCCCGTACCCTCTTGGAGCGCTGCTTTGCCCTTTCTGATCCGGCGCATCGCGCCATTGGCGCGGGACTGTCGGCCGACCCCTATGCCGCGATGCTCTCGAACCTCGCGGTGACTTTGGCATGCCTGGGGCATATCGATCAGGCACGGTCGCGACTGAACGAGGCATTGTCCGAGGCCCGCCGGCTCAGGCACGGCTCTACATTGGCTGGCGTGCTGGTTTATGCGAGTTGGACGGAGTTGATCACCTGCTCGCCTAAGCTGCAAGGGCACGCGGAAGAACTTCTGGCTCTATCGACCGAGCACGGCTTTTCGTTGTGGTTGGGTTGGGCAACAGCATTCCGCGGACGCTCGCTTACTGCGCTCGGCCAAGCGCGGGAAGGCCTTGCGCTGCTCGTGCAGGGGCTGGTGGCGATCCGTGCTACCGGAACGATTACAAATGCACCGCTTGTGTTGATGTGGCTCGCCGAGGCCCACGCTATGCTCGGGCAGCCGGTTGCGGGGTGGGATTGCCTCGCTGAGGCCGAGCAAATTATCGAAGCCACTGAGGAGCGGCTCGCCGGGGCCGAGTTGCATCGGTTGCGAGGCGATTTGCTGAATGCCGCAGGCGATCGATCCGCGGCGGAGCCAAATTATCGCCAGGCACTGGTCGTTGCGGAGCGGCAGAGCGCAAAGCTCTTGGAAATGCGCGCCGCAATCAGCCTAGCCCGGCTCTGGCGCGAGCAGGAGAAGCGCGCGGAAGCCCGCGACCTCCTCGCCCCGGTGTACGCTTGGTTCACCGAGGGTTTCGACGCGCCGGATCTGGTCGAGGCCAAGGCACTGCTACGGGACTTGGCCTGAACGCCCGCCGAGGGCATACGCACCCCGCACCCGAGGGGAGCACGACCCTTCATGACCCACGCCATCCGCTTCCCCTGTAATGGCCACCGGAGGTAAAGCGGTGCCATGCGGAAACTCTCCATCGCGGTCATAGGCGCGGGCATCGGAGGACTGGCGACGGCGGCGGCACTGCATCGTGCCGGGATCGACGCCCAGGTTTACGAGCAGGCGCCGCGCTTCACCCAACTCGGTGCAGGCATCCAGATCGGCTGCAACGCCATGAAGGTGCTGCGAGCGTTCGGGCTTGAGCCGGTGCTGCGCGCCGAGGCCTTCTATCCCCGCTCGTGGAACAACAAGGAGTACGATTCCGGCGAGGTGCGCTTCGATATGATCTTCGGCAAATCCGCCGAGGAACGCTACGGCGCGCCCTACCTGCTTGGTCACCGCGGCGACCTGCATGCGGCGCTCGCCAGCGCGGTTCCCGCCGAGGCGATTCGCCTGGACCACCAGCTCGCCGGTCTGGAACAACGCGCCGACAAGAGCCTGAAGCTCACCTTCGCCAACGGTCAAGTGGCGGAGGCGGACGGCGTGGTGGCCGCCGACGGCGTCCATTCGCTGGTCAAGGAAATCCTGTTCGGCAAAGACGAGCCCAACTTTACCGGCCGCGTGGCCTACCGCACCGTGTTCCCGGCCGAACTGCTGAACGGTTATCCGATCGATGATTGCACGAAATGGTGGGGACCGGACCGCCACATCGTCATCTACTTCGTGAAGCCGGACCGCAGCGAGGTCTATTTCGTCACCAGCCAGCCGGAATCGGGCTTCACCGTCGAGTCCTGGTCGGCGACGGGCGATATCAAGGAGTTGCGCGCGGCATTCGCGGACTTCCATCCGCGGGTGCGCAAGGTGCTGGAGGCCTGTCCCTCAGTGCACAAATGGGCCCTGGTCGATCGCGATCCGCTCGCGCGCTGGTGCGAGGGCAATGTGACCCTGCTGGGCGATTCCTGTCATCCAATGACGCCCTACATGGCCCAGGGCGGCGCTATGGCCATCGAGGACGCCGCGGTACTCTCGCGCTGCCTGACGGGCGTGGATCGCGACGGCGCCGCGGACGCATTCCGCCGGTTCGAGGCGACCCGCAAGCCGCGCACATCGCGCGTGCAGTTCAGTTCGCGGACGAACACCTGGCTGAAGGATCCGACCGATCCGGACTGGGTTTACGGCTACGACGCCTGGAACGCACCGCTGGCGCCCGCGCGCGAACCCGAAACGCAATGAAGACACGCGATATAGGACTTGTCGGTGGTTTCGGGTCGCCGCAAGCATGACGTGCTTGCCGGAAAGGCATCGCGTCGCCGATCCAGCCCGAAGGCCGAGCCGCGAGCTCCGATGTATTCCTGCGACCGAGCCCTATATTGATAGATCGGCGAATTAGGTGACAGAATGGCAGGTGCGACCCCGATCACAACGGCAATGGTTGACGCCGCGTTCCGAGCGACAGCGGCGCAAGCCAAGACGCCGTCCGCGGAGTCGTTCCGCAAAGGCGATTTTGTCGTCTATCCGACACATGGCGTCGGTCGGGTAGATCGCGTCGGCACCGAGATGGTCGCCGGGCACCGGCTGAACCTTATTCAGATCTCCTTCGCCGATAACCGAATGACGCTTCGGATTCCCGCCGTCAAGGCACGCGTTGCCGGGTTGCGCAAGCTGGCCCAGCCCGAGGCGCTGGCCGAGGCGCTGGTGACCCTTCAGGGGCGTCCGCGTTCGAGCCGGCTGATGTGGGCGAAGCGCGCCCAGGAGTACCAGAACAAGATCAACTCGGGTGATCTGAATGCGCTCGCGGAGGTGGTTCGCGACCTGCAAAGCGGGCCGGACGGCTCGGGTGCCAGCTTCAGCCAGCGGAATTTGTTTGAGGTTGCGATCGACCGGCTCGCCGCCGAATTCGCCGCGGTATCGAAAACCGACAAGCAGTCGGCGGTCGTCCGGCTGACCGAGGCCATGCAGCAAGCCAGGCCGCAGGCCAAGGGCGCCGCAGTCGATGCCGAAGAGGGCGACGACCGCGCTTGATGGCTGACTCGATTTCGCTGGTAAAGCGTTAAGCGATCCCTATATACTGACCTCGGCACTTTTCGGCCGGGGTCTTTTGTACCTTTCATGCGGCTGTGTCGCATCGGTGCTTCCTCATTGAAAAGTATTTCGGTCCGCGCTGTGTGGACTGCCGGTTACGTGGAGAGATGCGATGTCGCAAGGCACGGTCAAATGGTTCAACGCGCAGAAGGGGTTCGGCTTTATTCAACCCGACGATGGATCGAAGGACGTCTTCGTTCATATTTCGGCGGTTGAGCGGTCTGGCCTCGGTCATCTGAACGAGGGGCAGAAGGTGAAATTCGACCTGGAGCGTGGGCAGCAAGGCAAGCTGTCGGCAGCGAATCTCCAGTCGGTCTGACCGTGACGGGCGGTGCCGCCGGCGGCGGCGCCGCCTGGGTCGGACGGTGTGATGGGACGACGCAGGAGGCGATGATGGCGTTTAAGCCCAACTACAATCAGCAGCGAGCTGAGCGGAACCGCCTCAAGCAAGCGAAGAAAGACGCCAAGTTGCGCGAGCGCGAAGAGGCGGCGGCGCGTCGCAAGGCCGAACAGGAGGCGGGGTCTCCGCTTCCCGCGGACCCCGACCCATCGCGTCCCTCGTGATCGGCCGTGGCCCGCAACGGGGACCGGTAAATGAAACGGCGTGCCGAGAGTAGTTTCGTGTTGTTCGACGTGACGTATGTCGATGGCGGCCAAACTTCCCGTCGCAAGGTCCTGCGGTCCGTGGTGGATGGGTTCGAGGGCGCGGCGGCAGCCAAGGCCGCGATCGAGGCTCAGGACCGAGAGATCGCCCTCGCATCCGGTCGGAGCCGGGGTGCGATCAAGTCGATGGTGCGTTCGCGGATGTGATCGCAGCGAGCAGGGGATTCGGAATGAACTGGGTGACGTTCGAGACCCAAGGGGGCGGCCTGCTCAAGATTCAAGCCCGGCATGTCGTGGCGATTTACGATGAGCTGGGTGTCGTGAAGGTCTCCACCGCCGCTGGGGGCGTGCATACGTTACCCAGCGGCATGACAGTGCAGAAAGCCGCACTCGTCACTTCGGAATCCGATCTTGAGCCGTGACCGCTGGACGCCAGCGGACCCAACCGGAGACAGCGGGCGCGCCGTGGGCTAAAGCGCCAATGCCCCATCTTCCCAGGGGCCACGGATAAAGCGCACAACTTCGAACGAGCCGACCTCGGCCCAGAGCACGCTGAGCAGCGTGGCGTCCGCGAAGCAAATGTCCAACCCATATGGCAGGTCGGCCCGCGTGTGCTGGCGCTCAAGGGCGTGGCGGTAGCCGGGGGAGGACGCGTCGGTGGGCGCGAGCGCGTTGAACGGCGTCCAATGCGTGAACAGCCAGGACCCGTGTTCCAGCACGAGGAGCCGGAGCGTGCTGTCCTTGTCTTCGAGGTCCTGGATCATGCCGTGCTCGCGCACCAGCGGCAGGACGTGATCGCGGATCGCCAGCGCGCGCGCGTCGCTGGATGCCGCTACTCTCAAGCTCATCTTCGCCTCCATCGGACGGATGGTATAACGCGGAACCGGCCCAGGCTGGAGAGCGATTCATTCTGGCCGGACGGGGAGGGCGGAATGCCGACGGAGACGAGGGCGACGATCCGCGTTGGCGTCGGCGGATGGACCTACGAGCCCTGGCGCGGGACGTTCTATCCGGCCGGCTTGGCGCAGAGGCGGGAGCTGGAATACGCCAGCCGGCGACTGACCTCGATCGAGATCAACGGCACCTATTACGGAACGCAGAGGGCGGAGAGCTTCGCGCGATGGCGCGAGGAGACGCCGGAGGGCTTCGTGTTCTCGCTGAAAGGGCCGCGCTTCACCACGAATCGGCGGGTTCTCGCCGAGGCGGGATCGTCGATCGAGCGCTTCCTCGCCAGTGGCGTGATGGAGCTGAAGGAGAAGCTCGGGCCGATCAACTGGCAATTCCTGCCCACGAAGCGATATGACGCTGCCGACTTCGAGGCGTTCCTGAAACTGCTGCCGTCGCACGTGGAGGGCCGGTCCGTCCGCCATGTCGTCGAGGTCCGCCACGACAGCTTCCTTGTGCCGGACTTCATCGCGCTGCTGCGCGCCTACGGCGTCGCCGTGGCCTTCGCCGACAGCGACGCCTATCCGGCGATCCCTGACATCACCGCCTCGTTCGCTTATCTCCGCCTGCAGCGTTCCGCCCGGGAGGCGGAGACCGGCTATAGCCGGGAGGCGCTGGACGCGTGGGCCGGCCGAGCGCGCGTATTCTCGGACGGCGGCATCCCGAACGATCTCGAGTCAATCGGCGCTCCCGAGCAGGGTGACCGGCCGCGGCCCCGGGATGTGTTCATTTACCTGATCAACGGCTTCAAGCCCAAGGCGCCCGCCGCCGCGATGGCGCTGATCGAACGGCTGCGACCCGCAGAGGCCTGACCGCGGCGCGCGGATTTAGTCGCGCAGCAATAGCACGAGCGAGGCCACGAGCAGCGCGGACATGGCGAGGTTGAAGCCGCGCAGGGCGCGTTCCGTGCGCAGGCTGCGGCCGGCGCAGGCGCCGAGCGCGGTCCAGAACGCCACGGCCGGGAACGTGACCGCGAGGAAGATCAGCGATAGCGCGCCCGCTTGCACGATGAAGGCGGGGCCGTGCGCCGTCGTGAAGGTGACGACGGCGCCGGCCGCGATCACCCACGCCTTCGGATTGACCCACTGGAACAAGGCCGCCTGAAGGAAGCTCAGCGGGCGCGAGCGGGGAGGAGTGGCGCCGCTGGCACGCGGCTCATCCCGGTCGGGCGGGCGGGAGCGGGCGATCTGGCCGGCGAGCCAAAGCAGGTACGCCGCGCCGAGCCAGCGCAGGGCCTCGTGCAGCCACGGCCAGGCGCGCAGCAGCCCGCCCGCTCCGAGGGCGACGGCGGCGAGCATGACCGGAAAGCCGACCGAGATGCCCAGCAGGTGCGGCACGGTGCGGCGAAAGCCGAAGGTCGCACCCGAGGCGGTGACCATGACGTTGTTCGGCCCGGGCGTGGCCGCCATGGCGACGGCGAATGCGGTTGCCGAGAACAGCCAAGCGGGATCGGCGATCATGAGTCCCCGGCAACGAACGACGATTGCATTATCGCCTCGGTGACAGTAGCATTATCCTCGCAGCTCATGGAAACGGATAACAGCAGCGGGCGCGTTATTCAACACCTGCGCGCACTGGCTGCCGGGCAGGCGGCCGGGGCGCGCCTGCCGTCGGTGCGCGCCTTGATGCGCGACCTGCGCGTGAGCCCGGTGACGGTTCAGCGTGCGCTGGATCGGCTCGCACATGAGGGCGTGCTGGAGGCGCACCCGGGACGCGGAACCTTCGTCGCGGCGATGCGGGCAAGCGAAGGCGCGGCGCCGGCCGATACCGGCTGGCAAACCGTGGCGCTCGGCTCCGGTCGCGCGCCGACGGAGGCACTGGGCGCGCTGGCGCTGGTGCCGGCGCCGCACGCGATTGCTTTGAATGCCGGGTATTTGCCGGAGGAATTGCAGGCGACGTCGCTGCTCGCCGGGGCGGCGCTGCGGGCCTCGCGCCGGCCCGGGCTGTGGGCGCGGATGCCGGCCGAGGGGCTGCACGCCTTGCGCGCCTGGTTCGCCCATGAGGCCGGCGGCGGGTTCCAGCCGCATGAGGTGACGATCTGCCCGGGAACCCAGCCGGCGCTCGCCGCCTGCTGTCGCGCGCTCGCCTCGCCGGGCGATGCGGTGCTTATGGAAAGCCCGACCTATGTCGGGGCGCTGACCGCGGCGCGCGCCGCCGGGCTGCGTCCGGTTCCGGTGCCGACGGATGCCAGGGGCGTGCGCCCGGAACTCCTGGCCGATGCGTTCCGCGCCAGCGGCGCGCGGCTGTTCTATTGCCAGCCTACCCACGCCAATCCCACCGGCGCCGTGCTGGGCGAGGAGCGGCGCGCGGCGGTGCTGGACATCGTCGCGCGAGCCGGTGCGTTCCTGATCGAAGACGACTGGGCGCGCGACTTTCATCTGGAGAACGGGCCGGCGCCGATGCCGTTGGCGGCCGACGACCGCGACGGGCACGTGGTCTATCTGCGCTCGCTGACCAAATGCGCGGCACCGGGCTTGCGGATCGGGGCGATCTGCGGCCACGGCCCGGTGGTCGAGCGGCTGCGCGCGGCGCGGCTGGTGGACGATTTCTTCGTGCCCGGCGTGTTGCAGGAAATCGCGCTGCAATTGCTGACCGCGCCCGGCTGGGCGCGGCATCTGCGCGGCTTGCGCGCCGAGTTGCGGGCGCGGCGGGATGCGCTGGCGGCGGCGCTGCGCGCGCAACTCGGCCCGGACTGCCTGGCGCGGGTGCCGGCCGGCGGGCTGCATCTTTGGCTGCGGCTGCCGGAGTGCGCCTCGGACGAGGAGGTGGCGCAGCGCGCCGCGCGGGCCGATCTGCTGGTCAGCGCCGGGCGCCATTGGTTTCCGGCGGAACCGGCTGGGCCGTTCCTGCGGCTTAGCTTCGCGGCGATCCGGGCGGAGATTGCTGGGGAGGTGGTGGCGCGGCTAGCGGCGATTGCTGGGATGGGGCCGAGTTGAGCGACTGTCTTTACGGTCAAGCCTGATCTCTGAATCGTTCGTGGACATGGCGGTCGCGTCAAGGCTGGCGCGGTCGCGCCACCGCCTCTGGCGGCTGCGGCTTACCCGCCCGCCACGCCGCGAAGCTGACTGGCGATCAGCTCGATGCCGCACCATGCTCGGCCTCCTGCCATATCCGTCGGTCACGCACGATCGCGTTGGATGGTCAGCAGCTTGCGGGCGGTGGCGACGAGGGCGGCGAGCTTGGGCTTGCCGGCGGCGACCAGCTTGTCGCGGAATGCCTTGAGCACCGGTTGTAGCGCGCGCCGACCGTGGCGCCCATGAACAGGGCGCCGCCGATGAAGTTTTTGCCCGCCACTGGCCGGAGGGGCGATCCCCGCTGCTGCAGCCTCTCGCCGCAGTTTCCCTTTCGTCGCGCGCGCCTTCGGCGATTGCCTACGCCGCCCGTCGCGTCGCCGAGGCGACCCGCATCGCCGTCGAGATCGTCCGCAAGCCGTCCGATCAGGCGGGCTTCGCAGTGCATCCGCGCCGCTGGGTGGTCGAACGCTGCTTCGCCTGGCTCGGGCGTAACCGGCGGCTCGCCAAGGACTTCGACGCAACTATCGCTTCAGCCACCGCCTTCCTCTACGCCGCCTTAGCCATGCTGCTCATCAGGCGGATCGCTCGTTGCTCATCGATGAACTCGGCAGGCTCTATTGCGGGCAGGTCTTTGGCGTCTTGCTCCGGGCCTGATGGGCCGAGGTTTCAACAAAGCCGACATAGTGCGCTGTCGAAGACCGATCGCGGGCCGTCCGGGCAGCGGAGCAGAAATTGAAGCTTTACACAATGGCCAGATTTAAGCAGAATGAAGAAGTGTGCGACATCAACTAAGTGGACAGTCCAACTATGTCAATTTGTGATCAGCAGAATCCACACGAATGGCAAGAAAAAATCCAATCTGTATTCTCAAGACGAGGGGGCTTGGTCGGAGAGCGCTATCTTCTTAGCTTACTCCAATCCGAAAAAGCGAACGGTCTCGAATATCAGACCAAGTTTCAAGGCCATCGCTTGCTCACCGAAGCGTTTTTCGACTTTTTTGCCGAAACGCTGACAGTCGTCGCAAGTCGTGTACGCCGGCAAGGTTGGCCTGAGCATCGGGAGAACTATAGTCTTCATGTACTCGCCTTCGTAACGCTGTTCCGGACAATGCGGGCGGCAGATATGCTTGCGATTGGCGGCTATCGGCTGGACGGGTATGCACACCTGCGGGGAGTCATGGACGCAGATTTTTCGTATTGTGGGGGTGGCGAACGGCTGGACGACGTTCCAAGCCCTGCTAGGTGTCGCAGGCTACACCAAAGACCGGAAGTGGACCGAGACTGAATTCGAGAAGATCCACCCGAACAAGGTAAAAGTTGAGAAGGAAATTCATCGGAAGCTACTGGGTCCGGATTCGGACTTTCGGCAGGCCAGCATGGACGCGCTACGACATTGGGACTGGTCATTCGACAAGCAGGTACATGGCGGCCGATGGACGTTCTTCAGCGAAGCAAGATACTGGTTTGGGCGCCATGACGCATCAGTGTCTCTCATTCCGCGCATGATCGATGACGACGACGGGATGTTCATCAACCAGAGCGATCGGCTACCACTGGGATGACACACTGACTCCTGCCAACACTACAGTTGGAAAAGCAAGAGTTCAGCACTGCATGGGGTGAGCGTTGGGACATTTTGGATGCCACATACAGGCAAATGAGCGAATCACTGTCCCGAATGGGCAAGCTCCTTGCAGACGCAATCATCGAGCTAGTCGACGCGAAGTTTCGATTGATACTTCCGCCTCCTACGTGGAGCGCGCTGAACCGGTCTAAAAGGCGGAATGCTTGATGCTTTGGATCCCGATGAAACAGTTGCGAGCATGGCGCTTACGACCGCAAAAATCAAGTATTTCTGAGACGGTTGCGGGGGAAGTGTAACGGCGACTTCAGCGGCGTGCAAAAATGTCCGGTGCGAATGTCCTTCGCGGAAGAGCGGAAATCGGGCAGCTACTCCGTCCTAGCCACAAACATCTGCCCCGTTGCATAGGAGCAGCCAGAGCCTTCGACCGCGGAGCCAGTCGAGGCCGAGCAGCATGTCCACGATCGGATAGAGATGCACCGGCACGGCCAGCAGCTCCGGGTTGGTCGATCGTATGATCGCCGACGCGCAGCGTGGCGAACCGGTACGGATGCGCGGCGCGGGAGAAGGTGCCGACGCCGTTGACGGGCACCCCGGCGCCGTCGCGCTCCGCTGCGCCACGAGCCGAGACGCGCCATGCCCGGCGCCGACCAGGCTCGCGTGGCGCCCGGTATCCGGCAGCGCGCGCAGCGGGCGCCCGTCCACCTGCACCGGGATCACCAGCGCGTCGCCATACGCGGGCAGGCGCGGCGATCGCGTCATACGGCCGGCCCAGGGCAGGAACCGGCCGGCGCACCCGCTCACGTCGTAGAGCGTCATCGTCCGCGCGCCGGCAGGTCGAGCGCGAGATCGAAGGCGGACAGGAAGTCCCGCCCGAGCAGCCCGTCGATCGGGCGTCGCCGCGCGCGGCAAACGGCAGGGACGCGACCACGAGCGTGTCGTCGCGTACCAGCGTGCGGTGCCGGAGCGCGATCCCGGCGAGCGTGAGCGAGGCCGGATCGGCGACGGCGTGCCGCTCGATAGCCGCCGACACCGATGACGCTGCTGTCCACCCAGCGATCGAGGCGCAGGCCGAGACGGCGCGCCGCCTCCGGCGTCACCAACGAGCGCGCCGCGCCGGTGTCCAGCAGAAACGTGGCCGGCGCGCCGTTGACCGTGACTTTGACCGCGATGCCGGCCGCCGCGACGTCAGCGCCACCGTGGCCCGCTCCGCACGACGCAGGCGGCGGCTTGCGTCGAGCCGGCGCAGCGACCAGTCACGCCGTGCGCAGCGCCTCGGCTCAGCGAAGGCCTCAAGCACTGAAGCCACTTCTCGACTTCGTGGCGCTGGATCTTGCCGGTGGTGCTGCGCGGGAACTCGTCCTCGCGCACGAAGCGCACATCCTTCGGCTGCTTGTAGCCCGCCAGTTCCTGCCGGCAAAGCGCGCCAGCAGCTCCTCGGGCGCGACAGCGGCGTCGCGCAGCGCCACGAAGGCCACCGGCACCTCGCCCCAGCGCGCGTCCTTCGCGGCGCACGACCACCGCATCGGCCACGCGCGGGTCGCGCAGCAGCACCTGCTCGATCTCGGCGGGATAGATGTTCTCGCCGCCGGACTTGATCATGTATTTCAGCCGGTCGACGTAATCGATCCGCCCGTCCGGGCGGCGGACGCAGATGTCGCCCATGTGGAACCAGCCGCCGCGGAAGTCGCTTGCGCATTGGTCTCCGGCGGCATCCCAATAGCCGCTGAACAGGGTCGGGCCGCGCACCGCGACCTCGCCGGGCGTGCCGTCGGGCACATCGCGGTCCTCGGTATCGACAAGCCGAAACGCGCACAGCTCGGCGACGGCAGCTTCGCCATCCGCTCGGGCGCCTCGCCGACCGCGATGCGCCCGGCGGAGAACGGCGGCAGCCCGGTTTCGGTCGAGCCGAACGTGTTGGCATACGGCGCTTCGAGCAGCGCGGTGATCTCGGCGAGCTGGTGGCGCGGCACGAGGTCGGCCATCGCGCCGATCAGCTTCACCCCGCGCGGCCGTGCGTTGCCGGCGCAGCGCCTCGATCATGCCCTCGATCATCCCCGGCATCAGCACCAGCCACCACAGAAGCTCGGTCGCGACGATCTGCGCCAGCCGGTCGGGCTCGAAGCCGGGCACGACGATCACGGTGCCGCCGAGGCAGAGCGCGTGGATCGACTGGTCGGCGGAGACCATGTGGAACATCGGCGCCCAGGCGACGAACGTGTCGCCCGGCGACAGCGCGAAATCGACGCAGCTTGCGTGCATGCGCGCAAGCTCGGCGCGATGGGTGATGAACGCGCCCTTAGGCGCGCCGGTGGTGCCGCTGGTGAACAGGATCACCATCCCGTCCTCGGGCTCGGCGGCGATGGGCGGCTCGTCTCGGCGCCGCGGCGAGCCGCGCCTCGTAGTCCTCGCCGAGCGCGATCACATCGCCCGTGATCTCGCCGAGCCGCCGCAGCGCGCTCGGCATAGGCTGGCGAAACCAAGCGTGAGCCTCGGCGTGGTCAAGCGGACGCAGTGCACCAGCTCGGGCTCGGCCAGCCGCCAGTTCAGCGCGCACAGAATGGCGCCGAGCTTGGCCGAGCGGCGAACAGCAACTCCAGGTATTCGGCGCGGTTTTCCGACAGGATCGCCACGCGGTCGCCGCGGCCGACGTCCATCGCGCGCAGCACGCGCGCGGCGGTTCACACGCGCATCGAAGGCAGAGAAGGTGAACGTGCGGCTGCCATCCACGATCGCCACGCGATCCGGCCGCAGCCGCGCTTGCTGGACCAGCAGCTCTCCGATGGTCACACCGCCCGCGCGCGCGGTCGTGTCCACCGCCTGCCCCTAATGCATCAAGCCAGAGGGCAGGGGCGAGGTGCGCGTGAGCCGCAGCCGCGCCTCGGCGACGGCCTGCACCGCCGCCATCGCCTGCTCCGGCCGCTCCTTGTCGGCGCCGATCGCGCGCAAATGGCTGACCAGGGCTGTGAAGATCGTGGGGTCGGCGATCACATGCGGCTGCGCGGAGGCAAGCTCCTTGATGTACTCGTCGTACAACTCCTGCACATGCGGCGGTGGATGCGTCGGGCGCATCCCGTCGAACGCCGGCAAGTCGTTGAGCTGATCGAGGGCGGCCTGCTCGCCCACGCCGCTGATCAGTTCCTTCAGCACCGTCTCGGCGGCGCGCTCGGCCTTCGGCGAGCCGGTGGCGTTCTTCGTCATCCCCCAAGCGACATCGATGCCGCCGAGCGGCGGGCTCGGCTGGCCGTGGGGGGCGAGTGCCGGGAAGAAGAACTTGCCGTAGCCGGACATGGTGGTGAGCTGGGGTTGGCCGGAGAGTGCCGTCTCTTGCAGCCACCAGGAGCCGAGCGACATCATCCCCACCCGGCCGGCGACGAACAGATCGGCCCCGGTCGGGTACTGCACGGCGCTGAGCGCGCCGGGCTGGAACACGTGCTCGGTGAACAAAAGCCGCCAGACCTTCGCGGCGTTGACAAGACCAGGTCGGGTCCAGACCGGCGCCCCGCCTTCGGCCTCGACCAAATCCCCAAGCCCGGTCTGCGCCGCGATCTGCATGTACACCCAGGCCACGAAATTGTCCGAGGCGGCGCCCTGGTAGAACGGAACCAGCCCGGCCGCCCGAAGCTGCCGCGCGGCCGTCGCCATGTCCTGGAACGTCTTGGGCGCGCCGGCGATCTTGGCCTTCTGGAATGCCTCGCGGTCGTACCAGAGGTTCAGCACCTCGGCCTCTTGCGGCAGGATGTAGAAGCTGCCGTCGCCCTTGGGATTGCCGAGCCGGGCTTCCGACAACAGGACCGGGGCGAAATGCTTCTGCCAGTCATCGCCCCAGGCGTCCGTCGCCATCGCCGAGAGATCCTTCAACCGCTCGCGGTATTGCTGGGTGCGGGCGCCGGGCGGTAGGCCGATGATATCGGGCAGGATCAGGGAGCGGGCGGCGGCCTGCAACGCGGTGAAATAAGATGAGGACGGCTGGACCAGCGCGCGCAGCTCGATATCGGGGTGCGCCTTCTCGATCGCCGCCACCATCGCCTTCATGGTCGTGGGGTCGGGGCTCCAGGACCAGAGCGTAACGACGGTGCGTTGGTCGGCCATGGCGGCGCCGGAGAGCGCCAGGACGGCGGTGCTGAAGGCAATCAGGGCCAAGCGGCGTATGGCGCGCGTCATGCGGGTCGGTCCCTTGCGTCTATGCCGCGGCCGGCGCTCCAACCGGGCGGCGGGTCATGGTCAGGGTGAGAATGGCGCCCAGGATCAGCAGCGCGCCCGCGAGCAGGAACGCGCTAGTAAAGCTGTTGGTCGCGGCGACGATGTAGCCGGTGAGGATCGGCGCGGCGAGGCCGAACAGATTGCCGCCGAACTGGATCCAGCCGATCGCCGCGCCGATGCTCCGGCCCGCGTGCAGCAGGTCGTTGGTGAGCGAGTAGGTATTGACGAAGACGCTCTGCACGCAGGCCAGCGAGAACGTGATCTCTGCCAGCAGCAGCGCCAGCGAGCCGGTGAACGGCGCGAGCATCATCACGGCCGCGCCCACGGCCAGGATCACGATCGCCCAGCGGCGCTTGCCGGCGCGCACCGCCTCCGGCGTGAGCAGGCGATCGCAGACGCGACCGAAGATCAGGGTCAGCAGCATCGCGCCGAAATAGCAGCTGCCGGTCTGCACCCCGGAATGCATGATGTTGATATGCCTTGTCTGCACGAGGTAAGTCGGCAGCCAGGTGAGGAACAGGTATTGCGTGTAGTTGACGCAGCCTTGGACCAGGAACAGGCCCCACATCGTCTGATAACTGAGCAGTTCCATGAGCGGCATGTGGTGGGTGTCGCTGGTGCCGCCCGGGGCGCGCTCGGCGAGGATCATGCGCCGTTCCTTTACGGGCAGCCAGTCGGCTCGCTCGGGGTCGCGGAACAAGGCGAGCCAGACCGCGACCCAGGTGAAGCCGAGCCCGCCCGAAATCACGAACGAGAGGCGCCAGCCGACTGCGCCCACCAGCCAAGCGACCGTGACCGCCGAGACCGCGGTTCCGAACGCGGGGCCGGAGCCGGAGATGGAGAACGCGAGCGCCCGCTCGCGCACCGGCACCCATTCACGGATGGCGCGCGCGGCGAGCGGGAAGGTGGGAGATTCGCCGATGCCGAGCAGCAAGCGCGTGAAGAATAGGAACCCGAAGCTCCAGGAAAGGGCCGCGAGGGCGGTGGCGGCAGACCAGAAGGCGATGCAGCGCGCCGCCGTGTTGCGCGTCCCCCAGCGATCCAGCAGCAGGCCGGCCGGAAGCTGGCAGGGCGCGTAGCTCCAGATAAACGAGGAAAGCAGGTAGCCGACCGCCACGGGCGTCAGCGCGAAGGTGCTGATCAGCACCGGCATGGCGATCGCCAATACGGTGCGATCGAAATAGTTGATCAGGGTCATGAAGAACAGCAGGAACAGGACGATGTAACGCCTGTGCGTGATATCCTGACCGATGGCGGCCGTTGCCGAGGACACTGCAGCTCCTCCCGTGGCGGCGGTTTGCAGTTACGCGCAGTCGTGGCACGCGTTGGCCGTCGCGTCGATGGACGGCAAAGGGAGGGCGAGGGGGCATGGCGATGCACACACGGATTTGCGACATGCTGGGGATCGAGCATCCGATCCTGCTCGCCGGGATGGGCCGCGCGGCGACGCCGGAACTGGCCGCCGCGGTTTCCAATGCCGGCGGGCTCGGGGTTCTAGGCGCCGCGGCCTGTGGGCCGAACCAGTTGCGCGCGTGGATCAGACGCACGCGCGAGCTGACCGACCGGCCGTTCGGGGTCGATACGTTACTGCCGGCGTCCGTGCGGCGGGGTGCCACCACGGGCGGAAACACCGGCGTCTCGCCCGCCGAGCTGCTGGGCCAGCACCGCGCGTTGGCGAAGGAGTTCATGGTCCGTGAGGGGTTGGCCGAATTGGACGGCGCGGCGATGGCGCGCGTGGCGGGGGCCGATCCGGCGGATCGCGGCGGCCCGCCGCCGCTCAGTGCCGCGTTCTTCGAGGCGCAGATGGAGGTGGTGATCGCGGAGCGGGTGGCCGTGTACGCGGCCGGGCTCGGCAGCCCGGAGCCCTGGATGGAGCGGCTGAAGGCGAACGGGACCAAGGTGATCTGCGTGGTCGGCGCGACCAAGCACGCGCGCCAGGTGCTGGCGACGGGGGTGGATCTCATCGTGGCGCAGGGCCATGACGGCGGCGGGCACAACTCCCCGGTGGGCACGATGGCACTGATCCCGCAAGTGGTGGACGCGGTTGCCGGGCGGTTGCCGGTGCTGGGCGCGGGCGGCATCGCCGACGGGCGCGGCGTGGCGGCGGCGATGATGCTGGGCGCGGAGGGCGCCTGGATCGGCACGGCGTTCCTGGCGACGCATGAAGCGGGGTTGCGCGACTTCCAGAAAACGGCGCTGGTCGAGGGCGACGACCAGAGCACGGTGGTTTCCCGCTCGGTGACTGGCAAGCCGGCCCGCATGGTGCGCAACAAATGGGCCGATGCCTATGCCGAGGCGGGGGTCGAGCCATTGCCGATGCCGCATCAGGGCACGGTCTCGGGGCCAGTCACGGCGGCGGCGGTGGCGGCGGGCCGGCAGGATGTCTGGCCGGGCTTCGCGGGCCAGGGGCTGGGGATGGTGCGCGCCGTGCGGCCGGCGGCCGAGGTGCTGCGCAATATTGTAGCCGAGGCGGAACGGGTGCTGGCGGGAGCGCATCGGTTCATCGGGGCCCGGTGATGGGCGAGGGAGACGCGGGCGGGAAGCCGCCGGCCAAGCCCGCACTCTCGGCCAAGGAGGCTCGGGCCGCGCGCGAGGCGGCGCGGCTGCGCGAGAACTTGCGCAAGCGCAAGGAGCAGGCGCGGGGGAGGGAGGCGGCGAAGAGGCCACCGCAGGCCTAAGCGCGACTCCTGGCAAGAGTGGCGCCGGACCGATAGGCTACGGAGTTTGCTTGATGAGCGTTCCGCATGGCGGTTCCCTCGCCTGAGACCGGCGGTTGCTCGCCCTCGGCGACCGGGCTAGCGCTTTGGTGCCGGACAAACCGTGGAGCGACATTCGGGAAATGGGCAACCGGTTGAGACGTGCTTACGACCGAATTGATCCGAACGTAATTTGGGTTACGACCAATAATGATCTTCCCAATTTGAGGCCGAGCGTGCGGCGAGCCCTGGAACGACTTCGGGTGTCGGGCGATCAGGGCTGATACGGGTTTGCGCTCGGGCTGGGGGTTCGGCTAGAGGGGCCGGCCGCTCTCGCCCGTTTGGAGTCGCCGCCCGATGCCCGTCATGTCCGACCGCTGGATCCGCCGCATGGCCATGGAGCAACGGATGATCGAGCCGTTCGTGGAGGCGCAGAAACGCGAGGGGGTGATCAGCTATGGCCTGTCCAGCTACGGCTATGACGCGCGCATCGCCGACGAGTTCAAGATCTTCACCAACATCGATTCCGCCGTGGTCGATCCTAAGGACTTCGCGCCGCGCAGCTTCGTGGACCGCACAACCGACATCTGCATCATCCCGCCCAACAGCTTCGCCCTGGGCCACACGGTCGAGTACTTCCGCATCCCGCGCGACGTGCTGGTGATCTGCCTCGGCAAATCGACCTATGCGCGCTGCGGCATCATCGTGAACGTGACGCCGCTGGAGCCGGAATGGGAAGGGCAGGTGACGATCGAGATCAGCAACACCACGCCCCTGCCGGCCAAGATCCACGCCCATGAAGGGATCTGCCAGTTCCTGTTCTTGCAAGGCAACGAACCCTGCGAGATCAGTTACGCGGACAAGGCTGGGAAGTATATGCGGCAAAAGGGCGTGGCGCTGCCGAGACTATGAGGGTGAGCCGGCCGCTGCTGGTGATCGACGGGGACTCGTTCGCGCATCGCGCCTATCACGGGCTGCCGAAGTCGATCCGGCGGCGCGGCAACAAAGGTGGCGGCGCGATCGTGGGCTTCGCGAATTTTCTGCTTCGGTTTTATGAGAGCGAGCAACCGCGGGCGGTGCTGGTGGGTTGGGACACGCTGGATGCGCCGACCTATCGGCAACAGGCGTTCCCGGCCTATCAGGGCGGGCGGCACTTCGATGCCGAGTTGATCGACCAGCTTGAGGTGTTGCCGGAGTTCGTGGCCGCGTGCGGCTTTGCTTACGCAAAGGCTCCCGGCTTCGAGGCCGACGACTTTCTGGCGGCGGCGGTCGCGCTGGAGGAGCGGCGCGGCGGCACCGCCATCGTGGCGAGCGGCGACCGCGATGCATTTCAGCTTGCCTCGGACGCGACCACGATCCTGCAGCCGGTGCGCGCCGGGGAGATGGCACGCATCGGGCCGGTGGAAGTGCGCGCGCGGTACGGGGTGGACCCGAAGCAGGTGCCCGACTTCATCGCGCTGCGCGGCGATCCGTCAGACAAGCTGCCGGGGGCGTCGGGCGTGGGGCCGAAGGGGGCGGCGAGCCTCTTGCGCAAATACGGGACGCTGGAGGCTGCGCTCGCGGAGGGCAGGTTCGCGGCGCAGGCCGAGGCGCTGCGCCTGTACCGCTGGATCGCGACGATGGATGCTGTCGCGCCGCTGCCGCCGCTGCACGACCAGACGCCGACCTGGGGCGAGGGGTCGGCGTTGGCGCGGGAGTGGGAGCTGAACCGTTTGGCGGATCGGCTGGCGGAGCTTGGCAGGTCTGCGCCTTAGGTGTCGCGGAATTATGCGCTGCCGCCGAGTACGCGAACGCCGAGCGAGGTCGCGGCGGCGCTTAGCTGCTGGTCAAGAGTTGCTAGCGGCAGCTTCCGCCGCAGCGTCAGTTCCAGATACGCCGCGTCGTAGGCGGTGAGCCGGAAGTCATCTGACAAACGCAACGTCGTTGTCCACGCGTGGGTATCGGTTTCGGGGTCGACAGTGATTAGCATCGTCGCGAGCTGGACGATGGCTTGGTCGCGATAGGCCGTGTCGATGCGCTTGCGCCGGATCGCGATTTGGAAGCCGTTGGCGATTTCAAGCCGCCACAAGACCGGGACGATGGCGCCCTCGTCCGCGACCTGATCAAGCACCGCATCGGCCGCCGGCGTCCCCTCGTCCTCGAAATACCAGCTCAGGGCCAGTGACGGATCGAGCACCAGGCTCACGCCCGGCCTTCGTTGATCAGATCCTTGATCTTCAGGCCGCCAAGCGTGACGCCTTGGCGCATCTCCCGGATGCGCCGGACAGCCTCGTGCGCCGCTTTACGACTAAAGGCGCCCTTGGCGGGCACCAGGCGTGCGACCTCCTTGCCGTGGCGGGTGATGGTGACTTCCTCGCCTTGCTCGACAATGTCGAGCAGCTGGCCGAGTTTGTTCTTCGCCTCGAAAGCGCCGACTTCTCGCATAGGATTACCTGCTCAAGCTAGATGCAGGCTAGCTTACCGACCACATTGAGGAATGTCCATCCCTCGACGAGACTCAGCGTGAGGCGCTGGTGCCGATCAGGCCCAGGACGGCGGTTGCGGCGGCATCGCCCATAGCTTGATAACCGGCGCGATTGGGATGCAGGTAGTCGCCCGCGCTGCCTTCGCTGTTCGGCACGAACGGTGCCAGAAGGGTGCCAGTGCTCGGGTCCGTAGTGACGGCCGCGAAGTCCACCGTCGCATCGAAGATGCCGCTGGTGAGAATGAAAGTATTGAGCTGCTTGCGATAAGCATCGGTCTGGGCGCTGCCGTACGACGCGGCGATCGCTGGGCTGACGTTCGCGGCGAGAGGGCTGTTGCTCGGGACCTGGCCCCCCGGCACCAGGGACGGTGTCAAGGTCGCACCGATCACCGCCACGCCAGCGCCGTGCAGGGTGCTGACGACCTGCTGATAGCCGGCGATGATCGGGACCGGCGTTGTCATCGCGGATCCGAGATCGTTGATTCCCTCCATCCACACCAGTCGCGACCGAACTCGCTCGGTTGCCGGCTGTCCGGCCACGGTTGCCGCGACCGCGTTGCCGCCGATCCCCTCGTTCACCACGCTGACCTTGCCGCCGAGCTTGTCATGCAACTTCCGGGACAGCTCGTTCGACCAGCGATCGTTACCGTTGAGCGTGGAGAAGGTGCCATCGGTGATGGAGTCGCCGAACGCACAAACAACGATGGTGTCGTTCTGTACCAGCGCGTCCAGCTCGCTGACGAAGAAGAATGACGTCGTGGAATAGGGATAGGAGCTGGCGTCCTTGTCCGCCACCACATCGCCGGAATTGGGCGGGCTGATGTAGGAGGTGGTGAAGGCGGTGTCGTGATAGCTAGCCGGCCCGGTCGATCCTTGCACGGCGAAGCTGACGGCGAGGTTGCGGCCCCGCAGGTCGTCGGGCAGCTTGTTCGAGGTCATGAACGGCAGTTGAACTGGGTCGCTGAACACCTGCTGGCCTGCCGGGATGGTCACGCCGGGCTGGCCGCCAAAGGTAAGCTCGGCGCTGCTGTTGGGCACGAGATTGGCCTGGTAATCCTGCAATGCCACGGCCGCGTCGCTGAACACCACGGACTGGGTGCCGAACACGTTCGAGAAACGCACGCGGACCGTGTCGCTCCAGAGATCCGGTTTGATTATCATACGGAACGTCTGGTTGGTTGCTCCGTTGCTGGTCGCGTTCGGGAGCGCGAAGCTGAGGTCCGGCTGCGGGTCATAGGCGGAGATGGCGGCCCCTTGCGGCGTGGTCGGGGCGACATAGGCGGACTGGATCGCCGTGCTCCAGGAAGCCGCCCATTTGCCGGTTTGCTGCGCGGTTGCCGGGCTGGGCAGTACGGTGCTTAGCGCGAGCACCGCCCCGAGAGCGGTCGCGATGACGTCGCGGGGTGATTGGCGCTGCTGTTCCGCGGCGGATGCGTCGGGCAAGCCTTGTTTCTGGGTCATACTCGTTTCCTCCATATTGTCGTTCGCAGCTGGTCGCCGCGTTGGGCAGAGCCGTTATGCACAGGCGAAAGTCATCAAATTCCCTCGGCGCAAAATGCGGCCACGCCAGGCAAGTGCGAGGTCGCGCTGGTGGCCATGCGGTTGGTCGGCTGAACCGCGAACTTCCCCGGCGTCGGCAGCCGATGGCAGTCGGGCACCGCCGGCGGACATCGTCGTCTACGCTCGCCTCCTCGATCCATTTTGGCCCAAGTTGGCATAATCCTCGGTTCGGCCCACATATGTCGCGCCATGTCAAGGAAGAGCGAGTCTGTAATGCCGCGGCAACGCGCCAGGATCACCGAGGGTGGGAGACTGGTTAGCCCCGCGGAGTTTTTGCGTCAAATGGGGCTAATTCCGGGGGAGAGCGTGCTCATCGACCTGCGGGACGGAGAGGTGCGCGTGCGGTCGTTGCGCGGCGCGGTCGAAAAGGCGCAAGCACTGGTTCACCGCTACGTGCCCGAAGGCGTCAGCCTGTCGGAGGAACTGATCCGCGAACGACACGCGGAAGCCGAGCGTGAATGAACCTCGGGTCGTGCCTGATTCCTCGGCATTGCTGGCTCTGCTCCTCCAGGAGCCGGGCCGAAAGGGTGTTCGCGGTTCTGACAAGGACCTCGATAAGCGTCGTCAATTTGGCCGAAGTGGTCTCGAAACTCGCCGAGCAGGGAATGCCGCCCGACGAGATCCGGGTGACGCTGGAGGCACTTGACCTGAATTTATGCCCCCTCGACTTCGAGACTGCTTACGCTGCGGGCGAACTTCGACGAGCAACACGAAAGGCCGAGTTGTCCCTTGGCGATCGCGTCTGTCTGGCTCTGGCGACCGCCTCGGCGTGGTGGCGCTCACGGCTGATCGGGCGTGGAGAGGCGTGCTGCCCGACCACGCCATCGAATTGATCCGTTGAAAACGATGCTTGGGCACATCGAATTTGATGCTGGTGCGGTCGAGAAGACTCGAACTTCCACGGGGTTTCCCCCACAAGCACCTCAAGCTTGCGCGTCTACCATTCCGCCACGACCGCATCGGGCGCGGCGCGGGGTATAGCCGATGACCGGAGCCGGTTCAATCGCCGCCACCCAGCCGGAGTGGCACATCGACGAGGGGGTCACGCCTTATCCCGAGGCGCTGGCCGCGATGCAGGCTCGGGTCGCGGCGATCCGGGACGGCACGGCGGGGGAGCTGGTCTGGCTGGTGGAGCACCCGCCACTCTATACGGCCGGCACCTCGGCCAAGCCCGAGCACCTCACCGAGCCGGGCCGGTTCCCCACCTTCGCTGCCGGGCGCGGCGGGCAATGGACCTATCATGGGCCGGGGCAGCGCACTGGCTACGTCATGCTCGACCTCGCGCGCCGGCACGGCACGGTGCCGGCCCGGGATGTGCGCTGTTTCGTCCACGGGCTGGAGGAGTGGTTGATCCGCGCCCTGGCGCGGTTTGGCGTCCGGGGCGAGCGTCGCGAGGGGCGGGTGGGCATCTGGGTGGCCGATCACGCCGCTGGCACGGAGGCCAAGATCGCCGCCATCGGCGTTCGCGTCAGCCGCTGGGTGAGCTGGCATGGCGTAGCGCTGAACGTCGCGCCCGATCTGGCGCATTTCGACGGCATCGTGCCCTGCGGCATCCGTGAGCATGAGGTGACGAGCCTGCGCGCGCTTGGCGTCCCGGCGACGATGGCGCAGGTGGACGCGATGCTGCTCGCGGCCTGGGGCGAGGTGTTCGGCGGCCCCTCACCCCAACCCTCTCCCGCGAGGGCAGAGGGAGTTATGTCATAGTTTTGCCACGTCCGTGACCGGCACCTTCACCGTCCGGCTCTGTCCGTCCCGCTCGACGGTGAGCGTGGCCTTATTGCCGATCCCGACCGTGCCGAGGTCGGCGGCGAGTGCCGCGACGGTGCTCACGGGTTGTCCGTTCACCGCCGTGATGATGTCGCCCACCTGCCCAGTCTGTGGGTCCACGCCTTGAAACCCCGCCTGCGCGGCGGGCGAGCCGGGGAGCACGCGCAGCACCACCACCCCGTTCACGCCAAGGTCGGCGGAGGCCGCCGGACTGGCCGTCACGATGCCGATCCCGGGGGTCGGCACCGTGCCGGTCTTGATGAGCTGTGGCACCACGCGGTTGATCGTATCGATCGGAATGGCGAAGCCGATCCCGGCCGAGGCGCCGGACTCAGAGAGGATCGCGGTGTTCAGCCCGATCATCCGACCGGCCGAATCGAGCAGCGGCCCGCCGGAGTTGCCCGGGTTGATCGGGGCGTCGGTCTGGATCACGTCGGCGATCTCCACCTGCTGGCTCTCGGGCAAGCGACGGTGCAGTGCGCTGATGAGACCGGAGGTGAGCGTCTGGTCCAGCCCATAGGGATTGCCGATGGCGAACACCGATTGGCCCACCTGTAAATTGGACGAGCGGCCGACGGTCAGCGCGTGCAACGGCGCGCGCGGGCGCTCCAGCCGTAGCACCGCGAGGTCGTAGCCGGGGGCGACCCCGATCACCCGGGCGCGGACGAAATCACCGGTGGTGAGCCGCACGCCGATCTCGGTTCCCCCTGCGACGACATGGTGATTGGTCACGATGTCGCCGGCAACGTCCCAGACCACGCCGGAGCCGGTCTGCACCACCACCTCGCCGTTGGCGCCCAGCATCGGTTGCCCGATGGCGCGCGCGAAGACATGCACGACCGAGGGAGAGGCGAGCTTGAAGATACCGATTGTCGTCTTCTCCAGCTCGGACAGGCTGCCGCGTGGCGTAACAGTACGGGGGATCGACGCCGCCCACCAGGCATCGACGATGTACGGCTCTACCACCCAGATGCTGAGCAGGACGAGCAGCCAGACAAGCAGGAGCCTGAAGAGGCGCTGGGACATGAGCGGTCTGTCTCAGGGCCGGTGCCGAGCGTCAAGCCGCCGCGGAGGCGTACATCGTCGCGGCTATGGCGCCATCACGCGATCGCGATTTTAGCGGACGCTTCCGCTGATCACTAACGCCTTCCGAAGGCGAGCGGCGCGGTGTCGGTCTGCATCACCGATAGCAGACCGCCGTTGGATTGCCGCACGATGGGACGGCGCGCGTATCGCGAGTTTGAGGGGCGGACGTGGCGGTGTGCGAAAGATTTCTTGGGGTGCTGCGGGGCTCCTGGCAGTCGCCTACGATCAGGCACTCACGATTTGGAATGTGACCTCGTCGTCAAGACGGATCGTCATGCAAACCAACAAAGTTACCTTTTGTGTAACGTTTAGCCGAGGACAAACACTCGCCGCTGCCCAAGGCAACGAGGTTGCCTTGTATCGCAGCGTATAGAGGCCTTCTTGAAGGACTGTGCATACGATGCCGACCCCTAGATGATTACCTAACCCTCTCGAACGCAGCATACACCAACAGCGGTGCGACGCCGGTTCCCCCAGCCAATTGGACCGTCCTAAAGTTCCAGCCAGAGAATGCGTCTGGAATACAAGCCGTAGCCTTCCAGAACAACACGACCAAGGAAGTCGTGATTGCATACGAGGGGACCAATTCGCTGCGCGGCGTGATCGTCCGGTAGCTCGGCTGTTCCACCCTCGGGCGGCGCCGCGGCCAACGGAACAGGCGACCTGGGACTGGCTAGGCGCCGTCAAGGGGGTATGCCAAGCAGCCCTTCACCGAATTTGGGGTTGATCGTAAGCGTTTGGTGACGACCGTTGGATCAGGGCGGTGTTGAGGGCGTCCACGGCATTAGTTCGTTGATCTGGCTGATCGGGTGCCCATTGGCGATCTGGTCGAGGGTGTTGCGCAGATACGCTTCCGGGTTGATCTCATTGAGCTTGACGGTCTGCAGGATGGAGTAGATGGCGGCGGCGCGCTCGCCACCGGCATCTGATCCGGCGAACAGGTAATTCTTCCGTCCGAGCGCGATTCCGCGCATGGCGTTCTCGGCGATGTTGTTGTCGATCTCGAGCCTTGCGTCGGTGAGGAAGCGCGACAATGCCTCCTGCCGCTTCAGCGTATAGCGGAATGCCTCGGCCAGCTCTGACTTGGCCGATAGCCTGGTGACGACCTTGCCTGCCCAATTGAAGAACGCGGCGAGCAGCGGCGCGGCATCGGCCCGGTGCATCAGCCGCTCATCGGTCGGCGCGAAGCGCGCTTTGGCCTCGATGGCGTAGAAGGTGGCAATGCGCTCGATCGCCTGCTTGGCGACCGGAGACTTCTTGCCGTTCCAGACATCGAAGAACTTGCGCCGGCAATGCGCCCAGCAGGCGACCTCGGTGATCGCCTGGTTCGTGCGAAGGCTCCGATCGGTGGCGCGCTGATCGTAGAGTGCCTCGAAGCCAGCGTAGCCATCGGCCTGAAGGAAGCCGGTGAACTCTGCCAAATGCCCTGCCGGATGCGCGCCACCACGATCGGGACTGTAGAAGTAGGCGGCCGCCGGCGGCGCCGTGCCGCAGAATGGTCGATCGTCGCGCACATACACCCAGAGCCGCCCGGTCTTGGTTCGGCCGAGACCTGGCGACAGCACTGGCACGGTGGTGTCATCGCCGTGGATCTTCTCCGCAGCGAACACGTGTCGTCTGATCCCCTCGACAATCGGCGCCAGCAGCCATGCCGCCTGACCGACCCAGTCGCACAGCGTGGATCGGTCGAGATCGACCCCGTCGCGAGCATAGATGTCGCTCTGCCGGTAGAGCGGCAGGTGATCGCAGTATTTCGACACCAGCAGATGCGCGAGCATCGCCGGTGTGGCACGACCACGCGGTGTCGGCATCGCGGGCGCAGGTGCCTGGGTGATCGCATCGCACGCCTTGCAGGCGTATTTGGGCCGGATATGCCGGATCACCTGGAAGCGGCCAGGCACATAGTCCAGCACCTCGGTCACGTCCTCGCCGAGCTTCGCCATGCCACCACCGCAGTCCGGGCAGACGCAGGCGCCATCAGCCGCAGGTTGATGAACGATCTCCTGCCGCAGCAGGTGCTCGGGCAACGGCTTGCGCTTCGGCGTCGCACGCTGGCGCAGCGGCGGCGGCCGATGTTCCGCCGCCGCCTTGACGATATCCTCGGCCTCGCTGGTCTCCAGCTCTTCAAGCTGCAGGGCGAGCTGCTCGATCTGCCGGGTGATCCGTTCCGACGAACGGCCAAACTGCATGCGTCGCAGTTTGGCGATCTGGAACTTCAGCTTCTCGATCTCCAGTGTTCGCAGCTGAACCGAAAGTTCGGCCGCCTTCAGCTCGGCCTGACAGGCCAGCGCAAACGCGCGCAACGCCTCGGGATCGGCGGGCAGGTCAGCCATGGCGAGCGACATAAGATAGCCTTGGCAGGTGCGGCGATTCGCCGACCATCATCAACAATGAATCGCTGCCTTGTCAGACCAGCACTGGCCGCGCCGGCAACGGCGATGCTACCGTTCTGCGCCAGTCCATCGCCTCGATCAGCAGCGCCAATTGCGCCGGCGTCAGCGTCATCGCGCCATCAACAATCGGCGGCCATACGAAGCGGCCCTTCTCCAACCGCTTGGCGAACAGGCACAGACCGCTGCCGTCCCAGTACAGCGCCTTCAAATAGTCACCGCGCTTGCCGCGGTACAGGAACAGGTGACCACTGAACGGGTCGGCGCCGATGATCTGCTGTGCCTTGGCTGCCAGGCCATCGAACCCGTTGCGCAGATCAACCGGACGGCAGGCGAGGAATACCTTGGTGCCAGGTGCGAGGCTGATCACACCGCGCCCTTCACGGCACGTAATACCCGCGACAGAGCCTTCTCACTGACGGATGCACCGACCTTCACCCGCACGCCATTGGGAAGCGCGATCTCGATCTTGCTGGTGCGTTCTTCCCGCTGCTCGCCTGTCGGCAACCGCGGCTCAGGTGCCACCAGCAGTGCCGGCGGCGCTTCATTTGTCCGACCGATCACGCCAATCGGCCTGAACTCCATCGGCTCCGCCCTGTGCGGCGGCATGGCCGCCTTCGCCACCGATCGCCAGTTGTAGAGCAGGCTCTCCGATAGCCCATGACGCCGCGCGACCATCGCAACGCGGCCACCTTCCGCCTCCACCTCAGCGAGCAGAGCCGCCTTCTCTTCCCCCGTCCACTTCCGCCGGCGCGTGACGATCTCCGCCTCGGTCATTCAGCCTCCTTCTGGAACACTCCAGAAGGAGGCTCCCGAAGCAGCAACATCTCTGACCGCGCCGCACGCCGCCAGACGGGTCACACCAAACGCTTACGGTTGATCCAAGGTGTCGTTAGGTTTTAGGAATGGCCTTGCACTATCGCGCGGTGAGAGCTGCTTAATCTGGCCCGCCAGCTTCGGCGCCTCATGCTCGTGGAGACAGCACAGTATGCTGAGGTTAGCACTAGGGCGCATTTCCGAGCCATAGAAAATGGCCTCGCTTTGCTTCTATCTCAGCTTCGCTGCGAACAGTCCGTTGATCGTGGGGGGGCAAATGTTCGAGCAAGAAAAGCCCATCCAAAACCACTTGGTTCAGGCTCTTGAGGAATTGAAACGAGTGGATCGGCAAGGTATCCTAACCGTGGATGTGACGCCTATTTTTGCCAGTCACCTCTCGGGCCAAACGTACAGTACCGATCGACACCGAGCTCAGGGAACTCGGTATCATGCGGTCCGCTAGTGCCATCCCGCCACCCGGACAAGTCGGTTGGATTGTTCTCGAAGGTAGTGTGTTGAGCGAGATACCAAACAATGACTTCAAACCGCATGATCGCGTTGCGATCGCTTTTGTGCTCTCAACAGATTGCAAGCTGAAAGTTGCTGAGGCCACTTGGCTAAATACGACGGCAGCTCCGTAGCGCATTCCCAGAAACAATGAACACGGTGGTAATGAGAAACCTTTTGTTGTTTCTTAGAATGGCGGCCTGGAAACCCAACTGGCCGGCTATTGCCGCCTTATGCCCGCTGCTCATGGGAGGACCAATGTTTGATCTCCACAAGCTCTCGGGAAACCGTCTGTTCAGAGCGCTGACAGAAGTCGATGGCGTGGATCGGCAGGGCATTTTGACGGTAGATGTCACAGACATTTTCGCTCCGGCCATGTCGGGAATGACATTTCCGCTTGTACGAGCACAAATGGCCGAACTGGGTCAAATCTATTCTTTGCCTGATCCGCAACCGGGTTCAGAGAGCGGAATTCATTTCCTATAGAGTGCTAAAGAATATACCTCGGAACAAGTTTAGACCTCATGACGAAGTGGTTGTCTTTTTCAAGGTAGAAAATAATGGGATGATAAAGATAACCAAGGCAACCTGGGTTAATACGGGGGCATATCCATAATAACCGTATTACTATGGTAGCTAATAGATAGCTACGACAAATTAAGGATAGCATCAGTGGCCAGCATTCAGCTTGTGTTCCTACCAGTCAACGTGTCGCAATCGTCTGGGTCGGGATTGGACTCCCCAAATATCTCCGGCAGCTATCACGAATTTACTATCTATACTAATGACACAGGGCAGATGTTCTATATCCGTGGTGGGCCAGACGGGGTTGCAAATGCCCAGTCTTCTTACGGCAATATCAAAGTAGAGTTAGGCAACTATGTAGCTAATACTCCCGACTTTCCAAAGCTCTCCGGCACTACGAATCTTGATACAACAACCTTCAATTCCTGGCAAAAGATCACGATCGCATCCGGTCCGCAAAGCCAACTTGACCCCATCTGGAACAATACCGTCATTCCAGACGCGGAGAAACTCCAGCAGGCAACCGCTGATCTCCCTTAACTATTTGCTGAGCCAGAACTCGAACTCGGTGGCCAGCGAAGTGCTGCGCATGAGTGGGTTCGACGCGCCCAATGCCGATCTGTTCGACCCCTTCGACCTGCTCGGCACCGGCGGCAAGGGAGTCCCCTGGGGCAATAACTTCGGAGCCCTGCCTTGGGCACCGGGTTCTGAGAATCACCTCGGGCAGGCCGACAATTTTGGTGGTTCCGGATCGACGGGAGACCCGAACGATCCTACGAGCGGCCTCGGTGGATCAAGTCCGGCCAATTCCACGGAGCATGATGGCCTGAACTCGGCCGGCCAGGTGACAACAGCCCAGTTCGCCGACAACAGCACCGGCAAACTGGACCAGACGGACACGTTTACCTACAACTCGGGAGGGCAAATCACCCAAGTCAACATTACCAGCGCCGTGGCCTCATTCGCCTCCGAGTCGATCGGCTTGAGTGCCGCGTCGGGAATTCCGGCCTCGGAAACGGTAAATCTCGCAGCGGGCGGTTCCCAGGTGTGGAATTTCGCTCCTGTCGCGGGAACCGACGCCACAGAAGTGAGCTACACGGGTCTGAACGGCTCCGGGCTCGACTCGTCACAAATTATCAAAATGGTGGGCGGAACGGAAAACTCGTTCGCTTTCAACACGAGCTCTGGACAAAGCTCGGCGCCTGCCACGGTTAACGCGGATGGCAGCGTCACTCTTGCGGACTCCGGTGTCACCGTCAACCTTGGCAATCCGGCGACGCTCAATCTCACCGGGACCGGGAACACCATCAGTGGTGTTCCGGGCAACATCATCAACGAGGCGGCCAACACGTCGGCGACTGTGACCACGGGCGGGATCGCGATCAATCTCGAGGGCAGCGGCGCCAGCGCGACCCTCACCGGCAACGGCGATACCGTCACGATCGGCAGCACCAACGTCACCGTGACCGGCTCGAACGAGACCATCAGCGTCGCCAACAACGAGGCGGTCACGGTCCTCGGCACCGGCGACACGCTCAAGCTCGGCACCGGTGACAGCCTGACCGATAGCGGCGGCGGCAATGTGATCGACGGCCAATCCGGGGACGCGATCGGGCTCGGCGGGACGGCCGGCAACTTTGATACCGTGAACGGCTCCAACCTGACGGTGGCCTTGAGCAGCAACGCCCAGGCAAACGTCAACGGCAGTAGCAACACCCTCAATCTCGGCGCGGGCGACAGCCTGGGTGCCGGGGGTGGCGGCAACACGGTCAACACGCAGGCCGGCGATGACGTTTATCTGACCAGCACCAACCGCGACTTCGATACCGTGAATGCCAACGGCGACATCGCAGGCGGCACGACCGCGAACGGCCAGGGCACCGGCATTGGCCTGAACAGCAATACCCAGATCAATCTGTTTGGCGGCGGCAACACCGTCAGCCTCGGCACCGGCGACAGCCTGGGCGCCTATGGCGGCAGCAACACCGTCAACTCGCAGGCGAACGACCTCGTCGTGGTGGGCAACACCAACGGTGGTTTCGACACTTTGAACGCCTCTGGCGACATCGCGGGCGGCACGACCGCGAACGGCCAGGGCACCGGCATCGGCCTGAACAGCAACAGCCAGATAAACTTGCTCGGCGGCAGCAACACCGTCAGTCTCGGCACCGGCGACAGCCTGGGCGCCTATGGCGGCGGCAACACCATCAACTCCGGGGCCAACGACCTGGTGGTGGTGGGCAGCACCAACGGCGCGTTCGACACCATCTTCGCCAACGGCGACGTGGGGGGCGGCACCACCGCGAACGGCCAGGGCACCGGCATCGTCCTGAACAACAATGCCCAGGCCAACGTCAACGGCAGTGCCAACACCCTCGATCTCGGCACCGGCGACAGCCTGGGTGCCGGGGGTGGCGGCAACACGGTCAACACGCAGGCCGGCGACGACGTCTATCTGACCAGCACCAACGGCGACTTCGATACCGTGAATGCCAACGGCGATGCGGCGGGCGGCACGACCGCGAACGGCCAGGGCACCGGCATCGGCCTGAACAGCAACACCCAGATCAATCTGTTTGGCGGCGCCAACACCGTCAGCCTCGGCGCGGGCGACAGCCTGGGCGCCTATGGCGGCGGCAACGTCATCAATGGCGCCCAGTCCAACGATCTGGTCGTGGTCGGAAATACCGCCGGCGATATCGACACCATTGGCGCCAGCAACGATCTCTCCGGCGGCTCCACCGCCAATGGTCAGGGCACGGGTGTCTATGTGGATGCCGGCGCCCAGGCCAATGTTGGCGGCGGCAACGACGCCGTCGCCCTTCAAGGCACAGGTGACTATCTCGGCCTGCTGGGTGGCAGCGCCTATTCCGTGGCGGGGTCGAGCGACACGATCGACACCTTGGCCAACACCAGCTTCAACCTCTCCGGCGGCGGCGATGCGGTCGGCCTGGGCGGCACGGGCGACTATCTCGGTCTGCTCAGCGGCACCGGCTACACGGTCAGCGCCTCCGGCGGCCAGATACAAGCCCTCGGCAACGTCACCGCCTCGATCGGCGGTTCGGGCGACGTGGTCGGGGAAGGCGGCTCGAACGATTCCTTCAATGTCTCCGGCGGCGACGACAACATCAACACGGGCGGCGCGGGGGATTACGTCGGCCTGCTCAACGGATCGGGCTACGCGATCGACGCCTCGGGAGCGACCGTCGCGTCATTGGCCAATGTCGGATTGAATGTCACCGGGAACGGCGACGGCGTGGTCCTGGGCACGGGCGATGCCCTCGGCGTGGTTGGAGCCAGCAACACCATCCGGATGGCTGACGGGGCCAATGTAGATGCCGGCGGCACGGGGGCAACGCCGACGTCCTTGACGGGAACGGAGATACCATCGGCCTGCAGCCAGTCGTCTATGCCGATGTCAATGGCAACAATGACCGGATCAATGCCAACAGCGACGCCATCTGGGTGTCAGGCAACGCCGATCCGACGTTCGGCAACAACGATTATATCGATGCCTCGGGCAGCGGAGACTTCTCCGACGGAACCGGGGACAGCGACGCGGGATCGGCCTTCCCGGGCGCCCCTGGCTCCGATGGCGGAGACGACGGCCCTGGCCCGGGTGACGGCGGCTACTATGGCCTCATCCTCCGGGCTCGGGGCAAGCCGCTCGCGGGCATCGACGTCGTGGCCCAATACGACCGTGCCCACGGCTATGGCCAGCAAGCCCTCGCGGCGGAGGCCGCCTTCAACAAGGCCATCGAGTCGGCCAACGGCGATTTCGCCACCTCCCCGGCCACGCTCGCCAAGGATCCGATCGGCCCCGCCTGGGCGGGACGCACCATCACCTGGAGCTTCGCGGCCGGTCCCGATACCGGAGCACTGCCTTTCAGCAACGCGATCTCGGCGCAACTCCAGTCTGTGATCGAAAAGGCTATCCGCGCGTGGGGCGCGGACTCCGGCGTCATGTTCAAGGAAGTCCCGGACGCCTCCGCCGTCGCTTGGCGTTACCGGGGTCAAGGCGCATTCGGCTGATCGGGGCGAGCGGGCGTGGTGCGGGAACTCGTGGCGGGGCTGGATGGCCGGGGCGCTGTCAAGGGGTACATCACGGCGGCCCTATGACTCAAAATTGGGCTTGATCCGAGGTGTATTAAGGATTTAGGGAATGGCCCCGAAATATCGCACTTCGGGGTCGAGGCGCCGCCGGATCCGTCGTAAGTTACTTTCTCTTCGCCCTTGCACCGATACGCGTAGGAGTGGATGTCGGAGAGATAAAAGTGTGTATTTGGCTAGATTCAAGTAAAACTATACAGTCATGAAAACGCATAATGGCACACAAGCTTATAGTGATAAAATGCTTATTCGTTGTTGCTTGCCATCTAATCCTGGCGGTCAAAATGCTTGATGCGCGGAAGTTGGCTGGAAATCAGGTTTTCCTTGCCGTACTGGATGCAGGTGAATCCAAACGGCGCGGCTTAGAAACGCTAGACATTACATCTCAGTTTCAGAACTATTTGTCTGGGCAAAAGTATTCTGTTCTCGCGCTGGAACTGCGGCAGATAGGGTTAGATGCTTCCCCCGACGAAATACCAAAATCTAAGTCAGGAAAAGAACTAGTAATGAACTATGATATATTGAAAACATTTCCGGACAATAAATTTATGCCTCACGACAGGATATTTGTTCAATATGTAACTGATACAAATCTCCATGTAGAGATTAAGAAGGCGGTCCTTTTTAAATACGTCTGCGTACCCATGAGCGTCTACCCCAAAGGACTTCACCGGGAGTGTTAGAAGGTGGCGACTTAAACTGTTCGTTCATACTACGCGGGCGCGTCCGCCGGCCAAGTGGTGTTCGATACCAACCGAACATGGACGGCTAAGCTCGCATTGCTCTCGGAGCTGTACCCGCAGGCACGCGTCATCGCTGCGTGCGCGAGGTCGCCTGGATCATCGACAGCGTCGAACGTCTGGTACGCAGAAACGCGCTGCAGCCTTCGAACGGGTCTGATCGGCCTCGCATGGAGTTCGCTACGCGAGGCGTGGTTCAGCGAGGATGCCAGCCGCCTGATCCTTGTGCGCTACGACAGTCTGGCCCGGAATCCGAAAACCGTCTTGGATCGGCTCCACCACGAACTCGGGGAACCACCCTTCACCTACGCGTTCGATGTCATTTCCTTCGACGCTCCGACCTATGACGCGCAGCTTGGCATGCCAGGCTTGCACCAGGTCCGTCCGAGAGTGGATTACATGGAGCGCGAGACCTGCCTGCCGGCGGACTTGTTCGCCAAATACGCCGACGTGAACTTCTGGCTCAACCAAAGCCTGAACCGGCGCGGAGTGGTCGTCCTGTAGCTCGGCTTGTCGGCAGCCGGCGCGAGCGCGGCGTCGCGGCTGGCGTTCTTTCGCGCGGCGCTTTTGAAGTCGGCACGCCGTTGGCGCTGCCAAGCGCCGCACACCGCCTTTGGCGCGGCTCATATCGTGGCTCAATCGACGCCGGGCACGTCGTCCATCGCCGGCCGGCCGGTGACGTGGCGCCAGTGGTGCCACAGCAGGCGGGCCGCCAGCCCGCGTCCTGGCCGCCAGGTTTCCGCGAGCGCCCGCAGCGCCAACGGCCCAGGCCGCGCATCCAGGCCCTTGAGATGCGCCGTCGCCGCGGCCAATGCCAGGTCGGCGGCCGGGAACACGTCGAGCCGGCCAAGCGCGAACAGCAGATACACCTCGGCGGTCCAGCGGCCCAGCCCGCGTACGGCGGCGATCGCCGCGATCGCCTCCTCGTCCGGCATGGCGGCCAGCGCGGCCGCGGCCAGCCGGCCCTCGGCGAAGGCGGTCGCCAACGACCGGGCGTGCGCGGCCTTGGGCCGCGACAGCCCCGCCCCGCGCAGCGCCTCGTCGGTCAGCGCGATCAGGCCGTCCGGGGTGAGCGCCCCGGGCAGGGAACACACTCTTGCCCAAATCGCGGCGGCGGCCTGGTTGCTGATCTGCTGCGCCACGACCGCCTGCAACAAGCCCGGGAACCCGGCCGGGCGGCTGCGCCAGGGGAGCGGGCCGGCACGCGCCACGATCCCGGCGAGGTCGGGGTCGGCGGCGATCAGGCGGCCGAGGGCGGCGTGTGCCGCCTCGGGCGGGTGCGGGAAGCTCACACCCGCCCGTTTAGCGCGCTCAGCCGGTGCGGGTAATCCGCCCGGTCTGCTGGTTCATCTCGAAGCGGGCGATGACGAACCCGTCCGGCGTGGCATAGGCGAAGCTGATTTCGTCCGCCGGGGCTGGCTGCACATCGACGACCCTCCAGGCGTGATTGCCGTGCCAGAGGAGCAGCGCTTGCGCGATCCTCCCCACGTCGGCCGGGCTCAGATGCTTGTCCTGCGTGGGGAAGAACAGCCCGAATGGTCTGGACCGCATCGGGCCGTGCCGCATGGCCCATCCGTGTCCCCACCGGCCGTGATCCCGCATCCACTCCATCCGCCGCGTCGGGAGCGGGGTCGGCTCGGGTGCGGTCGCGGGCGGCTGCATGGCGCCGGGCCCACCGGGTGGTGGGGGCGCGGGCTGTGCGAGCGCCGCCGTGCCGGTGGCACCGGCGAGCGACAGGGCGGCCACGGCGGCCAGGGCGGTCTTTCGCATTCTCGGTCTCCCGTATTGGAGGACCAGCACATAGGCCGCCAACATTGCAGGGCTCTAACGTCGGCACGACAAAGTGCAACTTAGTGCAACATATACTGCCGGTCGCGCATCCGCGTTCCTATGATGATCGTATGGAGCAGATGCCGCACATACTCGTGGTTGATGATGACCGGGAGATCCGCGACCTGCTCGCCCGTTTCCTGGAGCGCCAGCAGATCCGCGTCACCGCGGTTCGCGACGCCCGCGAGGCCCGGCGGGCCTGGACTGTCGCGCATTATCACTTGGTGGTGCTCGACCTCATGCTCCCGGGGGAGAGCGGCCTCGATTTCGCGCGCTGGATGCGCGCGCAGTCCAACGTCCCGGTGATCATGCTCACCGCGATGGGCGAGGAGACCGACCGGATCATCGGCCTTGAGCTGGGAGCCGACGACTACGTGCCCAAGCCGTTCAACCCGCGCGAGCTGCTCGCCCGCATCCGCGCGGTGCTGCGCCGCGCCGGGGATAACGGCGGGCGGCGCGCCGAGGCCGGCGCGCGCGGGATGCGCTTCGCGGGCTGGACCCTGGAGCCCGCACGCCGGCGCCTGCTCAACCCCGAGGGCGCCGAAGTGGCGCTCACCGGGGGCGAATACGATTTGCTGTTCGCGCTCGCGGAGCGGCCCAACCGGGTGCTGACCCGCGACATGCTGCTCGACCTCTTGCGCGGCCGGCAGGCCGGGCCGTTCGACCGGGCGATCGACGTCGCGATCAGCCGGCTGCGCCGCAAGCTCGATGATGACGGGCGCAACTCCCAGCTCATTAAAACCGTGCGCGGCGGCGGCTACGTGCTGGCGGCGACGGTCGAGCGGCTTTGACGCGGCTCTGCTAGAACGGCGCCATGCGAACGAGGCTTCGTCTGCTGTGGCCGCGCAGCCTGGCAGCACGGACGGCAATGGTGCTGCTGATCGGGCTCGCGCTGGTGCAGGCGGCGGGGCTCACGATCCATGCGCTCGACCGGATGGACGTGCAGCGGCTGGCCCAGGCGCGCAACTTGGCCGAGCGGGTGATGGGGCTCTACCGGGTGGTCGCGTTGACCTCGCCCAGCGAGCGGGACGTGGTGCTGCGGGAGATGCAGCGCGGGCCGGGGATCAGGGTGGCGCTCGCGCAGACCCCGCCGCTGTCCGATCTGCCGCAAATGCCCTTGTTCCAGTCACGGTTGCTGCGGGTCAGCATGAATTTGGTCCCGATGCCGCTGGCGATGCGGCCGCGCCAGATCGAGCTGCTCGGCGGGGCGGAGGAGCAGCGTGTACTGATCGGACTTCGGCTGCCGGACGGGGCCTGGCTGAACGTGGCTGCGCCGCTGCCCGCGCCGCGGCCGTGGCACTCGCCCACGTTTCTGCTTGCCTTCGCGCTGATGACCGCGGCGGCGGCGGCGCTCACGCTTTGGGCGGTGCGTCGGCTTACCGAGCCAGTGCGCACGTTGGCAGCGGCGGCCGAGGCTTTGGGACGGGACGTGAACGCCCCGCCTTTGCCGGAGAATGGGCCGCTGGAAGTCGCAACCGCGGCGGCAGCCTTCAATACCATGGCGGCGCGCATCCGCCGTTTCGTGCAGGACCGCACGGAGATGCTGACCGCAATCGGTCACGACCTGCGCACCCCGATCACCCGGCTCAAGCTGCGCGCCGAGTTCATGGAGGACGAGGAGCAGCGGCGGAAGATGCTGACCGACCTGGAGGAGCTGGAGGCGATGGTCTCGGCGACGCTCGCCTTTGGTCGCGACGCCAAGGCCACAGAGCCGGTCTCGCCGCTCGATCTTCCGGAATTGCTGCGTACCGTGCTCGACGAAGCGGCCGACGCGCGCCCCGAGGCCGCGGAGCGGCTCGCCTATGACGGCCCGGCGCATCTCACGGTGCGTGCCCGCCCGCTCAGCCTCAAGCGCGCCTTCGCCAACTTGGTCGCGAACGCGGTGGATTACGGCGGCAGCGCCAGCGTGCGACTGGTTCTGGCCGAGGACGGGATGCTGGTGGTGGAAATCGAGGACGACGGCCCGGGCATTTCGCCGCAGGAGCTGGACCGGGTATTCGAGCCGTTCCATCGCGGCGAGCCGAGCCGCAACCGCGAGACCGGAGGTGTCGGGCTCGGGCTTCCGATCGCGCGCAACATCATGCGCGCGCATGGCGGGGACGTGACATTGGCGAACCGCGCGCGCGGCGGCGTGAAGGCGACGGCGACCCTGCCCGCTTGACGTGACGGGCTTGCAGGCGCTCGTCGCCGGTGGCAGTACGCGAATAGCCCAATTCGCTGAGAAACAGGAGGGAACCATGCAGCTCAACCGCGAGGATCTGCTGCGCGCTTATCGGACCATGCGGCTGATCCGCGATTTCGAGGAGCGGCTGCATGTCGAGTTCGCGACCGGGGAAATTCCCGGCTTCGTGCATCTCTATGCCGGCGAGGAAGCCTCGGCGGTGGGTGTGTGCATGCATCTCGGCGACAAGGATGCGATCGCCAGCACCCATCGCGGCCACGGCCACTGCATCGCCAAGGGCTGCGACGTGGGCGGGATGATGAAGGAGATCTACGGCCGCAAGGACGGGCTGTGCGGCGGCAAGGGCGGGTCGATGCATATCGCCGACCTATCCAAAGGGATGCTCGGCGCGAACGGCATCGTGGGCGGCGGGCCGCCGCTGATCTGTGGCGCCGCGCTGACCGCCAAGGTGATGAAGACCGGCGGCGTCGCGGTCGCCTTCCTGGGCGATGGCGCCTCGAACCAGGGAACGACGCTGGAAAGCTACAACCTCGCCAGCATCTGGAAGCTGCCGGCGATCTTTGTTGTCGAGGACAATGGTTACGCGGAATCGACCGCGTCGGGCTACGCGGTGGCAGGCAGCCAAGTGGAGCGCGCACGGGGCTTCGGAATGCCGGCGCAGGAGGTGGACGGGTTCGACTTCTTCGCCGTCCACGACGCGGCGCGCGGGGCGATCGAGCGCGCCCGTGCGGGCGACGGCCCGAGCCTGATCCATGTGCGGTTCTCGCGCTATTTCGGTCATTTCGAGGGGGATGCCACGACCTATCGCGCGCCGGGCGAGGTGGACCGGCTGCGCGCCGAACGCGACTGCCTGAAGCGGTTCCGCGCGCGCGTGACCGAGGCGGCGCTGCTGGAGGCTGATGACCTCGATGCGATCGATCGCTCGGCGGCCGACGACGTGGACCGCGCCCTGCGCGACGCCAAGGCGGCGGGGGCACCCACCGAGGCGGACCTGCTGACCCATGTTTATGTCGCCTATTGAGGGAGGCAAGTTCCAATGAGCAAGAAGAGCTTCCGCCAGGCGATCAACGAGGCGCTGCGCCAGGAGATGCGACGCGACCCGCGGGTGGTGCTGATGGGCGAGGATGTGGCCGGGGGCGCCGGCGCGCCCGGCGAGGACGACGCCTGGGGCGGCCCGCTCGGCGTGACGAAAGGGCTGGTCGGCGAGTTCGGGCGCGAGCGCGTGCTGGACACGCCGTTGACCGAGAGCGCCTTCGTGGGCGCGGCGGCGGGCGCCGCGGCCACCGGCCTGCGCCCGGTGGCCGAGCTGATGTTCGTTGATTTCATGGGGGTCTGCTTCGACCAGATCTTCAACCAGGCGGCCAAGTTTCGCTACATGTTCGGCGGCCACGCGGTCACGCCGATGGTGATCCGCACCATGTATGGCGCCGGCTTCCGGGCGGCCAGCCAGCATAGCCAGTGTCTTTACCCGATCTTCACCCATGTTCCTGGCCTGAAGGTCGTGATCCCGTCCTCGCCCTATGAGGCGAAGGGGCTGCTGATCCAAGCTATCCGGGACGATGACCCGGTGATCTTCTTCGAGAACAAGATGCAATACGATCAGGAGGAGGACGTCCCGGACGAGGCGTATGCCATCCCGTTCGGCGAGGCGAACCTCACCCGCGAGGGCGAGGACGTCACCATCGTCGCGTTCGGGCGCATGGTGCAGGTTGCTAACGAAACGGCGGACCGGTTGGAGAAGGACGGTATTGCCTGCACCGTGATCGATCCTCGCACGACCTCGCCGCTGGATACCGGCACGATCCTCGACAGCGTCAACGAGACCGGGCGCCTAGTGGTGGTCGATGAGGCGAGTCCGCGCTGCAACATGGCGACCGATATCTCGGCGCTGGTGGCCCAGGAGGCGTTCGAAGCCTTGCGCGCGCCGATCCGCATGGTCTGCCCGCCGCATGTTCCGGTGCCGTTCGCGCCGAATCTGGAAGACCTGTACGTGCCGAACGCCGACAAGGTGGAGGCGGCGGTGCGCGCGGTGATGCGCCACAAGACGCGGGAGGGCACATGAGCGCGAGCACGATCACACCCGTCACCATGCCGAAGTTCGGTCTGGCGATGACGGAAGGAAAGGTCGCTTCTTGGGCCAAGCCGGAGGGCGCGGAGGTGGCGGTTGGCGAGGAGATCGCCGACATCGAAACGAGCAAGATCACCAATGCCTATGAAAGCCCGGTCGCCGGCGTGCTACGCCGACACGTGGCGCGCGAGCAGGAGGAGCTGCCAGTCGGCGCTCTGATCGCGGTGATGGCCGATCCCGCGTGCCCGATGCCGAAATCAACGCCTTCATCGAGCGCTACCAGGCCGAGTTCGCGACCCATGTGGCGGCAGAGGCCGAGGCGGCGCCGGAGCCGCGCACGGTTGAAGCGGCCGGGCGGACGATCCGCTATCTGGAGACCGGCGCCGACCACGAAGGGCGGCCGATCGTGCTGATCCACGGTTTCGGCGGCGACCTGAACAATTGGTTGTTCACGCAACCGGTGCTGTCGGAGCGGCATCGGGTGATCGCGCTTCGACCTGCCGGGGCATGGCGGATCGGCGAAAGACGTGGGCGCGGGCGATCTCGCCACGCTCTCGGGGGCGCTGCTCGGCTTCCTGCAAGCGATCGACCTGCCCAAGACGCATCTGGTCGGGCACTCGCTGGGCGGGGCGGTGGCGCTGCGCATGGCGCTCGACCATCCTTCGCATGTCGCCTCGCTCACGCTGATCTGTCCGGCCGGGTTGGGCGCGGAGATCGACGACGGGTTCGCGCGCGACTTCATCGCGGCCAGCCGGCGCAAGCAGCTTGAGCCGGTGCTGGCGAAACTGTTCGCCGATCCGAGGCTGGTGAGCCGCGACATGGCCGAAGACCTGCTGCGGTTCAAGCGGCTGGATGGCGCCAAGGAAGCACTGAGCGCGATCCGGGCAGCGAATTTCGAAGGCGGTCAGCGCGAGGTGCTGCGCGGGCGGTTGGGCGAGCTGGGCGATATCCCGGTGCAGGTGATCTGGGGCGCGGAGGATCGGGTGATCCCCGCGAGTCATGCTCAGGGTCTGCCGGGGAGCGTGGGCGTGCATGTGCTGGCCGGCAGCGGGCATATGCCGCATCTGGAAAAGGCGGCGGACGTGAGCCGGTTGGTGTTGGAGTTTGTTGGCTAATACTCGACCTTGCTGGCCGGGGACCCGAGCGGGCACGAGGAGGCGGGCATGAGCGGGCAGGATGTCGCCGTGGCGTTCCCGTCCCATACGCATGTCTTTCTGGGCGAGACCCACGAAGGCAACGAGCGCCGGACCTGGGCGGTGATCGCGCTGTGCGCGGCGATGATGGTGGCGGAGATCGTCGGCGGCGCGCTGTTCGGATCGGTGGCGCTGATCGCGGACGGGATGCACATGTCCACCCATGCCGGGGCCTTGCTGCTGGCCGCGCTGGCATACAGTTATGCCCGCCGGCACGCCGAGGATCGCAGGTTCACGTTCGGCACCGGCAAGCTTGGCGATCTCGCGGGCTATACGAGCGCGATCGTGCTCGCGCTGATCGCCGTGCTGATCGGGTACGAGGCCGTCTCGCGCCTGTTCCATCCGGTTCGCATCCACTATTCCGAGGCGATCATCATCGCGGCCGTGGGTCTGGGCGTGAATGTCTTGAGCGCCGTGCTGCTTGGCGGCGGCGAGCATCAGCATGCGCACCATGAACACGATCATCACCATCACGCTCACGACGATCACGCGCATCGCGACAACAACTTGCGCGCGGCCTTCGTTCATGTGATCGCGGATGCCGCGGTCTCGATGCTGGTGATCGCGGGCTTGGTGCTGGCGCGCGTGTTCGGCTGGGCGTGGATGGACCCGGCGGCGGGTCTCGTCGGCGCCCTGGTGATCGCCAATTGGTCGTACCGGCTGGTACGGGACACCGGTGCGATCCTGCTCGACATGACGCCCGACCCGCGATTGGCGCAAGCGCTGCGCGAGGCGGTGGAGCGCGACGGCGACCGGCTGACGGATCTGCATCTCTGGCGCCTCGGGCCGGGGCATCTGGGCGCCATTCTCTCGGTCGCGACGGCGCGGCAGCGCGAACCCGAGTATTACCGGCAGATGCTCGCCCGCTATGGCGAGTTGTCGCATGTCACGGTCGAGGTCGGGCCGGCGGGGTCATGAGCCGGCCCGCTACTGTCATACCCGCGGATGCGAGCATTCACGACTTTCGCGCCACGTAAGTGAGTCGCGGATGGTCGGCCTCCGCCGACCATGACATTAGGACTTCTCCCCCGCCCCGCGAGGGAGGGCGATTTTCAGCTGACCTTTCGGCCGATTACTTCGCCTGTGCTCCCGCCGCGTCCATCACGCGGGCGGAATAGACCAGCGCGGCACCGGCGTTGAGCGCCATCGCCACGCCGAGCGCCTCGGCGATCTCCTGCTGCGACGCGCCGCTATCCACTGCGGCCTTGGAATGCACCGCGATACAGCCGTCGCAACGGGTGGTCACGGCGACGGCGAGCGCGATCAGCTCGCGGGTCTTCGCGTCCAGATGGCCCCCCTTTGCCGGCGCGCTGTCCAGCGCCTGGAAGCCCTTGACCAGTTCCGGGTTGGACTGCGCGATCTTCCCGACCGTCGCCATGATCTGCTCGCGATAGCCGTCCCAGTTCATCATCGTCATCGCGTCGGCTCCTTTGTCTTGCGTGAGTTCCCTGTAGTATCAGCGAGCATGGTTGATAACTGATCGCCTCTCCGACCGTCATGCTCGCGAATGCGAGCATCCACGCCTTCCGCGCAGCAAGCAAGGTGTGGATGTTGTCAGATCAGGCTCTCGAGACCAAAGAGCTGAACCTTGGGCGTGACCTGATAAACTGGTGTTCAGATGAGCACCACCGCCCCTAGCCGACGGGAGTTTGTCGGGCAGCAGCTCTTCGCAAATGCCTGATCAGCCGAATTAGCCCGCATATTAATCATTCTGCACTCGCCCGCCGAGGGAAAAATCTCCGCAACCGTTATGCTGAAGCTGCTGACAATCAACCGCCCGCCGGATCAGAGCTGCATTGCTCGCAATGTTGAGCTTTGACTTGATCTGCGCTGCTATGCTGGCCGATGTCCGATAGCTGACCTGCAGCTGATCCGCAATTTCTGCAAGCGTTCTACCTTGACCCAGTAGCTTCAGCACCTCGAGTTCCCGGCTTGAAAGGCGATGCAGAGGATCCCCGAGGCTTGTCCTCATCAATGCCAACTTCTCCGTCATCAGCGGAGTTATGAATATGCCACCCGCAACGACCCTCTCGACAGCTTTCAAGATCATTTCCGGATCGTCATTCTTGGTGACGTATCCTCTGGCACCTGCCTCCAAGGCCCGGGCCGCGAATGCGGGATCCTCGTACATGCTGAACACGATGATCTTCGGGCCGGACGCACACGACATTAACGGTCCGAGCAGACCAAGCCCGCTGCCGTCTGGCAGCTTCAAATCTAGGATGATGATATCCGGTGAAAATTCATGGGCCACACGCAACCCGTCGGCTGCCGTACCTGTCTCTCTCACGTCCGTGCCGACACTGCCCTGCAGCAAACGGAGGCAACCCGCCCTGACGATTGGGTGATCCTCAATCAACAGGATCCGCATGTGTTGGCTCCTTCAGTTTGCTCTGCCCGTGTTCCGGGACCAAAGCTTGCACGACAACTCCTGTAGGCTGGGCATTATCGACTATCAGCGTGCCCCCCAGCTGACGAACCCGTTCTTTCATCCCCAGCAGTCCGAAATCCGTAGCGCAGGTCTGCCGGCAATCCTTTTCCGTCATCCCGCACTGACACAAATACGTTTCGAGCCATCGTGTGGTGCGTGATTTCTCCTCCTTTGGCCGGTTTCCATTCGATACGGACTTCGATTTTGGATCCCTGCGCGTGTCTGACCGCATTGGTCACACTTTCCTGTACGACCCTGTATAGCGTAAGGCCCAGTGTTTCAGGCGGCTCATCGAAGTCTCGTGGTATGTCCAAAGACCAACTGATATAAGGCAGCCTGGCCTGCCAGGCTGCGACCAATTGCCACACGGCCGGAGCGAGTCCCATCTGTTCCAGAACCAGCGGTCGTAACCGATCTAGCATGCGGTAATTGATTTTCTGCATACCGTCAGTCAGCTCTGCGACTGAGCGGGCGCGCGCGTGAGCTTCTGTGTCCCGAGGCACTGACCTCATGATGCAGGCGGCCTCCGCCCGAATCCCGAACAACGCCGGTCCGAACTCGTCGTGCAGTTCTGCAGCCAGTTCCTTGCGCTCCTGCTCTTGCACCGACAACAGGCGCTCGACCAGCAGACGGTTGTCAGAGGTAACCCGCTGCAGGGTCTGCGCTAGGTGGTTGAACTGCTGTCCGACGCGGCGGAGTTCCATCAGCGGGATGGAAGCGATCGGTCGGTAATCCCCGCCTTCCAGTCGATTGAAGCCGTCGGCGAGAAGCTGAACTGGGCGGAGGGAGCGTCGTACGGTCCATAATAGAGCGCCTACGATCAGCAAACAGAGCCCGACCAGAACTGCCGAGAAGAGCGCTATCTGCCTGACGATCTCCGCTGTCTCGTCCGCGGGGTTCGAACGGATTTTGAGCTGGCCGACTGAGCTCCCGCGCACGACGATCGGGAAGACCTTCTCGACCGGAGGGGGCGCCAAGAGCTGCGATAGCCACGGCCACGACGGCGAGGAGGCCTCTTCAATATGCAATCGGGCGCCGTAGGGCGAGGCTGCGTCCGACGGAATCAACTCGAACTGGACGTGCCGCACTCGTGGGAGGTCTCTTGTCAACTGCTCGAAGGCGATAGTGTCACTTTTGACATTGGCAACGTCGCGCAAGGCGGTCGTAAGGAGATCATCGGTCAGTTCCATGCTCGACGCGATCTCCGCCGCGATCCGGGCTTGTGCATTCAGCAGAACCGTCCCCACTGTGCCCGCAAGACCCAGAGACAGGGCGACAACCGGGATCAGGATCAACTGGCCGGCAAGGGATCGTGGCCAGGCGTGGATGTGAACCTTTGGATCGGCGCATCCGCCTGCTGCCCCAAATTGCATGTATTCCGCCCCGGCCAAGCTCATACCCCGATCATTCACGTCGCGGCCGCGTGGCGCAACTGGTCTGGCCGACAGACCACTCGTTCCGATTTCAGATTCAGAGAATGCGATGAAATCCCGCACTTTCTGCAGAAGTGACTGCACATTTTGCAATAGACGCTGACCAGCCGCTTTTGTAGCATTTTGCGACAAAGTGCGCGGCTATGCCTCTCGCGCAGCCGCCTTGGGCCGCTCGCGTTTCGGGCGACCGCAATTGCCCTGAGGGACGTCGCGAATGAAAGGTCATGCGGCACTTGCCCTGTTGCTGCTGCTGCCGCAGCCCGTGCGCGCGCAGGCGACGTCCGAAAGCACGGCGCCGCCGCCGTCCGCGGACCAACCGGTCGCGCAAACCGGGTCCGCAACGCCCGGTGCCGCCGTCGAGCCGGCGACGACCTTGCCGCAGGTCAATGTCATCGGTGCCGCGCCGCTGCTCGGTTCCGGCGTGGACCGCGACAAGGTTCCCGCGCAGAACCAGGTGTTCACTAGCCAAGATGTCTCGCTGGAAGGGCCGCCGGACTTACTAGGGTACTTTGCAGGACCAGGCGCAGGGCGTCCATCTCGACAACCAGGAGGGCAATCCGTTCCAGCCGAGCGTGTCTTACCACGGCTTTCTGGCCACGCCGATCCAAGGCACTCCGGCAGGGCTCGCCGTGTATGTAAACGGAGCGCGCTTCAACAACGCCTTTGGTGACACGGTGAACTGGGACCTGATCCCCGACATCGCGATCGACCGGATCAACCTGGAGGGCGCCAACCCGGTCTTCGGCCTCAACGCGCTGGGCGGATCGTTGTCGGTGCAGCTCAAGAACGGCTTCACCTATCACGGCGGCGAACTCGATATCTTCGGCGGCTCCTTCGGACAGGTCGCGGGCGCATTCCAATACGGCAAGCAGAGCGGCAACACGGCAGCCTATGTCGCCGCCTCCGGCCTGCACGAGAACGGCTGGCGCGATTTTCAGCAGTCCGGCCTGAAGCAGTTCTACGGCGATATCGGCTGGCGTAGCGATCGCGCGGAATTGCATGTTAATGTCGACGCGGCGCAAACAAGTCTCGATGGGCCCGGCACGGTTCCGGTGGAGCTGCTGAACGTGGATCGGAGCGCGCAATTCACCGGTCCGAACGTGATCGACAACAATTATGTGCGCCTCAACCTCAACGGCAGCGTCGACATCGCCGATACGACCTCCGTGCAATATGTCGCCTATTACGACAACCTCCGGACGCGCGTCCTGAACGGCAACGGCTCCCCGCTGATCGCCTGCAACGACGGTAGTGGGCTCTTGTGCGAATCGCCCGGCGTTGTCGCGACGACCTTTGCCGGCACGCCAATTCCGGCTTTCCTGGGGTCGGGCGGCGTCTATGGCTCGGTCGCCGAGCAGACCACCAATACCAACGGCTACGGCGCGTCCGCCCAAGTGACCAACAGCACACCGGTATTTGGTCACCCGAACCAGCTGGTCGCCGGGCTCAGCTTCGACGGTGCCGACACGATCTTCGCCGCCAATACCACGGTCTCGGGGTTCGACGTGCCCAGCCGGAACTCGATCCCGCCGTTCTTCGTTATCGACCTGGCCGACGGCTCGATTGCCCCGGTGCGCGCGGGTATCACCAATGCCTATTACGGAGCGTACTTCACTGATACGCTGGACGTGACGCCGGCGCTGTCCGCGAACGTATCAGGACGCTTCAATGCGGCGGAGATCAACATCAAGGACCTGATCGGCACCTCGCTCACGGGCAATCACTACTACGCCCATTTCAACCCTGGCCTCGGACTGACCTACAAACTGCTGCCCGCCGTCTCGCTGTACGGCAGCTATTCCGTATCGAACCGTGCGCCGACGCCAGCCGAGTTGACCTGCTCCAACCCCTCGGCCCCTTGCAGCCTCGCCGCTTTCTTCACCGGCGATCCAAGTCTGCAGCAGCCCGTGGCGCACTCCGTTGAGGTCGGCCTGCGCGGGCGGTTCGTGCCCTATGCGAACGCCAGGCTGGATTGGAACATCAGCGGCTTCCGCACCACCGTGGATAACGACATCATATTCGTCCAGAGCGCGATTCTCGGGACCGGTTTCTTCCAGAATGTCGCCGCGACACTCCGGCAGGGCGTCGATATCGGGGCGCGGTTCACCACCCCGCGTTGGCTTGTTTGGGCCGACTACTCGCACATCAACGCAACGTTCCAAAGCAGTTTCCTTGAATCGAGCCCGAACAACCCGGCGGCCGATGAGAACGGCAATATCAACGTCTTGGCCGGCGATCGGTTGCCGGGCATTCCCGCCAACACGCTGAAGCTCGGCGTCCAATACAAATTGACTGACAAATTGACGGTCGGCGCGATCGGTGTCGCCGCGAGCGGCCAGTTCCTGTTCGGCGACGAGGCGAATTTGACGAAGCAATTGCCAGGCTATTTCGTGCTTAACTTGAACGCAAGCTATCAGGTGACGCCGAATTTCCAGATCTTCGGGCTCGTGCAGAATGTTCTCGACGCAAAGTACTACACGCTCGGCACGTTCTCTCCCACTACCTCGGTCCCGATCGTGCAAGCCCCCAACGCCACCAATACGCGGAGCTACAACATCGCGGCGCCGATCGGCTGGTTCGGCGGCCTGAAGATCACGTTCTGATGCGGTCCGCGTCGGCGACTATGGAACCCCCGGGGGAACGGCCTACCGTCCCGCGGCCGGCGGCGGCAGCCTCGCCGCGCCAGCCCAGTCTCATGATGCGCCTCCCCGGTTGCCTCGGCGCGTCCGCGACTGGTCGGCGGTGCCATTGGATGCAGAAAGTGTCGGAGGCCGACTCAGCCGACAAGCCGAAAATCGAACGGCACCTCGGCCGCGCCCTGTATCGGGATTCCGTCGCGGCTGGCGGGGATAAAACGGCAAGAGCGCACGGCCTGGGTCGCGGCCTCGTCCAGCCGGATAAAGCCGCTACTGGCCGCGACACCGGCGGAGAGCACTGTTCCCTGGGCCGAGACCTGCACGCGTAGCAGCACCCGCCCCTGCTCCCCCCGGCGGCGGGCGATGTCCGGATAGGCGGGCTGGCATTGGGACGCGTACCCGGCGACCGGCCGCGCGGGCAACACGATCCCCGCGGCGCGCGGCGCTAAGGCTCCGACTGCGGCGGGCCGCGCCGACGGCGCGGAGATCGCCCGGCGCTCGAATCTCTGGCGAGGCACTGGTCGCGCGGCGAACTCCGGCCGGAGGACGGGAGCGGGCGGTGCCGGAGGCGGGGGCAGGGGGAGCGGCGGCGCGGGCGGCGCTTCCGGGGTCGGCGGGGCTGGCGCCATTATGGGCGCGGGGGTAGGCGCGGGAGGCGGTGGGGCTGGCGCCGGCGGCTGTGGAGGTGTCACGGTCGCCTGTGGCGCCGGCGGCGGCGGCGCGGGCGGCGGCGGGAGCGGCGGCGCTTCGGCGGGCGGCGCCGGACTGGCGGTCGCGGGTGCGGGCGCCGGCTGGGCAGGGGCCGGCTGCGGCAGGAACACCATTTGGACCGCATCCCCCGTATCATCGGGCACGGCGACCGGCAGTCGGACGAGGCTCAGGAGCGCCGCCGCGACCGCCGCGTGCAGGGTCAGGGATGGCAGCCAGGATGGGAGTTTTCTGCCTCGATGCCCGCTCGTGGCTAGGGTGGGCGAGAAGCGGGCGCTGTCGCCGATCCGAACCGGCGTGACGCCGGACAGATGCCCGGCGAACCGGCCGATCCCGTCATCACGTGAAAGCGAGCAGACGCGAGGCGCAACGGCGCTGGGGCTTTCCCGCAGCTCCATTCGCTCCTCCCCGTCGTCTCGCATCAATCGAAGCACGTCAGATCGGCGATCGCGTCCTGCATCCTATGCGGGGTGATAGCGAATTCCGCGATCCCTGGCACCCCCGGGTCAGGGATGTTGTCGCGCTTGAGCAGATCCACCTGAGCGACCGTGAGGGGCGCATCGGGAAGCAGTTCGAGCGACTTGGCAAGTGGATAAGCCAACACGAACGGAACCGGCACGAGAAGCCGCCGGCGTCCGATGCGGGCGAGAATCATCTCCATGATTTGGCGCAGCGTGAAGCTCTCTGGTCCGCCCAGCTCGTATGTCCTTCCCCGGGCAGCGGGATCGCGGAGGCTTAGTCGCACGGCCGCCGCGACATCGCTCGCGTGGATGGGCTGCATCTTCGTGCGTCCGCCGCCGATCATCGGAACGACGGGCGTGGATCGGGCGATTGCGGCCAGCGCGGCGAGAAACGAACCATCCGACGCGAACATCACGCTTGGGCGTAGAATGATGGCATCGCGAAAGGCTTCCCTGACCGCGAGCTCGCCTTGGCCGCGAGCGCGGATGTAGCTGGACCGCGACGCGGGATCGGCGCCGATGCCGGAAATGTAGACCAGCCGTCTGACGCCGTGGTGCCGAGATGCGGCGGCAACGTTGCGCGCACCCTCGACATGAACGGCGTTGTAAGTCACGCCGCGCTTCTCGGTGTAAGCGGATACGGCGTTGACCACGCAATCGGCCCCGCTCACCGCGGCGGCTACCGCTGCCTGGTCGCGTACATCTGCTGCGGCACTGCGGCCAGTCTCTCCGGAATGGCGGGTTGCCACGCGGATGGTCATTCCCTGCTTGGCGAGGTGCTCGACAATGCGCCGGCCCAGGAAGCCCGTCCCGCCGAAAACAGTTACCAGCTCCATCCGGCCAGGTTAACCTCACCTTCACCGAACCGTCACCCCGGAGTCACGCGACGATGCGAGGTTTGGTCCGCCGCAAACAAGAACGGAGAGGAAGATGAACGCATCAAAGCTGCGCAAGCGGCTGCTCGACTGCGTATCGGTGTTGGCCATGGCTGTCGGCCAGCTCCAGCCCGCGCTGGCCCAGGTGCCGCTCGACGTCAACGACGGAGCGACCACAACGCCGATCAAGCACGTGATCATCATCATCGGCGAGAACCGGACCTTCGATCAGGTGTTCGCGACGTATGTGCCTCAGAACGGGCAAACGGTCTCGAATTTGCTGTCCAGGGGCATCATCAACGCCGACGGCTCGCCCGGCCCGAACTTCACGCAGGCGGTCCAGAATTACGCCAATTCATCGGCCACATACTCGATCAGTCCACCGATCGTCGCCCCCTACCCGACACTTCCACCGCCGACCACTGGCTCGGTGCCGACCTCGCCCGGCGAGACCGCCGGCCCTCCGTTCGCCTCGCTGTCAGTCGCGGAGCAGGCGGATTACGGCCTTTTTCCGCAAGACCTGTTCCTGCTGACGACCGGCGCCTCGGGGCTGCCGACCGGGGTGGTGGATACGAGGATCGCGAACGTGTCCGCCCTGCCGAGCGGGCCGTTTCCGCTGATCACTCCCTCGGGCGAGAGCCTGTACGATGCCTACCTGAACAACCCGGTGCATCGGTTCTACCAGATGTGGCAGCAGGTGGATTGCAGCACCCAGCACGCCACGGCGGCCAATCCATCGGGCTGCGTCAGCGACCTGTTCCCCTGGGTCGAGGTAACGATCGGGGCGGGCAGCAACGGCAAGCCGCCGCCCACGCCGTTCACCAACCTGAGCACCAACGAGGGCGCCACGTCGATGGGCTTCTTTAACGTCCAGGCCGGCGACATGCCCTATTTCAAGCAGCTCGCCGACACCTACGCCCTTTCCGACAATTACCATCAGCCGGTGATGGGCGGCACCGGCGCCAATCACATCATGCTGGGCTCCGGAGACATGTTTTACTACACGGACGGCAACGGCAATGCCACGACGCCGCCGGCCAACCAGATCGAGAATCCGAACGAGCAGCCGGGTACGAACAACTACTACACCCAGGATGGCTACTCTGGCGGCTCCTATACCGAATGCGCCGATGCCACGCAGCCGGGCGTCGCGTCGATCGTGAGCTATCTCCAGTCGCTGCCGAACGCGCCCAAGCCGAATTGCGCGCCGGGTGATTACTACCTCTTGAACAACTATAACCCCGGTTATTACGGCAACGGCCAGGTCGCGGACGTAACGGCCGATCCGTATACGATCCCGCCGTCACCGGTACCGACCATCGCCGACGACCTGATGGCGCACCAAGTCTCGTGGGCGTATTTCGGCGAGGGCTGGGACGACTACCTGGCGAACCCAACCGCCAGCACCAACGTCTATTGCAGCATCTGCAACCCGTTCCAGTATGAAACCGCGATCATGACCAACCAGGCGGTGCGCGAGGCACACCTGTTCGACACCACCGATTTCTACAACGATGTGCAAGACGGCGTGCTGCCCGCGGTCTCCCTCATCAAGCCCAGCGGGCTTAACGACGGCCATCCGCAGTCCTCGAAATTCGACATCTTCGAGGCGTTCGTGAGGAAGATCCTGACCGAGTTGCAGCATCACCCGAAACTGTGGGCCAGCACCGCGGTGTTCATCACGACGGATGAGGGCGGCGGGTACTACGATTCCGGCTACATCCAGCCACTCGACTATTTCGGCGACGGCACCCGCATCCCGCTGATCGTCGTCTCTCCGTACTCCACCGGTGGTCAAGTGGCGCACAGCTACGCCGATCATGTCTCGCTCCTGAAGTTCATCGAGAAGAATTGGAGCTTGCCGCCGATCACCGGGCGCAGCCGGGACAATTATCCGAACCCGACGACCACGGAGGGCAATCCCTACGTGCCGACCAACGGCCCCGCGATCGACGACCTGATGGACATGTTCCACTTCGACTGACCGGGTCGGTCACGTGCTGACGCGCCATTCCTCGATGTCGTGCGCGGGCTCAACCCGGTCGCGACATGAGGAATGGCTGCGAGTTTTGGTTTATTACCGCATTCTTTCCATCTGCTTAACGCTGGATTAGGTAGGGAGACGGACGCCTGGCGTATGGCTGCGTGGCCGCCTCGGACGCGCAACATCGTTGACCCGCCGGGTGCGTTCGGCCTAACCCGCCCCCGAACCATCCTGGGCGAACCGGAATCGAGATGCCGATGAAGTTGCTTCTAACCGGCGGGTGCGGTTTCATCGGGTCCGCGGTCGTGCGGCACCTGCTGCGCCGTACCGACCACACGATCGTCAACATGGACAAGATGACCTACGCCGCCTCCGAGGAGGCGCTGGAGGAGGCCCGGACCCATCCGCGCCACGTCCTGGTTCGCGCCGATATCGCCGATGCCGCAGCCATGCGCGCCGCGTTCGCCACGCACCGGCCGGACGCGGTGATGCATTTGGCCGCGGAAAGCCATGTCGATCGCTCGATCGACGGCCCGGCGGCGTTCGTGCAAACCAATGTCGTGGGAACCTTCGTGCTGCTGGAGGAGGCGCGGCATCATTGGTCCGCGCTGTCTCCAGTCGCGCGCGCCGGGTTCCGCTTTCACCACGTCTCCACCGACGAAGTGTTCGGCGCGCTCCGCCCGGGCGACCCGGCCTTCCACGAAGCCACGCCTTACGACCCGCGCAGCCCCTATTCGGCGAGCAAGGCGGCTTCCGACCATCTCGCGCGCGCCTGGTTCCACACCTACGGCTTGCCGGTGATCGTCAGCAACACCACGAACAATTACGGCCCGTGGCAATTCCCGGAGAAGCTCATCCCGCTGGTCATCATCAACGCGCTGGAGGGCAAGACGCTGCCAGTGTACGGCGACGGCGCGAACCAGCGCGACTGGCTGTTCGTTGACGACCACGCCGAGGCGCTGGTGCGCGTGCTGGAGCGCGGCGAGCCCGGCGCAACATATGCGATTGGCGCCCGCCAACCTCGCTCCAATCTGGAGGTGGTGCGCGCCATCTGCGCAAATCTCGACCGTCGCCTGCCCGACCGGGCCGGTCCGCGCGAGCGGCTGATCCAGTTCGTGCGCGACCGCCCGGGCCACGACTTCCGCTACGAGATCGACCCGAGCCGCACCGAGGCCGCGCTCGACTGGCGCGCGCCGCACGATTTCGACGCGGGGCTCGCGCGCACGATCGACTGGTATTGTGAGAACCGCGATTGGTGGGAAGGCGTGCGCGCCGTGCGCTACGCCGGGCAGAGGCTGGGAGCCGCCGTGGAGACTCCGTTGGGAACGGCCGCATGAAGGGCATCATCCTGGCCGGCGGCTCCGGCACCAGGCTGCATCCGGCGACACTCGCTTCCTCGAAGCAGCTCCTTCCGGTCTACGACAAGCCGATGGTGTACTACCCGCTCTCGACGCTGATGCTCGCCGGCATCCGCGACCTGCTGGTGATCTCCACCCCGCAAGACCTGCCGCAGTTCCGCCGGCTGCTCGGCGACGGCTCGCGTTTCGGCGTGCGATTCGGCTATGCCGAACAGCCCCGCCCCGAGGGAATCGCACAGGCGTTCCTGATCGGGCGGGAATGGCTGAAAGGTGAGCCTTGCGCGCTGGCGCTCGGCGACAACCTGATCCACGGCGACCATCTCTCGGTCATGCTCCGCGCGGCTGCTTCGCGGCCGAGCGGGGCCACCGTGTTCGCCTATCAGGTGCGCGACCCGGAACGCTACGGCGTTGTCGCGTTCGACGAGGCGGGCCGGCCGGCGGACCTCGTGGAGAAGCCGGCCGCGCCGGTCTCCAACTGGGCTGTGACCGGGCTCTATTTTTACGACCGTCGCGTAGCTGAGTTTGCCGGCGCGATCTCGCCCTCGGCGCGCGGCGAACTGGAGATCACCGATCTCAACCGGATCTATCTCGAGTCCGGCTCGCTGCATGTGGAACGGCTGTCGCGCGGCTGCGCCTGGCTCGATGCGGGCACGCCGGACAGCTTGTTGCAGGCCGCGACCTTCGTGCAGACCATCCAATCGCGCACCGGCCTGCTAGTGGGTTGCCCGGAGGAGGTGGCGTTCCGCATGGGCTTCATCGGCGCCGACCAGCTCCGTGCGCAGGCGATGGCGCTCGGCAAGACCGATCTCGGCCGGCTACTGTTGGAGTTGGCGGACGGGGAGCACGCATGACCGCCGAGCGCCTTGCCATACCGGATGTGATCCTGCTCTGCCCGCCGCGCTTCCGCGACGCGCGCGGCTTCTTCTCCGAGACCTGGAGCCAGCGCCGCTACGCTGAGTACGGCATTGCTGGGCCGTTCGTGCAGGACAACCACAGCCTGTCCGCCGAGCGCGGCACGATCCGGGGCCTGCACGCGCAGATCGCGCCGAATGTGCAAGGCAAGTTGGTCCGTTGCGTGCGCGGGGCGATCTGGGATGTTGCGGTGGACCTTAGGCACGGGTCGCCCACTTACGGGCGGCATGTCGCGGCGGTGCTGAGCGCGGCGAACTGGCAACAGCTTTGGGTTCCGGGCGGCTTCCTGCATGGGTTCTGCACGCTCGAACCCGATACCGAAGTAATTTACAAAGTGACTGCCGATTACGATCGCGCGGCCGAGCGCGGGGTGATCTGGAACGATCCAGACCTCGCGCTGCCCTGGCCGTTGGACGGCGCCGAGCCGCTGCTATCCGACAAGGATCGCGTGCTGCCACGGCTGGCCGAGTGCCCCGGATGGTTTGAGTCCAAATAGCGATGGGCTTCGTTGCACGGACCCGGGCAAGTTAGCCATGACGATCCTGGTCACCGGCGGGTCGGGTCAGCTCGCCACAGCGCTGGCTGCGACGAGGGGCGCGAAGGTCCGGCGCGTCGGTCGCCCCGGTTTCGACTTCGACCAGCCCGCGAGCATCGGGACGGTTTTCAACGAAACCACGCCCGCCCTGGTGGTGAACGCCGCGGCCTATACCGCCGTGGATGCCGCGGAAACCGACGCCGAAGCGGCCTACCGCGCCAACCGCGACGGCCCGGCCCTGCTGGCCCGGCAGTGCGCGGAAGCCGGCATCCCGCTGATCCACGTCTCCACCGACTACGTATTCGACGGCCTCAAGGGCGCGCCCTACCTGGAGGCCGACCGCACCGCGCCGCAGGGCGTGTACGGCGCGAGCAAGCTCGCCGGTGAGCAGGCGGTGCTGGCGGTCTGTCCGCGCGCGATCGTGCTGCGCACCTCCTGGGTCTATTCGCCCACCGGCAAGAACTTCGTCCGCACCATGCTGAACGCGGCGCGCAAGACGCGCGAGCTGCGGGTGGTCGCCGACCAGAAAGGCTGCCCCACAACCGCCGCCGACCTCGCGGATGCGATCCTTGCGGTTGCCGCGCGGATCGAGGCGGATGGCTGGCAGGACCGCTTCGCCGGAGTGTTCCATGCCGCAGGCACCGGCTGGACGACTTGGCACGGCCTCGCCCGCGCCACGTTCGAGGAGGCGGCGCGGCATGGCCTGACGCCCCCCGCCATAGCCCCGATCGCCACGCGGGACTGGCCGACGCTGGCCCGCCGGCCGCCGGATTCACGCCTGGATTGTACCAGGCTCGCCTCCGTGTACGATGTCCGCCTGCCGCCCTGGCGCGACGGCCTGGCGCGAACGGTCGCGGCGATCTTCGCGGGCGAGCAAGGGTGACGTCGCGAGTCGCCGGTCCTACTTGCAGTTGGCCATGCACGCCGTCGCATGCACATCTGGACCCTGATCGTGCCAGAGGAAGCCGTCGCGGTTGGGCATCTTCACCTCCGGCAGGGTTGCCGCGTCCATTACCGCCGCTTTGGGGACGATGCTGTTGAGAAACAGGATGTAGTCCACCAGCGCATAGACTTGGTCGTTGCTCAGCAATTCCGGATGGTTGAAGGGCATCGCGCGCCGGATATAGTCGAATACCGTGGTGGCGAAGGGCCAATAACTGCCGACCGTCTTCACCGGGTGCGCGGTCGCCAGGGTGCCGATGCCGCCCACCAGCCGGGGGCCGATGCCACCCTGCCCCGTCGCACCGTGGCAAGAGGCGCAAGCCGTAGCGTAGAGATCTGCTCCCGCCGCCACCGTTCCGCGTCCCGGCGGCAGGTTTGCCCCGTCCGGCTCGACATCGATATTCCATCCCTGGATCTCGGCTTGGGTGGCCGGCTGCCCCAACCCGTAGTTGTGGCTCGGAATGGAGGGCGGGGCGCCCGATGCGATGACGGCGGTGGCGCAGAGCGCGATGGTCGCGCCGGCGCAGGTAAGTCTAAACATGGACATTGATCACCTCCCCGCTCGAGTCCACCTTCCAGCTCTGGATGGCATTGTTGTGGTACACGGAATTGAGCCCGCGCACGGCGACGAGTTGCTTGAGCGTCGGCTGGACATAGCCGGTCTCGTCGATCGCACGGCTCTGTAGGATCGCGGTGCCGCCGTTCCAGTGCCACGGCAGGCGGAAGCGGGTGAGACATTTCGGCAGAACCGGCGGTGATAGTTCGGCCGTTTGCCAGTTGTCGCCGCCATCGACGGACACATCGACCTGCCTGATCCGGCCATGCCCGGACCAGGCAAGACCGCTGATCTCGACGAAGCCCGGCTCGTCAAGCCGCTGCCCGCCGGAGGGGCGGGTGATCACGGATTTCGCCTCCATCACGAAAACGAAGCCCCGGGCTTTGCCATCCGGCAGGAGATCGGTGTAGTACGCTGTCTCTTCTTCGGTGTAGGCCGGGCCGTCCATCAGTTTGAGCCGGCGCAGCCATTTGATGTTCATGTTGCCTTCGAACCCGGGCAGCAGCAGGCGCAGCGGGTATCCCTGCTCCGGACGCAGACGTTCGCCGTTCTGCGCGTAGGCCAGCATGGCGCCGATCCCAAGCGCGTCGCGCAGCGGGATGCTGCGGTCCATCGCCGCCGCATCCGCCCCCTCGGCCAGAATCCAGGTGGCCTCGGGCTTCACGTCCACCTCGGCAAGGACAGTTTCGAGCAGTACACCGCTCCACTCGGCGCAGCTCAATAGCCCGGTGGTGAACTGGACCGTCTTGCCCTCGGGTGCCGCCCATTGACGGTAGCTGTTGCCGGAGCATTCGAGGAAATGCGTGGCCGAGACCGTGGGGAAGCGCAGCAGGTCATTCATCGTGAACAGCAGCGGCCGGCCTACCAGGCCGTGCACCAGCAGCCGATGCTGCTCGGGGTCGATCTGCGGCACCCCGGCATGGCAGCGCACATAGAAAAGACCGTTGGGCGTGATGGTTCCGTGCAGGTCCTGCAGCGGTGTCCAGACCGAGCCCGCGGTATCGGTGGGCGAGGGAATGGTGCGGCGAACGACATTCTTTTCATAAGGCGAGGGCTGGCCGTAAGGGTGATAGAGGTACGGGAGGCCCTGTTCTTGCATCCAGGGCGGGACGTCGGGTGGCCAAGGCACCTGTGATGCGCTGCCGCCGGCGACGGCGCGATCGGCAAGAGACCCTGCCAGCAAGCCTCCGGCTGCGCCAATCCCGCCGCGCAGGAGCCCCCGCCGCCGCACGCGCGGCGATGACGGAACGGGTTGGTCGTGTGGGGAAGAGGCGATCGGCTTGTTCGGCATCGTTTCCAGTCCCCGTTTCAGCAACACAGTCCTACGTCGCCTGCCGGCGCTTATCGCTGTTTATACCTATCGCCAGCCGCACTATCACCGCAGCGACCTGCGAATGTCCTTGAGGCAGGTTTCAAGTAGCTCGCTGAAGCGGGCTTTCGCTCCTGGGTCGGCCAGCTCTTCACCTGGACACCCTCGCAGCGTAGGCTTAGTCAGGTATCTAGTCCGGAATGGATGGTGACGCGAGTCGCGGCCTGCCTTGGCGCGGACGACCGCTGCCGTCGCTCCCACTTATCAACGGGCACAAGGACGGCCGTCCCATCGCACCGCTCCTCGCTGCGGCAACGCCGCCGCTACGTGTGAACCTTTCCTTCCTTCGCGCCGATGCGCTCTCATGCGGGAGCGCCGATGGCTTCCACGTCCGTGGCACACGACGGCTCGGCCCTCTGCCGAGAATGCGATTGAACACCTCCAGCAGCTTCGTCTCCCCGTCGGTCGCCGCCTCCTTCGCCCGCCAGGCGACGTGCATGTCGGGCCGGACCAACACGCAGCCATCCTCCTCGACCTCGCTTTGACTGTTCTCCTTGGTTGTCTCCGACGCTCGGCGAAGGAGAGGAGGCCGCACCGTTCGCGATGAGCGGCGCGGCCTGATGCAACCAGAGTCAAGCAGCCATCCCGCCGAAGCGGCCGCTGCTGAAGTCGTCGAAGGCCTGGCGGATCTCGGCCTCGCTGTTCATCACGAAGGGGCCGCGGCCGACGATCGGCTCGTCGATCGGCTCGCCGGTGAGGATGAGCAGGGTCGCGGCGCCGTCGGCATGGACGGCTATTTCCGTGCCTTCGCGGCCGAGCAGGATGACTTCCGCCTCTCCCGCGCCTTGCGTGCCGTTCAGCGTGACATGGCCGGTCAGCACGACCATGATCGCCGTGTGGCCCTCCGGCAGGTTGAACCTCACATCGGCGTCAGCCGTCAGGCGCGCATCCCAGACGTTGATCGGGGTGAACGTCCGCGCAGGCCCCTGTATCCCCTCGAAATCGCCGGCGATCACCCGGATGCGGCCTGCATCCCGCGGAAGATCGACGACGGGAATGTCCGCGTTCAGGATGCCCTGGTAGCCGCTCGGCGCCATCTTGTCTTTGGCGGGCAAGTTGACCCAGAGCTGCACCATGCGGAACGGTCCCCCGCCCTTCGTAAACGCCTTGGAGTGGAACTCTTCATGCAGGATGCCACTCGCCGCGGTCATCCACTGGACGTCGCCCGGGCCGATAATGCCGCCGTTGCCGGCGGAGTCGCGGTGTTCGACCTCGCCGTCATAAACGATGGTAACGGTCTCGAAGCCGCGGTGCGGGTGCTGGCCGACGCCGCGCGGCTCCTCCGCCGGCGCGAAATAGTGCGGCCCGGCGTAATCGAGCAGCAGGAAGGGGCTGATATGGGCGCCCAAGCTGTCGTAGGAGAGCAGCGAGCGGACGGGAAAACCGTTCCCCACCCAGTGGCGGTGCGTGTTGCCGTAGCGGCCGAGGATCGTCTTCATCATCACTTGTTTCCGGTGCGGCCGAGCCGTTGCATGCCGGTCGCTGCTTGGCGAAGAGATATGGGCAAGACGTTGGGTACTGAAGATTGCCAGATTCGACGCTGCGTCCTAACGTTGGGACGATGCAGGATCTCAATGACCTTTATTACTTCGCGCAGGTTGTCGAGCACGGCGGCTTCGCCGCCGCGAGCCGGGCGATCGGCGTCCCGAAGTCGAAGCTCAGCCGACGGGTCACGCTGCTCGAGGAGCGGCTCGGCGTGCGCCTGATCCAACGCTCGTCGCGGCGCTTCGCGGTTACCGAGATCGGCCGCGAGTACCACGTCCGCTGCGTCGCGATGCTCGTAGAGGCTGAAGCCGCCGATCAGGTGATCGCGCAGGTTCGTTCCGAGCCGCGCGGTGTCGTACGCCTGAGCTGCCCAGTCGCGCTGCTGTCGTTCCAGTTCGGCGGGCTTCTCGCGCGTTTCATGGCCGAGAACCCGGGCGTCGAGATCCATCTCGAGAGCACCAACCGCCGCGCCGATGTAATCGCCGAAGGCCTCGATGTCGCGATCCGCGTCCGCTTTCCGCCACTCGAGCCGACCGAGCTCATGATGCGGCGGCTCGACGAGAGCACCCAGTGCCTCGTGGCCGCTCCCGCGCTGGTCGCGCGACCTCTCGCGTCGCCCGCCGATCTCGCGGGCCTGCCGAGCCTCGACCTAGGACCCGCGCACCGCGAGCACGGATGGTGCCTCGACCACCCGGACGGGCGGACGGCGAGCGTGCCCTTCCGGCCGCGGCTGGTCACCGACGACATGGCGGCGCTGCGCGAGGCGGCCCTTGCCGCGGTCGGCACCGTCCAGTTGCCAACCATGATGGTCTGGAACGACCTCGTAGCTGGTCGCCTAGTGCACGTCCTGCCGGAGTGGCGGCCGCGCAGCGGCATCGTGCATGCCGTCTTTCCGTCGCGGCGCGGCTTGCTGCCGTCCGTGCGGGCATTGCTGGACTTCCTCGCGCGCGAATGCTCGGCGCAGCGGCGCGCGATCAGTCGGCGAGAACAAGGGCCTGCCGAAGCCGCACCGTCGCCGATCGGCGTCGCTGTCGCGATCGATCCGAACGGCTCCGCCCAGCGGTCCATCTAATCCCAGCCGCCACTTTCGAGGCAACGATATCGTTGTCGTTGCCGGCGGCCCCTGCAAGTAGAGACCGGGTTCCAGACCGCGCCGACACCTCGGCGGTTCAGTTAGCCGGTTCGGGCATGGGCCCGTTGGGCGCGGCGAGAGCTGTCGCTGCATTCACGCGCGGCTGCATCGCATGGCGGGCCACTAGCGTTGGACCGGTCCACCCCCTATCCCCCACTGCCATGTATTCCATCCAGGTGGAGAACCTAACCAAACGCTACGGCGACACCCTCGCCGTGGACGCGATCGACTTCGTCGCCCGGCCCGGCGCCACCGTGGGGCTGCTCGGCGGCAACGGCGCCGGCAAGACCACCACCATCGGCATGTTGCTCGGGCTGCTGATCCCCAGTGCCGGCACCATCCACATCCTCGGCCACGACATGGCGCGCGACCGCTTCTCCGCCCTCGCGCGGATGAACTTCTCCTCCCCCTACGTCTCGCTGCCGCAGCGGCTCACCGTGGCGCAGAACCTGCGCGTCTATGCTCATCTCTACGGCATCAAGCGGACCGAGCAGCGGATCGAAGAACTGGCCGACGAGCTGGACTTGACCGAGTTCCTGCACCGTCCCACCGGCCAGCTCTCGGCCGGGCAGAAGACCCGCGTGGCACTCGCCAAGGCGCTGATCAACCGCCCCGCCGTGCTGCTGCTGGACGAACCGACCGCCAGCCTCGACCCCGATACCGGCGACTGGGTGCGCTCTTGGCTCGAACGCTACCGCGCCGAGAGCGGCTGCACGATCCTGCTCGCCTCGCACAACATGGCCGAGGTGGAGCGGCTGTGTTCCGACGTGTTGATGCTCAAGCGAGGGCGCATCGTCGATCGCGGCAGTCCGACGGAGCTTCTGGCCCGCTACGGCCGCGAGGACATGGAGGAGGTGTTCCTCGACATCGCCCGCGACCGCCGCGCCGCCGCCGAGATGCGCGCATGATGGCCTCGCCCGCGCGTCGCATTTGGGCGCTGATGTACCGGCATCTCGCGCTCTATCGCCGCTCCTGGCCGCGGCTTCTGGAGTTGGCCTATTGGCCGGTGCTGCAAATGCTGATCTGGGGCTTCACCGCGCGCTTCGTCGCCGCGCGCCTGGGCGCGGGCTCGGGCACGGCGGCGCTAGCCGGGGCGACGCTGCTGGGCGGCGTGCTGCTATGGGAGGTGGCGCTGCGCAGCCAGATGGGCGTCGCGATCAGCTTCATGGAGGAGATGTGGTCGCGCAACCTGGGCCAGCTCTTCGTCTCGCCGCTGCGTCCGTGGGAGCTGGTCGCCGCTCTGATCGGTATGTCGGTCATCCGAATGATGGCCGGCGTGCTGCCGGCCATCGGCATCGCGTGGCTGCTCTACGCCTACAACCTGTTCGCGCTGGGTCCGGTACTGGTGCTGTTCTTCGCCAATCTGATGATCATGGGTTGGTGGGTGGCGCTGGGGGTCGTGTCGTTGGTGTTGCGCCACGGCACCGGGGCCGAGGCGCTGGCCTGGTCCCTGTTGTTCGGGCTGACGCCGTTCTCGGCGGTGTTCTATCCGGTCGCGGTGTTGCCGGAGGTCATGCAGGTGATCGCCTGGGCGATCCCGGCCTCGCACGTGTTCGAGGGAATGCGTGCCGCGCTCATGCACGGCGTCGTGCGCTGGGACCACATGGCCGCCGCCTTCGCGCTCAATGCCGCCTGGACCGCCGCCGCCGGGCTGCTGTTCGGCCGCCAGTTCCGCCAGGCCCGCCTGCGCGGCGCGCTGCTCAGCATCGGGGAATAGCGCACGCGACATGAGCAACGCCATCACCAGTTTCTGGCTGATCCGCCACGCGATCGTGGAGGAGAATGCGCGCCTGATCCTCTACGGCACGCTCGATGTCGAGCTGTGCCCGGCCAGCCTGTTAGAACAGACGCCGGCCTATCGCGCCCTGGCCCGCCGCCTGCCGCGTCCCGCCAGTTGGATCGTCACCCCGCTTTCGCGTACTGACCGCACCGCCGAGGCGATCTTCGCCGCCGGTTATCCGCGCGCGCCGCTCCGGGTCGAGCCCGACCTGATCGAGCAGCACCTTGGCGAGTGGCAGGGCCTGGCCCATGCCGACCTACCCGCGCGCCTCACCATGCCGGCGCACGCGTTCTGGCCACTGGCGGCCGACGAGCGTCCGCCCGGAGGTGAGTCCGTGGCCGAGGTCATCGTCCGCGTCGGCGCCGTGCTGGAGCGGCTCGTCACGACCGATGCCGGCCGGGATATCGTGGTCGTCGGCCATGGCGGCGCGATCCGCGCGGCGGTGGCGCACGCGCTGCGCATCGGAGCGGACAATGCCCTCCATCTCGCGGTGCAAAACCTGTCGCTCACCCGGTTGGAGCGGCACCGCGACGGCTGGCGCGTGGTCTGCGTCAACGAGCTGGCGGGCTACTGACCTCACCACGGTTTGGCGACTCGACGGCCGGTGCTAAGGGCGCCCAGGAGATCAAAGTGATGAAACGCATCCTGCTTGCCGCGATCCTGCTTCTCGTGCCCGCGCTCGCGCGCGCGCAACAAGAGGAGCAGGCGCTGGTCGATCGTTCCGCGCTGTCGTTACAGGAGATGATGACGCAGCAGGTGTCGGACGGCCCCCTCGCCCTGCTGCAACGCTCGCGCGCCGTGCTGATATGCCCGCGCGTCTTGAAGGCGGGCTTCATGTTCGCCGGTGGTGGGGGGAATTGCGCGCTGCTGGCCCGCGCGGGCAACGGCACCTGGTCGTACCCGGCCTTCTACACCATCGCCAGCGTCAGTTTCGGGTTGCAGATCGGGTTGCAGGACAGTTCGCTCACCATGATGATCCTGACCGAGCGCGGGCTGAACGCGGTCATGAACAGCCAGTTCAAGATCGGCGCGGATGCCTCGATCGCGGTGGCCACGATCGGCGCCGGCGTGCAGGGGGCGCTTTCGCTCGCGATCGGCGCCGACCTCGTGGCCTTTTCCTCCACCCGCGGCGCCTTCGTCGGCATCTCGCTCGAAGGCAGCTTGCTGAACTCGCGGGTCGGCATGAACCAAGCCTATTACGGCCGGGCGATCGATGCGCGACAGATCGTGGTCGATATGCAAGGCGCGAACCCCGGCGCGGACCCGCTGCGCGGGCTGCTGACCCGCTATGGCGCGCCGAATTACCGCCCACCGGCGCCCGGTCTTCCGGCGGGCGCCTACCCGGCGGCCGCCTATCAGCCTTCTGGCGCGCTGCCCCGGCCGGCGCCTGCCTATCCGACCGGCTACGCCCCGTCCTATCCGCCGGGCTATGCGCCGCCGCCCGCGTACCCGCCAAGCGAAACCTCCGCCATCGCGCCGAGCGCGCCGGTGGAGCAGCAGAGCCTGCCCCCGCCGCGCTGAGCGGGGGCGGCTTCCGCCGTCCGCGCCCATTGGCTAGGGTGCGGCATGGCGAAGCCGGTACCCTTCTGGAAGACCAAGTCGCTGGAGGCGATGACCGCCGAGGAGTGGGAGTCGCTCTGCGACGGTTGCGGGCGTTGCTGCCTGCACAAGCTGCGTGACGACGACACCAGTGCGCTGTCTTTCACCAACGTCGCCTGCCACCTGCTCGATCTCGGCACCTGCCGCTGCAAGGACTACCGGCACCGGCACCGGCGGGTACCGGATTGCGTGGCCCTTACTCCGGCCACGGTGCGCGAGGTGGACTGGCTGCCGCCCTCCTGCGCCTATCGTCGGGTTGCCGAGGGCAAGGGCCTTGCCTGGTGGCATCCGTTGGTTTCAGGCGATCCGGAAACGGTCCATGCGGCTGGCATCTCGGTGCGTGGCCGCGCCGTCAGCGAGCGACAGGCGGGCCCGCTTGAGCACCAGATCGTCGATTGGCCAGGCAAGACGCCGCGCGCGCGGCGCGCGAAGGAGACCCCGGATGCTGACTGACGCCCTATTCGGCGGCGTCAACGCCGCCGTGCTGACGCCGATGAACGACGATCTCTCGGTCGATCTCGAGCGCATGGCGGCGCATTGCCGCTGGCTGTTGGCGAACGGCTGCGACGGGCTCGGCGTCCTCGGCACCACCGGCGAGGCGAACAGCCTTGGCATTTCCGAGCGCATCGCGGCGCTGGAGGGCCTGATCGCGCGCGGCGTGCCGGCGGCGAAGCTGCTGCCGGGGACCGGCACCACGGCGCTTACCGACACCGTGCTGCTGACCAGGCGGGCGGCTGAGTTGGGCTGCCGCGGGGCGCTGCTGCTGCCGCCGTTCTACTACAAGAACCCGTCCGACGATGGGCTGTTCGCGTATTTCAGCGAGGTGGTCCAGGGTACCGGCGGCGATATCAAGCTCTACCTTTACCACTTCCCGCAGCAGGCGGTGGTGGGGTTCGGGCTGGCGCTGGTCGGCCGCCTGATTCGTGCGTTTCCCAGCGTGGTGAAGGGCGTCAAGGACAGCAGCGGCGATTTCGCCAACGGCCGCGCTTATGCCGAGCACTACGCCAAGGACGGGTTTGAGGTGTACGCGGGCGACGACAGCCTGCTGCTCCCGCTGCTGGCGGTGGGCGGTGCTGGGTGCATCACCGCCGCCTCGAACGTTAATTGCGCTATCGGCGCGCGGGTCTATGCGAACTGGGACAATGCCGCCGGCGAGGAGGCGCAGGCGACGTTGACCGCGACGCGACGGGCGGTGACGTCGGTGCCGCTGATCCCCGGCCTCAAATCGCTGGTCGCGCGCCACACAGGCGATGCGCGCTGGACCAATATCCGCCCGCCGCATCTGAAACTCACGGCCGAACAGGAGGCGACGGTCTTTGCCGCGTTCGATGCGTGTGGGGTGCGGCTGGCGGAGGCAGCTTAGCGGCAATGGTGCCTGCAGGCTGCGCCGCGGATCGTCAGGCCCCGAACGTGATGCCCTCCTTGCGGTACATCTCGCGGATCAGCCTGAGAATGAGCGCGATCTCCGGTGACTTGTCGCCCGTGCGGCTGCTCATGATGACGGGCGAGACGGCCTTCTCCTCGTCGAGTGGCCGGTAGCTCACGTTATCGCGCCGCAGGCGTTCGACGGAGGCCGGAACCAAGCAGACCCCGGTCTCCGCGGCCACTAAGCCGAGCGCCGTTTGGAGCTCCCGAACCTCGTGCAACGCGGGCGGTTTCAGTCCGCGATCGCGGTAGAGCGCGAGCACCTGGTCCGCGTAGCTCGGGCGCGGTGCCTTCGGATAGAGGATTAGCGGCTCGTCGCGAAGGTCATCCAGCCGCAGTGGTCCGAGGCGCTTGAGGAGCCTGTGCTTGGAAGATAGAGCAGCGCAGAGCTTCTCGTTGCGCAGCAGCAGGCGGTCCACCGCGGGATCATCCAGCGGGATGCGACCGAAGCCGACGTTGATCCGCCCCTCCTTCAGCGCCGTGATCTGCTCGAGGCTAGTGAGTTCGAGCAATGTAAGCTCGACGCGCGGGCGGGCGGCGCGGTAGCGCCGGATTACCTCGGGCAGATAGCCGTAGAGTGTCGAGGCGACGAAGCCGATGCTGAAGTGTGGCCGCTCCGCGTCATGCAGGCGGCGCGTCATCGCCTTGATCTCCTCGATACGCTCCAGCACCTGCACGGTCTGCTCGTATAGCAGCCGGCCGGCGTCGGTGAGGCGCAGTGGGCGGCTGCCGCGCTCGATGAGTCCGACCCCTAGCTCGCCCTCCAAGTTCTGGATCTGGCGGCTGAGCGGCGGCTGGGCGATGCGCAGCTTCTCCGCCGCGCGGGTGAAGTTCCGCTCACGCGCGACCGCCGCGAAATAGCGAAGCTGCCGCAATTCCATACCATACCTTTCGGGTATGCTTGCGACCCATTTAGTCTTGGACTACCGGAAACGCAAAGCGCAGTTTGCGGCAATCAAGAACGGAGGAGGCAGCAATGCTCGACAGCGTCCAGACCAGGATCGAGACCGCGGTGGAGGACGAGCCCGGCAAGGGCATTTACCGGGTCGCCCGCGACATCTTCACCGACACCGAGATCTTCGAACTGGAGATGAAATACATCTTCGAGGGCAACTGGATCTATCTCGCGCACGAGACCCAGATCCCGAACAAGAACGACTATTTCACCACCTACATGGGCCGCCAGCCCATCTTCATCGCCCGCAACCGCAACGGCGAACTCAGCGCCTTCATCAACGCGTGCAGCCATCGCGGCGCCATGCTGTGCCGGCACAAGCGCGCCAACAAGGCCACCTACACCTGCCCCTTCCACGGCTGGACCTTCAACAACTCCGGCAAGCTCTTGAAGGTGAAGGACCCGCAAGGCGCCGGCTATCCCGAGAACTTCAACAAGGACGGCAGCCACGACCTGACTAAAGTGCCCCGCTTCGAGAACTATCGCGGCTTCCTGTTCGGCAGCCTCAACCCCGATGTGGCGCCGCTGACCGAATATCTCGGCGAAGCCACGAAAATCATCGACATGATCGTTGACCAGTCCCCGGAGGGGCTGGAGGTGCTGCGCGGCTCGTCAACCTACGTGTATGACGGCAATTGGAAGCTGCAAACCGAGAACGGCGCCGACGGCTACCACGTGAGCGCGGTGCATTGGAATTACGCCGCCACGACCGGCCGACGCAAGGAATCCGAGCAGGTGGACAACGTCCGCGCCATGAGCGCGGGGGGTTGGGCCAAGCAGGGCGGCGGCTTCTACTCCTTCGAGAATGGTCATCTTCTGCTCTGGACCAACTGGGAGAACCCGGAGGACAAGCCGAACTGGGAGCGGCGGGAGGAACTGACCGCGCAGTATGGCCAGGCGCGCGCCGACTGGATGGTGCAGCGGTCGCGCAATCTCTGCCTCTATCCGAACGTCTATTTGATGGACCAGTTCAGCTCGCAAATCCGCCACTACCGGCCGCTCGCCGTCGATAAGACGGAAGTCACGATTTATTGCATAGCCCCGAAGAGCGAGAGCGCGGAGGCACGGGCGCGACGCATCCGGCAGTACGAGGACTTCTTCAACGCCAGCGGTATGGCGACGCCCGACGACTTGGAGGAGTTTCGCGCCTGCCAATTCTCCTATCTGGGCCGCAATGCGCGCTGGAACGACGTGTCGCGCGGCGCGGTCCATTGGATTAACGGTTCCGACGAGGCAGCCGAGGCGATCGGCATGAAGCCGCTGATGAGCGGGGTGCGCACCGAGGACGAAGGGCTGTTCGTCGTTCAGCACAAGCATTGGCAAGACGTCATGCACCGTGCCGTTGCCGCCGAAACGAATCGGAAAGGCTGAGAGGAAACAGGATCATGTCCACCACGCTTGACAACGCCACGGCCGCGACGGCGGCGCTCTCGCTCGAAGACGTGACGCAGTTCCTCTACCGCGAGGCCCGCTTCCTCGATGACAAGGAGTGGGAGAACTGGCTTGCGCTCTACGCGCCGGACGTGGAGTTCTGGATGCCCGCTTGGGACGATGATGACCGCCTCACGGAGGACCCGCAGACCGAAATCTCCCTTATCTGGTACGGCCACAAGGGCGGCCTGGAAGACCGGGTGTTCCGCATCAAGACCGAGCGCTCCAGCGCCACCAGCCTGCCGGAGCCCCGCACCTCGCACAACATCAGCAACGTTGAGGTATTGGCGCAGGAAAAAGGCGAATGCCGGCTGCGCTTCAACTGGGTGACGTTCAGCTATCGCTACAAGACCACCGACACCTATTTCGGCACCTCCTTCTACACGCTCGATACCAGCGGCCCGCGGCCGCTCATCAGGCGCAAGAAGGTGATCCTGAAGAATGACTACATTCACCACGTCGTGGACGTCTATCACATCTGAACCGGGCGCGACGGGAGGGAAAGGAGGCAGATCATGAGCCACAACATCGCGCTCAACTTCGAGGATGGATTTACGAAGTTCATCGAGTGTCGTGCCGGGGAGAGCGTCGCTGATGCCTCCTACCGAGTCGGCATCAACATCCCGCTCGATTGCCGCGACGGCGCTTGCGGCACTTGCAAGTGCCGCGTGCAATCCGGCGACTACGACGGCGGAGATTACATCGAGGACGCGCTGACCGAGGAGGAGGCGGCCGGAGGCCTGGCGCTCGCCTGCCAGATGAAACCCAAATCGGATCTTGTCATCGACATCTTTGCCTCTTCCGAGGTCTGCAAGATCAAAGGGCAGATCTTCCATACGCGTCTCAAGTCGGTGGATCGGCTTTCCCCGACCACCGTCGCTTTCTCGCTGGAAGGGGCCGGTCCGCTCTTCTTTCTGCCCGGCCAATACGTGAATGTTTTCGTGCCGGGGACCGAGGAGCGGCGGTCCTACTCGTTCAGCTCGCCGCCGGGCGCCGAGACGCAATCCTTCCTGGTGCGCGACATCCAGGCTGGCCAGATGAGCACCTTCCTGCGGGAGAGGGCCACGCCGGGCACGAAGATGGAGTTCATCGGCCCATCCGGGAGCTTCTACCTGCGCGAGATCAGGCGTCCGACGCTGTTCCTGGCGGGCGGCACTGGCCTCGCGCCCTTCATGTCGATGCTGGCGAAGCTCGCCGAGACCGGCAGCCCGCAGCCGATCCACATGGTCTACGGCGTCACCAACGACGCCGACCTCGTCGCGGTCGATCGTCTGGAGGAATTCGCGCGGCGCGTCCCAGGCTTCACCTTAACGACCTGCGTGGCCGCTGAGGACAGCGTCCATCCCCGCAAAGGGTATGTCACGCACCACACCGAGCCCAGCCATCTGAATGACGGCGAGGTCGACATCTATCTCTGCGGCCCGCCGCAGATGGTGGAAGCGGTGCGCTCCTGGCTTGCCGAGCAGGGCGTGACGCCGGCGGCATTCTACTACGAGAAGTTCTCGCCGAGCGGCGCCGTGACGGCGATCGGCGAAGACCATCGGCGGGCGGCGTGAGATGACGACCTACGCGGACCGCTTCGCCGGCAAGGTGGCCGTCGTGACCGGTGCGGCACAGGGCATCGGCCGCACCGTCGCCCTCCGCTTGGCACGGGAAGGCGGCAGGGTGGCGCTCGTGGACCGCTCCGATCTGGTCGAGGCGGTGCGCCATGAAGCGGAGGCGGCGGGCACCGAGGCGCTGGCAATCACCGCCGATCTGGAGACCTTCGCCGGCGCCACCAAGGCGATCGATCGCGGCGCCGAGCGTTTCGGCCGCATCGACATCCTGGTCAACAACGTGGGCGGCACGATCTGGGCAAAACCCTATGCCGAGTACGAGCCGGCGCAGATCGAGGCGGAGATCCGCCGTTCGCTGTTCCCCACTCTCTGGTGCTGCCGCGCCGCGCTGCCCGCGATGCTGGACGGCGGCGCCGGTGTCATCGTCAACGTGTCGTCCGTCGCGACGCGCGGCGTCAACCGGGTGCCCTACGCGGCGGCGAAGGGGGGCGTGAACGCCCTCACCGCCTGTCTCGCCTTCGAGTACGCGCCGCATGGCATCCGCGTCTGCGGCGTCGCGCCCGGCGGCACCGAAGCGCCGCCGCGCCGCATCCCGCGCAACGCTGCTGCCTCGAGCGAGCAGGAGAAGGTCTGGTACCAGCAGGTCGTGGACCAGACCGTCGGTTCCAGTCTTTTGAAACGATACGGCACGATGGAGGAGCAGGCGGCGGCGATCCTGTTCCTGGCCTCCGACGAGGCCTCCTACATCACCGGCGTCACCCTGCCCGTGGCGGGCGGCGACCTCGGGTGAACCACGGCGGCCGGACCGCATCCGGCAGGCATTGCAGGGACCGGCGCGAGGCCGGATGGAGGAACACATGACTGAGTATTTGACCGACACACCCGAGGTGAAGCGACTGCTGACCCGGGTCGCCGGGCTGGACCAGCCCGGCGGGAACCAGCGGCTGAAACGCATTGTCGAGCGGGTCGCGACCGACCTGTGCCGCATCATCGAGGACTTCGACATCACGCCGACCGAATTCTGGACCGCGGTGAGCTACGTCACCCGTCTCGGCCAGGCGGGTGAGGTCGGGCTGCTCGTCCCAGGACTGGGGCTTGAGACCTTCCTTGACGTGGTCATGGACGAGAAGGAGCGCCGCGCGGGGCTGGAAGGCGGAACGCCGCGCACCATCGAGGGTCCGCTCTACATCACCGACGCGCCGCTCGTGAAAGGCGAGGCGCGGCTGGACCAGGATCCGGAGCAGGGCGAGGTGTTGTTCATGGAGGGCCAGGTCCGGGACGCGGACGGCAATCCTGTTCCCGGCGCGATCGTCGATGTGTGGCACGCCAACACCAAGGGCGGCTACTCGTTCTTCGACCCGTCGCAGACCCCCTATAACCTGCGCCGGCGCATCGAGACCGACACCGACGGGCGCTACCGGCTTCGCACTATCATGCCCTCGGGCTACGGCTGCCCGCCGGACGGACCGACGCAGCAGCTTCTGAGCGCCATCGGCCGGCACGGGCACCGTCCCGCGCACATCCATTTCTTCGTCGAGGCGCCGGGCTACCGGAAGCTGACCACGCAGATCAATATCGCGGACGACGAGTACCTGCACGACGACTTCGCCTTCGCCACCCGCGACGGGCTGATCCCCGAGGTCGTGCGGCACACCGATCCCGCCGACATCAAGGCACACGGACTCAACGAGCCATTCGCGACGATCCGGTTCGACTTCACGCTGAATCGCGAGGCCGCGAACCTGCCCGAAGCGGTGGTCGTGCGCGAGCACGCCAAGGCGGCCTGATTAGCACTCGGCGCCGTCTCGACGGCGGCGCCATCCACCTGACGACCGAGCCGGAGGCTTCATGGCGGACTCCCTTCCCCTCGATGCTGGAAATCTCGCCGTCGCGTCCGTGCGAACCACCATCGTCGATGTGCCGACCGTGCGCCGGCACAAGCTGTCCCAGACCTCGGTCACGGCGCAGAGCTACGTCATCGTGCGCGTCCGCCTGGCCAACGGCGCCGAGGGGATCGGCGAGGCGGCGACGCTGGGCGGCCCACGCTGGAGCGAGGAGAGCGTCGAGGCCATCAAGGCCAATATCGACGCCTATCTCGCCCCGGCGATCATGGGCTCGCGTGCCGACCGTTTCGAAGCGGCCGGACTGCGCATGGATCAAGCGGCCAAGCGCAACAACGCCGCCAAGGCCGCGATCGAGACGGCGCTGTTCGACGCGGTGGGCAAGACCTTCGGCATGCCCGCCGCCGCCTTGCTCGGCGGCGCGGTGCGGGACCGCTTCCCGGTGCTCTGGACGCTCGCTTCCGGCGACGCGGCGCAAGAGGTGGAAGAGGCCGAGCGCAAGCTCACAGCCCGGCTCCACCGCACCTTCAAGGTGAAGATTGGCGCGCAATCGCCGGAGGCGGACATGGCTCGAATGCGCCATCTCGCCCGCGCGCTGCAAGGCCGGGCCGAGCTGATCGTCGATGCCAACCAGGCCTGGGACGAGAACGTGGCCGCGCGCTGCCTGCCTCAGCTCGCTGAGCTGGGCATACTACTCGTGGAGCAGCCTGTCCCGGCGTGGAACCTGGGCGCGATGGCCCGGTTGCGCGCTCGTCCTGGCACGCCGCCGCTGCTGGCGGACGAATGCGTGGTCGATGCCCATGACATGCTGGCGGTGGCCCAGATCGCCGCCGCCGATGCGGTGTCGCTCAAGCTGGTGAAGCACGCCGGACTGCTCGGGATGCGCAAGGTGGCGGCTGTGGCGGAGGCGGCGGACATCGGCCTCTATGGCGGCTGTTTGCTGGAAAGTTCGGTAGGAGCGGCGGCGCACTTGCAGGTATTCGCCACATTTCGCGAGCTGGAATGGGGTTGCGAGCATTTTGGCCCGCAAATCCTGACCGACGATCTCGTGACCGAGCCGCTGCGGTTCGAGGACTTCCACGTGCATCTGCCGTCCGGCCCCGGCATCGGCGTCACGCTGGATGAGGATAAGCTGCGTCGCTACTCGCGGAGCTGAGTGGGGTGGGCGACGTGGTCAAGGATGATGCCTCAATGCCGAGCCGGACCCGAGCCGGGGTCGTGATCGTAGGGGCTGGCCCGGTCGGGCTGATCGCGGCAATCGAGCTGGCAAAACAGGGACTGCGGCCGGTAGTGCTGGACGCCAAGGACGAGGTCGCCTGGAGCAGCCGCGCCATCTGCATCTCGCGACGGAGCCTCGAGATTCTTGACCGCATCGGAGCTGGATCCGCCTTCGAGGCAAAGGCCCTGCCCTGGTCACGCGGTCGCAGTTTTTACCGGGATCGGCTCGTGTTCCGGCTCAACATGCCGTACGCCGCCAACGATCGGCACGCACCGTTTGTTAATATCCAGCAATTTTATACCGAGCAGTTCCTGCTCGATGCGCTGAACGCCCTGGGCGACGTCGCAGAGCTTTGTTGGGGCAACCGGATCACCGGCGTCGAACAGGACGAGGAGGGTGTTACCCTTGCTGTCGCCGGGCCGGACGACGAATACGAACTCCGCGCCGACTGGGTGGTCGCTGCCGACGGCGGCCGTTCGACCATGCGCGAGCAGATGGGTCTGGTGCTGCGCGGGATCGCCTACGAGAGCCGCTATCTGATCGCCGACATCGAGGTGCAGGGCGCGGACCGGCCGGTCGAGCGGAACGTGTGGTTCAATTCGCGAGCCAACCCGGGTTCGACGGTGATCCTGCATGTGCAGCCCGATGGTCTCTGGCGCATCGATTACCAGCTTCGCGACGACGAGGACCCCGAGGAGGCGCTGCGCGACGAGAACGTCAGGGCGCGGTTGCAGACGCAGCTTGACGTTATGGGTGTGCGGGCACCCTGGCGACTGATCTGGAAAAGCCTCTACAAGGCTCTTGCCCTATCGCTAAACTCCTACCGACACGGCCGCGTGTTGTTCGCCGGGGACGCGGCGCACCTTGTGCCAATCTTCGGGGTGCGCGGCCTGAATTCGGGCATCGATGATGCCCACAACCTCGGCTGGAAGCTTGCCATGGTGGCGCGGGGCGAAGCGCCGGCGATCCTGCTCGACAGTTACAGCCACGAGCGGCGGCGTGCCACGCACGAGAACCACGAACAGGCGATCAAGAGCACCTGGTTCATGTCGCCGCCGAGCGCCGGGTTTCGGTTGATGCGGGACGCCGTTCTGTCGCTCGCCGCCGAGCACGCCTGGGCAAGCGCATTGGTCAACCCGCGCCAGTCTTCCGCTCATGTGTATGACAACTCGCCGGTCATTCAGCGAGACTCCATTCCCTGCGATGCCGGCGTGAAGCCCGGGGAGCCGTTGCCGAACGTTCCGGTTTCGGCGGTAATGGCGCCGGGCACGGCAGGCACGTGCGGGTACTTTCACGATGCTCTGGCCCAGCGCGGCTTTGCGTTACTGGTATTCGTCGATGCGCTTGACGATCCTAAGCAGGTCGCCTCGTTGCTCGAGGTGCCGGAGCTCGTCGGTGTTCCGCTGGAATTGGTTCTAATCGGCTCGGAGTGCGGCCTTGCGTGCTTGGAAGGCGTTGGCTTGAGGCTGCCGCGCCGCGTGATCGACGTGGACGGTGCGCTCGCGGAGAGATTCGCCGCCCGCAGCTTCCCCGTCTATCTCGTCCGTCCGGACGAGCACGTCGCCGCGCGGCTGCATAACGCCGATGCGGCAATGGTCATCAGCACGCTCGACGTGGCCCTCGGAAAGCGGCCCGCCCTGACGGCGGCATTGGCCGGGAGCGCCGGTGCGGGGGACGCCGCATGTTCGCCCAACACGCCGCAGCCCACCACGCCGCAATCCGCGGAGGCGGAAGACCGGGCACTCGGCCAGGAGGGACTCGAGCGCGTGTTCGAGGCGATCAGCCGGGCTGTGGATGCGGCCGGAGAGGCCGAGGCGCCGCATTTCCTGGGCCGGCTCGCCCTGCTGCTCGCCGGGGAGGTCGGGGACGTCGAGCGCGTCCTCGCGCTCGCGGCAGCGGCAAGGACGCAAGCGGCCGGGTAGATTCGTGGGGCTTGCCAGTTTCCCTGTGCCTGCCCTGCTCGCCTACAGCGAGGCAGGAACCGCGCAGGGATGTTCAGCCCAGCGGCATCCCGACATAGGTCTGGGCAAGCACGGTCGCCGCCGGAATCGAACTCGTCACTAGCTCGAGTTCCGCCAGTTGCCGACGATTGTCGAACGCGGCATCATCGAATCGGTGCAGCATCGAGGTCATCCACCAAGAGAAGTGCTGCGCGCGCCAGACCCGCCGCAGCGCCGCGGCCGAGTAGCCGTCCAACAGTTCGGACGAGCCCGTGGCGTAGTGGCTGCCCAGGGCGCGCGAGAGGATGAACACGTCGTTGACGGCGAGATTGAGGCCCTTGGCGCCGGTAGGCGGGACAGCGTGTGCCGCGTCGCCGGCCAGGAACAGCCGTCCGTGCTGCATCGGTTCGCAGACGAAGCTGCGCATCGGCACAATGTTCTTCTGGAAGATCTCGCCCTCCTTCAGGCGGAAGCCTTGGCCCTCGACGCGCGCCTGCAGCTCCGCCCAGATTCGGTCGTTCGGCCAGTGCTCGACCGTGTCGTTCGGGTCGCACTGGAAATACATGCGCTGGACGTTTGGCGAGCGGGTGCTGATCAGGGCGAAGCCGCGATCGTGGCGGGCGTAGATCAGCTCGTCGGCCGAGGGAGGCGCATTGGCCAGGATCCCGAACCAGCCGAACGGATAAATGCGCAGATAGTCAGTGCGCTTGTCCGCCGGGATCGCGGGGCGGCAGATGCCGTAAGAACCGTCGCAGCCGGCCACGAAATCGCATTCCAGGTGCCGCGCGCGACCGTTCTTGTCAGAGAAGCGGATGCGTGGCCGCTTCCCTTCCACGTCCTCGATGCCCACGGCACTCGTCTCGAACAGGATCTGCCCGCCGGCATCCAGCCGGGCCTTGATCAGATCCTTGAGCACCTCATGCTGGGCATAGACGGTGACCACCCGCCCGCCGGTCAGCTCGTAGAAATTGATCCGATGACCGCGGCAGCCGAAGCGCAGCTCGATGCCGTGATGGACGAAGCCCTCGCGCTTCAATCGCTCGCCGACCCCGGTTTCCACCATCAGGTCCACCGTGCCCTGTTCGAGCACGCCGGCGCGGATGGTCGCCTCGATGGCCTCGCGCGAGCGACTCTCGACGATGATGGACTCGATGCCCCGGAGATGGAGCAGGTGCGAGAGCATCAGCCCCGCCGGCCCGGCTCCGACGATCCCGACCTGCGTGCGCATCCTCGTCTCCCCATCAATCCGTTAGCCGCGTGTATGCCGCGGCGAGCAGCAGGATGATGACGCCGTATAGGATCTGCTTGATCGGCTCCGGTGCATCCAGCAGGGTCAGCAGACTGTCCAACACGGTCAGAATGATTGCCCCGACAATCGTGCCCGCGTAACCCCCGCGGCCGCCAAAGATGGACGTTCCGCCGATGATGGGCGCGGCAATGGCGGGCAGCAGGTACACGTTCGCCAAACTCAGGTCGGCGGCGTTGGTCGTGCCGACCAAAATCAGGCCGGCGATGGCGCTGAGCAGGCTGCAGGCGACATAGGCCGCCAGCAGCACCCGCCAGACCCGCACGCCGGCCAGCCGGCAAGCCTCTTCGTTGTCGCCCACGGCATAGAGCAACCGGCCGAAGCCGGTGGCTTTCAGGCCGAGTATCAGCAACGCGGCGAGCGGTATCCACAGGAACAGGTCGATCGGCACCAGGCCAAGCACTTTGCCGCTGCCAAGCGCCAGGATGAATTCCGGCACGTGCGGCAGGTTGGCAATGATCTTCTGGCTATAGACGACCAGTGCCCCCTCGGTCATCAGGCCAGTGCCCAGCGTCATCACCAACGGCTGCACGCGGAAAACCGCGACGCCAAGGCCGTTGAGCAGCCCGACAAAGAGGCCGACCGCCAGGCCCAGGAACACCGCCGCTGCCTCGTGCTGCGCGGCGTTGGCCGACAACAGATACGCCGAGCCGGTCGCCACGCTCGCGACCGATAGATCGATGCCGCCGGTCAGCAGGAGCAGCGTCTCGCCACCAGCCATCAATCCCAATGGCGCCGCGAACAGCAACGTGTTCGCGACCCAATCGATGGTGACGGTGCCGGGACGGATCACCGAGATGCCGGCGACCAGGAGTGCCAACAGCAGCACGAGCGCCAAGATCGAGTGATCGCGCACGAAGGCGAGAAGCCTTGGGCGACCGCCCCTTAGGCCCGCGAGCCTCAGCGGCGGAGACGCCTTGTCTTGCGTGGTCACGGTCTCTGCTTCAGCAAGGTAGCGAGGCCGCCGGCCATCACGACAAGCACGATCAACGTGCCCTGGATCACCTGCCCGTAGTTGGGGTCGATGTTGAGGAAGATCAGATCGGTCGGGATCAAGGTGAGGATGAAGGCGGCCAGGACCGGCCCGACAATCCCGCCACGCCCGCCGGTAAGGCTCACGCCGCCGATGACAACCGCCGCGAGGCCACTCAATGTGTAATAGGTGCCAGCCAGCGCGGAGCCGATGCCGGTGGTCATGGTGAGCGCCAAGCCGCCCACCGCGCTGAACAGGCCAGCGATCACATAGGCGAGAAACCGCGTGCGGTCCACGTTGACCCCGCTGCGGAACGCCGCCGTTCGATCGCTGCCGACCGCATACAGCGTGAGCCCGAGCCGGCTCGCGCGAACCGGCAGCCAGATGACGGCCACCACGACGGCGAGCAGGACCAGCCCGTTTGGCAGCCAGGTCGTGATCAGCGTCCCGGTCGCCAAATTGAGGAAACCATCCGGGGCGCCGCCGCCCGGCTGCTCACGGATCAGCAGCGCCACCCCGCCCCAAATGAAGCCGCCGGCCAGCGTGACCACCACGTCCGGCACGCGCGAGACCACCAGCACGAGGCCGTTCAGTGCCCCCGCGGCAGTCCCGGCCAGCAGGATCAGCGCCGCGATGAGCAAGGATGCGCCGAAGCCGGCATGTTGCATGGCATTGGCCGACAGCACGTTGGCAACGGCCATCAGCGAGCCCACCGACAGATCAATCCCGCCCGACAGGACCACCACGGTCTGGGCCGCGGCTGCGAGCGCCAGCGGCAACGCCCCCAACGTCAGCGACTGCACGTCGAACGCGCCGAAATCGGGGTGGATCGCGACGGTCAAGGCCAGGAACACCGCGACCAGTGCCGGCATCGCGATTAGCGTCAGGTGGCGTTGCAGGAACCGGCGTGCCCGGCCGCCCGATCCGGCGTCCGCAACGCCGGATTCAGCCGCGCCGCTCATGCCACCGCCTGTACTTGCGGCGCCAGACCGTGCGCGCTCCGCAGCAGGGTTGTTTCATCGGCATCGCTCGCCGGCATCTCTTGTACCACGCGGCCACCGAACAGCACGATCACGCGGTCGCAGGCAAGGGCGATCTCAGGCAGTTCCGAGGTGAACAGCAGCACCGCCGCGCCGGCGGCGGCAAGCTCGCGCACCAGCGCATAGATCTGCCGCTTGGTGCCGACATCGATGCCGCGGGTTGGGTCGAAGCACAGCAGCGTCTTGAACCCGCAGGCGACCCACCGCGCGATCACCACCTTCTGCTGATTGCCGCCGCTCAGGCGCCGGATCTCGGAGCCCGCGCGCGTGTCGATATGCAGACGCCGCACGGCGTCGTTCACGCGCGCCAGCTCAGTGCGCATTGGCAGTTTCCCCCAGGAGCGCAGGCCACCCACCAGGGGCAAGGCAATGTTCTCGCGCACCGAGCGCTGTGGCAGCAGCGCATGCAGCCGGTCGGCCGGCACCAGGACCAGACCGGCGCGGATCGCATCGGCGGGATGGTGAAACCTCCGCCGCTCGCCTTGGGTCAGGATCGCACCGGCCTTGGGACGGCGCAGTCCGGCAAGGCAGTCGAACAACTCCTCTTGTCCCTGGCCCTCCAGGGCTGCCACGCCAAGCACCTCCCCCGGGCGCAGGCTGAACGAGACGTCGCTCAGCAGCTCGCCGCAACCCAATCCCCGCGCCTCCAGCGCCGGCGGCTCAGCCGACCGATTACGCCGCCCGGCGCCGATCTGCCGGGTTTCAGCACGGGTCTCGGGCGGTGCTCCCAGCATCAGGGAGACGATCCGATCCTCGCCCCCGAGCGCGGGCTCCACGACGCCCACGGTGACGCCGTCGCGCAGCACGGTCGCGCGATCGCATGTCGCAGTGATCTCGGCGAGGCGATGCGAGATAAAGATGACCGAGCGCCCGCGGCCTCGCCATTGACGCACGACGTCATAGACATGCTGCGCCAGATCGGCTGGAAGCGCGGCCGTGATTTCGTCGAGCAGCAGGATCTGCGGCTCGGCCGCCAAGGCCCGCGCAAGGTCGATCAGGCGAAGAGTGGGCAACGGCAGGTCACGCACGAAGGTCGCGAAATCCAGCCGAGCAAGGCCGAACTGCGCCATCCATCCGCGGACGATCCCGGCGGGCGCGCCCGCCAGGCGCAGGTTCTGGCCGATCGTGAGGTCGGGGACGAGTGCCGGGTCTTGGTAAACGGAGACGAGACCGGCGCGGCGAGCCTCGGCGGGGGAGCGGAACAGGCACGGCTTTCCGTGAATGGTGATCGTGCCGCCATCGGGGCGGAGCGCGCCCGTGAGCATCTTCACGAGCGTGCTCTTGCCTGCCCCGTTGGCGCCCATCAGCGCATGGACTTCCCCCGCGCGCACCTGCAGCGCCGCCGCGCGCAAGGCGACGACCGACCCGAACCGCTTGGCGACATCCCGCGCTTCGAGTAGCAGCTTGGGCTCGCTCATCCGCCGCGCTCCAAGTGAAGCTCCGCCAACCGGATCACGGTCCCTGGCAGGCCACCAGCTCGGGCAGGGTGTAGGTCGTGTACGGCTTCACTTCCGTCGCCACGCTGTAATACGGATCGAGCTTGGGGTTATACACGCTTTTTAGTTGCTCCATGCCGGAAGCGGTCGAGTTCGGCCATACTTGCGGCGTTAGCCTAATGACGTGCGGCTGTGGCTTATGCTGCAGCACGTCCAGGGCGACAGCAAGTCCCGCGCCGCCGACAGACGCGGGATTGGTCACTGCCGCGCCGGTCAGGCCGGCGGAATTCAGGTTGATCAGTTGGCCGATGAAGGCGTTGTTGTCGGCGCCGACGACCGGGACATACTTCGTGTGCGTGGTCCGGTAGGCATCCACCACGACCGCGTCGATGCCCGAGGTCCAGACGCCGTCGATCTTCTTGCCGGAGGCGATCAGATCGCGGATCTGCTTGGCGGCGGTATCGAGCGCCCAGCCCGTGAAGGTGGTCGCGACCACGTTGATCTTCGGGTACTGCTTCAGCGCCGCCTCGAAGCCTTGGTGCCGGTCGGCATCGGCCGGCACGCCGTCGATGCCGCGCATCTCCACCACGTTGCCCTGGCCGTGCAGATCCTCGAACAGCCAGGTCGCTCCCATTTTTCCGTAGGCGACCTGATCATTGGAGACCACATAGGCCTGGGGCGCCGACACCGCCTGATCGACCGCGACCACGACGATGCCCCTCGCCGCCGCCTGCTTGATGATCGGGTCCAGGGCGTCGCGGCTGGACGGATTGACGACGATCGCGTTCACGCCGGCGGAGATCAGATTGCGCAGGTCCGCGATCTGCTCCGGTGGGCCGCCGTTGCGGTTCGCCAGTACCAGCCTGGAGACGAGGCCCGATGCCTTGGCCTGGGCCTTGATCGAGCAGATCATCTCCTCGCGCCAGCCGTTGCCGATCAGCGTATTGGACACGCCCACCACGAACTTCTTGGCTTGCTCGGCCGAGGCCCCGTGGGTCAGGCCCAGCAGGACCGAAACCACAACCGCGCCAGCGTACCTGCCAACATACCGCATCATGTTCTCCCTTGTTCAGTCCACCGCATCGATCGCCTCGCCATCGATCCACACCGCTTGCACGTCGAGGTGTTCGCCAAGCCGAACCAGGCCGGCCCGCGCTCCCGCAACGATCCGGCCAAGCTCGGATAGACCAAGATAATCCGCCTGCCGGGTCGCCGTCATCCGCGATGCCTCCGGTAGGGGGACTCCGATCTTCGCAAGGTTCCGGAACGCGTCCGACATGGTGATAGCGCTGCCCGCCAGTGTCGTGCCGTTCTCCAAGGTGACGAGAGGGCCGTGCTTGATGACCCGCCGCCCCGCGAACCGATGCTCGCCGTCCGCAAGACCGGCGGCACTGCTTGCGTCGGTAATGGCGTACAACCGGGGGATGGCGCGGCGGGCCGCGCGCACCGCAGTCTCGTGCACGTGGCAGAGATCACAGATCAGTTCGGCATAGTCGGCGTGGGCCAGCGCGTAGCGGGTGACGCCTTGTTCGCGGTGATGCACGCCGGACATCGCGTTGAACAGATGCGTGAACCCGGTGCATCCGCACGCGAATGCAGCGGCTGCCTCGGCGTCGCTTGCACGGCTGTGGCCGATCTGCACCCGACAACCATGCCGTGTCAGCGCCCGCACCACGTCGAGGCCGCCGGTTATCTCCGGTGCCACGGTGGCGACGCGGATCGGGCATTGCGTCGCCCACGCATCGGCCAAAGCGGCGTCACCGGCTCGCGTGAGCGGCGGCTGCGCACCGAGCTGATCGGGGTTGATGAATGGACCCTCCAGATGCGCGCCCAGAACGACAGGCTCGCCCGGACCGGACCGGATACTTGCCGCCGCGATGTCGGCCAGCGCGGCGCGAATCGCATTGGGCTCAGCGGTGATGGTCGTGGGGGCCATCGCGACGGTTCCGCGCGCGGCATGGTAGCGCAACATCTTCCGCAGCGACGCTTCACCGCCCATGCAGTCGGCGCCGGCGCCGCCATGCACGTGCAGGTCGATGAAGCCGGGCAGAATGAAAGGCGGTTCCGGCGTGTCGTCCTCTTCCAGCGCGCGGCCCCGCACGGTGGCGATGCGCCCGTCCGCGATCTCGATGCTGCCGACAACCCAGCCTCCCGGCGTGAGAATGGTTCCGGCGGGCGTGCTCATGCGAGGCCCTCCGGGGGGAAGTTGACGGCGCCGCTCATGTTGTCACCAGATCTGTCCTCGCTCCAGGCGGCACTTCGCGCTTTCGCTGCTGCGCGACGGCATGGAAAGGGAAGACCGGATGGCTGACGCGTTTCGCGTTCTGGTGGTCGGGCTCGGCATGCGGGGCTGACCCACGCGGCTGCCTACGAACGGATCGAGGGGTTCGAGTTGGCTGGCCTGTGCGCCCGTTCGATCGCGAGGCGCGCCGACCTGCCGGAGCGCTGGTCCGCGCTGCCGCGCTTCGCCGATTATGGCCAGGCGCTGGCCACGGTGCGGCCCGATGTCGTCTCGATCAACACCTGGCCGGACACGCACGCCGATTTTGCGATCCGTGCTTTCGCCGCCGGCGCGCATGTCTTCGTCGAAAAGCCGCTGGCGGAGACGGTGGCCGACGCCGAACGGGTCGCCGCTGCGGCGCGGGCGGGCAGCCGCAAGATGATCGTCGGCTATAGCGCTCGTCAAAGCCCGAGCTGGATCAGGCTGGTGGAGATCGCGCGCGACCTCGGCAAGCCGCTGGTCATGCGCATGAACCTCAATCAGCAGTCGATCGGTCCTGCCTGGACTTGGCATCGCAACCTGCTGCGATCGCTGTCGCCCATCGTGGATTGTGGCGTGCACTACGTGGATTTGATGTGCCTGATGACCAGCGCGCGGCCGGTGCGCGTCCATGCCATCGGTGCACGGCTCAGCGACGAGATCGCACCGGACATGTACAACTACGGCCAGCTTCAGGTCACGTTCGACGACGGCTCGGTCGGCTGGTACGAGGCCGGCTGGGGCCCAATGATGAGCGAGACGGCGTTCTTCGTGAAGGACGTGATCGGTCCGAAAGGTTCGGTGAGCATCCTGTCGCCCGAACATGGCCGCTGCAATCCGGCGGGCGCTCGAACGACCGTCTCGTCCGATATCGAGACGCATGCGAAGGGGGCCGTATTGCGTGTGCATCATGCGGCGCTCGATCCCGACGACGCGATGCTCATGGCCGACGACGACATCATTATCACAGACACGCCGGACCATGACCAGATCAGCGAACGCGAGCAGCGCTGGTTGCTAGATGCGATCCGCGATGATATCGACCTATCGCGCCATTGGGCGGACGCGGTCAACAGCCTTCGGATCGTTCTGGCTGCCGACGAGAGCATTCGCTCCGGCCGCGTCGTCAAGCTCGCGTAGCGCATGCCGCACCGCCCACACATCGGTCCAGATGCCGCCATCGTTCGCCGAGCGCACGGCGGCGGCGGCGAAGCGCATCGCCGCCAGACCCTCGGCGATTCCGGGCACCGTGGTGGCGGGCGGGTCCGGCGCGCGACCTTCGCGCCGCGCCCGGATCAGTTCCGCCGCGTCAGCATACGTTCCGGATCATGGTTTGCCAATCCGGAACACATCCAGCAACGCATCATGCGACCGGCCCTGCAGCCGCACGGTCATCGCCATCCCGGCGGGGACCGCCCAGGTGTCGCCGGAACGTCGGGTGGTCTCCTGGCCATTCATCGATGTGACCACATCGCCGCTCACTAGCGTGGCCACGTAATAGTCGCCGCCGGGCACTTCGATGCTGCGGCTTCCGATCAGGAACAGACTGCCAAGCGTCACGCGCAGCGGCGCGGCACCGGCGGTCGGCGCGGGGATATTGGTGACGAAACGGGTTTGCGCGGTCACGCGCCCCTTGCCGGCGCTTCCTTGCCCGGCATCAGCGGACTGCGCTGCGGCGGAGCCGGATAGCAGCAAGGCAAATGCAGCGGAAATCGGAATGATTTTCCTCATCATACCGTCTCCTTCATCACGGTGAGAGCATGTAGACATGGCCGCCGGCGGTCGCCACGAACAGCCTGCCGCCGGCGATGGCGGCCTCGTTGCGCAGCCCCGCGGCATCGGACCCATCGGGCAAGGTGACGTCCGCCAGCACCGCCGGCACGGGAACCAGCCGGTAGCCAAGGGCGGTGCAGAAGGCGTTCGGTATCAGCACCTGTGAGCAACGAACGCCGACAGACGGGGCGCGTGCCGGATCCGCGAGGGCAACGACGTGACCCGCGTCGGTCGTGATGTAGAAGATGCCGCGCGTGACGGTCGGCGCGCCAAGCCCATAGCCGGAGTGGCTGTTGTTCGGGACATCGGCGATCCAGCGCACGCGATGGGTCGCCTGCGGCGTGCAGGCGTTGAGGGCATGCAGCAGGCCATAGCCAACCGATACGCCGCCCGGCACGAGTGCCTCGCCACCCGTGACGATGCCCAGCACGCTGCCCCATGACGCGCCGGGCCGTTTATAGTCCGTATCGCCATGGATATGCGCGCCGGCCGGCGAGAAATGGCAATGGCCGCCCGGCGGCACAGTGGCTGGGAACTGCCAGCGGCAGGCGCCGTTGTGCACATCGATCGCGTAGGTCCAGCCATCCTTCATGACCGAGGCGGCAAGGTCACCGCACATCGTGTCCATCAAGGTGACGCCCGCTGCCCAGTCGGGATCGTCGTCCAACGCGAAGGGCACCGGCTGGAACTGCCAGTCGATTGCGCCGGAATCGCCGTCGACGCGCAGCATGCTCAGGCCGCGGTTGGGCACCGGTTCCGAGACCACGCCATCGGCGGTGTTGCCGGTCGTGAACAGAACGTCGTCATGATCCGCGGCGGCCGCGTTCCAGATGCCGCCACCGCGGTCCGACGTGGCGACGAAGGAGAACTTCGGCACAATGTGGCCGGTGTCGGCATCAACAGCGATCAGCTTGCCATTCTGGATCGGATCGTCACCGGCGTCGTGGACGCCGATGTAGACGCGATGTCCATGCACTAGTGGAGCCGAGTAGCCGATCCGCTCATGCTGTTCGAACGTAGCGCCGGGCGTGCAGCCGTTGACGCGCGCGGCCACATCGCTTTTCCAGACCAACGCGCCAGTAACCTGATCTAGGGCCCAGAGCCGGCCGCTTCCCATGCCACCATCGGTGGCCGGATCGGGGTCCGGGGCGCCGAAGATGACCAGATTGTTACGGCTGCCGGCGCTCGACATCACGCCATAATGGCCATAGGTCTGGGGGAAGCCGCCGCCGAAGCATGTCCCCAGCAGCGGCGGCTGCAAGGCTGGCGGAAACTGCCACAACAGGGCGCCGGTGGCGGCATCGAGCGCATAGAAGCGCCCGTTAGTATTGCCGACGAACACGCGGTCCTTCACCACGATGGGAGAGGCGAGGAACACGCCGCCGACACCGCCGGGCGCCGGCGGAAACTGCCAGCGCACCGCGAGGCTGGGCACCTTGGCCGGATCGGACAAGGCACTGTGATCTTCCTGCTCGCCAGTGCGGGCGGTGTCGTGGCGATATTGCGGCCAGTCGTCAGCGGCCCATGCGCCCGCCTGGAAGCTAATTAGCAGTGCCGCCCAGGCGGTACCGCGGATCAGGTGCGCGCGCATCTATCGAACCCCCACGCTGTAAAGACGCAGTATGGATGGCGTGTCTCCGCCTATGATCTCCAGAGGCTCTCCCGCGGGAACGATCGTCACGCCCGCCGCGGCACGTGTCGGTGGCTGCCCGTCGACACGCAGCATGGCCTCGCCGCTACGGGCATCGACAAGCGTTGTGCCGGGCACCGAATCAAGGCGCACTGTGCTGCGAGGCGCAACAATCAGTTCGCGGATTTCGACGTTGGCGTTGGCCGGTCCGATACCCCGGAAGACGGCCCGAATACCAGCGTTCTGCGTGCCGAGGCGTTCGAACGGGGCTGGCAGCGGGCGGACGGCAGCCGGGTTGCTAGCCGCAGATTCTGGTAGTGGCCCCGTGTCCTCATGACCGCCACCCTGTGCCAGCGCGAGCGGTGTCGTGGCGCTAGCAAGGGCCCAAATCGACAGAGCCGAAATGATGCGCATGCGTGTTTCCTCCTTGACGAGGTGGAATGACGTCGAAAGTGCGCTTCTTTGGGCATCGCGCGTCACGGCGCATGGCTGGCCTCGCTCCTGCGCCGATGGACAATGGGCGGAGCCCGTCAGGGCGGCGGGACCAGGGAACGTTATCGCGCCCTGACGAACCCGCCGGCCGAAGGCGTGCCGCCGGCATCGCCGCTGGCCGCAGCCTGCGGCGCACCGGGTGTTGGTGTGGCGACCGGGGCCGGGCCGCCGTGCTGGTACATCAAGTCTGCCTGCGAGCCCGTGGATGTTGCCGCACCGCCGCCTGCTTTCGCGGCCGTGGGTGCCTCGCCGCCATTGTTGATCGTGATCTGTCCAGACATGATCTCTCCTCCGGTTTGCTTTGACAAAACGCGAACGCCGTCCCACGTCAAGATTTCAATCGACCAGCTTAAGGGAAAATCGCATACCGGGCTTCGATGTCGACGTTGGTGTTCGTCGTGTTCGTAATACTGATCCAGTAGGTAACGGCCGTCGCGCTGGCAAGCTGCACAGCGACAGACCAGGTTATCTCCGGGGACGATGTATTGATAGAATCCGGGACGACCGTCCAGATAACGTAGGAGGCTGGATTCCAGTTGAAGGTGAACCAGCGGGCCGTCTGGTTGGCTGGCACGGTTCCGCGAAATTGAACGCCGGTTTGCATGGGCTTTCTCCTATTGCCATCTGCCGAGCACGACGTAGCGGGCCAGGAAGTTGACCGCCGCGTTGGTACTGTTCGTCACGGAGATCCAATACGTAATGTAAGAACCCGCCGTGCGTTGCACCGCGACGCTCCAGGTTAGTTGCGCGCCGGCACTGTTGACGGTTGTGGGCATCATTGTCCACGCGACTTGCTGCCATGAGGGCCAGTTGAAGGTAAACCAACGCGCGGACGAATTGGCGTCGACCGTCCCGGTGAACTGCGTACCCACAAACGGAAATGTTTGTGCGGGATAGTCGAAGACAACGCAGGCTTTAGCAGCCTGCGACCAGAGCGACTGAACGCTCGCGCCATTGACTGTTCCGTCGGTTCCCTCGCAGACATCACCGATTTCGCACCATCCGCCGCCGGAACAGGTACCGGGATCGCCGAGTACTGCCGAACCTTCCGGATCCGTCATCGACTCGGCGATTTCGTGTGATGCGATGATCGAGACGCTGGACAGGGTACCGTTGTTCGTAACCCAGGCGAAGCGAACGCGCTGGCCGCTATTGTTTGTGTAATAAGTGTGCTCACCGATGACGCCACTGGTGGCCGAGTTGATGCCTCGCGGCATGAACACGATGTAGAGGGCTTGGTTGTCGGCATCGATGTTGGGGATCGTCCCGGCGCTGATCAGGCCGCTAACCAGGTTTGAAACATTCGTATCGGTAAAGTTGTCAGGTGGATTGCTGCTGATAACGGTATGCGTGCCCAGGATATAGCCCTGGCCAACGCCACGGTATTGTGCGAGGCCCGTTAGATATCCACCCGATACGATTCTGTCGATCGCGTCGGTGACCTGCGCTGATGTGGGAGTAGGTGGTGGGTTGCTGGTCCATGCACTGCCCCAGAATATCAGGTAGGCCCGGACGAACTGGATTACGGGCCCATCATGATCGGTGAAGTTGATCGCCATGAGTGTCTCCCCAATGCCGGGCGCCGCGCGGCCCTGCCGCCCATCTCATGAGCAATGCCGCGCGACGCCGGCACGTAATAGGTCGGCCAGCCATCCACCGCTGTCTGTCTGCATCGGTGCCAGCACCGTCGCCAAGTGGAGCGACGGGCAGGATCACCCTTTATCGCGATGAAATGCCCACCCTCATCATGGCACGTGTTGAGAGAAGGCGCTGTGATCTGGTTCACAGACGCCCGGTTTTTGGCTCGGGCATGGGTCAGCTGGGTGCCAATTCTATCTTGCGCCGACATCCATCACGGTGCCTCATGGCGCGCTTCGACCCGCTATCGATTGGGCGGTTTGGCCGCCTGCCCCGCCACTGACATAGACCCGGGGACCAATCGAACCTACTCGTTCGTTATTGTTCCTTGGCGTCCCAATCGAAGCCTGCGCCCGGTGCCGCGCGCGGCGGCGGCCTCGACCATCAGGCCAGTCCGAGCATCTTGCGCGTCGTCGCGCGATCCGCGCCGGTGCCGGCGAAATCATCGAACACCTTGTCAGTCACTTGGATGATGTGCTCGGCGATGAACGGCGCGCCGCGCCGCGCGGCCTCGGCCGGCGCCATCAGGCAGTCCTCCCATTCATAGACCGCCCAGCCCAAGAAATCGTATTCGGCGAGTTTGGAAAAGATCGCCCGGAAGTTCACCTGGCCGTCACCTAGCGAGCGGTCGCGTGCGGCGCGTTTCAGCCAGGGCTGGTAGCCGCTGAACATACCTTGCCGCCCGGTTGGGTTGAACTCGGCGTCCTTGACGTGGAACATCTTTATGCGGTCGTGAAAAATGTCGATGAACGCGAGATAGTCCAGCCCCTGCTTGATGAAGTGGCTGGCATCGTAGTTGATGCAGCAGCGCGGATGATTGCCGACGCGCTCCAGGAACATCTCGAACGTAGCGCCGTCGAACAGATCCTCGCACGGGTGCAGCTCGAAGCACAGATCGACGCCATGTTCATCGAAACTATCCAGGATCGGCCGCCATAGCCGTGCCAATTCAGCGAACGCCTCGTCCACCAGATCACGCGGGCGCTGCGGCCAGGGATAGACGAACGGCCAGGCCAGCGCGCCCGAGAACGTCACATGCGCGTCGTGGCCGAAGCGGCGCGAGGCGATGGCGCCCTTCTTCACCTGCTCGATCGCCCATGCCTGCTGCTCGCGAGGCCTGCCGCGCAGGTGCTCGGGGGCGAAACCGTCGAACTGCGCCGCGTAAGTAGGGTGGACCGCGACCAATTGGCCCTGGATGTGCGTGGAAAGTTCGGTCACTTCCAGCCCGCGCTCGGCCAGCATTCCGCGAATGTCGTCGCAATAGGTCTGGCTCTCGGCGGCGGTATCGAGATCGAAGAACTGCCTGGTAAGGGTCGGGATCTGCACGCCCTTGTAGCCGAAGCCCGCGGTCCAGCGCGCGATGTCGGGCAGGCTGTCGAAGGGCGGCTGGTCGCCCACGAACTGCGCCAGGAACAGCCCCGGACCCTTGATCGTCTTCATGCGCGTCTCTCCCGTAGCGAACACTATCCGCAGTGGCATCGTTTGCCTAGGGCGTTGGTGCCGGCGCGAGCATGGCCGTGCTGCCCGAGTGATCGTATACTTTCCCTTTCGCGGAGGACGTCATGACGGACGCGAAGCCGTTTCCGATGAATGCGTGGTACGCCGCCGCCTGGGGTCATGAGATAAAGCATGAGTTGGCGCCCCGGACCATCTGCGAGCAGGATGTGGTGCTCTATCGCCGCTCCGATGGCCAGCTCGCCGCGTTGGAGGATGCGTGCTGGCATCGGCTGCTGCCGCTCTCGCTCGGCCGGCTCGACGGCGACCAGGTTGTCTGTGGCTATCACGGTCTGGTCTTCAACTCGGCCGGCCGCTGCACCCACATGCCCGCGCAAAAGACCATCAACCCGTCCGCGTGCGTGCGGGCCTTCCCGGTCGTCGAGAAGCATCGGCTGGCCTGGATCTGGCCCGGCGATCCGGCTTTGGGGGACCCGGCCAGGATTCCCGATTTCCACTGGAACGACGGCACGGAATGGGTCGGCGAGGGCGGAACCTATTATGGTCTGCAATGCGATTACCGGCTGGTGATCGATAACCTGATGGACCTCACCCACGAGACCTATGTCCATGCCGGCAGCATCGGGCATGACGCGATCACGGATAGCCCGTTCGATGTCACGCATACGGATCGGACGGCGGCAATGACACGCTGGATGCTCAACATCGAACCGCCGCCTTTCTGGGCGAAGCAACTCGGCAAGCCCGGGTCGGTGGACCGGTGGCAGATCATCCGCTTCGAAGCGCCCTCGGTGGTGGTCGGCGATGTCGGTGTGGCTCCTGCCGGGACCGGCGCCCGGCAGGGCGATCGCTCCCAAGGTGTCAATGGGTGCTTCCTCGCCGCGATCACGCCGGAAACCGAGACGACCTGTCACTACTTCTGGAATTTTGTCCGCACCTTCAACACCGGAGACGAGCGGCTGACCAGGGATATCCAGCTCGCCCACGTCAACAACGGCAAGGGGCTTTACGACCAGGACGCGACGGTTTTGCAAGCCCAGCAGAGGGCGATCGACAAGCATCCTCGGCAGCCGTTCTACAACCTCAACATCGACGCGGGTGCCCTGTGGGCGCGCCGCTTGATCGAGCGGATGCTGGCGAGCGAGCGGGGCCAAACGAGTCATTCGCCGAGTGCGGCAGCAGAGTAGATCGAAATGCGCGATCCCGTCGAATGGCGCAGCGCCCGGTTGCGCTCGGTACGAAACCTCACGCCCGATATCCGGCTGTTCGAGATCGAGCCCTCGGGAGACTTCGTGCCGCCAACACCGGGCAGCCATATCGACGTCATGGTGGAGGTCGGCGGGCGGCCGGACGTGCGGTCCTATTCCATCGTTGGCCGCTGCGGCGACGGCATGTATCGGATCGCCCCCAAGCTGCTCAGCCATAGCCGTGGCGGTTCGGCCTATATGTGGAGCTTGGCTCCGGGCGCTCGGCTTACGATCTCGGCGCCACGCAACCATTTCGAGCTTAGCCGCGGTCGGCCGGAATATCTCTTGCTCGCGGGCGGCATTGGCATAACGCCGATCTACACGATGGCACTGTTTCTGGCGCAAGCCGGTGCGAATTTCCGTTTGCTCTACGCTTGCCGGCGTCGGCAGGATCTGGCGCTCGCTGACGAACTGCGGGAGCAGTTGGGCGATCGCCTCGAGTTGTTCATCGGCGAGGAGGGCGCTCGGGTCGATCTCGAGGGCGAGATCGCCCGCCTCAGCCCCGGGGGCGAGCTTTACGTGTGTGGTCCCATTCGGATGTTGGAGGCAGTGCAACGCCAGTGGCGGCGGAGTGGCCGCCCGATCGACCAGCTCCGGTTCGAAACGTTCGGCAGCAGCGGCCACCTCGCCGCTGAGCCGTTCAAGATCAGAATCCCCCGCCTTGGCACGGAAATCGACGTCGCGGCGAACCAGACCATGCTGGAGGCTCTGGAGGCAGCGGGGATCGAGATGATCTTTGATTGCCGGCGCGGCGAATGTGGTCTTTGCGCCTTGGATATCTTGGAGGTGGACGGAATCGTGGACCACCGGGACGTGTTCTTCAGTGACGAGGAAAAGGCGGCGAACCAGAAACTCTGTACCTGCGTTTCGCGGGTTGCGGGCGGCTCCATCACCGTCGATACGGCCGATAGAAGCGCCTAATATTCAGGCGGACCGATATGGATCGAGGCGCAATTCCGATTCCGGTCATCATCGACTGTGACCCCGGCACCGACGACGCGCTGGCGCTGTTGCTCGCCTTCGCCTCGCCGGAACTCGACCTCCGGGCCATCACCGTGGTCGGCGGCAACGCCGGGCTCGAACACACGTTGCGCAACGCGCTCGCGCTGACCGCGCTCGCGGGTGCTCGCGTGCCGGTTCATGCCGGGGCGGACCGGCCGCTGCTCGGCGCCTATCGCACCGAGCCCGGCGTGCATGGCGACGATGGTCTGGGCGGCGTAAACTTGCCCGCGGGCGGCTCGGCCGCGCCGGAAATCGCCGCCGACGCGATCCGCCGCATCTTGCGTCAATCGTCGGAGCCCGTGACGTTGGTTGGCATCGGCCCGGCGACCAATCTGGCGATTGCCCTGATCACCGAACCCGTGCTGGCCGCGAAGGTCGAGCGCATCGCGCTCATGACCGGCGCCTGGGCCGAGGGCAATGTCACGCCTGCCGCCGAGTTCAACGCCTTCAACGATCCGGAGGCATTGGCGGCACTGCTCGCGTGCGGCCGGCCGTTGGTGTTCGCCACGCTGGAGCTGACCGCACAGGCGTTGGTTACCCCGGCGCGGTTGGCGGCGCTGCGCGCGGCCGGCACCGGGCGCTGCCTGCGCGCCGCCTGCGAGATCCGGGGGACCGTGCCCGCATCGTGGCGGTTGGGGGGCGTCGGCGCGCCGCTGCACGATCCATGCACCATCGCCTGGCTGATCCGGCCCGAGCTGTTCACCGCGAGCCCCGCCCGCGCCAGCGTCGATCTTGGGCCGGGCGAGAGCCGTGGGCGAACCAATATCGACCGTTGGGCGCCGGCCGAGCGGGCCAATGTCACGGTGCTCCAAACGCTGAACGCCGACGGGTTTTTCGCGCTGCTGGGGGAACGGCTGTCGCGCTTGCCCTGATTCGCCGTCACGATGCGGGTTTCGAATTTCCGAGGACACCGCGCATGGACCCGACCGCGCTTCCCTTCGACGCCGATGCCATGCTGCACGGGCTCCGCGCCTGGGTGGAATGCGAAAGCCCGACCTGGGACGCGGCGCGCGGTCAACCGGATGATGGACCTTGCCGGCCGCGAGCTGGTGATCGCCGGGGCGCGGGTCGAGCGCGTCGCCGGGCGGATGGGCTTCGGCGACTGCGTGCGCGCGACCTTCCCACACCCCATGCCGCACCGGCCGGGCATTCTGGTGATGGGCCATCTCGATACCGTCCACCCACTCGGCACATTGGAGAAGCTGCCGTTCCGACGCGAGGGCGGCCATGCCTGGGGGCCCGGCATCTGCGACATGAAGGGCGGCGATTATCTCGCGCTGGAGGCGATCCGCCAGCTCGCGCGCGCGGGGATCACGACCCGGCTGCCGCTCACCTTCCTGCTCACCAGCGACGAGGAGGTGGGCAGCCCATCGACGCGCGATCTGATCGAGGCCGAGGCCGCGCGCCATCGTTACGTGCTGGTCCCCGAGCCGGCGCGGCCCGATGGCGGGGTGGTGACGGGCCGCTACGCCATCGCCCGCTTCAACCTGGAAGCGACCGGCCGGCCGAGCCACGCCGGCGCGCGGCTCGCCGAGGGGCGCTCGGCGATCAAGGAGATGGCGCGCAAGATCATCGAGATCGAGGACATGACAACCGAGGACTGCACGTTCAGCGTCGGCGTGATCCACGGCGGCCAATGGGTGAACTGCGTCTCGACCACCTGCACGGCCGAGGCGCTGTCCATGGCCAAGCGTCAGGAGGATTTGGATCGCGGGGTGGCGAGCATGTTGGCGCTCACCGCTTCGTCCAACGACGTGCGATTCCGGGTCGCGCGCGGGGTGACGCGCCCGGTCTGGGAGCCGGACGCCAAGGGTATCGCGCTTTACGAGCGGGCGCGCGCGCTCGCCCGCTCGCTCGGCTTCGACCTCCGCCACCAAAGCTCGGGCGGCGGGTCGGATGGCAATTTCACTGGCGCGATGGGCATTCCCACGTTGGACGGTCTTGGCGTGCAGGGCGCTGGGCCGCATACGCTGGACGAGCATATTCTGGTTGAAAGCCTGGCATCGCGCGGCCGGTTGATGGCGGGCCTGCTCGCCACGCTCGATTGAGGCCCGTCATGGCGATCGCGGATCGCGGCGTGCTGGCGTTCGGTTGGCGCGTCGCCGCCAGCCGGCCCCGGCTGTGGATTGGCGTTGTCTGCGGCGTGGTTGCCTGGGTGCTGCTGCCGGCGAGGTTGAGCCTGACCACCCGTGGCACGCTGGCCTGGGACATTGGCGTGATCGTCTATCTTGTGCTCGCCGCGTTCCTGTTCACCACTGAGGTGTCGGCGCGCATGGCAAAGGATGCGGCCCGGCAGCAAGAAGGCGAGTGGACGATCTTCTCGCTCACCATCGCCGCGGCGGTGGTGAGCCTGGCTGCCATCCTGGGCGAGTTCGCCGGAAGCAAGGACATCCCGGCGGCGCAGCGAAACCTGCACATCGCATTGGTGGCGGCCACGCTGCTCCTGTCGTGGCTCATGGTCCACACCACCTTCGCCTTCCGCTACGCCCACGAGTTCTATTCCCATGACACGGGCGGACAGGGCATCGACCGCGGGCTGGAGTTTCCGGGCGAGCAAGATCCGGATTACCTCGATTTCGTCTATTTCGCGCTCGTGCTTGGGATGACGTTCCAGGTTTCGGATGTGCAGATCACCTCGCGCAAGATGCGCCGGCTGGCGAGCGTGCATGGGCTGCTGAGCTTCCTGTTCAACACGATCATCCTGGCGCTGACCGTGAATATCGCGGCCGGGCTGCTTTAGCCGGTGGCCGGCTTCCCTTCGACGCCATGCCGCCGCATGATCCCGGCCCGGATTGGGAGTGGGATACGTCATGAACGACGCGTTGATCGCCGCGCTTGCCAAAGCCGCTGGTCTCGACAAGGCGCTCGCCGAGTTCCCCGATGACGTGGCCGTCGCCGCGGCGCAGGCGTTCGGCACGGCGAACACCATCCACTATCCGACCGAAGCCGAAGCCGAGCCCTGGCCGCCGATGCGGGCCGGGATCGGGTTGTGAGCGAGCCGAACTGGCTGTCGGCCAGCGGGCTGGCGCGCGAGTTCGCCGTGCGTCGCATCTCGCCCACCGAATTGTGCGCGGCACTCCTCGCTCGCATCGACCGACTCGACCCGAAATTGCACGCCTTCGTCCGGCTCGACGGTGAAGTGGCGATGGACGCGGCGCGCGTGGCCGAGCGCGAAATCGCGGCCGGGCGCGCTCGCGGGACAGCTGCATGGCGTGCCGGTGGGGCTGAAGGACATCATCGACGTGGCCGGCCTGCCGACCACGTGTCACTCGAAGATCCTGCTCGGCAATGTCGCGCGGCGGGACGCGGCGGTCACGTCGAAGCTGCGCCAGGCCGGCGCGGTGATCCTGGGCAAGCTTGCCACGCACGAATTCGCCATTGGCGGCCCGAGCTTCGACCTGCCGTTCCCGCCCGCGCGCAATCCGTGGAACCCGGCGCACCATCCGGGCGGCTCATCCTCCGGCTCCGGCGCTGGCGTCGCGGCCGGATTATTCCCACTGGCGCTTGGGACGGATACCGGCGGGTCGGTGCGCAACCCGGCGAGTTGCTGCGGCATCGTCGGGCTGAAGCCGACCTATGGCCTGGTATCGCGCCGAGGCGTGTTTCCGCTGTCGTTCACCCTCGATCACGTCGGCCCGATGACGCGGACGGTCGCGGATAATGCGCTGCTGCTCGATGCGATCGCCGGACACGATCCGGCCGATCCCGGCAGCGCGCAAACGAACGAACGCGCGTTCGGCCGCGAGATCGAGCGCGGCGTGCGGGGCCTGCGGATCGGTTTCGTGCGGCACTTCCATGAAACAGACATTCCGGCGCATCCCGAAGTGGCCGCCGCGCTGGAGCAGGCGGCGCGCATGCTGCAATCCGAAGGCGCGGAGGTGCGCACCGTCGCGCTGCCGTCGCTCACCGAGTTCGCCGCGGTCAATCGTGTGATCCTGACCAGCGAGGCCTGGTCGATCCATGCGCCCTGGCTGCGCGCGCGGCCCGCCGACTACGGCAAGTCGGCGCGCCGGCGCCTCATGCCGGGCGCCTTCATCCCGGCCGGCGACTACGTGGGCGCGCAGCGCCGCCGGGCGCAAATGATCGCCGCGGTCGAAGATGTGCTGCGCGACGTGGACGTGCTGATGTGCGCCAGCTCGATGGACCCGCCGAGCCGGATCGAGGACGACGCCGAGACCCAGCGCACCTATCCGCGCCAGGCGCGCACGCCGTTCAACGTCACCGGCCATCCGGCGCTCGCCATGATGGCCGGGTTGTCGCGAGACGGACTGCCGCTCTCGGTGCAGTTCGCCGGCCGATACTTCCACGACGCGACGGTGCTGCGCGTCGCCGCTGCCTATGAGCGCGCGACCGAGTGGCACGCGCAGCGCCCCCCGATCGACTAAGGAGCGAACGCATGTCCGACAGCCCGACCCTGGTGATCCGTGGCGGAACGATCATCGACGGCGGCGGCGGCGAACCGTACGAGGCCGATGTCGCCGTGGCCGGCGGCCGGATCGCCGCGGTCGGCAAGGTGCCTGAGCGCGGCGCCGAGGAGATCGACGCGCGCGGCAAGATCGTCACCCCCGGCTTCGTGGATGTCCACACCCATTACGACGCGCAGGTTACCTGGGCCGAGCGCATCACGCCCTCGTCGTGGAACGGCGTCACCACCGCGCTGATCGGCAATTGCGGCGTCGGTTTCGCGCCCTGCCGTCCCGACGAGCGCGACATGCTGATGAAGCTGATGGAGGGCGTGGAGGACATCCCCGAGCCTATCCTCGCCGAAGGCTTGCCGTGGAATTGGCAAAGCTTCCCGGAATTCCTCGATGCGCTGGATGAACGGCGCTTCGACATGGACATCGCGACGCAGGTGCCGCACGCGGCGGTGCGGGTGCATGTGATGGGCCGGCGCGGCTTCGATCGCGAGCCTTCCACGGAGCGGGACCGCGAGCAGATGGCGCGCATCGCCGCCGAGGGCGTGCGCGCCGGCGCGCTCGGCTTCTCCACCTCGCGCACGATCGCGCACCGGACCTTGGCCGGCGAGCATACGCCGACCTTGGGCGCGGCGGAGGCCGAGCTCGCGACCATCGGCGCCGCGCTGGGCGAGGTCGGCGCCGGCTGGCTGCAGGTGATCTCGGACTTCGACGACCCGGACGAGGAGTTCGCGCTGCTCGATCGCGTCGCCACGGCGGCGGGGCGCCCGATGACGATGACCCTGATCCAGCGCGATCAGCGGCCCCGGCTGTGGCGCAAGATCCTCGGTCACATCGAGGCAGCCAACGCGGCCGGCAACCGCATGACCGCGCAGGTCATCAGTCGGCCGATTGGCGTGATGCTTGGCTTTGAGATCTCGCAGAACCCGTTCATGCACCGGCCGAGCTATCAAGCCATCGCGGGTCTGCCGTTCGAGCAGCGGGTACGCGCCTTGCACGAGCCGTCATTGCGCGCGCGCATCCTGGCCGAGAAGGCGGCCGATCCGGTGCTGGGACATCGCGTCGGCCTATGGGAGAAGATCTTTCCGCTTGGCGACCCGCCCGATTACGAGCCCCCGCCGGACGCCTCGGTCGCCGCGCGCGCGCGCCGGCTCGGGGTCGATCCGGCCGCGCTCTGCTACGACATGCTGCTGGAGAACGCCGGCCGCACGATCCTGTACCGCGCCTTCATCAATTACCATGATTTCTCGCTGGAGACGGTGCGGCAGATGATGACGCATCCGCACACGCTGCTCGGCCTGGGCGACGGCGGCGCGCATGTCTCGATCATCTGCGACGCCTCCGCCGTCACCACCACGATCACGCATTGGACGCGCGATCGCAGGCGCGGCGAGAGGCTGCCGCTGCCCTGGATCGTCAAGCGGCTGTCGCGCGACAATGCGATGGCGGTGGGCCTCACCGATCGCGGCCTGCTCAAACCGGGACTGAAGGCGGATATCAACGTGATCGACCATGACCGGCTCGCCGTCCATGCGCCCGAAGTGCGCTATGATTTGCCGGGCGGCGGACGGCGATTGGTGCAGCGCACGGAGGGCTATGAGGCCACCATCGTCTCGGGCCTGCCGGTCTATCGCGGCGGCGCGGCGACGAGCGCGCTGCCGGGCCGGCTCGTGCGCGGCGCGCGCTGATGCCGACCCGCTTGGCGCCCGGGTTGCCGTCCGACCTGCCGGGGCCAGTCTCGAGGGTGTACTTCTCGCAGCGGTTGCGCCTGCATTACGTCGACTGGGGCAATCCCGAGGCGCCGCCGTTGATCCTGCTGCATGGTGGGCGCGATCACTGCCGCAACTGGGACTGGGTGGCTGCAGGCTTGCGCGAGCATTGGCACATCATCGCGCCCGATCTGCGCGGGCACGGCGACAGCGCCTGGTCCGCGTCCGGCCACTACCCGATGGCGAGCTACATCTACGATCTGGCGCAATTGATCCACTCGCAGCGGCTGGCGCCGGTTTCCATCGTGGCGCACTCGCTCGGCGGCAATATCGCCCTGCGCTACAGCGGCATCTATCCCCAGACGGTGCATCGGCTGGTGGCGATCGAAGGCCTGGGTCCAGGGCCACGCGGTGCCGGCGAGCGCGACCGCAAGCCGATCCACGAGCGTATGACCGCGTGGATCGAGGAGCAGCGGGCGCGCGCCTCCGAGGTGCCGTGGCGCTATCCCTCGCTCGATGCCGCGCTCAAGCGGATGCGGGAGGCGAACAAGCATTTGTCGGACGCGGTGGCTCGGCATCTGACCGAGCACGCGGTCAACCAGAACGAGGATGGGACATTCTGCTGGAAGTTCGACCCCTATGTGCGGGTCTGGCCGCCCAACGACATGACGCGCGAGGAGATCGCGACGCTCTGGTCGCGCATCGCCTGCCCGGTGCTACTGGCCTACGGCAAGGAGAGCTGGGCCACCAACCCGGCCGAGGATGGACGGCTGGAGTATTTCCAGAACGCGCGCGTGCTCAGCGTGGCCGGCGCGGGGCATTGGGTGCATCACGACCGGCTGGAACTGTTCGTGCGAGAGGTGCGCGGTTTCTTGTCCGAGTGACAAATATGATGGTCCAACCCTAACAATCCGTCCAGGGCGGCCCCATTTCCACTTGATTGGCGCTTTTCGTTCTGGGCTGTGCGTGCCTTCGTGCGTTCGCATCCGGTGCTCGCCCGGGTTGAAGAGTACTCAGGCTTGCACCGTGCGAGCCGCCAAGTCCGGAGACTACGCGGATGCCGACAGGCACAGTGAAATGGTTCAACAGCCAAAAAGGGTATGGGTTCATTCAGCCTGAGGACGGATCGAAGGATGTCTTCGTCCATATCTCAGCGGTTGAGCGATCCGGCCTCGGCAATTTGAACGAGGGGCAGAAGGTTAGCTTCGACGTCGAACGCGGTCAGCAGGGCAAGTCCTCGGCCGTTAACCTACAGCGCGCGTGACGCCTAAGCCACGGGAGAACTGTCATGCCTGCGTATAAATTCGTCGTCGGCGAGCGGGTCGAATTCCTGCCGTCCAGGACGGATTACCATGTTCCCCGTGGCGTCTACACCATCGTCCGTCGCTTGCCGTTTGAAGGCAAGGACTGCGCTTACCGGGTGAAGAACACGCGCGACGGCCACGAGCGTGTTATTCCGGAAAGCCAACTCGGTCGCGCTTAGCCTCTTCGCGGCCCCTCATCCCAAACCGCTCGCGAACCGAGAGGGGGCAGGACTTCAGCCCTCCTTTTGGAGACTTTTTGTTTGATCGAGGGTGCGGTACTTAACCATCCTCCTCTGGGAGGGGTGAGGGGCGCGCCATGACAGTTTCAATAGCAACTATCGAGAGCCGGCTGTTCCGCATTCCCTTGCCGGTTGTGCTCTCGGACGCCACCCACGGCGCGATGACGCATTTCGAGTTGGTCACCGTGCGGCTGCGCGATACCCACGGCGCGGAAGGCGTTGGCTATACTTACACGGTGGGCGCGGGCGGGGCAGCGGTGCTGGCGCTGATCGACCAGGCGCTGCGCCCGGTGCTCCTGGGCGCCGATCCCGCTCGCATCGAGCAGTTGTGGCACGAGATGTGGTGGCGCCTGCATTATGGCGGGCGCGGCGGTACAGTGAGCCTCGCGATTTCCGCCGCCGACATCGCGCTGTGGGATTTGAAGACGCGTCGGCTTGGCACGCCGCTTTGGCGACTGCTCGGGGGGTTCGACCCGGCAGTGCCGTGCTATGCGGGCGGCATTGATCTCGACTTCCCGATCGAGGCGCTGCTGCGCCAGACCAACGACAATCTCGCCAAGGGCTTCCGCGCGATCAAGATGAAGGTTGGCCGACCTCGTCTATCGGAGGATGTCGAGCGCGTCCGCGCCATGCGCTCGCATCTCGGCGCCGATTTCCCACTGATGGTGGACGCCAATATGCGCTGGAGCGCCGATGAGGCGATCCGCGCGGCGCGCGCGTTCGCGCCGCTTCAGCCGGTCTGGTTGGAGGAGCCGACAATCCCCGATGACATCGCCGGCCATGCCCGCATCCTCCGGGACGGGGGGTTGCCGGTCGCGACCGGTGAGAACCTGCATAGCTTGCGCGAGTTCGCGCAAATGATCGCCGCGGGCGGCGTGACATTCCCCGAACCGGACGTGACCAATTGCGGGGGCGTGACCGTGTTCATGAAGATCGCGCATTTGGCGGAGGCCCATAATCTGCCGCTGACCTCGCACGGAGCGCACGACCTTACGGTTCACCTGCTCGCGGCCATCCCCAACCGCTCGTATCTCGAAGTTCACGGCTTCGGGCTGGAGCGGTTCATCGAGCATCCGCTCGCGATCAAGGACGGAAAGGCGGTCGCTCCCGACCGCGCGGGACACGGTATCGCGTTCGACTGGTCCGGGCTTGCCAACTTCACGATCGCCTGAGCGGCATTGCTTGGCCCGTGCTTGACGCTGGGGAACATCGGCGCGTATGCGATAGCTGCATGTCGCATATCTCGGTGACACCGCGTCGGGAGGCACTTGAAGCGTTCGTGGCACTCGCGGGCGCGGGACACTGGCGTGCGCGGTTCATCGAACTCGAGCGACAGGCGGGGGTCGGGCCACGCGCGGGCAAGGCAGTGATTGATCGTCACGCGCCGTATTATGCGGTCGAGCGGTTGCGACGCGGCGCACGGGCACGCACGCGGGGAGACCTGCGTTTGTGCGCCCTGGCCACGGAGGCGGTGAGCCTCATGCACCGGCTGAGCGAGGCGGGACGGACGAGGTTTCGGGCCGCTTTCCGTGCCGCTCTGAGCAGGGAGAACACTCTTCTCCCGCTATTCCATTTGCTGCACACCGCGAAGTTGCAACGTTCGCGCGGATTCTCCGTGCATTTCGCCGGGCTGGAGGATGGCGCGCCGTTCGACCTGCTGATCTCCCGTGGCGGGATGACGGCGGAGATCGTGTGCGAGGTGGTCTCGGCCGAGGCGGGCCGGTCGCTGCATCGCGCCGCCTGGTTCGATTTGGCGGATCGCGTCGATCCTGACCTGCAAATCTGGCTTGCGGCGCACCCGGGTCGGTACCTGCTGCGCGTGAGCCTGCCGGACGGGCTGACCGGAGGCGAGGCGCTGGTGCGGCTGCACGAGCGAATCCGGCTGCTGCTGAGTTCCGAACGCCGCGCCGATCACGACCCGGCCCTGGTGCTGCGGCTCGATCCATTGCTGCTGGCGGGGGCTCAGGCGGACGAGCTGGGCCTGGTCTCGTCACTGCGCCGGGAGTTTGGCCCGGAGGCGCATCTCTCGGTCACCACGGCGGGCGGCGGCTTGTTCGTGATGGCGGCGCGCGCCGGGCGGGAGAATGAAGTCGCGCAGGCGATATGCCGGAGCATGGCGGCCGTGGCGCCGGCCAGGTTGACCGGCAACCGTCCCGGCATTCTCGCCATATTCGTCGAGGACACCGACCGTTGGGAATGGCGCGGACTGCGCGAGCGGCTGGAGCTGGAGGGCGAGGCGCGGCAGTTCTTGACCCGCCCGGAAGCGCGGCCGGTCGTCGCGGTGACCTTCGCATCCCGTCTGGAACTGCTCGGCGCGGATGACGGGGTGCCCGACGGCGATCTGCGGTTCCGCAATCCTGCCCATCCGGCCGCCCGCGCCGCGGCTCTGTTGCCGGCGGTCGCGTCATCGGTTTGAAGGCGGCCCTTACACCGTCGGGCCGACCCGCGGCATCCATGCGGAAGTTTACGGCGGGGTGTGACCGGCCGAGGCCGACCGCTTGTCGACGCTGACGCATGGCCCGATCTACCCGCGGAACTTTGAATCGGAATACTGACTTGCCTGGGGCAATGGGTGTGTGGCCCGCAAAATGGGCCAACATTCGGGAGGATGAACATGGACATGCGAGGCGAGCGGGTGATCCCCGCATCACGGGAGACGGTGTGGCGGGCACTTAATGATCCGTCCGTGTTGAAGGTCGCGATCCCCGGTTGTCAGGATCTTGAGAAATTGGGCGACGATGCTTTCCGCGCCACGGCCGCTGTCAAGGTCGGGCCCATTACCGCCCGTTTCACCGGGAAGGTCAGTCTACTCGATCTCGATCCGCCGAACGGCTATCGGATCGAGGGAGAGGGTCAAGGAGGAGCCGCCGGATTCGCCAAGGGAGGCGCGACCGTCCGGCTGGAAGAAGCAAACGGCGGAACGCGACTGGTCTACGACGTGAGTGCTCAGGTGGGGGGCAAGCTCGCGCAGCTCGGTGGGCGGATGGTCGATGTAACCGCCAAACAGATGTCGGATGCCTTCTTCAACCGCTTCGCGACCGAGATCTCGGCCCCGCAATCCAAGCCGTCGGGAGCAGCGCCGGAGGGAGCGAGCGTGGCCGAACCGAACCCGCCGGCTGCATTCAACGTCGGTGCGCTCATACCCATACCCCTGCTCGCTGGCATCGGTGCAGGATTGCTCGCAATTCTCGTTTGGTTGTTTACCAGGCGTCGGCGCCCCGCGCGTCGCGTCATCGATAGGTAAAGTTTCAAGGGGCATCAGGCGAAGCTGACGCAATGACGCCAAAGGCGCCTCGCTCCCGGCTGGGCGCGCTCCGCCCGTTGGGGCGAGTGCGAGCCTCAGCCCGCCGCCTCCCGCAAGGACCCCGGGAGAAGCGACAGCAAGCTGGGGAGAGGGCCGGCCTTATTACTTCCCCTTCTCGCGGCGGACGAACTTGAAGAAGCGGCTGGTCTTGCCGCTGGCGGTTTCGTCCTGGTGCAAGAAGGCGAGGTTTCGATCTTCGAATGTCTCGAAGAATTCCTCCCACGAGATCTGTTCCAGCTTGTCGTCCGGCTCGCGGAAATCGAAGCGCAGAATGCCTTCGCCGTCGTCGCCTTCCGTGCCCTTCACCTTGCTCGGTCGGCCGCCGCGCTCTTCGGCCCATTTGCGGATGAAATCGTGGTCGGTGGTCGTGGTGGCGCTGCTCATGGCTGATCCTCTCGAAGCTGTGCCGATCCGCGATTCAAGCGTTGCGGCGTCCGGCGGTTGCCGCTTGCCGGAGGAGCTCACACCCTCGTGCCCAAGATCGAGGCCGCGTGTGTACGGACCAGCACCACTCGGAGTGATGGGGGGCGGATCGCGGTGCTCGTCGCCTTGGGGGTCGGGCGGTGGCCCGGGCAGGGTGCCCGGCGGCAGCGCCGCGCGCTCACCCGGCAGGCCGTCGCTCTCGCGCATCCACTGCTCGACCGGGGTCTCGCGCCTTCCGCGGGTCACGACGCCGCCCCTCGTCGCGCGGATAGGCCGCGCCACAATTCTTCGAGGTAAGGCGCCCATTCCAGTACCGACCATGGCACCGAGCAAAATCGCCGTCTCTCGCCAGGGGAGCGGGTGCCGCTTGAGCCGGATCGACATATCGGGCCGGCGGCCGCCGATGCCGAACAAGGCCAAAAGCTGCGGCCAGTGCAGGACGCTGACGAACGAGAGCGCCATCAGCGGCGCGGCGATCAAGTAGTCATGCACGTGCTGCTCGATGGCCGTGACCTCCCGGTGCTTGCTCGCGTACGTCAGGCCCCAGATCGCGGTCGCCTCGTGCAGCACGTAGCCCGCGATCATCAGGGCGAGCACCGGCGAGGTAACTTCCAGGAACAAGGCGGCGAGGGTCGGCACCGCGGCCTCGGTCAGCATCGCCAGGTGGATCAGCGATTCCTTCGGCCCGGTCGTATGTTCGATGTCGCTCGCGCGGTGGCACAGCCAGTCCGCGACGCCCGCCGCCAGCCAGAGCGGCAGCACGAAGCGAAGCAGGAACTGCTGGGTGATCTCGCCAACATCGATCGCGAGCGGCTCGGTTGGGGCCAGGGGCCGCCACCTAACCGGCAGAGCGCGAGCGAGCGGCCAACTGTGCCGGGCAAGGGCCGTGGCGGAGAGCAGGGCATTCCTCATGGTCAGGCCGTTCGGATTGTTGGGTGTCCCGTCAGGAACGAGGCCGAGCCCGGATAGTTGCAATAGCGCGGGCCAACCAGGGCCGGGTGTTCGCGTTAATTCCCGTGGCAATGAGCAACGGGAGCGGCTCCATGAAGGATTTGGCGCCTGGCCATCGCGGGGATCTCCACGCCAGGTTGCGGGAGGTCGAAAAGGGACTCTATCGCGCCGAGTACACGGGCGAATTCAACCCGGAGAACCCGGATGAACGCGAGTGGCCCGACTACCATGTGGCGACAACCCCCGAGGCCGCGAAGACCTGGGTGGAGAACCTGGCGCGGTCGATGAACTATGGCCGGGTGGTGTGGGACTCACTGCCCGATTAAGGGCTCGCCGGCGGCTTCCAGTCCGCTTGCGTGTCATGGTCGGGGTGCTGAAAGCTCACGATCCGGCTGAGATCCTCGGGCGGGTCGCCTTGGCCCGTTCTGCGTGCCGGCACATGATCGAACAGGCTGGCGTTGCACCACGGGAGCCGGCTTTCGATGCCGAGGGCGACCGTGGGCCGCACCCGGCGCGGGGCATCCAGGCTGCCGATGCTGACGTCGATCATGTCCTGCTTCCTATCGTATTGAAACGAAAGCGGTGTGCCGCAGCGCGGACAGAAGCCGCGCGTGGCGGCTGACGAGCTGCGAAAGATCCCCGGCGCGCCGCGAGTCCAGGCGAAATCGTCCTCGGGCACCGTGGCGTAGGCGTAGAACGGGCCGCCCACCGCCTTCTGGCACATGCGGCAGTGGCAAATGCCGGCTTGCGGCTGGGCGTAGAGCGCGTAGCGGATGGCTCCGCACTGGCAGCCGCCGGTCAGTATGGGCGTGCGTTCCGTCATCCAATCCCTCCTGGGGCGATGCTTGCGTGGGAGCTATTCTGATCCGAAGCAGAGATGGAGGGAACGATGCGCGCTGTCTGGTACGACCATCGGGGGCCTGCGCGCGAGGTTCTGGTCTGTGGTGAGCTGCCGACGCCGGAGGCGGGACCGGGCGAGGTCCGGGTGCGGCTGGAGGCGTCGGGCGTGAACCCGTCCGACACCTATCGCCGGGCTGGCCCCGGGTCGATGGAGTATCAACGCGTGGTGACGAACAGCGACGGCGCCGGAGTGGTCGACCAGGTCGGGGCCGGGGTAGCGGAGAGCTGGCTCGGCAAGCGCGTGTGGCTGTACAACGGCCAGCGCAACGGGCGATGGTGCGGCACGGCCGCGGAATACATCGCGCTGTCGGCCGATCTGGTCGCCGAGTTGCCGGAGACGGTGTCGTTCGCCGAGGGCGCGACGCTGGGTATCCCATGCATGACCGCGCATCGCTGCGTGTTCCTGGCGGGCCCGGTCCAGGGGCGCACCATTCTGGTCACGGGCGGGGCCGGTGCGGTCGGCCATTATGCCGTGCAGCTCGCCAAATGGGCGGGAGCCATTGTGATCGCCACGGCAAGCTCCGGGGCGAAGGCTCAGCGTGCCCGCGCCGGCGGGGCCGACCATGTGATCGATTACCGGCGCGAGGACGTTGCGGCGCGCGTGCGCGCGGTCACCTCCGGGCGCGGCGTCGATCATGTGGTGGAGGTTGATTTCGGCGGCAATCTAGCCTCAACCGTCCCGGCGATGGCCGACAACGGCAGCATCGCCGTCTATGCGACCAATGGCGAGCGCACGCCGCGCCTGCCTGTACGCGAGTTGATGCAGCGCAACATCGCGACGCATTTCGTGGTTCTGCCGACCTGTCCGCACGAGGCTCGGCGGCGTGCCCAGTCCGATATCGCTGCATGGACGGCTGGCGGCAAAGGTATTTTGTCGGTCGCCGCTCGGTTTCCGCTCGCCGAGACGGCGGCGGCGCACGAAGCCGTGGAACGCGGCGGCAAAGTGGGAACGGTGGTCGTCGAGCCGCGCCAATAAGCGTCACGGCTGGTACAGCACGCGTCGATAGAACCCCGCGCAGACCGCGATGAACGCTGCCAGGCCGAGCCACTGCGCGATGGTGTCGAAGCCCGGGCCGACCAAGGCAAGCGGCGCCTGGTTGCCGCTGACGCCGATGATACCGGCGATCAGCACGCCGATCAGGCTCTCGCCGACGATCAGTCCGGAGGCCAGCAAAACCCCTCGGCGGTTTGGCCGATCGGCGAGCAGCTTCAGGTCCGCGCCGGTCGCCGCCGCGCGGCGACGCAGCCGGCGGTCGATCAGCCAGCCAACGAATGCGCCGATCACGATCGTCACGCTGATCGTGGGCGGCAGGTAGATGCCGATCCCCACCGCCAGCACCGGCAGTCGGGCGATGCCGTCGCGGCGCTCCAGGATGGCGTCGATGACGATCACCGCCGCGCCGACGCCGACGCCGATCAGGATCATGGTCCAGTCGAGCTTGTGCGTGAAGATGCCGGTCGCGATCGCCGACATCAGCGTGGCCTGAGGTGCCGCCAATGCCTGGGTCGGGTCCATCCCCGCGCGCGGCAACGCGCCGGGGAAGCCGTAGCCCATGTACAGCAGGTTCAGGATCGGCGGGATCGCCAGCGCGCCGATCAGGCAGCCGATCACCAGGGCGACCTGCTGTCGCCAGGGCGTCGCGCCCACGAGATACCCGGTCTTCAGGTCTTGCAGATTGTCATTGGCGATCGAGGCCACGGCGACGATGACCGAGGTGGTGAACAATGCGATCGCGATGGCGAGCCTGCCGCCGGCGGGAGTGACGAGCACGTTCTGCGAGCCGAGGATCGCGAGCAGCAGCAGCGAGACCAGGGTGACGGCCACGATCCCGATGCCGGAGATCGGGCTGGCTGACGAGCCGACCAGCCCCGCCATGTAGCCGCACGCGGCCGCGATCAGGAAGCCGAAGATGAATGCGAACAGCACCGCATAGGCGATCAGCCCCCAGAACAGGCCCCCCGAGGGCGGGTTCTCGGCCTCGGAGAGAAACGTTCCGAACACCACGATCATTGGCAGGACCAGCAACAGGCTGATCCCCGCGACCCAGTGGATCGGGATGTCGCGCTCGGTGCGCGGGATGGTGTCGCCGCGCCCGGCGCGGATATCGCGCATCGCGACGACGGAGGTCCGGATGCCCTCGGCCATCGGGCGCAGGAGCACCAGCAGGGTCCACACGGCGCCGATGCCAATCGTGCCCGCCCCGATGAAGCGCACCTGATGGCTCCAGATGCCGGTCGCGAACGTGGCGATGCTGGCTCCGGCGGGCATGATCGTGGTTGCCGTGAGCACTGGCACCGCGACGCCCCAGGCCAGGATAGCACCCAGGAGCATGGCCAACCCTGCAACGATGCCGACCAGATAGCCGGCGCCGACCAGGGCAAGCGAGAAGCCGGTCGCGACCCGGAACACCGCCCCGCCCGTGGTCAGCCACCAGCTCAATCCCTCGGCGAAGACCTTGAGCCCGCCGACGAGGAAGCTGAACACACCCGCGACCACGGCACCGAGGGCAATATCCGGCAGGCCCGGTTCCGCGCCGCGCGCGTTGGTCGGCGCCGCCGGGGCGACATCGTTGCTGACGCCGCCGCTGCCCACGCGCAGGATCTCGGCCGCCGCGACGCCTTCGGGGTAGGCGAGATCGCTTTGCACCACCATCGCCCGGCGCAACGGGATCGAATACATGACGCCGAGTATTCCGCCGACCGCGCAGATCCCGGCTGTCTGCCAGAACGGGAATCCGTGCCAATGCCCGGTCATGACCAGTCCGGGCACGATGAAGATGATCGCCGACAGGGTGCCGGCGGCCGAGGCCTGGGTTTGCACCATATTATTTTCGAGGATGTTCGACCCGCTCGCCAGGCGCAGCACGGCCATTGAGATCACCGCCGCCGGGATCGACGAGGAGAACGTCAAGCCGACCTTCAGGCCGAGATAGACGTTTGAAGCGGTGAAAACGATGGTGATGAGTGCGCCCAAGATCACGCCGCGCAGCGTGAGTTCCGGCAGAGACGGCGTTCTCGTGACGGCCAGTTGCATGGTTCTGCCCCCGCTTGGCTCGTGCGGCGATCTTGGCGCGAACCCGCGAGGAAGGGAACAAGGAGTCCGGACGCACGCAGGCGATTGTTTCTCGTTGACGCCAACAGGTGCCAGTGTCAAAATGGATCGTCGCGCCGAGAATTTTTTGGCCGAAGGCAGCGATCCTTCGTAGCCCGCGGCGACACGCCGATCATCGAAACCAAAAAAGCATCATCCGTTCCGAAACGACTGCGATAATGGAGGAAGGTTCAATGCACCCGCGCACACGCATGTTGTGCGCAGGCCTGGCGAGGGGCTGGGCGGAGCATTCGGCTTATGCTGATGGAGGGACGTATGAAACGTGTTCTGACGATCTCGGCGATACTCGCCGTTTGTCTGGCAGGCGGGGCGACCGCTGGGATGAAAGAGAACGCCGACGACTTCATGCAGATTCATAAGATTGAGATCGTTTTCCACCAGGCCGGCACAACCAAGAATCTTGATCTCATGATGTCGCTCTTTGCGGATGACGCGACGATCACCTCTGGCGGCCATACCTATAGCGGGAAAGACCAGATAAGACGCTATTGGCAAGCTGCCGGGCCATTCCAGTCGCAAAATCAGTGGGTTGCATACACGCCTGCGTTTCGCATCAAATACGCTGTCCAAGGCGCTAGCGCGCACCTCTACTTCGAATGTCTCTACGTGGACAAGGCAACAAACAAAATCGCCATACACACCAATTCGGACGATAGCTTAACGCGCGTCAATGGGAAATGGCTCATCAAGGATATGAGGGCTGCTGTCGTCCCGGAACTCTAGGGGACTCTGATCTGCCTGACGCCCGACGTTCTGCCCCCTCCCTTCGGCGGAGTGCCAGGTGAGGGCCGGCCCTCAGCCGGTGATGCGCGCGACTTCCTCGGGCGACTTGCGCACCAGCGCGTCGTAGTCTTTCATCAGTCTCTCGCAGATCTGGCCCGGCGTGAACGTGAACGCGTCGATTTGACGGATCGGCGTGACTTCGGCCGCTGTCCCGGCGAGGAAAGCCTCGGAGGCGCCCTTCATCTCCTCCGGGCGGATTGGGCGCTCGATCACCTTCATTTGCCGGTGCTTGGCCAGCGAGATAACGCTGCGCCGGGTGATGCCGTCGAGGAAGCAATCGGGCATCGGCGTGTGGATGTCGCCGTCGATCACGAAGAAGATGTTCGCCCCGGTTGCCTCGGCGACCAAGCCACGCCAGTCCAGCATCAACGCGTCGTCGTAACCGTCGGCTTCCGCCTTGTGCTTGGACAGCGTGCCGATCATGTAGAGCCCGCTCGCCTTGGCCGCCGTGGGCGCGGTCTCCGGCGACGGGCGCCTCCACTCGGCCATGCCGAGGCGGATGCCTTTCATCCGCTCGGCGCCGAAATAGCTTGGCCATTCCCAGGTGGCGATCGCGAGGTGAATCCGGGTCTGCTGGGCGGAGACGGCGAGCATCTCGGTGCCGCGCCAGGCGATCGGGCGCACATAGGCGTCGGAGAGGCCGTTCGCCTCCAGCGTACGCCGGCACGCCGCGTCGATTTGATCCGCGGTATAGGGGATGTCGAAGCCCAGGATCTTGCCTGAAGTGACGAGCCGATCGGTGTGATCGCGCAGCCGGAAGATATTGCCGCGATAGGCCCGTTCGCCTTCGAAGACGGCACTGGCATAATGCAGCCCGTGCGAGAGAACATGCAGCTTGGCGTCCCGCCACGGGGTCATGGCGCCATCCCACCAGATCATGCCGTCGCGGTCGTCAAAAGGAACTGACGTCATAGAAGCTTCTCCTAGCAATATTATTGCTTCGATCTTGCGGAAATTAGAATGCAGCCCCAGATACGTCAACATCCCTGCCGGAAATGCGAGGAATGCCTGACATGACCGTGTCGAGGGGCGCGCCCGAGCGAGATGCCATCCCGGGGACGAAGCCCGTGAGCGCGCGCGTCGCGGCCGCTCCGTCCGGGCGGCGGGGCGGGCCCGCCGAGCCAAAGCCCGTGACGCCGGCCGCCGGCGCCGGGCTGCTCTATCTGCGCGAGGACGAGATCAGGATGGCGCAGGACTTGCTGTTCTTCGCCTATCGCGATTTCACCAATGCCGCCGACGTGATCCTGGAAGAACTTGATCTTGGCCGGGCGCACCACCGCGCGTTGCACTTCATCGGCCGCAATCGCGATATCACGGTCTCTGATTTGCTCGGCCTTTTGCGAATCACCAAGCAAAGCCTCGCGCGCGTGCTGTCGGTGCTGATCGAGCAAGGCTATGTGGCGCAATCGCCGGGCAGCGCCGATCGCCGCCAGCGGTTGCTTAACCTCACACCGTCCGGCACCGCCCTGGAGCGCCGGTTGTTCGAGCGCCAGCGCGAGCGCCTCACCTCGGCCTATCGCGAAGCCGGACCGGCGGCGGTGGACGGGTTCCGGCGCGTCATGCGCGGCATCATGGACGCGGACGCGCGCGGGTACCTGGACCGGGCCGAGGCCGCCGGGCGCGTCTCCGGCCCCCGCTCGGCCTGACCCGCGCTGCCCGCGATGCTCGGCGACGCGCATATCCTGGTGGTCGATGACGATGCCCGCCTGCGCGGTCTGCTGTCGCGCTATCTGGCCGACAACGGATTTCGCGTCAGCACCGCCCAGAGCGCCGAGGAAGCACGTGCCAAGTTGCGCTCGTTCAGCCCCGACCTCTTGGTGCTCGATGTCATGATGCCGGGCGACAGCGGGCTCGCCTTCACCGAGGAGCTGCGCCTTGGCGCCAGCGCCGTACCGATCCTGCTGCTGACCGCGCGGGGCGCGCCGGAGGACCGCATCGCCGGCTTCGAGGCCGGGGCGGACGATTATCTCGGCAAGCCGTTCGAGCCGCTGGAGCTGGTCCTGCGCATCCGCGCCATGCTGCGCCGCGCCGGCCCCGCCCAGCCCGCCGGGCCGGTCCAGCTCGGCGAACTGGAATTCGACCTCGATCGCGGCGAGCTGCGCGACGCGGCCGGCATTGTTCGCCTGACCGCCGGGGAGGCGGCACTGCTCGCGGCACTCGCGCGCAAGCCGAACGAGGTGCTCTCGCGCGAGGACATTGCCGCCGTGCTGGGCATGGACGATGCCGGCGAGCGCGCGGTGGATGTGCAGGTGACGCGCCTGCGGCGCAAGATCGAGGCCGATCCGCGCGAGCCGCGCTTCCTGCTCACCGCGCGTGGGCGCGGCTATGTTCTGAAGCCGGGGGGCTGAATGGCGCTGCCGTTTCCGCCGGCGGTCTGGATCAAGCGCGTGTTGCCGCGCTCGCTGCTCGGGCGCAGCCTGCTGATGATCCTGATCCCGCTAGTCCTGCTGGAAGCCGTGGCGCTACAGGCTTACTACGGCGGCCATCTCGATCTCGTCTACCGGCGGCTGTCCGGGGCTATCGCGAGCGAGATCGAGTTCACGCTGGAGATGCTGGCGCGCGAGCCTTCTCCCAGCGATCGCGCCCGGATCCTTGCTTCGGCACACCGTGCCTTCGATCTTCAAATGAGCATGGAGCCCGGCGCCCTCCTGGATTATCGGCAGTACCCAAACGTGCTCGGCCCGATGGACGACGACCTGGAGGCGGCGCTGCGCGAGCGTCTGCGCCTGCCGTTCACCATGGACTGGACCTACGACCCGCAGTCGGTGCGGATCAGGGTTCAGCTCTCCGACGGGGTGCTCGACGTGCTGACGCCGCGTAAGCGGGTGGATCTTGGCACAATCTACCTGTTCCTGGCCTGGCTCGCGGGTAGCGCGCTGTTGCTGTTCGGCATTGCCGCCCTGTTCATGCGCAACCAGGTGCGCGCTATCCGACGCCTGGCGATCGCGGTGGAGGCGTTCGGCATGGGGCGCGACATCGGGCCGATCAAGCCCGAGGGTGCGAGCGAGGTGCGCCAGGCGGCGACCGCCTTCAACCGGATGCAGGAGCGCATCGGCCGGTTCCTGGCCCAACGGACCGAGATGCTGGCCGGCGTCTCGCATGACCTGCGGACCCCGCTCACCAGGCTGCGGCTGGTGCTCGCGATGATGCCGAAGCGCGAGGAGCTGCGCCAGGATCTGGGCGAGATGGCCGCCGACGTGGACGAAATGGAGCGGATGATCGAAGCCTATCTGGCCTTCGCGCGCGGGGAGGGCACCGAGCAGGCGGAGCCGGCGGATTTGAGGGCGTTGCTGGAGGAAGTGGCCGCCGGTGCCCGGCGCGCCGGCGCCGAGGTGTCGCTGAACGTGCCTTCGGAGCTGAGATTGCCGTTGCGGGTGAACGCCGTTCGCCGCGCGCTTACGAACCTTGTGGACAACGCCCGCCGCCACGCCACCCATGTCGCGCTGGCCGCCCGGCCCTTGGGTCCGCGAGGGGTGCAGGTGACGGTGGACGATGACGGGCCGGGAATTCCGCCCGACCGGCGCGAGAGCGTGTTCCGGCCGTTCAAGAGCGACGCTGCCGGCGGCACCGGCCTTGGCCTGACCATCGCCCGCGACATCGTGCGCGCGCATGGGGGCGAGATCGTGCTGGAGGACAGCCCGCTGGGCGGCCTTCGCGCACGGATTAGGTTGCCAGTTTAGATTTTGGCAAAGATGCTGTTGGAAGCCGGGCAAACGGTTCCCGTAACGAGGCCGCTCCCATGCCGAGCCCTCAGACAATCGCTCTGTTCATGATCGCGGCGCTCGCGCTCAATGTGACACCGGGACCGGCCATCCTGTTCCTGCTGTCGCGTTCCATGCGCGAGGGCCGTAGCGCGGCTGTCGTTTCGGCCTTCGGCCTGGCGACAGCTTCGGTGATTTAGGCGATCGCGGCGGCACTTGGCCTAACAGCTTTGTTCATCTATTCGCCGCTTGCCTTCGCAATGATTAAGTATTGTGGCGCGGCTTATCTCGTCTATCTCGGAGTGCGGGGCTTTCTGTCAGGCGGGATCGCGGGTTTGGCCGGGCAAAGCAAAGACACCGGCCGCGCGTCACTCACCACGCTCTATATGCAAGGGCTACTGACTGACCTGCTTAACCCGAAGCTGATCATCTTCTTCTTTTCCTTTCTGCCGCAATTCGTCGACCCGGCTCGCGGCGATCCACGCTTACAAATGCTAGTTCTCGGGCTTTTATTTCAGGTGACCGGCCTTCCCACCAATCTAGCGGTCGCGCTCGCGGGCGGCTCTCTCGCCACGTTCATCGCCCGCAACCCGTTTTGGTCGCGGGTTCAGTGTTGGGGTGCGAGCGTGGTATTGGTCGGGCTTGGTATCCGGTTGGCGTTCAGCGAACGCCGCTAACGAGGGGACAGCGAAATCGCCCGGCCTTATGGAACCAGCTCGGCCGCAAGTGGATGCGAATCAGGCTGCCGGTGTGAGCAGCCTCTGCAACTCGGCCCGCTGCCCGACGAGGTCGGCGAGGGTATAACGGTCGAGCACTGCCAGGAATGCCTGCCGCGCCTGGTGCAACGCGCCCCGCAAGCCACATGCGGACACGATCGGGCAGGGCGCGCAGAGCGGCTCGAAGCAGGGCACGAGGGCGATGTCGGCCTCGGTGCGCCGCACGACCTGCCCCAATGTGATTGCCGAAGCAGGTTTGGCGAGACGCAAGCCACCACCCTTACCGCGCACGGTTTCGACGTAGCCGGCAAGCCCAAGCTGATGCGCCACCTTGGTTAGATGGTTCTTGGCGATGCCATAGGCGTCGGCGACCTCGCCGATCGTGACGAGGCCGTCGTCACCCTTTACGGCCAGGTACATCAGCACGCGCAGCGAGTAATCGGTGTAGACGGTCAGGCGCACGCGCGTGGCTCCTCTGTGGCTGCCGGTCCCGGCCATCCCGGTTCCTCCGAAACATATATGTCCCATCTTGCTTTTCAACGAGGGCGAGATAACATACATTATCAATGCAGCTTAGGGCGCGGCGCGCCGGGAGGAGGGGCATGATCGGGAAACGGGCACTCCAGTTGTTCTTGCTGCCAGGCAATCTGGTGAGCGACCTGCTCGGCGCACGCGAGGAGGACGACCGCACCATGATCCGGACGCTGGTCAACATGCTGGTTTGGAATAGCATCGTCGTGCTTGCCGTGGTGCTGATATGGTAGCGGACGCAACGACAATGGGGAGCCCCGGCCGCATCACCGAAGAGGATATCGGGCGACTGGTGAACCAGTTCTACGCCCGGGTTCGCCTCGATCCCTTGCTCGCGCCCGTGTTCGCTCGCACGCTCGGCGACAGCGAAGCGGCCTGGGCGCGGCACCTGGCCATCCTGCGTGATTTCTGGTCGTCGGTGATGCTGACCAGCGGGCGCTATCACCGCGACCCTTTCTCGGCGCACATGCGGCTCGCGGCCATCAATACCGCCATGTTCGATCGCTGGCTGGCTCTGTTCGGGGAAACCTGCGTCGCGCTGTTCGAGCCGGAGGTGGCCGAGGCCTTCCACCAAAAGGCGGAGCGGATCGCACGCAGCTTGCGTATGGGACTGTTCGAGCGAGTGCCTGCGCGGTCCGGCCAGCCTCGTCAGAGGGGCGGGTCGGCATGACCGTCGATGCTGGCGAAGGCACGGCGGCCATGGGCCTGCCCGCCGGCATGGCGCTCTATCGCAGCACGCCCGTGTTCACCGAAGCGAGTGTACCCTCGGGGCTCCTGCGGCAGCACCGCACGGCCCCGGGCGTGTGGGCGCTGATTCGCGTTCTGGACGGCAGGTTGCTCTACCGCGTGCTCGCTCCCCTAGCGGAGCGTGTCCTTGAGCCCGGCCTGTCCCCCGGAGTGGCCGGGCCGGGTCTGCCGCATGAGATCGCACCGCTGGGCCGGGTGCGGTTCCGGGTCGAGTTTTATCGGGCGGCCGAAATTTCTGATGATCCTCCGCTGTGACCGCGGCGCTCATTGTCCGAGTGGATCGCAACCATGGACGTGACGATTGCTCTCGCCCTGCACGTGCTGGCCATCGTACTGTGGATCGGCGGTGTCGGTGTGGTAACGACCGCCCTGTTACCAGCCCTGCGTCGCCTTCAGGACGACGACCAGCGGATCGCGACGTTCGAGGCCGTTGAACGACGCTTCGCCGCGCAGGCGCGCTTCAGCATCCTGCTTGCCGGCCTGACTGGCTTCTACATGGTATTCCGGCTGGACGCCTGGCGCTGGTTCACAGTGATGTCGTACTGGTGGATGCACGCCATGGTTCTTGTCTGGCTGGCCTTTGCCGCGATGCTGTTCGTTCTCGAGCCGCTGTTCTTGCATCGCCGGTTCGTCTCCCGTGCGAGAGCCAATCCGCGAGCGGCGTTCCGCGCGATGCACTGGCTGCACTGGGCTTTGCTGGTGCTGAGCCTGATTACCATCCTTGGTGCCGTGGCAGGCAGCCACGGGCTGCTGCTCTTCAGCTGATCCGGCGAACGCTGCTGTCGGCTGGAGCCGTCTGCTCTGCCGGCCCCGGCTCGCGCCCGGTGACACCACCCGGCGCCGGAGGCACGCTCCAGCGATCTTGATTGCGGGTATGGCCCAACCTCCCTTGCCAACGCATCGAGATCGCACTCACGGAGTTACCAGTCCAACACGGCAAGGGAGGCCGACATGCCCGCGAGCAGGATGGACCGGGGCCGACATGCTGGCGCGGGAGGGCGGTTCGAGGTCCGCCCGGCGCCCTCGTTTGTGGAGCGGCACTACACGACGTATCTCGTGTGCGTCGCGCTCGCCGGATGGGCGCTCGCCTCATACGACTTCAACCTTCTGGTCCTGACCTTCCCGGACATCTCGCAGAGCCTGCACCTCTCGCCCTCGCTCGTGGGATCGCTCGGGCTCATCATCTACGCGGCGATGTTCATCATCACCTTCCTCGCCGGCTACGGCATGGACCAGCTCGGCCGCAAGTGGATGTGGATGTTCTGCCTCACGGCGGCTGCCATCTTCACCGGCCTGACCTACTTCGTGCAAAACTTCTGGGAGCTTGCGGTGGTGCGCGCGCTCGCCTCCGGCTTCGCCAACTCGGAGCTTGCGATCTCCATCACCTTGGTCAACGAGCAGGTGCCGTCCGCACGCCGGGGCCTGCTCTATTCGATCGTTCAGGGCGGTTGGCCGGTGGGCGTGTTCCTGGCCTCAGGCGTCTATCTTCTGTTCAACCAGTTCGGCTGGCGCACCGTGTTCGTCTTCGGGGTGGTGCCGATCATCGTCGTGATCTTCGGGCGGTATTGGGTCAAGGAATCCGATCGATTCCTGCATTTGCAGCAGGTCAGGGAGGCGGTCGCGGCCGGGGACGAGGCGCGCACGGAAGAGCTACTCGCCCGTTATGAGGTGGACACGTCGGAGGTGACCAAGGTCACGCTGGCGCAGCTCTTCGCGAGCCCGGGCACGGTGCGAAGACGCATCGTTCTACTGACCGTAGTTTGGCTGTTCTACTCGACCTCCTGGGTCGCGACGAACGTGTATATCGCCTATTGGCTGACCCATTATCGAACCTGGACCGCGAACGGCGCGGGGCGGCTGCTGCTGATCAGCGGCGGTATCGGGTTTTTCTTCTACATCTTGGGCGGTTTGGCGGGCGAACGCTGGGGGCGGAGGGAGGTGCTGGTGTGGAGCGGCATCATCACCGGGCCGCTGAACCTGGCCTTTATGTTCATCCATGGTACGGTCGCCTTGGCGGTGATCTACTTCTGCATCTACCAGGTCACCAACGGCACATGGTCCGGCGCGGGCTATGCCTACTGGGCGGAGTGCTTCCCGACCCGCGTACGCGGCACGGCGATCGGCTGGCTGGGTGCGATGTTCACCCTCGGACTGATCATCGGCACGGCGCTCTGGACCGCCCTGATCAGCGTGACCACGCCCGCGATGACTTGGCTCATCATCGCCGTGGTGCTCGGTTTCGGGGAATGGACTGCCCTATTGCTGCCGAAGATCAGGCCCGGCCAAACACTTGAGGCGGTCGCGACCTGATTGCCGCGGCCGGAACTCGGCCCCGTGCGGATCAGCTAGGCGGGGCCGAACGGTGATGGGCGAATGGGCAGAAGCGGCAGGACGAGGCAAACATTGGCGAGGGCGGCCCCAAACAGCGCGGCGACAATGGCGTGGGCCCCGAATCGATCAAGGATCACGGCCGCGACCGATGGCGAAGCCGCTTGCGCGACCAGCATCGGGAACGCGAGACGCCCCATGAGGCTGGCGTAGCCCTCCGCCCCGAATAGCGCGAGCGGCAACGTGCCGCGCACGATCGAGCGAAGCCCGATGCCGCCGCCATACAGGACCAAGCCGGTTACGACGGCGCTGGCCCAAGGGAACAGCAGGCTCAGCCCGATGGCGACGACGATGGTTGAGATCAGCATTTCCCAGACCGGATGGACCAAGCGGCCGACAAGCAGGTCGATCAGCCGGGCGCCGACCTGGCACGGCCCCAGCAGTGTCCCGAGCGCGACGGCGCTCGCGAGCGGCAGCCCCAGAGCCTGCAAGATGGTCAGGAGGTAGACCGACACGACCGCCGCGATCACCGATGCGAGCGTCAGGCCAAGCGCGAGTAAGACGAACAGGCCCGTCCCCCCGACGCGCTGGTTGGTCGGCTTGGCGGAACTCGTGGCCGTGACTGTCCGTGGGAGCGGAACGCCACGCATCGGCTCCCGAGGCAGGCCGAACCAGTAAAGCGGCAACGAGACGCCCGCGTTCAGGGCCGCGTACGCAAGGCAGGTTCCGCGCCAGCCGAACGCGCCCAGCATGTATGCGCTCAGCGGCCAGCATACGGTGCTCGCGAATCCTCCGATCAGGGTCAGCGAGGTGATAGCGGCGCGCGCCTCGCGGCCGTAAAGGCGCCCGAGGGCGGCAAAGGCCGGGTCGTAGAGCCCAGCCCCCATTCCAACACCAATGACGATCCAGGCGAGAACCGAAACCGCCACGTTGGGGGCGGCGGCGAGGCATACCAGGCCGCAGGCCAGCATGGCGGCGCTGCCGGCCAAGACCGGACGGCCGCCATGCCGCTCGATCAGCCGGCCGACGCGCGGCGACACCAGGCCGGAGACGAGCAGCCCGACCGAGAGCCCGCCGATCACCCAGGCGAGCGGCCATCCCGTGTCGCGAGCGATCGGTTGGGCGAGCACGGCCGGCAGATAATAGGACGACCCCCAAGCCAGGATCTGGCCCACGCCCAGCACCGTGATGACCACCAGCCGGTCACGGCCGGGCGATGGTCTGCGAGGAGCCGCGCTCGCCGTCGCGGCGAAATGCGGCGGGTTCACCGATCGCGTGCCGCCGGCGGTTCATTGTCGCCTGGCCCGAGCGCGCGCTGGAGCAGCACCGGTATCGAGCCACTTGCCGTGCTTGAAGCCAACGGCGCGCAGCACGCCGACCAAGCGGAACCCGAGCGCCTCATGCAGCCGCACCGAGGCGACGTTCGCGCTATCGCCGACCACCGCGACCATTTGCCGCAGGCCGCGCGCCTCGCACTCGGCGATCAGGGCTCGCAGGAGCAGCGTGCCGATGCCGCGGCCGATCAGGTCCGGGCGAACATAGACCGAGTTCTCGACCGTATCGCGATAGGCGGCGCGTGGCCGATAGGCGCTCGCATAGGCGTAGCCGGCAATGTCACCATCGGCCTCCGCCGTGAGGTAAGGGAAGCTGTTGGCCAGGAGCTCCGCCCGCCGGCGGCGCATCTCGTCGAGGCTTGGCGGTTCCGTTTCGAACGAGGCGGTTCCGTGCAGCACGTGGTACGCGTAGATCGACGTTATGGCATCCATGTCGGCATCCGTGCAGGGCCGGACGAGAATAGCACCTGTATTTCGCATCGCTGTTACCGGACCCTGACCTGTTCTCGGGGATGATGCCGCCTTTTGCCGGAGGCAGAAGCGAATTTTTCCAATGCGCCGCATAAGCATAAGCTGCGCTTATGCCTATCCCGAGCCTACGGCAGTTGCGGACCCTCGCGGCGACCCTGGAGGCCGGCAGCATCACGGCTGCCGCCCGGATGCTCAACCTGACCCAGCCCGCGGTGAGCCAACAGTTGCGTGAGCTGGAACGCTCGCTCGGGGTGCGGTTGATCGAACGGGCGGGCGGAAAGGCAATCGCGACGGCGGCAGGGCAGGCCGTGCTTGCCCACGCCATCCGGGCGCAAGCCGCCGTGGAGGATGCGGTCGCGACGGCGTCGAGTTATCGCGACGGCGGCATCGGACGCGTCCGTCTCGGGACGGGTGCGACTGCCTGCATCCATGTCCTGCCGCCGGTGTTGGCCGCACTGAAGCGGCGAATGCCCGGTCTCGACATCGTCATCGCGACCGGGAACAGCACGGATATCCTGCGTCGGGTCGAAGTCGGCGAGCTGGATGCCGGGCTCGTGACCGTGCCGACCATGATTGGCCGCACGCTGAACGTGACCCGGCTAATGCCGGACCCGCTCGTCGCGCTTATTCCGGACACGATAAATCCTGGAACGGCAGCGCTTGGCCCGGCCCAGCTCGCGCGCCTGCCGCTGATCCTTTACGAACCGGGCGGCAGGACGCGCGCGATCGTCGACGGATGGTTCCGGCGTGCGGGGTTGGCTCCGAAGCCGGTCATGGAGCTGGGCAGCGTAGAGGCGATCAAGGTGCTCGTGGCCAGCGGACTCGGCGCGACCATTCTGCCGTCTTTGGCCATGGGCGATAGTGTGCGAGGAGCATCGGCTCGGCGGCTGCGTCCCGCGCTCGCGATCGCGCTCCGCCGGGAGAAGGTGGTCGATCGAGGTCTGCGGCTGCTGCTGGAGGAATTGAACCGGCTTCGGCGCGGATAGGGCCTTCGTTCTTGAACCCGACGATCGGCTTGCCTCCAATTTCCTACGAAAACGTTCGTACAGCTTAGTACCCGAGGCAAACTCGCGCTTCTAAGCGGGCCGATACTGCCGAGGTGCTCATCAACGCGTGACCGGCGGGAGCGGGAACGAGCACCACGTCGCAGCGCTAGGCGTTGACGCCGTTGGCGCGACGAGAACCAGCCGCCGCCTCGGGGCGGCGCGGAGCGTCGGAGCTGATGCGCTGGATACGCAACCATGATTACGAGGAGAAGCAATGGCCAGCAACGTCACAGAAACAGCGCGAGACATATTCATCGTCGGTTTGCGCAACCAGCACGCGGTCGAGAAGCAGGCCATCGAGCTGCTCGAGCGCCAGGTCGGTCGACTCGAGAACTATCCCGAAATGTCGGATCGAATGCGCCAGCACATCACTGAGAGCAACGAGCAGGCGCGGCGGATCGAGGAGCTTCTGTCCTCGCACGGCACCAGCCACTCGACCATGAAGGATACCGTTACGTCGCTGATGGGAAACCTCGCCGCGATAGGCCACTCTGCCGCCCCTGACGAAGTGCTTAAGAACACGATCGCCAACTTCGCTTTCGAGCACTACGAGATCGCGAGCTACTTGTCGCTCCTGACGCTCGCGGACGCGGTGGGTCAAGATCGCGCCAAACTCGCGCTGAACGAGTCCCTGCGCGAGGAGCAGCGAATGGCGCAGTGGATCCAAGACCACATCGGGCCGACCGTGCTCCGCTACGTCGAGCGTTCGGCGGCTGGTCAAACAGCCGGTGTCTGAGACGTTTATCGGGTGAGGGTGAAAATGGACGAATTGCGTGAGATGTTGGTTGACCAGCTCAAAGACGCCCATAGCGCCGAGCGGCAAGCCATTCAGGCCATGAAGCGAACACTGCGGAAGACCACTGACCAAGAGCTGCGAAGTGGCATCGAGGCCCATATCGCCCAAAGCGAGGAGCAGCGGGAACGCGTCGAGCAGGCATTGGAGCAATTGGGCGGGAAGTCGGGGCGCAAAGTCTGCGAGGCGATGCGCGGCTTGGCCGAGGAGGCGCAGCACGAGCTGGAGGAGCACGACAAGGGGCCAGTCCTCGACCTGGTCATCGTCGCCAGCCAGCAACGTATTGAGCACTACGAGATCGCTGCCTATGGCACCATGGTCGAGTTGTCCAAGGCACTCGGCGAGACAGACGTAGCCGATGTGCTGGCCGGGATCCTCGAGGAGGAAAAAGCGCAGGACCAGAAACTAACCGAGGTGACTCGCAGCGCCATTCTTCCCGCCGCTCTGGCCGCCGGATCCGAGGACGAAGACGAGGAGGACATCGAGCCGGACGAGGAGGAACAGCGCTCCGAGCGGTCAAAGAAGCCGAGCAGGAGCACAGCCCGGCGTCGTTAGAACCGCACGCGCTCTCTAGGGAGCGCCGTGGAGAGCGCGCGTCGATGGATTGTCTGATCATCGGCGGCGGTCCAGCGGGCCTGACCGCCGCCATCTACTTGGCCCGCTTCCGCCGTGAGTTTCGCGTCATCGACGCAGGATCGAGCCGGGCCGCCTCGATCCCGCTCTCCCACAATCATCCGGGTTTCCCGGAGGGTATCCCCGGCCCGAAGCTCCTCCTTCGGATACGGACCCAGGCCGAGCGATATGGAGCGGTGATCGTTCCCGGCCAGGTGGACAGGCTAACGCAGGAGGCGGACGGGGGCTTCACCGCTTTGCTCGCTGACCAAAGCCTGAGGGCGAAGCGAGTGCTGCTAGCGACTGGCTCTGAGGACATCGAGCCGGAACTCCCGGGGCTCGGTGATGCCATCAGTCGCGGTCTGGTCCGCCACTGCCCGATTTGCGATGCGTACGAGGTGATCCGACAGAAAGTCGCCTTGATCGGCTACGGCAAGTGCCGGCTGAAGGAGGCATTGCTGCTGCGCGCCTATACGGCCGATCTGACGTTGCTGACCCTCGGGCGGAAACTGGACATAGCGGGCGAGGAAGAAGAGGAACTGCGCGCGGCTGGGGTGCAGATCCTTGACGAACCCGTCGCCCGGATTGCCCTGGAAGGGGATAAGATCGCAGCCTGGCACATGAGCAGCGGCGCGACGCATCGGTTCGACACCCTCTATACCGCTCTGGGCGCGAGGATGCGTTCGGGGCTTGCGACAGATCTGGGGGCAGAAGCGGATGAGGACGGGGCCCTTCTCGTCGATGCGCACCAGCGTACCTCTGTTGCCGGGCTCTATGCTGCCGGCGACGTGGTCCAGGGCTTGTCGCAGATCAGCGTGGCGATGGGCCATGCAGCGATCGCTGCCACCGACATCAACGCCGGTCTGGAGTTCCCTCGCCCTGACCCGTAGCCGAACGGCGTCTTCCGATCCATTTCACGCGTCGTCTGCCGCCTCCGTCCGGTTCGGCGAAGAATTTCAGCATCCTGGTTTCGAATGAAGCCGTCCAATGCAGCACGTGGGAGCCTAATTCGCTGCGCGAGCGGGAGCAACCATTTGACGGAACAGCGAGGTTGCGCGCCTACTATACATCCTCAGAACAACCAGAGGGCGGACGATGTCTGCCATCGGTGCGAAACAGCTGAAGCTGGCCGTTTCATGGCTATCAGCTGCGGCGAAACTGGCGGGCTACCCAGCAGCCGCGGGCGTCATCGACCTCGCGGTGAAGTCAGGCGATATCGCCGAATCCGCGCGTCCCAGCCAAGACAACGCTGTAGTGCAGGCGCTGAACCGCGTGCGCGCGGATTTGGAGGCGGGCACCCGGCAGGCGCTAGCGGCAGAGTTCGGCTTAGATTGGGAGCGCCGCCGGGACCTCGCCGCGACGATCGAAGCGTTGCCCCACGTGCTGGACCTCTACACTCCCGACACTGACGAGATCTTCGCTGCCAATCTGGATCCTGTGCGGATCGGAGAGCTGGTGGCAGACGCGGCGGATGCTGCACACGAGGAGCTGTTTCTAAAGAGCACGGTCGGCGAGTCGATGTTGCGCAGCGTGGTCACGCAGGCCTACGCGGCGGTGCAGCGCAACAAGGATTTCGCGCTGAGCCTTGTTCTTCGCGGTCAGCAGGAGACGCTGGATCGGATCGACCGCATCGGCGAGAACACAACGGTGCTCGTCGAGAGCCAGAGACGTCTTGAGCGGCTGATGATGGATGCCGCTGGAAGCGGGTCCCCCGCGGTGCGAGCAATGGCGGAGATCCGCGATCTGTTGCGCGCTGGTAACCCGGAGATCGACGAGGTCGCGGCCGAGAACCTGCCCGACTTGGTCAAGCGGATCATTCAGGATTTGCAGAAGCCGGCGGCCAAGGCCGAGGATTTTACTGGTGCGGTGAAGCGGGCGCTCACGGAAGCGCAGGCGCGCGCGGCCGATCTCGCCTTTGCCGAGGCGGCCCATATCTTGGACGTTGCGCTAGCGCAGGCCGAAGCCGAGGACCGAGACCGTGCTCGTAGTCGCGCGGCGTTACTGGCCGAGCGCGGCCGCATTGCCCGGCTACAACTGCGTTATCGAGAGGCGGCTGTGTTTTACACGCAGGCTGCTGAGGCGGTGTCCTTCGATGCTGCAGAGGCATGGCGCCATACACTGGAAGCAGCCAGCGCGTTCCATGCTCAGGGCGAGGAGTTCGGCGATAACGAAGCGTTGAGTGACGCGATCAGGTTGTATCAGTCGGCCTCAGGTTTGGTGCCGCGCGAGCGCGTGCCGCTCGACTGGGCAATGACGCAGAACAACCTCGGCGCCGCGCTTTCGACGCTTGGCGAGCGAGAAGCGGGGACGGCGCGGCTGGAGGAGGCGGTGACCGCTTATCGGGACGCGCTCAAGGAATACACGCGCGAGCGCGTGCCGCTCGACTGGGCAACGACGCAGAACAACCTCGGCGCCGCGCTTTCGACGCTTGGCGAGCGGGAAGCGGGGATGGTGCGGCTGGAGGAGGCGGTGACCGCCTATCGGGACGCGCTCAAGGAACGGACGCGCGAGCGCGTGCCGCTCAACTGGGCAACGACGCAGAACAACCTCGGCAACGCGCTTTTGAGGCTTGGCGAGCGGGAAGCGGGGACGGCGCGGCTGGAGGAGGCGGTGACCGCCTATCGGGACGCGCTCAACGAACGGACGCGCGAGCGCGTGCCGCTCGACTGGGCAACGACGCAGAACAACCTCGGCGCCGCGCTTCGGGCGCTTGGCGAGCGGGAAGCGGGGACGGCGCGGCTGGAGGAGGCGGTGACCGCTTATCGGGACGCGCTCAAGGAATACACGCGCGAGCGCGTGCCGCTCGACTGGGCAATGACGCAGAACAACCTCGGCGCCGCGCTTTTGAGGCTTGGCGAGCGGGAAGCGGGGACGGCGCGGCTGGAGGAGGCGGTGACCGCCTATCGGGACGCGCTCAACGAACGGACGCGCGAGCGCGTGCCGCTCGACTGGGCAACGACGCAGAACAACCTCGGCAACGCGCTTTTGAGGCTTGGCGAGCGGGAAGCGGGGACGGCGCGGCTGGAGGAGGCGGTGACCGCTTATCGGGACGCGCTCAAGGAATACACGCGCGAGCGCGTGCCGCTCGACTGGGCAATGACGCAGAACAACCTCGGCAACGCGCTTTCGACGCTTGGCGAGCGGGAAGCGGGGATGGTGCGGCTGGAGGAGGCGGTGGCCGCTTATGATGCTGCACTTGCCGTCTTCGTCTCCGCAAGCTCGAATCACTATGCCCAGGTCTGTCGCGCCAACCGAGAAAGGGTGGTTACGATGCTTGCCCAAAGGAAAAGCTAGTCTCAGTCTCAACTGAGACTGTATAAAAATGCATTCCAAAACGGGAAAGGAAATCGCCTCCCCACGAAGCTCACGTTTGGGATGGACCTCTATGCAATTCTGAAAAAATTACATATATCACTAATATTGCTGAACTTGGTCATGCATGCCAGTGGAACGAAACTCGGTTCCAATGAAGCCGCCCCGTGCCCATCGCGCACGCCGCATCAGGGAATGCTGCCGAACAGTTAACGGACTGTGTACACAAGCGGGCTGGCGAGGCGGCATCGTGTACACCGCGACCACTGGACTGCACCCTTCGTCTGAGACAGGCAAATTGGGTACACTGGTCGTTGCCCGTCAGTTGCGTGACCCCTTCTCGTCCCTGAATCCGATCCCGAGCCCAGCTTCGCCGGCCGGGCGGGGTCAAGCCTCGCGCAGCGACCGCCGCAGGTGGCTTGGGCTTGACGCCGTCCCCGCCGACGCAAGCACAATCAAGCATCGGATGGGGCCTGCGCAGCAATGGCCGCCAGCGGCAACGACGTGCGCCCTGGCATTCGGGCTTCGAACCGCTCCGGTGGCCAGTAGCCGAGAGCCGAATGCAGGCGCTGGCGATTGTAGGTGGTCTCCAGGAACGCCCCGATCGACGCCCGTGCCGCCGCGAGGTCGCGGTAGCTGCGCCCATCCACCTCCTCGCGCTTCAGCGTCCGCATGAAGCTCTCCGCCACCGCGTTGTCCCACGGCCGGCCAACCCGGCTCATGCTGGGCACGATGCCGGCCCGCAACAGCCGCGCGGCGTAGTCCTCGCACGCATACTGGATGCCGCGATCCGAATGGTGCACCAGCACCCCCGGCACCACCGCGCGGGTGCGCAGCGCCATCTCCAGCGCCGCGAGTGCCAGGCTGGCCTGCAAATGCTCCGCCAGCGCCCAGCCGATCACCTTGCGACTGAACGCATCCAGCAGCACCGCCAGGTAGACGAAGGCCTCCTGCAGGCGCACGTAGGTGATGTCGGCGACCCACAGCTGGTTGACCGCGGTCGGCCGCAAACCCGTCGCCAGGTTGGCAAAGAACCGCCAGTGATGGCGGCTGTCCGTGGTCAGCGCCACGAAGCGCCGCCGCGGCAGGCAGAGCAGGTTGTCCTCCCGCATCAGCCGCAGCACTCGCTTCTGGTTCACCGCCCAGCCGGCGCGCCGCAGCAGCACCGCGATCCGCCGGTGGCCGTAGTGGCGGTGCGCGAGCCGCAAGAGTTGGATCTGGTGGCGCAGCTCGGTCGCTTCCTGCAGCGGCGCAGAGGCTTGCCAGGCACGGTAGTATCCGGCCCGGCTGACCCCGGCCAGCCCGCACAGCCGCTCGATCCCAAGATCGCCTTGCAACTGCACCTGCGCGCGGATCACCGCGTAGATGCCGTCTCGCCAGGCCCGCCGTTCGACCGGCGTGGTGCCCCGACACGCTGCAAGGCCGCACGAAAAAAATCCAGTTCCAGCGCCTGCTGGCCGATCTTGCGCTCCAGCGCGGCGATCCGCTCCCGCGGATCCGGCTCGCGCGCCGCCGCCGCCGCTGCCGCCGCCACCGCCGCCCGAGGCCGCTGTCCGCGCCCCCGCCGCGCCGCCGCGCCCTGGCTCAGGTACCGCGATCGCCAGAGGTAAAGCGTCGCGCGTCGTAAGCCGAGCTCCCGCGCCAGCTCCTGGACCTTCGTCGCGGTCTCCATCCGCTCGCAGACCGAACGCTTGAACTCCGGCGTATAGCTTCGAACAACTCTGGACATCTGTTCTCCTTTCAGAACAGTGTCCCTATTTACCGTGTCTCATTCTAGGGGTGCATTCCAGCGCCATTGTGTACACCGCAGGCGTGACGACCAAGGCCGCGCGCCGGCGATGTGTACACCGCGACTGGTCCCCGATTGCGCCCGGCCAAGCGCAAGGCTTGCGATCCCCGCTCGCCGAGACTCTGATACGCCGCCAGCAAATGGAGGCCAGCATGGCGGGACGGTTCGAAGGGCGGCGCGCGGTGGTCACGGGCGGCGTGTCGGGCATCGGGGCGGGTATCGTGGCGCGGCTGAAGGGCGAGGGCGCGCGGCTCAGCGTCTGGGATCGCGACGCCGCTGCGCTCGAACGGCTGAACTCCGAGGGCGCGCATTGTGTCACCCTGGACGTCACCGATGCCGCCGCCGTGCAGCGCGCGGCCGATGCGACCGCCGCCGCTCTCGGCGGCATCGATATCCTGATCGCCTCTGCCGGCATCACCGGCCCGAACGGGCCGGTCTGGGAGTATCCGCTGGCCGAATGGGACCGCGTGGTCGCGGTCAATCTCAATGGGGTGTTCTATACCTGTCGTGCCGTGGTGCCGCATATGCTGAACGGCGGCTATGGGCGAATCGTCAATATCGCCTCGATCGCGGGCAAGGAGGGCAATCCGAACGCGGCGGCCTATTCCGCCTCCAAAGCCGGCGTGATCGGCTTTACCAAGTCGCTCGGCAAGGAACTGGCGAACACGGCCATCCGGGTGAACTGCGTCACCCCGGCGGCGGTGCGGACGCCGATCTTCGATCAGATGACGCAGGCGCAGATCGACTACATGCTGTCGAAGATCCCGATCGGTCGGTTCGGGCTGATCGAGGAGGTCGCCGCCCTGGTCTGCTGGCTGGCCAGCGAGGAAGCGAGCTTCTCGACCGGCGCCGTCTTCGACGTCTCGGGCGGGCGCGCGACCTACTGAACGCGGCGTGGAGGCACCGATGCCCGACGACGGATTGGGCTTCACGCCGGCCGTGCGGCTGGCCGAGATGATCCGGAGGAAGGAGGTTTCGCCGGTCGAGTTGGTGCGCGCCCTGCTCGCGCGAATCGAGCGGCTGGAGCCGCGGATCAACGCCTTCGCCTTCCTCGCCGCCGATCAGGCGATGGACGACGCGCGCCGGGCCGAGGCGGCGCTGATGGGCGGGGGGCCGCTCGGGCGGCTGCACGGCGTGCCGGTGACGATCAAGGATCTCACCATCACCAAGGACATGCCCACCCAGCAGGGCAGCCTGATCTTCGCCGGCAACCGGCCGGCCGAGGATACGCCGATGATCACGCGCCTCAAGGACGCGGGCGCGATCGTGCTCGGCAAGACCACGACCTCCGAGTTCGGCTGGAAGGGGGTTAGCGAGAGCCCGCTCACCGGCATCACCCACAACCCCTGGAAGCACGGCTACAACGCCGGCGCCTCCTCGGCCGGCGCCGGGGCCGGCGCGGCGGCGGGGTACGGGCCGCTGCATCAGGGGAGCGACGGGGCGGGCTCGATCCGGATGCCGGCGCATTTCTGCGGCGTGTTCGGGCTGAAGCCGAGCTTCGGGCGCATCCCGGCCTATCCGGTCGGTCCCGGCGATTTCACCACCCATTACGGGCCGCTGACACGCACGGTGGCCGACGCGGCGTTGTTCCTGGCGGTCACGGCGGGGCCGCACCCGCTCGATCACACCACCTGCGAAGCCGCCCCCGCCGACTATCCCGGGCGGCTGGAGGACGGCATCCGCGGCAAGCGGGTCGCCTTCAGCCCCGATCTCGGCCATGCGCGCGTCGATCCCGAGGTGGCGGCGCTGGTGCGCGCGGCGGCCGGGCGGTTCGCCGAGCTGGGTGCGGCGGTCGAGGAGGTGGCCACGCCCTGGGCGGCCGAGGGGCCGGAGTTGATCCGCTTCTTCTGGCCCGCGCATCTGACGCGCCTCGTCCGACACCTGCCCGAATGGGAGGCGCGCATGGACCCGGGGCTGGTCGCCTGCATCCGCGAGGGCTCGCGGCATAGCCTGGAACAGTACCAGCTCATGCGCGAGCGCAAGCACGCCTACATCGCGGCGATCCATCGCTGGTTCGAGACGTGGGATTTGCTGCTCACCCCGGCCGTTTCCGTGGCCGCGTTCCCGGCGGATCGGCTGATCCCGGCGGACTGGCCGCAACACGAATGGGACTGGGTACGTTGGGCGGAATTCTCCTACCCGTTCAATCTATCCTGGAACCCGGCGGCGAGCGTGCCGTGCGGCTTCACGGATGCGGGTTTGCCGGTCGGCTTGCAGGTCGTTGGGCGCCGGTTCGACGACCTCGGCGTGCTCCAGGCAGCGGCGGCGTTCGAGCGGATCGCGCCTTGGGCAGACCGGCGGCGGGCGCTGGAGTAGGGCTGGGGGCGGAGCGGGCCAACTTCCCGGTTCGCTAATTCGCGCCTAGCATCCGGCCTGCTTGCCAACCAGTCCGAAGACAGGGAAACGGCCCATGCCGGACGAGCAACAAACGCGCCGGAACGATACCCCACGCGGGCTGCCCGCCGATATGGCCGACCGGCTGATCGTCGCCCTCGATGTCCCCGAGATCGCCCAGGCGAGGAAGCTGGTCAGTCGGCTCGACGGCACGGTTTCGTTCTTCAAGATCGGCTTGTGGCTGGCCTTCGCCAAGGGCGTGGACGGCCTGATCGGCGAGCTGGTGGATGCCGGCAAGAAGGTCTTCCTGGACGCCAAGATGTTCGACATCGGTCGGACCGTGCAGGAAGGGGTCGCGCGTGCCGCCGATCGCGGGGTCAGCTTCGTTACCGTGCATGGGGACGCGGAGATCATCCGGGCGGCGGTGCAGGGCAAAGGCGACAGCGAACTCAAGATATTGGCGGTCACGGTCCTGACCAGCCTCGGCGATCAGGGGCTCTGGGATTTGGGCTTTCGGCTCAATGCGAAAGACCTGGTGCATCTCAGGGTGCGAGACGCGGTGCGGTATGGGTGCGACGGCATCATCGCCGCCGCGCACGATAACCCGAACGAGCTTCGTCGCGCCGCTGCCGCCGACCAGCTGCTCGTAGTCACGCCCGGCATCCGCTCGGAGGAGGATCCGGTAGACGACCACAAACGCGCCGCGACCGCCGGCCAGGCGATATCGGACGGGGCCGATTATCTGGTCGTGGGGCGGCCGATCATCGCCAACCCGGACCCGGCGGCGCGCGCGCGGCAAATCGTCCGCGAGATGCGGCAAGCGAACGAGCGGCTGCGGCGAACGGGCTAACGGGGAACGCCAAACGGGAGGAAAACAATGCCGGCGCGGACGGGGCGGGAATACCTCAGCGGCCTGCGCGCGCAGGAGCGCGAGGTGTGGCTGCGCGGGGAGCGGGTGAAGGATGTCACCGCCCAACCCGGACTGCGCAACGGCGCGCGCGCCATCGCGGCGCTTTACGACATGCAGCACGACCCCCGGCTACGCGACGAAATGATCTTCGCCTCGCCGTCCAGCCGCGAGCGCGTGGGCCTCTCGTTCATCGTCCCGCGCACCCGCGAGGAGCTGGAGCGGCGTCGGGCGATGATGCTGCACTGGGCGCGCTCGACCTGCGGCATGATGGGGCGCTCGCCCGACTTCATGAACGTGAACTTCGCGGCCTGGGCGGGCTCGGCGGCATATTTCGGCCGCGGCCGGTGCGACTTCGCCGACAATGTGCGCCGCTATCACGAGCACATCCGCGAACACGACCTGACCCTCACCCACGCGCTGATCAACCTCCAGCGCAGCCGCACGGTCTCAGGCGTGTTCAATTTGCAGGAGGGGACGGCGCTGCGCGCGGTGCGCGAGACCGATGCCGGGATCGTGGTGCGCGGGGCGCGCGTGCTCGCCACCCTCGGGCCGCTCGCCGATGAGATCGCGGTCTATTCCCCGCGCCTCGGCCAGTACGCCGAACCGCACAGCCCGTTCGCGCTCAATTTCGCCATTCCCTGCGGCACGCCCGGATTGCGGTTCCTTTGCCGCGAGAGCTTCGACCTGGAGCGGTCGCGGTTCGACCACCCGCTCGGCTCGCGCTTCGAGGAGATGGATTGCATTGTGTTCTTCGACGACGTGTTGGTGCCGTGGGAGCGGGTGTTCCTGTACGGCGATGTCGAGAAGCTGAACGAGACAGCCGCGCGCACCCACTCCTCGGCGCATACCGCGCATCAGGGAGCGGCCAAGAACCTGGCGAAATGCGAGCTGGTGCTGGGGGTGGCGCTGCTGGTCACGGAGACGCTCGGCAACGCGCATTTGCCGCACTCGCAGGAGCGCATCGGCGAGCTGATGATGTACACCGAGCTGATGCGCGCCTGTATGCGCGCCGCCGAGGCGGATGCGGCGCTCGACGAATGGGGCGTGATGTGCCCAGCCCAATTGCCGGTTGAGACCACCCGCAACCTGTTCATGACCGCCTATCCGCGCATGGCCGAGATCATTCAGCTTCTCGGCTCCTCGAGCCTGATGATGCTTCCGAGCAGGGAGGATTTCGGCGGTCCGGTGGCGGCGGACATCGAGCAGTATCTCGCGACTGATAGTGCCACGGCATTGGAGCGGGTGCGGCTGTTTCGCCTGGCCTGGGACATCGCCGGCAGCTCGTTCGGCAGCCGGCAGGTACTATATGAACGGTTTTTCGCCAGCGACCCGCTGACCCGCGCCCGCGCGCTGGCCGCGATCTACCCCAAGGCCGAAGTGACCGAGCGAGTGCTGGCGTTCCTGGGGCGGGAGGATGATGGGCCTTTGGCAGTGGACTAACTCAGACGGAAGATTCACGCTGAGTCAATGCACTAAGAGTGCACTTTACTGCTGGCCAGCATGGGAAGTCAAGAATAGATGGCCTTCGTCTATTTGGTGGGTGTGGTCGCGGCATGCTCCGGGCTGCTGTTCGGTTATGACACAGGCGCCATTTCCGGGGCGATCCTGTTCATTCGGACGGATTTCGGGCTCTCCCCGATCCTCATCGGGGTGGTGACCAGCGTAGCGCTTGCGGGCGCGACCCTGGGATCGTCCGGCGGCGGCTGGCTTGCCGACCGGTTCGGGCGACGACACGTCATCATCGTCACCGCCCTGCTGTTCGCTGGCGGGTCGATCCTGTCGGCGCTCTCGTTCTCGGTCGCATGGCTGATCGGCAGCCGGATCCTCATTGGTATCGCCACGGGCGTCGCCTCGTTCGTCGCGCCGATGTATCTGTCGGAGATCGCCCCGCCCCGAATCCGCGGCTCTCTCGTCGCACTCAACCAGCTCGCGGTGACGATCGGCATCCTGGCGTCCTACCTCGTCGATTATGCGCTCTCCGCCACCGGGGGCTGGCGCTGGATGTTCGGGATCGGCGTCATTCCCGCATTGGCCCTGTTCGTCGGGATGCTGATCGTTCCCAACACGCCACGCTGGCTCATGCTCCGCGGTCGTTACCCGGAGGCCGTGCAAGCGCTGAGCCGCATCCGCGCAAAGCAGGAGATCGAGCCGGAGATCAAGGAGACAAGGGCAGCGCTCTCCACCGCTTCCACGCACTGGTCGGACCTTCTCTCGGCGACGCTGCGCATGCCGATGCTGATTGGGATCGGGTTGGCGGTGTTGCAGCAGGTCACCGGCATCAACACGGTCATCTACTATGCTCCGACGATCTTCCAACTCGCCGGCTTCGCCAGCAGTTCGTCATCCATCTTCGCCAGCCTGAGCGTGGGAATTGTCAACGTCCTGGTGACCATCATCTCGGTGCTCCTGCTCGATCGGGTCGGGCGCCGACTGCTGTTGCTGGTCGGGGAAATCGGCATGGTGCTCAGCCTCGTCTCCCTAGCCGTGGGCTTCGCCCTGCACGGATCGGTCGATGTCGGCTGGATCACGGCGGGCAGCCTGGTCGCGTATGTGGGTTTCTTCGCGATCGGACTCGGCCCGGTCTTCTGGTTGCTGATCTCGGAGATCTATCCGTTGGGGGTGCGCGGGCTGGCGATGAGCGTGGCCACCGTCGCCAACTGGCTGGCGAATCTCGTGGTGACGCTGACCTTCCCGGAACTCGTCTCAGTGGTGGGTTTGTCCGCGACCTTCATCCTGTATGCGGTTTTGGGTCTGGCCAGTTTCGTGTTCACGTGGCGTTTGGTGCCGGAAACCCGCGGCAAGACCCTCGAGCAGATCGAACGCCATTGGCAACGCGGTGGCCATCCCCGGACGCTCCAACACACCGGCTGACCCGCTGAGGTGTCGCCGGCGTTGTCGGCGCGGCGACACGAGCGGGATCGACGTCGGCCTCGGGGAGAACTTCATTTAATGCGAGATGTTTCTGCAGCATTGGCTGCCGCTTTAGCGTGCAGTTCCGAACGAGCTGTGCGGTGATCGCTAACGTGTAAATCTTTCGTCTGCCTCAGCTCACTAGGGATTGGCTATGGCTGGCAACTCGCCAGGTGCCATGCGCGCGCGAAACGCGTCACGCACCCGCCCTGGCGACGATGGCGGCCTCAACGTCGTCCAGGCGGTCCTTGCCAAAGAAGATCTCGTCGCCCACGAAGAAGGTCGGCGAGCCGAACGTGCCGCGATCGACCGAGCGTTGCGTGTTCGCCAGCAGCTCGTCCTTGACCTCCTGGGTCTGGACAAGCCCCTGAAGTTGTCCCCAGTCGATGTTCGATGTGGCGAGCGCGGCGCGCAGCACCTCGGGATCGTCCATCTTTTTTGGTTCCGCCCACATGTGTCGGTAGATCTCGTCCACGTAGCGGTCGAAGATGCCGAGCTTCCTTGCGGCCACGGCGCCACGCATGAGCACCATGGTGTTGACCGGAAAGAACGGATTGGAATGAAAGCGCGTGATGCCGTGGCGCTGGAGGAAGCGCCGCGTCTCCAGCCGCTCGTATTCCAGCTTGTTCCTGATCCCCGCGAAGGCCTCTACTGGCGAGCGGTTCCCGGTGAGCTTGAACACGCCGCCGAGCAGGACCGGCACGTAGTCGAATTTGACCCCTGTGCGGCGCTCGATCTCCGGGATGACGAGGTGGCTCAGATAGGCGTTCGGGCTGCCGAAATCGAAGTGGAACTCAACTGGGCTCATGTCGTCACCATTTCTCGCCGAAGGGACGGATCTCGAGTTCGAAAGTCCAGGCGTCGCGCGGCTGCTGGTAGAGCTGCCAGTAGGTCTCGGCGACCGCCGCTGGACGCATCAGGCGGCTCGGGTCGAGAGTCCGCAACGCCGCTTCGCCCTCGCGTTCCTTGATGCGCTCGCGCACCCAGGCGGTGTCCACGCCGGAATCGATAACGAGATGCGCGACGTGGATGTTCCTCGGTCCGAGTTCGCGCGCGGCACTCTGCGCCACCGCCCGCAAGCCGAATTTCGCGGCGGCGAACGCGGCGTAGCCGACGCCCCCGCGCAGGCTGGCAGTGGCACCGGTGAAGAACAGCGCCCCGCGACCGTGCGGCAGCATCAGGCGCGCCGCCTCCCTCGCGGCGAGGAAGCCCGAGTAGCAGGCCATCTCCCACACCTTGCGGAACACGCGCTCAGTCGTCTCGAGCAGCGGGAAATTGACGTTGGCGCCGATGTTGAAGACGCACACGTCGAGCGGCGCCTCGCGGTCCGCTTCCTGCAGGAAGGCGGCGACGTCCCCTTCGTTGCGCGCGTCGAGCGAGCGGGCGAACACGCGGCCACCAGCCGCTTCGATCTCTTGCACCAGTTGCCTGAGCTTCTCGCCGTTGCGCCGGCCGGCGAACACGGTGAACCCTTCGGCGGCGAATCTCTTCGCGATCGCGCCACCGATGAAATCGCCGGCGCCGATAACGGCGATAGTGGCCGGGGGGCGGCGCGCCGGCTCCAGGTGCGGTTCGGACGACCGATCTCGGTCATCAACCATCTCGCGCATTGGGGCAAGTCCTCCATAGCATCAACTACCAAAATGGTAGTCACTCCTGTGGGGCTTGTCGCGCTCGTTCGCCGGCCGGAGGTAAGCTCCTAGAGGACGTAGCTTCAGATCCAGGGCCGCTCCAACCGATCGCGCGACTGCCATGCGTCGATCTTCGACCGCTTCATCGTGCGACACCGTCGGAGGCGAGTCACCAGACATTCGACAACATCGACGGTGACGGGCTGGCCGTCGGCCGGCACGTCGGCCCTCGACCGAGCACCTTGTCGGTGTTGGTGTTGCAGATGAGTATTCCGTGGTCGGGGTCCGCGCCTCCACCAGGCCGGCGTTGATCGCGGCCTGGCCGACTTCTCACGATCGCGATCTTCGAGGTAATCAGGCGGGAGCCACCCATTCCATCGATCTGCACGACAGTCGGACGTCCCCGTACTCCGCTTCAGCACTTTGTCCCGTTGTAGGCCAGGCGGCGGGAGTAAAGCCCTTGTTGGTGCCGCCCCGCATGAGCGTGCAACGAATCGCCGTCTGTTCAGCGCAAATTCTTCGATTATTCGGTTATTCCGATGCTGCGCCCGGCGCAAGCCGCCGGACACAACATCTAGAAAACAGGGGGCGGCAGGTGGCAATCCAGCGAAGTCGGAACTAGCGTAGCCACCCCACCCGCGGTTTTACCAACTTTTTACGTGTTGGCAGCTACATTTATGAATTGCTGAGACGCGGTGATCGTGCTGCCTGGGTTGGCAAAGCCCGCGGGTCCAATCTTCTCAGGTCCCTGCCACGCTCCCGCCCCGTCCACCCAGAAGACGTTCAGCTGGCCGGTCTTGTCGACCAAAAACACGTCGGTTTGGTTGTTGATCCCAAATTGCTGAGACGCGGTGACAGCGCTGCCTGAATTGGCGAAGCCCGCGGGCCCGATCTTCTCCGGTCCCTGCCACGCTCCCGCGCCGTCCACCCAGAAGACGTTCAGCTGGCCGGTCTTGTCGACCAAAAACACGTCGGTTTGGTTGTTGATCCCAAATTGCTGAGACGCGGTGACCGCGCTGCCTGGGTTAGCGAAGCCCGCGGGCCCAATCTTCTCAGGTCCCTGCCACACTCCCGCGCCGTCCACCCAGAAGACGTTCAGCTGGCCGGTCTTGTCGACCAAAAACACGTCGGTTTGGTTGTTGATCCCAAATTGCTGAGACGCGGTGACCGCACTGCCTGGGTTAGCGAAGCCCGCGGGGCCGATCTTCTCCGGTCCCTGCCACGCTCCCGCGCCGTCCACCCAGAAGACGTTCAGCTGGCCGGTCTTGTCGACCAGGAACACGTCAGTTTGGTTATTGATCCCAAATTGCTGAGACGCAGTGACCGCACTGCCTGGGTTAGCGAAGCCCGCGGGGCCGATCTTCTCAGGTCCCTGCCACACTCCCGCGCCGTCCACCCAGAAGACGTTCAGCTGGCCGGTCTTGTCGACCAAAAACACGTCGGTTTGGTTGTTGATCCCAAATTGCTGAGACGCGGTGACAGCGCTGCCTGAATTGGCAAAGCCCGCGGGCCCGATCTTCTCCGGTCCCTGCCACGCTCCCGCGCCGTCCACCCAGAAGACGTTCAGCTGGCCGGTCTTGTCGACCAGAAACACGTCAGTTTGGTTGTTGATCCCAAATTGCTGAGACGCGGTGACCGCACTGCCTGGGTTAGCGAAGCCCGCGGGGCCGATCTTCTCCGGTCCCTGCCACGCTCCCGCGCCGTCCACCCAGAAGACGTTCAGCTGACCGTTCTCATCGACCAAAGACACATCGGTTTGCCCCGGCGTTTGTATGACCGTTGTTGGGTTTCTCAACCAAGCCTCGTGAGTAATCGCCAACATCGAGGGTACATCAATGATGCCAATGCTATTCCATGTGAACATGGCATAGCCAGGTTTCGTCCCATCTACGCCAGATGGCACGCTAACGTTTAGTTGCTGTGCCAACCAGGCAATCGTCCCATATCCGCAGAGACTGACGCAATGATCCTCATTAGCGTCCGCGGTGAATCCAGTTGCGAACCACCCACTACGTCCCTGATGTTGGCTCCAAACGTTCGATAGCTGATCTGCCGCAATGCCGATCTTAACGGGCCCTTGCGAAATGGCACTCGTAAGCATCCCGGACTGCGTCCAATCAACCGAGAAGTAGCTGCCATCATCATATTTCTGGCCGTCTTGGCTGAAACCGTCATTACGCATCCAGCCCAAGACCTGATACAGGTAGGCACCTTCGAGAACGCCATGCTGAGTGGCCCAGGTAATTACATCTTGATCTGAAATAAATATCTCAGACTGATAACAGGCCTTCGCAAAAGCTTCCTCAGCGGTAACGCAATCGCCATGGACATCGTTACCCCACATTGAAAGCTTCTGTGGAACGATAATGTACTCAGGTGGTGCGCCTATGCGGGCGACAGAAGGTCTCGCGGCGGCCAATATATTCCGCGGAGTCGGTAAGGCTCCGCGCCTCGGAGTTTGGGCTGGCCCCCCACTTCCAGAACTAGCTGACATCGCGTTTCTCCCTCACAATTAGGCAAGAACAGCTGATTTCAAGGCTGGCGACTTAGGCCGATTGCGCCACGACCAGCTACCGCTTACACATGTAAAACTGATGACCCACAGATCAGAGTCAGGTCATGCCAAAAGGGGATACCAACTGCCGCACTCCGAAGCGGGGCGCTTCCCCGACCCCCAGAAATGTTCTGGCCGGCGCGACGCCCTACAATCCTCTCAAACCCGACAAACCCGGCTTGGGAGGTAATCACTCAACCTCGGGATCAGATATTCAGGCAGGGTCCCCCGACCAGCCTCATCGCGGGATGAGGAAAAACGGTAGGATTGAAGGTGGGCACTGGCACAATCGTCGACGCGACCATTATCAGCGCCCCGAGTTCGACCAAGAATGCGTCCAAGCAGCGCGATCCCGAGATGCATCAGACCAGAAAGGGCCAGCAGTGGTATTTTGGCATGAAGGCGCATCTCGGGGTGGATAGCAAAACCAAGCTGATCCATTCCGTGGTCGCCACCGCGGCGAATGTGCATGATGCGGCGGTGCTTGGTGATCTGCTGCACGGCGCGAGGAAACGCGGGTGTGGGGTGACCAGGCCTATCGCGGCCAACGCGAGGTGATCCGCGAGCATGCGCCGCACGCGCAAGACTTCACCAACCGGCGCTATCGGCATCGTGGCGTGGTCGATGAGGCGGAGAAGGCACGCAACCGCACCAAATCGACGGTGCGAGCCAAGGTCGAGCACAGCATCGGCGTGATCAAGCGTGTGTTTGGCTTTGTGAAAGTGCGCTATCGTGGGCTGGACAAGAACGCCCACCGGCTGTTCGTGACTTGTGGACTGGCTAACCTTCATCTCGCTCGCAAGGTGCTGGTGCGCGCCTGACGGGAGATCTGCGCCCAAAATGGCGCCCTGCCGCCGGCGAGGGAGGCCAAATCGTCGTAAAAACCCAACTCCAAGCGCAATTTGGTTGCTGTCGTTCCTTTTCTCGACCGAGCCGGCCCGGTTACTCCTTGATCAGAGTGTCCCTAAGCGTAACGTGTAGTCGCCACGCCCACGGCGGGTGGCCCTCTCTATTCTTTCAGACAGGAACGGCGTCATTGGGGTTCAACTCCTGTTTGTTGGTCCTCAAACAATGAGCCCCAAAAGCAAAGAGAGGTATGAACTAATTCACACTGGGGAGATCGGTCCCTCTCACGTGGCCGTGCTCGGCTATCACGAGCCCGGCAAGAGCACGGCCGCGCATATAGTCCACCGCCGCATTGTTGATCACGTAGTCGGTATGTCCGGCGCGCAGCAGATCGAGGAAATGCAGGCGGCTTTAGGGCAGACGAAGGGCGGGCGAACGAAAATCTGCGGCACGGCGACCAAGCGGAGCCCCGCGCTTGCGCGGCGGCGGAGCGCCGGGAGCAAGCCGCGATTTTCGTTCGCCCACCCGCTCACAATAATCCGGGGCGCAAAGCACCCTCCGCGTCGCACCCCACCGCGCGGGCTATGGTGGACGGTCAAGTATTATGGCCTATAAGCTTCACCTCCCAACACATGCTTCCACCATTGCTTCAAGAATGTGGTGAACTATCCCGACGGTCGGTTGGCGATCCAATTTGAAGGGACGCCGCTGCCGTTCCGGGTCTTCGACAAGATCCAGACTGTGGCACCGGGTGAGGTGGACCCCACCACGAGGACCATCGGGTCCGGTTTCTTAGCTGGAAGTGCAGCCGCTCCGACCTCCTGAGTTCATCATGCTGCACATGCTGATTGCTGTTGCGACGGCTGTGGGGTTGTGGGCGTGTGCCGCAGAGGCACGGAAAGGAGTTCAGCGATGAACTGAACCGTGGCGTGAAGCTGCGCGGGAGATGTACCCCTCGGGACTTTTCATCCGACGCTCACCACCACGGTCTGGACCGCAGCAGCTCGGACTGGTTTGGGACCTGCTCCTGAAAGCCGATCCCGATGGGCCTACCATCAACAAGGGGCGGTGATCTCCCCGCTGCTGGCGAACGTGTATCTCCATTACGCCTACGATCTGTGGACCGAGCAATGGCGACGACGCCATGCGCACGGTGCGATGATCGTGGTGCGGCTGGCAGATCGCTGGCTGCCCAGGCCCCGCATATCCCACCCCTGGCCGCTGCAGCGTTTTCGCGTCAAACACCCAAGGTGCGAGCCGTATGCGGGAATGCCGCTCGTACGGTTCTGTGCGGGGGGCGCGCAGTAATGCGCGTCCCTACCGCGATTCATTTTGTAAACGAACGTGTTTATCCGGGGTTTCGCGTCCGCTCTCGACCCATGGCGAACATTCACCTCCCGCCTCTATGATTGCCGTCATGCTCATCAGAAAGGCCGAAGCTGGCGACACCACGGCCGTCGCCTCGATCATCCTGCCCACGATTCGTGATGGCACGACCTACACACTCGACGCCGGCATGAGCGAAGCCGACGCGCTTGGCTATTGGCTGGGAGACGACAAGGAGACATTCGTCGCCGAAGATGGCGGCGCCATCCTCGGCACCTACTACATGCGGCCGAATCAAGGAGGAGGGGGGCGACACGTCTGCAACTGCGGCTATATTACGAGCGCAGCAGCAACGGGCCGAGGGATCGCTCGGCGCATGTGCGAACACTCGCTGGAGCATGCACGTCTGCGAGGCTACCGAGCTATGCAGTTCAATTTCGTCGTCAGCACCAATGGCCGTGCTGTGCGGCTCTGGCAATCGCTGGGCTTCGAGATCGTGGGCCGCTTGCCGTCCGCATTCATGCATCCAGTAAAGGGCTACGTTGACGCGTTCGTTATGTATCGGCCCCTCTGAGCAGTGGTCCGCTTTCCACCATTTCCGGACGTCGCGAAAGTCAAGATATTTGCATCGAAACCAAGGTGCTGATTGTGACTTTCATCGATAAATGACGCGGAATTTTCAGTGCTAATTGGCCCCCTTCAGGCTCAGCGGATTAGCCGGGAATCGCCCGAGCGCTATCCGGCCGAGTAGTTCCAGGCCCGCGCCGGCGGCCCGTGCGATATCGAGGCGGTCGCGGACTGCGACCACTTCTATGTCGGCCGGGAGGATCGGGTCAGCGCGATCGTCGCCACTTGGCTGCGCGCAGGCTCGCATTGTAACCTATAGAATGGGACAGGGCGCGGTCGCCACCCGGCTCCACAACAGCCTGGCATCGCGGTCGGGATCGCGGACGACGCGGCATTCCGTATCCAGCACCATCACCGCGCGCTCCTGCGGTGTGTAGGCCGGCCAGGCCGGCAGGGCCTCGGTCTGCGGCCTCCCCGTACGCGCGAATTGCGCCCAGCTCGCCGACAGGCACGCGGCCAACTCGTGCACGCCGGGCACGCCGGCGGTCGCTCCGCCGATCCCGGTATTGTCAAAGACCAGCGGCAGGTCGATCGTGTGCGGCGCCTTCAGCCTGCCGTCGCAGGCCGGCGTCTCCCAGGCCAGCGAGTAGAAGAAAGTCGGAGCCCGAAGGCGCGCAGCCTTGCGCTCGGCCCATAGAACCGAGCGAATCCAGAACTGCCCCGCCGTCAAGGCCGCGATCAGCCGCTCGGCCGGATTCGCGGCGGGGTCGCGGGCACGGTAAAGCTCCAGTACCCGATCGGTTGCATCGCCCGCTATCGGTTCGATCGTCGCGCGCAGCCCCTCCTCGGTCAGCGTGCCTTCCCAGACCGCATCGTCGTCCATCACATAGAGAGCGCTTTCGTCCTTCGTGTTTCCGATCAGCACGGGGAGGTCGTCGAAGAGTCCCGAGGGTTCGGGGTCGCAGGGCTGCTGCGGCAGATCATCGCCATCGACAACCGGGCCGAAATCGTAGCGGTCGAGCAACGGCAGAGGCGGGCACCCGACCGCCTTCCGGGCCGGCGCGATCGCTGCGATCAGCCGATCGACTGGGATTGCGTGCAGTCGGTCGAGTGTGGTTCGGGGGATGCCGAGATCCCTGAACGCCACCGCAGCCAAAGCGTTGGCACGCTCGCGGGTCGACAGCCGAATGGCGGCGCCGCTTTGAATGATCGCGCGATGGAACAGGCCGCGCACCGCGGGCATTGCCAGGAGTGTGCTGACCTTGCCGCCACCCCCCAACTCGCCGAAAATCGTGACATTACCAGGATCGCCGCCGAACCGCTCGACATTGTCCCGCACCCAGCGCAGTGCGGCGATCAGATCGAGGATCCCGGCATTGCCCGAATGGGCATAGCGCGCACCACCGATCTCGGCGAGTTGCAGATGGCCGAGGATGTTCAGGCGATGATTGACGCCGACCACGACGACAGCGCCGCGCCGTGCCAGATTGGTGCCATCATAGACCAGCCAGTTGGCCGAGTGGAAGGCAAAGCCGCCGCCGTGCAGCCAGACCATGACCGGGCGCTTGCCGCCGTCGCCGAGCCCGGGGGTCCAGAGATTGATCGTGAGGCAGTCCTCGGTTTCGTGCGTCTCCGCGGACGGGCCGATTAAATCTGGCAGGGCCGGACGGCCGCCGACGCTCGAGTGCCATTGCGGAGCATGGCCGGCATAGGCGAAAGCTTCGCGCACCCCGGCCCAGGGCTCGGGCGGCAAGGGCGGCATGAAGCGGTTCTGCCCGCCGGTCGGCGCGCCGTAGGGAATGCCCTTGAAGGCATGGATGCCGGCGACCGTCAGGCCGCGGATCTTGCCCGCGCCGGTCTCGACCGCCGGCGTCGGTGCGGGATCGGTGGCGGGCATGTCGATCGGCATCGCATCTCTCCTCCGGAAGCAACCCTGCGAGCGGCGCGTGGGTCCGATGCATCCACAGTTCGTCGGGATCGAAGCTTGGCATGATTCATTCTATCCCTACTTCGCCCAAGTCTCACTATCGGTAGCGACAGAAGCCAGCGATGGCCAAGCCCTCGGGGCCTCGCAAAAATCATATGTGGACGGCCCCCGCGTGCAAGGACTTTCGAGGTGGTTCTGGCGATATGGTCAGGTGCAGTCATATGTCCGGCCCTTTGGTGCGGTGCATTTGACCGCTGGCCCTGATGGAGTTCGCTGATCGGGTCCCAATCAAGACTACGCGCTTCGTTGCGCCTTGAATTACCCGGGTCTGCCCGATCCGCGGCTCGACCGCTCGCCATCACGTCCTCTTCACCCTCGCATTCTGCACGGGCTCGCGGCTGCTTACGCAGGCTGCCCGACAACCTGTTTTGCGCGGTAGCTGTCCCCGCGCATGATCACCGCCCAAACGATGCGGGCGGTCTTATTGGCCAGCGCGACTGGCTACCTTGGTCGCCTTGCGCGCCAGCAATGAGCGGACCCATTCGCCGTCGCGTGTCGGTCGATTGCGCGCATGGCGTAGAACGGCGACCGCACCGGCGATCAGCAGGCTGCGGATGTATTTGTCGCCTCGTTTGCTGGTGTGGCCCAGCCGCTCCTTGCCGCCGCTCGAGTTCTGCCGCGGTGTCATCCCAAGCCAGGCGGCGAACTCTCGGCCCGACCGGAACAAGGATGGATCGGCGACTGTCGCAGCAATCGCGCTGGCACCCATGATGCCGACGCCGGGCACAGTCGCGAGCAATTGGCTCGCCTGGTTTTGCCGATGCCATTTCGTCAGGCGCACTTCGATCTCCCGAACCCTGGCTATCGTGTCATGCAGTTGATCCACGATCAGTTGCAGGATTGATCGCGCAAGCTCCGGGAGCCGCCCTCGTTCATGAGCAACTTCTCTCGTCAACAGCTCGATGTTCCTGAGACCTTGGGGCGCGATGATGCCGAACTCTGCCATGTGAGCACGCAACGCATTGACTAGCATCGTGCGTTGCCGGACCAGCAGGCTGCGCGCCCGATGCAGCATCAACACAGACTGCTGCTCCACGTCCTTCATCGGTACGAATCGCATCGACGGACGCGTCGCAGCTTCACAGATCGCTTCAGCGTCGGCCGCGTCGTTCTTGTTGCGCTTGACGTAAGCTTTAACATAGGCCGGCGGCATGAGCTTCACCTCATGGCCAAGCGCAGTCAGCTCCCGTGCCCAATGGTGCGCCGTCGCACAGGCTTCCATGCCGACCAGGCAGGGCGGCAGCGACTTGAAGAACGCGATAACTTCGGCGCGTCGCAGCTTGCGGCGCACGACGGTTTGGCCCTGCGCGTCGACGCCGTGGACCTGAAACCAGTGCTTGGCGAGATCAAGGCCGATCGTGGCAATGTTCATCTGGGCGGCTCCCCTCATTCGTGGCGCTCAGCAACGACCACTTTAGGCACTCCGATGCCGGGAGCGGGGGCCGTCCACCCCATCAAGACTGCCTGGTGGTCCACGCCACCGGCACCGGCGGGCCGTCTATGGAGAAGCTGGCCGAGTCCGGTCTGGTCACAGGCCTGCAGGACGTCACAACCACCGAGGTGTGCGACCTGCTGCTGGGCGGCGTGTTCGCCTGCACGGAAGACCGGTTCGGCGCCGTCGCCCGCACCCGGCTTCCGTATGTCGGCTCCTGCGGGGCGCTCGACATGGTGAATTTCGGCGCGCTCGACACGATGCCGGAGAAGTATCGCGCGCGTACGTTCTATCCGGACAACCCGCAGGTGACGCTGATGCGCACCACGCCGGAGGAGAGCGCGGCGATCGGCGCTGGATCGGCGAGCGGCTCAATGTTTGCGAGGGCGAGCGGGTGCAGGGCCGACTGGAGCGCGGGGGCGAGTGCGTCCTCGGCGACGCGGCTATAGGAGATGCAGGCATTGAACCGATAGGCGCGCGGCTGGTCGGGCGCGGCGGCTGCGTTGGTACAACGACCTCTGGCATCAGGCCGAGAATTCGTTCGGCTCCCTCCGGCATCGACCTCCGTTCCCCATGGCGGCCCGACCGAGGAAAAATCCTGCTGAGCTGGCCCAGTTTGCCAAGGTCTGCCTCGGAGCAACTAGCTCCGCGACCCCAATTCCTTGCACCGCATGTCCGCTCGGGGCGGCCCGGCGAAAGCTTGCGACCGCCACCGCGAGGGATCGGCTTGGGACGGCATCGCCGAGGGTTGGCACAAGGATACCGTCGCCAGAACCGGTCCGCTGTGGCGGGACATCGCCCTAGCGGACACTCACTCGCGACAACCGATACAGAATGTGACGGCGCAGAGGGTTGCCTTCCGGGAGGATCGGATGGTCAAACTCGATCGATCGGGTCATGTGCAGCCGCTCCATGACTCGCATCGACGCTTTGTTGCCTGCCGCCGCCATGGCGACAATCTCCTTCAGGCCAACCCGCATGAACCCGTCGTTGATAGCCGCTTGAGCGGCCTCCGTTGCGTAGCCTCGACCCCAATATCGGCGATGGAGACGCCATGCGACTTCGACCGCCGGCGTGAAGGACGCCTCGAACGTCACGCGCGTAAGTCCGACCGTGCCGATGAACGGCGCGATACCCGGAGCTTCGACCGCCCACTTGCAGAAGCCGGTCTCCGCCAAATGACTTTCCGCGCGCTCGACATAGGCGTCGCTTTCCGCCCGCGTAAGCACACCGGTCAGGAACCGCATGACGACCGGATCGGCGTTTTGCTCCGCGAACAGAGGAAGATCGCTTCTCCGCCAAGGACGAAGGACCAGGCGCTGGGTTTCAATCATCGTTACCAGTTATACCAATGGCCTTGATTCCGACTTCTCCTCGCAATGGTCGGCGATTGCCGAGGATGACGGCTGGAAATGGTTATGATGTCGCGGACGTGGCCCGACCGGATATTCTCCGCCAGACGTGGCTAGGGTTTGCGCGCGACCATGAGGTTCCAACGGTGGAAAAACGTAATCCTTCCATCCACAAGCGAGAGACCCATTCCAGCCGTTCTCCCCGCGTCCGCCAAGGCGTGGACCACCGTCCGAAGCGGGGCGATGCGCGCGGCGTCGTTTATGATCCCCATCCACTCTTCGAACTCCCGTGGCTGGTCCCATGCGGCATGGCTTGCGACGGCGAAGCCTGTATCCTCGACCATGGAGAGGAGTTCGGACCGGGAGAGCATTCGTGTGTGAGACGGGTCGCGAAGCATCTCAATCGCGTTCTGTAGATCGGCGTCTTCCTTGTTTTCCGAGCTGACCACATCAGCCAACACGAACGTCCCGCCCGGACGGAGAACGCGGAATATCTCGCCAAGCACACGGCGAGGGTCTTGGAAATGGTGTACCGACAGGCGTGTCGCGACGCCATCGAAGGCGTCGTTAGCGAACGGCAGTTCGGCGGCGCTTCCCTCTTTGAACGTGACGTTTTTGCGCCCAGCTTGCGCGCAGCGTTGCTCCGCTTTCCTGAGCATCTCGGGCGTGAGATCGAAGGCAATCACTTCGCGTGCCTCGGCAGCGAGAGCCGCGGTGACGATGCCCGGGCCGCACGCGACATCCAAAATCCGCCCGCGTGAAGCGTCGCCCATCGCCTCGATGAAACGCGCCGTGAGGGCGCTGTCCGTGATCGCGGCGGAGGTCGAGAAGGCTTCGGCTTGCCGGGTAAATTCCTGCTTCACGCGTTCCAGGTGGTCCACGGTCTTGCCTCCTTCCGAATCACGCGGCGCGCGCTCGCGCGGCCCTCAGCACCACAAGTCTGATGTCCCCGGGGGCGGTACGCCATTTGTGAACGATCTACTAACGGCCGGTGTACACGACGAGCATCCGCCGGGCTCGTGGTGTACACCAATTGTGGCGCTACGTCAGGCCGCCGGACAGCTCTAGCGCCCTGGTGTACACCAGCTTGCGTGGCAACCCGGTCGCCGTCGCGACCAGCAGGGCGGCATCCTTGAGGCTGTGGGACGCCAGCGCGGCGCGCAGGCGCGCGTCCAAATCCTCGCCGCTCGTCTCATCGGGTTCGGCCGGACCGACCAGCACCGTGACCTCGCCGCGCGCCGGCTCGGCGGCGTAATGGCGGGCCAGGTCGGGCAAGGGGCCGCGGCGGACCTCCTCGAACCGCTTGGTGAGTTCGCGCGCCACGGCGGCCGGGCGAGCGCCGAACGCCTCGGCCATGTCGGCCAGCGTCTCGGCCAGCCGGTGCGGCGCCTCGTGCCAGATCAAGCTCGCCACCAGCCCGGCCCGCTCGGCGGCGCGCAGCGTGGCGAAGGCGGCGCGGCGGGCCGGGCGGCGCGGCGGCGGGAAGCCGAGCGCCAGGAACGGCAGCGGCGGCAGGCCCGAGAGCACCAAGGCCGTCACCGCCGCGTTCGGCCCGGGGATCGCCGTGACCGGCAGGCCCTCGGCGATCGCGGCGCGGACCAGCCGGTAGCCCGGGTCCGAGACCAGCGGGGTGCCGGCATCGGAGACCAGCGCCACCCGTCGGCCCGCCCGCAAGGCCGCGAGCACCGCCGGGATGCGGGCATCCTCGTTGTGCTCGTGCAGCGGCTCCAGCCGGGCACGCAGGCCGAGGGCGGCGAGCAGCCGCCCGGTGTGCCGTGTGTCCTCGCACAGCACGAGGTCGGCGCTGGCCAGCGCATCACGCCCGCGTGGAGCGAGGTCGGCGAGGTTGCCGATCGGCGTGGAAACAAGCACAAGCCCGCAAGAAGGACCGGCGGGGCCGGTCTGGTCGGGGTCGGGAGACGCGGCGCATGCGACGGCGGGCATTCGTGCTCCTTTCCGGCAGCCTGGCGCTCGGCGCCTGCGCGAGCGGCGAGTACTACCCGCCCGGCGCCGGATACGCCATGCCATTGGCACCGGGCGCGCCGGGTCCCCCCGGCGCCGGGCCGGCCGGGCGGCCGGTCGCGATACTGCTGCCGCTCACCGGCGAGCGGGCCGAGCTTGGCCAGTCGATGCTACAGGCCGCGCAGCTTGTCCTGGGCGGCCCCGGCGGCCCGCCGCTCATCCCGGCCGACACCGGAGGTAGCGCTGCCGGGGCCGCTACGGCGGCGCGCGGGGCGCTCGGCAACGGCGCCGGCCTGATCCTGGGGCCGCTGACCGCGCCGGAAACGGCTGCCGTGACGCCGGTTGCCGCGGCCGCCGGCGTGCCGGTGCTCGCCTTCACCAACGACGCGGCGGCGGCGCGTCCAGGGGTCTGGCCGCTCGGCATCACGCCGGGCCAGCAGGTGGGGCGGTTGGTGGAGTACGGGCAAGAACGCAGCCGGTCGCAATTCGCGGCCCTGCTGCCCGACACGGCCTTCGGCCACGCGATGGGCGACGCGCTGGCGCAGGCCACCGTCGCGCGCGGCCTGCCCGCCCCCACGATTCGCTTCCACGGCGCCGGGATGGCGGCGATCAACGCCGCCGCGCGCGACCTGTCGGAGTACGCGACGCGCTGGGCGCCGATCCAGAAGCAGATCAAGGAGGCCAAGGCAGCCGGCACGCCGGAAGGCCGGCGCGAGGCCGAGCGTCTGTCCCGGACCGCGATCCCGCCGCCGCCGTTCGATGCGCTGCTGCTCGGCGCGACCGGGGACGCGCTGGCCGAGGCCACCTCGGTCCTGCAATATTATTTCGTGACCCCGCCCGCGGTGCAGTTCATGGGCCCGGCGCTCTGGGCCTCGCCTGCCAGCGGCTCGGGCAACCTGCGCGGGGCCTGGTACGCGGCGCCGGACCCCGCCGCGCGCGCCGAGTTTGAGCACGCGTTCACCGACCGATACGGCGTCGCGCCGCCAGGCGTGGCGGACCTCGCCTATGATGGCGCCATGATTGCCCGGGCGACGGCCTCGGCCGGCTACGGCCCGGGCGCGCTCACGGCGCCGAACGGCTTCATGGGGGCCGACGGATGGCTCAGGCTGCTGCCGGATGGCCATGTCCAGCGGGGCCTGGCGGTGTTCCGGGTGGAGCCGGGCGGCCCGTCGATGATCGCCCCGGCCCCAACCTCGCCCGCGGCGTGAGCCAACCGCCGGCTGAAATTCTCGGCGCGCTACGGCGCATGGGGCTGTTGGCGTACGGCGGCTCGGCCAACGGCGAGCCGCTGACCGGCGGCGTGTCGTCCGATATTTGGCGCATCGACCTGCCCGGCGGTTCGGTTTGCGTGAAGCGAGCGCTGCCAAGGCTGCGAGTCGCGGCGGACTGGCAGGCGCCAGTGGTCCGGAACCGTTACGAGGCGCGCTGGATGCGCCGGGCGGGCGCGGCGGTGCCTGGGATCACGCCGGCGTTGCTGGGACTGGACGAGGAGGCCGGCGCGCTGGCCATGGAGTACCTGGCGCCCGAGACTCACCCTCTGTGGAAGGACCAGCTCCGCCACGGGCTCGCCGATCCCGGTTTCGCGGCCACCCTCGGGCAGCGCTTGGCCCGCATCCATGCCGCCACCGCCGGCGAGCCCGCGATCGCGGCCGAGTTCCCGACCGACGACATCTTCCGCGCCATCCGGCTGGACCCGTATCTGCTGGCCGCCGCCCACGCCCATCCCGACCTGGCGCCGCCCCTCGACGCCCTGGTCGCGATCACGCTCGCGACCAAGCGCGCGCTGGTGCATGGCGATGTGAGCCCGAAGAATATCCTTGCCGGTCCGGCGGGGCCGGTGCTGCTCGACGCGGAATGCGCCTGGTGGGGCGACCCGGCGTTCGACCTCGCGTTCTGTCTCAACCACTTATTGCTCAAATGCCTTTGGGTGCCGCCGACGCGGCAAGGGTTTCTCGCCTGCTTCGATGCCTTGGCCGGCGCGTACCTAGCCGGTGTGGCCTGGGAGCGCCGGGAGGGGTTGGAGGCGCGGGTCGCGCATTTGCTGCCCGGGCTGCTGCTCGCCCGGGTGGATGGCAAGTCCCCGGTGGAATACATCACGCGCGAAGCGGAGAAGGACCGGGTCCGGCGCGTGGCCCGTCGGTTGCTCGGCGTCCCGGTGGACCGGCTCGCGCTGGTGCGCGGGGCGTGGGAAGACGAGCTTGCTTGAAGAGTGGGCAAGCGGAGCTGACGAGGGAGCTGAATGAGCGACACGCGGATCGCCTTCGTTCACGGCCGGCGGGTCTGGGACAGCCGGGGCCGGCCAACCATCGAGGCTGACATCCTGCTGGAAGGCGGCTCGGTCGGGCGCGGCATCGCACCTGCCGGCGCCTCCACCGGCACCGGCGAGGCGCTCGACCTGCGCGACGGCGGCACGGCCTTCGGCGGCTTCGACGTGACGCGCGCGCTCGGCCATGTCGAGCGCGAGATCGCCCGCGCCATCATCGGCCTGGATGCGGCCGATCAGGCGGCGGTTGACCGGCGATTGGTCGAGGTGGACGGCACCAAGGAGAAGTCCCGGCTCGGCGCCAACGCCCTGATCGCGGTGTCGATCGCGGCGGCGCAGGCGGCGGCGGCGGCGGCGGGCGAGCCACTTTACCGATGGCTGGGCGGGCCTGACGCGGTCACACTGCCCTTGCCGCAGATCCAGGTGTTCGGCGGCGGCGCGCACGCGGGCCGGCGGGTGGACATCCAGGATTTCCTCGTGGTCTGCCCGGCCGCCACCTCGTTCTCTCAGGCGCTCGATTGGACGGCGGAGGTGTACCGCGCCGCCGGCGAGCGGATGCGCGCGCGCGGGGAGTTGCACGGCGTGGCCGACGAGGGCGGCTGGTGGCCGGCCTTCGACGCCAACGAGGCGGCGCTGGAGACGCTGGTGCGCGCAATCGAACTAGCCGGCTTCAAACCTGGCGAGCAGGTGGCGATCGCGCTTGACATCGCCGCATCGGAGTTCGGTCGCGCCGGCAAGTACCGGCTGGCCTTGGAGGATCGGGAGCTGGACACGGACGGGATGATCCGCCTGTTGGCGGGTTGGATTGACGCCTATCCGATCGTCTCGATCGAAGACCCGTTGGCCGAGGACGACGCGGCCGGATTCGCCGCCTTCACGCAGGAGGTGGGCGGGCGGGTGCAAGTGGTCGGCGACGATTTCCTGGTGAGCGAGGCAACGCGCGTGCGCGAGGCGGGCCTGCTGGGGGCGGCGAACGCGGTGCTGCTCAAGCCCAACCAGCGCGGCACGCTGAGCGAGACGCGGCACGCCTGGGAAGCCGCCAAGCGGTGCGGGCTGGCCGGCATCGTCTCGGCCCGATCGGGAGAGACCGAGGACACGACCATCGTTCACCTGGCGGTGGGCTGGGGGGTGGGCCAGCTCAAGGTGGGAAGCTTCGCCCGGGGCGAGCGCACGGCGAAATGGAACGAGGCGCTGCGGATCGAGGAGGCGCTGGGCGCGCGTGCCCGGTTCGCGGGGGCTGGGGCGCTCGGCCGGTCGGCCTGATGGCGCCGCGGCCGATGTCGGGCGGCCCGATCAAGGTCGTTTTCCACTACACCGCCGGCCCGGATCTGGCCGCCGGCCTCGCGGCCGTCGCCTCGGAGCGTCATCGAGATCGAGATCTGCTCGGAGCGCGACGATGCCCGGCTGGGGCAGTTACTGACGCGGGCGGATGTGCTGTGGCACGTGCTGAAGCCGGTCACGGCCGTGATGCTCGAAGCGGCGCCGCGCCTCCGGCTCGTCCAGAAGATCGGCGTCGGCGTGAACACGATCGACCTCGAAGCCGCGCGGGCGCGGGGCGTCGCGGTCTGCAACCTGCCCGGCAGCAACGCCCGCGCGGTGGCTGAACTCACGCTCGCGTTGATGCTGGCGGCACTCCGGCGCTTGCCGCTGTTTGACGCGGCGATGCGGACGGGCAGCGGATTCGCGCTTGACCCAGCCATGCAGGACGGGCTGGGCGAGTTGGGCGGACGCACCGTGGGGCTGGTCGGTTACGGCGCGATCCCTCGGATGCTAGCTCCGGTGCTGGCGGCACTCGGCTGCCGCGTGATCTACACCGCCCGCGCGCCCCGCTCGGATGCCGTCGGCGCGTTCCGCACCCTGGACATGCTGCTGGCCGAGGCGGATGTGGTCAGCCTGCACCTGCCGTTGACGGCCGAGACCGAACGGCTGATCGACGCCGCTGCGCTCGCGAGGATGCGGCCGGGGGGCGTGCTGGTGAACACGGCGCGGGGCGGGCTGGTGGACCAGCGCGCGCTGATGCGGGCGTTGCGTGATGGGCACTTGGCGGCAGCCGGCCTCGATGTATTCGCCGAGGAGCCGCCGGACGCCGCGGACCCGCTGCTCTCGTTGCCCAACGTTGTGCTGACGCCGCATGTCGGCTGGGTGACGACTGGGACATTCGAGCGCAGCTTCGCGCTGGCGGCTGAGAACTGCCGGCGCCTCGCGGTCGGAGAAGGCCTGCTCCATCGGGTTGTTTGAGCCCGCTTTTCTTGCATCCGCGCCCCGGCTCGCCTAGATGAATGGTTCTTCCCGAAACCCGGCCGGAGAATGGGCGCATGGCGCGTGTCACTGTTGAAGACTGCGTCCAAAAAATTCCAAATCGCTTCGAGCTTGTGCTGCTCGCCGCGCAGCGCGCGCGGAATTTAAGTCGCGGCGAAGAGCTGACGGTGGACCGCGACAACGACAAGAACCCAGTTGTTGCGCTGCGCGAGATCGCCGACAAGTCGATCGAGCTGCCGAAGCTGGAGCAAGACCTGATCAAGTCGCTCTCCCGTGCCCCGGAGCCCGAGCCGGCGGACGAAGAGGTGCTCGACCTTATCCCCACCGACCAGAACATCTTCGGTCTTCAAGATGTTACGGCGGAGGAAGAGGCTGCCAATTTGCCGGCCGAAGCCGAAGAGCTGTCGCCCGAGGACGTCGAAGCGGCGATCGAGGCGGAACTCGCCGGCCGGCGGCGCTAAACGATCATGGCCCAAGGCGCCCCAGGACACGAGGTCCGGGCGCCTGTCCACGCGCCCCCAGACTTGCCGTACCGCTCTTATGCCCCAGAGGGCGTTGTTCAAGGCGGCCGCGATGCCGCGGCGCGCGAACGGCCGGCGATCATTCGTCAGTTCGAGCTGACTGAGAAGGTTCAGGCCTACGATCCCAGGGCCGAAACTGACCTGATCGACGCCGCCTATGTGCTGGCGATGAAGGCGCACGGGTCGCAGAAGCGCGACAACGGCGATCCCTATATCACTCATCCGCTCGCCGTGGCCGACATCCTGGCCGGCTACCGGCTGGATACGGCCAGCATCGTCACCGGCCTGCTGCACGACGTAATCGAGGATACCCAGGTCCGCTTGCCCGAGCTGCAAGCCCGCTTCGGGGGCGAGGTGGCGGGGCTGGTTGACGGCGTGACCAAGCTCACCCGGCTTGAACTGCAATCGGACCGGACCAAGCAGGCGGAGAATTTCCGCAAGCTCGTCCTGGCGATGAGCCGGGACATCCGGGTGCTGCTGGTCAAGCTTGCCGACCGTCTGCACAACATGCGCACGCTGCATTTCGTCCAGGAGCCCGAGCGGCGCCAGCGCATCGCGCGCGAGACCATGGAGATCTACGCGCCGCTGGCCGAGCGGATCGGCATGGACGCGGTGAAGACCGAGTTACAATCGCTCGCCTTCGCCCATCTCGAACCCGAGGCGTATCAGACGATCCACGCCCGGCTGAACTTCCTGCGTGGCCAGGGCGCGGACGTGATCGAGGAGGTGCGCGCGGAACTGAAGCGGGTCTGCGAGGATGCCGGCGTGCCGGTGGCGAGCGTGAGCGGGCGCGAGAAGTCGCCCTATGCGATCTGGGAGAAGATGCAGCAGCGCAACGTCGCCTTCGAGCAGCTTTCGGACATCATGGCGTTTCGCATCGTCGTGCCCAGCAAGGAAGCCTGCTACGCCGCGCTCGGGGCGGTTCACTCGGCCTATCCAGTAATCGCCGGCCGATTCAAGGACTACATCTCCACGCCCAAGTCGAACGGCTACCAAAGCTTGCACACCGGGGTGACGTTGCGCGAGCCGCGCAACCAGAAGATCGAGATCCAGATCCGTACCCAGGAGATGCACGAGATCGCCGAGGCAGGGGTGGCGGCGCATTGGTTGTACAAGCAGCCAGACGCCTCGCACGAGGTCTCCTCACAGGAGATGCATCAGTTCCGCTGGGTGCAGGACTTGCTGGAAATACTCGAGAATTCGGCCGCGCCGGACGAGTTCCTGGAGAACACCAAGCTCGAACTCTACGGCGACCAGGTGTTCTGCTTCACGCCGAAGGGTCAGTTGATCCAGCTTCCACGCGGCGCGACGCCGGTGGATTTCGCCTATGCGGTGCATAGCCAAGTCGGGGATGCCTGCGTCGGCGCCAGGGTCAACGGCCGGCTGATGCCATTGCGCTACCAATTGCAGAACGGCGATCAGGTCGAGATCATGACCGCCCGCGGCGGCACGCCCTCGCCGCAATGGGAGCGGTTTGTCGTCACCGGCAAGGCGCGCGCGCGCATCCGCCGCTTCATCCACCAGCGGCAGCGCCAGGAGAACCTCGATCGGGGCCGGGCCGAACTCGCCAAGGCATTCCGCCAGGCGGGGGTGGACGGATCGGAAAAGGCGCTGGAACCGGCGCTGAAGGCGTTGAAACTGGCGGCTGCTGAAGACCTCTATATCGGGGTCGGGAGCGGCAGCTTCGGTCCCAAGGACGTAGTGCACGCGGCTTATCCGGAGCTGCGGCAGACGCCACGCGCGCCGCGCGTGATCCCGACCTTTCCCCAGCGGGCGAGCGCGCGACCCTCGGCCCGCCTCGACCGCGAGATGCCGGTCACCGGGCTGGTGCCCGGCATGGCTTTTCACTTCGCCGGCTGTTGCCATGCGGTGCCGGGCGACGAGATCGTGGGCATCGTGACCACGGGGAAGGGAGTGACCATTCACGCCCGCGACTGCCAGACGCTCGACGGTTTCGCCGCGACCCCGGAACGGTTCATCGACGTCGGCTGGAACCTGGAGGCGCTCGGCAGAGGCGCCGGGGCGCACACCGCGCGGGTCAGCGTGATCGCTGCCAACGAGGCGGCGGCGCTGGCCGACCTGACGAACGCGATCGCCAAGTACGAGGGGGCGATCGCAAACTTGAAGATCGTCAACCGCCAGCAGGATTTCATAGAGATCCTGGTTGACGTCGATGTGCGCGACACCCTGCACTTGTCCAAGGTGATCGCGGGCTTGCGCGGCGTGGCCGGGATCAAGAGCGTGGAACGGGCCAAGGGATGAGTCCCGGAAAATGATCCTGGGCCTCGGTGCCGACATTTGCGACGTCCGTCGCATCGAGGCGGCGATCGCGCGTCACGGGGAGAGATTCCTCGCGCGCGTGTTCACCGAGGCCGAGCGCGCCAAGGCGGCGCGGCGGACCGAGAAGATCCGCGCCGCCACCTTCGCCAAGCGTTTCGCGGCCAAGGAGGCGGCGGCAAAGGCGCTCGGCACCGGGTTCCGCCGGGGCGTGTTCTTCTCCGACCTCGGCGTGCTGAACCTGCCCTCCGGCCAGCCCACGCTGCTCATGACTGGCGGGGCCGCCGCGCGACTCGCTCAAATCACCCCGCCGGGCGCGGAGGCAGTCGTGTCTCTGACCATGACCGACGAGTATCCGTATGCCTTCGCTCAGGTGATCATCTCGGCGGTTCCAATCCCAAAATGACGATGTCCCTTTCGAGGACCAACCGGGCCCGTCATCTCGCAGGTGGCCGGGCATGGGCGACCGTCGCGTTCCTTGACAGAGCCGGAGGGGCTGGGCTTGATCCGGCAGTTTTTGAACCGGACACCTTCCCCATATGGCCGTGACAAAGGCGAAGCGCAGATCGAGCGGCCTGCTCGATAACGCCAAAACGATCGTCTATGCGGGGCTGATCGCGGTCATCATCCGCACCTTCCTGTTCGAGCCGTTCAACATCCCGTCGGGCAGCATGATCCCGACCCTGCTGGTGGGCGACTACCTGTTCGTCGAGAAATACAGCTACGGCTACTCGCATTATTCGTTCCCATTCTCGCCCGACCTGTTTTCGGGCCGCATCTGGGGCAGCGTGCCGAAGCGGGGCGACGTGATGGTGTTCAAGTACCCCCGCGACACCTCGGAGGACTACATCAAGCGGGTGATCGGATTGCCGGGCGACACGGTGCAGATGCGCGATGGCCAGCTCTACATCGACGGCCAGGAGGTGCCGCGCCGGCCGGAGGGCGATTACGTCACCGACGACGAGGGCATCCATGTGGTGCTCCGCCGGTATCAGGAGGATCTTCCAGGCGGCGTGAGGCACGACATCCTGAAGGCGACGGATCAGGGTGAGGCGAACAACACGCCCGCCTATACCGTCCCTCAGGGAGAATTGTTCGTTATGGGGGACAATCGGGACAACAGCGCCGATAGCCGGTTCTGGGGCTTCGTGCCCATGGAGAACCTGGTCGGCCGGGCCGAGGTGCTGTTCTTCTCGATCGATGCGCAAGACCCGTGGTGGCAGTTCTGGTATTGGCCGATCGAGATCCGCTGGAACCGGATCGGGATGGTCATCCCGTGAGGCGGGGCCGGACGTGAGGCGCGGCTGGCGGGCGTGACCAGGCCCATCGAGGCGATCCTGGGCCATGAGTTCGCTCGGCCGGAACTGCTTCGCGAGGCACTGACGCATCGCTCGGCGGCCCCAGCGCGAGGCCGGGGAACGGGATCGAACGAGCGGCTTGAGTTCATGGGCGACCGCGTGCTCGGTTTGCTCATCGCCGAATGGCTGGCAGAGCGTTATCCGCGCGAACAGGAGGGCGAGCTTGGCCGCCGGCTTGCCCATCTCGTCTCACAGCCCGTGCTGACCGCGGTAGCCGAGGCGATCGGGCTTGGGGCGGCGCTCGCGGTCTCGCCCGGCGAGGCAAAGGCCGGGGTGAAGCAGCGCGCGACGGTCCTGGCCGACGCGCTGGAGGCCGCGCTGGGCGCGCTGTACGTCGACGGCGGATTGGAGAGCGCCCGCTCGTTTGTGCGTCGGGCCTGGCAAGGCGCCATCGCCTCGCAGTTGGACCCGCCGAAGGACGCCAAGACCGCCTTGCAGGAATGGGCGCAGGCACGGGGCACCGACTTGCCTTCCTACGAGGTAACGTCGCGCTCGGGTCCGCCGCACGCTCCGGAGTTCATCGTGACCGTGGTGGCGGCCGGGCAGAGCGGCACCGGACGAGCGCGCAGCAAACGGGGCGCCGAGCAACTCGCGGCCAAGGACTTGCTGCACCACCTAGGTCGATGAGGCGATGACGACCCGCTGCGGTTTCGTGGCCATCCTCGGCGCGCCGAATGCCGGAAAATCGACCCTGCTGAACCGGCTGACCGGAGCCAAGCTCTCGATTGTCACGCCCAAGGCCCAAACCACGCGTTTCCGCGTGCTCGGCATCCTGAGGAGCGGCGAGAGCCAGATCCTGCTGGTCGATACGCCGGGCATCTTCCGGCCACGCCGGCGGCTCGATCGGGCGATGGTGGCGGCGGCCTGGACCGGCGCGCGCGATGCCGATTTGGCGCTGCTGATGGTGGATGCCAAGACCGGCGCAACGGAGGAGGTGCGCGCGATCACCGCCAAGCTGGCCGAGACGAGGCGCCGCTGCTGGCTCGCGCTGAACAAGGTGGACCTGGTTCCGCCCGCCCGGCTTCTGCCGCTCGCGGCGACGCTCACTGGCCTCGCCCCGTTCGAGGAGACGTTCATGGTGAGCGCGGCGACCGGGGACGGGCTGGACCGGCTGGCCGACGCCCTGGCGGCGGCGATGCCGGAGGGTCCGTTCCTTTACCCGCCAGACGACCTTACCGACTTGCCGGACCGGCTGCTGGCCGCCGAGATCGTGCGCGAGCAGGTGTTCCTTCAGACGCACGAGGAGGTGCCCTATGGCGCAACTGCGGAGACCGAGAGCTGGCAGGAGCGCCCCGACGGCAGCGTACGGATCGAGGTGACGATCTATGTGGCGCGCACCGGGCACAAGGCGATCCTGATCGGGGCCGGTGGGGCGCGGATTCGCGAGATCGGCGCACGGGCGCGCCAACAGCTCGCCGCACTGTTGGAACGGACGGTGCATTTGTTCCTGAACGTCAAGGAGCGCGCCGGCTGGGACGAGGAGCGGGCACGGCTCAGGGCCATCGGCCTGGACGACACGGGATAGAGCCTTCGTTCACCGGATCGCGCGAGCATGGGCGCGAAGGAAATGACCCATGCCCGATACCCCCTGTTGCACCGGCGGGAGGCGGCCGATATCCTCCCGATATGGAGACGCGGGTCGCCATCCTGGAGCACCTGGCCCAAGCGACATTAGCCACCCTCGAGCGCATCGAGCGGCGGTTCGAGGCATCCGATCGGCGATTCGAGACGGGAGAGCGGCGGTTCGAGACCTTTGATCGCCGGTTCGAGGGCATTGATCGACGGTTTGACGCGGTTGATCGGCGATTTGAGGCGGTGGACCGCCGGTTTGAGGCGGTTGATGGTCGGTTCGATTTGGTCGATCGCAAGCTTGAGGCGATCATCGCCGCGCAGCGCTCTGACTTTCGCTGGTTAGTCGGAGTGCTTCTGGCATCCTGGGTCAGCACTCTAGGCGCTTTGGGCGGCGTGCTGGGGGTCATGGCCCACGGGTTCCACTGGCTGTAGCCTGACAACTGGAGTTCGCTGCCGATGGACTGGGACGCGCCGGCTATCGTGCTGGACGCGCGGCCCTACGGCGAGGGCGACGCGATCGCCACGGTGATGACGGAGCAGCATGGGGTTTATCGCGGCCTCGCGCGCGGCGGCGGGGCCCGGGGACGCACCGCGCTCTGGCAGGCGGGCAACCTGATGCAAGTGCGCTGGGTGGCGCGCCTCGCCGATCAGCTCGGCAGCTTCAGCGCCGAACTCATCCACCCAGTCGCCGCCCTGGTCATGGACGACCCGCTCCCGCTCGCCACGCTGGCCGCCGCCTGCGCCATCGCCGAGGGGGCGCTGCCGGAACGCGAGCCCCATCCGCGCGTGTTCGAGGCCCTGCTCCGCCTGATCGCGCGGCTGGCCGGGGGCGTGGTGCCGCTCGCGGACCTGATTCGCTGGGAGGCGAGGCTGCTGGCCGATCTCGGCTACGGACTCGATCTCACACGCTGCGCCGTGACCGGCGAGACCGCCGGCCTCGCCTTCGTCTCGCCCAAGACCGGGCGTGCCGTGACAGCGGCAGGCGCCGGCGCATGGACGGCGCGCCTACTGCCGATGCCGCGATTGCTGGTGACCGAGGACGAGGGATCGCTCGCGGACTGGCGCGACGGGCTGCGGCTGACCGGCCATTTCCTGGCCCGCGACGCCTTCGGCCTGCACCACCGACCGCTGCCTCAGGCTCGGCAAATGCTCTACGACCGTCTCGCCGCCCTCGCGGCTAGGGAATCAACTCATGCCGGATGACATCGGCCGCGTCGAGGATACGCGCCTGACCGACGCGCTCTCGGAGCGGTATCTCGCCTACGCGCTGTCTACCATCATGTCCCGATCTTTGCCCGACGTGCGCGACGGGCTGAAGCCGGTTCACCGGCGGCTGATCTACGCCATGCACCTGCTGCGGCTCGACCCGGCGGCCGGGTTCAAGAAATGCGCCCGCGTCGTGGGCGACGTGATCGGCAAGTTTCACCCCCACGGCGACGTGGCCGTGTACGACGCGCTCGTGCGGCTCGCTCAGGACTTCGCCGTGCGCTATCCCCTGGTCGAGGGCCAGGGCAATTTCGGCAATATCGATGGCGATAACGCCGCCGCCATGCGGTACACCGAGGCTCGGCTCACCGCCGTCGCCCAGGCGTTGCTCGCGGGCATCGACGAGGACGCGGTCGATCTGCGCCCGACTTACGATGGCGAGGAGCACGAGCCGGTCGTGCTGCCGGGGGCGTTCCCGAACCTGCTGGCCAATGGCGCGGCCGGGATCGCGGTCGGCATGGCGACCTCCATCCCGCCGCACAACGCCGGCGAGGCGTGCGTCGCCGCGATCCACCTGATCCGCCACCCCGAGGCGAGCACCGCCGATCTGCTGACGCTGATGCCCGGCCCCGACTTCCCGACCGGCGGCGTTCTGGTCGAGGATCGGGCGGCGATCCAGGCGGCCTACGAGACCGGGCGCGGCGGGTTTCGGGTGCGCGCGAAATGGTCGGTCGAGCGCGGCAAGTATGGCGCCTGGCAGGTCGTGGTCTCCCAGATCCCGTATCAGGTCCAGAAGGCACGGCTGGTGGAGCAGATCGCGCAGCTCATGGAAGAGCGCAAGCTGCCGCTGCTGGGCGACGTGCGCGACGAGAGCACCGACGAGGTGCGATTGGTGCTGGAACCCAAGACCCGGGGAGTCGAACCCGAGGTGCTGATGGAGACGTTGTTCCGCGCCACGGCGTTGGAGAGCCGTTTCCCGCTCAACATGAACGTGCTGGACGCGACGCGCACACCGCGTGTGATGGGCCTCGTGGACGTGCTGCGCGCCTGGCTCGATCACCGCCATGAGGTTCTGGTCCGTCGCTCGCGTCATCGCCTGGCCGCGATCAAGCGGCGGCTGGAGGTGCTCGACGGGTATCTGCTGGTTTATCTGAATCTCGATGAAGTCATCCGGATCATTCGCGAGGAGGACCAGCCGAAGCCGCGGCTGATGGACCGTTTCAGCCTGAGCGACGCGCAGGCCGAGGCGATCCTCAACATGCGGCTGCGCAGCCTGCGCCGGCTGGAGGAGATGGAGATCAAAAAGGAGCACAAGTCTTTGTCTCGAGAGCGCAAGGACATCCAGGCGCTGCTCGGCGACGAGGGGCTGCGCTGGCAGCGGATCGCGGGCGAGCTGGAGGAGACGCGGACGAAGTTCGGCGCGGGCGCGCTGGGAGACCGGCGCACCGAACTGGGCGCCCCGCCCGCTCTGGTCGAGGTCGCGACCGACGCCTTCGTCGAGCGCGAGCCGATCACCGTGATCCTGTCGGAGAAGGGGTGGATAAGGGCGCTCAAGGGCGGCGTCGCCGATCCGGCCGAGCTGCGCTTCAAGGAAGGCGACCGGCTGAAGCTGCTGGTTCCGTGCCAGACGACCGACCGGGTGTGCCTGTTCGCCACCAACGGGCGCGCCTACACGCTGAGGGCTGGCGACCTGCCGCGCGGCCGCGGCGACGGCCAGCCGGTGCGCCTGCTCGCCGATCTCGGCAACGAGGACGACGTGACAGCGCTGTTCGTGCCCGCCGAGGACGTGCGCTATCTGGTGGCTGGATCGGCGGGCCGCGGCTTCCTGGTGCCGGCGCAGGAGCTGCTGGCCGAGAAGCGCACCGGCAGGCAGATCCTGAACCTGCGTCCCGGCGAGGAGGCGGCGCTTTGCGTACCCGCCGAGGGCGATCATGTCGCCGTGGTGGGCGAGAACCGCAAGCTGCTGGTCTTTCCGCTGGAGCAGATACCGGAAATGGCGCGCGGCGCAGGGGTGATCTTGCAGCGCTACAAGGAGGGCGGCCTGGCGGACGTCAAGGTGTTCCGGCTCGCCGATGGGCTCACTTGGCGCGCGGGCGAGCGGACGCGGACCGAAACCGATCTGCGCGATTGGCTGGGTGAGCGCGGCCAGGCCGGGCGGATGCCGCCGAATGGATTCCCGCGTTCCGGGCGGTTCGGCTAGGCCGCTGCTCCGGCTTGACGATCCCGGCCGGAGCGGTCAGTACGGCGACGGACACCGACCCTCCGGGAGAATGGGCATCATGCAGATCACACGCCGCGGGATGATGGGCGCCGCCGCCGCCCTCTCTGCCGCCCCGGTCCTGCGCGCCCGCGCGCAGGCCAAGCCCATGATCAAGCTTGGCGTGCTCACGGACCTGTCGGGCACGTATCGGGATACAACCGGCCCCAATTCCGTGGTCTGCACGCGTCAGGCGGTCACAGAATTCAATTCTCCCGCGCATGGATTCGGTGTCGAGCTGATCCAGGCCGATCACCAGAACAAGCCGGACGTCGCCTCCACCATCGCGCGACAATGGTTCGACCAGGGCGTCGATGCGATCGTCGATGTGCCGACCTCCTCGGTGGCGCTCGCCGTGGCCCAGATCGCCAAGCAGAAGAACAAGATCATGCTGAACGGGTCAGCCGCGTCGACCGACGTGACCGACAGGCAGTGCAGCCCCAACACCATCGTCTGGAGCTTCGATAACTACATGATGGCGGTCTCGCAGGGCGGGGCCATTGTGAAAGCGGGCGGTAAAAGCTGGTATTTTATTACTGCCGACTATGTCTTCGGCAAGACGCTAGAGGAGCAGACCGCCGCAGTGGTGAAGAAGGCGGGCGGCACGGTCAGGGGCGCGGTGCGCTACCCGTTCCCGGACACCACCGACTTTTCCTCCTATCTACAACAGGCGCAGGCCAGCGGGGCGCAAGTACTCGGACTCGCCAATGCCGGAGCCGACACGATCAACAGCATCAAGCAGGCCCATGAGTTCGGTCTGAACCAGTCGATGAAGATCGCGCCGCTGCTGATCTTCATCACCGATGTCCACGCGCTTGGCCCGGCTCTGGCCGCGGGGCTGAATGTTACGACCTCGTTTTACTGGGACTATAACGACCGCACCCGCGCCTTCACCAAGCGCGTGCTGCCGAAAATGGTGAACCACGCCTACCCCAACATGGCGCACGCCAGCAATTACTCGATGACACTCCACTACCTGAAGACGGTCGCCGCGATGGGCGCGCCCGATGCGAAAAAGAGCGGGCGGGAGACGGTGGCGCACATGAAGGGCATCCCGACCGACGACGATGCGTTCGGCAAAGGCCGCATCCGCTCGGACGGGCGCGGCGAGTTCCCGGCGTATTTGTGGCGGGTGAAGAAGCCCTCGCAATCGGGCTGGGATCTATTTGATTTAGTTACTATTACGCCAGCGAGCGACGCGCTGCACCCGCTCAATCCGAAGTGCAGCTTCCCCGTGGTCGGCGCCTGATACCAACGAGTGTCAATGATGACTGCCACCCTTCATTCCGCCACCCTCGGCGAATGCCAATGAGAGGTCGGAGCTAGGGCGTTGGTGTGACGCGGCATCGCGATTAGTCGAACTCGGTCGGCAGGTCTGGCGCACGCCAATGGGCGAACATGCGTGCGATCTGGTGCGGCAGCACCCGCCCGAGCGACAGGTCGGACGGGATCGCATCCTCGGCGAACCAGCCGGTCTCGCTGGTCTCCAGGCTCGTTCGCGCGGAGCCGCCCTCCAGCGCGCAGATGAAGAACAGCTTGCAGATCGAGAACGGGCCGGGCGGATGGCCCTGGCGCGCGCGGTCCCAGACCGCCGCGAGCTTGCAGATCCGGGCGCAATAGCCGGACTCCTCGGCCACCTCGCGCGCGACGCTCTCGGCCGGCGTCTGGTTCACGTCGGCCCAGCCGCCGGGCAGCGTCCAGCTCCCGGCGTCCACCGTTTCGCGCACCATCAGGATACGGCCCGACTGGTCGAACACGGCCCCGCGCACGTCGAGCTTGGGGGTGGCGTAGCCTTCTTCACCCACGAACAGTGCCTCGATCCGCGCCGCGTCGGTGTTGGTGTGATGCGCCAGAATGCGCGTGGCCAGCGCGCGCAGGGAGCGAAACCGGTCGGCATCGTAGGGGTCTTTGGTGAACGCCAGCCCGGTTTGGGCGTGGGCCTGGATCTCCCGCGCCCAGACCAGCCAGTCGGGCTCGGGCTCGCCCGTCAGGTGGCCGACTCCGGCACCAGGTGGTGCGCGGCATCGGCGGGCTCGGCGATTTCGGCCTCGGTCAGCACCCGCCAGGTGCCGCTGACCAGGATCTCGCTCGGCCGGAAGCGCGACTTGTATGCCATTTTGCGGCTCTCCGGCACCCAGTAGCCGAGATAGACATACGGCAACTCAAGCGCCTTCGCGCGCTCCAGCAGCCAGATGATGGTGTAGGTTCCGAGCGAGCGTCGGTCCATCTCGGGCACGAAGAAGCTGTAAACCGCGGAAAATCCGTCGCTCAGCCGGTCGGCGAGGCAAGCACCCAGAAGCCGGTCGTCGGGGTCGCGGAATTCCACCATGAAGGTCTCGATCGGCGTATCTTCGACCATGGCGCGGTAGTCGTAGAAGCTCATCGTCGCCATGTCGCCCTCGCCGTGGCGGGCCTGCTGGTAGCGCTGGAAGAGCTGGAACTGCTCGGCGGTGGCGCGGGGGGGCACCTCGAAGCCTTCCAGCAACGCGTTGGCGCGCATGATCCTGCGCAGCGTGCGGTCGGGCTGAAAGACAGCCACGGGAATGCGGATCGGCACGCAAGATTGGCAGGCCGGGCAGACCGGCGCGTAGGCGATGTTGTGGCTGCGCCGGAACCCGGCGCGGGACAGCCGGTCGTGGAGCGACTCCGCGTCCGGGCCGGTGATCTCGGTGACCACCTTCCGCTCCGTCCGGCCCGAGACATACGGGCAGGGCAGCGGGGCGGTGGTGTAGAAGAACTGTGGTCGTCGCGGCGACTTATACGTCATGTCCTGCATCCGCCACGCATGTTCCCGGACGCGCGGCGCCGGGTCAATGCCGAAGCGCCTCACGGCGACAGCGTGATGTGCGCCGTGATAGTTGCGGACTCCGGTCCGAGCGTGACCGTTTCGCCGTCGCGCCAGCGGTGGAGAAAGTTGCGGCTGAGTGGGCTTAGCAGGTTGCCCGACTGGCCTGGCGTGATCACGAACCGGCTGCGGTCGAGGTCCGCCAGGTCATAGACGCCGCGGAACTCCGGCCCATGGACCGCGGTGAAGTCGCCCGCGAGGTTGCCCTCGGCAAAGACCGTGGTGTCGCTGCCCGGCACCGGGATGCTGATGCGGGTCAGTGGCCCGAGCAGCGGAATGGTGCCCAGGATCGGGTGGGCGAACACGGCCCGATGCGCGGCCCCCCAGGTCCAGGCGGCCGGGTCTGGGCCGAAGCGCGCGCTCAGCTCGTCCACCGCCTGGACGAGTGCCGTGCTCAGCATCGCCACGCAGTCGCCGCCGCACCAATGCGCGCCGCCGGGCAGCAGCGCGGCCGGCAGGAATTCCGAGAACGGGGCGACGGCGCCCGCCCCACGGCGCGACACTCCGTTCTTGTCCATGAGCGCGATGTAGAGCTTGCCCATCCAGGCCTCGAAGATCAGCGGCTGGGGCCGGTCGAGCGCCATCGTGCCGTCCCAGCCCGCGAGCAGTGCGCGGGCACGGCCGGCGATGCCAGGCGGCGCCGGGATGGCGAGCAGTGCCGGCAGCACCTGACGGGCGAGCAGGCTAGTGACATCGGCCTGCATTCGCACGAAGTCCTCGACGGTGCGCTTCTCGGGGCCGGCGAGCAGCTCGCGGATGCGCCGCGCGCGCCAGTCCGAAAAGGCGTCCCGGCCGAGGAAGACCGGAAACTCCCGCGGTGCGACCCACTCGTTGGCGTTGACGAGTTCGCCGCTGTCGGGCGCGACGTAATGTGGCATTTGATTGCCCGCGGCCCAGCCGACCCAGTCATACGCGCCGTCAGCTCCGGGCACGGGCATCGAACCGTCGCCCGCCTTGCGGATCGGCACCCGGCCAGTGACGAACAGCGCGATCTTCGTGGCGTCGGCCACCAGCAGATTCTGCACCGGAGAGGTAATCATGGCGGCGGCCTTGCCGGCCTCGTCCACCGTGCGCGCCCGGTTCAGCGCGAACAGCCCCTCGGCCGCGCTGTCTCCGGGTTGCAGGTTGGCCATTGAGACGGCGAGCACCGCACCCTTGGGGTCGAACAAGTCGCTGATCACCGGCCCGTGCCGGGTCTCGCGGACGTCGAGCACCTCGTCGGGCTGGCCGCGCACATGGATGTGCTCTTGGCGCACGGTGAAGGGCTTCGGCCCGTCCGGGGTCTGATAGGCGTCGGTTCCGACCGGGGTTTCAACGAAAATGTCCTGCACGTCGGCGCCGGTGGTCGTGAAGGTCCAGGCGATATGGCGGTTATGGCCGAGCACCATCAGCGGCACGCCGGGCGAGGTGGCGCCGGCCAAGACCGAGTTTGGGATCTCGATCCGTGCCAGATACCAGATCGCGGGGAATCCGAAGCCGAGATGCGGGTCGCCGGCGAGCAGCGGCGCGCCGGTCGCGGTGTGACGCCCGTCCAACGCCCATTCATTCGACGCTCGGTCGGGCTGGGTGAACGGGGCGGGAAAAGCGGCCAACGGCAGCGGCGCGGAGGAACCGACCGGCATCCTGGCCGCGAAGCGGATCGCCTCCTCGGTCGCGTGCATGGCGGTGCTGGCCAGCGCGTCCGGTCGGCCGGCCTCGTGCTGCGCGGGCCAGAGTGCCTCGATCGCCGCGCGCGACATGTGTCCGGCGAGGCGCCAGCGGGCCAGCTCGGTGCGCCAGTTCATCGAGAGCCACAGCCCCATGGTCTTGCCCCAGAGCAGGCTTTGCGCTGCCTGCCAGGGTTCGGGCGGCCCGAGGAATATGAACTCGGGCGCGCTGAACCGGCCGCGCCGCGTGGTCCAGGCATTCACGCCGCGCGCGTACGCCTCTAGGAGCGAGCGGCCGTCCGGGAGCAGCGCGGCGTAGTCCTCGGTCGCTCGCCGGGCCAGACCCAGGGTCCGCATCTCGCGGTCGAACGGCAGCGCGCGGGCGCCGAACAGCTCGGATAACCGGCCGGACGCGGCGCGGCGCATCAGCTCCATCTGGAACATGCGATCGCGGGCATGGACGTAGCCGAGCGCGGCGGCCGCATCGAGCCGGTTGGCGGCGCGGATGCGCGGGATGCCGTCGGCATCGAAGGCGACATCGACCGGGGCGGACAGACCGGGGACCGAGAGGTGCTGGTCGCGCGGGGGCAGGCTGAGCCAGAACAGGCCGCCTAGGCCGATCGCGGCGAGCAGGATAAGGCTGCCGAGACCGGCCAGCAGCCACCGGACGGCCCGGAGCAGGGAGCGCATGGCGGACAGAAAACAGATGCCGTTGCGCGCGGCAAGCCGAACCTTGCCGGTCCCTCAAGCAAACTCTAGCGTCATTGGCGGAGCTGTGGGGAGGCAGAGATGGCCGAGATTCCGAACCGTCCCGAATACCAAAGCGAGCTGTTCAAGAAGGGCCTGGCGGTGCGGCGCGAGGTGCTTGGCGCCGAGTATGTCGATGGCTCAATCGCGCGGGCCGATGACTTCAACGCCGCGTTCCAGCAGCTCACCACCGAGGTCGCCTGGGGCGCGATCTGGACTCGGCCGGGCCTGCCGCGCAAGACGCGCAGCATCGTCAACATCGCCATGCTGGTGGCGCTCAACCGCGGCGCCGAGCTGAGGCTGCATCTGCGCGCCGCGCTGACCAACGGCGTGACGCGCGACGAGATCAAGGAGATCCTGCTGCAAACCGGGGCTTATTGCGGCATTCCCGCCTGTCTGGAGGCGTTCAAGATCGCGACCGAGGTGTTCAAGGACGCGGACGGCGCATCCAAGGCCGCCGAATAATGGCGAACCAGCCCGAGCCACGTCCGACGGTTGGCTTCGTGGGCGTCGGCAGCATGGGCTGGCCGATGGCGGCCTGCCTGGTGCGCGCGGGCTTTCCGGTCTTGGCCAACGATGCAAGGCGCGAAGTGGCGGACAACTTCGTCCAGCAAGTGGGCGGCGAGGCGCCCGACAGCCTGCGCGGGATGGCGGCGCGGTCCGACGTGGTCGTGACCATGCTGCCGACCAGCGCGATCGTGCGCCGGGTGCTGGCCGGGGGCGACGACAACGTGCTGGCGGGGATGCGGCCGGACACGGTGGTGGTCGAGATGAGTTCCGGCGTGCCCACGGTAACGCAGGAGCTGGCTGAACAGGTCGCCGCGCTGGGCGGGCGGATGATCGACGCGCCCGTGTCCGGCGGAGTGCCGCGGGCACGGACCGGGCAGCTCGCGATCATGGCGGGCGGCGATCCGGCGGTGATCGACCGCGTGGAGCCGATGCTCTCGGCGATGGGCAGCACGGTGCTGCGCACCGGCGCCGTTGGGTCGGGCCAGGCGATGAAGTCATTGAACAACCTGGTTTCCACCGGCGGGTTCCTGATCGGCATCGAGGCGCTGCTGATCGGCCAGAGATTTGGGCTCGACCCCGAGGTGATGGTCGATGTGCTGAACGCCGCGACTGGGATGAACAACTCGACGCAGAAGAAGTTCAAGCAATTCGTGCTCTCGCGCAGTTTCGATGCGGGGTTCACGCTGGAGTTGCTGCTCAAGGACTTGTCGATCGCGCTGCAGGTGGGGCGCGAGACTTCGACCCCCGCGCCGCTTTCGGCGCTCTGCAGGGAGATGGTGGCCGCTTCGGTGGCGATGTTCGGGGGTGCCGCGGATCACACGGAGATGGCGCGGCTCGCTGAGCGACTGGCCGGCGAGGAGCTGGGGACGCGGTGAACGAGGGAGCGTCATGAAGTTCGGCGTGATGGTCCGTGGTCAGTATCCGCAGGGCGACGACATGCGGGTGCGGGCCGGGGAGGATCTGGAAACCGCGCGGCTTGCCGAGTCGCTGGGCTACGATTCGGTGGTGAAAGGCTCGCATTACAGCTCGCATCCGTTCCAGATGCTTCAGCAGGTGCCTTATCTGGCGCAGGTGGCGGCGATCGCGCCCAGGCTGCGGCTGGTGTGTGGGGTTGTCTTGCTGCCGCTGCACAAGCCGCTCGATCTCGCCGAGCAGTTGGCGACGCTCGACATCATGTGCGACGGCAAGCTGGTGCTCGGCCTGGGGCTCGGCTACCGGGAGGTAGAGTTCAAGGCGTTCGGCACCACGCACAAGGATGCGGTCCGCCGGTTCGAGGAAAATCTGGCGGCGATCCGGCGTCTCTGGACCGAGGACTTCGTCACCATGACCGGCTCGCATTTCGAGTTGGATGGGGCGAATTGCACGGTCAAGCCGATTCAGAAGCCGATGCCGCCGGTCTGGATCGGCGCCAACGCGGACAAGGCGATCGCACGGGCCGCCCGCGTGGCTGACGCATGGTACATCAACCCGCACAACACGCTGGCGACCGTCGAGCGGCAGCTTGATCTCTACAAACGCGCGCTGGACGCGTGCGGCAAGCCGTTCCCGGCCGAGTTTCCGATCATGCGCGAGGTATTCGTCGCGGGCTCGCGCGCGGAAGCCATCCGCCGCGCGCGGCCGTTCCTGGAGGCAAAGTATCAAGCCTATGCCGAATGGGGCCAGGACAAGGCGATGCCGGCCGGTGACGATTTCGGCGGCGGCTTTGACGCGCTGGTACGGGACCGCTTCCTGTTCGGCTCACCGGCCGAAATCGCCGAGCAGATCGTCGGCATCAGGCGCCGGTTCGGGTGCAATTATTTCTGCGTCGGCGTCCACTGGCCGGGGATGCCGAACAGCCTCGCCTACGAACAGATGCAGATATTGGCCGAGGAGGTGTTCCCAGCGGTAACGCGGGAAACCTGATCTGGAGATCAACTTGGAACAGAGGCGACTGGGTACCACGGGTCCAAAAGTAGCCATGCTGGGCCTGGGCTGCATGGGCATGTCGGACTTCTACGGCCCTGCTGACCGGGCCGAGAGCCTGGCCACGATCCACGCCGCCCTGGAAGCCGGGATCACTTTGCTCGACACCGGCGACTTCTACGGCATGGGCCACAACGAGTTGCTAATCGGCGAGGCCCTGCGCGGCCAGAACCGGGACCGCGCGATCGTCAGCGTGAAGTTCGGCGCGCTCCGCGACCCGGGCGGCGGATGGATTGGCTACGACGCGAGGCCGGAGGCGGTGAAGAACTTCGTCGCCTACTCGCTCCAGCGCCTGGGGCTGGACCACATCGACATCTACCGCCCCGCGCGACTCGACTTGCAAGTCCCGATCGAGGAGACCGTGGGCGCGATCGTCGACTTGGTGCGGGCGGGTTACGTCCGCTACGTCGGGCTCTCGGAGGTCGGGCCGGAGACCATTCGGCGCGCCGCCGCCGTTCACCCGATATGCGACCTGCAGATATAGAGTATTCGCTGGTCTCGCGCGGGATCGAGGATGCGATCTTGCCGGCCTGCCGGGAGTTGGGCATCGGTGTCACCGCTTATGGCGTGTTGTCGCGCGGCCTGATCAGCGGTCACTGGTCGCCGGAGCGGGCGCAAGCAGGCGACTTCCGCGCGTTTAGCCCCCGGTTCCAGGCCGGCAACGTCGAGCGCAACCTGGCCCTGGTCGAGGCGCTCCGCGCCGTTGTCGACGCGAAGGGTGTGAGGTCGCGCAAGTGGCCATCGCTTGGGTGGCGGCACAGGGAACCGATATCGTCCCCCTGGTCGGCGCGCGCCGGCGCGAGCGTCTGAGCGAGGCGCTGGGCGCGGTGTCCGTTGCCCTAGGCCCCGACGACCTCGCGGCGATCGGGCGCGCGGTGCCGAAAGGGGCGGCCTCCGGCGACCGCTACCCGGCCGCCCTGATTGCGCATCTCGACAGCGAGAGGCGCCCCAGGGAAACCGGGTAACGGCAGCAGGGAGGGGGAGACGGGATGACCGGCTCTCCCTACCCCTATTAACGCAAGGGTCGTACTGCACATTAGGTCGGCGGCGTCTCGGCCGGGGGTTCCGGGCGCTGGCGCCGCTCGTTCATGAACTCGTCGAACTCGGCCTTGTCCTTGGCAAAACGCAGACGATCGAGAAACGCCGCGAACTCGCGCTGCTCGTCTTCAAGCCGACGCAGTGTGTCGGTGCGGTACTGATCGAAAGCGCGATTGCCGCTCGAAGGCGCGGTGCGCTCCTCCCCACAGAAGCTCCGCCATCCGGACCGCGGACCCGACCAGCCCGACCCACGCTCACTCCATCCGTTCGCCTGGCCTTCCCTTCGGGCGCCATGCCGGCGATAACCTTTGCACCCCATGCGTCCACTCCCGATCAAGAACAACAGGACAGCGAGTCCGATCGGCCACCAAGCGATGAAGCCAAGGATCATGATCGCTATCCAGAGCGGCCTGCCGCCGAACGGCAGGCGCTCCAACGCCTCGCCGATCCATCCCGGGCCGCCTCCGCCCGGCCCAGGCCCCCAAACCGGCATTCCGTAGGGTTCGTGAGTTGCCGTGTTCGTCATATGCCTCACCATGTGAATGTAAGACACATTTACTTATGGGCGTGTCCTGGCGCCCGGTCAAGGCGGACAGCATGCGATCACGGTTCGTTGTCCGGCGGCGCGCCGCCCGCCAGCCCAAGGCCCCGCAAGTAGATCAGCACGCCGGCTTCCAGCAATTCCTCCGGCGCCATCGGCAATGTTCTGCGCGTCCGGTCCGGCCGACAGAACAGCGCGGCGATGCCGTGCGACAGCGCCCAGACATGCAGTGCCACCATCAGCGCCGGGGGACGGCTCGGCTTGGGCAGTTGCGCGGTCAGGTGTTCGGCGGCATGACGTAGCGGGCCGAATGCCCGATCGGCCGCGGCGGCAAGCAGCGGATAGGCATCGCTGGCGATCCCGGTCTCGAACATAGCCGCGTAGTAGGCCGGCTCGGTGCGGGCGAAGCCAAGATAGGCGCGGCCAAGCGCCTCGAACGCGGCGGACGGATTGGGCCGGCCATCGTTCCAGGCGGCGGCCAGTGAGTCAGCCAGTCGGTTGAACCCCCGCAACGCCACTTCAGCCAGCAGCGCCTCGGAGTCGCGGAAGTGGCGATAAGGTGCGGCGGGGCTGACGCCAGCCAGCCGCGCCGCCTCAGCGATGGTGAAGCCGGCTGGCCCCTTTTCGGCAATCAGCGCCAGCGTGGCGTCGATCAGCGCCTCGCGCAGGTTGCCGTGATGGTAGCCGCGCCGCGCGGCGCGATTCGACCACGTCATGTTAGGGCATATTACATCAGGTGCGCCGCAAGGGCGACCTCCGGCCGACCCTTTCGAACGTCACCCTTCGGCCGCGGAGTCCAACTCCAGATCCGCATAAGCTTCAGCTAGCGGCATCTCGACGCCAATCTCGGGCATCGAAAGCACGCCGTCAGCGGTCAGGGTGGAGCGGACCCAGCGGTTGCCATCGCGTTCATAGATTTCGGCTGCGATGGCGTCCTGCTCCAGCAGGACGTAACGGAGGACGCTCGGTGCTGCCTCGTATTCGCGGTTCTTCTCGATCCGGTCTGTCCGGAGCGTGCTGGAGCTCAGGATTTCGAACACGACCACCGGATCGGTGATCTCGGTGGCGGCATTGGGAACGGGCGAGCAGACCACCATCACATCCGGGTAACGGACCGTGTGCGCAAGCCTCAGCTTCAGGTTCTCGGCGAACACGCGACAACGCCCGCGCAGCCGATCGCGTAGCGCGGAAGATAGATTGCCGACGATGAGGTTGTGCGCGACCGTCCCGCCTACCATCGCGCAAGGCTCGAAGCCGTCGAACTCCCAGCGATACTCCTGGTGGTTCTCCCAGCCCAGGAACTCCTCGACCGACATACTAGGACGGCGCAGGACGACGTTCATGGCAATCCTCTCGGGCGCACCCTGACCGCCAATCTAGGCGTCACGGCGGCGGAATGCATCATCCCCGGCCACGATACGGGGGCACCTCCTGCGGCGGCACCCAGGCGCCTTCGGGGGGCGGACCAGTGTGCCAGAACACGTCGATCGGGATTCCACCGCGCGGGTACCAATAGGCGCCGATGCGCAGCCAAACCGGATCAAGCAGGCCGGTCAGGCGCTCGGCGATCTGAATGGTGCAGGCCTCGTGAAAGGCGCCGTGGTTGCGGAAGCTGTGCAGGAACAGCTTCAGCGACTTGCTCTCCACGATCCAGTCGCGGGCGATGATGTCGATGACTATGTGCGCGAAGTCCGGCTGGCCGGTCAGCGGGCAGAGCGAGGTGAACTCGGGGCAGGTGAACCGTGTCACGAACGGCTTGCCGGGCGCCGGGTTGGGCACGCGCTCCAGCTTCGCCTGTTCGGGCGAGGACGGTAGTGGCGTCGAGCGGCCGAGCTGGGTAAGGCGGGGGTAGTCCTGAGCGGTCATGTCGGCTCCTCGGCGGCGGCCCAATCTGCGCGCAGCTCGGCGGCGTGGGCGGCGAGCCGCCCGGCCCGGATCGCGTCACGCAAACCGCGCATCAGATCCTGATAGTAGGTGAGATTGTGCCAGGTCAGGAGCATTGGCCCCAGCATCTCGTCGGCCTTGAACAAATGGTGCAAATAGGCGCGGGCGTGCCGGGCGCAGCCGGGGCAGCGGCAGGCCGGGTCGAGCTGGGCCGGATCGTCGGCGAAGCGGGCGTTGCGCAGGTTCAGCACGCCGCGCGCCGTGTAGGCGCGGGCCATCCGACCGGAGCGCGTGGGCAGCACGCAGTCGAATAGGTCGATCCCGCGCGCGACCGCGCCAACGATGTCGTCCGGCGAGCCAACCCCCATCAGGTACCGCGGCTGGTCGGGGGGCAGTAGCGGCACGGTGGCGTCGAGCACGGCGAACATCGCGGTTTGGCCCTCGCCGACGGCGAGCCCGCCGATGGCGTAGCCATCGAAGCCGATCCCGATCATGCCGGCGGCGGAGGCGGCGCGTAGGTCGGGATGCACGCCGCCTTGCGCGATGCCGAACAGCCCGTAGCCGGGTCGGGGCATGAAGGCGTCCTTCGAGCGTGCGGCCCAGCGCAGCGAGAGCTGCATCGAGGCGGCGACATCGGTCTTGGTCGCGGGGAAGGGCGTGCATTCGTCCAGCACCATGCTGATCGTTGTGTCGAGCTGGTGCTGGATTTCGATCGCGCGCGCCGGGGTGATGCGATGGGTCGAGCCGTCGATATGCGACTGGAAGGTGACGCCGTCCGCGTCGAGCTTGCGCAGCTTGGCGAGCGACATGACCTGGAAGCCGCCCGAATCAGTCAGGATCGGGCCGGGCCAGTCCATCATTCGGTGTAGCCCGCCGAGGGCGGCGACGCGCTCGGCCCCGGGGCGGAGCATCAGGTGATACGTGTTGCCGAGCACGATCCGTGCGCCGGTTTCGCGTACCGCGTCGGCGGTCATGGCCTTCACCGTTCCGGCGGTGCCCACGGGCATGAAGGCGGGCGTTTCCACGACGCCATGCGCGGTTTCAAGCAGGCCGGCGCGGGCGGCGCCGTCGGTGGCTCGCGTCTCGTAGCGGAACTTCATGCGCGGCTCAGAAAAGTGGCATCGCCGTAGGAGTAGAAGCGATAGCCGCTGGCGATGGCATGGGCATAGGAGGCGTGCATCCGGGCGGTGCCGGCGAAGGCGCAGGCCAGCATGAACAGCGTCGAGCGCGGCAGGTGGAAGTTGGTCAACAGCAGATCGACCGCGCGGAAGCGATAGCCCGGCAGGATGAACAGCTCGGTCTCGCCCGCGAACGGTTGGATCGTGCCGTCGGGCTGGGCAGCGCTCTCCAGCAGACGCAGCGAGGTGGTGCCGATCGCGACCACCCGCCCGCCCGAGCGCCGCGTTGCATTGATCGCCGCGGCGGCCTGCGCGTCGATCTGGCCGTGCTCGGCGTGCAGGCGGTGCGCCGTAACATCCTCCGTGCGGACAGGCAGGAAGGTGCCGGCTCCCACATGCAGCGTGACCGCGACCCTGCGGACCTTGCGTGCATCGAGGGCGGCGAGCAGGGCCGGAGTGAAGTGCAGCCCGGCGGTCGGCGCCGCGACCGCGCCGGGCCGACGGGCGAAGATGGTCTGGTAGTCTCGCGCGTCCTCCGGCAGCGGGCCAGCGGGGCGGCCTATGTAGGGCGGCAGTGCCAGAGCGCCCGCGCGGTTCAGCGCGGCGGCGAAAGCCGTGCCGGCGAGGTTGAACGCGAGCGCCACACCGCCGTCGGGGTCACGCGCCTGGACGATCGCGGTCAGTTCCGTGGCGCCGTCGAAGTCGAGCCGGTCGCCGGCGCGCAGCCGGCGCGCGTTACGGGCGAGCACGTGCCACGTGCCATCGGGCAGGAGGCGGTCCAGCGTGATGCCGATTCGCGCCGTCCCGCGCCTGGCCGAGAGTTGGGCCGGGATGACGCGCGTATCGTTGCAGACCATGACGTCGCCGGGCCGCAGCAGTCCGGGCAGGTCGCGCACCATGTGATCCCGCGGCGGCTCGCCCACGACCAGCAGCCGGGCCGCGTCGCGCGGCCTCGCCGGATGCTGGGCGATCAGCTCCGGGGGGAGGTCGAAATCGAACTCGGCGACACCCATGCCGGCGATGTGGGGAGCGGCGACGGACGCACCAGTTCGGCCCAGGCTTGGCATGGCACGCGCGGCGGTTCATGGTCGGGCTATAACCGTCCAAAAAAGGGAGGAACACCATGGCTCGAAGGCCGCTCGCCGCCGCTGTTTCGGCGGCGTTAATGATCACCTTGGTGGCCGGCACGGCATCCGCTCAGCTCATTGAGAAGAAGGCGTTGTCGCTCGCCGAAGCGAAGCGGATCGCTGCGGGCGCCGAGGCCGCGGCAACGAAGGACAAGCTCACGGATTGCATCGCGATCGTCGATGACGGCGGATACGTCGTCTATCTGGAGACAATCGATGAGACGCAGCGCGGCAGCATCGCGACGGCGATCGCGAAGGCCCGCTCCGCTGTCCTCTACAAGCGCCCGACCAAGGTGTTCGAGGACGCGGTCGCGAAAGGCAGAACCGCGCTCCTGCGGCTCCCCGGAGCCTTGCCCATAGAAGGCGGTATCCCGCTAATGGCGGAGGGTAAGGTGATCGGCGCGATCGGGGTCAGCGGCGGCACGGCGGCCCAGGACGGGCAGATCGCCCAGGCGGGAGCGAGCCAGATGAAGTGAGCCCATGTCCCACCCCTGGCATCACGCCTACCGCGAGCCCACATTCGCTCGCAAATCGATCAAGGACCGAGGGCCTCGTGCAACGGAACACCATCGCGCTGGTTTGGCTGGGCGGTATCCTGCTCGCGGCCTTGCTCTATTTGAGCGGGCCCGCGCATTTCATCAACGCGACCATTGCCGTGATCGACCGCCTGCAATGGGCGCTCGCGGGCTGGGTCGGCTTCATCACCGTGCAGGCGTTCGACCTGGTGCGGGCGGCCGCTATTGCCCTGTTCGCCGTGTTCCTGGTGCTCGGGATCATCGCCTCCCAGCGTGGTCGCGGCAGTGGCATGATCGGGGTGACGGTGCTGTTCATCGGCCTGACCGCACTCGGGGGTTATCAGTCGCGGTTCTGCTGGTCTGTGGCACTGCTGGTGGCGGGCGCCGGGGCGGTCAGCATGACGCAGCGGCTGCTCGGCGCTTCGTCCCGCGCGCCCTGGCGGATGGGCGAATCGCGTCGCGGCGCCTGACTCCTCATGCCGGGGTCGGAGCGATCCGGCGCAACAGGCGGATAAACGGCGTGCTCACCAGCACGGCCCACAGCTTGCCGACGATCTGACCGGCCAGGAAATGCAGGCTGCCAAAAGCGAGTGCCAGGAAGGCGATCGAGTCCACCGTCAGCCCCACGCAGGCCGAGGCGAGAACCGCGAGCAGCAGCCGCCGGCGTTGCAGGGGCGTATAGACGGCGAAATCGGCCAGCTCGCTCAATAGGAACGCGACCCCCGAAGCGAGCACGAGCGCTCCCGGCGCGACCAGCACCGAGAGCAGGGTGCCCGCGATGATCGCCGCCAGTCCGCAGAGAACGCCGAGGCATCGCTGGACCACGTCGCGCAGCACCAGCGCCGCGCCGACCGTCACCACGCCCGACGGCGCGAGCAGACCCGGCGCCACCGGAACCAGACACGGGCCGCCGAGCGGGCAAACGGTGCCGATATGGCCGATCATCCAATTGGCCAGCGGCACGAGCCCGAGAAAGCCAGCGAAGGCGAGCCAGCCCACATATCGTGCTTGACCCCTCCGCCCGGCCCCCTCCCGCAAGGCTTGCCCACGGGCCAGCCTCCGGCTGGACCCGTGGGGGAGGGGGGACAGATACTTAGCGCGGCAGATAGGAGGCGATCTCGATCAGGTTGCCGTCCGGGTCGCGGCAATAGACCGAACGCATCGCCCCGAGCGCCCCGGTCCGCTGCACCGGCCCCTCCAGCACCGCCACGCGGCAATCGTGCAGATGCGCGATGACGTCCTCCGGCCCGACCGCGGCGACGAAGCAGAGATCAGCCGAACCTGGACCGTCGTTCACCCCTGTTGGCCACGTGCCGGGATCGGCCTCCGCCGGGCGGACATTGATCTTCTGGCCACCGAACTTCAGCGCGGTGCGCCGGGCGGGACCGAACTCCTCGCGTTCCATGCCAAGCACGCGCTGGTACCAGGCGGCGGTGATCTCCACGTCCGCCACGTTCAGCACGATGTGGTCGATCCGATCGACGGTGAAGCGCATCACTCAAGCCCCTCGTTAGAAGTCGTTGCATGGTCGTCGATTACGATGAACGCTGGACTCTGCTCGACCTCGATCGGCCAGACCGCCCCCTTGCCCAGTCTGATCGGGGCCGAGCGGAAACATGGCGCATAGGCGAAAAACCGCATGGCCGCTGGATCGGGGCGATAATGGAGGGCTCCTGGCTGTTCTGGACCCTCAGCTCCGCGACGGGGGCTTGCGGCGGAACGCTTCCAGGCTAACCACCTGCGGCGCAGGCTCTTGCCCATCCGGCGGCGGCTCCTCGTTCGACGCCGGCTGTTCAGTCGCCGGCTCGACCTGCTCGGGGCGGAAGCGCATTCCGTAGCGCACATGCGGGTCGGCGAAGGCGACCAGGGCGCCGAGGGGGATCACCAGCGTCGATGCGACGCCGCCGAACGAGAGACCAACGCTGATTAAGCCCGCCTCCTCGTCGGTTTTGAGATCCCAGAATTGGTGTTGCAGGACGATAGTCATTTCCTGCGGGTACTGGGCGCGCAGCCGGGGCGGTATGACGACGCCAGGATGATCGGTGCGGAAGGTGATGTAGAAATGATGCTCGCCCGGCAGACCGTGAGTGGAGACGTGCGCCAGGGCCCGGACCACGACTTGGCGCATGGCCGCCTCGGTCCATTCCTCATACGGGAGGAGGCTTTCGACCGTCGGTTGCTGTTCGTCCGTCATCTCACGATTAATACAGGGGCCAAAGAGCGGGTGCCAGCGCCGCGACGAATTCAGTGGGGGGCTTCTGTTGCCCGGTGCCCCCCGAACCGCGCTTACCGCTTATGCAGCGGCAGCGAGCGCCATGTCGTTGTCATTGGCACTTGTGATATGGCCCGATAACGGCGGAACCATGCCGAGCGAAAGATGGGTCTTTACCGCGCGTGTCGAGCCTGTTTCGCCCCCCTAGAAGGTGGAGGCGCCGGGCACTGCCCCCGGGTCCACTACGCTTATTCCACACACCGTTTATCGCCGTAGCCGGCAAGCCGGCAAGGCGAATATAGGCAGTCCGGTGACGGAAGTGGAGTCGTTCATGTCGCTCAACGACACGCAGAGGCAGCAAATCGAAGCGGCCCGGAGCCGCCCCGCCAACACGCTCCGCCCGACTGTTCCGGCGCTGGAGGCTTTGCTGGCCGAGCCAATACCGGTGCTCGATCACGGCTTCATCCGAGTGATCGACTACATGGGCGACGATGCGGCGATCGTGCAAGCGGCGCGGGTCTCCTATGGGCGGGGGACGCGGCGCGTGTCCGAGGATGCCGGGCTGATCCGCTATCTGATGCGTCACCGGCATTCCACCCCGTTCGAGATGTGCGAGATCAAATACCACGTGAAGCTGCCGATCTTCGTCGCCCGGCAATGGATCCGCCATCGCACGGCGAACGTGAACGAGTATTCCGCGCGCTATTCCGTTCTGGATCGCGAATTCTACATTCCCGCCCCCGAGCATCTGGCCGCTCAGTCGGCAAGCAACCGGCAGGGTAGGGGGGCGACGCTCGCGGGGGTAGAGGCCGCGGAGGTGCTGGCGCTGCTGCGCGACGATGCCGCGCGCTGTCACGACCACTACGCGGTGATGCTGAACGAGGACGACCAGGGAGAAAAGCTCGACCCGACGCGGCAAGGGTTGGCGCGCGAACTGGCGCGGGTGAACTTGACCCTGAACACCTATACCCAGTGGTACTGGAAAACCGATCTGCACAACCTGCTGCACTTCCTGTCGCTGCGCGCCGATCCGCACGCCCAATACGAGATCCGCGCCTATGCCGAGGCGATGCTAGAGACCGTGCGCGCGTGGGTGCCGGTCGCCCATCAGGCGTTCCTGGACTATCGACTAGGGGCGGTGACTCTTTCGGCGCCAATGCTCGCCGTGGTGCGGCGGATCTTGGCGGGGGAGGCGACGGACCAGCCGGCGAGCGGGCTTTCCAAACGGGAATGGGCCGAACTGATGGAGGCTATCGGGCTGGGCGCGGGTCAACCCGAGGCAGTTGACGGAGGCGCGGGAGGGTGACGCGGGACCGGAACTGGCCTACGAGCATCGCGATCCCAAGCCAGGCTGGACGAACCAGCCCCGCCACCACAGGAGGTCGCATGTTCCGCCGCTCGCTTCTTGTCGCCATATTCGCCGCCGGCTTCGCCGCAACCGCGTCCGCCGCCACGCTCAAATACCAGGCCACACTGACCGGTAGCGCCGAAGTGCCGCCCACTAACTCCAAGGGCGAGGGCACCGCCCGTGCCACCCTGAATACCGAGACCCACCAACTCACCTACGACGTGAGTTGGCATGGCCTGGCCAGCTCCGCCACGATGGCGCATTTCCACGGCCCGGCTCCGGTGGGCAAAAACGCCGGCATCCAGGTCTGGCTCAGCCAAAAGGGCAAGCAGCCGACGAGCCCCTTGCACGGGACCGTCACGCTCTCTCCAGAGCAGCAGCAACAACTGACGTCGGGTATGTGGTACGTGAACATTCACACAACCAACCATCCGGGCGGGGCAATCCGCGGCCAGATGACCGGGATGGAATGACCGGGCGGGGGACATGCGCCACGGCGCATGTCCCCTTCGCTCTCTCCTTAGACCCGCGCGAGCTGCGTGCGGCTCTGCAAAGGACGGATCGCGTCCTGGGCGACGCGACCGGCAATCTGCAACAGCGTTGATGTCGCCTCGAGCGCGTGGTTCACGCTGTCGAGGTAAAGGTCGCGCTGGATCTCAGCGAATTCCTCCAGCGACTTTACGCGCAGCAAGTCCTGCGGCTTGTGTTTGGCGCGTTCCATGCCGCGGTCCAGCAGCTCCAGATAAGCGTGCTGCATTTGCTGAATGCCGCGGCCAATTTGCGTGTAGGTCGCGAACAGCGCCTGCACGTTCTCCGCAGTGCTCTCGCCCGCCTGGCGGTAGATGTCCAGGGTTCGGGCCGAGGATTCCAGGACGCGATGGCCGCGGCCATAATTGGCGTCGGCGAGCCGGCTATTCATCCCGGCGGCGGCGCGCACGCCGAGCCAGACTACTTCCCGGCCCTGGTCCGCCACGCGCTGGGTTACGTCCACCGCAGCGTCGGCGCTACGGGCGACCGTGTCGGCGACGCTGGCTCCGATGTTTCGCGCATCTTCAGCGGTACGGTTGAGAACATCCTCGGTGCGACCGATCGCCTCACGCGACGTGCGGACGCTGGACTCCACGGCGCCATGAGCGGCCTCATGCACCTGCTGCACGCCTTCCTTGGCCTGCTGAGCGGATTTTCTGGTGTCTGACATCTAACCTCCTCCAATGGGCTTTAGCTAAGCCCTAATGACACAACCGCGATTAAGTTGCACTGCACAAAACTTAATGCCAGCCACCGCAATTTGCACTTGACGGGATCTCACGTCCTGCCCCGCAAAATCAAAGTTCCGCTACAAACCTCTGGTTAGATTGCTAAAATTAACGCACGGCTGCAGAGCGGAGATACGTGTCTCACAGAGTGCGCGAGCATTGCCTAGCAGCGCACATCATGAGGCGGAAACAACGAGGGGCGACCCTATCGGATCGCCCCTGTCTCACCGGCCGCGTTAGTTGGTACGCAATTTATAAGCCGCTCCGACGCGACCGAGTTGGCAATGGCCAGTCCGGGCCTGGCACCATCAGGGCGCCAATCAGTACCGACGCGGCTACCCCACCAATCGCCAGGAGCAGAGAGCTTACCATTTTCCCCTCCATACTTTACTTTTGATCGACGCTCAGCCGGCGGCGTCGCCGCTGATTGTCGTGCGGTTCCAGTTGTCCTGGCCGGCGGCGTGAGCCGCGACGATGCCGCTGGACAAGGCCATGCCAAGGGCCAAGAACGCAGCAAGGATGGTCTTCATTGTCATTCGCCTTTCTCTCCCCGCTTGCAGCGGGTTTCGGTGTCCTCGTTCGGGGACGGCCGGGAAATGGTTGCCTCCGAGCGTGGAAGCGACCCGGGCGAGCGGAACAAGACCTATGCGCCAAAGGTAGCGAATAGCATTCGGCGAACGGATCCACTGGCTATGTCGGCTGCAGCGACGAACGCGACGCTGCGGTGTGGCTCGCCGGTTTATCCAGTGCGAGGGGAACGGTCCCGCGAACCACAGCCCGCCCGCCAGTGGATAGCGCCGAGCGGCCGCGCGCCTACGCGAACTCAGGAATGCGTCCCATCAGGCGTTCGATCAGGAAATCAATGACGACCCGCACTCGCGGCGAGAGATTGCGCCGCGAGGGATAGACCACCGTGATCGGCTGGCCGATTGGCGCGTAACCGGGCATCACCGTGCAGAGCCGCCCGGCCTCGACCTCGATGCCCGCGAGCACATCGGCTAGCAGGGCGACGCCGGTGCCGGCCATCGCCGCGCGCAACGAGGCCTCGCTATTATCGACACTGAACCGACCCGAAACCGCCACCGTTGCCTCGCCTCGCGGCCCGCTGAAGCGCCAGAGATGGTCGTTGCCATAGCGGCGCTGGACGATGCAGTCATGCGCGCGCAGGTCTTCGGGCGCGCGCGGATGGCCTCGCGACTGCAAATACGAGGGCGCTGCCACCAGCAGCGGCTTGGTGGCGCCGACACGGCGGGTGACATGGCTGGCATGAGTGCTCTCGCCGACGCGCACCCAAAGGTCGAGCCGTTCCGCCACCATGTCGTGCTCGCCGTCGCCGGTGACGAGTTCGAGCGAGAGATCGGGATGGCGGCGCAGGAGTTCGGGCACATGCCCGGACAGGACGCTGGCGGCGAAGATCGGCAGGGCGAGACGCACATGGCCGGATGCCGAGGCGCGGCGGCGATCGACCGCCTCCTTGGTCGCCTCCACGGCATCCAGCACTTCGCGCGCGTGCTCCAGTACCGCTTCGCCTTCCTCGGTCAAGGTCAGGTTCCGGGTGGTACGATTGAACAGGCGCACGCCCAGTTCCTCCTCGAGCCCGGTCACTTGGCGCGAGACGGCGGATTGCGTGCTGCCGCGTTCGTGCGCGACCGCCGAGAACGATCCGGTTTCGGTGACGCGCAAGAAAGTGCTGAGCGCGACGAGCATGTCCATGAACGGGCGGGCCTCTACTGTGTCCTGGAGGGCTTGGCTAGACCATTCCGCCAAGGGGGGAGCGAGCGCTCCAGGGTTGCACTGGGGAAGAGCAGGGCGCTCGCGATTGGTTTACAGGTAATGCCAGAGGGAACGTATGCCGGTCCAAGAAGGTGGCAACGGGCTCTCTTGTGCTGTTATGCAAATCTGAGATCTGAGCAACGAAACTAGCTCTGTAACAGGATCGCGCTTCCTTGCCGCGGAGAGCCCTCTCCTTCGCGAGAGGGTTGGGCGGCGGCTGGAGCGCACGTCAAGTAACCTAGGGGTGGCTTACTCCGGCAACAGCTCGATCGCATCGCCGATCTCGAATCGGCCACCTTCGACCACCTCGGCGTGCACTCCGAGGTCGGAGTGGCCGTACTGCTCGCGCAACTCGGCCACCGGATCGGCGTCGCGCTCGGCGGTGAGCGGGTTGACCTCGGTGGCGGGACAGCGGGTGATGCGCTTGATCACGCTCAGCACCGCGCCGCCGAGCTGAATTTGCCGGCCGACCCAGTTCAGCTCCGCCCAGGGAGCCGCGCCGCTGAACCAGACATTGGCGCGAAAGCGGCGCCGATGGCGGCGCGCGCCGATCCGATTTTCGTAGTCGCGCAGGCTGGCCAGGCTGATCAGGCTGACAACGGGACGGCGCTGATCGCAGAACACATGGCCCGGCACGTAGTGGAAGCGAGGGGCACCGCGCGCCTCCTCGCCGAGAAAGCGGGTCAGGAACGCGCCGATCTCCTCACGTCCCGCTTGGCTGAGCGCATCCGCGACGACCTCCGCGCCGTCCGGCGCGCGGATCGCCAGCATTCCGTTGCGCGGGTCGAAAATCGACCGCAGGGCAACAGTCCGGGCGTTGCGCATCTGGCACATGAATTGGGTCTTGGGCAGCCACTCGGGCTGGTTCGGATCGAACGGCGCGTCGCCCTGAGCGAGCGCGAAGGCACGATCCCACGGGATCGCCCCGCCCGGCTCCACCTCGGCCGCCTCCAGCGCCTCGGCCGACAGACCCTTCACCGGATAGCGATAGAGATACTCGATGCGCATACGCCGCCCCCTTGCGCCGCAGTTTGCCCCCTCCCACCTCGCTTGCCAAAGGGTCAGGTGTCCGTTGCCTCCAAGAGGGGCGGACCAGCTGGATCGGTCGCCTGCGCAAAGGGACACATCATGGATATCGAGAAATTCACCGAACGGACGCGCGGTTTTCTGCAAGCCGCCTCCACCATTGCGATCCGCGAGTTTCACCAGCGGATCACGCCCGAGCACTTGCTGAAGGCCCTGCTCGACGACGAGGAGGGCGCGGCGGCAGGGTTGATCCGGGCGACGGGCGGCGATCCCAGATCGGCGTTGGCGGCGGTGGAAGCCGAACTGGCCAAGCATCCCAAGGTCCAAGGCGCCGGCGCGGGCCAGCCACAGCTTACCCCAGAGCTGGTCCGGGTGCTCGATGCCGCGCAGCAGGCCGCGACCAAGGCCGGCGACGAGTACGTGGCCCAGGACCGGGTGCTGGTCGCCATCGCCGCCTCCGACACGCCGGCCGCACGCGCGCTACGCAGTGCCGGCGCCAACGCCCAGGCGCTTGAGAAGGCCGTGGCCGACATCCGCAAGGGTCGCAAGGTCACGAGCCAGAACGCCGAGGCGACGTTCGATGCATTGAAGAAATACGCACGCGATATTACGGCACTGGCCCGCGAAGGCAAACTCGACCCGGTGATCGGGCGCGACGAGGAGATCCGCCGCACCATCCAGGTGCTGGCCCGGCGGACCAAGAACAATCCGGTGCTGATCGGCGAGCCCGGGGTGGGCAAGACCGCGATCGTCGAGGGCTTGGCGCTGCGCATCGTCAATGGCGAC
>CAWKGV010000022.1:605000-624619 GCA_963849305.1 uncultured Pseudomonadota bacterium
GAGTAGTGGCGAGCGAAAGCGGAGCAGGCCAGTGGTTGGCGAGAGGGAAGCAGAACGGTCTGGAAAGGCCGGCCGGAGCGGGTGACAGTCCCGTATGCGTCAAGCCTCGTCGATCCTTGAGTAGGGCGGGACACGTGCAATCCTGTCTGAACATGGGGGGACCACCCTCCAAGCCTAAATACTCCCTGGTGACCGATAGCGAACAGGTACCGTGAGGGAAAGGTGAAAAGCACCCCGACGAGGGGAGTGAAAGAGACCTGAAACCGGATGCCTACAAGCAGTCGGAGCCGCCGAGCCGCGCGGGTCGCGAGACCCGTGCGAGGGTGTGGTGACGGCGTACCTTTTGTATAATGGGTCAGCGAGTTGCCGTATGCGGCGAGCTTAAGCCGTCAGGTGGAGGCGCAGCGAAAGCGAGTGCGAAACGCGCGTTTCAGTCGCGTGCGGCAGACCCGAAACCGAGTGATCTAGCCATGGCCAGGCTGAAGGTGGGGTAACACCCACTGGAGGGCCGAACCCACGCCTGTTGAAAAAGTCGGGGATGAGCTGTGGCTAGGGGTGAAAGGCCAATCAAACTCGGAAATAGCTGGTTCTCCGCGAAATCTATTTAGGTAGATCGTCGCGTGTTTGCCTTCGGGGGTAGAGCACTGGATGGGCTAGGGGGGCCCAAAGCCTTACCAAACCTAACCAAACTCCGAATACCGAAGAGCCTAGCGCGGCAGACAGACGGCGGGTGCTAAGGTCCGTCGTCGAGAGGGAAACAGCCCAGACCGCCAGCTAAGGTCCCGAAATCGTGGCTAAGTGGGAAAGGATGTGGGAATTCCAAAACAACCAGGAGGTTGGCTTAGAAGCAGCCATCCTTTAAAGAAAGCGTAATAGCTCACTGGTCTAGCAGAAATCCCGCGCCGAAGATGTAACGGGGCTGAAGCCACGTACCGAAGCTGCGGAATCAGTGGTCAGTGGTCAGTGGTCAGTAGTCAGGAGAAAGCATGAAGGCGGATGGGGTCGAGGGACTTGAGGTCTTTCGCCGCGCCTACGCCGTGTCGCTCGATTTGCATCGGGCGAGTTTGACCTGGCCGAAGGTCGAACAGTATGGCGGGATTGCCGATCAAGCGCGGCGGTCCTCAAAGTCGGTCTGTGCGCTCCTCGCGGAGGGTACCGGTCGGCGACGCGCCTCGCGGGCGGAGTTCGAGCGCTATGTGATCATGGCGCTCGGCTCGGCTGACGAGGCGAGGCTGTGGTGTCGCTATGCCGAGGATCTCGGCTACGCGTCCCGCGAGCAAGCCGAACGATGGCGCTGCTCCCTGGCGGAGATTGCGCGCATGTTGCACGGCCTGCTGGATCGATACCGGCAAGGTCGGGATGCTTTCTCCTGACCGCTGACCACTGACCACTGACCACTGATTGGTAGCGGAGCGTTCCGTAAGTCTGTGAAGGAAGCGGGGTGACCCCTTCTGGAGATATCGGAAGTGCGAATGCTGACATGAGTAGCGACCAACGGAGTGAGAAACTCCGTCGCCGAAAGTCCAAGGGTTCCTGCGCAAGGCTAATCCGCGCAGGGTGAGCCGGCCCCTAAGGCGAGGGCGAGAGCCGTAGTCGATGGGAACCAGGTCAACAGTCCTGGGCCTGCTGGCAGTGACGAACGCGAAGCGTGGTGCGGGCTTATCGGATTGCCCGTGCCTGTGGAGCGTTCCGGGAAACAGCTCCAGCAACGAGACCGTACCCGAAACCGACACAGGTGGACTGGTAGAGCATACCGAGGCGCTTGAGAGAACGATGTCGAAGGAACTAGGCAAATTGCTCGCGTAACTTCGGGATAAGCGAGACCTGGGTTCGGGCAACCGGGCTTGGGTGGCACAGAGCAGGGGGTGGCGACTGTTTAGTAAAAACACAGGGCTGTGCGAAGTCGCGAGACGACGTATACGGCCTGACGCCTGCCCGGTGCCGGAAGGTTAAGGGGAGGGGTGCAAGCTCCGAACCGAAGCCCCGGTAAACGGCGGCCGTAACTATAACGGTCCTAAGGTAGCGAAATTCCTTGTCGGGTAAGTTCCGACCTGCACGAATGGCGTAACGACTTCCCCACTGTCTCCGGCATCGGCTCAGCGAAATTGAATTCCCCGTGAAGATGCGGGGTACCCGCGGTCAGACGGAAAGACCCTATGAACCTTTACTGCAGCTTTGCAGTGCCATCAGGAAAGCTCTGTGTAGGATAGGTGGGAGGCTTTGAAGCCGGGGCGCCAGCCTTGGGGGAGCCACCCTTGAAATACCACCCTGAGCTGTTCTGATGTCTAACCGCGACCGGTCAGCCCGGTCCGGGACCCTGCATGGCGGGCAGTTTGACTGGGGCGGTCGCCTCCCAAAAGGTAACGGAGGCGCGCGATGGTGGGCTCAGGCCGGTCGGACATCGGTCGTTGAGTGCAATGGCACAAGCCCGCCTGACTGCGAGAGCGACAGCTCGAGCAGAGACGAAAGTCGGCCATAGTGATCCGGTGGTCCCGCGTGGAAGGGCCATCGCTCAACGGATAAAAGGTACTCTAGGGATAACAGGCTGATCTCCCCCAAGAGTCCATATCGACGGGGAGGTTTGGCACCTCGATGTCGGCTCATCACATCCCGGGGCTGGAGCAGGTCCCAAGGGTTCGGCTGTTCGCCGATTAAAGTGGTACGTGAGCTGGGTTTAGAACGTCGTGAGACAGTTCGGTCCCTATCTGCCGTGGGTGACGGAGACTTGCGAGGCGCTGTCCCTAGTACGAGAGGACCGGGATGGACGCACCTCTGGTGCACCGGTTGTCGCGCCAGCGGCACCGCCGGGTAGCTATGTGCGGACGGGATAACCGCTGAAAGCATCTAAGCGGGAAACCCTCCTCAAAACCAGGTCTCCCAGGGGTTCGCCCCGAGAGGGCCGTGCAAGACCAGCACGTCGATAGGCCGGAGGTGCACGCGCGGCAACGCGTTGAGCCAACCGGTCCTAATCGCCCGATAGGCTCGAAATCCAGTGGATCAGCGATCGGCGATCAGTCGTCGGACTGCTGCTCCGCCATGCACAGAAATCATCCTCAGCCGGCACACAACACACACACACCCCGCACCAGAACCTGCCAGCCAGGTGGTCTTGCCCGATCCATGTCCCCGGGCTCGACCCGGGGAACCGATCACCGAACAGGATGGGCTGGACGACCTGGTGGCCATGGCGGGGGTGCCGCACCCGATCCCATCCCGAACTCGGCCGTGAAACCCCCCAGCGCCCATGGTACTGTGGCTCAAGCCACGGGAGAGTAGGTCGCCGCCAGGTCTTCCAACCCATCCCCCCCGGATCAACGTCCGGGGCTTCGACCCAACCCGCGCGGGGTGGAGCAGCCCGGTAGCTCGTCAGGCTCATAACCTGAAGGTCACAGGTTCAAATCCTGTCCCCGCAACCATCTTGATTTGCTCGCCCACGGCGTCGACCGAGCGATTGGCGCCGATGGCGCCGTTCGCCAATCGCAGGATGGCTCCGAGTTCGCCACGCACTTCGATCCGGAGCCGGCTCCCTTCGGGAATAAGCGTGATGTGCTCGACGAGGCTCCGAACCAACTCCTTGGCCGCGGTGGCATCTTCCGCCCCCAGCAGGCCGGCCAGCTCAGCGATCTTTTGGCGGTAAACCTCCGGCAGGTTGGGATGCAATCGTGGGGCAGGGAGGAGCGCAGCGGCCATCTCTGTCTCCAGCACCACTTTACGCTGCTCAAGCAAGTTCAGCCGGTCACGGACGGCGGTCACTGGTGTGCCATCTGCAAGGGCGTCCACAAGTCTCTCGATTTGCTGGCGCAATTGCCGCAGCTCCACCGCGCGGGCCTCGCGTCCCGCCAAGGTATCTGCCTGTAGCCGGTTCCATTCAGCGACGAACTCCGCAGCGAAGACCTTGAACAGGTCCGGATCGAGCAGCCGTTCCTGGAGGGCGCCGAGTACGGCGTCCTCTAGTTCGCTCCGGCGGATCGTGAGCAGGCTGGTGCAGGTGGTCGGCCCCTTGTTGCGAGCTGAGGAACAGCCGAAATGGTTCGCGCTGATCTTGGAGAAGCCCCCGCCGCAAACGCCGCAGCGGATCAGGCCGGAAAACAGGTATCTCGGACGTTGCTTCGACCAGAATGGTGCTGGCTGAACTGATTTGGACTGGCGTCGGTCCAGCGCTTCCTGTCGAGCCTTGACGCTATCCCATTGTTCTTGCGAAACGATACGCAGATCGGGTATCGCAGTGCTGACCCGATCCGTATCGGATCGTCGGCGTGACCGACGCCGGCCAGTTTCTGGATCTTTGCCGTAGGCGAGACGGTTCCAGACGATCCGGCCGGCGTAGAGCTCATTATTCAGGATGCCGGTGCCGCGGGCCCGGTTGCCGTTGATCGTGCTTGCGCTCCAGGCGCCACCACGAGGGCCAGGAATCCCCGCCGCATTCAGCTCCAAAGCGATGCGCTTTGGCGACTCGCCTGCAGCATAGGCGCGGAATATGCGTTGCACGACCGCCGCCTCCGCCGGATTGATTGCCCGTCTTCCGGTCACGGGCTGTCCATCCGGTCCAATGCCGTGCACGACCCGGTATCCAAACGCGTTTCCGCCTCCGCTGTATCCCGCCTCTACCCGTCCGCGCAGACCGCGGTGGGTCTTGGCTGCGAGGTCTTTCAGGAACAGGGCATTCATCGTGCCCTTCAGCCCGACATGCAATTCGGTGACTTCGCCCTCGGCGAGCGTGACGATCCGGATACCGGCGAAACGCAGACGCTTGAACAGTGCAGCCGTGTCTTCTTGGTCGCGGCTCAGCCGGTCCAGGGCTTCGGCCATCACGATCTCAAACTGTCCGTCACGCGCTGCAGCCAGCAGCGCCTGGTAGCCGGGACGCAGCGCCGTCGCGCCGCTCATTGCCAGATCTCGATAGACCTCGACCAGCTCCCACCGCTCCCGGATGATGCGCTCCTTGCACAATCGGATCTGGTCCACGATCGAGGCTTCGCGTTGGCTGTCACTGCTATAGCGGGCGTAGATGGCGGCACGGAGGCTCATGGTGTCCCGGTTACCGATCTGATGCGTGGCGTGGTCTCGTCGAATGACCGGCGCGCCAGCGGTTCGGTCCGTTGGCGTTCGTCCTGAAGGGTGGCATGGAAGCGACGCGCGGCCGCGACGTGGTCGGCTCGGTTGTAGTGCTCTTCCAGTATGCCCGGCGAAATCCCCATGATGGCGGCTGCAACTCCAGGGTTCAACGGGTCTTCGATCGGCGCCGTGGTGCCGATCGCGTGGCGGAACCTATGCGGTCCGAAGGCCGTGCCGAAGCGTTTGGCCGACCACCAGCGGATCCGTTTGTCGATACCGCGCCGATCAAGTCGGTTGCCGTCCCAGTTGACCCAGAGCCAGTCGTGCTGCTGGCCTGCGAGGAGTTTCGTCCGCTCGACCGATAGATAGCGCTCCAAGTACGGCGTCAGACTGGCTGGCAGGTCCGCCTCGATCGGCCGCTTGGTTTTGACGTCCTCCGGATCGAGCAGCATGCGAAACCGGCCATCTTGCCTAATGATATGCCTTCCGACCCGCAAGGCGGTTATCGAGCGTAGCCGCGGCGCCCGCGCCGCCAGGATCGCGATCAGCAAACCGTCCCGATAGAGAATACTGCGTCGAACGGGAGCCGAGGTCCTCATCGCCGTCTCCATCATCTCAAGGCCCCACTGGAACAGGACGCGGCTGTGCGGAACCTCGATCGGCCGTTTGGCCATGGGTAACCGGGACCGCAGCGATATCCCGCCAGGCGCCGTCAGCCAGCCGAGATCGACCTCGGGCATCATGATGCGCAGAGCGGTCCGCAAGTCGAGCATGCGCCCGACCACCGTGTGGTCACGATTGCCCATCGCGCGCATCAGCCGCACGTACTCTCGGACGCGCACAAGTGTGACCCGGGCGGCTGGGCTGATCTCTGAATCAAGCTCTCGCTGGTAGGCGAGGAACCCAAGCCAGCGGCCATATCCTGCGATGATCTTGCTGAGCGTGCCTGTACTGAGGGATGCGCCGCAGGCTGGATCGTCGAGATCATCCCCGCCCCGAAGGCTGCACGCCCAAAGTTCACGGTCGACGGTGGGCCAATCCTCGGACGGCAGACACTGTCGACGGGGATCGCTGGTCATTCTGCGCATTTATCGCGTCCCGCTCGCGTTGGACGATGGAGCCGGCGATCACGACCTCGGTGCCCGAACGCGACGGCGGCTGCGGTGCGGGTCTTGCGCCGCTCCTCGAGAACGTTCTCGTCGAAACGCTCGGCTGCGAACTCGGCCTCGAGGCCGGTGTAAAACCGAATGGTAGTATCAACCGTCCGGTGGTTCAGAATCCGGCGGACCAATTCGTATTGCCCAGGGTGGTTCTTGAGGAACAGCCAGGCCGCGAAATGCCTCAATAAGTGGGGGTTGACGCTGATCCCAATCTCCCGGGAGATCGGATCTGAGATGGCGCTTGCCATCGCCTCTAGACAGCGGGGCTGCAATCCTTGGCCGGGGAACAGATAAATGTTTCCCGGATCTGCGATCAGAGGGCGGAATTCTGCTCAAATAGGTCTCGATTAGCCGGGCACTCTCGAGCGGTATCGGCCAGGTCATCGACAGCCCGTTCTTGACCTCTTGCTCCGCGAGCACGATGTGGCTGAACAGCCGCTCTCGCGGATCGGACCGCTGCAGATTGTGGTGGAGCTGCAACGTTGTCAGATTGAGCAGGCGCATCGGGCAGACGAGCAGGATCTCGATCGCCACCGCCCGGAGCCGCGAGGAGGGCGGCCTCTTTCGGCCGGGTGGCGGGCTGCCCAGCCCGCTCCATCAATCTACGAGGCAGGTGCAGCAGCCTGGCCCGATTCCGCAGCACCATAAGGGCGCGAAGGCGGGCGCGATTTTTTGGCGTCATTCCGGCGCGCCGGTCGGGGGCGACTTTGCGTCCCCATCTGGCGATGCGCGCGACTTGATCCGCGGGCAAGCCGCAATGATGCAATGCCACCTGGCGCAAGCATTCGGTGATACCCGCGGTCATGGACGTCGGCTTGCGGCCGGCACGGTCCCAGAAAAACGAGATGATCGCTTTGGCGTTCTCCGGGGGAACGACCAGTGTTCGCAACGAAACGACGCTCTCGGGTGCATGCCCGCTGCGGACTAGGGCTGCTGCGGCCATACGCAGTTGAGCCACCCTTGTCCTCACCGTGGCCGGCCGCGCCGGTCGCCGGCGGGACGAAGCACGACCACCCTGATCGAAGATGTCATCGGAGAAAATCAGGTCTGGGTCATCGCACGCAATGCGGCGCTGGAACTCGGCCACATCCGCCTGGAAGCTTGGCGGAAAAGCTTCGAAGCGCAGGGTGTATTGCTGGCGTATGCCCGGCCGGTGCAATTCAACCGCCGGCCAGTCAGAGACATGCAGGCGCGCCCAATTCCAGCTGGCAATCACCTGGCGCACCCGCGTGACAACATTCTTGCAAAGCAGGTTCTGACGGCACCAGAGCTCGAAGTCGGCAAGCGTCGAAGGCGCCACGTCCCGGGGCAGGATGCCCTGCTGGCCGCAAAACTTCATGAACCCCGAGAGCGCCAGCCGGCGGTGCTCCGAGGGGAGCGCGTCGTAGCACCGTCGCCAATCGGCAGTCAGGTGATCCAGGCCGCGCTGTGCGGGCGCGTGACGGCCCAGCCGGCGCAGGATCGTGCGTAGGCCCGAGAGAACGTTGGCGTGGCGCTGTGGGGTCAATTCAAAGGCGCTCGGAGGCCGGGCGAACAGGCGCTCGCTGAAGAATGCACAGTCCATCGGCACGGCGACGGGGCTAACCTGTCCGCCGTTCCCGACCGTGCCTTCCTGGAGCGCCCACGCCTCGGCTCGCCGGCACATTTTGACCACGACCGAGAGCGCGCTGGCCAAGTCCCGGCGTTGCGTGGGGGAGAGGTCGTGCCAGTCGCCGATCATTTCCGCGGCGGCATCCGCGGTGGGGGGCGCATCGGTCAGACCCTCCGCCGCCAGCGAGGCGGGCGCTGTATACCTGGTGACGTACATGGTAGTATTGCCTTCTAAATGGAAAAAAGGGTTAGATCAAGGAAAATCGTGAGAACATCTCCTCGACTTATCAACGCCATTACTTGGATAGTGCTTTCACAAACCGGATCTATCGCACTGGATTGACGGCCTCTATTGGTCGGCATCCAGGCCTCCGAGCAGAGCTTCGATCTCCGCCGTGCGGAAGAACATCGAGCGGCCGACCCGCACCGGCCGCAGATGGCCCCCCCGCACCCAGTTGCGGATCGTGCGGGCGGTGCGGTTGAACAGGCCGGCAACCTCTCCGACGGACATCAGACGCGGTTCAGGCCCAGGACCTGCCGGATCCGTGGCCTCAAAGTCCGTCTCGTCGCTCATGTCGAGACGGCCGAGGCTGGCAGGGTCGAGGAGAGTGTTGACGAGCGCGATATCATGAGTTCGCGCGCGGCATGCCGGGCGAGGAGTTGGGCTAGGTTTTGCAGGGTGCGCCAAGGCGGAGCGAGTGCGCCCGATTGCGGAGCGGAAGAACGTCCTTGCTCGGCGACCGGCCCGGAGCCGTTGGTTGGCCCTGGGCTGGGTTGGACATCAAGAGCATGCTGGGTCATGGGCCTTGCCGTGATAAATGCCAGCAAGGAATCTCATGGACCGCCATCATTGCAGGTTCAGGCCAATTAACGTCCTCTGAACCTGTCGGGGCGACTACCTCATCCGGAGGCGGACCACCCTCTCCGGCGCCGGGCGCAGCACCCGCATGAACGCAAGGATCCGTTCGTATTGTTGGGCTCGCAAAATGGCGTGGCGGGCCAGACGGGCTGAGTTGAGGAACTCTATCAGGCCTACCTGTGGACCGCCGATATCAAACGGCATGCGTTCTTGGATCGCCGGAGTAGCCTGTCGCAGTAGTTGCTGCGAGATGTCAATGACATCAGCAACCGCGATTGCGAGATGCAACACTGGCAGACTGCGTCGGAGCACACGATTGTCAAAATTGTCAATTCCACTTGGAAACCTGTTCTTCTCGATGATCTCAAGCTGGCGTAGCCACTCCTTTCGGTTATCCTCTTCCTCGAGCGTGCGAAGAATGGCAGCATCGATGGTGAGCTTGTCGCGCTTGCTCCGCGTTGACCCTCGTATGAGCTTGATAGCCTCGCCGATGAACGGGCGGACGGCTTGAGCGGCTCCCATCCGATAGTGGAGCCGCTCCCGCAGATCCGGCTCAACCCGTTCCACTGTCTGCCAAGGGACCATCAGATGTGCGGGGAGAACTGTCTGCGGAGTGTCAGCCCACTCTGGGTGCAGCTTGTGGTGCTCAGCCAAAAACCAGCGGCTCAGCACCGCTTCCGCCTGGCGCCAGCGGGTGTCGGTCACGGCTTTCGGCGGTGAAGCCATGACTGCGAATAGACGGGCGCCAGGAAGGTAGTTGGAGCTGCCGTCCGGCACGGATATGACAATGCCAGGGTCTTCGGCAGGTGTCGAGGAACTATCAGACCTAACGACCATCATCTATCTTGATCCAAAAAACAACAGTCGAATCGGGTGAATGTGCAACCTTATCCCACGGTAAATCGGCTCAGCAAGGCACCTGCGCTGTAAACGCGGCGTGCGCGGCGACAATCAGGGTGGTTTGCGCGTCAATCAGGGTGAGTGACGCCGGGGGCGACCAGAGGGCGGGCTTAGCCTTTAGCGCGACAGTTGGGATGGCTGGCCCGCATTGCCTCGTCTGAAATGCTGCCGATGGAGGGGCTGTTGCCTCATCTGATTTGTTGCTCGCCGGAACGCAGCGGCGGGGTCAGGGATGAGGCTGGTCAGCATGGCAGCAAGCTGCGTTATCCGAGCGACCTGACCGACGAGGAGTGGGCGCTGGTGAAAGGCGAGATACCCAGGGCCAAGCGGGGTGGTAACAAGCGCACGGTCGATGTGCGCGAGGTGGTCAACGGGTTGATGTATGTGCTTAGCACCGGATGCCAGTGGCGTGCGATCCCGAAGGACCTGCCGCCACGTAGCACGGTCAACCATTACTTCTGCCGCTGGGAGTATGACGGCACCCTGGCCCGGCTGCACCATGCGCTCTATGTCCGTTGCCGCGAGCAGGCGGATCGCGAGGCAAGCCCGACGGCCGCCATCATCGATAGTCAGAGCGTGAAGAGCGCGAAAAAGATGCTATGGCGCAGGCGGCGAGGGTGAGAAACCATCGACGCTGCCAAGCAAGCGATGGAGTGCTCCGATGTCCCCTGCTGACGCCGGGTGAAGAGACGCACTGCGCCGATGCTCGGCTTTAAACGCTTCGTAACAGCACGACGCACGATCGCAGGTGTCGAAGCAATGGTCATGCTGCGCAAGGGACAGGTCCTCACCGCCCAGCCAACGATATGCCAGTGCAGCGAGCTTTCATCGCAAACCTCTTCGGCTTGGCTGCTTGATCGTCGGCGTTCTTGGGCCCGCCCCAGCCAGTCACGCTCAATGCAACAGAACCCCCGCGATAATGTAATCGTAACCCGGCTCCATGCCGCACTTCTCCTAAGCCTGTTCGCTAGAACAACAAGTGCACCGCCGAAAATCGCCTTCCGATTTCAATACCGCCTTTCTCACTCGATCACATTCCGCAAGGGCGTGCCGGCGAGATATGCTCCCAGGTTCTCGCAAACTAACCCTCATGTGTCTCGTCAGGCACCCAGACCTTGGTCAGCTTGCCCGCCTCGACGACCCCCGATTCCTACCATTCATAGCCTTCGGCCTTGCTCGACTACGCTGACGCTGGGTCCATTGCGGCAGCCCCGAGCGGCACGAATGAGCTCTGCCTGGCGGTGGAGGACTTCATCACAATCGCACCACAGCCCTTACGTCGATCCTGGGGATTCGCGATCGCAAGCCGTTTCGTATCTGGCATAATGGAAGCATCTACGATGGCCCGCCGCATAGTCTCGTTCCTGCCGTCTGCGACCGAGATGGTTTATGCCCTGGGGCTCAAGGACCAGCTTTTTGGCGTCACGCATGAGTGCGACTATCCGCACGCCGCGCGCGACAAGCCCGTGCTCGTCGTGGGACTGGTGATCCAGTCCATGCGCGGGGAACCCCTCGACACGCGCTCGCCTACCTCAAAGCTGACCCTGACCCTGCTCGCCGCTGTTGCCCAATTCGAGCGCGAGCCGATGCTGGAGCGCCAGCGGGAGGGCATCAAGAAGGCTAAGGGCGATGGCAAGTATCGGGGCCACGTGCCGACCGTGCGGTGCCAGGCTGATGAAATCAGGCGGCGTCGGGCAGAAGGCCATTCGCCAACGGCGATAGCCCGCGAGCTGGGCGTCGCCAGGTCCAGCGTCTACCTGGCGCTTAAGGAAGAGGTGGCGGCATGAGCACTGAGCCACCAGCTCACGACCAATCGTCTCGCGCGCGTGGGCGAAGTACTCCTCGCGCTGCTCCTCCGTCGTGGCCTTCGCCAAGTCCTGCAAGCGATACGCCTCAGATTTGGACAGCCCCACATTACGGATGGCATGCTCTTTCGTCCGCATCCCCATGTCGGGACGCAGATCAGTTCTCGCTCTTTCAGTCGTTCCCATCTCCCCCGGTGAGTTCGCCTATGCTAGGGATGCGCGCACGAAGATCTCGGCAAACGAGAGGTGCAGCTCCTTGTCGTCCCGTCATTCCCGGCCGGCCAGGACCACGCGCCAGCCCACAGGCGCCCCGGCTCGCCCCGACGCTTGCGCGGCCGGGTCGCCCACCAGGGCGACGACGCCGGGCCGGTCCCGGCAGTGCTGGCACCGGACCCGCATCACCACGTCGGCCAGGTTGAGGCCGGCCACGCTGGGATTGGTGGCCATCGCGTTGAGCGGGAGGAATTGCACTTGGCAGCGGCACCGGACCTCGATCCAATAGCGCCGCAGCGTCCGGATCGAGCAGGCGAGGAGGATGGCGCGGTCTCCGGGCGGGGGCTCGTCCTGCTGCATCACTCAGCCTGCCGGTCGGTGAACAAGGGGTCAAATGCGATCCGAGGGCGGAGCGGTCCTGTGGGATTGACGTTCTGGCGCTATGCAGATCGCCGCGAAGACCCTGTGGGCGCTGACCGAAAGCTGGGGGCTGCCCGACGCGAAGGCGCTGGAGCTGATCGGCTACTCGGGCAGGCTCGGGCGAGATGGCAAGCGGCCGCACTTTCGCCTTTCAACTCGGCAGCAGAGGGTGCTGCGCTATCTCCTGGAGATCGACGGGGCGCTGCGGGCCGTCCACGGCACGCCGGGTCCGTGGTTGCAGCGCAAGCTCGCGGGGGCGCCGTTCCAGGGTCGGGCGCCGATTGATTTCATGACCGGAGGGCGGCCTGGAGGCCCATGCCGAAAGTGCTCCGGGCAGTGGCGCGCGACGCCTTCCGGGAGGCGACTCGCGGTGGTCCGAAGCGGGCAAGTCGCGCCGACTGATTACCCCCCGACCGGGGCGGCTATTGGAGGCCACGCGCTCAGTGGCGGGCTCAGTTTGAAGGAAAAAATTCCGGCGCACGGCTGGCCTTCATAGCGAGCCGATGAGTTGTATAGACCCGACCTCTTGTGATGCTAGCCGAAGAGGTCTCATGAGAATCCGAGAAGAGCGTCAGCTTAATCCGGTAGCTGACGAGGTGCTTGCCCTCACGGCGGTGTCGGTGACGCGTAAAGATGTCCGCCCTTTGTAGCGAATCATATGTCCGCTTCTGCCGATGTGGCGGCTGTGGGGTTGTGGGCAGCGCGCTGGCGTTGTCCACAAATCCACCAGCCGGGCCTGCCGAGCGGTTCAAGCGGCCCTCGGGACGGCGGCTTCGGATGGTTTGCCGTCCTGATCGTAGCGGGCCAGACAACGCGGCCCGTCAAAGATCGCGAGCTGCCCGTCCGGGTATTCGTGGATGCGCACGGTGGCCTTGACGTAGTGGTGGCGATGCAGCTGCGGCGGGATCTGCAGCGACCGCCTGGCCCACTGCACGCAGTTGTCGCGGCCCACCTGCCGGTCCGCCTGTATGCACAGCACGTCGGCCAGCGGTGGCCCGGCATAGGCCACGAACGCGGAGCCGGGCTCCGCCGCCGACTTGGCGAAGCGGGTGTTGTAGGCCGGCACGAAGCTCTGCCGCAGCTGCTGGTTGGCGGCTGCGATGGTGGTGATGCCGGCATGGCGCAGTTCCGGTGGCAGCCGCTGCTGCAAGGTGCCGAAGACCCGCTCCATCCGGCCCCGACCCTCGCGGCGAATAGGATGGGATATGGCGGATGCCGAGCCGGGCCAGCGCCTGGCCGACCTGCGTCGGCTGCCGCTTGTCGACCTTGCCGCCGGCCTTCGGGGTCAGGAAGTAGTGCGAGCCGCGATCAGTGTAGAGCGCGCCGAACAGCCCGTGCGCGGCGATCGTCTCGCCCAGCCCGAGAAAGCTCGACATGGTGCCTTCCTGCTCGACCAGGATCGCCGAGTAGATCGCCCCGGTGGCGTCATCCAGCGTCACCACCAGGTCGAGATCGTGGTCGAGCGCGCCGATCCAGCGGTGCGTCGATCCATCCTGAAACAGCAGCATCCCCGGCAACGGACGGCGCGGCCGCTTCTTGCGGTGCTGGCCGCGCCGCTTGGCTTTCGTCACCAGCCCGGCCGATTGCAGCGCTAGCCGCGTCACCGTGTAGCCCAGCGTGTAGTTGTGCCGCTTGCGCAGCTCTTCATGGAAGTGCTTGACCGTGAAGTCGGCATACTCCTCGCGATACAGCCGGCGCATCCGCTCCAGCTCGCTCTCCGGCGCCCGCCGCCCCGATACGCGGCCCAGCCGGCGGTCGCGCAGACCGTCGGCGCCAGCGTCCTCGTAGCGCGCCCGCAGCCGCCGGAAATGCCGCGCCGACACCCCCAGCAACTCGCCCGCCTCCTCCGCTGTCAGCCGGCCCTTCTTGTGGCGATCCCATGCATCCTCGAAGCGCGTCACGAATGCCTCCCACAGCACCGTCGTCCGACGCATCCGCCGCCTCCAGAACAGGCGGCGAACAATCCGGACAACTCACGCGCTACGAAAGGCGGACAACAAACGCGCTCCCAACACTTGCCCTCACGGCGGTTGTGCAGCCGATCCTGACAGGAGTATTATATGCCCTGCGCTCGGATATCGTGGCGGAAGCTGGTGGGCACGAGCAGGTTAAGCTGAAGATGCTGCCCAGGCTATATCGAGCCGATGATGGGGATTGCGGAATCTGCTTTGAGTATGCCGTTCATGAAGCAATGGCCCGGGGCGATCCTCGCGTCATTGAACAAATCGGTGACGCAGCCAATCTATGCAACGTTCCAGGCAAAGACCCTAAGTCGATTCTTTTCGGGTTAGAAAAAACAGGAGCGCAGCAGCTAATTGATACAGCTGACCAGATTTTTACCGATGAATCTAGGCTGTTGTATGGCACAAGAGGACAGCCGGCCAAACTGCGTAAACACCTGAGTACCATAGCAGGCGCATTCCGGAACCGAAAGACCCGTCCGGCTCTGCCGTACTCAATCCGGGGATTGTGGAAAGCGGATCTATTTGTCGGGTTTCCAACTACTGACAGATGGGCGGCTACAACCGTCAAGATAAATCAGTCCCAGCTAGAAGGAGCAGCTGGGCTGCGCATCGCGCGGGCGCTTGGGATGCTGGGTCATCGGCTACTTCTTCGCGTTCAGCCGGGCCAGTAGTTCGTTCAATCGGGCGAGAGCCTTAGCTATGTACCTATCCGTCGCTTTGGTGGCTTGGCCTACTGTCGCGTTTTCCCAAAACTTCGCGATACGCTCGGCGAGGTTCATGGGCTTTTTCTCTGGGCTTTGCATATGTGCAGACTAACAGACCGCATACCCAAAACCCAAGCCTGACCGCTCAAGAAGGCTATAGGAACTTATTCGAACTGAGACACTACCCAGTGGCGCATCTGCCCACGGCTTACGGGCAAAATGGGCCTTCCTGTGGCTTGACGCACAGGGCGCCGGCACGCGACGCCCCATTATCCCCTCGACAGCTCGGCCAAGACGGGTCGCAACCGAGGAGGACCGGATCATGAAGTCATTTGCGCTTGCCTTCACAGCCTGGCTCGCTTATCGCGACCGGCAGCGTGCAAATTCTAGGACATGCGCACGCCGAGACTGCACCGCACGAGACGCAGGTTGCGTGGTGTAGTTGCGGCTGACCAAGCGCGCGCTTTCGGAGCAAATTGGGGGCGGCGCCAGCATGAAGGGCCTGCGATGCGGGAGTGCGGATCGCCTTGCCCAAAGCACGGTCAAGCGGCAGATCCCATGCCTTGTTCTCGTTGACCATGCCGGCCTGTTTCCATCGGCCCATGCCGGCGGACAGCGCGAGTGACTGTTTCTGCGCGGCGGCGTCAAGGAATAGGAGTGCATCGGGTATGTCCTCGCGCCGTTGCCCCGCCTTCTGCTGTGGCATATGGAACCACCCGAGCGCGGGAAGAACCGGGAAGATGATGAGCGAATTCAATCTCCGCCTCGACGAGTTTCCCGGAGGCCGGAACGTTCACGAGATGCTCCTTCGCCGACGCCGCGAATGCCGCCACATCGCTGTCGGGCGTCGCGGTCCACGCGGCATCCTGGCGCACGCTCTCGTCCAAGTAGTACCGGCTGAACAGCCCGCCGCCGATCACGGGGGCCTGGTCCCCAGGAAATCGGTCGCGACGCCCCAACTCGCGTCATGATCCAACTCAGATCGCCGTTGCTCGACGCCGAGTCCCCCGTCCGATGTGGAGCCAGACTATACCGCGTCTAAATCTTGATCGGGAAAGACAGAACGCGTTCAAATGTGCTGGCTAGATCGCGTAATAGCCTGGCCCTACATGACGGGCCGTTTCTGACCCGCCGCGCGGCGAGTTGCGGGATCGATCTCAGGTGGATGCGCCTGACGGCGTTCGCGCTCGGGTCGACATCGTCAACGACGATATAGCCCGACCAGCACGGCCGGGAGCCCGTCGCGCAAAATGTTAGGGCTCCTGCACCGAGTGCAGGAATGCCAGGATGCTATCGAATTGCTTGTCGGTGAGGATGCCGCTCCAGTTCGGCATTCCCTTGGTCATCCTGCCGTGCGTGACCGTGGTCATGAAGACCTGGTCCATGTCGTCGCCATAGCGGTGGTGCAGCAGGCGGAGGTTGATCCGCCGCTCGCCCTGGATCGCGTCGGGTCCGTGGCAATGCGCGCAGTTGTCGTTGAACAGCTTGTGCCCGGCGGCGACCTGCTCGGCGCTCGGCGGCTGGCGGGCGCGGATGCTGGCTGATGCCGGGCTGTCGCCGGCGCGCTCGTGCCGCCGGAGCGGTCGGCGTTTCCGCCGCGCACGCGCGAGCTGCACCGGGAGCCGCGATCGGAAACCCGTACTTCGCCATGAGCGCCTCGGTCGTGCGCCGGCAAGCGCGTCGAGCGCCTGATCGACCTGATCGCGCAATGCCGTCTGCTCGCGCGGAAAGCCGATCGCCGCGCGCCATTGCATGTGCTGGACCGGCGACCGGCACGACCCGATAGGCGTCGTGCAGCGCGGTTTTGTCGATCCAGCCGGCGGACGGCCCCCAGATGAATGCCGCATCCACCTGCCCGGCCGCCAGATCCTTCATCGCCTCCTCCGGGCGAGAGCACGGTGACGGCATGAAGGTCGCGTCCGGGTCGCGAGGAGGGTTTGCGGCGGCGAGGCGAACTGCACCGCTACGCGCCGCCCCGCCAGGTCCGAAAGGCCGCGTCACGGCCTGATCCTGCGGCACCACCAGGGCGTAGCCGGGGCTCAGGATCGGTTTCGAGAAGATCAGCCGCGGGCCCATGAAGTCCGGGATCGTCCGGCACGCCGATGAAGCCGTCGCAGCGTCCGGCCAGCAAGGTCGTGCGGACCGCGTGCTTGGTGAAATAGGTCGAGTGTCCAGACCGGCTCGAACGGGCGTCCGAGCCGGGCGGCAATTGCCCGCCCGAGCTCGATGTAGAAGCCGGGCGTGGCTGGCTGGTGCTGCTGAACGGCAGGTTGTCCGGATCGGCGCAAAGGCGAAACGGCGGCGCCGTCGTCCGCGGCTGCCGGCCCGCGCCAAGTGCAGGAACCAGCGCCGCGACCAGCGAAAGGCGGAAGCCAGGCCGACGGCGGAGGCCGCGCCTCGCCGGCGCACGGCGCGCGCATCGACCGATCATTCCGCCGCCTCTCCGCCGTGTCGGGCTCAGAGCGAGAACACGAACAGCGTGCCGCCTTCGGGCGTGGCGGCGATGATCCGCTTGCCGACCTCGCCCATGAACGCGGGCGGGGATTCCGAGCGGCCGGCCAGCACGGCCACGTACTGCTTGCCGTCGACCGCGAACGTGACCGCCCCGGCGCCGATGCCGCTGCCGAGGTTCATGTGCCAGAGATCCTGGCCGGTCTTGGCATTGAGCGCGTGAAAAATGCCCTGGATGTCGCCGAAGAACACCAGGTTGCCCGCCGTCGTCATGGTGCCGCCGTTCCACGGCAGCGGCAGGTCGATCTTCCAGGCCGGCTTCTGCGTCGCCGGGTTGAGCGCGAGCAACCGACCCAGATAGCCGCCATGGCCCGGATTCACCGAAAAATCGTTGCCCAGGTAGAACATGCCGCGGCGGTACTCGACCTTCGCCGCCTGCATGTCCTGGCACATGTTGTTGCTCGGGATGTAGGCGAGGCCGGTCTCCGGGATTGAACGAGATCGGCTGCCAGTTCTTGCCGCCCATCCAGCTCGGGCAGATGTCGGTCGCCTTGTAGTCCATCCGCGGGCGCTTGGCGGGATCCTCGATCGGCCGGTCGGTTTCGATGTCGAAACCCTTCGCCCAGTTCACCGGCACGAACGGTTCTGCCGAGATCAGCTTGCCGGTGTCGCGGTTGGCGACGAAGAACAACCCGTCGCGGTCGGCCTTCATGTACACCGGCGTCTTCTGGCCGTTGATGTCGATGTCGGCGAGCACGTTCTCGTTCACGCCGTCATAGTCCCAGGCTTCCGCCGGGGTGGACTGGATCTCCCACTTGATTTTTCCGGTGTCGGGATCGAGCGCGAGCGTGCTGGAGCTGCCGGCATTGGTGAGCTTGCCGTAATCCGAGGTGCCGGTGCTGCGCACCGCGGCGTTCCACGGCCCGGGATTGCTGGTGCCGTAGAAGATCGTGTTGGTCTTCGGGTCGTACGAGCCGACATACCAGGCGGCGCCGCCGCCGTGCTGCCAGCTATCGCCCTTCCAGGTATCGTTGCCCGGCTCGCCGGGACCCGGGATGGTAAACGTCTTCCAGAGTTGCTTGCCGGTGGCGATGTCGAACGCCTGGATCGCGCCGCGCGCGCCGTACTCGCCGCCGGAAAAGCCGATGATCGCGGGATTCTCGCAAGCTGTGGGCGAGGCTGCGGGTGATGGACGGCAAGTGTGTGTGGGCTGCTTCGGGCGAAAAACCGTGCATCGCCCATTGGAGCTTCGATCAAGGGTTACGCCCTCCCCGTGTACCGTGACGCGGTAAGCGCCTTCATCGACCGCTACAACAACGGGCTATGCCGGAAACTGAGTGACGGCGTGATCAGGCGGCGCTCTGCTCTGGCGTGTTGGTGACCTCGACGCCGTTCTGGAATGTGACGCCCTGGACGACCTTGGGCAACTGGTTCTCGCCCCTCAACCGACGCCAGGTCTTCGCGGCGGCCATGACCAGCTTGAACACCATCAGCCGGGCCGTGTCCTGCGACAGCGCGCCCCTGGTTCGGATGGTGCGATGCCGGACGGGTGGCGAACACGCTCTCGATCGGGTTGGCGGTGCGCAGGTGATCCCAGTGCTCGGCGGGAAAGTCGTAGAAGGTCAGCAGCGCGTCTCGGTCCTTGACCAGGCAGGTGACCGCCTTCTCGTATTTGGCCGCATACTTCTCGGCGAAGGTGGCGATCGCCGCCTCCGCCGTGGCACGGTCCGGCGCCTGCCAGACCTCGCGCAAGTCGGCCTTGACGGCCGGCTGCACGGACTTGGGCAGCTTGTTCTGCACGTTTGAGACTTTGTGCACCCAACACCGTTGATTGCCGTGTCGTTGGGAAGATCGCTTCCAGCGCCTTCCAAAAGCCGAGGGCGCCGTCGCCGGTCGCCAGCTCGGGCGCGATCGCGAGGCCGCGGGCCTTGAGCGAGACCAGCAGCTCGCGCCAGCTCTGCGCACTCTCGCGCACGCCGACCCAAAAGCCCAGGAGCTCCTTCTTGCCCTCCGGGGTGGCGCCGATCAGCACCAGCATGCACTCGGCCTGCGGCTCCATGCGGGCCTGGAGGTAAACGCCATCGGCCCAGACATACACGTAGTGGCGCACCGACAAGTCCCGCCGCTGCCAGCGCGCGTAGTCGGCCTGCCACTCATCCCGCAGCCGCGCGATCACCGACGGTGACAGTTTCGGGGCATCCTTGCCCAGCAGCGCCCCGAGCGCCTCCTGGAAGTCGCCCGTCGAGACCCCGCGCAGGTAGAGGATCGGCAGCACGGCATCCAGGCTGCGGGTCCGCCGCGCCCAGCGCGGCAGCAGGGCCGAGGTGAAGCGGATGCGCGCGCCACCGGTGCCGGCCCCGCGGTCGCGCAGCTTCACCCGGCGCACCGCGACCGGGCCGATCCCGGTCTGCACCAGGCGCTCCGGCCCGTGCCCGTGCCGCACCACCCGTTCGCGCCCATCCGCCAGCCGCATGTCTTCCATCCTGGCCAGGACCGCA
>CAWKGV010000023.1:0-333217 GCA_963849305.1 uncultured Pseudomonadota bacterium
ACGCAGGCGGTTTTCCGGGCGAAATCCGACCTTATGGGCCGCGACGCATCAGGGCAGTGACACACTGAGGCGGCTTGCGCCAGCCGCGCGGCAGGGTCAGGCTGCCAGCCGAACATTCGGAGCCAAGGAAATGCCCGACTCAACCGAGTATACGCCGCCAAAGGTTTGGGTATGGAACGAGCCGAACGGTGGGCGCTTCGCGAGCATCAATCGCCCCGTCTCCGGGCCGACGCATGAGAAGGATCTGCCGGTTGGCCGCCACCCTCTGCAGCTCTATTCGCAGGGCACGCCGAACGGCGTGAAGGTCACCGTGATGCTGGAGGAGTTGCTCGCGGCGGGCCACGGCGGCGCTGAATACGACGCCTGGCTGATCCGGATCGGCGAAGGCGATCAGTTCAGTAGCGGTTTCGTTGCGGTGAACCCCAACTCCAAGATCCCGGCGCTGGTGGACCGGAGTGGCCCGAAGCCGATCCGGGTGTTCGAATCCGGTGCGATCCTGCTGTATCTAGCGGAGAAGTTCGGGGCGTTCCTGCCGAAGGACGAGAGGCGCGCCGAATGCCTGTCGTGGCTGTTCTGGCAGATGGGCAGTGCGCCTTACCTCGGCGGCGGGTTCGGCCACTTCTACGCCTATGCGCCGACGAAGATGGAATACCCGATCAACCGGTTCACCATGGAGACGAAGCGGCTGCTCGATGTACTCGATAAGCGGCTGGCAGACAATGAGTACCTGGCTGGCGATATCTACACGATTGCCGATATGGCTGCCTGGCCCTGGTACGGCGGCCTGGTGAAGTTCGAACAGTACGGGGCGGCCGAGTTCCTGTCGGTGCACGACTACAAGAACGTGATCCGCTGGGCCGATGCGATCTACGCCCGGCCGGCGGTGCAGCGCGGGCGAATGGTTAATCGCACGCAAGGCGAACCATCGAGCCAGTTGCACGAGCGGCATGATGCCAGCGATATCGAGACGAGGACGCAGGACAAGGTAGCAGCGGCGGAGTGATACGCGATGCCGGTCTATCAACGAGGTGATGTCCGCATCCACTATAAGGAGACCGGCAGCGGCTTTCCGCTGCTGATGACCCCTGGCGGCGGGTTGAATTCCCGGGTCACCAACTGGCCGACCGCGGTGTTCAACGCCATGGAGGTCTTCAAGGACGACTTCCGCTGCATCACGATGGACCAGCGTAACGCGAATGGCGGCGAGTCCTCGGGGCCGGTTGCCGTCCATGATCCGTGGGGCGCGTTCGCCGATGATCAGCTCGGGCTGATGGACCACCTGGGCATCAAGCAGTTCTTGTTCATGGGGTACTGCATCGGCGGATGCTTTGCGCTGAAACTGATGGAGCAGGCGTCGGATCGCGTGGTGGCGGGAGTGCTGTGCCAGACGGTGGGGCACCGGCCGGAGAACCCTGACGTAATGTATGACTCGGGCCGGGATGTGTGGGCGCCGGAATTTCTTGCGCGACGGCCCGACGTAGCCATGGCGACGATCGAGGCGTATCTGCACAACCTGTATCGCGCGCGGCCCGATTTTGTTTACAGCGTATCGCGGGAGTTCGTGCGGTCGTGCCAGACGCCGATGCTGGTAATGCCGGATGATACGCCGGCGCATCCGTTGCAGGCGTCGCTGGATGTAGCGGCTTTGGCGCCGAAGGCGCAGTCGACGGTGTTTCCGTGGCGGGAGCCGCCTGAGGGATGTAACGGGAACTCCGCTAGGCGCGAGCTCCCTTCGAAGCCATTGGTCGGCGTGCCGCCAACCCCACTGGACTAGGAGATCACTGCGGCGCCATTGCCCCAAGTCACGACTGGACAAGCGAGATGGTTGAAGTTGTCAAGAAGGAGGCCGCGGTCAAGGGCAGTCAGCTGCGGCGCAACTTGTGCAACATATTTTGACATCGACGTGTAAATATCATCGCTTCGCTTTCCGGAAAGTATTCCGCGATCGATGATTGTGTCCATTTTCAAGAATGCCTCGGCTAAGTCGTCATCCTCTAAGGACGGTGGGTTAGATTTGTGACTGAATGCGAAATTAACCGTGTAACCCCAGAATGCTGTAGCTCCATGAAAGACGATAGCACGGCCCAACACCGCTCCGGTTTCACACGAAAGAAGATGTACAACCTTCTGCTTAAGATCAGCAAGATTTTGGCTTACGTCCCAAATGGGGTTGCCGTCGTGGCCGGTAAACATCTCGTACCTACCGTGGCCGGCACCAGAGATATAGTCTATTTGTTTGGTCCTCAATATGGATTCCACGTTCTTCTGAGTAGCGTTAGCATTAAGTGCTTCGAGGACGCTGTGCTTCGGAAAATCCTGCTGGAAGTTCCTGAAGACCAGCTTGGCACGAAAACTCTGGACGTAACGATTTGCTAGATCAATATCGTGGTCAATCCGTAGAACGCAGCCCATCTTTGGCCTCCTCCCTCTAATCTGGGAAGATTAAAAATCAAAGTCTGGAAGGCTCAAAGAGCGATAACCATCTCTCGGCTTGATCTTGCCATTTTGCACAGCCTTTTCGATAAACAGACCATTTAGACGAACGGCATTTACTACACGGGCGCCCACCACAGTTTCCCGTTGAACCTCTTCGATCAGCTGCAAGGGACTATAATCGCCTAGGCCAATAGCAGCTACTCGTCTGTCTGGATCGGACTGGCGCAACACCTCAGTCGTGATACGCTTGAGGGCCTCCGTATCGAGTTGGCCGACGGAACGCACATGTTCCCCGGTTGGGGCAACGCCGCTAAATTGCAAACGCACCGTCGCCGGCGCCTGATCGGCGATTAAGTCCCGCACCGTGGCGACACCGCCCTTCTCCGTTATCGAGACAGGCTGGTCGAGCTCAGAGACAGTGAACTCAACCGCCTCCATGTGCTTCACAATTTCGGCGAACATGTCATGTTCCGTTCGTCTTCTCGGCTTGGCCCACAAACGTCCGACCCAAACGCGGGCGATGGTAGCCCGGAGAACATGCCCCCTCGGTGTAAGTAAAGCACGGCCGAACCAGCGAAGTAGCCGGTTGAATAGATAAACTGCCCGCGAGCGCCTCACCATTGGTCTCGAATGTCCCCAAGGCCGAGTTGGTCGTTCCCGATCGACCGAGGCCGAGTGGAGCCAACCATTGCGTGTGGCCAGAAAGCCACAAGCACGTAATTCGGCGAATTTATACATTAGCACATCGATCCGGGCCAGCACCAAATGCGTTGTGTTGCTTTACGGCAGCAGCCACTCGCGCGCGTGGCCAAGCCCCGGCCCCCGTTCTATATCATCCCCATGCTCGTCTCTTTCGCGAAGATGCACGGCTGCGGCAACGATTTCATCGTGCTCGACGAGCGCGCCAGGCCGCTCGGCCTCACCCCGGCCCGCGCCGCCGCGCTCGCCGACCGCAGGCGCGGCATCGGCTGCGACCAGCTCCTCATCATCGAACCCCCGCCCGAGGGCTCGAACGCCGACGCGCTCATGCGCATCCACAACCCGGACGGCTCGGAAGCCGACGCCTGCGGCAACGGCACAAGATGCGTGGCCGACCTCCTGGCGCACGAAACCGGACGGCGACGCCTGGTGATCCGCACCCAGGCGGGCAACCTCCCGGCCGACATCCTGCCGGACGGACAAGTGCAAGTGGACATGGGGCCGGCGCGGCTCGACTGGCGCGACATCCCGCTCGCCCGCCCGGCGGACACGCTGCACCTGACCCTCGCGGCCGGCCCCGTGGCCGATCCGGCCGCCGCCAGCATGGGCAACCCGCACGCGACCTTCTTCGTCCGCGACCTCGACGCGCTGCCGACAGCCGACCTCGGCCCCCGCCTGGAACGCGACCCGCTCTTCCCCGAGCGCGCCAATATCGGCTTCGCCCAAATCCTCGCCCCCGACCGCATCCGGCTTCGGGTCTGGGAGCGCGAGGCGGGGCTTACTCTGGCGTGCGGTTCGGGCGCCTGCGCCGCCCTGGTGAACGCGCACCGCCGTGGCCTCGCCGCCCGGCGGGCCACGCTGATCCTGGACGGCGGCGAGCTATCCATCGAATGGCGCCCCAACGGACACGTGCTGATGACCGGCCCGGTCGCTACCTCGTTCACCGGCACCATCGATCTGGACGCCTACCCGTCGTGACGGTCGAAATCCTCACCTTCGGCTGCCGCCTGAACGCCTATGAAAGCGAGGTGATCCGCGGCCACGCCGCCGCACTGGACGACACGATCGTGGTCAACACCTGCGCGGTCACGGCCGAGGCCGAGCGCCAGGCGCGCCAGGCGATCCGCCGCGCCGCGCGCGAAAAGCCGGGCGCGCGCATCGTCGTCACCGGCTGCGCCGTGCAAATCAACCCCGCCGCCTGGGCAACCCTGCCCGGCGTGGCGCGCGTGCTCGGCAATGCCGAGAAGCTGCGCTCGGAAAGCTGGGCACCCGACGCGCCGAGCGCCGTCGCCGACATCATGGCCGCGCGCGAAATGGCGGCGCATCTGGTCACCGAGTTCGCCGGCCGGGCGCGCGCCTTCGTCCAAGTGCAGCAAGGCTGCGACCACCGCTGCACGTTCTGCGTCATCCCCTTCGGGCGCGGCCCCAGCCGCAGCGTCCCCGCCGGCGCCGTGGTCGCGCAGGCGCGCGCGCTGGTGGAGGCGGGCTATCGCGAGCTGGTCCTGACCGGCGTGGATATCGCGAGCTACGGCGCCGACCTGCCCGGCCGCCCCACGCTCGGCGCGCTGGTTCGCCGGTTGCTGGCGCTGCTGCCCGACTTGCCCCGGCTCCGCCTCTCCTCGCTCGACCCCGCCGCGATCGACGCTGAGCTGTGGCGCCTGGTGGCCGAGGAATCAAGGCTGATGCCGCATCTGCACCTGTCGTTGCAGGCCGGCAGTGATTTGGTGCTCAAGCGCATGAAGCGCCGGCATCTCACGGCGGACGCGCGCGCCGTGATCGCGCGTGCGCGTGCGCTGCGCCCCGGAATCGCCCTCGGCGCCGACCTGATCGCCGGCTTTCCCACCGAAACCGACGCGCTGTTCCAGGAAACCCTGGACTTCGTCACCACGGCCGAGCTGCCGTTCCTGCACGTCTTCCCCTACAGCGAGCGCCCCGGCACGCCCGCCGCCCGGATGCCGTCCGTGCCCCGCCCGGTGCGGCGCGAGCGGGCCATGCTTTTGCGTGCGGCCGGGCAGGAAGCGGCGCGGCGGTTCCATCGAGCCCAGCTCGGGCGCTCGATCTCCCTGCTGACCGAGGCCGCCGATGCCGGCCATTCCGAGCATTTCGCCCCGGTGCGGCTCACCGTTCCCGTCGGCCCGGCCCGCCTCGTCTCGGCGCGCGTGACCGGCGTGACCGCTACGGGCTTGCTGGCAGAGGCGGCGTAATGGCGCTCGGCGGGTTTTTCTCCCGGCTCAAGGACGGGCTCTCGCGCAGCACGCAGAAGCTGGGCGGCGGCATCACCACCGTATTCAAGAAGCGCCGCCTGGACGAGGAGGCGCTGGAGGAGTTGGAGGAGCTGCTGATCGGCGCCGACCTCGGCACCGAGGTCGCGGCGCGGGTGATCCGCGAGTTCCGCCGCACCCGCTTCGGCAAGGAGGTCACCGATCAGGAGGTGAAGGAGGCACTGGCCGAGGAGATCGCCGCCATCCTGCGCCCCGTCGCCCGCCCGCTGGAACTGGACCCGGCCAAGCAGCCGCATGTCGTGCTGGTGGTGGGCGTCAACGGCACCGGCAAGACCACCACCATCGGCAAGCTGGCGCAGCAATACCGCGAGCAAGGACTTCGCCCGATCCTGGTTGCCGGCGACACGTTCCGCGCCGCCGCGGTGGAGCAGTTGCAGATTTGGGGCCAGCGGACCGGCTGCGCCGTCGTCGCCGGCCCACCCAACGCCGATGCGGCGGGCCTGGCCTTCAACGCCCTGACCACGGCCGCCGCCGAGCGCGCCGACGTGCTGCTGATCGACACGGCGGGCCGGATGCACAATCGCTCCGTGCTGATGGAGGAGCTGACCAAGATCATCCGCGTGATGCGCAAGCAAGACCCGACCACGCCGCATTCGGTGCTTCTGGTCCTCGACGCCACCACCGGACAGAACGCGATCCAGCAGGTGAAGGTCTTCAAGGAGATGGTGGACGTCACCGGCCTTGTTGTCACGAAGCTCGACGGCAGCGCGCGCGGCGGCATCGTGGTCGCGCTGGCCGAGACCTTCGGCGTGCCGGTCAACGCGGTCGGCGTCGGCGAGCGGGCCTCCGACTTGCGGCCGTTCGACCCAACGGACTTCGCGCGCAGCCTGGTCGGGGTTGAGGGAGTGGGCGGATGAGCGAGCACACAATCGATCGCATGAGCCAGGCCGAGTTCCTCAATTGGCAGCTTGACCAAGACGAGCCGTACGAACTTGTGTACGGCGAGCTGCTTGCGATGGCAGGGGCAAAGCAACGGCACGACCGCATCGTCGTGAACGCGATCACTCTAATTGGTCCCGCGCTGCGGGGAACGTCGTGCAATGCCTTCACCGCCGATTTAGCAGTCCTCATACCCAACGGGAATGTCCGCCGGCCCGATGTCGGGGTGCATTGCGCCCCATTCGACGACGAGGCGGTGTATGCTGCTCGTCCGCGCATGGTCATTGAGGTCTTGTCGCCTTTGACCCGGACATTGGATCAGTTCGGTAAGCTCGACGAATACAAAACCGTGGAGAGCCTCGACTATATCCTCCTGGTCGATCCGGAGACGCCGGAAGTTATGCTATGGCGGCGGGACGCGGCCCGCGCGTGGCACCATCAACCCCTGGGCGGCTTGGAGACGATCGTCGAGCTGCCAGAACTTGGCCAGAGCCTGCGGCTAGCTGACTTGTATGAGGGTGTCAGCGTGCGCCCGCGACCGCGCCTGGTCGAAGCGCCGCCGTCAGGATGACGCTTGGCCGGCGGCGCCGACGAGCCGTTCCAGCCAATGAATCGTGTACTCGCCCGCCTGAAAACTCGGTTCGTCCACGATCCGCCGGTGCAGCGGAATGGTGCTCTCGATGCCAACGATCGCGAACTCGTCGAGCGCACGGCGTAGCCGGGCGATTGCTTCCGGCCGGCTCGGCGCGTGGACGATCAGCTTGGCCACCAGGCTGTCGTAATAATGCGGCACCTGATAGCCGGCATAGAGCGCCGAATCCACCCGCACCCCGAGCCCTCCCGGCGCGTGGTACGCGACCACCCGGCCCGGCGTCGGGATAAAGGTCTCGGGGTTCTCGGCATTGATCCGACACTCGATCGCGTGCCCCCAAAAGCGGATATCGCGCTGGCGATAGCCGAGCGGGTGCCCCGCCGCGATTCGGATCTGCTCGCGGGCGAGATCGACGCCGCAGATCATCTCCGTGACCGGATGCTCCACCTGCAAGCGGGTGTTCATTTCGATAAACGCGAACCGCCCGTCCTGATACAAGAACTCGAGCGTCCCCGCGTTGCAGTATCCCAGCCGCGCCACCGCCCCGGTGACGGTCTCGCCCAGCCGGTCGCGCTGGTCCGGCGTCAGCGTGGGGGCGCCGGCCTCCTCCAGCAGCTTTTGGTGACGCCGTTGCAGGCTGCAATCGCGTTCGCCGAAATGCACCACCTGACCGTGCGCGTCCGCCATGACCTGCAATTCGATATGGCGCGGGCGATCCAGATATTTCTCCAGGTACACGGCATCGTCGCCGAAGGCTGACCGCGCCTCGGCGCGCGCCATTCGGAATGAGTCCTCCAGCTGTTCGGCGGCTCGCGCCACCTTCATGCCGCGCCCGCCGCCCCCGGCCGCCGCCTTGACCAGCACCGGGTAGCCGATCCGGACGGCCACGGCCCGGGCCGCCGACAGATCAGGCACCGCGCCGTCCGAGCCGGGCACGACCGGCACCCCGAGCCGGGCCATCGCCGCCTTGGCCGCGATCTTGTCCCCCATCATGCGGATGTGTTCAGGCGAGGGACCGATGAAGGTCAGCCCATGTGCCTGCACCATCTCGGCGAACCGCGCGTTTTCCGACAGGAACCCGTACCCGGGGTGGATCGCGTCGGCCCCGGTGATGCTCGCCGCCGACAGGATCGAAGGAATGTTGAGATAGCTGTCCTTGGCCGGCGACGGCCCGATGCAAACGCTCTCGTCGGCCAGGCGCACATGCATCGCCTCGCCGTCCGCGGTCGAATGCACCGCGACCGTGGGGATACCCAGCTCGCGGCACGCCCGCTGAATCCGCAATGCGATTTCGCCGCGATTGGCGATCAAAATCTTCTGGAACAATGCTTGCCCGCCGGATCAGTCCACGATCATCAACACCTCGCCGTACTCGACCGGCGCGGCGTTGGCGACCAGCACCCGGGTCAGCGTGCCGGATCGCGGCGCCTTGATCTGATTGAAGGTCTTCATCGCCTCGATCAGCACCAGCGTCTGGCCCGCCGTCACCTGCTGCCCCACCGCGACAAAGGGCGGCGTGCCGGGTTCCGACGACAGATAGGCCACTCCCACCATCGGGCTCAGCACCGCGCCGGGATGGAGGGCCAGGTCGGGCGCGGAGCCGGCCGCCGTTTCGGGAACCGGAACGGCGGAGCGGCCGATCCGCGCCCCCGCTTCGGCTGGGGGGATGACGCCCGGCGCGCGCACCACGCGGATGCGGCTGTCCTTCTCGGCGATCTCGATCTCCGTGAGCCCTGTCTCCGTCAGGATGCCGGCCAGTGCGCGGATCGCGTCGGGGTCCATTGGGATACGGCTCATGCACCGGCCTCGAGTATCTCGGCGAAAGCGGTCAGCGCCAGTGCGTAACCGCGAATCCCCAAGCCGCAAATGACCCCGACAGCGGCTTTGGAGACATAGGAGTGGTGACGGAACTCCTCGCGACGATGGATGTTCGTGACATGGACCTCGATCACCGGCAACTCCGTCGCAAGTAGCGCATCCATGAGCGCGACGGAGGTCGTCGTGTAGCCGGCGGGATTGATCACGATTCCGGCTGCCCGCCCGCGACACTCCTGGACCCAGCCGACCAGCTCGCCTTCGCCGTTGGTTTGTCGGAAGTCAATGGCCAGCCCGAGTTGCTCGGCCGTTTCGGCGCAAAGCTGCTCGACGTCGTCGAGCGTGGCGCTGCCGTAGAGCTGCGGTTGGCGCAACCCGAGCATGTTCATGTTCGGGCCGTTCAGGACCGCGATCAGGGGGCGGATTTCGGTCTCAGACATGCGGATGCCGCCTAGCACGGCAGGGGGCTACGGTCCATGTACCGGAGCAACCCTGAGGGGCGGTTCCTTGCCCGGCCGGGTCGCGCATAGGATAATCGTCTGATGCCAAACTCCTTGTCACTGTCACTGAACGGGGCGTCCCGGCGGTTTGATGGGCCGCTCACCGTGGCCGGCCTGCTCACCGAACTGGGGCTGGAGACGCGCAAGGTCGCGGTGGAGCGGAACCTGGAGATCGTGCCGCGCTCCGCCTACCCGGAGACCTGGCTTGCCAGCGGCGATGCGCTGGAGATCGTACATTTCATAGGCGGAGGCTGAAGATGGACGGAACATTCACCACCGACGACGACGCCTGGACGGTGGCCGGCCGCCGCTTCCGCTCGCGCCTGATCGTCGGCACCGGCAAATATAAAGACCTGATCGAGACGGCGGCGGCGATCGAAGCCAGCGGCGCGGAAATCGTCACTGTCGCGGTGCGGCGGGTCAACCTGTCGGACCCGAACGCGCCGATGCTTCAGGACTATGTGGACCCGAAGCAATACACGTACCTGCCCAACACCGCCGGCTGTCACACCGCGCAGGAGGCGGTGCGCACGCTGCGCCTCGCCCGCGAGGCGGGCGGGTGGAACCTGGTCAAGCTCGAGGTGCTGGGGCCGCCGCCCACGCTCTATCCGGACATGCCGGCCACGTTCGAGGCCGCGGAGGCGCTGATCAAGGACGGGTTCGAGGTGATGGTGTATTGCGCCGACGACCCGGTCGCGGCCAAGCGGCTGGAGGAAATGGGCTGCGTCGCCATCATGCCGCTCGGCGCGCCGATCGGCTCGGGGCTCGGCATCCAGAACCCGGCGATGATCAGCATCATGCGCGAGCTGGTCAGCGTGCCCTTCATCGTCGATGCCGGCGTCGGCATGGCCTCCGACGCCGCGATCGCGATGGAACTCGGCTGCGATGGGGTGCTGCTCAACTCGGCGATCGCCCTGGCCAAAGACCCCGTGCGCATGGCGCGCGCCATGAAACTGGCCGTGCAGGCCGGACGGCTGTCCCATCTCGCGGGACGGATGCCGCGCCGGATGGGCGCCGACCCGTCAAGCCCGCTCACCGGACTGATCCGCTGAGATGCCGCAGCCCGATCATATCTCCAAGCTGGGAGTGCCCGACCCGGAGGAGCTGGACGACGACCTCCAGGTGATCTGGCGCAAATGCGTGGACAAGCTCGGTTTCGTGCCGAACGTTTACAGCGCCTATAGCCTGAAGCCGCGCCGCCTGCGCAACTTCATGGCGATGTACAACGAGGTCATGCTCTCCGATTCCGGCCTCTCCAAGCTGGAACGGGAGATGGTGGCTGTCGTCGTGTCCTCGGCCAATCGCTGCTACTATTGCCTGGTCGCGCATGGCGCGGCGGTCCGCCAGCTCTCGGGCGACCCGGAGCTTGGCGAGATGATGGCGCTCAACTACCGCGTGGCGAAGCTCGAACTCTCGCCAGCGCGCCATGCTCGATTTCGCCTGGAAGATGACCACGACGCCGTGGCTGATCGAGGAGGCCGACCGGGATGATCTGCGGGCGGCCGGGCTCGGCAACGAGGACATTTTCGACTTGGCGGAGACGGTGGCCTTCTTCAATCTTTCGAACCGGATGGCCTCGGGGACCGATATGATGCCGAACCGCGAATATCATCGCGCGAGCCGGGACGCCTGAGCGCGAATTGGTGGCGCTCGGAAACAGACTGGCCTATGGTTAAAGGAACGTACTGCGACTAAATCCGGGATGAAATCGCCGATGAGCAGCTCCGTCGCGAGCGCCAACCGCTGGACGCAGTTATGGCTTGGCGTCGTCTGCATGATTCTGATCGCGAACCTGCAATACGCCTGGACCCTGTTCGTGAACCCGATGCATCAGGCGCACGGCTGGTCCGTCGCCAACATCCAGTTCGCCTTCGCGATCTTCATCGCGACCGAGACCTGGCTGACGCCGGTGGCGGGATGGATCGTCGACCATTTGGGCGCCCGCCGAGGGCCGCCGGTCATGATCGGGTTCGGCGCGGTACTGGTCGGCGCCGCCTGGGTGATCAATTCCGTTCGCCTCCAGCCTGGGCATCCTCTACCTCGGCGCGGCGCTCTCGGGCACCGGCGCGGGCGCCATTTACGCCACCTGCGTCGGCAATGCCGTGAAGTGGTTCCCCGACCGGCGCGGGCTCGCCGTCGGCCTGACCGCGGCCGGGTTCGGCGCCGGCGCGGCGCTCACGGTGATCCCGATCCGGTTAGCTGATCGAGAATGCCGGTTATGGCAGCGCGTTCTTCTGGTTCGGGCTTGGCCAGGGTGTGGTGCTGCTCCTGATCGCGCCCGCGTTGCGCGCCCCGCTCCCCGAGGAGCGGATCGCCGCCGCTCCGGCCAGGGTGGCGCAGGCGGCTGGCAGCGCCACCCCCGCCGAGGTGCTGCGCTCGCCGGCGTTTTGGGTGCTCTACGTCATGCTCGTCTTGGTGGCCGCGAGCGGCCTGATGGTCACCGCGCAGCTCGCGCCGATCGCCAAGGACTATGGGTTCTCCAAAACCACCATTTTCCTCGGGGCCAGCGTCCTGAGCACGGCGTTGGTGGTCGATAACGTAATGAACGGCCTGGCCCGCCCGTTCTTCGGCGCGGTCTCGGACCGGATCGGCCGCGAGCTGACGATGGCGATCGCCTTTACGCTGGGCGCCATCAGCTTTGGGCTGCTGGCGGCCTTCGGCCGCGTCCCTTGGGCGTTCGTGATTTGCGCCGGGCTGATCTTCTTCACCTGGGGAGAGATTTTCAGCCTGTTCCCCTCTACCTGCACGGACCTGTTCGGCCCGCGCTACGCGACCGCGAATGCCAGTATGCTCTACACCGCCAAGGGCACGGCCGCCTGGCTGGTGCCGTTCGCGAGCGTGCTCGCGGCCTCCGGCGGGTGGCATACCGTGTTCCTGGTCAGCGCCTGCGCGAACATGGTGGTGGTGGTTGCCGCGCTTGCCGTGCTGCGCCCGGTCCGTCGCCGAGGGATGGCCGCCGTCAGGGCCGCCTGACCGCTCCTCGCCATGGTCGGCGAAGGCCGAACATCCACGGTTTCCTCGCCGCGGCGTCGAAGTGATACCGGCGGCCCCATCGGATGACCGCTCTCGGATCCATAGCGGACCTTCACGCCAGCGGAGACGGCGTCCGGTCTTGGTGGAAAGCGGACCTCCACCCCGACAAGCCACTGCTGGCGCGTAGCTCGGTAAGCTTCGACCCCCGTCATTCAGTTGCTTGAATGTCTCCAGTCTGTCAGGCCAAATCAATCCACAGCCATCAAGGTATCCAATCCATGTTTGTCGACGTGAACGGTGCCAAGCTTTACATCGATGTAGAGAATTCCGGCCTGATCCCCGACGGAGACCAAATGTGCGAAAAGCCGACCCTTCTCTTGCTGCATGGAGGTCCCGGGTTCGACCACAGTGGCTTCAAGCCGGCATTTTCGGCCTTAAGCGATGTCGCGCAAATCGTCTATTACGATCATCGAGGCAACGGCCGCAGCACTGGAGCCGATCCTGCAAGCTGGAATCTTGCGCAATGGGGCGATGACGTGAAAGGCCTTTGCGACGCGCTCGGTATTGCAAAGCCGATCGTCTGCGGCCTTTCATTCGGCGGTTTCGTGGCCCAGGCCTATGCAACACGATATCCGGATCATCCCGGCAAGCTTATCCTGTTGAGCACAGTTGCGAAGATCGATTTTCCGACTGTCTTCGAGATGTTCACTCGGCTTGGCGGCACCGAAATCGGCGCCCTGGCCGAAAGCTATTGGACCAATCCTACCGCCGAGGGGGGAGCTAGCTACATTGCGAAATGCATGCCCTTCTACAACCGACGTCATGAGGCATCGAATGAGCGGCTGGCCCGGGCCATCATAAAGACGGAACTGGCCGCGCACTTCAACGGTCCCGGTAACGAGCATGGTCGCATGGATTTTCGCCACGACCTGGCAAGGATTGAGTGCCCTGTGCTGATGATGGCTGGAGAGGAGGACCCGATCACGCCGATCTCTCTCGGCGAAATGACGGCCCGATGCATTCCATCTCACCTGGTCCGCTTCGAGCGCCTGGAAAACTGTGGCCACAACGTCGTTGTCGATAATCCCGACCGTGTCTTTGGGGCAATCCGAGAGTTCATTCTCGCTGAATGACGGTCGCCGCTGAACCTGATCAGGCGGGGAGTCTGCAATCGGTCGAAGGCTGTCATTTCTAGGCTGCGAAATTCTTGAGTTTCGGTGCTGGCAACCGACGCTATGACCTCACTCTGGGGAGAATCGCGCTATGGCATCGAGGAAGGACTTTTTCCTGCGGATTGCGAGATCGATGTCCGCCGGAGACATCGGTCACGTCGCCGAATGGTTCACGGAAGACTTCAAGTTGCATGATCCTTCGATCGGTGGCTTTCGGTCGGGTCATGATGGTGCCCGAGACATGCTGCGCTCACTCGCAGAGCACGTGCCTTGCGCCCGGATCGATGTCCTCGACATGGTAGAAGAGGGCAACAAGGTCGCGGTGCGGTGGCTTTTCTCTGGAAAGAAGGATGGCAGGCCCGTGTATTTGTCGGCAGTAGCGATCTACCGCTTCGATGGTGACCGCATTGCCGAGGATTGGGGAATTGCGGCTAAGGCGGAGTGGCCGATGACGGCCACCTCAGCCGACTATTAGGGTTCGTATCTACCCATTGCGCTGGCTATCTGCACATTGACTTGAATACACTTCCGACGATGCGAGCAGCAGGGCGGGCCTGTGTGTGTGTGTGTGTGTGTGTGTGTGTGTGTGTGTGTCGGCGCAAGGTTGAAATGTCAAAGTCGGTCATGCTGCGTTTTTCTTGAATTTCGCACCACCGGATGCATGCATCATGAAACAGAAACTACTAAATCCTCCCGGAGATTCAGAAGGTCAGGCGGGAGTGGAGGCGCTTCGCGTTGCTTTGAACTGTTGAGCGCTTCCCGCGACGCGTCCGACGCAGGAAGCGGGCGATCTCCGTCTCATGCCTGATCCGTCCCGGACTTACGCCTTGGCGGCGTTCTGTGCAGCCTCGAATACATCGCGTGCGGACGTCGTACCCGCTACGTGCTCCGTATCCTCGACTCCGAGGTCCATCCATCCTGCATTCACGGCCTCAAACATTTCTTCGGCAGGTCCGGTGTGGCCCTTCGGGATGCCGAATTGCTCGAACGCTTCCGCCCACCCTGCACGCGGGACTGCAAAGGCTTTCACGTCGAGATTCAGGACTTCACCCAATTGCTCCGCGACTTCATCCGCGGTGACCATCGAACCAAGCTCGACGACGCGCTGCCCTGACCACGCTGGCTCGGTCAAAAGGGTTGCGACCTCCGTGCCGATGTCGTTCGTCGCGACCATGGTCGATTTCCGGTTTGTCGGATTGTAGTAGACCGGTAGCGTTCCGCCCTGGGCGACCTGCAAGCCGTAGAGGAAGTTTTCGAAGAATCCACCTGCGCGCACAAATGCGATTGGCGATATCAGGTCGCGAAAACCTTGCTCCAGAAGCGACAAGGCCGTGATCATCCCAAGCCCGCTGGTCCTGTTCGCACCCATCGACGAAAGCGCTACCACCCGCGGCGGCGCTGTCTTGGTGAGCGCCTCGACATAGTTCGCAATCACGCCCTTGGCTTCTTTGTAATCGGGCGAGGGGGCCCAGACAGCCGGCAACATGACAAACGCGCCTTCGACGCCTTTGAGCGCCCGCTCGATGGCTGCCGAATCATTCCAATCACCGTCAACCAGTTCCACGCCCTGGTTCGCCCAGCTTGACGCCTTCTCGCGATTGCGGACTAGCGCGCGTACTTCCTTGCCGTGCGCCAACAGATGTTCTGCCGTTGCGCCGCTCACTTTTCCCGTGATTCCCATTACTAAAAACATGCGTTTTCTCCTGATCTTGAGGGACGGAGCACTGCCCCTGTTGGTTCAACGGATGAGCGGCAGAATGGCCCGGATACGGGGATTGCGCGCGTAGAGGCCGCCCCATGTCATCGCGCCCAGAAGCAGGGAAACGACTTCCGGCGGCGACCCCAACTCACCAATGCGGACATGGGCGCAGATTGCGCCTCCCAGAAAGCCAGTCACCAGGATCGCGCCGAGGACGGCGGTGGCCGGGATGGCGTAAAGGATGGCGCAGGCGAGTATGATCGGACCCACGGGGGGGGGGAGGGGGGGGGGGGGTGATGCAGGTTCATAGTTTCGGACACTTGTCATTCTCCGATGAGGGGATCCCATATTCGGAGCTTACTGTGTCTCTTAGGTATGATAAACACCGAGAAACTGAACTAACTGTTCTCTCTGTGGTGAACAATACCGAGGCACGAAAATGCAAAATCTCGAACCCATCCTCATTTTCATAACGGTAGCGGAAATGGGGAGCTTCACCCACGCGGCCGATAGCCTGGGCATCCAAAAGGGGAGGGTCTCAACGGCGGTCCGGAAGCTGGAAGAAGATGTCGGTGTCAGGCTCCTGCACCGGACGACGCGCAGCGTGCAGTTGACGGAGGACGGACGCGCATTTCATGCCCGTGCCCGCGATCTGCTTGCTGAAGTCGATGACCTACACTCGATGTTCGCAGGCGATAGCGTGGCACTTCGCGGGCGTTTACGGGTCGATCTTCCGACCGAGGTGGCGCGCACAACGATCGTGCCGGCCTTGCCGGATTTCATGGCGACTCACCCCGAGTTGGAGCTGGAGGTGTCGAGTACGGATCGGCAAGTTGATCTGGTTCAAGAGGGGTTTGACTGCACGACGAGGGACACGGCGAGCGCCCGGCGACGAAAATCGGGTATGATCTCCACAAGCGCTCCACTCTCTAAGTATCGGCCAATTCCCAAGAGTGGCGCCTGAATCATGCCAAGGCCGGCGAGGGCAGCGGCTTCGTAGGTCTGCGCGCTGTTGACGTGTAGCGCACCTGGCAACTGAAGCGTCGCGTAGCTGTCGCCGTCCGGATATTCCCATCCATAGGGTCTTGCGCCCAGCATCGTCGAAAAATGAATTGTCTGATGTTCCTGACGCTGGAGATCTTCTAGCCCGAACTTTGCCCATTTTTGAGTGCAAGCCACTGACATTGTTCCTGTTGAATGGGGCTGTCTGTCTACGCTGTCGGCGCGACGCCGAGTAAGTCGAAGCTCCGGCGTTGTGTTCTGGTGGGGGTGGCGAGGATGGCGGTGAGCCGATTGTGCCCGAGGCGCACGACATTGCGCGTTAGGGTGGCGAGATCAGCGAGCAGGGTGTGAAAGCTGTGCACCGGGAGCGGTTCGCCATCTGCGGGATCGGTGCGTTTGCGGGCAGTCTTGCGCTGCGTCGCCGGCGAGGGCTTGGCCGTCGCCACGGGTGAAGTGCGTTGCGCGTCACGTCCAGCCGGATCGTGCTCGTCGAACAGCATCGGGGCTAGGCTCCGGCGCATGTGCCATTCCAGATAGTAGGCCAGCATGCACAGCAGTACGTGCGCGCGCACCCGTGGCGCGGTCCAGTGGAAGACCGGACGCAGTTCCAGATCCACGGTCTTCATCGAACGGAAGGCGTGTTCCACGCCGCTGAGACTTTTGTAAGCGCGCACAGCGGCAGCGGCGTCGGACTGCGTGGCCGGCAGGTTGGTGCGCACCACGTAGATGCCGTCCAGCGCGGCCTCGGCGGCGATGGCGGCCGGGTCTGTGGTGAAGTTGAACGCCGCATCGGTGATGCTGATCTGGAAATGCTTTGCCATCTTGCGCCGGCCCAGCACCGCGCCGACGGCTTGGCCGATCGCCGCTGCGCCACGCAGTGGCTGGCGCGCCCGGTGCACGCGGGCCTGGATGCGGATCAGTTCCTTCTCGGTGGCCGCTAACAGCTCGCCCCGCTCGCGTGCCCGCTCCTGCCCCAGCAGCGGGTTCTTGCAGACCACCAGACGTTCGCCCGGATAATCGGGGCTGTCGATCTCGGCCATATCGCGGTGGTCGAACAGCGAGGGCTGCAACGGCCCGCCCTCGGCCGCCAGTGCCTGGATCGCCGGGGCGCGCAGCGCGGTGATCCAATCGAGACCGGCCGGGCGCAGCGTCTCCTCGATCCGCGCGCTGGTCAGCAGTCCGCGGTCTCCCACCATCACCACGCGCTGCAGCTTGAACCGCTGCTTCAGCTTGTCGATCTGCGCCGACAGCGTCATCGGATCGGCGGTGTTGCCTTCGAACACCTCGACCGCCACCGGGCAGCCGTCCGCGGCGCAGAGCAGGCCGATGACCAGTTGCGGGCGATCGCGCCGGTGGTCTCGGCTGTAGCCATGGCGTGCCAGTTCGCAGCAGCGTCCTTCCAGGAAGGTGGAGGTGACGTTGTACAGCAGTAGCGCGCCGTTCCGCAGGTGGCGGCGGGCCAGGGTGGTTTCGATGAAGCTTTGCTCGCTGCCCAGCCAATCCAGCGTGGCGTAGACCTCCCTGGCGGTGACGGCGCCGAGCCCCAGCATCTCGCCCAGCGAATTACTGGCGGTGGCGGTGTCGAGCATGCGTGCGGTCGCGAGCTTTGCGGCCGGATCGAGCAGGCGGGCGATGATCAGGGCAAGTGCCAGATCACGTCGGCGTTGCGGTGCGCGGCGGGGCGCAGCAGGGCATCGAGTTCGATCCGCCGTGCCGTGCCGAGCGCGGTGAATACGTGACCATGGGGAAGAGCGCGGACGATCTCAATGGCGTCGGTGGCGGGCAAGCAGTTCCTCGCCGCGCAGCACGGCGCGCAACTGCTCGATCCGCTCGGCCGGCCAGTCGGAGAGGTTCTTGAGGGTTCGGTTCTTGGTCTTGCCATCCTCGCGATAACTCTCGCGCAACAGGATGGCTGGCGGTGAGCCCCGGTTGGGGATGACTGCGACATACATGAGCGGATGGATCAGGCCGAGTTGTGTCACGTCAAGGAAAATCTACGACATTACATGACCACTGACCAGGCATCTCCCGCGACCTTTCAGTGGCTTGGAGAAAAGCCCGGCAAAGTTCATCTAGCGATCGAGGGACGCCATAGCGCGCTAGATAGGCGGGACTGGCAGCGTTGACCATGCGCAACAGGCCCAGTGGGCGGGCAATCAGCGTCTCGTCCCGTATGGGTCCAAGCCGCAATACGCCGTTCCGATTGCCCGTTTGCTGTCTTACGGAGATCGACGGGCGGCCCCGGATAAGGTTGCGAGCAGCCGGATATCTCCGAACCTGATACGGAATGGTTCTGTTGCATTGGCACGGCGTTGGGGAGACAGAAGGCGGAAAAGTTTGAGGATATCTCATGTCGGACTTCAAAGGTCGCCGGTTTCAGTGTCGCATTCTGTTGGGCCGCCGACCGCCGACCGCCGACCGGCAGACATAACTTCAGAATGTTGATTTCGAGGGCCGGACGAAGATGTTCGTCTCGCTATTCCAGATACGGCGTCAGCACATCTTCGATCCATTTCATGAATGCGCGGACTCGGCGCGACAGATTGCTCCGATGTGCTAACGACACGGGTCAGGTCCATCGCGAACCCGGTTTCCTGCAACATGCTCGCGATCTGTGCTGGCGCGAAAAGCTGAATAGTGCCGTCTGCCACGAGAGCGATAACGACAATCGCGCTCATTATCCGGCCGGCCCACAGGCTGCGATGCAAGGTCATAGCTTCAGGCACGAACGGCCGCTTTCGGGACGGCTCACTTTGCCCGGGAACGACGAGGATGGGCGCGAAGCGGACGTTCTTCAAGCACTTGCTCGACGTCGGCTTTCCACCCCGAAGCGGTCATCGGATGGAGCGGCTGGTATAAGAAATGCCTGCTCCTATTCCGCGGCCATTCGCTCCACGATCATCTGCTCGGCCGCTTGCAGGTCCACCGACAGCAGGCGGGAGACGCCGCGCTCCTGCATGGTCACACCGTACAGCCGGTCCATTCGCGCCATGGTCAGCGGATGGTGCGTCACCACCATGAAGCGCGTGCCGGTTTCGCGCACCATGTCCAACAGCAGGTCGCAGAACCGTTCCACATTGGTGTCGTCGAGCGGGGCGTCCACCTCGTCCAGCACGCAAACCGGGGCGGGATTGCAGCGGAACACCGCGAAGATCAGCGAAAGCGCCGTCAGCGCCTGCTCGCCGCCCGACAGCAGCGACAACGTAGCGAGCTTCTTGCCGGGCGGCTGGGCGTAGATCTCCAGCCCCGCCGTCAGCGGATCATCCGATCCCACCAGCGCGAGATGCGCGCGCCCGCCGCCGAACATGCGGGTAAACAGGGCCTGGAAGTGCCGGTCCACCTGCTCGAACACGGTCGCCAGCCGCTCGCGCCCCTCCCGATTCAGGTGGCCGATCGAGCCGCGCAACTTGGCGATCGCGGTCTCGATCTCCTGGCGTTCCCGCTCGATGACCGCGATCTGCTTCTCGACCTCCTCCGCCTCGACGTCGGCGCGCAGGTTCACCGGCCCCATCTCGTCGCGTTCCTTGACCAGCCGCTCCAGCCGGCGCTTCGCCTTGTCCTCCGCCTCCGGTCCGCGATCGGAGGGTGCCTCGGGCAGAACCGGGTTGGCCCCGAGCCGCTCCAGAATGCGCTCCGCCACTGTTCCCCAGGCATGGTCGGCCTGGCTCGCCGATGCCTCGGCCCGCACGGCGGCCTCGCGCGCCCCCGCGCTGGCGGATTCGGCGGCGCGCGCCTGCCGATCGGCCTCGCCCGCCTCACGCGCGGCGCGGGATAGAGCCTCGGCGGCGCGTCGGTGCGCAGCGTCGGCGGCATCAAGCGCCTCCTTCGCCTCGGTCGCGCGGGCGGCGATCGCGGCGGGAGCGGCGGCGAGGGTGTCCAACTCTTCCTGAGCATCGGCCTGGCGGGCCGCGAGGTCGGCCAGGCGTCCGGCCGCGTCGGCCGCCCGCTCGCGCCAGTCGGCCCGCTCGGCTTCGATGTGGCGGCGGCGCGCCGCGCGAGCAACTTGTTCGCGGCCGATGCCGTCGCGCTCGCTGCGGGACGCGGCCTCCGCCGAGCGAGCGCGGGCCAGCACCGTGCGGGCCTGCTCCACCCCCGCGCGAAGCCCGGCGATGTCGGGCAGGGCGGCGTGTGCCTGGCGAGCTAGCGTCAGCGCCGCATCCGCCTCCCGGCGCTCGGGCTCCAGCGCCGCCACTTGCTCCTCGGCGGCCGCCAGCCGCGCGCCCACGGCCGCGGCCTGGGCCTTGAGCTGGGCCGCTTCGATGCGGCACCGCTCGGCATGCTGCTCGACGTCCCGGCGCGCCGCGCGGGCGCGTTGCTCGGCCTGCGTTGCATTCCTGTTCGGCCGCTTGCGCCACATCCCGCGACGCCGCCGATTCGGCGACACGGGACTCGGCGTCGGCCAAGTCGGCACGCAGCGCGGCGAGGCGGTTGCGCTGCTGCAAGCGCACGCCCGCGGCTGTCGGGGTGCCGGCGCGGATCGTGTAGCCGTCCCAGCGCCAAACCGCCCCCTCGCGCGAGACCAAAGCCTGGCCCGGAGCCAGCCGGGGCTGGCTTGCCTCTCCTGTCGCGTCATCGGCAACCAGCCCGATCTCGGACAAGGCGCGGGCCAGCGCCGGCGGGGCCTGGACCAACCCGGCCATCGACTCGGCTTCGTCCGGAAGTCCCGGCGCGGGATCGAACGCGGGCAGCTCGCGCCAGTGGCGGGCGGCGGCGGGATCGGCCGCCGAGGTCAGCTCCTCGCCGAGCACGGCCCCGAGCGCGGTCTCAAGCCCGGCGGGCACGCCGAGCATGTCCACCATCGGCGGCCACCGCTCGCCGTCCTTGACCGCCAGCACCTCGGCCAGCGCCCGCGCCTCCGCCGCCAGCTTGGCCCGCGCCGATTCGTCGGCGGTTGCCCGGGTCCGGGCATCGGCAAGCGCGGTCTGCGCGGCGGCGCGCGCGTGCTCGGCCCGTTCCTGCTCCGAGCGCGCCGCCGCCGTTGCCTGCTCGGCCTCTACCTGCCGCGCGATGGCGGCCTCAAGCCGCGTCGGATCAATCGCCTGGGCACGGATTCGGTCCCGCTCCTGCACCGCACGCGACTGCTGCTCGCTCACGCGCCGCGCGCGGGCCTCGGCCTGCCCCAACTGCTGCGCCGCCGCCTGAGCGCGGGCGGCGGCCTCGGCAGCCATCTCCGTGGCGCGGTTGGCCTCGGCTTCGGCGAGGCGCGCGGCCTCAGCCGCCTCCATGGCCGCAGCCTCGGCGGCCTCAGCGCGGGCCGGATGCGCCGCCTCGGCCTCCGCCAGACTTGCCTCTTCCGCCGCCAGCCTGCGCTCGGCGGCATCGGCGTCCCGGCTCGACTGCTCCGCGTGCGCCAAGTCCTTGCCGATCTGGCTCAGCCGCCGCTCGGCTTCGGCCAGTGCCGTGCGCGCCCGCGCCGCCTCGGCCGCGATCTGTTCCCCCGCGACCCGGCAGCGTTCCAGCGTCGTGCGCGACTCCGATTCGGCCTCCCGGAGCGGCGGCAGACCGACCGAAGCGACCTCGGCGCGCGACACCGCCCCGGCCGCCGCTTCGGCCACTTCGATCGCCGTGGCCTTGGCCGCCTCCCATGCCGCCTGCGCCGCCGCCCGCGCCGCCTCGGCCCGCGCGCGCTGGAGGGAAAGCAGCTCCGCCTCCGCCTGGCGGATCGCCCCGGAAATATTGCGATATCGGCTCGCCTGCCGTGCCTGGCGCTTCAGGCCCGCCAGTTGGGCCTCAAGCTGGCCCTTGAGGTCATCCGCCCGCCCAAGATTCGCCTCGGCCTGGCGGAGCTTCAACTCGGCCTCATGGCGCCGGGCGTGCAGGCCGGTGATGCCGGCGGCCTCCTCCAGCACCGCCCGCCGCTCCTCCGGCCGCGCCCCGACCAATGCCCCCACCCGTCCCTGGCTCACCATCGCCGAGGCCCGCGCGCCCGAGGCGAGATCGGCGAACAGCGTCTGAACGTCGCGCGCGCGGACCTCCTTGCCGTTCACCCGATAGGCGCTGCCGGTGCCCCGCTCGATGCGGCGAATGATCTCGAGTTCCGGCTGCTCATGGAACGGAGGCGGCGCGGCGCCCTCGGTCTCGTCCAGCGTGAGCGCCACTTCGGCCAGGTTGCGCGAGGGCCGGCCGGAGGTACCGGCGAAGATCACGTCATCCATCTCGCCGCCGCGCAGGCTGCGAGCGCTCGACTTCGCCCATCGCCCAGCGCAGCGCCTCGACGACATTGGACTTGCCGCAGCCGTTCGGGCCGACAATTCCGGTAAGCCCCGGAAGGATCTCCAGGGAGGTCGGCTCGGCGAAGCTCTTGAAGCCGGCGATGCGCAGGCGGGAGAAGTGGACCGGCAAGCGGCCTCCTCAGGCGTTCGGGATCAGCTTGGCGAATGTGTCGTATGCCATCTCGCCCGAGTGCTTCTCGCCGTTGATGATGAACGTGGGCGTCGCGTCGATGCCGTATTTCTTTTGCGCCGCCGACTGCTCGGCGAGGATCCAATCCCGCAGCGCGACATCCGATACGGCGGCATCGAATGTCGGCCGGTTCATGCCGGCCAGCGCCGCCATCTTCCATAGCTCGTCGGCGGGATCGACGCCGCTGGCGAAGGCCCAGCGGTCCTGGCTCGCGAACAGCGCCTGGACGAAGGGCACGTAGCGATCCGCGGGCAAGGCCCGCGCGACCATCGCGGCCTCCAACGCCACCCGGTCGAGCGGGAAATCGTGGAACGCCCAGCGCACCTTGCCGGTGTTGATCAGGTTCTGCTCGACCGTCGGGAAAGTGTGTTGGGCGAAGTCGGCGCAATGGGTGCAGGTCAGCGAGAAGAACTCCTGCACCTCGGTCTTGGCGTTTGCGCTGCCCATCGTGCGCGGACCTTCCCAGGCCGCGGTCTGGGCGGTGGTGGCGCTGGCGCTCGCGCCGGGCGCCTGGCCCCAGGCGAAACCGGGCGCGGTCAGGCCGGCGGCAACAACGGATAGCAGGCTTCGACGGCGAATCGGCATAAGCACCCCTATATCTCGTCTACGCTGGACGGAACTCTGCCGTCGAGCCGGAACGCTCGCGGCGGCTTAGGCGGGCGGGCACGACGGGTCAAAACGGCGCCGCCAAGTGCCGCGAGGGCTTGGCGAAGCGGCCCATCGGGCAGGTTGCGCACCGCACCCTCGGCCGCCGCGATGGCTTCCGGCGTATCCGGGGGCGGCGCGGACGAAACGAGGCTCGCCGGTGCGGCGGCCTGGACGAAGCGCAGCCGGTTCACCGTATCGCCCCCTAAGTAGGTATTGATCCGCGCGATCAACTCGGGGGCGAGATGCTGCAACTCCATCGCCACCGGCCCAGAGCAAGCGAGCGTAAGGGTGCCGGAGGCCAGTCGGCGCGGCGCCGAGACGCCGGCCAGCGCGGGGCCGACGATGGCACCCCAATCCGCCAGCACCTGCGCCGTCGCGGGCGAGTGCCGCCGGAATGTCGGGCGGGTAATGGCCGGGACCAGCGCGCCGAGCCCGCGCGGGCCATAGACGTGTCGCTGCTCCATGGTCATACCGCCCGTCGTGTCACCCTTCTTCGCCGCCATCGCCCCCGCCGCGCCGCTGCTTGCCTGGTACGACCGTCACCGCCGGGTGTTGCCCTGGCGCACCGCGCCCGGCGAGACCCCCGACCCGTATCGGGTGTGGCTGAGCGAGGTCATGCTGCAGCAGACCACCGTACCCGCCGCCATACCCTACTATGCGCGCTTCGTCAGCCGGTTCCCGACCGTGGGCGCGTTGGCGGCGGCACGGCTCGAAGACGTGCTCGCCGCCTGGGCTGGGCTCGGCTATTACGCTCGCGCCCGCAACCTCCATGCCTGCGCCCGCGAGGTGGCCGCGATGGGCGGTTTCCCGCACGAGCACGCGGCGTTGCGTCGGCTTCCGGGGATTGGCCTCTATACCGCTACCGCGATCGGCGCCATCGCGTTCGGCCTGCCGGGCGTTCCGGTGGATGGCAATGTCGAGCGCGTGGTGGCGCGGCTTTTCGCCATCGAGTCGCCGCTGCCCGCCTCGAAACCCGAAATCGCGGTGGCCGCCGCGCGGCTCGGCGATGACCCCGATGCGGCCGATCGCCCCTCGGATTTCGCGCAGGCGTTGTTCGACCTTGGCGCCACCATCTGCACCCCCGCGGCGCCGGGGTGTGTTCTTTGCCCGTGGGTGGCGAGCTGCGCCGGGCGGCGGCAAGGGATCGCCGAGGGGCTTCCCCGGCGCGCGCCCAAACCCGCGCGCCCGCTGCGCCACGGCGTGCATTTCTGGCTCGATCGACGCCGAGGGTCGCGTGCTGCTGCGCCGTCGTCCGCCCGACGGGCTGCTCGGCGGCATGACGGAGCTGCCGGGCACCCCGTGGCGCGCCGAGACCTGGACCGAGACAGAGGCCCTTGCGCACGCGCCGATGCCGGCGCCCTGGCGCCGGGCCGGCCAGGTGCGGCACGGCTTCACCCACTTCCAGCTTGCCATCGAGCTGTTCGCCGCGCTGGTGCCCGAGATCGAGGCGGAAGGCTACGCGCACCCTGTCGCCGCGCTCGGGTCCGAGCCGCTGCCGTCGGTCATGCGCAAATGCGTCACTCTCCTGGCAACGCCTGTCGAACGAGCGGCATGGCCCCGAGGTCCGGCGCGTGCAGCTCCACATCCCGCGTCTCCGGACCCATCAGCGAACCGAGGATGATGAGGATGCCCGAGATACCCACAAGCACCACCGGCGTGTACACGTACGGCATAATCGCCTTCAGCCCCAGCATGTAAAAACCAGCGAAGGCCGGAACGATGACCGCGACGCTGTAGCCGATGCCGTACCCCGACGCCCGCACGTGGGTGGGAAACCGCTCGCACAGATAGGTCGTGACGATGCCCCAGGGTGAGACGACAACAAGATAGAAGATGCAGGCAATGAGGGTGGTCACGACCGGCCCGCCGCCGGCCAGCCCGTGGGCGATCGCGGCGGTGTAAAGCCCGCACCCGGCGATCAGGATGCCGATGCCGCTGAGAACGATGGCCGGCCGGCGCCCGATCACCTGGCTGAACAGGCCAAATCCAATGAAGGCGAAGAACTGGATGAAGCTGGTGATCAGCAAGCCATAGGTCACGGTCTTGCTGGAGATGTGGAGTTGCTGGATCAACACCCCCGGCATGACGCCAATGGCCGCCTGCGAGCCGAACCAGAACCCCAGCATCATGATCAGGATTTGCACCATGCTCCGCCGGTGCGGACCCGAGAGCACCTCCCTCAGCGGCGCGCTGCTTTTCTCGCTTTCCATCCACAGGGCGGACTCCGGCACGCTGCGGTAGTAAAGCAAGAACAAGAACGCGAGAATCGCGCCGAAGATGAAGGGAATGCGCCAGCCCCAGACGAAATACTGCTCCTTGCTCGTGGCGCTGAGCATGACCAACGTGACCACCGAGACGAAGAAGAACCCGATCGGGTAAGCGGCCTGCAACAGTCCCCCGACGAAGCCGCGGCGATCCTTGGGCACCATTTCGAGGGCCAGTGTATTGTTGGATGTGTACTCGCCGCCCATGAACACGCCGTCGACGAAGCGGAGCAGAATCAGGAGAACGAGTGACCATATACCAATGCCCGCATTGCCGGGCAGGCAGGCGATCAGCAGCGTGAACGTCCCGAACCCGGCGATGCTGATCATCGTCGTGCGGCGCCGGCCGATCCGGTCGGCCCAATGACCGAAGATCACCGCTCCGCAAGGCCGACCGAGCAGCGTCGAGGCGAAAGTGAAGAAGTAGATCGTAGTCGAGGCGGAGGAGCTGAGCCCTTTCGGTTCGAAATACTCGATGACCGGCGCCAACGCGAGCACGGGCAAGTAGATGTCGAAGAAATCAATCGCAAAGCCGATACACCCCGCGAGGACGGTTCTGCGGGCAGCCGGCGATAGCGGCTCGGTGCCGAGGAGACCTGATTTCATTGGCGGCGTTCCCTGACCATCCGCTTGGTTGTTGGGCCAATCAGAAGCGCCGGAGCAGGCTGGCGTCAAGCGTCGGATGGCGGCTCTGGCTCCCCGGCTGATGCGCCTGTATGAACCAGCAATCCGGATGGTCCCCATGCCAGCAGCCAAGCCGCGCGTCGCGTTGTTCGTTACCTGTCTGGTCGATCTTTGGCGACCGACCATCGGCTTCGCCGCGATCAGATTGCTGGAACAGGCCGGTTGCCAGGTCGAGGTTCCGCGTGCGCAGACCTGCTGCGGCCAGCCGGCCTACAATTCGGGCGACCGCGCCACCGCGCGCGACCTGGCCCGCGGCATCATCGAGGCGTTCAGCGGTTACGATTACCTCGTCGCGCCCTCGGGCTCCTGCGCCGGGATGCTGAAATCGCACATGCCGCATCTGTTCGACGACGATCCCAACCTGCGCGCGCGCGCCGACGCGCTGGCCGCGAAGACCTACGAGCTGATCAGTTTCCTGGTCGATGTGCGCGGCATGGCGTCGCCGCCGGCCAAAGCCGAGAGCGGCAAGATGACCTATCACGATAGCTGCGCGGGCCTGCGCGAGCTTGGCGTGAAGGACCAGCCGCGCCGGTTGCTGCGCGCCGCCGGGGCCGAATTGGTCGAGATGGCCGAGCCCGAGATCTGCTGCGGTTTCGGCGGCACGTTCTGCGTGAAATACCCGGAAATCTCCGTCCGCATGGCGGCCGACAAAACGCGCGACATCGCCCAGACAGGCGCGTCGCTCGCGCTGGCGGGCGACCTCGGATGCCTGCTGAACATCGCCGGGCGGCTTCTGCGCGAGGGTCGCCCGGTCGCGGTGCGTCATGTGGCCGAGGTGCTGGCCGGCATGACCGGCGAGGTGCCGCCGATCGGGGCACCCCGGCGTTAGGTGCGACTATTCGCTAGCTACCTGCGCGCGCAACTGACGGGCGCGCGCCAGGATCTTGTCCTCGATATCCCCAACCGTGACCGGGCTCACAGGGGCGTCCTGCCATTGGCCGTCCTGGAACACCTGGCGGAACACCGATACCCGCAAGGCATCCGTGCGCATCTCGCGCCCCAAGATGTACGCGGTGGTCTTGAATCGCTCATTGGTGACGCCGGGGGGCGAATACCAGTCCGTGATGATCACTCCGCCGAACGGGTCGGCCGAGGCTAAGGGCATGAACGACAGCGTCTCCAGCGTGCCGCGCCAGAGATAGGCGTTCACGCCCAGCCCGGTCCCCCCGGTATCTTTGCGGCGGTTGACGCCGTTGGCGGTGCCGAACTGCAAGCCCTGGTCGCCGAACACCGTGCCACTGTTCGGCGCGGTTTCGGGGCCGTAGTAGCCGGCCAGGTTCTCCGGTTGCTTGAGGTTCGAATTCCCCGAGCAGCCCGCGAGCAACCCGAGGGCGCCGAGCGATAAAAGGAAACACCCAGTTAGTCGAATCGTCACGGGCCTGCCCCGGTATGTTTGGCACGAGCGCGGTCTCTGTAGCCGCTTCGTGCCGTGGCGCCAAGGCAAACAAAAAGCGGCGGGGATCGACCCCGCCGCTCCTGTGATCATTCCGTGAGCAACATCACCACTTCACGGCACCACCCAAGGCGATCGCCTTGAAATCCACGTTGTTCGCTGACAGCGCGCCAGCGCCGGTGGTCGCGCCGGTGGTGAAGTTGTACCCGCCCTGGTAGCGCTGACCATAGCTGGCGGACAGCCATCCGAGCAGACCCGGCGCGATCACGTAGGTGCCGCCCACGTTGATGCCGCCTTCCCGCCGCGTCGAGGCGAGCGGCGCACCGGTCGCGGAGTTGACCGCACCGGCGCTCATTATGTTCATGTACGAGGCGCCGAGCGTGAGCGGGCCGAGCGTGTATTGAGTGCCGGCGAGCCAGGCGATCATGTTCTTGGCGCCGTCGGGCTTCAGCGCCATCTGGTTGTTCATCTGCCCGAACAAGGCCGAGCCGCCCACGCGGAACCCGGCGACGGTCACGGCAGCGCCGCCGAAGAAGGCCCCCAGATTGTCGTAGTTGGTCACCGGCGCGGTCGCGGCAGCGTCGAAGGCGGGATTGACCTTGCCCGATGCGATATAGCTTGCGAACCCATAGACGCCGGCCGGACCGTAGGTTCCCTGATAGCGCCCGGCGACTTCGTAGGTGTTCCGGCGGCGGGCGATCGCGCCGGGAGTAAAGCTGGTCGAAAGCCTGCGGGCTGAGCGCCGTATTCGTGGAGCCGATCGCGTCGTTGAGCGGATTGTCGTCCGGCTCGAAGCTCGCGGCGAAGTCGAAACCGGCGATCTGCGGCGACAGATACACGACCTTGGAGGTCGCGTACTCGTTGCCGATCGCGCTCGGGAACGGGAACACAGGGATATCGGCCCCGCCGATCGGGGCATCGAGGTCGTCGTTCCAACCGCCGTCGTTATAGGTCTGGAACGTGGTCACGCCAGCATCCAGCAGGCCCATTGGCCCGTCGTCCTGGCCCAAGTGTAAGGCGCCCCAGTCGCCCCCGATATAGGCGAAGGCGCGCCGAACAAAGAGCGACGTGCCGTTGACGAACGTGGAGGCGTGGCAGATGTCGCGGTGACGGTGGTGCCGGTCCCGTAGGTCGCGCCGGAGGCTCCGCCACTGGTGGCCGAGGCATTGCTGTATGAAATCTGCTCACGGATTTCGACGCCCGCACCGTAGCGCAGCCCATTCGCTGCCATCGCATCGACGCCGGGGTAGAACCGGAAATAGCCCAGCGTGCCATAGGGCTGCGCCTTGCTACCGTTCGCGTTCACATCCGATGTCTCGTTTTCCGCGAAGGCGTACCACACCACGCGGCCGTTGAAATGCACAACGATGCTGCCCGGAGTCGGCGCCACCATCGGCCCCGGGGTGTAGAAGCCTTGGGCGTTCAAGTTGTTGTTGCCGGCGCCGATGCCGCTCGGCGCGGTCGGCAGCGGGCCTTCGGTCCAGGTCGGCGGAAGCGCAGTCCCGGTGGTCGTCGTCTGGGCGATCGCCGGGCCAGCTAGGCCCGCGCCGAGAACGGCCGCACTCCCCAGCAGCAGCTTACGCATCCTCGTCCTCCTTCTCCGCCGCCGCGACGGCGCGACATTGCCGGCCCCGCCCCACCTAGCTGCCCGGTTCCCGGACCGCGAGACCTTCGAGGCGGAATATGACCGTTAGCCGCGCGGACCGGCAACGGTTCGATCAACGAGTGCATGGCAATCACGAAACACTGTGGCGGCACGGCAACAGAACGAGCTCCCTAAACCAAGGCGCCGATTGCCCCCGCCGCCCGGCAGAACCGCCGTGGCAGCCGCCGCACGGTTCGCCCGTCGAGCCCGCCAAGTGCCGCCACCGGCAGTCCAGCCGACCGCGCGAGACGTGTCCAGCGGACCGGACCGAGGGCGGGGACGGTCGGATGGCTGACGGTGGCAAAAGCGGGCGACAGGAACGCAAGCGCCGCCCCCGTCTGACGCGCCCGACGCAACTCAACGATCCCATGCGCCGAACTCGTCACCAACCCGCGCCGCCGCCGCACCGGACCCCGCCAGCTTCCCCCGCGCAAATGGACGCCAGCCCCGACCGAAGCGGCCAAGCGCGCATCCCCAGCCACCACCAAAGCAAGCCGCCGCGCTCGGCAGATGCCGGCGATGTCCCTGGCAAGCGCGGCGCGTCCTGGCTCCCCGTCGTGGCGCAACACGACGCCGGCCAGGCCTCGGGGCAGCCGCGCTATCGCCGCACGGGGATCGGCCAGTCGCCTCGCGTCGGTGAAGAGCCATATCGGCGGCAACGGCCCACAGCCTCTGACGGCCTTGACGGCCCGTCCCCAGGCGAGAAGCTTTCGGTCCATTGCGCCCGTGATCCGCCCTTTGCTGGGAAAGTTGCCGCCTATGGGTCCGCCCGCTACCGAGGAGTCTCTCGGGGCCATCGCCGAGAACCTGCGCCGGGTCCGCGAGCGCGTGGCAGAGGCCGCGACGCGGGCCGGACGGCGGGACGAAGACGTAACGCTCGTCGCCGTCTCCAAGACCAAGCCGCCCGAGGCCGTGCGTGCCGCGCTGCGCGCTGGCCAGACGGTGTTCGGGGAAAACCGGGTGCAGGAGGCGGCGGCCAAGTTCGCGCCACTTCGCGTCGAGTTCCCGGCACTGATGCTGCACATAATTGGCGGGTTGCAAACCAACAAGGCACGCGACGCGGTGCGCCTGGCCGACGTGATCGAGGCGCTCGACCGCCCGCGCCTGGCCGATGCGATCGCCGCCGCGATCGAGCGGGAGGGGCGTGCGCCACGCCTTCTGGTCGAGGTCAACACCGGCGACGAGCAGCAGAAATCAGGCGTCCGCCGCGCCGAGGCCGACGGCTTCATCAATGAATGCAAATCCCGGTTCGGCGCTCGCTTGGTGGGCCTGATGTGCGTGCCGCCGCAGGCCGAGGATCCGCGCCCGCATTTCGCCTGGCTGGCGGATCGCGCCGCGCGTCACGGGCTTGGGGTCTTGTCGATGGGCATGTCGGCCGACTTCGAGGCGGCGATCGCCTGCGGCGCCACCTGGGTCCGGATTGGCAGCGCCATCTTCGGCGCGCGGTGATACCTGCGGCCTCTCCGCATCATGGTCGGCGAAGGCCGACCATCCACGACTTCCTCGCCGTGACGCCGAAAGGCGCCTGAGCGTGCCAGAAACACTTCCGCAATGCGCCGGTTACAATCGCCCTCTATGTTGTGGGCTTATTCGGTTTTGGGGAGTTCCGCGATGTTCAGATCGAAGCGCCTCTGGGTTGCGCTCTCAACGCTCGGTCTTGCCGCGGTTGGCACCGCGACGCTGCCCGGCTCCGCGAAAGCTTGGTGGGCCGGCGGCTGGGGCTGGCATGGCGCTGGTATCGGCGTCGTCCTGCCGCCGGTAGTGGTCGCTCCGCCGCCTGTGTATGCCGCGCCTCCGATCGCCTATGCGCCACCTCCGACCACCTATTACGCGCCCCCGCGGCGGGTGTGGGTGCCTCCTCACTGGCAAGGCGGATATTGGGTCGCCGGCCACTGGGCCTGGTGAGAAGAAAGCCCTCCGCTTGCGGGAGGGCGTTGGGGAAGGGTCGCTTCAAAACGTCACGTTGGTCCTGAGCCCGAACACGGCCGCGCTCGTTACGATCTTGCCTGACCCGTTCGGGTTCAGGATTCCACCGCTCGGATTGAACACGTATTGGAAATCGGGCTGCACCTGCAACCACGGTGCGAGCTGGGCCTGATAGGTGAGTTCGATCACCGTCTCGGCGGTCCGCACCGGAAACCGCCCGCCCGTGCTGGCTGCTAGCGCCGCATCGGCTGCGGCGGCATCGCCGCTGATCTTCGCCCACTCCACGGCCAGGCCGATCGTATCGCCGTCTCGGCCGAACGGACCTTTGTAGCTGAAGCCGCCGTCCACGAAGATCGACACCAGATTGCGGTCAGCCGGTGCCCCCATCGCCCGCGCGAAGATCCCAAGCCCGGTGTCCTTGCCCCCCTCTGGGCGGAAGACAAGCTGATCGAGCAAAGCATAGAGGCTCCAATCGCCCCGATAGCTCGGCGTGATCGCGCCCTGGTCCGCGAAGAACTGATTGGTGAACGCGTTGGAGTTGTACCAGGCACCCAATTTGACCGTGCTGGGCAGCCCGCCCGCGTTCTCGCCCTGGTTCATCGCGAACTGGACCTCGCCGATCACGAACGCGCCGCCATTGAAGCCAAAATTGGTTCCCGACCGATCGCGCAACTGCGGATCGCCGCTTCCAGGACCGGCCGGATCGCCGTTGAACACGCCGAGCAGCACCGTCGTGCCCTCGGTCGGCCGTGCCCGCAGCCGCGCGCCGGTTGACGCGAACGGATAGGCCGGCCCGCCGGAGGGGAGGTCCACCGAGGGAAGCGTCGGCCAACCGAACCCCTCGTTGATGAACACGCCGGCATACTGGTCGATCATGAACTCCTGATCGGCGGCGAGTTGGCCCACGCGGATGTCCAGCCTGCCCGCGAGCAACGACTGCTGGTACCAAAGCTCATCGAGTCGCGTGGAGCGGTCCGCCTCGATGCTGCTGACCAGGCTCAGGCTGTCGATGTCATTGATCGTCAGCCCGCGCCCGTGGATCTGGAACGCGCTGACATTGAGGAGGCCACCCTGCAAGCCGACCGCTTTGGCGAGATCGATGCCCAGGCCCATTTCGGTCAATCCCTCATAGGCCACCCCCTGTTTGCGGCCGCCGGTCGGGTTGCCGAGCACCTCGCCGGTCTCGCTCAAACCGAGCGTGACCCCATAATTGCCGAGCAGCGTCCGTAACCCTCCGATGTCGCCAAGCAGGTTGCTGCGCTCCCACAAGCCCGAACCGTCCGCTTCGCTCTCGCCGCTTGTTTGGCCCGGTGTCGGTGCTTGCCGCTCGGAGGGCGCTGGCGGCACCGGCTGCGCACCGGCCGAAGCGGAGCGGAGCACAAGGATCGCCAGACCGGCAGCTCGTAGCAACCGCTCGCAGATAATCGTCACCCAGGAATCTCCTTCGACGCCCCTACGCGCGTCGCGCCTTTAGTCTCGACCTCTCGCCGTCATGGTCGGCGGAGGCCGACCATCCACGACTTTCCCGCCGCATCAAGAGAGTCGTGCATCCTTCATTCGCCGCGTGCCCGTTGGTATAAGGGTCTGGCATGTGCCCCTTCTCGCGCCACATTGGCGGGAGAATGATTGACGTATCGCGCGGCCGCGGCCACCCCTCTCGCCATGCTTAAACGTATCGAATCGCTGCTCGATCCAACCGCGGGCACGCCGGAGCCGCCACCCGATGCCGGGCTGCTGCGCTTTTACTGGCATTTCGCGCGCCAGGCGCGCGGGCTGCTGGTCGCACTGTTCGCGGCCGGTTTGGCGGTTGCGGTCTTGGACAGCACGATTCCCGTCTTCATCGGGCGCGTCGTGGCGCTCGCCACCTCGCATCGGCCGGAGATGATCCTGCACGACGCGGGCGGTCAGCTCCTCGCAATGGCATTGGTGCTTCTGCTCGGCCGACCGGCGGCCCTGCTAGCGCAGAACGTCGTCACCAACCAGCTCATCAATACCGGCTTCTCCAACCTGATCCGCTGGCAGAACCATTGGCACGTGGTCCGGCAGAGCTGGAACTTCTTTCAGAACGACTTCGCGGGCCGCATCGCCAATCGGGTCTTGCAGACCGGTCCGGCGCTCCGCGAGAGCATCGTCTCCGCCACCAACGCGGTGTGGTACATCTTGGTCTATGGCAGCAGCGCCATCGGCCTGCTCGCCAGGATCGACCTTCGCCTGGCGACGCCGATCGTTGCCTGGTTCGCCGCCTACGCGCTGCTGCTGCGTTTCTTCGTCCCCCGGATGCGCGAACGCTCGCGCGCCGTCTCGGAGATGCGATCCCAGCTCACCGGCCGGGTGGTGGACAGCTACACGAATGTCCTGACCGTAAAACTGTTCGCCCGCGCGCGCGACGAAGACGCGTTCGTGCGCGAGGCGGTTGACGAGCACACTTCGGCCTTCCGTCGCCAGACGCGGCTTTCCACGGGCTTCACCTTCACGTTGGCGACGATGAACGCGGCACTCGTGGTCGGCACCGGCGCCGCCGCGATCCTGCTCTGGCGCTCCGGGCACATCGCCGTGGGCGCCGTGGCGATGGCGCTGCCGATGTCCTGGCAGATCAGCAGCATGGCCGGCTGGGTGGCGCAGAACGTCACCACCATCTTCGAGAACGTCGGCATCGTGCAGGACGGGATGCGCTCGATCGCCGTACCCCGGCAGATGCCGGATCGCGAGGGCGCCTCCGAGCTGATCGTCAACGCCGGCGAGATCCGGTTCGAGGGGCTGCATTTCGATTACGGCCGGTCCCGCCGCGCGGGAGTGCTGCGGGGCGTCGATCTCGTTATCGCGCCGGGCGAGCGGGTCGGGCTGGTCGGCGCCTCGGGGGCGGGCAAGTCCACCCTGGTCAACCTGCTGCTCCGCTTCTTCGACCCGGCCCAGGGGCGCATCGTGATCGACGGCCAGGACATCGCGGCGGTAACGCAGGAGAGTTTGCGCGCGCAGATCGCGATGGTCACCCAAGACACGTCGTTGCTGCACCGTTCGATCCGCGACAACATCCGCTACGGCCGGCCAAACGCGACCGAGGAAATGATCGAGGATGCCGCGCGCCGGGCGGAGGCCCACGAATTCATCCTGGGCCTGGAGGACTGGCACGGCCGGCAAGGCTACGACGCGCATGTGGGCGAGCGGGGCGTGAAGCTGTCGGGCGGCCAGCGACAGCGGATCGCGATCGCCCGGGTGATCCTGAAGAATGCGCCGATCCTGGTGCTGGACGAGGCCACCTCGGCGCTCGATTCCGAGGTCGAGGCGGCGATCCAGGAACGGCTGGACGAACTGATGGACGGACGCACCGTGATCGCCATCGCGCACCGGCTGTCCACGATCGCGCGGATGGACCGATTGGTGGTCCTGGACGCAGGCCGTATCGTTGAGATCGGCGCGCATCTCGAGCTATTGGCGCGCGGCGGGGTGTATGCTCGGTTATGGCACCGTCAGTCGGGCGGGTTCGTCCGGCGGGAGGCCGCCGAGACCGTATGATTGCGTCGGGACACCATGCCCCTGGACCACTGAATCGCCGCCTGGCGGTTCAGGGGCAGCGTCCAGGATGATAATAGCACCAACGACTGTCGTGGGGCGGATAGGGGTTGGGGGCCACGAAGATGCAGCCGGCAAGCGGCAGAGCCGCGGCAAGCAGCAAGACCATGGCGACCAAACGGGGCATGAAGCGTCTCCTGATAGCACCAAAAGCTGTCGATAGCGCGGCCCGACGTCGTGCGCTGTTCTGCAGCGATGAGGTTACCCATTCTTGACACCCGGGATACCCCCCTGTAGCAAGCCCGCGCCTTCCGGCAAGGTGACTTGCCCGGAGCGGACATGAGCGAGGAACATGGCGGCGGGGAGCCCTCCTTTGAGGAGCGGCTCCGCGCTGCGCGGCGAAAACAGGGGCTTGAACCAGAGCCGCCCAAGCCGGGGGGTACGCCCGGCGACGACGGACCATCTCCGCTCGGGGTCGGTGTTCGCGTGGCGGTCGAGCTGGTCGCGGCTCTCGCGGTGGCCTGCGCCATCGGCTGGGGCATCGACCGGCTGCTTGGCACCAAGCCGATTTTCCTTATCGTGTTCCTCCCGCTGGGAGGCGCGGCTGGGGTTCTGAATGTCTGGCGCATGTTCGCGCCGCGACAAGAGTCGGGCAAGAAACGGGGTTGACGCCGGCCGCGGTCTCGATCGGCGCGCGAGGGCGGGGAGGGTAATTTGGCTTCGGGAAACATCGACGCGCTGAGCCAGTTCGAGCTTCATCCCGCGCTCGGCTCCGCCGGCGTCGTGACCCATTTCAGCCAGTCTAATTTGATGATGCTCGTGGTCGCGGTGCTGACCCTCGCCCTGTTGTGGGTCGGGATGCGCCCGCGCGCGCTGGTGCCGGGTCGATTGCAGTCGGCCGCGGAAATGATCTACGACTTCACCTGGTCGATGTGTATCGACACAATAGGAGCAGAGGGTAAACGGTTCTTCCCCTTCATCTTCACGCTGTTCTTGTTCATCCTGCTCGGCAACCTGATCGGCGTCTTCCCCTATTTCTTCACCTTCACCAGCCATATCGCGGTCACCCTCGCGCTGACCTTGGTGGTCATCGTCATGGTGACCCTGGTCGGGCTCGTGATTCACGGCCTGCACTGGTTCGGCTATTTCGTCCCGCAGGGTGTCCCCGCGGTGCTGTTGCCGCTGCTCGTGCCGATCGAGATCCTGTCTTACCTCTCGCGCATCATCTCCCTGTCGGTCCGGCTGTTCGCCAACATGATGGCGGGCCACGTGATGCTGGAGGTGTTCGGCGCCTTCGTGGTGATGCTGGGCGCGGCTGGCGCGCTGGGGTTTGTTCCGGCGGCATTCGCGTTCGGTGTCAATGTGCTGCTGATCGGCTTCGAGATCCTGGTGGCGGTGTTGCAGGCTTACGTGTTCGCGATCTTGAGCTGCATTTATCTGCATGATGCCGTCCACCTTCATTGAGCCCGTCGCGATCCCCACATTCAGGGCGGCACCTGCCGCCCGGAACCTGGAACACTGAAAGGAACCGGACATGGACCTCGCTTCCGCAAAGAATATCGGTGCTGGCCTCGCCGTCATCGCGCTCTCCGGCGTGGGCGTTGGGATCGGTCACATCTTCGCCGCGTTGGTGAACAGCGTCGCGCGCAACCCGGCCTCCCGCGACCGCGTGTTCGGCTTGGCGATCCTTGGCTTCGCACTCACGGAGGCGGTCGCGCTGTACGCGCTGGTGATCGCGTTCATCATCCTGTTCGTCTGAAGCGAGCAGCAGAATTGGCCGAGCCGTAGCCTGACGCTCGGAGACAGTCATGCCCCGCACGCTCACCCGCGCCGCCTCCCTCGCCGCCATCGTTCTGCTGATCGCACCTGCATCGGCGATGGCGCAGGGAATGCCGCAGCTTAATTTCAAGAACCCGCTGACGCTGGATCAGGTCGGCTGGGGCGCCGTCATCTTCCTCATCTTCTTCCTCCTGTGTTGGTTGTGGGGCCTGCCGCAGGTCAGTCGCGTGCTGGAGCAGCGCGCGTCCGCCATCGCCGCCGATCTCGAAGCGGCGCGCTCGGTCAAGAGCGAGGCTGATGCCGCCATCGCGGAAATGACCGAGGCCATCGCCCACGCCCGCGCGGAAGCTCAGGGCGCCATCAACGCGGCCGTGGACAAGGCCAAGCAGGAAAGCGCGGCCCGCGCCTCCACGCTCAATGAGCGCCTGGAGACGCAGTTGCGGGAGGCGGAGCAGCGCATCGCCGCCGCTCGGAGCGCCGCGATGCGGGCGCTGCGTCAGGTCGCGACCGACGCGGCGGGAACAGTGATCGCGCGGCTGACCGGCAGTCCGCCGGACCCCGCGCGCGTCGAACGAGCGGTTGGCGCGGCCTTGGCCGTGCGCGGGCAAGACTAAAGGGGCGCGGATGGAAACCGTCGGGTGGGCCCATTTCTGGACCGATTCGAAGACTTGGGTGGCGATCGCCTTCTTTGTCTTCTTCATCCTGTTCGGCCGCAAGCTCTGGCAGGCGATCGCCGATCTGCTGGACGGGCACGCCAACGCCATCCGAGCCGAATTGGAAGAAGCCGCGCGACTGCGCCGCGAGGCCGAGGAAATGTTGCGCGAAGCCAGGCTCCGTCGCGATCGCTCGCTGGAGGAGGCGCAGCAGTTGATCGTCGGCGCGCAGGCCGAAGCGGAGCGCCTGGCGACCTCGGCCGCCGCCGAAGCCGAGGCCTCGGCGCGGCGGCGCGAGCAAATGGCGCTCGACCGAATCGCCGCCGCCGAGAAGTCGGCGGTGGACGAGGTCAGGATGACCGCGGCGGATTTGGCGACCGCCGCCGCGCGACAGGTGATCTCCGAGGGTTTGTCGCCGGAAGCCGACGCGAAGCTGATCGATCACTCGATCAGCCGACTCCCCATCGCCCTATCGGGCCGACGAGCGGCGGCGGCCTGAAGCTCCGCGGTAGTCGGAACCGGGCGGGGCGTCTCCCCGATCAGCCCTTGCTCGCCGCCTGGCCGGGAGCATGGAAGCCGCTTGCCTTGGCCGCTCCCAAGCACATGTACGACCCGTGCTTCGTGTTGCCGAAATACTTGTCGCCGGACAGATGGTAAACTTTCGTCCCGGTGTTGGCCCAGACGACATTGTTCGCCCCGCAAGCCCTGGTTGCCGAGGCCTCGCTCGTGAACCGGCCTGGCGCGCCCACACCAGCAGTCATGCTACCAGCGGTTCCTTTGGTGCTCATGCCGGCTTGGCCGGAGGGTGGCGTGGCAGGCGTCGAACTCTGGCCGGCAGCGAGGACAACGCTACTGCTCAGCAGGATGGTCACGATCGAAAACGCCGCAATGGTTGACCGCATGGATCATTCCTCCTTTGTCCTTGCAATCCCAGCTATGCCGGAACCTTTCCCTGACCTCATACACGATCGCGTGTGTCGAGGCCCCTGTTGACCCGGCTTCTCGGAAGACGGCGAACAGCAATGCCGATGCGGCGTTCCGTTGCACAGCGATCGGAGAGGGACGCGAGATAAGTCGTAGCAGGCAGACGTTTTGGTTTCCGTTGCTCGGCCTCGGCTTCGCTGTGGCCGGGGCGGACAAACTCCTCGGCCTGCGCAGCTATCAGCCGCTGTTCCAGCACTGGGGCTGGCCAAAAAGCATCATGCGACTAGTGGGCGCGGGCGAATTCCTGGGCGGTGTCCTCGTTGCCTCCCAAAGTCAGCGCCGTCGCGGCGGCATGCTGCTCGCGGCGACCTCCGCCGCCGTGCTCGCCCAAGAAGTGCAGCACCGCGACACTGACCTCGCGACGCCCAGATTTATCCTGCTGCTCGCGTCGCTGGCGGCCCTTTTGGTGTAGCTTCCTCCGGAAGCGGGGCTCGTCGGCCGGTCTGCGCGAGTGCTAGCCCCAGTTCGGCCAAATCGCGTAGGACCGCGCGAGCAAGGTCACGAGACTGTTTTTCCGTCGCTATGGTGAACAGGCGGCGGATCGATTGGGCAACGGCCTCCACGGCCTCGTCCTCGGAGAGTTCAGTCACTTGCCGCGTGCCATCCGGTTCGCGTTGATGGCGTATGACATCAGGGTAGCCGCGGGACCGAGCACCCGGCCTCTGGCGACTTGCACCACACCTATCCCGGCAAACGCGGCCGCCACGCCGGGACGCCCAAATTGCCGCAGGGCGATATAGGCGTTCCACAGATGTTCGCTGGCCGATCCAGCCAGACGACCGCGAGCGAGCTGGAACGCCGCAAGAGCGACGAATCCGGCTGCCGTTAGCGACATGGGCGAGACCGAAATCTCGGTCCTGCGGCGGCGGCGAGGAGCGGCAGGGGTCCGGTCGATGACGCGCAACCACGCCCGCGCCTCCTCTAAAATCGGCTCCAAGGGGCCGGCGTACCGCATCACGATGCTCGCAGTGCGCGGATTGACCTGCACCGATCCGATGGACGGCGTGCGTCCCAGCCACTCCGCCGCTGCTTCAAAAAACTCCATATCGCCCCGACGTGACGGCACGCGGAGCCGGACCCGGCCGGGCAGCAGATGCGCCACATGCGCCTCAGCTACCTTGGGCTCAGGCAGCGGCCTCGCTTCGCTTGGTTGCACCTGACGGAGTCTCCCGACAATCCCGACGCCTGCGTACCTTTGAACATCGGGGCCTCGCCCGGCGCAATGCCGTCGCGTAGTGTCACCCGATTGCTCGCGATACTCTGAAAGGAGGTCACCGGATGGCACGTGGTTACGGGGCCGGGATGGCGACGGGCCTTGCGATCGGCCTCGCGGCTGCCGTGCTCAGGCCGCTTTGGATTCCGGTGCTGGCGCGTTGGGGGCGGCCGGTCGTCAAGACGGCGATGAAACAAGGTGTGCTGGCGTACGAGCTCGGCCGGGAACGAGTGGCTGAAATGGGCGAAACAATGAGCGATCTGCTGGCAGAAGCCCAAGTGGAGCTGGCCGCGGAACGCGTAGCGGAGATGCCGCCCTCCTCTGTGGAGTGACGCCAAGGGGAGCGGGCCGGCGGCCTCACGCTAGAACGACCCCATGCTGGCGGAGGAAGCCGAGCAGCGGAAGCAGGGGCAGTCCAAGGATCGCCCCGTGATCGCCCGCGATCTGCTCGAACAGGTGAATGCCCGGCCCTTCCATTCGATAGGCGCCCACACTGGTACAGAGCTGCGCGCCCTCCGCCGCTACGTAGGCCGCCAGAAAGGCATCGCTGAACGCCCGCATCGTCAGGCGGGGTCGCGTCACATGGTGCCAGACGCGTTGCTCGCCACGATGGCAGACGACCGCCGTGACCAGCTCGTGCGTCCGGCCGCGTAAGGCTTGCAGGTGCGCGCGGGCGGTTTCGGCACCATCCGGTTTGCTGAACCAGCGGCCGTCGCAGACCAGGATCTGGTCGGCACCGATCACCAGAGCGTCCGGCTCTCGCCGTCCGATCCGCTCCGCCTTCAGGCCTGCCAGCAGCAACGCGGCCTCCTCCGCGCTCGCGCCCTCCGTGATGGCGCGTTGCTTGAGCCCGTCCTCATCCAGCCGCGCCGGCATTGCCGTGAAGCTCAATCCGGCCCCGGCGAGCAGCGCCCGGCGAGCGCCAGAGCTGCTGGCGAGGATGAGGCGGGGTGTCTCATTCTGGAGCATCGTTGTTTCCGAGTCGCTGGCTAGCCGGCAATGCTGCTCGTCGCCAGTTCGATCCAGGCTGAACCAACTGTGACCGGAGGAAACCGGGCCGCCGCTGACGCGTCCTAGTGTCGTCAACTGCGGCTAGGGCGAGCGAGTGGCACCGGACTCCGAAGATCGGCTGGAAACCGTGATCCCGGTCGTTGAAGAGACCGTGCGGATTGGCACACAGCCGATCGAGACGGATCGCGTCGTGATCCGCAAGACCGTCCATCAACATGACGAGAAGATCGAGAGCCTGCTCCACTCCGAGGAACTCGTGATCGAGCGGGTGCCGATCGGAGAGGTAGTCGCCGAGATTCCAGCAACCCGCGAGGAGGGCGATACCGTGATCGTCCCCGTGCTGGAAGAGCAGCTCGTGGTGGAAAAGCGGCTGTTCCTAAAGGAAGAGGTGCGCATCCGCCGAGTAGCGAAGACGCAGCCCGTCCAACGGACCGTTCAGCTGCGAAGAGAACAGGTGACCGCGGAGCACGTTACCGACAGCAAGGAAAGGAGCTAACTCATAATGTCACTGACGAATGATCCGGCCTTGGCGAACCAACCGGCCGAGGAAAACCAGATCGTGGGCGTGTTCGAAACGTATGAGAGGGCGCGTGACGCCCGCAACCGGCTGCTCGAGGAAGGCATTCCGGCAAGCGACATGGACCTTCTCGACCGCAACGCCACCGCGACGGACGCCAATTTCACCTACGAGCGTCAGGATGAGGGATTCTGGGGGGCGATCAAGCGCTTCTTCGGCGCCGACGACGAGGCGTATGGCTATGCGGAAGGGTTGCGCCGTGGTCATTCCATGCTCGTCGTCCGTGCACCGGTTGGGCGGCATGATCGGATCGTGGAGATCATGGAAACCTTCGACCCGATCGACTTCAATGCTCGAGAGGAGGAGTGGCGGAAGGAGGGCTGGACAGGCGCCCCATTGACGGCTGGGGCTGCGACAGCCGGGACGGAACTCGGCCGAACTGGGCTTGATCGGCCGGCGGTCGAACCGACCGTTGCCGACAGCAGCTTGGCGCAGACCAATGCTGCCGCCCGGGCAACTGGCACGGCCGCTGCCACGACGCCCCTTGCGGCAGGTGGGAAGACTGAGGAAGTACTGCCCGTTGTCGAGGAACAGGTTCGGGTCGGCAAGCGCCGCGTCGATCGCGGCGGTGTGCGCGTTCGCAGCTATGTCGTCGAGCGGCCCGTGAGTGAGGACGTCAGGCTCCGTGATGAGCGGATCGACGTCCAGCGCCGAGCGGTGGATCGCCCGGCTAGCGGCGTGCCCGAGGATGCCTTCCGCGAGCGCACCATCGAAGTCACCGCCACAGGCGAAGAGGCTGTCGTGGCGAAGGACGCGCGCGTGGTCGAGGAAGTTGTGGTCCGCAAGGACGATGTCGAGCGCACCGAAACGGTGACCGGCACCGAGCGCAAGACCCAGGTCGAGGTTGAGGATGAGCGCACCGGGGCCGTCAGTAAACCGGAGAAGCCATTAGGCCGTTAGAAGTTTAAGAACGTCGGCTTCAAACGGCGTGACCTTCCGCCGCCGGGCACGGGCAACCGTCCCCGGCGGCTTTCAATATGCCGTGCGTCCACTAGGGAGCATTAGAGGCCGCTGCGGTGCCGATCACTTCATCAAGTGCGCGTCGCAGCGCCACCGCCTCTCCGATGGCCAGTTCGACGAACATCCGACGCGTTGTTCCATCCGAGCGTTCGCGCTTCAGACGAAGGAATATTGCGCCCGGCACCGCCTGGACCGATACTTGGCTGGCTTCGGCATCAAGATCGAGGACTGGGACGGAATCGGACATTTGGGCCTGCACTGAATGCTCTCGGTTTCGTGAGAGTGGCACAGTGGCTAGCGCCCGACAACACAAAAGCGCGAGGTGTGCGATGGGCTTACTCGATAATCTTTGGGGCGGGCTGCGCAACGCAGCGGGACAGGGCGGAGGCGACCTGCCTGGGGCGCTTATGTCCTTACTCGGGGGTTCTTCCGGCCAGGCCGGCCAAACCAACGGATTGGCCAGCCTTGTACAGCGATTCGACCACGCCGGCCTCGGGGACATCGCGCGGAGCTGGGTCAGCAATCAGCAGGCCAACCAGCCGGTGACACCCGACCAGGTGCATTCGGCCATTGGCGACGACCATGTCCAAGCCTTGGCAAGCCAGACCGGGATGCCGCAGACGGCATTGCTGGGCGCCTTGGCTGCGATGTTGCCCAAGCTGGTGGATGCCATGACCCCGAACGGGCAAGTGCCCGCCACCGCGGGGAACGTTCAGCCTCAGCCGGCTCCAGCGCCAGGCGAGGCCGAGGCCCCTAGCCAAGCAACGGCGACGGACCCCGGTGACGCCGTCCAGCAGACCGACCCAACGGAGCCGGTCCAGACCGGAAGGCGGGACTGACGCAACGCCGACGGGGGATGACAGGCGTCAGTGCGGGTGGGCAGCAGCTTCGGTGGCCTTTCGCCGACGCTCGTGCCAGGCATCCATGAGCTGAAGCACCGTCGCCGCCGTTTCCTCGATCGAGCGGCGTGTCACGTCGATCACTGGCCAGCCCCGGCGGTTACATAATCTCCGGGCCCAGAGAAGCTCCGCCTTTACCGCGTCTTCATCGACGTAGTCGGTGCTGTTCTGGCGCACCATTGTCGCGCCGTTGGAGGAGGCGATGAGACGAAGCCGATGGCGGCGGATATCGATCAACGCCTGCGCCTCAAGAGTAAGGCCGATAACCGGAACTCCGATACGTTCGAGTCCTTCCGGCTCCGGCAGACCGGGCACCAGCGGGACATTGGCGGCCTTGATGCCGCGATTGGCTAAGTAAAAGCAGGTCGGCGTCTTGGAGCTGCGCGAGACCCCGACGAGCACCGCATCGGCGTCGCGAAGGCCGACCTGCGCCTGGCCGTCATCATGAGCGAGCACGTAATGCATGGCGTCGATACGCTGGAAATAGTCCGAATTCAGCATGTATTGCCGTCCCGGCCGGGCGCCCGCCTGCTCACCAATATAGTCTTGCAGCAGGTTCATAACCGGATCGAGCACGTTCACGACCGGCACGCCGAGCCGTTGGCAGGTGCTGTCCAGATCAGCCCGCAGCGCGCGTTCGATCAGGGTCGAAAGCACCGGGCCGGGTTCAGCCTCAATGCCCTCGAGAACCCGGTGGAGCTGAAAGCGCGTTCTAATCAAACTCCAGCGGTGGTAAACGATTTGCACATGGTCGAATTGCACGGTGGTCGCCCGAGCGATCGCGTTCAGCGTCTCGCCCGTGGCATCCGACACGAGATGCAGGTTTATCCGATCCCGGGACATCACTCAAACCTAACATGGACCTCAGCTACGGGCGAGCGGCATGTCGCGGAGCGACGTTCGGTTCCGGCCTGGATGGTTGCCGGCGAGCGTTGCGGGGATCCCGGGGATAGCCGGGATAGTTCGAGGAGCGCTCTCCGATGCGTGAGCAACCCGGGGATAACACGGGAGTGTGAGATCACTGGAGAGAATGTCGCGTCTTACTCGGGGGAAAAGAGGACGGCGCAACGTTTTGCCTCGAAAACAGGAGGCTGCCTGATATCGCTGCTGTGGATGGATCGGCCTTGGCTACAGCGGAACCGGGTACCCCGTGTTGCACAGGCCCCTACTCCATCCCCTCCATTCCTTTTTAAGCTTCTCTCTTGTTAGAAGGGGTCATGACAGACCGACCGGCGGGAAGCCTGATGCGAGCCCTGAGCGGGGATGCGGTCTGGCCCCCACCAATTTGGCTGATGCGTCAGGCCGGGCGTTACCTGCCGGAATACCGGGCACTCCGGGCACGCGCCGCCGACTTCGTGTCTCTTTGCACCACACCGGACCTCGCCGCCGAGATCACGGTCCAGCCGATCCGCCGGTTTGGTTTCGATGCCGCTATCCTGTTCAGCGATATCCTGCTCCTGCCCTGGGCGCTCGGGCAGGCGCTTGCGTATAAGGAGGGCGAGGGACCGGTGCTACCGCCGCTGCGGGACGCCCGAAGTCTGGCGGCGCTTGATCCGGCGAAGGCACAGGGCTCTGTGGCTCCCATCTTGGACACGATTCGCCGCGTGCGCGCGACCCTGGTAGCCGAGGAGCAGGACGCCGCGCTGATCGGCTTCGCTGGCGCTCCCTTCACGGTTGCCTGCTACATGGTCGAGGGTGGAGGGTCGAAGGACTTTGCCGTTACCCGCCAAATGGCCTATGCGGAGCCCACCCTTTTTGGCCGTTTGATCGACCTCCTGACCGAAGCCACGGCAAGCTTTCTCTCGGCACAGATCGAGGCTGGCGCACAGGCCGTGATGCTGTTCGATAGCTGGGCCGGCGTGCTCTCGCCGTCGATGTTCCACCGGCACGTCGTCCGACCGACGCGGGAGATTGGCGATACGATCAAGCGTCGCTTTCCAACGGTTCCGGTGATCGGCTTTCCCCGTCTGGCGGGGCTGTCGATCGGGGCCTATGCGGCTGGGACGCTTGTGGATGCGGTCGGGATGGACACCGGGATGGACCCGACCCTCGTGCGAGCGGCCGTGCCGCCTGGCACCGTGCTGCAAGGCAATCTGGACCCGCTCGCGCTGGTTGCCGGAGGCGAGCCAATGGCGCGGGAAATCGGTGCGCTTCTGCGCTGCATGGAAGGCCATCCGTTCGTGTTCAACCTGGGACACGGCATTGTCCCCGAGACCCCGCTTGAGCACGTCGCCGAACTTGTGAGGTTGGTGCGTGCCGGCTGACGACGTGCCCTTGCCTGCTCCGCGCGTAGCCATCGTGCTGTTTAATCTGGGCGGGCCCGACCGGCCGGAGGCGATCCGGCCGTTCCTGACCAACCTGTTCACCGATCCAGCCATCCTGCGCGTGCCGTTCTTTGTCCGGCCGATCCTGGCGCGGGTAATCGCGCGGGCTCGCCTTGCTCCTGCCACCGCCAACTACGCGCTGCTAGGCGGTCGCTCGCCGCTGCTCGAATTAACCGAGCGGCAAGCGACTGCCTTGGAAACGGCCTTGCCGGAACTGAATGCCAAGTGTTTCATCGCGATGCGGTATTGGCACCCGTTCAGCCTGGCGACAGCGCGCGCGGTGAGGGCTTGGGCGCCGGATGAGATCGTGTTGCTGCCCCTCTACCCGCAATTCTCGACCACGACCACCGGCAGCTCGCTGATCGCTTGGCGGAACGCGGCGGCACGCGCCGGACTCGTCGCGCCCGTCTCCTCTCTTTGCTGCTGGCCGGACGAGACCGCCTACGCGCACATAACCGCATCAATCGTGAAACAGACTTGGTCTTCCGCCCGCGCGACGCTTGATTCCGCTGTTCCACTGCGGGTGCTGTTCTCGGCGCACGGCCTGCCCGAGAAGATCGTCCGAGCCGGAGATCCGTACCAGTGGCAAGTCGAGAAGACGGTGCGTGCGGTGCTGGCCGCTTGGGGCGATAGTGCGCCAGAAAATTGGTCGGTTTGCTACCAGTCGCGGGCGACGCCGCAGAAATGGTTGGAGCCGAGCACCGACCATGAGATCGAGCGGGCCGCGCGGGACAAAACCGCGGTTTTGGTGGTCCCGATTGCCTTTGTCTCTGACCACTCGGAGACGCTGGTGGAATTGGATATCGAGTATCGCCAGTTGGCCGATCGGCTGGGTTTGCCGGGATATTTCCGAGCACCGGCCCAGAACGATGACCGAGGCTTCATTGCTGCCTTGGCTGGGCTGGTGCGGCGCGCGCGGCAGCGTGGGCCCGGGTTGCGCAGTCACGCCGGCGGTCGCATCTGCCCAGCCGAGTTCACGGGATGCCCGTTGATCGGTTCGTGCGCGGTCGGCGGCATGGTCCATTGATCCCGGCCTCGCTTGGTGGGCTGCGCGCCCGTCGTGCCCCTCTCCGGCTGGTAATCTTCGACTGTGACGGAGTGCTGATCGACAGCGAGCCGGTCTGCAACCGCATTGTCGCAGCGGAGCTGACCGCGCTCGGCTGGCCGCTGAACGCGGGCGAGTGCGAGCGGCTATTCATCGGGCTGTCGCTGCCCGACATGCGTGTGGTGGTGGAAGACCGGCTTGGACGCGCGCTGTCGCCGGATTGGGCGGACCGGCTCGCCGCCGGCGTCGCTGGAGCGATGGCGATCGAAGCCGAGGCGGTTCCGGGGGCGCGCGCAGCGCTGGAAGCCACTGCGGCTCTTGGGCTCGACTGGCGAGTGGCCTCCAACTCCTCGCATCAGGAGATGGCGGCCAAGTTCGCTCGCACGGGTCTTGCCGACCTTGTTGCCGGCCGGCTGCATAGTTTCGAGGACGTCGAGGCCGAGGGTGGACGCGGTAAACCGGCACCAGACTTGTTCCTGCGGGCCGCGCGGTCCGCAGGCGTCCACCCATCGGAATGTCTGGTGATCGAGGACTCTGTTCCAGGAGCGCGGGCGGCAGCCGCGGCCGGAATGCACTGCCTTGGGTTCTGCCCACACGGCAACACCGTGCCTCTGGCCAGAGAGGGCGCGGTTCCGTTCCGCTCGCTGTTCGAGTTGCCAGCGGTGTTGCGCGCGGCCAAGGAGGGGATCGCGTGACCATCCCGGCCTTGGCCGGCGGCTATCATTGGTTCAAGGCGTTCCACGTCATATCGATGGTCGCCTGGATGGCGGGGATGCTGTACCTGCCCAGGCTCTACGTCTATCATTGCGAGACCCAGCCCGGTTCGGTCGAGAGCGAACGCTTCAAGGTCATGGAGCGGCGGCTTCTCAGAGGGATCGTCAACCCGGCGATGATCGCCACCTGGACATTTGGCATTCTGCTCGTGCTCACGCCGGGCGTTCTCGGCTGGTCGGCGGGCTGGTGGCATGTCAAGCTCGCCGCGGTGATCGCCCTATCGGCGCTCCACGGGGAGTTCGCGCGCTGGCGCAAGGACTTCCTCCATGACCGGAACCGCCGCCCGCAGCGGTTCTATCGAATCGCCAACGAGGTTCCGACGGCGCTGCTGATGTTGATCGTCATCATGGTCATTGTGAAGCCGTTCTGACGAAGTCAGAGGCCAGAGCTAGGCCGGCAGACTGTAATCTCCCGTTTCCCTTGACTTTTTGCCGCCGGCAGCCCACCTCCCACGTTGACGGCCAGCCGGGGGCAGCCCTAGCCTGGATTTCCTTCCGCGGCGGCGGCCCACACCGTCGCCACGACCTCACCAACCAGAACGGGACACGGGTGCGCCGGTAAACGGCGACCGGTCGGATGTATCAGCATCGACTGCCCTTCCGTTTTCATCTCCAATCCACCAAAGAACGCCGAGGCGTCCCAGATGCATCTCGCCGAACTCAAGGCAAAATCCCCAGCGGATCTGCTAAGCTATGCTGAGTCACTTCAGATCGAGAACGCATCGTCCCTGCGCAAGCAGGATATGATGTTCGCGATCCTCAAGAACCTGGCGGAAAACGACCAGGCAATCCACGGCGAGGGCACGCTCGAAATCTTGTCCGATGGTTTCGGCTTCCTGCGCAGCCCCGAGGCTAACTACCTGCCTGGCCCAGACGACATCTATGTAAGTCCGAGCCAGGTGCGCCGTTTCGGCCTGCGCACGGGCGACACTGTGGAAGGCCAGATCCGCGCTCCTAAGGACGGGGAACGCTATTTCGCGCTGCTCAAGGTCAACACGATCAACTTCGAGCCGCCGGAATCCGTCCGCCATAGGATCAACTTCGACAACCTGACGCCGCTCTATCCGGACGAGCGGCTGAAGATGGAGGTTGAGAACTTCCAGTCGGTCGCGAAGGGCCCAGGCAAGGACTTCACGCCAAGGGTGATCGATCTGATCTCGCCGATTGGCAAGGGCCAGAGGGCGCTGATCGTCGCCCCGCCGCGTACCGGCAAGACGGTGATGCTCCAGAACATCGCCACCGCGATCGCCGGCAACCATCCGGAGGTGTTCCTGATCGTGCTGCTGATCGACGAGCGGCCCGAGGAAGTCACCGACATGGCGCGCAGCGTGAAGGGCGAGGTCATCAGCTCTACTTTCGACGAGCCCGCCACGCGTCATGTGCAGGTCACGGAAATGGTGCTGGAAAAAGCCAAGCGCCTGGTCGAGCACAAACGCGATGTGGTCATCCTGCTCGACTCGATCACCCGTCTGGCGCGTGCCTACAACACCGTGGTGCCATCGTCAGGCAAGGTGCTGACCGGCGGTGTGGACGCCAACGCGTTGCAGCGGCCGAAACGCTTTTTCGGCGCGGCGCGCAACATCGAGGAAGGCGGATCGCTGACGATCATCGCCACCGCGCTGGTCGATACCGGCAGCCGCATGGACGAGGTGATCTTCGAGGAGTTCAAGGGCACCGGCAATTCCGAGATCATCCTGGACCGCAAGCTGTCCGACAAACGCAGCTTCCCGGCAATCGACATCACGAAGTCGGGCACGCGCAAGGAGGAGTTGCTGGTCGAGAAGGGAACATTGTCGAAGATGTGGGTGCTGCGCCGCATCCTGAACCCGATGGGAACCGTGGATGCGATGGAGTTCTTGCTCGACAAGCTGAAATACAGCAAGACGAACACGGACTTCTTCGACGCGATGAATACCTGACCGTTCGAGCAACATCACCGAAGCGTTGCGGGCGGCACGTCGGCGGCGCTGATCCAACCCTGGTTTTCGAACACCTTGCCGATCTCGGTCGCCAGATGGCGACCGAGCTTCTGACCCTCGCCCGCGACGCCGGTGCTGGTGGCGGCACGGGTGCCGGCAAGTGCTCCTGCGGTGGCAACACTGCCCGTGGCGGCCGTCGAGGCAACGCCGATCCCCAAACCGGGCGTCCGCCCGCTGTTGGAGCTTGCGGTGAACGATTGCAGCAAGACCGGCGGGGCGCCCGGCCGGACGTAGTAAAGCTGGACGTCGGCTGTGACGTCGCTCTGGCCAGCGCCGAGCCCGACAAGATTGCGCCGCGTACGATTGCCCTCGTCGATGCGAGTTATTTGCCCCCGTACCACGACCCCGGGCCCCGGCAACTCCGCTGGCATGGTTCCCTGTACGATCGACAGATGCGTGGGCTGGAGCGCCTTGGCGAGCGCGTTCGAGATGCCACTCTGCACCTGCTCCGCGGTCGTATATTGCTGTTCCGCGGTCGGCGCGCCGTTGACGTTCCTAAGCAGTCGCGCACTGACACCGGTATCCAGCTGCACGGCCGAGGGCTGCACGGTGAACGGGCTAACATAGACGGCATCGGGTGGAGGCAATCCGGCAAGCGGTGGCGCCGCCGATGCGCCGGTCCCGGTGCTGGTGACACGAGTTGAGCAGGATGCGGTCACCACTGTCGCGAAGGTTGCGAGCGCGCCTGTCATCGCACGGCGCGACATGGTGGTCGGCATGATTACGTGTCCCCCGTCTTGCTTGTGCGGTTGTTGCGCGATTCATAAATTCCGAATCCGGATTGGTAAAGGGGCGCCGCGCGAGGGCCTGCGCCGACCAGGCCATCATTACCTCCGAGGTAGGCGCGCCCGCCGAGCGCGGGTGCTAGGAACAGGCTATGGACGCACATGCTCTTCCGGGCGGACACGCCGCGACGAATGGCTCCGGTGCCGTCGGCCCACTGCTTGCCCGCACCCGCCGGGCACGGCGAATCAGCCAGCTTGACCTGGCCGGCGAGGCCGGGGTCTCCGCACGCCATCTTAGCTTCGTCGAGACCGGTCGCGCGCAACCCAGCCGCGAGATGGTGCTGCGGCTGTGCGAGGCCCTGCACGTGCCTCCTCGCGAGGCCGATGCCTTCCTGCTTGCAGCCGGGTTCGCACCCGCACATCGGGAGACGCCGCTTGAGGCGCCGGCGATGGGGGACGTTCTGGAGGCGCTGCGTCTGATGCTTGGCCGCCATGACCCGTTGCCGGCGGCGGCGTTCGACGGACGCTGGGACGTGGTGATGGCGAACGAGGGTTTCGCCACCTGGGTCGATGGCTGCCTCACGGCAGGGGCGGATGTAGCGGCGGGTCGCGGGCCGATCCCTCGTCTGACGCTGATCGAGGCACCGCGCCCCAACCTGTTGCGCTTGGTGTGTCATCCGGACGGTGCAAGGCGCAGCGTAGCAAACTGGCCGGAGGTGACACGGGAATTCCTACACCGGGTCGCCGGCGAAATGCGCGTCATGCCCCCTCCCCCGGAGAGGCGCCCACCCTTGGAAGAGGCGCTGTCTTACCCGGGCGTGAAGTCCCTGCTGCGTGGCGGCCCGGACGGCTATGGCCTGCTGTTGCCGGTGGAGTTCCGTAACCCGGACGGCTCGACGCAGCGGCTGATCTCCACGCTCGCCACGCTCGGCTCCGCACAGGATCTCACTCTGCGCGAACTAAGGATCGAGATGTATCACCTCGCGTAGGACGAGTTCCTATCATCGTGCCCGTGCCAGCCAGGAAGCAAGGCCATCGCGGTCGATCTGGTAGGTCGCATAGGTCCGGTGTGGACGGAAGCCGAGCCGCGCGTTAACCGACAGGATAGCCGCGTTCTGTTGCCCGTTGGATGTCACGATTGTCGCCACCTCGGGATGAGACGACAGAACCTGCCGCAAGATCGCGGCCTTCAGCCCTTTAGCAATGCCGCGGCCGCGTCGATCCCGGCGCACGCCGGTAAAGATGTGCCGGGAGCGATGCGGGATGCGTGCGTCCCAGCTCGCCTCGGCCACGCCGGTAACGCTGCCATCCGGTTCCCGGAGCAGAACCAAATGATGGGCCCCGCCGGAGCGGTCGAGCTGGGAATACCATTCGCGGGTGTCGCCGATATCCAATCGCGTCGGAGGACGATCCAGCGCGCCCCAGGGCATGTCGTTCATCATCGCGGCGATCGTCGGTAGCAGTGGCTCGAGTACCTCGAACGGCACGCGCCCGCGATAGGCTTCCAGCGTCAGATTTCGCCCGGCGGCGAGTGCCGCCTGTTCCCACCGTGTCAGCATCAGCCGGTCCAAATCGTCGACGTGGACGTGGTTCTCAATCCAGCGCAGCTTCTCGACCGCGCCGATGTGTCGCAGAAAACCATGACCATCGTCTTCGTGGGTGCCCATCGTGAGAGTTGTTTTTCCGTGGGCGAGCATGACTTGGTTCACTTCCGCGAATAGCCGTCTTGCGATCCCATGCCGTCGCCACGGCTGGAGGACCGCTCCAAAGACGTGCAGGAATCGCTTGCGTTCCGCGAAGTCCGGACTGTCCCGCGTGAGCAGGAAGGTGGACAAGCTGCCGACCGCCTGTTCGCCTTCCAAAGCCAACCAGCGCAACTGCGTGTAATGCGGATCGGGCTCCCGCGCGTCGGCTTCGATCTCTTCGTCGGAAAGCAACGGGCCGTCCGGGTCGCTCTCCGCGTGCCGCGCGCGGCGGAAAGCATGAACCCTGGCCCACTCGGCCGGGCCCGCGCTGATCGGGTCAAAGCGAACAAGATTCATCCTGGCTGAACAGCTTGCCCTTCTCCTCTGAGCCTCATTCCGCAGCCGCGCGCCGCAGCCCGAACGCAGGCAAGACCTCGGCGGCGAAGGCACGGAGGTTGGCGACGGACGCCTTTGGGTCCACCAGCAGCACGTTCTCCACCCCGCCCGTCTGCAGACGCCGGAGCTTCGCGACGATCTCCTCCGGCGTCCCCAGCAACGGCGCGTCGTCCTGGCGGACATCCTCGGGCGGCCGGGCGCCGCGCGCCAGGTCGCCAATGACCGACAGCACCTGTCGCCTTGTCGCGTAGGCGGCATCTCGCTCCGCCTCGCTGTGGATCATTTGCAGGGCGCGCGTCGCGCCAACCATCGCCGGATGCCAGGGCCGGCCGTTCCGTTCGCACTCCTCGCGGAAGATCGCCGCACGGTCGATGGTGAGCTGGATCGAGCCGAGCTGGTCGAGCAGCAGGTTGTAACCTTCGCGCGCCGCGCGACGGATCGAGTCCGGGCTGCCGGCGGCGAGCCACAGCGGCGGATGCGGTCGCTGCACCGGCTCGGGTTCGACCACGACGTTGTCGAAATGCCAACGCCGGCCATGGTGCGAGAACCGGTCTTCGCTGTTCCAAGCCTTGCGGATGACCTCGATCGCTTCGTCGAACCGCTCGGTCGCCTCCTCCTGGGGAATGCAGAAGCCGCTGAACTCGACCGCCCGATAGCCCTTGCCGACGCCGAGATCGAGCCGGCCGCCGGATAACAGATCGAGTGTCGCGGCTTGCTCGGCGACCAACACCGGATTGTGCCAGGGTAGCACGACGACGGCGGTGCCGAGCCGTATGCGCTGGGTGCGCGCGGCCAGGTACGCGAGCAACGCCATGGAGGCGGAAATCTGACCCTGGCCGGTGAAATGGTGCTCCACCAGGAAGACGCTATCGAGCCCCAGCCGCTCGGCTTCCACGACATACTCGATGAAGTCGCGATAGCCGTGGCTGTCGCCATAGCCAAGCCCCGGCCCCGCGTTGTGCTTGGTGCGCGCGCCCCCGAACAATCCGAACCGCATGACCGCTCCCGGCGTTAACGCCGAAGCTTGTTCCGTGGGTTGAGGCAAGGTCAAGCCAAGCGACCGCCCTCAGCGCGCTGGTCCGCGCATCGAAGCCGGTTGCCCGGGCAGCGCGAGCGTCACACCGGTATCCGTCATCTGGCCGCCGGAGATGGCGAACACCTGAAGGTTCCGGTCGGCATAGTTGCCGATATAGACATAGTCGCTCTGCGGGCTGAACGCGACGCCCTCGGGGATGGCGCCTGTCGGCAGCGTGCCGATCAGGAACGTATAGCCATCATCCGCCACGCCGATCAGAGCCGCCGCGCCGTTCTTCGTGTAGTTCCAGGCGTCATGCCTGAGCGCGGAGCCGCGCAGCAGCGGGGCCACGGCCCAGTTCCCGTTCGGGGTAATGGCGAAGCCCTCGGGCCCAGTGCCAGGGGTCATGAGGTCGATCACGTGCGGATGGGGGCCCTGGGCCTCGATCACCACCTCGGCGTCCGCATTCGGGTTCATCGCCCCGGTATTGGAGGCGATCACGTATTTCCCGTCCGGCGTGATGTCGATGTTATACGGGTTGAAGGCCGCCGGGATATCGAGCGTCTTGTCGTAGGAGACAGTCTGGCCGTCGATCGTCAGCACCGCGATCTTGTTCACGAGGTTCATGCAGGCGAATGCACGCTTGCCGTCCGGCGCGATCACGACCGCCGCCACCTCGTTGCCCATCGGCACTTCATTGACCAGCTTGACCTCCTTCCCTCGGATCGAGACCACCGAGACGCTGCGCCCCGCACGGTCGGCGATCAGCGCCAGGTCGCCCTTGCGCGAGATGGCCAGGCCAGAAGGTTGGCGCCCGACGGCCACCGTGTCGATCAGCTTGGGCGGGTTCGCGGTGAGATCGATCACATAAAGCTTGTTGTCCGGCGTCGGGGTCCAGGCATTCCCCTTTTGGGTCATGACCACCGAGTTCGCCACCAGCCCCAATGTGCCGTCGGGCGTGATCTGAAGATTGGTCGGCGGCCCGAGGACCGAGTTTACCAGCGGCAAGCTCGCGCGGATCCGGGGGTGGGCCGGATTGGACACGTCCATGACCAGCACCGCGTCCTTGCCGGTATCCGGACGGTTCTCCTGACCGTTGGCGGTGAAGACGATCTTCTCGTCCAGGCCGATCAGGACATCGTCGCGGCTCGCCTGCGCGCCGTGGGTCGCGAGCAGCCACGCTCCGAGCGCGACCAACGCCGGCACTACGCCTGTTCTGAACATTTGATGGTCCTCCCCATTTTCCGTGCCGGCCAAGCCGGAGGCATATCCTTGCCGGACCGGGTGGGGCGGGCAAGGGCATTGCGAACATAGAGATATCTTTATATATCAGCGGTAACTCAGCCAGGAGCTTCCGATGGCCAGCCGGACCGCGACCCACGACTATAAGGTGAAAGACATCTCGCTCGCTGACTGGGGCCGCAAGGAGGTCTCAATGGCCGAGGACGAGATGCCCGGCCTGATGGCGGTCCGCGCGGAATACGGCCCCGCCCAGCCGCTCAAGGGCGCGCGCATCGCCGGATGCCTGCACATGACGGTCCAGACCGCCGTGCTGATGGAGACGCTGATCGCGCTCGGCGCCACCGTCCGCTGGTCGTCGTGCAACATCTTCTCCACCCAGGACCACGCCGCCGCCGCGGTGGCCGCGGCAGGCATCCCGGTCTTCGCCTGGAAAGGGGAGACGGAGGAGGAGTTCTGGTGGTGCATCGAGCAGACCGTGCGCGGACCGGAAACAGGCGCGAGTGACCGCTGGACGCCCAACTTGATCCTGGACGACGGCGGCGACCTCACGAAGCTGATGCATGAGAAATACCCCGAGCTGATGCGCGACGTGCGCGGGCTCTCGGAAGAGACCACCACCGGCGTCCATCGCCTGCGCGACATGGCGCGGGACGGCACGTTGCTGGTGCCAGCGATCAACGTGAACGACAGCGTCACCAAGTCGAAGTTCGACAACCTGTACGGCTGCCGGGAGTCGCTGGTGGACGGCATCCGTCGCGGCACCGACGTGATGATGGCGGGCAAGGTCGCCGTGGTGAACGGCTTCGGCGACGTGGGCAAGGGCTCGGCGGCATCGTTGCGCAACGCCGGCTGCCGGGTGATGGTGACCGAGGTGGACCCGATCTGCGCGCTCCAGGCCGCCATGGAGAGCTACGAGGTCACAACCATGGACGAGGCGGCGCCGGTCGGCGACATCTTCGTGACCGCCACTGGCAACGTGGATGTCATCACGCTGGACCACATGCGGCGGATGAAGCATCGCGCAATCGTCTGCAATATCGGCCATTTCGACTCCGAGATACAAATAGAGGCGCTGCGAAACTATCGCTGGGAGAACGTCAAGCCGCAGGTGGACGAGGTAGTGTTTCCCGATGGCAAGCGGCTGATCGTGTTGTCCGAGGGGCGGCTCGTGAACCTCGGCAACGCCACGGGCCATCCGAGTTTCGTGATGAGCGCGTCGTTCACCAACCAGGTGCTAGCGCAAATCGAGTTGTTCACTGCCCCGCATGGTAAGTACGAGCGCAAGGTATATACCCTCCCGAAACGACTAGACGAAAAAGTCGCCGCACTACATTTGGCGAAAGTGGGGGCCAAGCTTACCCAATTAACGCCCAAGCAAGCTGATTACACTGGCGTCCCCAAGGAGGGACCGTTCAAGCACGAACTATATCGCTATTAACGGCAGGCGGCGGCACACGCTTAATTTAATGCTCCTGTCACCTGTACCGGCTGGCGGCGGTTGGGAACTAGCTATAACTAGAGCCAACGCCGCCACTCAGGCCGCAAGCCGATTGACCGGGAGCAAAACGCCGCATGACGACTAGCTTTGCCTTGCCACGAACCGAAGCCGTCCGTCGCGCGATGCGGGCAGTGCGGGACGAGGCATCGGCGGCCGATTTGCTGTTCCTGGAATGCTGGGAAGCGTGGCCGGCTTACGGGGTTGCCGCGACCCTGCGTGCGAGCCAGATCCGCCGCGCCAACCCGCGACTTGCCGCCGAGATCCGGGCGGAGTTGAACCGTGGGCGCCCGCTCACCGAACCCGAGCGCGCCGCGCTCGCCGAGCCAGTCTGACCGGCGCCTCGTCGTCGCGCGATCAGGCCCGTGGCAGGCGCACCACAAACCGGGCGCCGAGAATGCGGCCGTCGGAGTCACGGCGGTTATCGGCGATGATCCGCCCGTGCAGGGCCTCAACGATCTGCCGACTGATGGACAGGCCAAGCCCCGAGTGCTGGCCAAATCGCTCGTCCATCGGCCGCTCCGAATAGAAGCGATCGAATATGTGCTCGAGCTTGCCCTCCGGGATGCCCGGACCCTCGTCATCGACGGTGATTTCGATATATCCCTTCAGTTCCCGAGCGGTCACCGTGATCCTGCTGCCCGCCGGGCTGAACGACTCGGCGTTGCTGATCAGATTGCGGAAGATCTGCACAATCCGGTCCTCGATCCCGAGCACCACGAGCCCGCTTGGGGGCACGCGAAGATCTATCCAGGGATCACCTTCGCCGCGCGTCGCATCCTGCAATTCCTTCAGCGTGCCCAGTATCGGCGCCACCTCCACCCGCTCGGTGATCACGCGCGACAGCTCGGCATCGACGCGCGAGGCATCGGAAACGTCACTGATCAGCCGATCCAGCCGCGTGACATCGTCGGTGACGATCGCCAGGAGCTGCTTTTGCCGCCTCGGATCCTCGATCCGGCGCAGCGTCTCGATGGCGCTGCGGATGGAACTCAGCGGGTTCTTGATCTCGTGCGCGACATCGGCGGCAAAACGCTCGATCGCGTCCATTCGGTGCCACAATGCCGCCGCCGAGTTCGGCCAACGCGATGGCGAGCGTGCCGACCTCGTCGCGCCGGCCGAGCAGCCGGCGCGGCACGCTGCCCGTGCGGCCCTGGCCTTCGCGCATCTCGGCCGCGGCTTCGGCAAGCTGAAGGATCGGGCGCGCAATGGTGCGCGAGAGATACCACGACAGCAGGACCGTCAAGGCGAGCGCCAGCCCGAACAGGGCCAGGATCGACATTCGCACCGCGAACAGGCTGGCATCCACCTCTCGCGCCTCGCGCGTGAGCAGGATAATCCCCACGGTGTGCTTATCGCGCTCCACCGGCTCGGCCACCGTGACCAGCAGGCGGTCGTCTATGGTACGACGGATGTAGGGCGGCATCTCCCGGCTCTGGTCGGAACTTGAGAGCCGCAGCTCGTCCTTCACATTGGGTTGCCAATCGGGTCCGGCGCCGCCCGGGGTTAGGTCCACATGGGTCGGGGTCTTCTGGGGCAATAAAGCCAGAACTTGATCGTAAATCCAGCCGATGGCGCCAAGGACCGGGCCGTGCCGCACCGCGGGCGGCAACGGCCGTCTGAGGATCGCGCCCTCCGGGCCTTCGTGAACGAGCGAGTCCGCGATCACGGTGCCATCGGGCGAATAGAGCTTCGCCTCCGCGTCCGGTGTCGGTTCGGTAAGGCGATAGAGCAGCGACCGAGCGATATCCGGGACCAGCTTGGGGTCACGCGGGTTCACGACGCTGATCGCACTTTCCGCCAGCGCGCCGGCGTAGATGCGCGCCTGCTCGCGCAACGCCGAGACCTCGGCCTCCAGCAGTCCATTCTGGTACTGGTCGAGGTAAAGCAGGGCCGCCACCAGCAGGATCAATGGCAGTGCGTTGACCAGCAAAATGCGCCGGAGCAGCGGCGATACCCAGTGCGGCCGCAAGCTGGGCCTCGTTCGAGTGGGCATCGGGAGGGGAGATATGTCCCGCGCCTCCCCGCCGGTCAGGCGTTGGAGCAAATTAATGCTCCTTGTAGCGATAGCCGATCCCGTAGAGCGTCTCGATTTGGTTGAAGGAGTCGCTGACGCTGCGGAACTTCTTACGGATGCGTTTGACGTGGCTATCGATCGTGCGGTCGTCCACATAGATATTCTCGCCATAGGCAGCATCGATCAGTTGATCGCGGCTCTTGACCATGCCGGGCCGGGCCGCCAGTGCCTTGACCAGCAGGAACTCGGTCACCGTGAGCTGGATGTCCTCGCCCTTCCAGGTGCATTGGTGCTTGGTTTCGTCCAGCACCAGGTCGCCCCGCACCATCACGCCGCCGGGGGCCGTGCCCGAGCCTTCCGCGCGGGACACCTCGTTGCGCCGCAGCAAGGCGCGGATGCGCTCGATCAGCAGCCGCTGGCTGAACGGCTTGGTAATGTAGTCGTCCGCCCCGAGCCGCAGCCCCATCAGCTCGTCCACCTCCTCGTCCTTGGACGTGAGGAAGATCACCGGCATGGCGCTGCGCTGCCGCAGCCGTTGCAGCAGCTCCATCCCGTCCATCCGTGGCATCTTGATGTCGAGCACCGCCAGATCGACCGGGCGCGCGGTGAGCCCTTGCAGCGCGCTCTCGCCGTCGGTGTAGGTGCGCACTTGGAAGCCCTCTTGTTCCAGCGTCATCGAGATGCTGGTGAGGATATTACGATCGTCGTCCACCAGGGCGATGGTCTGCTTCATCATTGCATTCCCTTCCGGGCGATTTATGTCGGGCGGGGCGGGGTGCGCGACAATGGCGGTTTGGCCGGGCATTGTGGCGCATTGTGGACGATGGGCGAACGCGGCATGGCGGCAGTTCCTACAAACGCGCTACAGAGGTTCCGCTCCACGGTCCCGCATTATCGGGCTGGACGGCCGGCCTATGCGCCCAGGCTGATCCACCGGGTCGCAAGGCTCAGCGGCCTGTCGGCGCCCGGGCGGGTGCTAGACCTCGGCTGTGGCCCAGGCTTGCTCGCGGCTGCGTTCGCGCCGTTCGCATCCGAAGTGATGGCGATGGACCCCGAGCCGGCAATGCTGGCCGCTGTGGCCGAGCTGGGCCTTCCGAACATCCGTTCGGTGAGGGGCAGCTCCTTCGACCTTTCCTCGGCACTTGGCCGGTTCCGGCTGGTGGTCATGGGCCGCTCCTTTCATTGGATGGACCGGGCCGACACGCTCCGTCGGCTCGATTCGCTGCTGGAGCCGGGCGGCCCGGTCGTCCTGTTCAACACGGCTCATCCCGAGCTACCCGCGAACGCCTGGCTGACCGAGTTCCGGGGATTGCGCCGGCGCTACGCGGGCGATGAAGACGAAGAGCTGCCAAACCGGTCGCCGGGCTGGGTGCCGCATGAGGGCGTACTGCTCGATTCGCCGTTCAACCGGATTGAAGGCGTCTCGGTCATCGACCGACGCCAGACCCCATTGGCCTCGCTGCTCGATCGTGCCCTGTCGATGTCAGGCACGTCGCCCGAGCGACTCGGCGACAGCGTCCGCCTGCTTGCCCGGGAGATCGACACCCTCTTAAGCCCATACGCGACAGACGGCGTGCTCAGCGAGGTGGTCGAGTCTCAGGCTCGCCTGGCCTTTCGTCCAGGGGAGGAGCCCGAATGAATAACGCGGTTTCCCACGCCGTCGCCGCCCGTCGGCTCCTGCGCGCGACGCGCCTCGGCACGCTGGCGACCACGGTTGCAGGCCAGCCCTTCGCCTCCCTGGTCACTCCGGCAGTCGCGCCGGACGGGTCGATCTTGTTGCTGTTGTCCGATCTGTCCGAGCACACGCGCCATCTCGGCGCGAATCCGCGTTGCGCGCTAATGGTCGTCGGGGCGCCGGAGGAGGTGAACCCTCAGACCGCTCCGCGGGTGACGATCACGGGTCAGGCCGCGCTGGATGAGCACCCGGCGCTTCAGGCCCGCTATCTCGCGATCCACCCCTATGCGGCGCTTTATGCTGGCTTTGGCGACTTCCATCTCTGGCGGCTTCGTCCCTTGGGCGGGTTGTTCGTTGGCGGCTTCGGCCGGGCTGGCCGGTTGCGTGCGGCCGATCTCGCTCCCGGTCCAGTGGTGGCGGACGCCATCGCCGCGGCCGAGCCGGCGCTGATCGCTCACTGCAACGACGAACAAGCGGACGCTCTGGCCCGCATCGCTGGCGAGCCTGGCACTTGGCGCCTCGCCACGTTGGATGCCGACGGTTTCGACCTGGCCCAAGGTGAGCGCGTCCGCCGGATACCCTGGTCGCGGCCCGCGACCTCCGCAGACGACATCCGCAAGGAGTTGGCGGAGCTGACCGCCTCTCACGGCTGAAACCCCGCCGCCATCGCCGCCGTTCCTGGCAGTGCTGAACGTCTAATGGAGACAGCTATGCCCTTCGAGCTGCGCATCGACAAACGATCCGTTGCGACCTTCGATAGCTCCGAGGACGCGCTGACACGGGCGCGCGAAGCGGTTCAGGCGCGGCCTGACTGCGAGCCGGAGATCATCGACACCGCCACCGGCCGCGCGTTCGAGCCGGCGGCAAGCCAGCGCTGGCGGGACGAACTGGCAAACAAGGTGGGGTATTGACCGATGGCGAAAGAGCGGACTGAGGCTGAACCGGCGGCGGCAAAGCACGAACAGGCGCGCCAGCTCGCCGAAGATGCGTTGGGTGCTTATGCCGAGGGTGATGAGACGCGCGGCGACCGGCTGGCCGAGGAGGCCAAGAAAATCGATCGCTCAGCGGTGAAAGAGGTGGTCGAGGAGCTTGACGAGGATGCCGGTTCCGACCCGGATGCTGCCCAGCGGGCGGGCAAATAGCGAAGTCGGTACCCGTCCGGCCGCTCTTGCGGTCGCGCGGGGCACGGCATAGCGTCGGCTCGCGTCATCGCAATGGAGGAAGTAATGATCAAGCGCGTTTTCCTGGCGTTCGCGGTGGTCTGCGGCTTGGCCGGCGCCACGCTGGCCCTCGCTGGCGTAAGCGCCAACCCGGCGGCAGCCTGCGACGACGGCACTGGTAACGGCCATACGACTTGAACCTATGGCTGGCGGGCTCGCGGCCCGTCAGCTCCCTCGCTTCAGGACCGATACGAGCCGTTGATATCGATGTAGCCGTGGGTCAAGTCGCAGGTCCAAGCCGTGGCTTGGCCGCGACCGAGGCCGAGATCGATCTGGATATGGACCTCGCGGCCTTTCATGTGTCCAACGACCGGCGTCTCGTCATAATCGGGGACCACGCCGCCGTCCCGCGCCATCCACACGCCGCCGACCGCGACGGAGAGCCGATCGCGGTCGGCGGGCTCCCCTGCCTTTCCCACCGCCATGACGATCCGGCCCCAATTCGCGTCCTCGCCGGCGATCGCGGTCTTCACGAGGGGCGAGTTGGCGACCGTCATCGCGATCCGCTTGGCCGAGCGCGCGGAGGTGGCGCCGGTCACGTCGATGCGGACCAGCTTTTGCGCCCCCTCCCCGTCGCGCACCACTTGCAGCGCGAGGTCGAGCAAAAGCTCGTTTAGCTTGGCGGCGAAGTCGCCGAGCACACGCCCGCCCGTCGCCGGCACCCGGGCGTGCTTCGCCTGCCCCGTGGCGAACAAGAGCACGGTGTCGGAGGTGGAGGTATCGGAATCGACCGTGGTGCAGTTGAAGCTCGCGTCCACTCCCTTGGACAGCAGCGCATCCAGCGCCGGCGCGGGTATCTTGGCATCGGTGGCGATGAAGCACAGCATGGTCGCCATGTCGGGCGCCACCATGCCGCTCCCTTTGGCGATGCCGTTGATCCGGACCTCGGCGTCGCCGACCCTGGCGACCCGCGTGGCGGCCTTCGGAAACGTGTCGGTGGTCATGATGCCGCGCGCGGCATCATGCCAGGCGTCCGCGCTCAAACGGGCGTGCAGGTCCGGCAGCGCGGCCACCAGCCGCTCATGGGGCAATATTTCCCCGATCACGCCGGTCGAGGCGATAAAGACCTGCTTGGCCGACGAGCCGACCAGGTCGGCCGCGGCATGAGCCGTGGCGGCACACGCATCCCGCCCGGCCCGGCCGGTAAAGACGTTCGCATTGCCGGCGTTGACCACCAGCGCGCGCGCCTTCCCGCCTTTGAGAGCGGCACGGCACCAGTCAACCGGGGCGCCGGGGCAGCGGCTCCGGGTAAACACGCCAGCCGTCGTCGTGCCGGCGGCCAACTCCATCATCACGAGATCAGTCCGGTCGCGATAGCGGATCCCCGCCGCCGTCGCGCCTAGCCGCACCCCCGCCACGGCCGGCAGTTCGGGCATCTGGGCCGCCAGCGGCGAAACCCGCACGTCCATGCTTCCCCTCTCCGACGAGTCCAGCAAGGCGCGGCTTTTAGGCCATCACTTGGCCGGTGGTGGCGCCGCTCGACTCGGTGGCGCTGGCCGGCGAGCCGTTCGGGTTGAACTGCTGTACGGTGACATCGGCGCGGGCGTGAGCGACCGCCTTTTGGATCGCCTCCTGCACCATCTTCTGGCGCAGTTCGTCCTTGGCCTGCTCGAAGCTCGGCGGCTTGGCCGTGCGGCGCGCCACGACCTTGATCACGTGCCAGCCGAACTGGGTATGCACGGGCGTCTGAGTGATCTGGCCTGGCTGCAAGGCGAATGCGGCGTCGGCGAACGCTGGCACCATTTCGTCCTTTTTGAAGAAGCCGAGGTCGCCGGTGCCGCCTGGACCGGGATCTTTGCTGTATTTCTTCACCAGCGCGTCGAAATCGGCGCCTTTATCGAGCTGGGTGATGATATCCTTTGCCTCGGCCTCGGTCGGGACCAGGATCTGCTTGGCGTTGACCTCCTCGACCCCGGACTTTCCGGCGATGTCGCGCTCGTAGCGAGCATGCACGGCCTGTTCAGTGATCTGAGGACCAACCTCCTTCATAAGCATGGCGCGTTGCAGGGCGGTGTTCTTGGCCAGCGCGACCTGCTCCTGGACGGCCGGTTCCTTGGCGAGCCCGGTGCGGTCCGCCTCGATCACCAGGGCGCGCTGGTCGATCAATTGGTTCAGCAGCATTGGGTACAACACCTGCGCCGGCATCCCTCGCACCTGCGGCGGCAATGTTTGGGCGGCAGCGTTCAGATCGCTCAGATGGATCGGCTCGCCGTTCACCGTGGCCACGACCGGATTGCCGCCGCTGGGCGGGGCGCCGGGAGGGGCCGAAGCGGTAGGGGCCGGAGCGGCAGGGGCCGGAGCGGCAGGGGCGGGTGCCGACTGCGACTGCGCCAGCGCCGTGCCCGGGATGACGGCAACCAGATACCCGGCAGATAGGCGGGACAGGGCCTCAAGGCGAAAGCTCATCACAACTCCTGACAATCATAGCGCGCGGAGTTATGACGGAACCGTCCAGCCCTCACAAGCGGAGGGCCGGGCCGACGGGCGCGGCCGTTTGCGTTGACCGGGCCCCGAGTGGCTCTTATCTCCACCTCTCGCCACCCTGGCCTCGGCCTAGAAGGTTTTAATGTTAGCCTCCATTGCCCGCGCTATCCTCGGCACCGCCAACGACCGCTCGCTCAAGGCTTATCAGCGCAGGGTACCCCAGATCAATGCGCTGGAGCCTGCGATCTCCGCGTTGACGGACCAGGCGCTGCGCGCCAAGACGCGGGAGTTCCGGGAGAAGCTTGTCAACGGGGCGACGCTCGACGAGCTGCTGCCTGAGGCGTTCGCCGTCGTCCGAGAGGCCGGGCGTAGGACGCTCGGCCAACGGCATTTCGACGTGCAGCTCGTCGGCGGGATGGTGCTGCACGACGGCAAGATCGCCGAGATGAAGACCGGCGAGGGCAAGACGCTGGTCGCGACCCTGCCGGTGTACCTCAACGCGCTCAATGGCGCAGGTGTCCACGTCGTTACCGTCAACGATTACTTGGCCCGGCGCGATGCCGAGTGGATGGGCCAGATCTATCGGTTCCTCGGGCTCACCGTCGGCGTCATCGTCCATGGTCTCGATGACATGCAGCGCCGCGACGCCTACGCGGCCGACATCACCTACGGCACCAACAACGAGTTCGGCTTCGACTATCTGCGCGATAACATGAAGTATCGGCTGGAGGATATGGTCCAGCGTGAGTTCGCGTTCGGGATTGTCGATGAGGTGGATAGCATCCTGATCGACGAGGCGCGCACGCCGCTGATTATCTCCGGCCCCGCCGAGGACAGCTCGGAGCTGTACCGCCGCGTCGATGCCGTGGTGCGGGAACTGGTCAAGGATCCGGAGACGTACGACAAGGACGAGAAGTTTCGCACCGCGTCGCTGACCGAGGCCGGGTCCGAGCGGGTCGAGGACATGCTGCGCGAGGCGGGCATCATCACCGAGGGCAATCTCTACGACATTTTCAACGTCTCGGTGGTCCACCATGTGCAGCAGAGCCTGCGCGCGCATGCCCTGTTTGCCCGCGATGTCGATTACATCGTCCGCCAGGACAAGGTGGTGATCATCGACGAGTTCACCGGACGGATGATGGAGGGCCGGCGCTACTCGGACGGGCTGCACCAGGCGCTGGAGGCCAAGGAAGGCGTCACGGTGCAGGCGGAAAACCAGACCCTCGCCTCCATCACCTTCCAGAACTATTTCCGTCTCTATCCCAAGCTCTCGGGCATGACCGGCACGGCGGCGACCGAGGCGGACGAGTTCGAGGAAATCTATAAGCTCAAAGTCGTCGAGATCCCGACCAATGTGCCCGTCGCACGCGCCGACGAGGACGACGAGGTCTATCGCACCGCCGAAGAGAAATGGAATGCGGTCGCCGACCTGATCGGCGAAACCCGCAAGACCGGCCAGCCGATGCTGGTCGGCACCGTCTCGATCGAGAAGAGCGAGCATCTCAGCGCTATTCTCAAGCGGAAGCGCATTCCGCACGCCGTCCTGAACGCCCGCTTCCACGAGCAGGAGGCGGAGATCGTGGCCCAGGCGGGCGCGCCAGGCGCGGTGACAATCGCCACGAACATGGCCGGGCGCGGCACCGACATCAAGCTCGGCGGCAATCTCGATATGCTGCTCCAGAAGGAGTTGGCGGGGATCGAGGATCCTGGTTTGCAGGCGACACGGGCCGCCGAGATCAACGACGAGGTGGCGCGGGCCCATGAGCAGGTGAAGGAAGCCGGAGGGCTGTTCGTGATCGGCACCGAGCGGCACGAGAGCCGACGCATCGACAACCAGCTCCGCGGACGCTCCGGCCGCCAGGGCGATCCGGGGCGGTCGCGCTTTTTCCTGTCGCTCGAAGACGACCTGATGAGGATCTTCGGCTCCGACCGAATGGGCGGAATGCTCCAGCGACTCGGGCTCAAGGATGGTGAGGCGATCACCCATCCCTGGATCAACAAGGCACTGGAGAAAGCCCAGAAGAAGGTCGAGGCGCGCAACTTCGATACGCGCAAGAACGTATTGAAATACGACGACGTCATGAATGACCAGCGCAAGGAAGTCTATTCCCAGCGCAAGGAGTTCATGAAGGCGACCGATGTCTCGGAAACTGTCGCCGCGATGCGCGCCGAGATCATCGAGACGATGGTCGCCAGGCGCATCCCCGAGAAGGCATTTGCCGAGCAATGGGAGTTGAGGGAACTCGCCGAGGATGTTCAGCGCGTGCTCAACCTAGACCTGCCGATCGAGGACTGGGGTCGCGAGGAGGGCATGGACGAGACCTCGGTGCGAGAACGCATCGAACAGGCGGCTGAACAATTCATGGCGGCGAAAGCGGCGAATCTCACGCCCGAGTTGATGCGCTTCATCGAGAAGAGCTTCCTGATCCAGACGCTGGACGCGGTATGGAAGGAGCACCTTTACGCGCTCGATCACCTGCGCCAAGGCATCGGGCTACGGGCGTACGGCCAGAAGGATCCGCTCAACGAGTACAAGACCGAGGCGTTCGCACTGTTCAACGCCATGTTGGACGAGTTGAAGGAGCGGGTCACGGCGATGCTGACGCGGGTCGAGCTGAGCCCGGAACGGCCGCCCGAACCGGAGTTTCAGCCCCGCCGGACGCAGTTCCTGGAGATGCATCCCGAGCCGGTCCCGGCCTTCGCCGGGGAGCCTGAGATGGCGCTTGAAGCGGCCGCACCGGTCGCGATGGCCTTGCAGCCGCTGCGCGCCGATGCGATCGACCCGGACGATCCGGCCACCTGGCGCTCGACCCCGCGCAACGCGCCGTGCCCCTGCGGGTCAGGGAAGAAATACAAGCATTGTCACGGGCGCCTGGCCTGAGAAGGGCTCATACCAGCGCCCTTATATAACTCACACCGAGGGCGCTTTAGGCGCCAATATCCCAGCCCAGACGCGGCGCCGGCGCGTCCATGACGCGAGGCGCAAGGCCACTCCGGCGACGCCCAGAACCGAGAACGGCAGATAGAAGATCAGGCCTCTGGGGCTGCCCTCAAAGGAACGGGGGAGGAAATCATAGAGGAAAGCCAAACTGATGTATTCCAGCCCGACGGTGAGAAGTGATCGCCAAAGCGCGGGGCCGAGCACCTGGGACAGACGCTTGATGGAAAGCAGGGCGAGAACGTAGGTCCAAATCAGCGCGATGCCGAAGAAGATGAGCGTAAACCGCGAGACAGGCGGCTCCGGAGATATCTGATAAAGCCAAACCACCAACCCGAGATGGATCAGATGGGCCGAGGCAAAGGCGAGGCCGAACTCCCGTCCTCGCCGAGCCAGGGGCTGGAACACCTGTCCGAACAAGGCGGCCAATGCACTGCCTGAATAAGCCGCCCAGAAAAGTAGGAACGAAAAACGTGCCGTTACCTCCAGCGCGCGGCGGGTGCCATTGTTATCGTGACCGAATATCATGAGGACTAGGGCGGCTAGGGCGAGCTCGGCACAGAACGCCGCGCCCATCCATACGCCCGTGGCGGGTTGGTGCTTCATCCCGACACCTCCCATCAGGTCGGCGGCACTGGGGTAAGCTTATCGTGGTTACTGACGCAACGCGATGGGTGCGGCGGCGAAGGGCTCCCGCGAGACGGTGGTTGCGCGTGCGATCAGGCCTCCGCCTTCGCCGGAGCTTCCAGCTCGAATGCGGCGGATAGCAGCGCGCGCGTGTATTGTTCCCGAGGCCGCTCGAACACCCGATCGGCCTCGCCCTGCTCCACGATCCGACCGTGCTTCAAAACGACGATCCTGTGCGCGAGCGCACGGACCACTTTCAGGTCGTGGCTGATGAAAAGATAGGCCAGGCCATGGCGTTCCTGGAGGCGGCGCAGCAGATCGACGATTTGCGCCTGCACAGACATGTCGAGCGCGCTGGTCGGCTCATCCAGCACGACGAAGGAAGGCTTCAACACCATGGCCCGGGCGATCGCGATACGCTGGCGCTGCCCGCCGCTGAATTCATGCGGGTAGCGATGGAGCGCGTCAGCGGGCATCCCGACCTCCTCCAACTCGGCGGCGACCCGATCTTCCCGGGCGGCACGGCTGAGGGATGGCTCATGCACCCGCAGGCCCTCGGCGACGATGTCCTCGACCGTGAGCCGCGGCGACAGGCTACCGAACGGATCCTGAAACACGACTTGCATCTGCGCGCGCAGCCGTCGCAAAGCGCGGGCATCCAGGGCGGCCAGATCCTGGCCGGCAAACCCGATCCGCCCCTCGGAGCGGAGCATCCGGAGCGTGGCGAAGCCCATCGTCGTCTTGCCCGAGCCCGACTCCCCGACAAGGCCGACGGTTTCGCCCTCGCGTACCGCGACCGAGACGCCATCAACCGCGCGCACCACCGCGACCGCCCGCCGCAAGACGCCCCGCCGAACCGGGAAGTGAACGCGGACATCCTCGGCGTCGAGCAGCTTGGAGGCATGGTCGGGCAATCGGGCGGGGTCGCCGTGAGGCACAGCGGCCGAAAGCATCCTCGTGTATGGGTGTGCGGGCGCTGCGAATACCTCAGCGGTCCCGCCCGCCTCGACGATCTCGCCCTCTTTCATGACGCAGACCCGATCGGCGTAGCGGCGAACGATGGCGAGGTCGTGGGTGATCAGCAGCAGCGCCAGACTGCGCTCGGCCTTCAGGTGGGCCAGCAGATCGAGGATTTGCGCCTGGATTGTGACGTCAAGCGCGGTCGTAGGCTCATCGGCGATCAGCAGCACCGGGTCGTTGGCGAGCGCCATCGCGATCATGACGCGCTGGCGCTGCCCGCCTGAAAGCTGATGGGGGAAAGCATCCAGCCGGTGCTCGCAATCGGCGAAGCCGGCCTGCCCCAGAACTTCTAGCACGCGCGCGCGCAACGCTGGTCGCGGGATGCGGCGATGCAACGTTATCGCTTCGGCGATCTGCCGCCCGATTTGGTGCAGCGGGTTAAGGCTGGTCATCGGCTCCTGAAAGATCATCCCGGCGAGATCGCCGCGAGCGCGGTGCAGCACGCCGGGCTTGGCGCCGATAATGCTCTCGCCGTTGAGGTGGATGTGTCCGGTCGGATTGATGCCACCGGGCGGCAGGAGTTGCAGGAGCGAAAGCGCGGTCAGCGACTTGCCGGACCCTGATTCACCGACCAGAGCCAGCGTCTCGCCGCGGTTAAGGGTAAAGGAAACACCCCTCACGACGCGCTTGTCGCCGAACGCGACGGAGAGATCCTCGACCTCGACAAGGCTCATCGGTGCTTTCTCGGACCTTGTGCCGGTCGCAGGATGCACCGATTGTCCCCCCGGGGCACGGGGGAAGACCACGGTCGCGCTGCTCGCTGCGCTTCCCGTAAGCGCTCCGGCCGTCATCCGGGCAGCCGCCGCGGGTCGAACGCGTCGCGCACGGCTTCGCCGATGAAGATCAGCAAGGTCAACACGCCGCCGAGCACCACGAACGCCGTGATCCCAAGCCACGGCGCCTGGAGATTGTTCTTGCCCTGCGCCACCAGTTCCCCCAGCGAGGGCGCGCCAGGCGGCAGCCCGAAGCCGAGGAAGTCAAGGCTTGCCAGGATCGTCACCGAGCCCGAAAGGATGAACGGTAGGTACGTCGTGGTGGCGATCAGCGCGTTCGGCAGGATGTGTCGCCACATTACCGCGGTATCCGAGACGCCGAGTGCCTTCGCCGCGCGCACGTAATCCAAGTTGCGTCCACGCAGGAATTCCGCCCGGACCACCCCGGTCAGGTTCATCCATGAGAACAGCAGAAGAAAAGCGAGCAACACCCAGAATCCGGGCGTGATGATGCTGCCCAAGATGATGAGCAGATAGAGTTGCGGCATCCCGTTCCAGATCTCGATGAATCGCTGGAACAGAAGGTCGGTCAGCCCGCCGTAATAGCCCTGTACGGCGCCGGCGGTCACGCCGATCGCCGAGGATATGGCCGTCAGCGCGAAACCGAACAGCACCGAGATGCGAAATCCGTAGATCACGCGGGCGAGCACGTCGCGCGCCTCGTCGTCAGTGCCAAGCAGATTATGCCAGGTGGGCGGCGACGGCGATGGCCGACCCAAATCCTTGACGATCGTGTCGTAGCTGTAGGGGATCGCCGGCCAGATCATCCAGCCATGCGCATTGATGGCGCGTCTCACGTCGGGGTCGGTGTAGTCGGTCTCGGTCGGCAAGAAATCGGCCCCGAACGTATCCTCGGAGTAGTTGTGCAGGACCGGGACGTACCAGTGACCGTCGTAGTGGACCAGCAACGGGCGATCGTTGGCGATGAACTCGGCGAACAGGCTGAGGCCGAATAGCACCGTGAATATCCAGAAACAGACATGACCCCGGCGATGCTGGCGAAAGATCGCGAGCCTGCGGCGCGTGGCCGGCGAGAGCCCCGTCGCGGAGCGCGTCCCGAGCGCGAGGCTCATCGGCGTGACTCGAAGTCGATGCGTGGGTCAACCACAGTGTAGAGCAGATCGCCAACAATCTGCATCAGCAGCGCCAGAAGGGTGAAAATGTAGAGGGTGCCGAACATCACCGGGTAATCGCGCTGGACCGCCGACTGGAAGCCGAGCAGGCCAAGCCCGTCGAGCGAAAACACGATTTCGACCAGCAATTGGCTCGTGAATAGGATGGCGATGAACGCCTGGGGGAAACCGGCGACGATCAGCAACATGGCGTTGCGGAACACGTGGCCGTAAAGCACCCGCCCCTCCGGCGCTCCTTTGGCGCGCGCCGTGACTACGTACTGCTTGCGGATCTCCTCCAGGAAGCAGTTCTTGGTCAGCATCGTGAGGCTGGCGAACCCGCCCGCCACAACGGCGATCGTGGGCAGCACCATGTGCCATGCGTAATCGGCGACGCGCCCGGTCCAGGGCAATTCGGCGGCCCCCTGGCTGGCCAAGCCGCGCAGCGGAAACCAGTGCAGGTAGCTGCCGCCGGCGAACAGCACCACGAGCAGGATGGCGAACAGGAAGCTCGGCACCGCGTAGCCCACCAGCACCACGGCGCTGGAGGCCATGTCGAAGCGGCTGCCGTCGCGCACCGCCTTGCGAATGCCGAGCGGGATCGACACCACGTAGATGAGCAGCGTGGACCATAGCCCGAGCGAAATCGAGACCGGCAGCTTCTGGGCGATCAGGTGAAGCACGGACTCGCCGCGGAAGAAGCTGCGGCCGAAATCGAAGCGCAGATAGCCGCCCACCATATCGAGGAAGCGCACCAACGGCGGCTTGTCGAAGCCGAACATCTTCTTGATGTCCGCCACCACATGCGGATCGAGCCCGCTGGCGCCGCGATAGGTGCCCTGCGACGCCTGGAAATCGGATGTTTGGCCCGAGACCTGGCTCATGCCGCCATGGCCACGGAGGTTGGCGATCGCCTGCTCGACCGGGCCGCCGGGGGCGAACTGCACGATCGCGAAGTTGATGGCGATGATGCCGAACAGCGTTGGCACCACCAGTAGGAGCCGACGCAGCAGATAGGCCGCCACGTCAGCCGCCCGATCTGCGCGCCGCGTCCGTCGCCTTGGCCTTGGCCGCGTCCACCCACCAGGTATCGAATGCCAAGCCGTCCCGAATGGGGGTATCCGGATGGCCGAACCGATCCCAATAAGCGATGTGGAATACTTGGCTGCCCCAGTTGGGCACCAAGTAGTAGCGCCATAGCAGCACTCGGTCGAGCGCGTGCGCCGCCGTGGCAAGGCTGGCCCGGTCCCCCGCGGTGACTACCTTGCCGACCAATTCGTCAACCGCCGGATCGCAGATGCCGGGCAGGTTCATGCTGCCCTGCGCCTTGGCGGAGGCGCAGGTAAAGTAGCTTCTAAGCTCGTTCCCGGGAACATCCCCCTCGGGATAGACGATCATGGCCATGTCGAAGTCGAAGTCGTCCATCAAATGCTGATACTGCGCGGGATCGACGGTGCGCACGTCCACTTTGATCCCGAGATGCTTCAGTGTCTCCGCATAGGGCAGGGCGACGCGCTCGAAGGTGGGATCTTCGAGCAGGATCGTGAACTCCATCTGCCGGCCGTCGGCGTCGACCAGCTTCATTCCCTTGATCCGCCATCCGGCCTTCTCCAACAGCGCCAGCGCTTTCTTGAGCTGCGGCCGGTTGTTGCCGCTTCCGTCGGTGACTGGCAGGGCGAACGGCTGGGTGAACAGCTCGGGCGGCAGCTCAGCGCGGAACGGCTCCAGCAGCTTCAGTTCGTCGCCCGTGGGGAGGCCGGAAGAGGCGAGGTCGCTATTGCTGAAATAGCTCAGCGTCCGGGTGTACTCGCCGAAGAACAGGTTCTTATTGGCCCATTGGAAATCATAGGCTTCCGCCATAGCCTGCCGGACCAGCGGGTTGGTGAACACCGGCCGGCGGGTGTTCATCGCCCAACCCTGCATTCCCGTGGGCAGGTGATGGCGGATGCTGGCCTTGATCGCCAGGCCCTTGTTCATCGCCGGGAAATTATAGGCGGTGGCCCAGTTCTTGGCGATGTTCTCCGAGCGGAGGTCCACCTGGCCGGCCTTGAACGCCTCCAGCGCGACCGAGGCATCCCGATAATACTCCACTCGCACGCGGTCGAAATTGTTGGTCCCACGCCCGGTGGGCAGGTCGCGCGCCCACCAGTTGGGATCCCGCTCGTAAGTGATGCTGCGGCCAAGCTCGAACTTCGCCACGCGATACGGCCCCGAGCCGATCGGAGCCGCGGTCAGCGGCTGGGTGAAGTCGCGGCCGGCGAAGAAATGCTCGGGCAGCACCGGCAGGCCGCCCACGATCAGGGGAAGGTTGCGGTTCTCGTTCGACTTGAAGTGGAACACGACGCGGGTCGGACTTTCCACCGTGACATCGGCAACGTCGGCGAACTGGATGCGGAAACTAGGGCTCCCCTTGTCAAGCAGCGTCTTGAACGTCCAGGCGACATCCTTCGCCGTTAGCGGCACACCGTCGGAGAACCGTGCCTGCTTGTTCAGGTTGAACGCGATCCATTTGTGGTCGGCGGGGATTTCGACCGTCGTGCAGATGTGGCAATAGGCGGTCGCGATCTCATCGGCGGAAGGCGTGAGCAAGCTTTCCCAGACATGGCCCACCGTGGGGCCCGAGCCGGAACCGCCGGGCAGGACCACCCACGGGCTGACCGTCCCTCCCTCCGCTGTGCCGCGCAGGATGAACGGGTTGAAGCTGTCGAACGATCCGATCGCCGACAGCGTTACCTCGCCTCCTTTGGGAGCCTCCGGATTCACGTAGGGAAAGTATGGAAAGTCGCGCGGGAGCGCGGGCTTCCCTAGGATTGAGATCGCATTGCTGACGGTGATGCTTTCGTTGGCACGGGCGGGCCGCTCGGCGGCCCAGAGGGCGGCACCAAGCAGAACGAGCAGCGCGCCAAGGGCGCGGACGGACATTTTCCTCACTTGCGCTTGATGCCTTCGCTTTTGGCTTAGCGATACTGAAATCGCGTTAAACGGTTCGGGCTCCGAGCAGGCTGACCGCCGGTGCGAGCAGCGCCGGATCGCCGACCGCCAGCACGCGGCCGTCACTGTCGCCCCACAGCGTCTCACCCGCCCAGTCCGTAAGCCGTCCGCCCGCGCCCTCCACGACCGGCAAAAGCGGCAGCCCAGTCCCACGGCTTCAGGTCGGCCTCGGCGATGATGTCGATTTGGCCGAGCGCGAGCAAGCCATAGGCGTAGCAGTCTCCGCCCCACGACACCCGCCGGACCGCTCGGGCCAGGATTTGCCAGCGCGCCAGGTTGACGCCGAGCAGCTCGGGCGAGGTGCAGGACAGCTCGGCCTCGGCGGCGCTGGGGCAGGACCGGCAGCCGGCCACCCCGCCAAACGGGCCTCGAAACTTTGTCCGCCGCCCGGCGACGCCGATCCAGCGCTCCCCGGTCACCGGCTGGTCGATGATGCCGAGGATCGGCCGGCCGGACTCGAGCAACGCGATCAGCGTGCCGAAGATCGGACGGCCGGTGATGAAGGCTCGGGTGCCGTCGATCGGGTCGAGCATCCAGCGCAAGGCCGCATCGGGCCGGTCGGTGCCGAACTCCTCGCCCTCGATGCCGTGATCGGGGAATCGTTCGGCCAAGATGGCGCGCATCGCCTGCTCGGCGCCGCGGTCCGCGATCGTGACCGGGCTTCGGTCCAATTTGGCGGCGGCGCTAAGGCCAACGCGGAACAACGGGCGGATCACCGCGCCGGCGACATCGGCCGCGGCCTCCGCCGCCGCGACCAAGCAGTCCATGTCAGGCCGCCCGACCGCCCGCCGGTCCACGCTATTTTCCCGACTTGGCGGCGGGCGCCCCAGCGGGGTTCGGCGGCGTGGCGCCAGTGCCGCCGGCGCTGGTGCCGGCATTGGGCGCCTGCGCGGCCGGGTTGTATGCCGAAGTCGGGGGTCCGATCACGTTCGGCGAGGAAGCCGGGGCGCTGTTGGGGGCGGATGCGGCACCGACCGCGCTGTGGTTGCCGGCAGGGGCCGTCGTGCCTGGCGCGGGCGCGTTTGTGCCCGGGGGGGCAGCGTTGCCGGAATTGCCGGAGGGTCCGACTGCGGCCGTCTTGGTTGGTGCTTCGGGCTTGGGCAATGGCACCGGATGGTGCGAGAGCGTGTCCAGGTAAGCGATCACGTCGGCTCGTTCCTGGGTGTTCTTGATCCCGGCAAAGGTCATGCGGGTGCCGGGGGCGTAGGCCGCCGGGTCCGTAAGCCATTTGTCGAGCGCCGCGAAGGTCCAAGGCTGACCCTTGAACTTCTCCAGCGCCGCCGAATAGTCGAACCCCGACTCATGGTCGTGGGGGCCGCCAACGACGTTGTAGAGGTTGGGGCCGACTATCGGCTTCCCCCCTTCGTTCAGGCTGTGACAGACACCGCACACCTGATCGGCCATCTGCTTGCCCTTGCCCACATTGGCCTTTGCCAAGTCTGCATCAAAAGCGGCCTGCGCCGAGGGCTTGGGCGCGCCGCCGGACGGGGCTGCGGCCGGCGCTGCCTCGACCTTGGGCAATGGCTCCGGGTTCGGCGCGAGCGTGTGCAGGTAATCGATCACGTCCGCCCGGGTCTGATTGTTCTTGACCCCAGTATAAGTCATCCGCGTGCCGGGAGCATAGGTCTGCGGGTCGTCCAGCCACTTGTTCAACGCCTCATACGTCCAGGGCTGGCCCTTGTACTTCTCCAAGGCGGACGAGTAATCGAAGCCCGCTTCGTGGTCGTGCGGCGCCCCCACGATCCCGTAAAGATTCGGGCCGATGATGGGCTTGCCCCCTTGATTGAAGCTATGGCAGGCGGCGCAGACCTGATTGACGAACTGTTCGCCCTTTTGGATGTTGGCGGAAGCCAATAGCGGCGCGATTGCCGGTAGGCCCGGCTTCTTTTCACCGGCTCCGGACGGCGAGGAAACCTGGATGGAGATGGCGGGCTTCGCCGGCTCCGTGTCGTACACCAGATTGTCGCCGATCAGGCCGGTCATGAAGAAGGCGATGCCAGCGACCAGGACCGCGGCGACACCCTTATTGACGTCCATACTGTCCATGCGACGCGACTTCCCCACCGACGAGCCGATTGCAGCAGACCAGACGCATGTCTCACGGACCGTTGCGCGAGCCCATGCGTCTCCATAAGGTGTGCTGCACCATACGAAAACGTTGCAAGCCCTGCAATCCGCGCACGAATTGGCCTTTGCGTGAACCCGCTCGTCGTCATTCCGGCCCGCATGGCCTCCAGTCGCCTCCCCGGCAAGCCGCTCGCGGACATCCATGGCCGGCCCATGATCGTCCATGTGCTCGACCGCGCGGCGGCGGCCGGCATCGGTCCGGTCGCGGTGGTCTGCGGGGAGCCGGAAATCGCGGAGGCGGTGCGGCGCGCGGGCGGGAGGGCGGTGCTGACTGATCCCGCGCTGCCTTCCGGCTCAGACCGGGTCCAGGCCGCCTTGGCGGAACTCGATCCCGATGAGCGACACAGTGTGGTGGTGAACTTGCAAGGGGACGTGCCGACCGTCTCCGCCGAGCAGATCAGGGCGGCGGTGCTGCCCCTTGATGATCCGCGGGTGGATATCGGCACCGTGGTCGCGCCGATCGTGTCAGAGGACGAAGCGAACACGGCCTCGTTCGTCAAGACGGCCTGCGCGTTCGCGGACGGGCAGGCGACGGCTTTCGCGCTGTATTTTTCCCGCGCGCCGATCCCGTGGGGCGACGGGCCGCGCTGGCACCATGTGGGGATCTACGCCTTTCGCCGCGCCGCCCTGGCCCGGTTCGTCTCGCTGCCGCCAAGCGCCCTGGAGCGGCGGGAGGGACTGGAACAGCTCCGGGCTTTGGAAGCCGGAATGCGGATCGGCTGCGCCCGCGTTTCCCACGGTCTGTTTGGCGTCGATACGCCGGCGGACTTGGAGCGGGCAAAACAGCTAATGGCGCCAGCGGCCCGGATATGACGGCGACGATCGCTTTCCAAGGTTTGCCGGGCGCCTATTCGGACCTGGCCTGCCGGACCGCCTATCCGGCGATGCGGACGCTCCCATGCAACTCATTCGAGACGGCCATCGAGGCGGTGCGCGAGGGCCGCGCCGAACTGGCCATGCTGCCGTGCGAGAACACGCTCGCCGGACGCGTGCCGGACATCCATCACTTGCTGCCCGAGTCGGGCTTGTTCGTTGTCGGCGAGCATTTCCATCGCGTCGAGCATTGCCTGCTCGCGCCCAAGGGGGCCACGATCGAGGGCTTGCGGCGGGCGCACTCGCACCAGGTGGCGCTCGGTCAGGTGCGTCACTTCCTGCGCCAGCGCGGCCTAACGCCGGTAATAGAGGCCGATACCGCCGGGGCGGCGCAGCTCATCGCGGAGCGGAACAGCGCCGAGGACGCGGCGATCGCCTCGTCCTTGGCCGCGCAGATCTACGGGCTTGAAATCCTGGCGGCGAATGTCGAGGACGCGGCGCACAACACGACCCGTTTCTACGTGATGGCCCGCCGCCCGCGTACGCCCGACTGGGCGCAAGCCGATCTAATGACCACTTTTGTCTTCCGGGTGCGCAACGTGCCCGCCGCACTCTACAAGGCGTTGGGCGGGTTCGCCACCAACGGCGTTAACATGACCAAGCTCGAAAGCTACATGCTGGGCGGCGAGTTCACCGCCACGCAGTTCCTCTGCGATGTGGACGGGCATCCGGAGCAGCCGGGCTTACGCCGCGCGTTGGAGGAATTGACTTTCTTTTCCTCGGAAGTACGGGTGCTCGGGGTCTACCCTGCGGCGCCGTTCCGGCTGGCGCAGGCGGCCGGGCGCTAACGCCTCTGGTTGGCGGCGGAGGAGGAACGGGGCCGAACTCCCCGATCAAGGCGGGGGGCCGGCCCCTGACATCCTACCGGCGCCGGATGATCTTGATCTTCACGGTCAGTACCACCACGATCCACGATGGTTGCTCATCGCGTCCTCCGTGGATTGGGCCGGCACTCAGTCCGGCGGCCCGATCGGACGCCGGCCAGGTGCGCCCTGGCCGGCGTCGCCGTCTTAGCTGACCAGCCTGAACCGTTGCTTAGCAGTGGCGCCCCGGCTTGGAGCGACGCTCAAGCGAACAGGTGCGTGATCCGTTGCCCGGTTTCGGCGGCGATCCATTCGGCGACGATCCGGCGGTGGCAGGTGTCGGGGTCGCGTTCGAAGCACAACAGGCAGCATCGGCGGGCGCGTGCGAGCGTCGTCGCATCGGCGAGCGCGGCCTGCGGCTGATCGCCGGTCATGTGCTGACGGTAGATCGCCACCATCCGCTGCGGATGCCCCGCCCACACCGCATCGCGCCCCGGCTTTGGGGTTCCAAGCGGGCGCAGATGAACGTAGTCGATTCCCTGCACATCCAGTCCCGCGGCCAACTGGCGCTTGGAGAAGCCGGGTTTGCGCGAAGCGGCGATGGCGCGCACGTCGATCAGCAGGCTGACCCCCGCCTCCCGCAGCGCGGCGATCACCTGACCGATGGCGCAGCCCTCGTAGCCGATAGTCAGGATCTCGGGCATTGATCAGCCGGCCGCGACCCAATCCTCGATCAGCCGACGGGCAATCGAATCGCCGCGCGGCAGCAGGAAGCCGTGCGCCTCATGGTGGATTACCTGCTCACGGGTGAACCAGCGCACATCCAGCAGTTCGGCCTCCTCGACCACGATCTCTTCCGTGAGCCCCTCGGCGTAGAAGCCGAGCATGACATTGCCAGGAAACGGCCAGGGCTGGCTCGAATGGTACCAGACCTGCCCCACCTCCACCCCGGATTCCTCGCGCACCTCGCGACGCACGGCTTCTTCCAGGCTTTCCCCCGGTTCGACAAACCCGGCGAGCGTCGAGTACATGTTGGCACGCGGAAAGCGCTGGGAGTGGCCGAGCAGGAGACGGTCCTCGCGCGTCACCAGCATGATCACCGCCGGGTCGGTCCGAGGGAAATGCTCGGTCTTACAGGCGGTACAAGTCATGACGTGCCCGGCGCTGCGCGGCTCGCAGGGCGCGCCGCACACGCCGCAGAAGCGGTGCCGGGCCCGCCAGTACATGAGCCCTCGCGCGTGCGCCAGCACCGCCGCCTCCGGCTTCGGCACTCCCCAGCCCACCGAGCGCAGGTCCACGAACGTCCCCAGCTGGCTTGGGAGCAGCGGCAGAGGGTCTTCGGCCGCACTGATATCGACCGCGAACACCGCGTGCCCGTCCAGCAGGCCAAGAAACGCCCAGGGTGACGAGTTCGCCATCCCGACCGCCCGCAAGGCGGACGCCGTCTCGCCCGAGATGTAAACTGCCTCGGGGCGGCCAATGTCCATGCCGTTCACTAGGTTGCGGCTTCGCCAGACCGGAACGAACAGCGTCTCGGGACTGTCGAGCCGGGCCGTGATCCAGGCATCATCCTGCCGTCGTTCGGCGGCCCGATCGAGCGGGCTCGATCGAGTACACGTTCGGGCGGCTGGCGATGATCAGGGTCACGATCGGGTCCGCGGCGGAGGGGATTCGCGATCCCCGACGGTGCCACGCGCGAGAGCTAGCGGCAACGGGCGACAAGCGCCGCCGGCTCCGCTTGCGACGGCGCGGGAAAATCATGATATGCAGGTTCGGGAGGTCGGCGGCGGACGGGCGCCTCGCCAACCCGGTCAGGTCCGGAAGGAAGCAGCCGCAACGAGTTTCCGCTCGGGTCGCTGGTCGGCCTCCCACCCGTAAACCCGCTGGAAGGTGGCCGCTGCGGCGGCTAGATCGTGCCCCCGCATGTCCGGCCTGTTCCAGGACGACCCCCCGCAGGACGCTGCTGAGCGAGGCTCCGCGTTGTTCGCGGAACCCGAGCCCGGCCCCAAGCCATATCGGGTGCTCGCGCGGAAGTACCGGCCGAAAAGTTTTGCCGACCTGATCGGGCAGGATGCGATGGTGCGCACGTTGCGCAACGCCTTCGCCACCGGCCGGGTCGCGCACGCCTTCATGCTGACCGGGGTGCGCGGGGTCGGCAAGACGACCACCGCCCGGATCGTCGCGCGCGCCCTCAACTGCACCGGCCCGGACGGCACGGGCGGGCCGACTGCGGATCCCTGCGGCGTCTGCCCCAACTGCGCGGCGATTCTCGCCGACCGGCATCCCGATGTGGTGGAGATGGATGCCGCCTCGCGGACCGGTGTGGACGATGTCCGCGAGATCATAGAGGCGACGCGGTTCCGCCCGCTCCAGGCGCGGGCCAAGGTGTTCATCATCGACGAAGTCCACATGCTCTCGCGCAACGCGTTCAACGCGCTGCTGAAGACCCTGGAAGAGCCGCCCACGCACGTCACCTTCGTTTTCGCCACCACGGAGCTGCGCAAGGTGCCGGTCACGGTGCTTTCGCGCTGCCAGCGGTTCGATCTCCGGCGCGTCGGCATCGCGGAACTGGCGGCCCATTTCGCCCTCATCGCGGCATGCGAGGAGGTGAGCGTGGCGCCCGCGGCACTCGACCTAATCGCCCGCGCGGCGGACGGGTCGGTGCGAGATGGGCTGTCTCTGCTCGACCAGGCCATCGCGCAACGGGACCAGGATTCCGAAGATGCGGTCACCGCGGCCCAAGTGGCGGACATGCTGGGGCTGGCTGACCGCGAGGCGGTCTTCGAACTACTGGAAGCGGTGATGGCCGGTCGCCCCGCCGCCGCGTTGGCCATCACCGAGCGGGCGTACGAGCACGGGGCGGACCTCGGCGCGGTGCTGGGCGATCTATTGGAACTCGTGCATACGCTGACGCGCCTCAAATCGCTTCCTGGCCTGCGCGACCGCCCGGAATTGCCCGAGGCGGAACGCACGCGCGGGGCGGCGCTAGCCGATCAGCTCTCGGTCCCGGCCTTGTCGCGGGTTTGGCAGATGCTGCTGAAGGGTGTCGGAGAAGTCGAGGCGGCACCGGATCGCCGGGCCGCCGCCGAGATGGTCTTGATCCGGCTCTGCCATGTCGCCGATCTGCCGACTCCGGGCGAGCTGGTGCGGCGGCTCGCGAACGGCGCCGGCGCGACCCCATCGCCGGCGCCCTTACTGGTAGCACCGACGGGCGGCGGTGGCGCGCGCGCGATGGCGGCCGGTGCAGTGGCCGGCGTTGCCGTTGCGGTGCCAGAAGCCGTCGCGGTCACGGGCACTCGCTTGGCCAGCTTTCGTGACGTGGTGGCACTTGCCGCCGAGCGGCGGGAAGCACTGTTGCACGCCCATTTGGTCCATTCCGTCCGTCTGGTGCGCTTCGCCCCTCCCGTGATCGAACTGCGGCCCGAGGCGGCGGCGCCAAAGGATCTCGCGCCGCGGCTGGCCTCGCTGCTGAGCGACGCCACCGGGGCCCGCTGGCATGTCGCGCTCTCGACCGCGACCGGCGAGCCGACCCTTGCCGAGCAAGGCAATGCCGCCGACGCGGTGCGCCGGACGGCTGCGGCAGACCACCCGCTGGTGCGCGCCATCCTGGAGGCGTTTCCGGGCGCCCGCATCGACGCGGTGCATGATACGAGCGTGGACGCCTACGGATTGCCGGCCGAGTCCGAAATGCCGGCATTCGCCCCACCCGACGCCGAATCCGTTGAAGACATGGAGTTGGATCAATGAAGAATCTTTCCGGCTTGATGAAGCAAGCGCAGCAGATGCAAGAGCGGATGCAGGAGATGCAGGCCAAGCTGGAGGGCATGGAGGCCGAGGGCGAGGCCGGCGCGGGGCTGGTGCGGGTTACGCTCAACGGCAAGGGCGAGATGCGGCGGATCAAGATCGACCCCAAGCTCGCTGATCCGGCGGAAACCGAGATGCTGGAGGATCTGATCGTCGCGGCGCATGTCGATGCCAAGCGGAAGGTGGAGGCGCACACCGCCGAAGAGATGCAGAAGGTCACGGCCGGGGTGCAGCTTCCGCCGGGGATGAAACTGCCGTTTTGAGGCGTGGCTCGCTGACCCTCGTCGACAATGGGTGGCCCCGAGATCGAGCATCTGATCGACTTGCTGGCCAAGCTTCCCGGCATGGGGCCGCGCAGCGCCCGCCGGGCGGCACTCAGGCTGATGCAGCAACCGGAAAGCCGGATGCTCCCGCTGGCGGCGGCGCTCGAGCAAGCGGCACGGGCGGTTCATGGGTGTTCGCTCTGCGGCAATCTCGACAGCCGCGATCCCTGCACGATCTGCACCGACCCGCATCGCGACCGCTCGGTGATCTGCGTCGTGGAGGGCGTCGGGGATCTGTGGGCGCTGGAGCGCGCCACAGTGCATCGCGGACTCTATCATGTACTGGGCGGCACGCTCTCCGCGCTCGGGGGCATCGGCCCGGAAGACCTCAATGTGGCTCCGCTGCTCGCGCGCGTTGCTGAGGGCGAGGTCGCCGAGGTCATTCTCGCGCTCGGGGCCACAGTGGATGGCGCCGCCACCGCGCATTGGCTGAGCGAGCGGCTTCGCCCGCTCGGGGCCACGATCACCAAGCTGGCGCAGGGCGTCCCGATCGGCGGCGCGCTCGACGTGCTGGACGAGGGCACGCTCGCCACGGCACTCAGGGCCAGGAGGCCGACATGACGCTGTCGCGCCGCGACCTGATCCATCTTGTGGGAAAGACGGGCGGCCTCGGCGCGGCTTATCGCACCATGGCGGCCATGGGCCTGCTCGCGGTGCCGACGGCCTATGCCGGTCCGCCCGAGCTGCCGTCAGGCCAAGGCCGGAAGGTCGTGATCGTCGGCGCGGGCATCGCCGGCATGGTGATGGGCTACGAGTTGGCGCAAGCGGGCTTCGACCCGCTGATACTGGAGGCGCGCAGCCGCCCCGGCGGGCGCAACTGGTCCTTGCGCGCCGGCGACGAGGTGGTGGAGACCGACAGCGTTCAGCACGTCCGCTGGACGATTGGCGAGCATCTCTACTTCAACCCTGGCCCGGCGCGCATCCCGTACCACCACGACGGCATCCTGTCGTACTGCCGCGAGCTGGGCGTCCCGCTGGAAGTGATGTGCAACGAGAACCGCGGCGCGCTGATGCACGACGACGCGGCGTTCGGCGGCGTACCGCAGCTCAATCGCCGGGTGGTGAACGACGCGCGCGGCTACGTGGCGGAGCTGGCGTCCAAGGCGGTGGATCAGGCGGCGCTCGCCGGGCCGGTCTCGACCGAGGACCGGGAGCGCCTACGCGACTTCCTGCGCGCCTTCGGGGCGCTGGATAAGGATCTTGTCTATCGCGGCTCAACGCGCGCGGGCTGGGCCGAGCCACCGGGTGGTGGGATGCAGCGGGGCCAGCGCAACGCGCCGCTCGATCTGCGCAGCATCCTTTCCAGCGATTTCTGGCAGGGACCGACGCAGTTCGGCGAGCTGGTCGATATGGCTCCCACCATGTTGCAGCCGGTGGGCGGCATGGGCCGCATCGGTCAGGCCTTCGGCCGCAAGTTGTGGGGTCGGATCGCCTATGGCGCCGAAGTGACGCAACTCCACCGCACCTCGGCGGGTGCGCGCGTGGTGTGGAAGGACGCCAAGACCGGAGCCGAACAAGGCGTGGAGGCGCCAGTCGTGGCGGTGACCGTGCCTTTTTCCGTGCTGCGCGGGATCGAGGCCGATTTCGCCGGCACCGTCCGCGCGGCGATCGCCTCGCTCGACTACGTGCCGGCGGCCAAGGTCGCGTTTCTGGCAGAGCGCCGATTCTGGGAGCTGGACGACAATATTTATGGCGGCATTTCCTGGACTAGCCGGGATAGCACGCAGATCTGGTATCCGACCGCCGGGATCGCCCAAATCAAGGGCGTGTTGGTCGGCGCCTATATTTGGTCGGAGAAGCCGGGCGATGCCTTCGCCGTCAAATCACCGGCCCAGCGGCTAGAGGATACGCTGGCCGATATCGAACGGCTGCACCCCGGAGCGCATCACCGGCTCGGCAAGGGCGTGTCCGTGAGTTGGAAGAAGGTTCCCTACAGTCTGGGCGCCTGGGCGATGTGGGACGAGGCGGCGAGGGCGACGCACTATCGGCGCCTGTTGGACGGCGATGGCCCGTTCCTATTCGCCGGGGAACACATGTCCTGGATCACAGGATGGCAGGAGGGAGCGGTACGATCGGCGCATCATGCCTTGGGGCAGATAGCGACGCAGCTGCGCGGCTAATGTTCGGCGGTCTGAACGCGAGCAGGACTGGTGGGTGCGACAGGGATTGAACCTGTGACCCCCGCCGTGTGAAGACGGTGCTCTCCCGCTGAGCTACGCACCCGGTCCTGCTCGGTTGATAGGCAGCCCGGCAGCCCGGGTCAAGGCGGCCGCTCCCGGTCCTTCTGGCCGGATCGAGAAGCTACGCGCGCAGATTCGTTGCGGCTGTCCGGCTGCGCGCGTATCGTTCCCTGCGCGTTGGGCAATTCGCGTTCAAAAAAAAGCGATAGCCCCGCGCTGGGGAAATTGGCCGGATCTGCGAACCAGGTCCGCCGCGAGCAGAAAGGCAGCGCGCCGATGCCGAACGGCACCGTTAAATGGTTCAACCCGACGAAAGGCTACGGGTTCATCGCGCCGGACACTGGCGGCAAGGACGTATTCGTCCATATCAGCGCCGTCCAGAAGGCGGGACTGCGGACCTTGAACGAAGGCCAGAAGATCGGTTTCGAGGTCGAGCAGCAGCAGAACGGCCGCACAGCCGCGGTGAACCTCTCGCAAGCCGATTGACGGTTTAGCCGGCGGCTGTCTGCGTGCCCCGGCACGGCTTCGATTACCGAGCTGGTCGTGACGACGCGGTGCGATTGGAACCGCTCTTGCCTTAGGGTGGTTCGGGCACTAGGCCGACGCGAGGGAGGACACCTGCGCATGAATCCCGCGATCCAATCGGGAGGCAGCGGCCCGCGGCCTTCGCTCGACACTGAGGCGGTGCGGGCCGCCTATCGACGCTGGTCCCGCATCTACGATGCGACGTTCGGAGGAGTATCGGGCTTCGGTCGCCGTCGGGCCGTCCGCGAGGTCAATCGCCTCCCAGGCCCGCGTGTGCTGGAGGTCGGAGTCGGCACCGGCCTCGCGCTCCCGCATTACCGGCCGGAAAAGCGGGTCACCGGCATCGACTTGTCGACGGATATGCTGGCCTTGGCTCGCAAGCGCGTTGCGGAGCTCAAGCTCGCCAATGTCGAGGCTTTGCGCGAGATGGATGCCGAGGCGACTGACTTTCCAGACGGCGCGTTCGATATCGCGGTGGCGATGTTCGTCGCCTCCGTCGTGCCGCACCCGCGCCGGCTACTCGCCGAGATGCGGCGTTTGGTGCGCCCCCAGGGCCACATCCTGTTCGTGCATCACTTCCGCGCCGACAGGGGTCCGCGTTGGTGGGTGGAGCGGGCCTTGGCGCCGGCCTCACGCGGCCTTGGCTGGCACCCGGATTTCGCGGTCGCGGACTTGTTCGGCTCTGACGACCTCCCGCGCGCCGAGATGGCTCCGGTGCCGCCATTGGGGATTTTCACGCTGGTGCATTTGCCCAATTGATCCGGCAACTGACCTGGTGCGCCGATCCGGCATCGGCTGTCCCGGTGGTTTGCGGGCGGGCGCTTGATCTCGGACGGTGGCTCGGCTACGCGAACGCTAGCTAAGCCGGGTCGCATTTCGGCCCCCGGAGGGACGTAGCGGACATGAAACGGCCGAGTCATTTGTGGCGAGGGCTCGCGGCGGCAGCGGCATGCGCCACGGCGCCATTAGTCGGGATCTGCCTCGCGCCGGATCCGGCGTCGGCGCAGGTGCCGACGCCGTGGCAAGTCGGAATGCAGGCCGGTTTCAGCCCGGTGAAACGCGACATAATCGCGCTCAACCACCTGCTGTTCGTCATCATCGCCGTTATCACCGCGTTCGTGGGCTTGCTGCTCGCCTGGGTGATTTGGCGCTACAATGCGCGGCGCAACCCGGTGCCCTCGCCCCTCAGCCACAACCCAGTGCTGGAAGTAGCTTGGACCGTGATCCCGATCCTGATCCTGGTCGTGATCGCCATTCCCTCGTTCCGACTGATCTACTATGAGGACCGGACCGATCACCCGGACATGACAATCAAGGTGACCGGGCATCAGTGGTACTGGGAGTATACCTATCCCGACCAGAAGAACCTCGACTTTTCGAGCTACATCATACCGGATGATAAGCTGAAGCCAGGTCAGCTCCGGCTGCTCTCGGTGGACAACGACCTGGTGCTCCCGGTGGGCAAGAACGTCCGCATCCTGACCACGAGCGGCGACGTGATCCATAGCTTCTTCATCCCATCGCTCGGGGTACAACGCTATGCGATACCCGGCCGGACGATCGAGACATGGGTTCGCATCGACAAGCCCGGCCTCTACTATGGCGAGTGCAATCAGGTTTGCGGAACCAACCACAGCCGAATGCCCATCGCGGTGCGTGGGGTGAGCGAGCAGGAGTTCCAGGCTTGGCTGGTCCAGGCGCAAAAGCAGTTCGCCGAAAATGGTCCCTCCGCGACCCCGGCCGCCTTGGCCGGCGGGGTTGAGTTGGCGTCGGCGCAAAGGGTTCGGCACTGACCGCGGTCGGTGCCTGAGGGAGACAAGCCATGTCGGTTACGACCCACGATCACGGCCACGAGCATCACGAACACAAGCCGGGGTTCTTCGTGCGCTGGCTGTGCAGCACCAACCACAAGGATATCGGCACGCTCTATCTGATCTTCGCCCTGGTCGGCGCCACCACGGGCGCGATCTTGTCGGAGATCATGCGCGCCCAGCTCATGTATCCCGGCAATCACGTCGTCACGACCGGGCAGGAGTGGAACACGATCGTCACGGCGCACGGATTGGTGATGATCTTCTTGGCGGTGATGCCGGCTACGTTCGGCGGGTTCGGCAACTATTTCATTCCGCTGATGATCGGCGCACCGGACATGGCGTTCCCGCGGCTGAACAACATTAGCTTCTGGCTGCTGCCGCCGGCGTATTGCCTGATCATGACAGGGCTGCTGATGGGCGAATCCGGGACCGGCTGGACGTTGTACCCCCCGCTGTCGCTGCAGACGTACGAGACCGGCCCGGGGATGGACTTCACCCTGTTCGCGCTGCATCTGGCCGGCATCAGCTCGTTGCTCGGCGCCATCAACTTCATAACCACGATCTTCAACATGCGCGCGCCTGGGATGACGCTGCACAAGATGCCGCTATTCATATGGGCGCAGCTGGTCACCGCCTTCCTGCTGCTGCTGGCTATCCCCGTGCTGGCCGGCGCCATTACCATGCTGATCTGCGACCGTAATTTCGGCACCGCCTTCTTCGACCCCGCCGGTGGCGGCGACCCGGTGCTGTTCCAGCACCTGTTCTGGTTCTTCGGCCATCCCGAAGTCTATATCATGATCTTGCCGGCCTTCGGGATCGTCAGCCATGTCGTCTCGACCTTCAGCAAGAAGGCCATCTTTGGCTATCTAGGCATGGCCTATGCCATGGTGGCGATTGGCATCATCGGTTTCGTTGTGTGGGCGCACCACATGTTCGTCTCAGGCATCGACGTCGATGCGCGCGCTTACTTCATGGCCGCGACCATGGTGATCGCGGTGCCCACTGGCATCAAGATCTTCTCGTGGATCGCCACCATGTGGGGCGGGTCGATCGAGTTCGCGACGCCCATGCTCTGGGCGCTCGGCTTCATCTTCGTCTTCACCATCGGCGGCGTTACTGGCGTGGTGCTTGCCAGCGCGGGCATCGACCAGATCGTGCATAATACCTATTATGTAGTTGCGCACTTCCATTACGTGCTGTCGCTGGGCGCGGTGTTCGGTATCTTCGCCGGCTTCTACTATTGGATTGGCAAGATGTCGGGCCGGCAGTACCCTGAGTTCTGGGGCAAGGTGCATTTCTGGCTCACCTTCATCGGCGTGAACTTGACCTTCTTTCCGCAGCACTTCCTTGGCGCCGACGGGATGCCGCGTCGCTACCCGGATTATCCGGCGGCGTTCTGGGGCTGGAACTTCGTCTCCTCGATCGGCGCCTATATCAGTGGCATTGCCTTCCTGGTGTTCTTCTACGTCCTGTACCGCACGTTCACCTCCAAGGCGCACGTGGTCGAGAATTACTGGGGCGAGGGCGCGACCACGCTCGAATGGTCCCTGTCCTCGCCGCCGCCTTTCCATACGTACGAAGTATTGCCTCGCATTCCGTGAGGCGCACATGAGCGGGGCGACCGAGCACCCGGGCGGAGGGGAAAGGCTTTCCCTCTCGGCCCCCCAGGCGCTGCCGCAGGAAACGGAACTGCGCGATTGGATCGCGCTGCTCAAGCCGCGGGTCATGACGCTCGTGGTATTCACAGGACTGATCGGGCTTCTGGTCGCGCCGGGACATCTCAATCCGGTGCTGGGTTTCACGGCGGTGCTGTGCATCGCCGTCGCGGCCGGCGCGTGCGGCGCGATCAACATGTGGTACGATCGGGACATCGATGCCCTGATGCGTCGGACCCGCAACCGGCCGATTCCGACGGGACGAATTCCGGCCGGCCCGGCCTTGGGTTATGGCATCATGCTGGCCGCGGGTGCCGTGATCGTCATGTTCCTCGCCACGAACGCGGCGGCGGCGCTGTTGCTGGCCCTCTCGGTCGGGTTCTACGTTTTTGTCTATACGATTTGGCTTAAGCGACGCACGCCGCAGAACATCGTCATCGGGGGAGCCGCGGGCGCGTTCCCACCGGTGATCGGCTGGGCCGCCGTGACCGGATCGGTCGATCTGGTCCCGCTGATCTTGTTCGCTATCATCTTCTTCTGGACGCCGCCGCATTTCTGGGCGCTCGCGCTCTGGGCGAATGCCGATTATGAGCGCGCCGGCGTGCCGATGCTCCCGGTCGTCGCGGGACCGCGCGAGACCCGCCGTCAAATCGCGCTCTATTCGTTGCTGCTGGTGCCGCTTTCGCTCCTGCCGTGGGTCATCGGATTCGCCGGGCCGTTCTACGGCGCTTGCGCGCTGCTACTTGGCGCCGGGTTTCTCCTTGCCGTGTGGCGCGTGTGGCGAGACCGGCAGGATGAGGCCGGAGCCAGCCTGACGAAGGATGCGCCGGCGAAGGCGGCGTTCAAGTACTCCATATTCTACCTTTTCCTGCTGTTTGGCGCGCTGGCGGTAGACCGGCTTGCGGGGTGAGCCTTGACGGACCCGCACGAGGACGAGCGCCGCCGCCGCCGCCGCGTTCGCAACTGGGCTCTGCTGCTGGTCCTGCTCGCCCTGGCGGCTCTCTTCTACGCCATTACCATCGTCAAACTGACCAACACGTGACGCGCGGCCAAGGCGCTCTCGGAGCTAAGTGGCCCCGGGTGGTTGGCTACAGCATCACGAGCCCGCGCCGGGCAGCAATCGCGATCGCGTCCGAACGACTGCGCGCGCCCAGTTTCGAGAGCACAGCGGCAACGTGGAATTTTACCGTCGCCAGGGAGATCCCGAGGCGGCGTGCAATGATCTTGTTCGGCTCGCCGCCGGCCAGGAGATGCAGCACCTGCCGCTCGCGCGCGGTAAGCTCGCTGACGCCAACGGAGACGGCACTCGGCGCCGTCCGCTGCAGCGCCTGCATCAACTCCGGGGGAAGAACGGCGAGGCCCGCTGCCAGCGCATCGATCGCGGCATGAAGGCGATCGATCCGCACGGTGTCAGGCAGCACCCCGCGGATCTCAGCTCTCCAGCGGGGCAGCACCGCGGGGTTCTGCGTCAGTGCCAACGTCACCCGGTCCGGCCCCGGATCGTCATTGGCGATCACCAGGTCCGCATCTTCCGGGGCATCACCCGCTGCCAGCCTGATCAACGGATGTAGCGCGACGGCGGTCCCGATCCGCTGCGCCAAACTGGGCCGGGCGATCGCGATCGCAACCGTCAACGGGCGAAGCTCGGCCCACGCCGGCATCGCCTCACCGACCGTTGCGACGTCCGACATGCAGAGGCAATGTCGTGGCATTGCCGGCACGCACGAGCCCAATTTCGACCTCGGCTCCGACGCTTTCAACTCCCAGACGAGTGAAGATGTCACGAACGCCCCTGATCGGCTCGCCATTCCACGAAACGAGCAAGTCCCCGATCAGCATTCCAGCCAAAGCGGCCGGCCCGTTGGCGTCGAGCGAGATCACGATCGCGCCGGCCTGGCCGGTTTCGCTGGCGCGAACCGGATGCAGCCCAACACCCAAATAGCCCCTTCCGACGCTGCCCTCCGTCAAGAGTCGCGGGACGATCCGGTGGATCGTCTCGGCCGGTATCGCCAGCACCCGTCCGCGAGGCCCGAGGACGGCCATGCCGACCAGCTTGCCTTGGGCGTCGACCACGGGGCCCCCCTCGGCGGCCCCGCTCATCGTCATGTCCAGCCGCATCAGCCGGCCGATCTGTCCGCCCCGCAGGCTGCGCCACGCGTCGCCAATTTCTGCAAAGTGCCCGACATGAGCGAGCGTGGAGGCGCCGCGTCTCCCAACAGCCACGGCGAGGTTACCGGCGGCGACGTCGGGGGCCGGCTCCGCGAGCGCCGGCTCCGCGCCTTGGACCCGCAGCACCGCGATATCCGTGCCCGGATCCCGGCCGGCGAGCGTGCCCAACGATGACTCCCCCGTCGGGAGCGTGACCATGATCTGCTCCTCATCGCGCAGGGCTTCCTCCGCCGTAACGATCACGCCCGATGCCCACACGAGGCCGCTCCAGCTGCGGCGGTGCGCGCCACTGATGCCCACAACTCCCGTGGCGATGCGGGCCACAAGTGCGGCTAAGCTGTCGGAAAGCGCGGCAAGTGGTGAGATGTCCGCCATGGGTGCCCTCCTGCATTGGCTGCCTCCGACGTGGCGAGCAATGCGGAGCGCACCAACTGGCCGTTTGGCCAGGGCTGACCCGGCTACGAGGCGCGCAACTTCGTGAGCAGGCCTTCGAACTGCTCGAGATCCCGATAGTAGATGCGCACCATGCCGCGCCGCCCCTCACCGACGATCTCCGCCCTGAGACCGAGATGGCCCGAGATTTCATGCTCCAGGGCTCGTGTATCCGTATCTTTGCTTAGCCGGTCGGGGGAGGGCTCCTGCTTGCGCGACGTGGCCAGTGCTTCGGTCTGTCGAACCGACAAACCCTTTGCAAGGACCGTCTTGAGCGCTTGTTCCGGAGATGGATGAGCCAACAGCGCGCGCGCATGCCCGGCCGTGACCGTGCCGTCGCGGACTGCCAACAGCACCAGGGCGGGAAGGTTGAGCAGGCGCAGCGTGTTGCTGATATGCGGACGGGATTTGCCGACCGACCGCGCCAACACCTCCTGGGTCATTCCAAAGTCGTCGAGCAGACGATTATAGCCCTCCGCCTCCTCGATCGGATTGAGATCCTGGCGCTGAAGATTCTCGACCAGCGCCGCGGCTGCGGCATCGATGTCGGTGAGTTCGCGGATGAGCGTGGGCGCTTCATGCATGCCTGCAAGCGCCGCGGCTCGCCAGCGGCGCTCACCAGCGATGATCTGGAACCGCCCTGATGCGTTGGGATGTGGGCGGGCGAGCAAGGGTTGCAAGATGCCGCGAGCGCGAATCGAATCCGCTAACTCGGCAAGCGCCTCGTGATCCATGCCGCCGCGCGGTTGGAACGGACCTGGCTCCAGCAAATCCAATGGGATCTCGCGCAAGCCAGACGAGGCATTATCCGTCTGCAAGGCGGCCTCGCCGAGCAGGGCAGCGAGGCCGCGGCCAAGGCGAGGGCCGGCTTCTCTAACGGTCATGGGCTGGGTCCAGTCAGGGTTGGCACGGTGGCTGGACGCTCCCGCCGCAGCAACTCTCCGGCAAGTCGGACATAGGCCTGGGCACCTGGCGAGCGAAAGTCGTACAGGAGCACCGGCTTGCCATGGCTTGGCGCCTCGGTGATGCGGATATTGCGGGGAATCACGGTCTCATAAACGACATCGCCGAAGAAGCTGCGAGCGTCCACGGCGATCAGGTCAGAGAGACTGTTGCGTTTATCGAACATCGTCAGCACGATCCCTTGTAGCCGCAGGGCCGGGTTGAAGCCGCGCCGAACGGCGTCGATGGTGCGAATGAGACCGCTGATGCCTTCGAGTGCGTAGAACTCGCATTGCAGGGGGACCAGGACGGCATCCGCCGCGACCAGGGCATTGACGGTCAATAGGCCGAGACTTGGCGGGCAATCGACGATGACAAAGCTGAACGGGCTTGGTGGGGCCTGCAGCGGCGATAATGCATCACGCAACCGATACTCGCGCCGCGCCATCCCAACCAGTTCGATTTCCGCGCCGGCCAGGTCGGACTCGGCCGGTAGGACCGACAGATTGGGGATGCCGCTGGGGCGTGCCGCGTCCGTGGGTGGGGCGTGCAGGATGAGGACGCAGTAGCTGCCGAGAGTGCGGTCCTCGCGCGCCACTCCGAGCCCGGTGGATGCATTGCCCTGAGGATCGAGATCGATCAGCAGGACAGACTCTCCGGCGGCTGCGAGCGCCGTGCCGAGATTGACCGCCGTCGTCGTCTTGCCGACCCCTCCCTTCTGGTTGGCGATGGCAAGAATGCACGGCCGCCGCGGCAGGCCGAAGGCATCAGGCGGGAGATGGGACACGATGCAGCTCGGTGATCCTCAGGATAGTCGAGCCGGGGTTGGTCCGAACTCGGGACGCGCTCTGCCTGCATGTGCCATTGCGCAGACGCTTCCGTCAATTCGCGCTCGATGTTCATGCCCTTTGGGAACAGCGCCACGCCTCCGGGCGCGAGTTTTGGCGCAACGAGCCGAAGCAGCTCCGGGAGCCTTGCTAGTGCCCGGGCGGTCACCAGAGGTGCCGGTTCCAGGGGAGTTGCCTCGATCCGGGACGCATGGATGCGGACCGGTGCGTGGGTGAGGCGGGCAGCTTCGTGCAAGAACGCTGCCTTGCGCTGATCCGCCTCGATCAGGTCGAACGGAATGCCGGTACTCAGAGCCAGGATCAGTCCCGGAAATCCGGCGCCGGAGCCGAGATCGATGGCGTGATCAGCGGTGGCCGGGATCAACGGCACGAGTTGGAGCGAATCGCCGACATGACGCTCCCTGATGGCGGGGGTATCTTTTTGGGCGACCAGATTTACAGTGCGGTTCCACCGGAGCAGCAGCGTGACGAAGGCGTCGAGGTTGAACGAGGTTGCGCCAGGCGAACTGTTCGGCGTCGAACGAGGTTTCACGTGAAGCCGCGCTCGCGGGCTTTCCGGACATGCGCCGCGATCGACGCTAGGGCGGCAGGCGTCATTCCCTGGAGCCGGGCGGCAGCCCCGAGCGAAGCTGGCCGTGCCCGCACCAGCACCTCGCGAACCTCCGTTGACAGGCCGCCAATCGTCTCCGGTGCGACATCTTCGAGGGAAACCCCTTCCTCCCGCCGGAATTCGCGGATCTCGGCCCCTTGCCGCGGAAGATAGCCGGCATACAGAGCCTGGGATCGAAGCTGATCCATCACCCGCACGGGCAAATCGCACAGCCAGGGGAAAGCGTTGATGAGCGATTCCGGCCGCGCCGTCGGGTGACCTAGCAACTCCAAGACGGATCGCCAGCGTCCGTCCTCGCGAATTCCAATCCCGGCCCTCGCAAGCGCAATCGGAAGCGCGCCCTCGCTCGTCGCACGCGTTAGAGCTTCGTTCACAGCCGCCTCGTGCCGCGCGAAATGCTCTGCCCGTTGCCTTCCGACGCAGCCCCAACGAATGCCCATCAGCGTCAGTCGCAGGTCGGCATTATCGGCCCGCAATGTCAGCCGGAACTCCGCCCGCGAGGTAAACATCCGATACGGCTCGCTGACGCCTTGGGTCACAAGATCGTCCACGAGGACGCCGATATAAGCCTCGTCCCGACCAAGCACGACCGATCCGGAGCCGCCGCTCAGCCTAGCCGCGTTCACGCCGGCAATGAGCCCCTGAGCGGCGGCTTCCTCATAGCCCGTCGTGCCGTTGATCTGCCCGGCGAGGAACAGCCCCGGGAGAGCCCGCACCTCCAACGCGGGTGTCAGTGCGCGCGGATCAACATAATCGTATTCCACGGCGTATCCGGGGCGCAGGATGCGCGCCCGTTCGAGTCCGGGAATGGTGGCCAGGAAAGCCCGCTGCACATCGTCGGGGAGGCTGGTCGAGATTCCGTTCGGATAAGTTGTGTCGTCGTTCAACCCCTCCGGTTCGAGAAAGATCGTGTGCCGTTCACGTCCAGCGAAGCGAACCACTTTGTCCTCGATCGACGGGCAGTAGCGTGGTCCCGGGCCGCCGATGTGCCCGCCATACACTGCGGACCGATGCAGGTTTTCGCGGATCAGCGCATGGGTTGCCGGGGTGGTCGCAGTGACCCGGCATTCGATCTGCTGATTCGTGATCCGGTCCGTCAGGGTGCTGAACGGTTCGGGGTTAGTGTCGCCCGGATCCGCCGCCAGGTCCTCCCAGTCGATGCTCCGCCGGTCCAGCCGGGGCGGGGTGCCGGTCTTCATCCGCCCCAGGGGCAAAGCCAGACGCTGCAAGGTCAGCGCCAAGCCGAGCGCGGGCGCTTCCCCGGCACGCCCAGCCGCAGTCTGTCGATCACCGATATGGATCATGCCGCGCAGAAACGTCCCGGTCGTAAGCACGGCGGCACCGCACGGAATTCGCTCACCGCCTGCGCAGACCACAGCAACGAGCCGACCGCCGGAACCCAGCTCCAGATCCTCGACCGAAGCCGCTGTAAGCCGCAGGCCCGCTTGCTCGGTCAAGAGATCCTGCATCGCCCGTCGATACAGCGCGCGATCCGCCTGCGCCCGTGGCCCGCGCACCGCTGGGCCTTTGCTGCGGTTCAGCACCTTGAAATGAATGCCGGCCATATCCGCGGCCCGCCCCATCAATCCGTCGAGCGCGTCGATCTCTCGGACCAGGTGGCCCTTGCCGATGCCGCCGATCGCCGGGTTGCAGGACATCTCCCCGATCTTGTCCAGCCGGTGTGTCAGCAGCAGCGTGCGCGCCCCCATGCGGGAAGCCGCCGCGGCAGCTTCGCACCCTGCATGCCCGCCTCCGACCACAACCACATCGTAGGAACTTACCACTTCGCGCTTGCTCCTTAACCCGCAAGGCTTATAGCCCATACGCCCCCGCTCCTGGAGGATGCTGGAACGGCCACAGGAGGTCGAACATGTCTCGACGAGCGGTCTACTGCGCATCGGCCTGCGCCGTCCTCGCAATGACCGCGGTAGTAAGCCCCGCATCGCATGATCCGAATGCTCTCTGGCAGATTGTCCACGACATGTGCGTCCCACATCAGGAGCGGGATCATAGCTCGCTCCCCTGCACCGAGGTGGACCTGCATGGCGGTTTCGCCATCCTGAAGGACATCCGCGGCAAGACCCGATATCTTCTGATCCCGACAACACGCATCACGGGCATTGAGGACCCGGCCATTCTGGAACCTGACGCGCCGAATTTCTGGGCGGATGCCTGGCGCGCTCGAGATTATGTGGAAGCGCGCGCCGGGCGGAATCTTCCACGCGACGACATCGCCTTGGCGATCAATGCGGTCACCGGTAGGACGCAAAATCAGCTGCACATCCATATCGACTGCGTTCGTCGCGACGTGCGGGACACGCTTCGAGCCCACGCAACCGATATTGGGCCACACTGGGCGCCGTTTCCCGTGAGGCTGTCCGACCACTTCTACCAAGCAGTCCGGGTCCAGTCCCCCGAACTCGACGAGGTCAATCCCTTCGCCCTGCTCGCCGCCAGCGTCCCGCGCGCCAGCGCGGAAATGGGGCTCGAGACACTTGTCGTCACTGGCGCCGATGCCGCCGTGGCTCAGCCCGGGTTCATCCTCCTTGCTGATCGCGCCGATCGCGCGAGAGGCGACGATGGCAGTGGGGAAGAATTGGAAGACCACTCCTGTATGGTCGCGCGCGTGCCCTGACGGGCTCACTTCCCGATACAAAACTGGGCGAACACGGCATCGAGGATCGCCTCCACGCCCACCTTACCGGTGATCCGCCCAAGCGCCTGCAAAGCGAGGCGCAGCTCCTCGGCCCGGAGTTCCGGTAATCGGGCTTGTATCGCCCCCGCGAGGCAGGTCTGCGCCGCCTGAAGCGCTGCCCGGTGGCGCGCGCGCGTCAGCGGCGGCGGACCCGCGGCTTCGGTCAAGGCGCGGGCCTCTCGCGCCAGCCGCTCCCGCAGGCTGTCGATGCCCTCGCCCGTGCACGCGCTGGCGCCGATCATGTCCGCCGGCACGCCGCCGCCGAGATCAACCTTGTTGGCCACAAGCAAGCACCGAGGATGCGCGGGCGCATCCGCCTGATCGCCAGCCTCCACTACTGCGATGACCAGGTCCGCCTCGGCCGCGCGCACTCGCGCGCGGCGGACCCCCTCGGCCTCGATCGGGTCATCCGAATCGCGCAGTCCGGCGGTGTCGACCAGGGTGACGGGCACGCCGGCCAACACGACGCGCGCCTCCAACGCGTCCCGGGTCGTTCCCGGTGTGCCCGCGACGATCGCCACATCCCGTTGCGCTAGCACGTTCACGAGCGAGGATTTGCCGACGTTTGGTGCCCCGGTGACCGCGAACACCAGGCCCTCCCGCAGCCGCTCACCACGCCGCCCGTCATCAAGATGCGCGGCGATTTCCCCCCTCAATAGGGACATTTCCGTGAGCAGGTGGGCCGCCGTATCGTCCGGGAGGTCCTCGTCCGGGAAGTCGATCAGCGCCTCTTGCTGTGCCATCAGCGCCACGAGCCGGTCTCGCCAGCCGTCGTAGATCCGGCCGAGGGCCCCGTCGAGCTGGCGCAGCGCCTGGTCCCGTTGCGCCGCGGTTTCCGCTGCGACCAAGTCGCCCACCGCTTCGGCCTCGAGTAGATCCATGCGGCCGTTGAGAAAGGCGCGCCGGGTGAATTCCCCGGGTTCCGCCGGCCGAGCGCCCAAATCCGCGAGCGCCTCGGAGACACCGTCGAGCACGGCCCGTCCGCCGTGCAGGTGCAGTTCAACGGAGTGTTCCCCGGTGTAGCTGCTGGGCCCTGGCAGCCAGAGCACCAGCGCCCGGTCGAGCAGTGCCCCGTCCCGATCATGAATGCCCCGGAGCGCCGCACGCCTCGGTTCGGGGACCGACCGGCAGAGGATGGCAAGTATGTCCCGGCTGGCCGGCCCACTGATCCTGATGACCGTTACGGCCGCCCGACCGGCTCCGGAGGCCGCAGCGAAGATCGTGTCCTGGCCCACCTAATCCATCAAATCGCTGGATCAGGTCAGGTCAAGTCAAGTCACCCGTTGACGATCGTGCCGCCGTTCGGATGCAGCACCTGGCCGGAGAAATAGGACGCATCTCGCGAGGCCAAGAAGATGTAGCTCGGCGCCACTTCGTCCGGCTCGCCCGCGCGCTCCATCGGCGCCTGCGCTCCGTGCTTCGCCGTCTTCTCCGGCCGGTAGCTTGCCGGGATCAACGGGGTCCAAATCGGCCCTGGCGCCACCGCGTTCACGCGGATCTTCCGCTTCTCCAGCTGGATCGATAGCGATCGGGTTAACGCGACGATCGCGCCCTTCGTGCTCGCGTAATCGATGAGTTGCGGATTGCCGTGATAGGCGGTGACCGAAGCGGTGTTGATGATCGCCGATCCATCGGGCATTTCCGGCAGCGCCGCGCGGGTTAGGAAGAACTGGCCGAAAATATTGGTGCGGAAAGTCCGCTCGAGCTGCGCGTCGGTGAGATCCTCCAACTTCTCCACCAGGTGCTGCTCGCCGGCATTGTTCACCAGGATGTCGATGCGTCCGAAAGTCCCGACGGCCTGGCGCACGACCTCACGAGCGAAGTCAGAGTTGCCGATATCCCCAGGAATGGCGAGTGCTCGTCGGCCTTCGTCCTCGATCAGCCGGATGGTCTGCGCGGCGTCCTCGTGCTCGTCGAGATAGGTGATGGCCACGTCTGCGCCTTCCTTGGCGAAGCCAACGGCAACGGCGCGGCCGATGCCGGAATCGCCCCCGGAAATCAACGCTATCTTGCCGTCGAGCTTGCCGGAGCCGCGGTAGTTCGCCATGGCCGATCGCGGCCGGGGTTCCATCTCTTCCTCGATGCCGGGCTGCCGCTCCTGTTGCTGGGGCTCGCGAAGTTCGTCGCTCATGCTGACACCTTCTTGTTGGCCGATCGCGTTCGCCAACGAGGGCGCTTCCGGGCCGTTGCATCACAGCATCGCGTTTTTCACCCGAGCGCGAACGCGGCCACGAACAAGGCCAGGCCGACCACGATCCAGGCGACATAGTCTCCCACGATGCCGGTGTGCAGCCGCGGTACCGCTCCGAATATCGGCCAGCTTGCCCAATCGACCGCCCACACCAGCCCTCGCGGCAGGACGTGCCGCGAAAGATCGTACCCGGCCACCAGCGCGGCCACGGTGAGCGAAACCCAGGGCAGCCAGGGATGCGGCGGGGCTTGCAAGAGCACGATGGGGCTTTGAAGACCGGCTGTTTCGAGAAAACTCGTGGCCACGCGCCGTGCCACCTTCGAGACTGGATCGCCGGAGATGAGGGAGCCGGCGAGAAGCACCAATGCCGGCCCGAGCATCAGCCACAAGGGCCGATTGCTTGGCTCGCGTTCCTGGGCGGTCGGCGCTTGGGCTTCATCGCCTGGCTCGGAACCGAGACCCACGAAAATCCGCCCCGCCGCGCGCAGCACCGCAGCCCCGGTCAGGCCGGACCCGAGAACAATCGGCACGTCGGTCCAGCCACGACCAGCAGCGGACGCCGCGGCATCGATCATGCGTGTGCCCTCATCCATAATGCCGATCGGAAGACCGCCCAGGAGCAGCCCACCCAGCCCGCACGCGAGGCCCACCGGCCAGAGCCCTTTCCCCGCGCCTCGCAAACTAATCTCGTCGATGCCCCCCAAATTGGCCAGCAAGATGCCGGCCACCATGAACAACGCCGCCTTCACCAGCCCGTGCCCGATCAGATAGGCCACGAACCCGGCTACTGATGCCGGGGTCACCAGGGCGAGCGCGATCAGCAACACGCCCATATGGGCGATCGTCGAGAAGGCCAGCAGTCGCTTCAGGTGCCGCTGGGCCAGGGCCGAGACCCCGCCAACAATCGCCGTCAAGGCCCCCAGCGACAGCAGCAGCCCATGTATGACCCGCTGAACCTCGGGGTCAGGCGCGAACACCGTCCAGACCAGCCGCATGACCCCGAACAGACCGAGCGGCACCATGATGCCGGAAAAGATGACCGAGATCGGGCTTGGCGCCACTGCGTGGGCATCCGACAGCCAGAAATGCAGCGGGACCATCGCGCCCTTGATCAGCAACGCGCCGGCGATCATGCAGAACGCGGCGGCGACGACCGGCGATGTCGGCGAATTCCGCACGAACATCTCCAACGCGCCGAAATCAAGCGCGCCCGCCGGTTCGTACAGCAGCCCGATGCCGCCCAGCATCAAGAAGCTGCCGAGCCCGTTCGTTACCGTGAACGTCAGTGCTCCCTCGATCGCCGAGGGGTTCAGCTCGTAAGCGGTCAACGCGAAGGCGGCGACGCTCATCGCCTCGAACCAGACAAACATGTTGAACAGGTCGTGGGTGAGCACGAAACCGATCATCGCCGCCATGAAAACCAGCATCATGGCGTAGAACTGCGTGCCGACCTCGTCGAAGAAACCCCAGGCGAACACCAGCGTGGCCGCCACCAGGAGCGCGGTGAACACCGCCAAAACCGCGCCGGCTTGCCCGATCACGAAGGAAATCCCGATTACTTGGCCCTGCTGCGGGGACCAGCCGCCGAACCAGTACGTGATTGGCCCGCCGGCTGCCTCATGCAGCAGGATCGCGCTGACCGCTCCGGAGAATAGGGCGGTCAGCACCGATATGACATCAGCGGCCCGCCCTGGCAGCAGCCGGTTGCACAGGAGAATAGTGCCCGCGACCGCCAGCGGCACCGCGACCGGCAGCGGCGGCAAGGCTTCGATCATCGTTGCATGGGTCGCAACGCTTCCGGATCGAGTGTGCCTTTCTGTCGCTGGATCTGAAGCGCCAGCGCCAGCAGCAGCGCGGTGACCGCGGCGCCCACCACGATGTCGGTCAGCACCAGTGCTTGCACCACCGGGTCAACCGCAGGCGTGCCGGGGGGATAATCATAGAAGATCGGCGCTCCGGCGCCCCAGCGGAACCCGGCCGCGAGCAGCAGCACGTAGGTCGAGGACTGGACCACCGACATGCACCCGATCAGGTGGACGTAGTGGCGGCTCGTCACGATCCCGTACAGTCCGACCGCGAACAGCCACGCGCACACCGCCCAAGGGAGCATGGTCATTGTTCGCCATCCTTCTCCGCCCGCGTCTCGCGCAAGAACTCAACGAACAGGACGGAGAAACCGCCCGCGACGGCGAAGGCTACTCCCCAGTTCAGAACCAGGATCAGGCCGCCGGACAGCAGCGCCTTCGTTTGGCCTAGCGCCAGCACGTTCTGGAGGTATTTGGCTCCCGCCGCTATCGGCGCGATCCCGGCTACCGCGTAGATCGCCGCCCCGCCACCCTCGCAAGCGTCCAGGATGCTGTCGCGCATCAACGCCCGCCAGCCGAAATAGCCCTCGCCCAGATAGAGCAACAGCAGCCCCGAGGCGATGATCACCCCGCCCTGAAACCCCCCTCCAGGCGTGAGCTGGGCGTGCAACACGACGTAAAGACCGAACACGATCGTCACCGGCGCGAATAGCCTGCTGACCAGCGAGATCGCTTCCGTGCGCGGCGGAACGCGACGGCCAGGGACTGTCGCCGGCAGGTCGGCGGCGGATTGTCCCCGCGACCCGCGCAACAAGATCGCTGTTCCAGTGACTCCGACCAGCAGCATGAACTCCTCGCCCAACGTGTCGAATCCGCGATAATCGAAATTGACCGCCGTCACCATGTTGGTGACATGCCGCTCAATCGGCGCCAAATGGTTGATGTGCTCCCCATAGGGCAGCGGATGCGCTCCGAACGTCGGCATGGCGCCGAACACCGCCGGCAGCGCCGCGATCAAGCAGGCAAGTGCGACGGCGAAGACCGCGAGTCTCAAACGTAGGTTCATACGCCGGCATCTGCTCGGATCATTGGCGGATCTAACGCATCACTCACGAGACCTGTTGCTGCGGATACTGGCGAGGACAACCAGGTACAGCAGCGGCAGAGCGGCCGCGCCGACCGTGAGTTCGGAATAGGCGACATCGGGTGCTTGCAAGGCAAGGAACAGCAGCGCCAGCACCAAGCCATTGACTGAGATCGCCAGCACCTGCCGGCGTGGATCGCGGGTGAGTGCCACACCCGCGCCGGCGATAGCGGTCAGGACGAACAGCAGCGCAAGCAGCAGGGTCATGGGGCGTCCTTTTCATCCTGGCCGCGGAACCAAAGCGCGCGGCCGGCCGCGTGGGACAGCGCCGCGCCACTGAGCGTCGTGCTGACCAGAACAAACAGGATCTTCACCGCCGACGGTTGCGCGCCCAGATCCAAAAACCCCGCGAGGGTGATCGCAGGCCCGGCGGTCACCCCGAGAAACGTTGCGCAATGCAGCCTGTCCAGAGCGTCCCGAAGGCGGATGAAGCCGACACTGGCGAGCCAGAAGGCCGCGACCGCGACGGCGAGCAGAATGTCCGTCAGCGTGCCGGTCATACCCACCGCTCGTAGAAAACCGCGATAACCAGCATCCCGGGCAGCGAGAGCAGCGCAAGAGTCACGGCCAGGTCCAGGAACGTGGGCCGGCCGAACGCGAGGCACAGTTCAACCAGAAGCCACGACGTGGTGATCGAGGCGAGCTGGACCGCGGCCAAACGATGCGCCACCGGCCCCACCAAAGCAGCCCAGACCGGGACAGCCAGGGCCAGGAGCGTTGCTATCGAAGCGGCCAGCCAGGTGGGGTTCAAACCGGCCATAAAGGATCTCCTGCTTGCGGCTGCGGCACCAACCGGTGCAGGAGCAGCCCCTCCGACTGATCCTCAACCGCCAGAACGAAACCGTTCGGGGCAACGGAAACGGCCAGCGTGACCACGGCGCGACGTGCCGAAGCTTGAGGCGTTGATCCGCCTGGCTCGAACCGCTGGCGAACGACGCCGCCGCCGAGAGGCGCGCCTGCCGTCGCGCGGAGCAAGCCCCAGGCGACACGAGTGGCATCGTGCGCGATCGACCTCAGCGCTCGCCCGGCGAGACGGCCCCATGGACCATCGAACCCGAGCTTAAGCCGCTCGACGTGATGGACCACAGTGCGCAGAGCCACGCCGGCACCCGCCACCAGGGTGCCGGCCACAATCTCCGCCGCGCTCGCTTGTCCGGCGAACAAGAGATAGAGCGCGAACAGCCCAGCCCAGGTGAGTGATGTTGCCAGCATCAACGATTCCGTTGTTCAGGCCGAACGATTGGTCGATGCGCTGGTTTGCCACACGGAATTGTGTGCCGACACTACCGACCCGCGAAGATGCCACGCAGAAACCCCGGCGTGAGCGCCGATAGCGGATTGACCGAGACTAGCGGGTTGGCCAGCGGACCGCGCACGGCGTAGTTGGCGGCGATGATGCCGCCCCCTTTCTCCAGGCTGAACAACCGGCCCACGAATGGGATGCGGCCAAGCAGCGTGTTGAAAAAATACGCCGGCACGACTGTGCCCGCAATGGCCAGCCGGCCGGAGGCCAAGTCGATGCGTCCCTCCGCGGTCAGCCCGATCGACGGGTTGAACGCGCGAGCATTTTCGAGTTCGATCCGGCCATCATCAAGCCGGAACGGCGCCACGAGCCGGCTGAACTCCATTCCGGGGCCGCGCAGAGCCTCGCCAAGCCCATACAAAGTCATCGCTTGCAGCAGCTTGCCGAGAACGGGTGCCCCACGCACCCGGAAGTCATGCAGCTCGGCCGTGCCGACCAACGGGCTTCCGGGAAGCCAATCCTGGAAGCGCGCGGAAATGGCAAGCCGCCCGCCATCAATGTCTCCCAGTACGCCCAGGTCTCGGAGCAGGGCACCCGTGTCTGCTGCATCCGCGTGCAGAATACGGCCGTCCGATCCGTCCCTGATCTCTAGGTCGAACGGCGATCTAGCCCCGGTCCAGCCCGCGACCTTGGCTTGACGCAGCATCCGGCCGTCGCTCTCGGCAGTGATGCTAACGCCAGCCACAGTCCGCCCGCCCGCCAGGATCACATTGTTGAACCGGCCATCGACCTGCCAACCCGGGGCAGACGGCATCGTGGCAGAGCGACCTAGCTCCGGCCTGGACCCCAGCGACCGGCCCGTTCCGGCTAACGCTGCCGATAGGTCGAGCCGCCGCCCGGACACACGCGCCGAGATCGGTGCCCCGTCCCGGGGCAGTCGCACCAGACCTCGCACGTCGGTCCGGCCCAGGACCAAGCGGTCCAGGTGAAATGCGGTCGGATTGCCGTCCTTGAAATCGGCTTCGCCGGCCAGCGCCAACGCTCTCCCCGACGCTTCGATATGGTCGATCCGCGTGATTCGGCCGCGATCCAGGACCACCCGCGCGCCGGCGGTCGCTTCTACGCCGGCCGGCTTCCGCCAATCGAGCAGAGGCACTTTCAGTGTGGCCGTCGCGAGGTCGGCCTGTGCGGTGATGAGCCCCTGCCCGCTGCGCCGCTCAGTATAGGTAGCCTTCAATCCAATCGGCCCGGACAGCACGCCGCTGGCATCGAGCCCCGCTCTGGCCAGTCGCAGCGCGTCGGGGTGGCCCGAGACGGTGATCCGCTCTTGAATCTGGCTCCGCGGCCCCGCGCGGAAGTCCAAGGCGGCGTCGAGCACGACCGGGATATCGGCAAGGTCGCCCTGACCGGCGAGCGCGAGCCCGTCGGTGTCGGCCGTCAGGTCGAAAACACCTTCGTCCAGGTCGTGCTCGCCGGCTATTCCGCCAAGATGTACACCGCGCAGCTTGGCTCGCGCACGAACCGCCACTTCGTCCATGGTCACACGGGCGTCGAGCGGGAGCGACACGGTTAGGTTTGCCGTCACCATTCCGGTCGGGTTCTTGAGCGGCAGCGGATGATCGGACAACAAGTGCAGCCGCGCATCGCTCAGCAGCTCGATCGCATCGGGGACTGAGCCGGCGACCTCAGTCTCGATTGTGGCAGACTGGTCCTTGTGCATCAGCCCCGTGATGCGCATGAGGCCGCCGGTGAGCACCAGGGTGCCGGCCTCGACTGGCGCTCCTGTCCGTTCCGGGCTGGGCGCCTCTCGCCCCTGCTGGCCGCGGGCAACGTCGATTTCCACCGTATCCGGATCGACCAGGCGCAAACCGACTGCGGCATTCACTACCGGAGGCACTGGCCGTAGCCAGTGGATTGTGAGATCGCTTGCCTGCAGCCTGCCAGCAGCTCGGGTCAGCTTCACATCGGCAAGGCTGTCCGTTGCCGCCAACCCGAGGTCCAGGTGGCCGTCGTGGGCGAAGCCTGCGGTTACGTTCTCCAGGATCCACGGGCGCGCGCCGCCTCCCACGCCCGCCGGCCATAGGATTGGGAGATCCGCCAGTTCGACCCGATTCAGATCGAGCGAAAGGTCGGAGGTGTATCCGTCGTCGCTGGAGTGAGCGTGGCCATGAGCGGTGATCTGGCTGATCAATCCTCCGGGATGGCCGCGGAGATCGAGATGCGCCTCCTGCAAAGTCAGTTGCCGGGGCCGTCCCGCGACCACCATCGCAGCTCCAAGGAACGGCACCGCCCCGGCGCCAAGGCGCGCCATTCCCGCTCCGGCCCGCAGAGAGACACGAATATGTCGAGGCGCCAGTTGCGGACCAAGGGTCATCCAGATCTCGCCGCTCACCGGCGCGTCAATGGCGGCCAACGGCGCCAACGACTGCGCCGCGAGGGCCAGAGCGGATGGCCTGACCGCACTGACCGCCGCGCTCATCTCGGTCACGTCGCTTGCGGCCGGGTGCATGGCCTCGATCGAGAGCCGCGCTTGCTGGTCCCCAAGGGCCAGCGCCATATCCGCGCGCCCCTGCATACTCCCATCAGCCGCCCTATTGATGTCGATATCGACCCGTGGGGCTCGCCACTTCGCGCCGAGCTGTCGGTCCTTGATCACCAGGCTTGCGTCGCGGACCCCGAGATGCCGGAGCCTCTTCAACGACCGCCTCAGGCCCGCCTCCCCTGGCGAGTCCGTCAACGCCGCCAGGAGCGCGGGGGCAAAAGACGCGGAGACGCGCCCCTGGTGAGGCCCCGCGACGCCGACCGACACGCTCAAGGAGCCATCAGTCGTGCGCTCGACCGCGATGCTGGGCCGCTCGATCTCCACCGCGCGGGGCTCGATTTGCCCTCGCAGCAGCGGACCTGCGGCCAAGCTTACCTCGGCATTGGGGATTTCCATGAGCGGCGTTCCGATCGCCGCGCGGAGGACCATACCGGTGAGCCGAACGACGATCGGCACGTCGAGCCCGTTGCGGAAGCCTCCCCAAGCTAGCGAGGCAGAGCCGATCGAGAGCCGCCCGGGAGCGATCGCGGGATCAACGGCGGCCTCGATGCGGTTCGCCAGCCAGCGGATCTCGATCGGGCGCTCCGCCAGCCGCCACCCGAGCACGGCCAGTCCCACGGCCGCCACGATCGCCGTCCCGAGAACCGCGGTGAGCACGTGGTGGAGGATCGTGCCAACGCTTCTCGCGGCTTGACCGTAACGGCGCCTCAACGCCAGCCTGCCGGTAGATGACAGGTCTCTCGTTCCGGCTTCCCAGTTCCTGGCCTGCACCCGGCGACCAAGCCGCCGCTGTGCGCCTGATTAACCGAATGGGCGAGCTGGGGCCCGCGGAGGCGGGCCTGGCAGCCCAACCGGAGGTCGCCGCCATGCTCCGAGCCATCGGCGGCAACAGCCCCTACCTTTCCGATCTCGCGATGCGGGAGCCGGCCACGCTCGCGGCCCTGGTCGCAACCGGCCCGGATGCGGTTGTGGAGGCCGCGCTCGCGAGCCTGCGGGCTACCCTGCCCGAGTTGCCGCGCGCTCGCGTCGCCGCGGCCATGCGCCATGCCAAGCGCGTCCTGGCGCTGGCGATCGCGATCGCCGACATCGGCGGGATCTGGCATCTCGAACGGGTCACCGCGGCTCTCTCGGATCTTGCCGAGGCCGCATTGGCTCTCGCCGTCGCCCACCTCCTCCGTGCGGCGCACGAGGCCGGCGATGTCGATCTTGGCGATCCTACGCAGCCCTCTAGCGGCAGCGGTTTCGTCGTGCTCGGCATGGGCAAGCTCGGTGCGCGCGAGCTGAATTACTCCAGCGATGTCGACCTCATCCTCGTCTACGACCCCTCTGCCGGGATATACACCGAGACCACGGCTGGCGATGCCCTGCGCGGCTTCGCGACCCGATTCGCACGGGCACTCGTGGCCTTGATGGAGGCGCGCGAGGGCGACGGCTACGTTTTCCGCACCGATCTCCGCCTGCGCCCTGATCCGGCCGTCACCCCGCCGGCCGTCTCGCTGCCCGCGGCCATCACCTACTACGAAGGCATGGCCCAAAACTGGGAGCGGGCGGCGATGATCAAGGCCAGGCCGGTGGCGGGCGACTTGGCGACAGGCGCCGCCCTTCTCGATGCCATCCGGCCGTTCGTCTGGCGCCGCGGCCTCGACTTCGCGGCGGTGGCGGACATCCACGCCATGAAGCGCCGGATTGATCGGCACAAGGGGGGAGCCCTGGCAACCGCCGTCGATCCGCCCCTGCGCGTGGCCGGCCACAACATCAAGCTTGGCGAGGGCGGCATTCGGGAAATCGAATTCCTGGCCCAGACGCTGCAACTGGTTTGGGGGGGGCGCGACCCCGGGCTGCGCGAACCGACGACGCTGGGGGCCTTGCGCCGGCTTGCCCGCGTCGGGCACCTCTCGCCCGCGTCCGCGCGCGAACTGGCCGCAGCGTATCGTTTTCTGCGGCAGATCGAACACCGGCTCCAGATGGTGGCCGACCGGCAGGTGCATACATTGCCCGAGCGCCCGGCCGAGCTGGCCCGTTTCGCCATTTTCATGGGCTTCGACGACGCGGCGAGCTTCGCCGAGCTGCTGCTTCGGCACCTGGGCCGCGTTCGCGCTCGCTACGCCGAGGTGTTCGAACGACTACCGGACGCGCCGTTCGCCGGGCCCGAGGTTTCCACGCTGGATTTCCGCGGTGACGATCCCGCTACGCCGGCTACTGTGGCCGCGTTGCGATCGCTCGGTTTCGCCCACGCCGAGGGGATAGTCTCCGCCGTGCGCGGCTGGCAGGTGGGACGCATCCGAGCGACGCGCTCGGAGCGGGCACGCGACCTGATGGAAGGCATGTTGCCCAGCTTGCTTGCCGCCCTCGCCCGCCAACCCCAGCCGGACGCAGCCTTCGCTCGCTTCGATCATTTCCTCTCGGGTCTGCCTGCCGGCGTGCAGCTCCTGTCGCTGTTCCAGCACAACCCTGCCCTGCTGGACCGCATCGCGGCGGTGCTCGGCGCATCGCCCTCGCTCGCCGATCACCTCGCAACCAACCCGTCCGCGCTGGAGGGGCTTCTGAGCCCCGAAGAACCTGCCGAGCCGGCTCGCCTGCTGCGCGGTCGCCTCAAGGATGCGCGCCGGCTGGAGGACGTCATCGCGATCACCCGGCGCGTCGTCCGGGAGGAGGATTTCTCGATTTCGGTTGCCACGCTCGAGGGGCGCATCGATGCCGATGAGGCTGGTCTGCGACGTTCGGCGCTCGCCGACGCCGCGCTCGCCGTTCTGTTGCCGGCGGTGCTCGACGATTTCGCCGAGCGTTACGGCCAAGTCAGCGGCGGGGCAGTGGCGGTGGTCGTGCTCGGCAAGGCTGGCGGGCGGGAGATGATGGCGGGTTCCGACCTCGACTTGATGCTGATCTACGAGCACCCGGAGGAGGTGAGCGAGTCGATAGGCGGGGCGCGGAGCCTGCCGGCGGTGCAGTGGTTCATTCGCGCCGCGCACGCTTACGTGGCTGCCCTGACGGCCCCTGGAGCCGACGGCCAGCTCTATGCGGTGGATATGCGGCTGCGGCCATCTGGCAATAAAGGACCGGTCGCGGTCTCGCTCGGCGCCTTCCGCCGCTACCACGCAGAATCCGCGTGGTCCTGGGAGCGCATGGCGCTCACCCGCGCTAGGGTCGTTGCCGGACCACCGGCACTGCGTCGCAAGGTGGAAGCGGCGATCACCGAAGCCCTGGCGGTTGCTGGGCCGGCCGAGCGGATCCGCGCCGACACCGCCGCGATGCGGGCCCGGATCGCCCGCGACCTGCCTCCCGCTGGACCGTGGGACGTGAAGCTTCGGCGGGGCGGGCAGATCGAGGTCGAGTTCATCGCCCAGGCGCTGCAACTCGTCTATCTCGCCGGCGAACCGCATTTGGCCAATCCAACAACGCGGATCGCGCTGCAAGGGCTGGCTGCCGCTGGCCATCTTGCGCCCCCCGATGCCGCGTCCCTCGTCCGCGCCGACCATCTCTGGCGCACCATTCAAGGCATGTTGCGCATCACCCAGGGTCGCACCCAGCCGGCGGACCTCCCGAACGCTTATGCCGATCCGCTCCTGCGAGCGACGGGGGCGGTTGACTTGCCCGCTTTCCGGGCCACCCTGGATGCGACGGCTGACCAGGTGCGGGCGATTTTCGTCCGCTACGTCGGGGAGATCGGCGAATGACTGTCCAGCAAGGCGACCCCGCCCCCGCCTTCGAGATGCCCACCACCGGCGGCCGCAGGGTCAGCCTCGAGGCAATGAGGGGCAAGCCGTTCGTCCTCTATTTCTACCCGAAGGCCGACACACCCGGCTGCACAAAGGAGGCCTGCGCGTTCCAGGAGTCGCTGCCCGAGTTCGACAAGCTCGGATTGAACGTGATCGGCGTCTCGAAAGACAAAGTGTCGGTGTTGGAGAAATTCGCCGCGAAGTATCACCTTTCGTTTCCGCTCGCGTCGGATGCCGAAAGCGGTGTCGCAGAGGCGTACGGAACCTGGGTGGAGAAGTCCATGTATGGCAGGACATACATGGGCATGGAGCGCAGCACCTTCCTTATCGACAAGAACGGCAAGATCGCGAAGGCCTGGCGCAAAGTGAGCGTGACCAAGCACGCCGAGGCCGTCATGCAGGCTGCCGCGTCACTCGCATAAACGGTCAGTCCGCCAGTGGCTGACAACGCCCCTCGATTTCGGGCCGCAGGCGCTCCCAATTGTCCGCGATCAGGCGGATCGCCGATGCGTCGCAATAGGAGCGTTCGCGGTAAACATTGAGCCCAACGAAATGCGCGCCGCAACGCCCGGGATCACGCGCGTGCGGAGGGAAAGGCGAGCAGATCGCTACATCCGCTATCGAGACCGCACGGACTGGACGGCACCGCGATAACGCCGCGATCTGGAGGCCCTGCTCATCGAGTTCGGAGACAAGCCGGACCGGATTCGCCGCAAGCACTGCAGCGAGCGCGCGCGCCAGGTCGTAGCCGGGAGGGAGGCCGCGGATGCCCGTGTTGCGCGGCGCCGTCCCGCACAGCCCGTCGAATTGGCCGAAGGCCGGCGCCACGTCCTCGGCGAGCAGACAGGTCGCCGGCTCTTCCGCGTCGAGCCAGTCGCGCAACGCCCCCGGCATCGCCCACAGGATGCAATCATTGTCGAGCGATATTTCCCAGTCGTCCGGAAACAGGCGCATCGGGGCAAATTTCCAGGCGACGCCCTCGGCCAATCCTGAATCGAGATGCTCGCGCAGGAAGGCGGGGATTGACCCGTCGGATGCGACCCAGGCCACCTGATTTGGCAGCGCGCCGGTTCGCGCCCTGGCCGCATCCACGGTCAGCGAATTGACGCAGACGACCAGGCGGGCGTTGGCACCGAACACGCGGAACGCACCCAGGACCGACAGGCGCAGCGCCTCGAACCCGCGAGGGCTCACATCACCAACTGTCCAACGAATCGCTACGCCCAATCAATGTGTCCCTTCCGCACATTGGCCCAGAGTGTGGTCGAGGCGGCTGGGTTTCCTCGTTCCCAGTCGGTGCACTAGCATTCGCGGAGCCAACCAATAGGAGAGTTCGATGGGACCGCTCGCCGGCATTAAACTGATCGAGTTGGCAGGAATCGGCCCCGGCCCGATGGCCGCCATGATGCTTGGCGATCTCGGTGCCGATGTGATCCGGGTGGACCGCGTCCGCCCTTCGGGGCCGGAGCGGTACGACCACCCGCGCTATTCCGTGCATGGTCGCAGCCGCCGATCGATCGCGCTCGATCTGCAAAAGCCTGGAGCGGCCGAGGTGGTGCTGCGATTGGCGCAAGCCGCCGACGGTCTGATGGAGCCGTTCCGCCCCGGTGTGGCCGAACGCCTCGGCATCGGCCCCGAGCCATGCCTCGCGCGCAACCCGCGCCTCGTCTATGGCCGGATGACTGGCTGGGGCCAGGAGGGGCCGCTCGCCAAGGCGGCGGGACACGACATCAACTACATCGCGCTGACCGGCGTGCTACACGCGATCGGCACGCCGGAGAAGCCGATCCCGCCGCTGAATCTGGTGGGAGACTACGGCGGCGGTGGGATGTTGCTGGCGTTCGGGATGGTGTGTGGCCTGCTTGAAGCCTCGAAATCCGGCCGCGGGCAAGTCATAGATGCCGCCATGGTTGACGGGGCGGCGCTGCTGTTCGGGGCCGTGTTCGGAATGCACGCGGCGGGCCTGTGGCATGATCGCCGAGCGGCGAATGCGCTCGACGGCGGCGGGCACTATTACAACACTTACGAAACAAAAGACCGACGACATATCTGCATCGGTTCGATCGAGCCACAGTTCTACCGATTATTGCTGGAGAAGACCGGTCTGGCTGACGAGCCGCTGCCCGAGCAGATGGATCAGACTGGATGGCCAGAGATGCAAGCGCGGCTCGCCGACATTTTCCGCACCAAGACGCGGGACGAGTGGTGCGGGCTCATGGAGGGCACCGATGTGTGCTTCGCGCCAGTGCTCTCCGTGGCCGAGGCTCCACACCACCCGCATGCCAAGGCGCGTCACGCGTTCGTCGATCTGGATGGTGTCTCGCAGCCGGCGCCGGCGCCACGCTTCTCGCGCACGCCAGGCGAGCCCCGAATCGCACCGCGACGCGGCGAGCATACCGAGGCGGTGCTGAGCGATCACGGATTCACGTCGGCCGAAATAGGCAGTCTCCAGCGTGCGGGCGTAGTCGTGTAGCAGCGTCCAACCTCGGCGGCTTGCACGAATGGCATGGCGGGGATCGCCTTTTGTTAATTGAAGCTACGAGAAGCAGCAATTAGTGATGGTGATGACTTACGGCGGAGATGCCGTCAGTCGTCCGACCCCGTGGGTCGGAAAGGGGTCCATGACCCGCGTCTCCCAGACGTGAAGCCTCCCTGTTACTGTCCCCCGGATGGTCTCCGGGGGCTTTTTTATCGAAGTCCCAGCGCGTGGAGCAGAGCAGGATCGAGGACAGGCCGGGATCCAGGCGGCCGTGGTAGATCAAACCCCATGACATCATCGAAGCCCCAGACTGCCCAGCCGATGCCAAGGCGCTCGCAGGCCGACCGCACTGTTTCAAACCATGCGAGCCGGGCGGGCCGGTTCAGCCGGGCGGACGCACCGAATTCGCCCATCAGCAACGCCACGTCATGTTGTCGCGCCCACGTCGCGGCTTCATTGATCCGCGCGTCGATGCGCGCCTCGGTCCACCGCTGGTCACAGGTGAATCGGATCAGCCCGTCGCTGGCCGGGTCGGCGGCGCGTCCCTGCGGCGGCGGCGCAGGCCGACGAGTCCGGTGCCGGAAACGGCAGCCGGGCGAACGCGGCGCGGTCGAGCCCGGGCCGATAAGCGGCGAGAGCGGTCAGTTCAGGCGGGTCGTAGAAGTGGAACGTATAAATCACGTTCCGGTCGGGCGAGGCGGCGGTTAGCGCGGTTAGGCCCGAGACGCTGCTCCAATCCGGGCCGGTGAGGATCACCGTGTTCTGGGGCAATGCGGCACGCACGACGGCCAAAGCAGCGCCCTGGAGCGCGTTCCCACGCCTGCGGGTGACCCGGAAAGACCGGCTCGTTCAGCACCTCGGGGAATGTGCGGCGCGGATCAAGGGGCCGCAGCGCCCGACCCAGCGTTCGCCAGGCCGCGAGGAGACGCAAGCGATCCCCGGCATTGTCTTCCAGACGCCAAGTCGCTGGCGCGAGCGCAACGACCACGGCGAGGCCGTGTCGCTCTAATCGCCTCACCTGCTCGATCAGTAGCGCCAGCCGGCCTGGAGCCGCCAATGCGAAGTCCGGCTCAACGGGCAGGCGCACAAATGTGAACCCCGCCGCGCGCAGGTCGCCAATCGCGGCATCGGTGAGATAGCCCCGCAACGCCGCCGGCTCCGCGCTGGCAGCGAAGCGAAACCAGTTGGTGATGTTCACCCCGCGTCGCAGCGCGGCAATTCGGTCCGGCGCCGGGCCGGCCCGCACGCTTCCCGCCGCGGCGAGTAGCACAAGCGCACCCACCAGCAGTGCCAGGAGCCCGCGCCGGCTCAGTAAGCGAGTCGGGACGTCCCGCATGTCGGTTTGCTCCGAAGCCGCTCGTCAATCTTTGTCCGGCATAATTGCACTGTGGCATGAGAGCAGCGAAACATTGAACGCGAGTAAATTGGCGGTGTTGCTGCTCGCGGCCGGCCTGCTCTCCAGCGCGGCGGCGCTGCGCAGTTTCGAGTATGACGAGGCTTACACCGTGTTCGTGATCTCGGGGACGCCTCGGCCGGCCTGGCCCGACACACCGTTCGTGGCGGGCCAGATGCGGCCTGCCTTCACCGGGCACGCCGGCGTCATGGCGGTGGCCCGATCATTGCGGGACACGGATGTCCATCCGCCACTTTATTTTTGGGCCGTGGCTGCCTGGCGAGGCCTTGTCGGAAATGGCCTGTTGGCGTTGCGGCTGCTCTCGGCCCTGTGTGCGCTGGCCGCTCTTTGCGTGATTGGCGGGATCGCGCGCTCCGCAAGCGTGTCGCCTTGCTGGGCCATGCTGTTGACCGCGTGCTGCTACGGCTTCGCGTACACGAGCGCGGTCGCGCGCGGGTTCTCACTCGCCCAGGCCCTCGCGCTTGGTGGCGTGCTGCTGGCGTTACGTGCCGCCGAACGCGGCCGGACCGCGCTTGCGCTCGGTGCCGGCCTACTGCTGGGGGCCGCCAGCTTCACCAATTATTTGAGCGTCTTCGTGGGTGGGGCGAGCGCTGCTCTGGTTGCTGGTTGCGCGAATGCGCGATGTTCGGATCTGGATCGCCGCGTCATTCGGGTTCGCCGCTTTCCTGCCCCTCGATCTTTGGTTTTTCCTCGCCCAGCGCGCCACCCGCGCTGGCCAGTTCCCGCCGTTCCGGTTGCTGCCCAGCCTGGCGACGGCTGGCCACCTGCGCCGCGGCGAACCTATTCGGCGGACTGCCGCTCTATTTGGACCCGCCGGCCGCCGCGTTCGTAGGTGCGACATTGGCGCTCTTGCTGATGGGGCTGGCGGCGCTGGTGGCCCTTCGGTGGCGCCGCATCGGGCGGCCCGCGCCACGGATGCTGCTCGTCATGGGAGCCGCCGCGCCGCCGCTCGGATTGCTTCTGCTCGGGGCGGTCTTTGGCACGACGCCGATCGAGTTGCGCTATCTTTGCTTCGCCACGCCGTTCCTGGCGCTCCTGCTCGCCGGCGCGATTGGAACATTGCCGCGTGCCGGTCCGGTGCTGGGCGCGGTCGTGGTCGCGGTTCAGGTTCTTGCGTTGGCCGGCATGCTCACTCGGCCGGAGACGATGCAGCCCGCCCGAGCAGCGGCCAGGGCCGCCTCGACGCTCGCCGGGCCGAATGGGATCGTGTTGCTGCCCCGTGGTAACGATGGTGTCGGCGTGGTCGGACCGTTCCTCGCCGAGTCGCCGGATGCGATGAAACTTGCGCTGGTGTACCCCGAAGAACCGCTCGCGCACCTCCGGGCTGAAATAGGTGGTTCCGGGCGCGTCGTTCTCGCCCTGCTTGGACAGGATGGTTCGAGCCGAGCGGCGCTGCCTGTTATGCGCGCGGCGGTCGCGGATGGATGCTGGCGTGAGGTGGCGCGGGCGCGCGATGTAGCGGCCTTCGCCCGGACCTGCCCCATCGAGTAGCGAGCAAGCTCAGCCCGGTTCGGACCCCTTCCGGAACGGAGTTTCATCGGCAAGGGCCGCCATGTCGGCAAGAATGGCGGGGCGCTCTTGGTCCAGGAACGCAGCCACGGCGCGACGCAGGCCGGGATGGGCGATCCAATGCGCGGAGAAGGTCGGCTTGGGCATATAGCCGCGTTGGATCTTGTGCCGGCCTTGCGCCCCGGCTTCCACCCGCTTCAACCCGTGTTCGATTGCCCAATCAATGGCGCGATAGTAGCAAAGCTCGAAATGCAGGAACGGCCAGTCCCCGCGGCAGCCCCAGTTGCGGCCAAACAGCGCGTCCCCGCCTGCCAGATTGAGCGCGCCGGCCACTGGCTTGCCGCCGTGCTCCGCCATCATCAGCACCACCCTGTCGCCCAGCCGTTCCGAGAGCAGCGAAAAGAAGCGGCGCGTTAGGTAGGCACTGCCCCATTTGCGATCCACGGTCGAAGTGTAGAAGCGGTAAAAGGCGTCCCAGTGACCGTTCCGTGATTTCGGCCCCGACCAGGGCCTGAAACGTCAGTCCAGCCCCGTTGGCGTCTCGCCGTTCCCTCCGCAATATCTTGCGCTTGCGCGAGGAGAGCGCGCCCAGAAAATCCTCAAAGCTCGTATAGCCCGGGTTCTCCCAGTGGAACTGCATACCCAATCGTTGCAACCAACCGGCCGCGCCAAGCGCCTGCCACTCATCCTCGGTGCAAAACGTCGCATGAACCGAGGACAGATCGAGTTGCCCGCACGCCTGCACCAGCGCGGACGCAAGTGTGCCAGGAGCGAGGCCCGAATCCGTGCGGCAGAGAAGCCGGGGCCCCGGAACCGGGCTAAACGGCACCGCGACCTGAAGCTTGGGGTAGTAATTCCCGCCGCCCCGCTCCAGCGCGTTCGCCCAGCCGTGATCGAACACATATTCACCGTAGCTGTGCGATTTTGCGTACATCGGCGCGACCGCCAAAACCTCGCCGCTATTGCGCCGCAGCGCCGCGTGCTGGGGCAGCCAGCCGGTTCGTGCATTGGTCGAACCACTATCCTCAAGCGCGCTCAGGAAGGCATGGCTGACGAAAGGATTGTCCACGCCAGCACAGCGATCCCAGCTTGCCGGGTCGATGTCCTTGATCGTGGCGTGAAGGGTGAGGGTCAGGGCGAGCGAGCCATCGGGCATAGCGGGTAAATTGCGCCCTCTGCGCCTCCTGTCCGGGAGCCTCACTGAATCTCGAACATGCCTTCCACCTCCACTGCCGCATCGAGCGGCAGGGCAGGCACGCCCACCGTGGTGCGCGCGTGCCGCCCTGCCTCGCCAAATATCGCCACCGCGAGATCGGAGGCGCCGTTCATCACCTGAGCGTGTTGGCTAAATGCGAGATCGCATGCGATGTAACCGCCCAGCCGCACCACCCGGCGCACCCGGTCCAGGTCACCGCAAGCGGTCTTGAGATGAGCGAGCACGTTGACGAAGCACTTGCGGGCGGCCTGCTGGCCCAATTCGAGCGAAACGCCCTGCCCGAGCTTACCGGTGACGGCCACCTTGCCATCCACGGCGGGGAGCTGGCCTGAGATCACGACCAAATTGCCGGTGGTGACGTACGGGACATAAGTGGCGATCGGCGCTATCGGCCGCGGCAGCGACAGGCCCAGTTCCGCCAACTTGGCCTCGACCCGACCTGCCATCGCGCTCTCCCCACTACATGAAAGCGACGCGAGGGCCGCCGCTCAGCTAAGCACGCCACGCTACCGCGCGGCAGCCGATTTGGAAATGACCCGGAAGCTGCGCCGGCGGGCGCGGGGATCGGCCGGGAAGTCCAGCGGCAGCAATGGCGCGGATGGCGGCGCGGCCTCCATCTCCTCGGCCTCCAGCTCGGGGACGTCGTGGCGCCCGAGATAGCTGGCGGCGAGGTGGCGGAACACATAGTCGAGCAGCGACGAAGCATTAGTCACGCTTGGGTCGCCTTCGACCGCACCGGCCGGACCAAAGCGCGTCTGCGTGAACGTCTCGACGAACTCGGCGAGCGGCACGCCATGTTGTAGGCCCAGGCTGACCGAGGCCGCGAAGGCATCCATAAGACCACGAAAGGCGGGGCTTTCCTTGTGCAAGGCGACGGAGATCTCGCCCAGTGCGCCGTCGTCGTATTCGCCGGTGCTGAGATAGAGCTTGTGGCCGCCCACTGCGGCCTTTTGAGTGTACCCGGTGCGACGCGCGGGGAGATCGCGGCGCGTAGCGAAGGCCGGCTGGACAGTCGGGAGTACCGCCACTGCCTCCGGCTTTGCCGGCATGATATGCAGGAACGGCTCCACCGCCTCGTGCATGGCGCGATGTGCAGCCGCATCGGCGACCGGAAACACCGTCAGTCCGGCCAGCATATCGGCGAGCGCGGCCTGTGGGCTCAGCTCGCGCGCTGCCAGCCAGGCCAGCGCCGTTCGCGTCAACCCGCCGTCAGGAGCAAGCGGGGAGAAGGCCGGCGCGATGCCAGCGGTCTCCACGCCGAGCAGGTCTTCAGCCGGCCCAGGCGCGCCAATCCCGGTGCAAATTTCGAAGCGCAGCCCAGTGACCGCGGAGGCAGCTTGCCGGGCCTCCCTGGCGGCATCCGCAAGTCCCGGAACGGGCGTTGCGGCAGGAGGCATCGGCCATTGGCATTCCGATTGCGCCGCGCCTCCGAACCGTCGGGCCAGTATGCCCGAGACGGCTTCCGCCCGGCCGCGCAGCAACGCGGCCAGAGCCCGGGCCACCTCTCGCGCGGGCTCGCTCGCGTAGTCGATCCCGAGCGTGGCCAGCAGCCCAGACAAATCCGCCATGCCGATGACATACCTGGGTGCCCCAGGTATCGCGAAGGCGAGCGCAATGCACGCGATCTCGACGGCTTCCCCAAACGCGGCGGCATCGAAGCCTCGGTCGGACACGTGGAAAGCCGCCAAATTGAGCACGAAGCTTGGCGCGGCATCGGTCCGGCCCTGCCAGACCTCGACCGAGGGCGACCCGCGCCGAAGCGCCAACAGTCGATGGAGTTGCTCGGCGAGCGCCAGCTCGACCCCAATGCTGCTCGCGCGTTGCACAATCGGGTGAACCCACGTCTCGGCCGCGAAAGCCAGGTGGACCGGACCTTGGCCGGGTGCCAGCGCGGCGAGTGCTGCTGCCGCCGTCTCGTCCCATGCTGCGGGCAGTGTCACCTGCCGATGCGATGCATCGGGGTCGGCGCCGACCTCAGTGTGTCGCATCCGCACGCCGTGCCAGACCTTGCTTGTTCGCATGGACACAGGGTACGCGCCGATGGCCGCTGGGGGAAGTGTATTTTGTGGTGCGATCGGTTTCAGCCACAAAATCCTGTGGATGACCGCTATTCGTGGCGCGGCCAGTGGACCGCGAGGCGCCGGCTCCGTATATGGGCCGGCATGAACCTCGGCACGCGGCTGTTCACCATGCTGAAGGGCCGCCGCATCGGCATCGACGCCAACGGCAGCACCTACTTTGAGGAACGGTGGCCCCGCCGTGGCCGGCGCACGCGCCGATGGGTCGCTTATGTCGGACGTGCCGAAGCGAGCAAGGTTCCGCCCGAGTGGCACGTGTGGCTGCATTACATTACCGATGCGCCGCTGCCGCCGTCGGCTCGGCGCCCTTGGCAGAAGCCGCATCTCCCGAATGCGACCGGCACCCCGGAGAGCTATCGCCCGCCAGGCCACGATTATGAAGGCGGCCGCCGCGCTCGTGCCACCGGCGACTACGAAGTCTGGACGCCGGGAGCCTGACGCGCAGCCATGCGCCGCAATGCGATCGAGCTGCTTACAGGAGTTTTCGTTCTGATCGTGGCGATCGGATTCCTCGCCTACGCCATCGCCCACTCCGGCAATGCCCCAGTGACCAACGGCTACACGCTATATGCCAACTTCGACAGCATCGCTGGCCTCGGCGTCGGGTCGGACGTGCGGCTGGCCGGAGTGAAGGTGGGTAGCGTGGACAGCGAAACCGTCGATCCGAAGACGTATCTCGCTCGGGTCAAGATCAGCATTCGCGACGACATAGAGCTGCCCAAGGACAGCGGCCTCACAGTCACCAGCGAGGGTCTGTTGGGCGGCGAATATTTGGCAATCTCTCCTGGCGGAGACACCGAGATGCTGAAGCCAGGCGATACGGTCACGATTACCCAAGGGGCGATAAACCTCCAGCAATTGCTTGGAAAGTTCATCTTCAGCGAGTCCGGCACGGGAAGCTCGACGCCTGGCGGGGCATCGGGCAAGCCGGGTTCTGCACCATCGGGAGGACTGAAATGAGTTTGCCGGTGCCCTCGGTCTGGCCGCAGACGGACGGAAGCCCGGTGTCCTGCCGCGAGAAGCTGCGGATGTTGGCGGAAAACCATGCCGAACTCGCGCAGACGCTTCAGGACGCGTTCGAGGACGCGATTTTGATGGGCGTTGACGAGCAAGCGATGCGAGGCATCCTGGCTAATATGGTGGCCGGGTTGGAGAGCCCGAAGCGACAGCCGTGAGGCGCGCGCTGGCCGTCGCGCTGACGATGCTGGTTCCGGCCGCGGCGCTCGCCCAGCCTACCCCGCCGGTCACGCAGGCGCCGCTTGCCCCACCTTCGGAGATTGGCTCTGCCAGATCGGCGCAGTCGCCGATGTTGGGTTGGCTGCCCCGAGCGGCGGCACGCATCGAGGTGCTCGACAAGATCGATGCCGTTTACCGGCAATTCATCGTCAGATCGGGACAGTCGGTGCAGTACGGCTCGCTCACCATCGCTGTGCGGGCGTGCGATATCCGCCCCGCCGCTGTGCCCGCGGATGCCGCGGCGTTCCTGGCCATCACCGACGCCCACCCGGATCAGCCCGGGTTCCAGGGATGGATGCTCGCGCAGGAGCCGTGGGTCGCCATGCTGCAAAGCCCCGTTTACGACGTGCGGGTGCTGGGGTGCCGCCCTTGAGCCTTCCCCCGCTGCCCTCGTTCCGCCAGGCGGCGCTGTTGCTCGACGTGGATGGCACGTTGCTCGATTTCGCGCCGACGCCGGAGACGGTCGCCGTGCCCGCCGACTTGCCGGACACCCTCCGCCGGCTGAAGGCCCTGCTCGGAGGGGCAGTCGGCGTGATTAGCGGGCGGCCGGTCGAGCAAGTGGATTTGCTGTTTGGGGATGCCCCGCACGCGGTTGCCGGCGAACACGGCGGCGCTGTTCGGCACGCGCCAGGCGCGGCGCTGGAGAGAGTGCCCCTACCGTCCGTGCCTGAGGACTGGGTGTTCGAGGCGGAGCGTACTGCCAGGATGCATCCCGGGGCGCGGATGGAGCGCAAGGCACGGGGTTTCGTGCTGCACTACCGAGCCGTGCCGGAAGCTGGCGCTGAGTTCGGCGAGGCGTTGCGCCGGCTCATGGCGGACAATTCAATATTCGAACTGCTCGCGGGCAACATGGCCTGGGAGGTCCGCCCGCGCGGCGCCGATAAGGGCGGAGCCGTGGCAATGCTGATGCGCCGCGCCCCCTTCGCCGGGCGCCTGCCGGTCTTCGTCGGCGATGACGTCACCGATTTAGATGGGATCTCCATGGCGCAGAAGATGGGCGGTGCCGGGCTGCTGGTAGCCGATGCGTTCGGCGGCCCATCCGGCGTCCGCGCCTGGCTTCAGGCGACGGCGATGAGCGGCGGCTGGTGAAGCCCGGCTCACCGACAAGCTGCGTCGGAATGACGGCCCAGCCGAACCAACAAGTTTAGTCATCATAATTAGCCCGCTCAGGCCTCCGTCATCCCGGTGATGACCGCCTCCACCTCAGTCACGCTGCTGCGTCGCGGGTCGATGTCGTCGGCCACCACCCGGCCACGCCTCATCACCACGATGCGGTCCACCACCTGGAAGACGTGATGGATGTTATGAGCAATGAAGATGCACGAATGCCCGGAATCGCGTGCGCCGCGTACGAAGCGCAGCACGCCCTGGGTCTCAGCGACGCCAAGATTGTTGGTCGGCTCGTCAAGGATAATCAGGTCGCTCTCGAAGTGCATGGCGCGAGCGATCGCCACCGCCTGCCGTTCGCCGCCCGACAACGCGCCGATCGGCGTGCTGGGCGGGATCTCCTTGCTAATGCCGACCTGCTGCAACAACCTGCGCGCGACGGAGTCCATCGCGTCCTGATCCATGCGGTTCAGGAAACGCGGCCGCTTCAGCGGTTCGCGGCCCAGGAACAGGTTGCGCGCGATCGACAGCTCCGTGACCAGCGCCGAATCCTGGTAAATCGTCTCGATGCCGTGCGCGATCGCATCGGTCGTGCTGTTGATGTCCGCCCGGCGCCCGCGCACGAAGATATCGCCTCGCGTCATCGGCACCGCGCCCGAGAGCACCTTTATGAGCGTCGATTTGCCGGCGCCGTTGTCGCCGAGCAGGCCGACGATCTCGCTCTCGCCCACGGTCATGTTCACGTCCACCAGCGCCTGCACGCGCCCGTACGACTTGCTGACATGGGCCATGCGGATCAGCGGCTCGATCATGCCGTCATGTCCCCGCGTGATGGCGGCGTTCCAGCCCAGAGTGCAACGCCATCATCCCGAGAATAATGGCGCCGATGAAGATGTTGTAGGCCAGGCCCGGCACCCCGATCAGCACGATACCGTTGCGCATCACGCGCAGGATGAAAATGCCCAGCACCGTGCCAAGGATGGTGCCGCGTCCGCCGGACAGAGCGGTGCCGCCGATCACCACCATCGCGATCACCTCCAGCTCGTAGCCGGTGCCGCTGTTCGGGTTGGCGGCCAGGGTACGGATCGAGCTGATGACCCCGGCCAGGGCGGACATCGCCGCGCATAGCACGAATAGCCCGACTTTGACCCGCGCGACATTGACGCCACGCGCCCGCGCCGCGCCGGGATTGCCGCCCGCGGCCTGGACCCAGTTGCCGACCCTGGTCTGCGTCAGCACGTAGCCGAGTACGAGTGCCGCGGCGATGAACCAGAACAGCGACATGTAGATGCGGAAGCTGCCGACGTAGAACTGGCCCACCAGTAGCCGCGCCAGCCAGTCGCCATTGGAGCGCCAGGTGCGCTGCGGAAAGCCGTTGGTGACAAACAGCGCGGTGCCGCGCACCACCAGCAACATCCCGAGCGTTACCAGGAAGGACGGGATTTTCAGCCGGGTCACAAACCAGCCGTTGACCCAGCCGATCGCCGCCGCGACCGCCAGCGCCACGACAAACGCCGCCCACAGCGGCAGGGCGCCGGCGTTGAACAGCGTCCACATCAGCACCGGCGAGAAACCGAACACTGATCCCACCGACAGGTCGAACTCGCCCGCTGTCATCAGCAGCGTCATCGCGAGCGCGATCAGTCCCAGCTCGACGGTGAAGCTCAGCGTGTTGCTGATGTTCTCGAGCGACAGGAAGTCCGGATTGATCGCTCCGAACGCGATCAGCTCAACGAGCAGCAGCACCAAGGGGCCGAACTCCGATCGGCCGATCAGGCGATGGCGCATTGTGGGGCTGTCCTTGTGCGAACGGACCTCATCACCCCAGTCCTCTCCCCTTGCAGGAGAGGGCTGGGGTGATGGGAGCGCGCGCGATCGCAGTCGGCCTGCCGCTCTCATTTCCCGGACAGCAGCTTATCGTAGTACGCCGCCTTGCCTTTCTCGTAGAGGTCCCCGGTGATGACGTTGAACCCCGCCGGGATGCCGCTCGCCTCCATGGCGGCCAGCGACAGCGCCACGTAGCTGGTGGCCTGTGGCGCCTGCCACTGCGCCGCGTTCACGTAGCCCTCCAGAACCTCCTGCGTGGTGTCCTGCGAATCGCCCCAACCGATCACCGGGATCGCGCCGGGCTTGATGCCCACTTGATCGAACACGCGCTTGATGCTGCCCATCACCAGGTCGCCCAGCCCGATAATCGCCTTGACCTTCTTACGATTGGCGGTGAGATAGTCCGACATGCGGTTGATGATCTCGGCTTGATCGAGCGTGGCGTCGGTCACTTCCCAGGTGATGCCGAGCGGTTTCAGAACGCTGGCCGCCCCCTGCTCCTCCTGCACGCCATAGGTGGCGCCGGGAACCTCCACCGGCATCCAGACGAAGTCGCCCCGATGGACCAGTCCGTGGTCCACCAGGTACTGCGCCCAGTGTTTGCCGAACAGCACGTTGTCGCCGCCGACATAGGCATCGAAGCCGGCCTTCGGATCGGGCGTGTTGAAGTTGATGATCGGGATGTGCGCCGCATGGGCCTCTCGGACGATGTCCACCAAGCTGCCCGGGTCGGGGCTGCTGGTCACGATGCCGTCGGCGTGCGCGGCGATCGCCGCGCGCTCGGCCTCCTGCTGTGAGGCTACGTTGCCGCTGTGGAACGAGGTGTTCACCGTATTGCCGGTGTCCTTGGCCCACTGCTTGGCGCCGGCCAGGAAAAAGGTCCAGACCGGGTCCGCCGGCGAGCCGTGCGAAATCCAGTAGAAGGTCTTGGCCCGCGCCGCCGCCGGAGCGGCCAGCATCAGACACAGGCCGAGCACGGCCAGCATCAGTTTCTTGAACATCCGTTTTGTCCTCCCTCGCGTGGCGCTGCCATTCTCCCTTGACCGGCTCAAACTTTACCACGTGGTCCGCCAGGATCAGTGCATCACCCAGCCGCCATCCACGTTGAGGATCTGCCCGGTCACGAAGCCTGATTCCTCGGACACAAAGAACAGCAGGGCGTGGGCGATGTCGCCCGGCTGGCCGCGACGCTTCACCGATTGGTGGTCGAGCACGAAGCGCTTATAGCCCTCGGGGTCGGGGTGGATCTTCTCGGCGTCGGTCGGGAAGGCGCCAGGGGCGATCGCGTTCACCGTGACCCCGTAGGGACCGAATTCGCGGGCCCAGGCACGCGTGAGCCCAACCAAGGTAGCTTTGGACGCCACATAGGGGGACAGCAGCGGCCATCCGCCATAGACCGTGATGCTGGCGATGTTGACGACGCGGCCCCAGCCCTTTCGGCGCATGCCGGGCAGGGCGGCCTGGACGCAAACCACGCCAGCTTCCACGTTGACCCGCTGGACGGCTTGGTAGTCTTCGATCGTGAAGTCCTCGAAGGCCTTCGATGGGTAGATGGCGGCGTTGTTGACGACCGCGTCGAAGCCGCCGAGCTGGCCCACCAGTCTGTCGAGTTCGCCGCGCAGGCCGGTAAGGTCGGACAGGTCGAGATCGCGCACGATGAGGGCAGGATGCCCCGATGCGGCCGCGACGAGGGCGTCGAGTTTGCCCGGATCGTGGTCCAGGGCGACCACGGTCCATCCCGCATCGATTAAGGCGAGCGTCGCCGGCAGGCCGAGACCGCCCGCGGCACCGGTATATAGGACGGTTCGCTTGCTCATGCCTCGCTGTTTCCCGCCGCTGCGTCGGCTGCCACAAGTGGTCGGTGCACGCCGGAGGGCGTCGGATAATCGTCCTCGGGCTGCCGGGCGATGGCGTGGACGCGGGTCTTGGTGGCCGCGATCGCCGCGGTGCCGTCGAGCACGCGAAAGACGCTATCGTAGCGGCGCTCCTCGGCGTGGCCGAGCCGTATCAGCTCGCCGCGCTCGCGCGCGAAGGCGTGGCCGAGAACGTGGTTGGTCGCAGGCTCGATGCCGAGCGCATACTGACCGGCCTGGAAATTCTGCCATTCGAAATAGCAGGGAAACTGGCTCTTGCGGGTCTCGATCTCGAAGCCAAGCCCGAGCGCCTCGTTGACGACCGCGGCGGTCACGCGGTCCTGACGATCCGCCTCCATCTCGTGCTGCCAGACCTGCTCGTGAAAGCGCTCCTGCGGTCCGGCCAGCCTGTGATAGCCCACGCCCAGCTTGCGGTAGTCCTCGCCCGCGTGCGCTGCCCAGACCACGTCCCGGATGGGCGCGACGTATCGCGCCCCTTCCGCCAGCAGCGGATGGCCCACGTTCACGTGGTAGCAGTACATGTGCGGCGTGGGATAGAAACCGCGGTTGACCACGCGGTCGGTCAGTCGGATCTCGTTAGAGCCGACCTCCGCCTCTATACGGCGAATGAGGTGCAGGTCCTCCCCGAACACCGCGGCCTGCTGCACGATGCCTTCGCACCAGAGCACGCATGTGTCGCCATCCTCCCAGCGCTCGCCGTAGCCCGTCAGCCGCGCCGGGATGGTGCTGACCCGGCCGTGAATCGAGTGCTTCACACTCTGGCGCGGCTTGTAGTTGAAATGCCCAGCCGGCTCCTCATCCATGAACAGGATGTGGTCGAGCCCACAGGTCACCAGCAGTCCGGAGAAGGACCGTAGCCAGGCGAGCCCCCCTTCTCCCTCGTATTCGTGCAGGCCGGGGTGGCGGAAGCCGGCGGGCGAGTGCCAGCCAATAGCGCGCCCTTTGTGCTCGCAATCGGCGATGTCGAGCGCCCTATCCACAAGGACGGTGAATCGCAGGCCGGTGCCGGTCCGGAATTCAAGCATGCGGATACCGCGCTCGACGCCGTCCCCGAGCGTCATCAGTCGGACGCCCGCGAACTGGCTCAAGTTGCCGGCGTGGCTCGCGAGATCGCGCCGCGTGTATCGCTTGCCGTGAAGTTCGATCACGGGATTGGTCCTTAGAGGCCGAGGGTGCGCAGCTTGCCGTCGAGGAAATTCTTCGCACGCGGTACGTCCGCCTCGTCGAGGTGCTCGATAATGATCGGGATGTTGGGGTGCTTGCGGGCCAGGCGCTGGAGATAAAGGTCGTAGTTCAGCGCGCCCAAGCCCGGCGCGGGCAGTTCGATCTCGCCCACACCGCGGAAAGTGTGGGATTCGTGCGCGTCCGCGTCGCCGATGTCGGCGTGCTTCTCGCCCTTATCGGCGCCAGACCGCTTCACGTCCTTGGCATGGGCGATCCTGATCTTGTCCGAAAGCGTGTCGAAGACCTGACGCAGGATGGCATCCATCCGGTCGATGTTGTGAGTCTCGAAGTAGTTGGTCGGATCCATGAGCAAGCCGAGAGCTGGGTGATCGACCTCGGCGAACATCCTCACCGTCTCCTCGATCGAACCGACGACGTTGTTGACGTAGGTTTCGAGCAGGAAAATTGCGCCGTGATCGTAGGCGGTGCGGGCGAGGTCGGCGATGACCTTGCGGCACTCCTCGAACCCTTCTTCGGTCTTGTTCTTGGGATGGGCGACCCAGTCGCTATCGGAATTGTAGGTGCCCGTTTCCGAGATGACGTACGGTGTGCCGAGATACTGGGCGTGCCGCAGGATCTCCTTGAGGTAGCCGAGCCTCCGCTGCCGCTCGGCCGGGTCGGGGTGGACGATGTTGGTATAGCCCGAGATGCAGCAGATCGGCAGGTCGTGGTCGCGGAACGTTTCGCGGATGCGGATGCACTTGTCCTTGGTGATCTGCCCGGACGACACATCGAGGTCCTTGAAATGCATATCGAGCTGGACGGTGTTGAAACCGAGGCCGCGGATCTTCCGCGCGGTTTCGGTCAGGCCGTAGGGGAAGTAGGCCGTGAAGATACCGGTTTGCATCATGGCACCGTGCCTCCGGAGCGATCAGATGGTGAATTCCGACAAGCCGACCGCGCGCCGCTCATCGAGCGAGCGATACGCGGCCTCGACAAGCGCCATGGTCCTGACGTTGTCCTCGATCGACAGTTCGGGCGGGGTGCCGGTCTTCACCGCCCATTGCAGCTGCTCCATCACGCCTTTGAAGGCCTGCGGGAACCACCGGGTTTGCCAACGAGGCTCGACCCACCGCCCCGCCGTCGTCTTGGTCGAAGCGTAGCGGAGCGTCGACGGTGACCCGTCAGGGTAGTCGGGCCAGCCGATTGTGCCCTGGGCGACCCCGTCCGTGCCTTCGACACGCCACTTGATGAAGATGTCGGACTCGAATCCTTGCTGGCGCGGACCGGACCAGACGTCCTCAAGGGACACGGCCAAGACGCCGGACGGGAAGCGCAGGGTGGATACCGTGATGCCGTCGCGATGCGGGAAAGCGGTCCGCGGATCTGGTCGCGCGGCGGTGTAGATGTCGTCCGGGTCGCCGAACAGGAAGCGCAGGATGTCGAGGTGGTGGATCGACATGGCTGCCAACGTCAAGCGGTCGTACCGCTCCAGGAATGGCTGCCAGTGGGGCACCGCCCGCATCTCGATGGTCGCGATCACGGGCGCGCCGATCTCGCCTCGGTCGAGAATCTGCTTCAGCACCCGCATCGACTGATCGAACCGCATGTTCTGGTTGACCGAAACGGGCTTGCCCACACGACGTGCGTCCTCGGCTACGACTTGGGCCTCGGCAAAGTCGAGCGCCAGCGGCTTCTGCGCCAAGATCGCGCGGATATGCGGCTGCTTCAGCGCCAGCCGGATCAGTCCCGGCTGGAGATCAGGAGGAAACGCCAGGTCGAGGACCTCGACCTGAGGGTCTTGGATGAGCTGCTCAGGGGTGTCGTGGACGGTCGCGATGTCCCAACGCTCCGCCACTTCCCGAGCCCGTGCGGGTGTCCGCGACGCGATTGCCGTCACCGGGAACCCGGCCTCTGCGTAGGCGGCGAGCTGTATGTCGGCCATGATGAAACCTGCGCCAACCGCACCGATGCGGTACTCGCGGCATCGAATCGGCGGATCCGGCGCGAAGTCGCACGCTGGTGCGCTCACCGAGACCTCCCCTCATCCCATCGGCCAGAGCGTGTGCCCTCCGGTCAGCGACGTGGCCGCTTGCGGGCGGCTCTGGCGTCCGCCTCGCCGTGATGATGGCTTCCGATCTCCTCCGATATCAAGGTCCAAGGGCAGAGCGCAATTCGTGACAGGGACTACATCAAGATACATCAACTATAGTCCCCCGGGCATTGACTCGTCGCGCTCGGACCCGTGGGTTCGGCCGCGAACCTTCTGTCCTGGCAGGGCGACCTGGCGGCCGCCCAGGCCCCGACGCGCCAGAAGTGCCAACCGAGCAATCGCTTGGGGCTGTGAGCTACGTCATACCCTCCCTATCCAAGTCGGGACGATGCTGCGCTGTGCCGGTGATCGTGCCGGCAAACGGAGGCAGCCGCGATGTACGATATCGACCCGCGCGACCTGGAGTGGTTGAGCCCGTCCCAGCCGGTCGGCGGCGGTCGCGGCGTGAACTGGCCCCTAATCGTCGCGCTTCTCCTTGCTCTTCTCGTCACGATCAAGCTCGTCGCCGGCCTCTGACCGTCGTTAGACGATCGCCCGCGCTATGTGCTCCTTGTAAACCGGTCGCGCGAGCAGCCGCTCGTACCAGACGCGTAGGTTGGGGATGTCCGGCCGGTCGAACTCCATGTTCAGCCAGCGATGGACGTGTACACCCCAGGTGATATCGGCGAGCGTCGGCTGGTCCCCGCAGATGTAAGGATGACGGCCAAGCTCGGTGCCGATCATGCCCCAAGCGCGCGCGGCCTCCCCGATCGCCTGGGCAATGGCGGCGTGGTCGCGCCTCTCGGGCGGGGTACGGATCAGGCCCTGGAAAATAACGCTCTGCGGTCGGTTCATCACCGTCTGCTGGGCGTCCATCCAGCGATCGACGTTGGCTCGCGCCTGAGCGTCCCTCGGCCACCAGGCGGTGTCGGGCGGATGGGCGGCGCAGAGATAACGCAGCACCGCGTTGCTCTCCCAAAGCGTGAACCCGTCTTCCTGCAACGTGGGCACCAGCCCGGTGGGGTTCATCGCCCGGTACTCGGGCGTGTCGGTTTGTCCGAACGGGCCACCGACGTCGATCCGCTCGTAAGGGAGCCGCAACTCCTCCAACAGCCAGATCACCTTCATGACGTTGCTGGACGTCGAGCGGCCCCACAGGACGCGGCGCATTGGCTTCATCTCCCCCGAGTGCGATCGGAGCAACCCTAGGCGGGTTGCGCCACAGGCGGAAGCGGAGCATGTCGCGTGGATGCGCGCGCAGCCGACCCGCCTGATCGCCATGCTCTCGGCGATTGCCGCCGCGCTCGCCCTTGCCGTGGCCCTTGGGTCGCAGCATTGGGGCGGATTAATGCCTTGCGCTCTTTGTCTCCTGGAGCGATGGCCCTACCGCGTCGCGATCATCCTTGGCCTCGCCGCGGTCGTATTGCCGGTGGCAGTGGCACGCTGGGCGCTGTGGCTGCTGGTCCTGACGCTCGTAGCGGGAGCGGCCTTGGCAGCGGTCCATGTCGGGGTGGAGCAGGGGCTCTGGCCAAGCCCGCTGCCGGAATGCGCGGCGCCGCATATTACGTCCGGCAGCATCACTCAGATGCTCGCGGCCATGCCGACCCGCCCATCCAAGCCGTGCGATGCGCCTACCTACCTTGTTCCCGGTTTGCCGCTCTCGATGGCGGCGATGGACCTGCTTTACGCCCTGTGCTTCGCGGGTCTGCTCGCCATCTCCTTGATAGGCAGCAGGCGGGGGATGCGATGAGCGAAGCGCGCAGACGCTTGCCAGGTGAACCACCCGAGGCAAACGCCGTGGAGCGCATGGTCCGGGTCGATCATGCCGGCGAATACGGTGCGGCCCGCATCTATGCCGGCCAGCTCGCCGTGCTCGGTCGCCGACCTGATGCTGGCGTCCTGCGTCAGATGCAGGAGCAGGAGCAGCGCCATTTGGAGACGTTCCAGGAGCTGGTAGCGCGTCGCCGCATTCGCCCGACCGCGCTGTTGCCGCTCTGGCACATCGCTGGCTTCGCACTGGGCGCCGCGACGGCCGCCTTGGGCGAGCGTGCCGCGATGGCCTGCACCGTTGCAGTAGAAGAGGCCATCGATGCGCATTATGCGCGCCAGGTCGCTGCGCTGGACGAAGGCGAGGCGGAACTGCGTTCCACGATCGAGCGGTTCCGCGCCGAGGAGCTGGAGCACCGCGACATCGGCCTGGCGCACGGGGCCGAACGAGCGCCGGGCTATCGGCTGCTCGCGGCGGCGATCAAGGCGGGGTGCCGGGCGGCGATCGCGCTGAGTGAGCGGGTTTAGCTCGCGTGGCGCCTCGCCTGGCGGTCACACGATCTTCGCCTCGAACGGCGGCAACAACTCGGGCGTCTCGAACTCGACCACCCACAAGTCCGGGTCATAGCGCACCTGACGAGCGACATAGGCGTCCGTCGCCGCCTGATCGACCGGATCGGCGCCGGTCCCACGCATCCAGGCGGCGGTTCCGTCAGCCGCGCGCACCTGCGACAGCACGCAAAGCCCCTCCCGCCCGTGCAGCACGACCAGGATACCGCCCGAATCGGCGTCTCCCTTGCGCAGCACCATGCCAGGCCGCCCGCCCAAGTCACCCAGCCGCAGCGCCATCTGCACCCAGAGCCGGGCTTTCACCCGCGGCTCGCTCATGGCGCGGCCAGTCTCCCTCTTTCCACCGGCAATGCGTGGCCGGTGATGCTGCCCGCCCCCGGGCCGACCGCCTCGGCGGCTTCGGCAGGCGTTGTCATCGGCCAGATTGGTAGGCCCTGCATCATCTATCCCCACGCACCCGTCTTCAGGCAGGATAAGCGCGGACGACCCGCCAACCCAGCCCGGAGAATGCGGAATGCGCAGCGCCGCCGCTCTGATCGCCCTGCTGATCGCCGCCCTGATCGCCCGCGCAGCTCCGGCTGCGGCCAACGACCATATTCGTTTCGGACTCGATTGGAAGGCCGAGGCCGAATATGGCGGCTACTACCAAGCCGCCGCGACCGGAATATACGCCAAGCACGGACTCGACGTGACCATCGAGCAGGGCGGGCCTCAGGTGAACCACACGCAACTGCTGATCGCCGGGCGGCTCGATTTCAACATCTGCTCCAATTCGCTGCTGGCGCTGAACTTCGTCAAGGAGGGCATCCCGTTCCGCGCGGTGGCGGCGATGTTCCAAAAGGATCCCTCGGTCCTGATCGCTCATCCGGGCCAAGGCAACAACTCGTTCGCGGCGCTAAAGGGCAAGCCGATCATGATCAGCTCGGACACACGCGCTGGCTGGTGGAACTTCCTGAAGGCGAAATTCGACTATAGCGATGCGCAAATCCGGCCATACACCTTCAACCTCGCACCGTTCCTTTCGAACCCGAAGGCGATCCAGCAGGGTTTCCTTGGGTCCGAGCCGTTCTCGATCGCGCAGGCGACCGGGCAGAAGCCGGTCGTCCTGCTGGTCGCCGATGCCGGTTATCAGGGCTACGCGAGCCTGATCGCCACGTCCGACAAGAACATCAACGGGCGTCCGGACCTCGTGCAACGCTTCGTCGATGCCTCGATCGAGGGTTGGTACTCCTACCTCTTCGGCGACCCCACGCCTGGCAACGACGCGATCAAGAAAGCGAACCCGGAAATGACCGATGCGCTGATCGCTTATGGCCGCGAGTCGATGAAGACGCACGGCATCCTCGATTCCAGCGCGGCCCTTAAGGACGGAATCGGCGCGATGACCAATGCGCGCTGGCAGGACTTCTATCAGTCGATGGCCGCCGTCGGGCTGTATCCGAAAGGCATGGACTACAAGAACGCCTATACATTGCAGTTCGTAGACAAGAAGGTCGGCATGGAGATGAAGCACTGAGGTGCTGCTGCGAATTGCCTCGATCAACCGCCGGTTCCCTGGCGGCACGGAAGCCTTGCGCGACATCTCGCTCGATATCGCCGAGCGCGATTTCATCGCCCTTCTCGGGCCGTCGGGCTGCGGCAAGTCGACGCTGCTCCGGCTGATCGCGGGCCTGGATCGGCCGGACTCCGGATTGCTCGCGTGGGGCGAGGGACGCCCGCCCGAGCCGGGGGAGATCGGCTTCGTGTTCCAAGATGCGACGCTGCTGCCTTGGGCAAGCGCGGAGGACAATGTGTTCCTGCCGTTGCGGCTGCGCGGGTTCAGTCGGGCGCGCGCGTCCGAGGAGGTGCGCGCGGCGCTGGAGCGGGTCGGCCTGCAAGGGTTCGAGCAGGCGCGCCCACGCCAGCTCTCGGGCGGGATGCGGATGCGGGTCTCGATCGCGCGCGCGCTGGTCACGCGCCCCCGGCTCCTCCTGATGGACGAGCCCTTCGCCGCGCTTGACGAGTTCACCCGCCATCGCTTGCAGGCGGACTTGCTCGCGCTTTGGCAGGGCGTCGCCTGTACCGTGGTATTCGTCACCCATTCGATCTACGAGGCGTCATTCCTTGCCCGCCGCATCGTTCTCATGACGCCTCGCCCCGGTCGGATCGCGCGCGAGATCGCCTCCTCGCTCCGGCCCCTCCCGGAGACGCGGCTCGATCCCGCTTACGCCAGGCTGGTCGCCGAGGTGTCGCGCGGCATGGAGGCCGTGCTGTCGGCATGACCCGAAGGATCGAACGAATCGCGCCGGCGATGTTCGGGTTTGCGGCGCTTGTGGCCTGGGAGGCGCTGGTACGTGCCTTCCACATCCCTGGATATCTGTTGCCAGGACCAATCGCGATCGTAAATGCATTCATCGCCGATCCGCGCGGGCTGCTCGCGGCGCTGGTCTCGACCCTGATCGTGACGTTCGTTGCACTTGTGCTGGCGGCGACGCTCGGCGTGATGCTCGCTCTCGCGATGGAGTTGAGCCGGCTGGCCCGCGCGGCGCTCCAGCCTTGGGCGGTGGTATTGCAGGTCACCCCGATCGTGGCGATTGCACCGTTGATCATCGTACTGGTCGGCGATCCGTTCAGCTCGCTGGTCGTTTGCGCCACCATCGTCGCGTTCTTCCCGGTCTTCGCGAACACCGCCTCGGGCCTGGCCTCGGCGCCGCCGGAGTTGGCAGACCTGTTCCGGCTGTACGGCGGCGGGCGGTGGAAGACGCTGTTCCTGCTGCGGCTGCCGGCGGCGCTGCCTTTTTTCATGGCGGGGCTGCGCATCTCGGGCGGGCTGGCGCTGGTAGGTGCGGTGGTAGCCGAGTTCGTCGCAGGCTCCGGCGGCTTCGCCTCGGGGCTGGCGTACCGCATCCTTGAGGCCGGCTACCGGCTGGAGATCCCGCGCATGTTCGCCGCCCTGGTCCTGCTCGCGCTCGCCGGCATCGCGATCAATGCGGGGTTGGGGGCGCTCGGCAGACTGGTCTTGCGCTGGCAGGGGGAGATATGAAGACCGGCGCGGGGCGGGGCTTCGACGCAATCAACGGACAAGCCAGGATGGCATCTCCGTCGAGATTGGAAGGGATCCGCGCGCACCTCGGCCCGCGTTCCAGTCCGTAGAAGCGCAATGCTGCGTCCGCCGCACCCGGATTGGCGTCGGGTTGTTCGAGACCCCAGAGCGGGCCGGAGTGCCTCTCGATCGTCTGAGCCACGGTACGCTGCAACTCATCGTCGAGATCAGGGCGGACCAGGTTGTTGTAAACGCCGACGTAACGGACATATGGGGGACCGAAGACTGCGACATAAGCCATGGGGGCGGGGTCGAGCAGCAGCACCAAGCTGCCGGATGGGAAGTGCGGCGGGCGCACATCGGCTGCGGCTGTGCCGGGTTGCGCGCGTCCCCAGTCGGGATAAATCGTGCCAATCATCACCGCCGCGACCAACCCGGCGAAAGCGACGGGAGCCGTCGCGGCCGGGCGCATCCGCCGGAGCAGGGGAGCGAGCGCCAGGGCGACCGGAATGCCCGCTAGCAACTCGATCGTGGCCAGGTAGCGCAGAACAGAAAACTGGGCTTCCCATAGCGCGAAGGAGACGCTCCAGAACGTCAAAAGCGACATTTCGCACCGGCGGAGCCGTTCCCGCCGCATCGCCGTGCGCAGCAGCACGGCCGCCCAACCGATCCAGGCGAGCGCAAACCGCGCGTCCCGCATGGGAAGCTCCGTGGTGAAGCACCCAGGCTTGCTGGCCCAGAAGAAGGGATAGGCAAGTGCCTGCTCCAACGAGCGCGGAAGGAACCGGGTATCGGTCATGCGCTTGGGCGGACCCCACGAGGAGCCGAACAGATCGTTGAAGTAGGGGAACAGCGGATTCCCGGTGCGTTGCCAAACAGCCCACCACCACCACGCGCCGGCCAGCAGACCAGCGCCGGCGCCAAGCCCAAGCAGGAATGCGCTTATGGCTCGTGTGCGTCGCTCCGAGCAGGTGAGCAAAGTCACCGCGAGTCCCGCCGCGTAAGGACATGCGGTCAGCTTCAACCCAACCGCCGCCCCCGCCAGCAGGCCGACCGCTCCGACGCGCCCAAGCCCGCTCCCAATCTCCGAAGGCTGATCCAGCAGCAGCATCAACGCACCAAGCAGACAGCAGGCCGGAAGCATCTCGCTCATGCCGGTGCCGAGCGTAGGGAGCCCCGCCGCACCGGTGACGCCCAGCAGGGTCGCCATCCAGGCCAAGGAAATCCGCCCGGGAAGCATGGGCGGCAGCAGGCGCAACGCAATCCCGAGTGCGAGGAAAGCAGCCAGAGCGTGCGGCAGCGCCAGCACGGCGTCCAGCAGCGCCGGCCGATCGTTCAGCGTTCGCCGCAGCACGAAGTCGATGATGTCGAGCGCGGGAGCGTAAAAGCTTTGCAACTGCGCCGGCGCGATGTCGAGCCGGAGTCTGCCATGCAGTGCGGCGAACCCGTTGTAGAGGTGATAGTTGCGCAGATCGTAACTGGCATCCGGGCCGAAATGCATGGATGCCAGCGCGAATACTGCCGCGAAGACCACGAGTGCCCACAACGGCGCGTGGCGCGCCTGCCGTGCTAGAGGGATTCCTGCGTGGCCGTCCTTGCCGCTCCGGTCCTCACTCAACCCTGTCCCAGAGAAAAAGGGCTTTGTTCTTCCCCATCTCCCTTTGGGAGAGGGAGGGGTGAGGGCCTCGCGCGGAACGCAGTCAAGGTGAACCCGCGCCAAATCCGTCGCATAAGGGGATGTCGATGCGTTTTGCATGATCAATCCCCACCAGCCTGAGGCGGGCGGGTTGCGGAAGAGTTAAGCCTGGTCGCGGTCCGCGACGCGGATCAGCCGCTCGGCCTGGCGTACCGCTCCATGGCCGCTTCCACGCCGCCCTTGCCGTGCGGGATGGCATTGAGGCGCAGGCTCATTTCGATCGCCGTGAGCGCCCCGAGCACCATCGCCTCGTTCAGATCGCCCATGTGGCCGATACGGAACACCCGCCCGGTGAGCCGGCCCAATCCGCCCCCGAGCGAGACGTTGTATCGCTGCCGCGCCGTTCGCCGCATAGCATCGGCATCATGCCCGTCCGGCATCCATACCGCGGTAACCGAGTCAGAGTAGCGACCCGGGTTGGTGCAGAACAACTGCGGCCCATTATTGCCGGCCCAGGACTGGACCGCTCGACGCACGCCTTCGGCGAGATAGGCGTGGCGAGCCACCACGTTCTCCATCCCCTCTTCTTCAAGAAGCCGCAGCGCTTCGCGCAATCCGTAGAACGCGTTCACCGGCACGGTGCCGACGAAGCTCCGGTGCGGGGTGCGGGTCAGCATGACCGACCAATCGAAGTAAAAGCGCGGCAGCCTGGCGTGCTGGTGCGCCTTCATGGCCTTGTCGGAAACGGCGGTGAAGCTGAGCCCGGTCGGGCACATCAAGCCCTTTTGGCTGCCACCCACCACCGCATCGAGACCCCACTCGTCCATCCGGAATTCCAGACTGGCGAGCGAGGAGATGGTGTCCACCAGCAACAGCGCGGGGTGGCGCGCGCCGTCAATCGCCGCGCGAACCTCCGGCAACGGGACGAACATGCCGGTCGCGGTCTCGTTATGCACCACGCAGACGGCTCGGATGAGGTGGTCGCGGTCGGCCGCGAGCGTCGCCTTCACTTGCGTGATCTCCACGCCGCGACGCCAGTCGGCCGCCACCGAGCGCACCTCGACCCCGAGCGCGGCGGCCATCTTCGTCCACTCTTCTGAGAAGTAGCCGGATTCCAGCACCAGGATCGTGTCACCCGGGGAGAGCAGGTTGGTCAGCGTCGCTTCCCAGGCGGCATGGCCCGAGCCTGTGTACATAAACAGGTGTTGGCGCGTGCCCAGCACGCGCTTCAGCCCAGCGACCGCTTCGTCATAGACCGCGATGAAGTCGGGGTCGTGGAAATCCACAGTCGGCCGGTCGATGGCACGGAGCACCGAGTCCGGGATGTTGGTCGGGCCAGGATTGGCAAAGAATTGGCGGCCACGGAGGACTCTAGCGTCTGTCGCGCCCACGAAAACGGCTCCTTTGGTTGCGGGTCACCGGTCACTTCTACCCAATTGTAAACAGGCCCATAGCAGTGATTTTGCGGACTTAAAAGATCCGCAAAATCGAAATACCGTCAGTCTTGCGGCAAAAGAGCACTCCGGGCTACGCCGGATTATCCGAGCACGCTATCTCTGATGACGAACCCCCCGGCCAAGCGATCCTGATATAGAAACCTGTCACGCCGATCTCGTTGAAATCGGCTTGGCGATCGGAGGCCCGTCAGCTCGCCGCATGGTGTGTTTGCGCCATGATATCGAAAAATCGAAGACTTCGGCATCAAGTGTGACTTGGATCACACAAACCGATGATTGTTCGTGCGAATGACCACCTCGGAAGAAAAGCTCACGTCTACAGCAAGCTCCCTTGCTCACGTCGGATCAGGTGTCGGCGGCCGCTTGTGCAAAATTGGCGATATGCGCGAGGCGTGAGGCTGGTTGGGAGAGGACGCGGGCAACTAACGGCTGTTCCTTGCTCTCGACCTCCGAACGTGTCCGCCTTGTTCCTCACGAAACGACATCCATCATCCTGGAAAGAGAATCCGATGAATGAAACAGCAAAAACAGTCACCCTGCCCAGTGGCTTCGCCTTCAACCGTGCTGGCGCGGCTGCCCATGTCATGCGGCCCCCGAACACGCACGGCGTCGTCAGTTCCCGCGGGCTGGAGGAAGGGACGGCGAAATTCGCCCCGCGCGGAAAGCCCGCCGGCGTCACGCTCTCCTTTAACACCGATGGGTTCGTCGCCGCCCTGAACGCCGCGCTCGACAACAGCACGGTCGGCCATGTGATGGAGATCCGCCAGCACGGCCAGCCCATCGCGTCCGCCCAAGTCGGTTGGGCCAAGGAGCCCTCTGACGGATCGGAGTCCTGGGCTCAGACCGTCCGCATTCACATCGCGAGCTGCAGCAAGCTGATCACCGCGATCGCCATGACGCGCTCGCTCGCCGAGCATAACCTGCCGGCCTCGACGAAGATCATCGAGTACCTACCGACGTACTGGGCCAAGGGTCCGAACATCGATCAGATCACCTTCGCTCAACTGATGACACACACATCCGGCTTCCGCGTCCCCGGCTCCGACATGTCGTACCCGACCATGAAGGCGCTAATCGCCACCGGGGTCACGACTGCCGATCTCGGTGTGTATTCCTACCAGAACACGAACTTTGGCATCTGCCGCATCCTGCTGCCAGTCATGAACGGCACGATCCCGGCCAATACGACATTCCCTCCCGCCACGGAGGATCAGGACTGGGACTTCGCGACCGTCACGGCCTACGCGGCCTATGTCGCGCAAAACCTGTTCCAGCCCGCGGGTGTGTCCGGTCCCACGCTCACGCATCCTGACCCGGACGCCCTCGCCTACACCTTCCCGCCAAGCGCTGGCTGGAACTCTGGCGACCTCACCACCGAGTCCGGCGGCGCCGGCTGGCATATGTCGGTGGATGACCTGCTGGACGTGATGGGTTGCTTCCGCCGCCAGGGCACGATCATGTCGCCCGCTGCCGCGCAGACCATGCTCGACGACGGCTTCGGCATCGACCTCATCGAACCGACGAACCTTGGCACGCTCTACAACAAGAACGGCCTCTGGGAATCCGGCGCCGGTCAGACGGAGCAGAGCCTCGCCTACTTCCTGCCGCGCGACATGGAGTTGGTCGTGCTCGCCAACTCCCCGATCGGCAACCCGGGCCAGTTCTTCCGCGACGTCGTCACCAACATCTACCTCGACAACATCGCGCCAGAGATTCCGGTTGGCGGCTGGATCGCCCGTCACGGCCTCACCTCGGAGCAATACCAGGAAGCCTTCAACGACTATGTCGGCAATCACGGCATGCAATTGATGGATGTTAGCGGCTACGGCTCCGCGGCGCCTCTCTACGCGGCGCTCTGGGTCAAAACCGCCGCCCCGCCCGCCTGGCAGGCCCGCCACGGCCTTACCGCCGCGGATTACCAAACCACCTTCAACCAGCTCACCGCTCAGGGCTACCACCCTGTGCTCGTGAACGGTTACGCCACCGCCGCTGGCCCACGGTTTGCCTGCATCTTCAGTCAAGGCGCGACCGACCCCTGGGTGGCCCGCCACGGCCTCACCGCAGCGCAGTATCAGACCGCCTTCAACCAGTTCGCGGCGGAGGGTTACATGCTCGACTGGGTCAGCGGCTATTACGACGGGAGCCAGGACCTCTACGCGGCCATCTGGAGTAAGCCGCAAAGCGCCCCCGCCTGGCAGGCCCGCCATGGCCTGACCGCCGCCGAATACCAGACCTTCTTCAACACCGTGACCGCCCAGGGCTTTAAGCCGGTTGTGGTCTGCGGCTACGGCGACGGCACGCAGGATCGCTATGCCGCCATCTTCCGCCAGCTCCCCGGCGTTCCGGCCTGGCAGGCCCGTCACGGGCTGCCTCCTGCGCAGTACCAGGCGACGTTCGACCAACTCGTCGCCCAGAGCTACCGGCTGGAGTTGGTCAGCGGCTACAGCGTCGCGGGACAGGACCGCATTGCCGCCATCTGGACGAAATAGGAGTGAAATGGTCCAGACTGGGGTATTCAGGCGGCGCGCCGATACCGACGACGGAGCAAGCGCCCGCCGACGGCATGGCGCCCCCTTTGAACCACAGATCTGGGCGTCCTCTCACGCGAGAGTCTCTGGCGGCACGAAATCCTGCCACATTCCGCAAGAGCACGAAAAAACCCCATCGTCCGACTAGGACCTTAACCTAAAAGCAAGTGATCTTGAGCGGCAAAGAGCATCGACTGACAACGACCAGCCGATTCCGGATCTGGCGGTTCGTTGAGCGAACTATGCTCAGATTTACGAGGTATCTCTGCCTATAGCGTGATCGCTCGTCATCCGTCATCATGCAAGTGAGGAGGAGGTGGGTGCCATCTGTTATTCCGCAGCCGGTCGTTGCGCAGCTCACGCGCGCCACCGTCTTTCTTGCCGTGACCGTGAACCCCGAGCCGGAACATCGCGCCGCCGTGCGGGCTCTTTGCGGAGACCTCGCCGCCCTTCTGCGTGCAGTGGGCTTTCGCGACCTCGAAGGCCGACTGTCATGTGTGATGGCGTTTGGCTCGGATCCCTGGGACCAACTTTTTGGGCCGCTGCGGCCAAAAGAATTGCATCCGTTCCGCGAGGGATACCGTGGATTCCCCATTCAGTTCCGCAAGCCCGCCCCTAAGAGCGTGACGGAAGTCTGACGGAAGTTGTGGTGCCGCGACGGCTTGGCGTCAGGGGCGGCGTTTCAACTCGTTTTGAAACGCCGCCCTGATTTCCTCAGGCGAGATCAAAACGATCGAGGTCCATCACCTTAGACCACGCCGCCCCGAAGTCCCTTACAAACTTCTCCTGCGAGTCCGCGCAGGCATAGACTTCCGCAAAGGCGCGCAGCTGCGAATGCGAACCGAAGATCAGGTCGACACGTGTGCCGGTCCACTTGAGCTCATTCGTCTTCCAGTCGCGCCCCTCGTACACGCCTTCGCTGTCGGCAGAAGGCTGCCACTTCGTAGCCATGGTGAGCAGGTTGACAAAGAAGTCGTTGGTCAGCGTCTCCGGCCTCTTGGTGAAAACGCCGTGGTTGGACCCACCGGCGTTGGCGCCGAGGACGCGCAGGCCGCCGACGAGAACCGTCAGCTCGGGCGCCGTCAGGGTCAGCAATTCCGCCCGATCCACCAATGCCTCCTCGGGCATCATGAGCTGCTTGCCGCGGAGATAATTGCGGAATCCGTCAGCGGTCGGTTCGAGTGGTCCGAAGGACTCGACGTCGGTTTGCTCCTGCGACGCGTCCATGCGCCCCGGCGTGAAGGGAACCTTCACGTCGTGCCCGGCTGCCTTCGCGGCCTTCTCGATCGCGGCGTTGCCGCCGAGTACGATTAGGTCAGCGAGCGAAACCTTCTTGCCGCCACTGGCCGAGCCGTTGAACTCCTTTTGGATCGCCTCGAGCGTTTGCAGTACCTTCGCGAGATAAGCCGGCTGGTTGATCTCCCAGTTTTTCTGCGGCGCGAGGCGAATGCGGGCGCCGTTGGCTCCGCCACGCTTGTCGGAGCCGCGGAACGTCGACGCCGACGCCCAGGCCGTCGAAACCAGCTGGGAAACCGACAGGCCAGACGCGAGGATTTTTGCCTTCAGAGCAGCGATGTCCTGCTCATCGATCAGCGGATGATCCACGGCGGGGATCGGGTCCTGCCAGATCAGGCTCTCCTTCGGAACGAGCGGGCCGAGATAACGGATGATCGGGCCCATATCGCGATGCGTCAGTTTGAACCACGCCCGGGCGAACGCGTCGGCGAACTGATCAGGATTCTCGTAGAAGCGGCGCGAAACCTTCTCGTAGGCCGGGTCCATCCGCAGCGAGAGATCTGTGACCAGCATGGTCGGCACACGCCGCTTCGACGGATCGAACGGGTCCGGCACCGTGGCAGGCGCGTCCTTGGCCTTAAACTGCCAGACACCGGCGGGGCTTTTCGTCAGCTCCCATTCGTATTTGAACAGGTTCTCGAAGTAGTAGTTGCTCCACTTCGTTGGCGTCTGCGACCAGATGACCTCCGGCCCGCCGCCGATGGCGTCTGCCCCGACGCCCGTGCCAAACTTGCTCTTCCAGCCGAGGCCCTGATCCTCGATGTCCGCGGCTTCTGGCGCCTGACCGACTAATGACGGATCGCCGGCGCCATGGGTTTTGCCAAAGGTGTGGCCGCCCGCAATCAGCGCCACGGTCTCCTCGTCGTTCATCGCCATGCGGTAGAACGTTTCGCGGATGTCTTTGGCTGCCGCGACCGGATCCGGCTTGCCGTTCGGCCCTTCCGGATTGACATAGATCAGGCCCATTTGCACGGCCGCGAGCGGATTTTGCAGCTCGCGTTCGCCGCTGTAGCGTTCGTCCCCCAGCCACGTCCCCTCGGGACCCCAGTAGAGCTCTTCGGGCTCCCAAACGTCAGCGCGCCCGCCGCCGTAACCGAAAGTTTTGAAGTCCATTGAACTCGAGGGCGACGTTGCCGGCCAGGACTATCAGGTCGGCCCAGGAGATTTTCCGGCCGTATTTCTGCTTGATCGGCCACAGCAGCCGGCGTGCCTTGTCGAGGATCACGTTGTCCGGCCAGCTATTCAGCGGCGCGAAGCGCTGCTGGCCGGAGCCGGCGCCGCCGCGGCCGTCGGCGGTGCGGTAGGTGCCTGCGGAGTGCCATGCCATCCGAATCATCAGACCGCCGTAGTGTCCGAAATCGGCCGGCCACCAATCCTGCGAATCCGTCATCAAGGCACGGAGGTCCTTGATCACGGCATCGAGGTCGAGGCTCTTAAATTCCTTGACATAGTCGAATGCCTCGCCCATCGGGTCGGACAGCGGCGAGTGCTGGTGAAGAACCGCAATGTTCAGCTGGTTCGGCCACCAGTCGCGATTCATCCGGGCCGAACGCGGCGTGTGTCCCGCGACCGGGCACTTGCCCGCGCCCTTTTCGTCAGTCATTGCGTCCATGTTCTCCCTCCGATCGCGTTCGGCTCTTTCCTCAGCCCTTATACAGTAACCCTCAATCCTTGAAAATCGACCCAGCTCCGTGGGCGGCGACGCCGGCCTTCCTATCCGGTGTCCATCATTCCCACTCGTAGTCAGTACGGGTATTCTTGTTGCCGGTCAGGAAATCGGCACCGTAGCCTTCGCACTCGTCGATACCGGTCCAGAATTTGAGGTCCTCATACAGGCGCTCAGAGCCGCGGGGGTGCTGCTCGTTGCAAGGCCAGCGGACCGCGCTGATTTGCAGGATCAATTCATAGGTCATGCCAGAGTAGTCGCACGGCCGGCCTTGTGACACCCTGCGCCATTCTTCGAACGCATCCTTGGGCTCCTTGAACGGGGTCAGCGGCGCGCCATCCCGATCCTTGAACCCCAGTCGACTGGCGACCTCCACGAAGATGTCGAAATCGCTCCGCGCTTCTCCTGGTGGATCGACTGCCTTCAGCAGGAGATTGACGCTACAATGGGGTCCGGTCCGTTGATTGAGACGCACCCTCTGGGAACATCCCGGCGCGAGTATCTTCCTTGGATCTCGACGGCGCACTGCGCGTGAGCGCTGAAGGTCACGCAGACGCCATGCGGAGCCGAGGTGGACCAATCGCCTTTCGAACGGATTGACGGCAGGCGCGCGTGAGTCGCCCGGCCCCCGGACCAGCCAATCGCGGTGCGCTGGGGCTGCACGGCCCTGTGCATATCCTGGGACCGGAGGAGCTCAAACTTCGCCGTGCACAAAATTGCTGACTTTCCGTCTGGTGGCAACCGATGCGGCGCCGCACGCATTCCTCGCCGTGAGGGGCGGCCCTTCGAACGCGAAGCCGCCTCACTCTCTTGAGACCTGGCGAGGGGAAAGCGGATCATGAGCCAAGTCGCATCGGGCCGTGCGCGAACGTTATCCGTTTTTGGCCCAAGCCATTTGTTCGGAGCGTCTAGCCAAATTCGCAATATGGCGACGGTCGCCGGCAATCTCATGCAGCGAACACGTTGCATATATTTTATGATTTGGCGCGCTGTAACAAGCGCAAGCCAGGTTCGGGATGCGATGCGATCGAGGGATTTGTGGAGAGTTTCAGGCGGGCGGCCGAAGCCGAACTCGCTCCGACGAAGGGGCTCGTTCACAACGGCTTCAAGGTCGAGCTGGTAAAACGCACGATCGCTGGCGTGTTGAGCGAGCTAGCCGAACGGTTCTGACGCGGAGGGTGTGATGGCCCTGTTGCAAAAGATCATGGAAACGGTCGTCCAGTTCGTGCCCGACAAGAAGCCGGACCCGCTCATGCGTAAGCACGGTTATATATCGGCAAAGCCCTGAGCCGTGTCGACGGGCCATTGAAGGTCAAAGGCGAAGCGCGCTTCACGGCCGAATACAAGATCGAGGATCTGGCCCATGCCGCGCTCGTCTACAGCACGATCGCCAAAGAAAAGGCCACCAAAATCGACGCTTCCGAAGCGGAGAAGATGCCGGGCTTCATCGCGATCATCACGCATGAGAACGCGCCGAAGATGAAGCAACCAACGCTCTTAAATGTGGCCGATCTCGGTCAAGGCGTCGGAGGAAGTGATTTGCCGATCCTCCAGGACGACAAAGTGCATTATGACGGAGAGCCCGTGGCGGTTGTTCCGATAAAGTGTCATTTCAATAGTAAGCGTTTGGTGTGACCCGTCTGGCGGCGTGCGGCGCGGTCAGAGATGTTGCTGCTTCGGGAGCCTCCTTCTGGAGTGTTCCAGAAGGAGGCTGAATGACCGAGGCGGAGATCGTCACGCGCCGGCGGAAGTGGACGGGGGAAGAGAAGGCGGCTCTGCTCGCTGAGGTGGAGGCGGAAGGTGGCCGCGTTGCGATGGTCGCGCGGCGTCATGGGCTATCGGAGAGCCTGCTCTACAACTGGCGATCGGTGGCGAAGGCGGCCATGCCGCCGCACAGGGCGGAGCCGATGGAGTTCAGGCCGATTGGCGTGATCGGTCGGACAAATGAAGCGCCGCCGGCACTGCTGGTGGCACCTGAGCCGCGGTTGCCGACAGGCGAGCAGCGGGAAGAACGCACCAGCAAGATCGAGATCGCGCTTCCCAATGGCGTGCGGGTGAAGGTCGGTGCATCCGTCAGTGAGAAGGCTCTGTCGCGGGTATTACGTGCCGTGAAGGGCGCGGTGTGATCAGCCTCGCACCTGGCACCAAGGTATTCCTCGCCTGCCGTCCGGTTGATCTGCGCAACGGGTTCGATGGCCTGGCAGCCAAGGCACAGCAGATCATCGGCGCCGACCCGTTCAGTGGTCACCTGTTCCTGTACCGCGGCAAGCGCGGTGACTATTTGAAGGCGCTGTACTGGGACGGCAGCGGTCTGTGCCTGTTCGCCAAGCGGTTGGAGAAGGGCCGCTTCGTATGGCCGCCGATTGTTGATGGCGCGATGACGCTGACGCCGGCGCAATTGGCGCTGCTGATCGAGGCGATGGACTGGCGCAGAACGGTAGCATCGCCGTTGCCGGCGCGGCCAGTGCTGGTCTGACAAGGCAGCGATTCATTGTTGATGATGGTCGGCGAATTGCCGCACCTGCCAAGGCTATCTTATGTCGCTCGCCATGGCTGACCTGCCCGCCGATCCCGAGGCGTTGCGCGCGTTTGCGCTGGCCTGTCAGGCCGAGCTGAAGGCGGCCGAACTTTCGGTTCAGCTGCGAACACTGGAGATCGAGAAGCTGAAGTTCCAGATCGCCAAACTGCGACGCATGCAGTTTGGCCGTTCGTCGGAACGGATCACCCGGCAGATCGAGCAGCTCGCCCTGCAGCTTGAAGAGCTGGAGACCAGCGAGGCCGAGGATATCGTCAAGGCGGCGGCGGAACATCGGCCGCCGCCGCTGCGCCAGCGTGCGACGCCGAAGCGCAAGCCGTTGCCCGAGCACCTGCTGCGGCAGGAGATCGTTCATCAACCTGCGGCTGATGGCGCCTGCGTCTGCCCGGACTGCGGTGGTGGCATGGCGAAGCTCGGCGAGGACGTGACCGAGGTGCTGGACTATGTGCCTGGCCGCTTCCAGGTGATCCGGCATATCCGGCCCAAATACGCCTGCAAGGCGTGCGATGCGATCACCCAGGCACCTGCGCCCGCGATGCCGACACCGCGTGGTCGTGCCACACCGGCGATGCTCGCGCATCTGCTGGTGTCGAAATACTGCGATCACCTGCCGCTCTACCGGCAGAGCGACATCTATGCTCGCGACGGGGTCGATCTCGACCGATCCACGCTGTGCGACTGGGTCGGTCAGGCGGCATGGCTGCTGGCGCCGATTGTCGAGGGGATCAGACGACACGTGTTCGCTGCGGAGAAGATCCACGGCGATGACACCACCGTGCCAGTGCTGTCGCCAGGTCTCGGCCGAACCAAGACCGGGCGGCTCTGGGTGTATGTGCGCGACGATCGACCATTCTGCGGCACGGCGCCGCCGGCGGCCGCCTACTTCTACAGTCCCGATCGTGGTGGCGCGCATCCGGCCGGGCATTTGGCAGAGTTCACCGGCTTCCTTCAGGCCGATGGCTACGCTGGCTTCGAGGCACTCTACGATCAGCGCGCCACCGATCGGAGCCTTCGCACGAACCAGGCGATCACCGAGGTCGCCTGCTGGGCGCATTGCCGGCGCAAGTTCTTCGATGTCTGGAACGGCAAGAAGTCTCCGGTCGCCAAGCAGGCGATCGAGCGCATTGCCACCTTCTACGCCATCGAGGCCAAAGCGCGCTTCGCGCCGACCGATGAGCGGCTGATGCACCGGGCCGATGCCGCGCCGCTGCTCGCCGCGTTCTTCAATTGGGCAGGCAAGGTCGTCACCAGGCTATCGGCCAAGTCAGAGCTGGCCGAGGCATTCCGCTATACGCTGAAGCGGCAGGAGGCATTGTCGCGCTTCCTCACCGACGCAAGGCTCGAGATCGACAACAACATCGCCGAGAACGCCATGCGCGGAATCGCGCTCGGACGGAAGAATTACCTGTTCGCCGGATCAGATGCCGGTGGCGAGCGCGCCGCCGCCATCTACTCCATCCTGCAGACCGTCAAGCTCAATGAGATCAACCCGGAAGCGTATCTGCGCAACACCCTCGACCAGATCGCCAATGGGCACCCGATCAGCCAGATCAACGAACTAATGCCGTGGACGCCCTCAACACCGCCCTGATCCAACGGTCGTCACCAAACGCTTACTTTCAATATGGCGATTCCGCTTTGCCAATTCGCCGATCACGGCCGGCGGATCGAGCCAGACCGGAAGCATCGCTGCCGCGGTGAAGCCGGCTGTTGAGAAGTTGTATCGCGAGCTGCTCAAACTCGTAAGCGACAACTCGCCGCTAGCGGGCGCGAACCAAGTCGAGGCACGCGACGGCCGCCTGTTCCGTGTCGGCGAAGCAAATGCGGGCGAAACCTATGCTTCGATTCTGCAGAGAGCCGGCCGGGACTTTGTTGAAGTCGAGGAGAGCTCGGGGACGCCGCTGGAGATCATGAAATACTCGAGGGCGTCCTATGGCGCGCAGTTCTGTAAGGTTCGTGTCAACGAAGAATCGGGCGAGGTGCGGATTGCGCGCTGGCTCGGCTCGTTCGACTGCGGCCGGATCCTGAACCCGAAAACCGCAACCAGCCAGTTCCGCGGCGGGATTATCATGGGCATCGGCATGGCTCTGACGGAGGAAACGATGTTCGACGAGCGCCGAGGACGAATAGTGAATCGGTCGCTCGCCGAATATCACGTTCCAGTTAATCTGGACGTGCCGCAGATCGAAATCATCTACAACCACATTCCCGACGAGCACGCACCGCTGGGCGCACGTGGGGTCGGCGAAATCGGCATCACCGGCGCGGCGGCGGCGATCGCCAACACGATCTTTCACGCAACGGGAAAACGCATTCGCGATTTGCCGATCACGCTCGACAAGCTGCTGTGAGAGGAACCCGGCCGTGAGTTCCCATTCGGTGCAGCGGGGACATAACGTTTCGCGCCGATCCAATGTTGGCTCGGCGGGCGCTCTCGAACCTGATCTCGAACGCGCGCGCTACGGCTAAGATCTGGGATGTCCGCTCATCTTCGGCAAAGAAGACGGTATGGACATCTGGACCACTAATCTTACTTTCGTGATCGATCCAACCTTAGTTATCTGGGATTTTGGCAGAGGCTCGCAAATCACATTGAGTGATTTGGGCAGCTATGACGTCACCATAGAAAGAACTTCCAGAACGACCACACGGGTCACCTCACCCTCATGAACGCCGGGTTCACCAGCGCATTCGAGGCGATCGGCTCGACGCTGCCGGACGGGCAAGGCGGGGACGTTAATGGGCGACACCACGGCACCATCCACTTCGTCGGCGACCCCCACGTCACTCTTGCGAATATCAGCGTTGTCAACGTCTGAGTCGGCCGCGGGTAAGGCGACCGCGCTCACTTCCGAACAGGAACAGCACGGCGAACAACGGATCAGGCCCGAGCGGGCACCTCGACCTGTCCAACAGGTCTCGCGTGCGGCGAATTGGATACGAAATTGCTGGCATCCGGCAACCCGGAGCCCCGCCCAATCCCGAACGTCGCCGAAAATCCGGCGCGTCCGGAATCGGTAATCGCCACCGCGCGGGTATCGCGCATCCGGGTGATCCAACCCAGCTCGAAGCAACGGCAGGCTAAGGTTGCCCCGAGCTGGCCGGCGATATGCGGCCGTCGTTCGCTCCAATCGAGGCACGGGCGGCAGAACACCCGCCGGGTGCCGGCCCCGCGCTCTGGGTCGGCGCCGAAGTCGCGGAGGAATTCCCGGCCGGCCGGCGTGACCTCGCCACCGTCGGCGGCCAGCACCACTCGGCCATCGCGTGCCAGCGCATCCGCGATAGCCACTCCGAGCCGGCCTGCAAGATGGTCGTAGCAGGTCCGCGCTGTCCGCAGCGCCTCGCCGCCGCGCCAGGTCCGGCGCGGTTCTCCTGGGCCGGTGTGCTCGGCCACGGTCAGGATGCTCTCCAGCATCGAGCCGACCAGCGAAGTGGCGAGCCGGTAATACCGATGCCGCCCCTGCCGCTCGCGCGCGAGCAGGCCGGTGTCGGTCAGCGCGGCCAAATGGGCGCTCGCGGTCTGCGGCGAGACGTGCGCCGCGAACGCCAACTCCTTGGCGGTGAGCGCCCTTCCGTCCATCAGCGCCGAGAGGATGTTGGCGCGCGCGGGATCGCCGATCAGCGACGCGACCTCGGCCATTCTGGTGACTGTGCTCATGGACCGAACATAGTCCCGACTCCCACGCCGGTGAATGGCTGGAAGCTTCGTTCGCGGCCGAAGCGATCCGGCGGGACCGGGGCGCCGGTTAGGGCCATTTTCTTCCGGCCAGACGGGGACCACGCTTGGTCGGACCGTCGGAAGCAAGGAAGGAGCCCTGCCATGCTTGCTCGCCCCGAATGGGTGTCCGGCGGCACTTTCGTTCCGGATCAGCCGACAGATCGCCCCGGTCGCGGGCCATGCGCCCGCCCGCTAGCCGGACGCCGACTGATCCGCCGGAGCATTTACCTGCTGCGGCTTTGGCATTCCAGGGCCAGTGACCGCAACGCGCTCGCCACGATGAGCCTGCGCGATCTGCGCGACATCGGGATCACCCGGGCCGATGCGCTCGCCGAGACCGGCAAGCCGTTCTGGCGCGCCTGACTTCGCGGGCTGATCGGCCGGCGAAGTCAATGCGGCGCCGGGGCGGGGGCGGCCAACTGGAAGCCGACCCAGATCGTGTAGACCGCCGCCGAACTGCTCGGACTGATCGGGAACGTCATGTCCACCGGAGCCGTGGTCGCCGTGGCGGTATCAACGTTCGGCGGAAAGTCCACGCGGATCACCCGGACGCGCTTGTCCAGGATCCGATCTCCCCGCGTCACCGCCACGAACCACGGGATGTTGGCTTGCCGGGTCGGCGCCGCCGGGCCGCGCTGGAAGCGCATCGTGAGGCGAAGGCTCGCATCGACGATACTCGGCGAGTCGCCGTACTCGCACGAGCCCGCAGCGGAAGTGATCTGCGCCGAGAGTTGCACATCGGTCAGGTCTTGGCCGCCGCCCGGGCGGCGGTAGGTGACCTGGTCCGCGCCGGGCAACGCGCGCGCCTCCGGACAGACGGGCGCGAACGTGTTGGGCGCCGGCGCGGAGCAGCAAGCCAGTCCGGCCAGGGCAAGCGGCGTCAGTAGGCGGGACGCGCGGGCGCGGGATGCGCGGGCGAGGGACGGGCAAGGGGGCATGGCGGGCTCCGGTAACGGCCGATGCAAACGGGAACGCCAGGCCGTTGCCGGCGGAGCGGCGTTTCGGCATAGTGCGCGAGGCAGTCGTGGCCGGCAACCGAACGCTGCCACAAAGGGCTGCAGGAGCGCCGGGCGGCACCATATCCCGTCGGCCGATCGCACCAGCATAGCCCCATGGGGCCGCACAAGGGGGCCGCACAGCAGCTTTCATGGCCGACCAGCTTGCTCGCAGGCGCCGTCTCCGCCTGCTCCTCGCCAGCCCGCGCGGGTTTTGCGCCGGGGTGGACCGCGCCATCCGGGTCGTGGAGGGCGCGCTGCGGACCAGCGCCGCACCGGTCTATGTCCGCCATGAAATCGTCCACAACCGTACCGTCGTCGAGGCCCTGGAGGCCGAGGGTGCGATGTTCGTCGAGCGCCTGGACGAGGTGCCGGAGGGCGCGCGCGTGGTCTTCTCCGCGCACGGCGTGCCAAAATCCGTCCCCGCCGAGGCGCGACGACGGCAACTCTCCTATCTGGATGCGACTTGCCCGCTGGTGAGCAAGGTCCATCGCGAGGCCGAGCGGCACTTCGCCGGCGGGGGCTCGGAGCAGCGCCATATCCTGATGATCGGCCATGCCGGCCACCCGGAGGTGGAGGGCACGATGGGCCAGTTGCCACCGGGGGCGATGACCCTGGTGCAAAGCGCCGAGGAGGCGCGCGAACTGGAGCCCCCCTGCACCGACCGGCTCGCCTTCATCACCCAGACCACGCTCTCGGTCGATGACACGGCGGAGATCGTGGCCATCCTGCGCGAGCGGTTCCCTCGAATCGAAGGGCCACGTAGGGAAGATATCTGCTATGCGACCACCAACCGCCAAGCTGCGGTGAAGGCGATCGCGGCGGACTGCGACCTGGTGATCGTGATCGGCAGCCCGAACTCCTCGAACTCTCAGCGGCTGCGCGAGGTGGCCGAGCGCACTGGGGCACCGCGCGCGGTGCTGCTGCCGGATGCCGCGGCCTTCGACTGGCGGCTGCTCGACGGTGTCGGCACGCTGGGCGTGACGGCCGGCGCCTCGGCCCCCGAGCGGCTGGTCGAGGAGCTGATCGAGGAACTCGCCGCCTGCTTCGAGCTGTCGATCGAGGAGCGGCGGGTGACGCGCGAGGACGTGGTGTTCAAGCTGCCGGCCCCGCTCGGCTGATGGCGGTCTATACCGAGGTGACGGACGAGGCGCTGGCCGCCTTTCTGGCGGAGTACGACATCGGCGCCTTGGTCGCCTATCGCGGCATTGCCGAGGGCGTGGAGAACAGCAACTACTCGTTGCGCACCACCGAAGGCGACTTCATCCTGACGCTCTATGAGAAGCGGGTGGACCCGGCCGATCTGCCCTGGTTTCTCGGGCTGATGGAGCATCTGGCGCGGCGGGGCATCGTCTGCCCGCTGCCGGTGCAGGGTCGCGACGGGGCGGCGCTCCGCCGGCTCAGCGGGCGCCACGCCGCGATCACGACCTTCCTGCCCGGTGTCTGGCCGCGCCGGGTCCGCCCGGAGCATTGCGGGCCGGTGGGAGCGGCGCTCGCGGGCCTGCATTCAGCCGGTCAAGATTACGCGCCGTGCCGACGCAACGCCCTCGGGCCGCACGGGTGGGGTCCGCTGCTCGAACGGACGCGGGGGCGGGCCGACGAGGTGCGCGCCGGGCTCGCCTGCGACCTGGATCGCGCGCTAGGGGGGATCGTCGCCGCCTGGCCGTGCGACCAAGTTCCTGTGGGACATATCCACGCCGATCTGTTCCCCGACAACGTGTTCTTCCTCGACGGGCGGGTCTCCGGGCTGATCGACTTCTACTTCGCCGCCACCGACATCCTGGCCTACGACATCGCGGTGTGTCTGAACGCCTGGTGCTTCGAGGCCGACTTTGCCTTCAACGTGACCAAGGCCCGGTCGATGCTGCGGGCCTATGCGGCGGTCCGTCCGCTCTCGGCAGCCGAGCGCGCGGCGCTGCCCGTGCTGTGCCAGGGCGCGGCGCTCCGGTTCCTGCTGACCCGGCTATTCGATTGGCTGAACACCCCCCCGGGCGCGCTGGTCACGCGGAAGGATCCGCTCGAATATTGGCGCCGGCTGCGCTTTCACCTCGCCGCCCCGGACGAGCACGCCTATGGACTCTGAGCCGGCCGGGGCGGTCGAGGTCTGGACCGACGGCGGCTGCAAGCCCAACCCTGGTCCCGGCGGCTGGGCGGCGATCCTGCGCTATCGGGGTCACGAGCGGGAGCTTTCGGGGGCCGAGCCGGCCACCACCAACAACCGCATGGAGCTGACCGCGGCGACGGCGGCGCTGGAGGCGCTGACCCGTCCCTGCCGGGTGGTGCTTCATACCGACAGCGAGTACCTGCGCAACGGAGTGACGCGCTGGCATGTCGGGTGGGTGCGGCGGAACTGGCGCAATTCGGCGGGCGATCCGATTGCCAACATAGATCTCTGGCGCCGCCTGCTGGATGCCGCGGCGCGCCACGAGGTCGAATGGCGCTGGGTGCGCGGCCACGCCGGGGACGCGATGAACGAGCGGGCCGATGCGCTGGCGACGGCTGCGCGCCGGGGCGCAACTTCGGGTTAGGGCGGTTGCTCGATGTCGACGTTGGGGCCCCACGAGCCGCCCGGGCCAGGCGTCTCTTGCTCGGGCAGCGGCGCCGCCCCGGTCTCGCCCGCGAATTCCGTGGGAGCGCGGCCCGAGGCCTGCCGGTCTTCGTCCTCGACCAGATCCCGGGCGCGGTGCCAATACTCGTCCTGCCGTCCTTCCGGCTTGCCGTCCTGTTCCCACAGGAAATAGGCGCGGTGACGCACCCTGGTCTCGAAATCCTCGCTGTTGGCCATCTTGGTCTCCCGCGGTAGATATCGCCGCGACGGCCTCAACAGCAGCGACCCGGCACAGTTGCCGAGGGCATCGACAGGAGGCGCACAACAATGACGAAGGACGAGCTGACGGCGTGGGCGCTCGGGAGTGGGTGGCGGATGATCGGCGGCCATCCGAGCCTGTCCAAGCCGTCCCGGCCGGGCGAGGCGATCGTCCGGCTGGTACTGAAGGCCACCGTGGCCAACGTCGAGATCAAGAAGCCGGCGGGCAAGTGGGAGAAGGTCTCGGGCGCGAACTACGGCGCGGTCGAGGCGGACGCCGAGACCGGGGTGCCACGCGGGCTGGGGCTGGTCAGCATCCCCGGCTTCACCAAGCTGATGCAGGACAATCGGGATGCCGTGATGATGGGCGGCCTTAAGGGGAGCGGCTGATATGAACGAAGCAGCCAAGCCGGAGGGCAAGCGAGCGACCGCCGTAACTGTCGCCGACGCTGCCGACGGAAGGCTTGATGCCGGCCTCGGCCAGACGTTCGGTGTAGCGGATCGAGACGTATTGCACGCCGCGATCACTGTGATGCACGAGACCACCCCGCTGCAGGGGGTGGCGATCGTAGAGGGCTTGCTCCAGGGCATCGAGCACAAAGTCGGTTCGTGCCGAACGCGATACTCGCCAACCGACGATGCGCCGCGCGAAGGCGTCGATGACGAAGGCACGTAGACAAACCCCTGCCAGGTGACGACGTAGGTGAAGTCCGCGACCCACAATGCGTTCGGTTTCGGCGCCTGAAACTGCCGGTTTACCCGATCGAGCGGGTACCGCGCGGCAGGACTGCTGATCGTCGTCTTTACCGGTTTGCCGCGGATCGCTCCCGAAAGTCCCATCTGCTGCATCAGCCGCGCCGTGGTGCAGCGGGCCACAGCGATCCCCTCCCGGCGCAGCTGCCGCCAGGACCTTGTGCACGCCGTAGACCCGGAAGTTCGCCTCCCACACCCGCCGGATCTCGGGCCGCCGCGCCGCATCCCGCCGCGCCCGGGCCGGCCATTTGCCGGGGCCGGCCTCGCGCGGCACGGACGTGGTAGGTGGACGGGCGATCGGCAGCACGCGGCAGATCGGCTCGACCCCGCAGAGGTCGCGATGTGCGTCGATGAACGCAATCATGGCTTCGACCGCGGTCGAGCTCCGCCTGAGCAGAGTACGCCGACGCCTTGCGCAGGATTTCACGGCCTCCGGGAAGCCCGGTACGGTTCACAGCGTCGGATAGAGCTCTGATTGTGGAAGTGGTTGTAGTAGTTGATCCAGCCCCGGATGTAGGGGTTGAACATCCGAGCCAGGTCGTCCAGCGCCTTCAATCGCGGTAGGGCCGGATTGAACTGAACCGCGGGCCGCAGCCGCTATGGGCCGACGTGAGGGATAGGCGAACGGCCCGACTGGCAGCTTCGGTCGCGGCATGGCAACGTGCGTGACATCGCCAATGGGCACGATGGGGAGTTCAAGGTCGGTCGCCGGCCAATTCTCCGCCCTGCCGGTGCGGACATCGGCTTTGCCGGCTTGCTGAAGGCGTCGAGGCAGGCGCTCGTCGTCGGTCATGACCTCACGCACTCACCGCGATCGTGCGCCGCCCCTACCGCCTCAGCGGTTTAGTTCAATCCCAAGAAGTCAAAGCCTAGGCGGGTTGGTATCAGACATCGGCAAACGTCAAGCCACTGGTTCCTAGTGGTATCCCAGGCAACATCACGGACACCGCCCCCGGGCTAGATGCCTGGTGCAATGCGTAATGCCGTCATCCATGCCGCCGATGACCGGCCGCCCTGGACCGAAGCTCCCGCGTCGAATAAAATGCATCGCGTCGCTTGGTTTTGTCCAATAAGCCCCGCCTTCTATGGTGGCGGAAACTGAACGACTGGACCCCGCCCTCACGATGCAAATTGGCCCGCAAACCACCGTCTCCGCAGCCCATGAGATGGCAGCGTTTCGGCGCAGGCGATGGTCCTCCATTGCTACCGCTCTGGCTGTCATTTTTGGTGCGATGACCATCGCACATGCCGCCTCGCCGGGTGTTTCCTCAGCCGAAGCGCCGTTCCTGGCCGAGAACCAGGCCGCGATGGACAAGATGATGGCCGGTATGAACGTTAAGCCATCCGGCGACGTCGATCATGACTTCGCTGCCATGATGATCCAGCACCACCATCAGGGTGCGATCGACATGGCGCAGGCAGAACTGCGCTACGGGCACAACGAGCAACTGCGCCGGATCGCGCAGGAAATCGTTGTCGAGCAGCAGCAGGAGATCACCGCGATGCGGCTGGCGCTCGGCCAGCCTCCGCCCCCGTCGATTGCAGCCCCCGACCAGCCGTCATACCTCTCGGCGCCAGCACCCCGACCCGCATCCGCCGCAACGACGAATAGACACAAGGAACCGCAATGATCCGCAATCTGTTCGCGGCGGCCCTGCTGGGCGGCACAGTATTGGCGGGCGGCGCATCCGCGTGGGCCGGGCAAGCGCCTGCAGCGGCTTCCGCACCCGATATTCCGCTGAGCCATCGTGACCGGGTCTATGCGGCGGAGCAGTTCTCCAACACGGTATCGGTCACTGATCCGGCGGACAACAAGCTGCTCGGTGTGATCCGCCTGGGCGACCCGACCCCGATGAATTTCAGCCCGCTTTATCGAGGCCAGTTGCTTGTGCACGGCATGGGCTTCTCCCCCGACCATCGCACGCTTGCGGTGGTTTCCATTGGCTCGAACTCCGTTGCGTTCGTTGACACCGCGACCAACAAAATCAAGCACATAACCTATGTCGGCCGGGCGCCGCATGAGGCCTTCTTCACGCCGGATGGCAAGGAGGTGTGGGTCACTATTCGCGGCGAAAATTATGTCGCCGTGTTGGACGGCTCCACCTTCAAGGAGAATACGCGGATCACGGTGCCGGCCGGTCCCGGTATGCAGATATTCTCGCCGGACGGGAAGTACGGCTATGTATGCTCGTCATTCAACCCCGAGACCGACGTGATCACTATTGCGGATCACAAGGTCGTCGCGAAGGTGCCGCAGGCGAGTCCGTTCTGCCCCAACATTGCCGCCACGCCGGACGGTTCGCAGGTGTGGTTTACGCTCAAGGACACCGGCAAGACACAGGTATTCGACGCGAGGCCGCCCTTCTCCGTGCTGAAAACGCTCGATACGGGCCCGATTACCAACCACGTTAACATTGTGCGCAATCGCCACGGCATGTTCGCCTACGTCACCGTGGGCGGGCTCAATGAGGTGCAGGTGTTCCGCACTGATAATTTCAGTAAGGTCGCGACAATCCCGGTTGGCAAGCTGCCGCATGGAATTTGGCCGTCGGGGGATGGGTCGCGCGTCTATGTCGGACTGGAGAACGACGACAAGATGACCGCGATCGATACCCTGACGAACAAGTTGATCGCGACCGTGCCGATCGGCCAGGCGCCGCAGGCAGTGACCTACGTGCCGAACGCAGTCCCCGTAGGAGCCGGAACGGACGGGCTTGAGCAGCTCGGCATCGCCGGCCAGGCGGCGCATTTCACGTTGCTGCTGGCGGGCGGCAAGGCCGAGGCCGTGGCCAAGCCGCCGACCAGCGTGAGCCTGTTCGATCAGGGATTGCTGCAAGTCCTGCAAGCGTCGGTGACCGGGCTGGAGCCCAAGCGGCCGTACGTGCTCGCCTTGTCGAACCGCGCGGACGGCGACGGCCAACTGGAGGCGCTTGCCAGCTTCACGACCAATCCGGCCGGCTCGGCGATCGTGAACGCGGTCGGACCAATCCGTCAGATCGTTCAGGGCGCAGCGGATGGGACGCGACGCTACCTGGTGATCGTGCCAGGGGCCACGACGGGTCTGGGCAAGCCGGTGCAGATCCAGGCTCGTTAGGGCGCTCGGGGCTGCCCGGGGTGGCGTCCTAGATGAGATCATAATCTCCTGCCGGGTCCGCATATACGCCATGGAACAGGACGACATTATGAGCCTTGACCGCCGGCTGACCCTGAGACTTGCTTGAACGGCCGAAAAGCGAGATTGGAACACCAACTATAAGCGTGGTCGATACGTGCGACGATCCATCATGTGACACCTCCCTTTTTGAACCTTTTAGTATGATACTAGTTGCATCGGCAATGCTGTTCCAACAGCGTGGGACGGTCTCTTTGGAGCGCGGTCACACTATGGCCGCGCTTTAGCGGCGCATAAGCGGCGGGAACTCGACGACGCCGGATGCTTTCGATCGCGGATGACGCTACGCCCTTGCCCTTACCCAGGATTGGTACGAAATTGCAAAGCTGCGAGCTAGATCACAGCGCCTCATCGGGCATTCATATGTACTAGCAGCCTGTCGGATTGAGATACCCGATCACGCGATCGGTGGCTAGAATCGGCGGATGTCGAATTTTGTGCCGTTCAACCGCGACCAGGCCTTTCTGCTGCCGCCCGACCTAAAGACTTGGCTGCCGGAGGATGATCTTGCGCACTTCGTGGTGGCCGCGGTGGAGCGGGTACCGCTCGGGGCGTTCCGAGTGGCGGAGCGAGCGTGCGGCAAGCCGCAGTATCACCCGCGGCTGATGCTGGCGCTGCTGATCTACAGCTACGCCAACGGCATCTTCTCGTCGCGGCGGATCGAGCGGGCAACCTACCGTGACATCGCGGTTCGCTTCGTGGCGGCCAACCTGCACCCCGACCACGACACGATCGCGGTGTTCCGACGCTCGAACAAAGCGGCCTTCGAGGCGGCCTTCCTGCAAGTGCTGCTGCTGGCGCGCGAGAGTGGGCTGCTGCGGCTCGGCACGGTGTCGATCGATGGGACCAAGATCGACGCCAATGCCTCGAAGATCCGCTCCGTGCGCTACGACCGGGCGCAGGAATTGCGGGCCAAGCTGGCGGCTGACATCGCCGCGCTGACCGCGCAGGCCGAAGCGGCCGACGCCGGGGACCACGACCCGCAAGCGTTGCCGGCAGAACTGGCCCGGCGCAACGCGCTCCAGGCGAAGCTCGATGCTGCCTGCGAGCGGCTGGAAGCCGAGGCACGCGCCGAAGCTGAGGCCGCCCGCCCAGCTTATGAGGCCAAGAAGGCCGCCTATGACGCCAAGAACGGGCGTCGCGGCCGGCCGCCGAAACCGCCCGATGATACGCCGCCACCAGAGCGACAAAGCAACCTGACGGACCCGGACAGCGCCCTGATGCGACGCTCGGATGCGCATGAATACCGCCAAGCCTACAACGCACAGGCGGTGGTGTGCGCCGACGGTGCGCAACTGATCCTGGCGACCAACCTGGTCGCGACCCCAGCCGATGCGCCGAGCTTTGCCGCGACTACCCTGGCAATGGAAACAACCATTGGCCTACCCAAGATCGTTCTGGCCGATACCGGTTTTGCCAGCGGCCCAGCGGTGGCGGACCTGCACGCACATGGCATCGAGCCATTGGTGGCGATCGGGCGGACCCAGCCGCACCGGCCCTACGACTTCCGTCCGCCGCCGCCGCAAACCACGCCGCGCCGGATCACCGAGCCTTGGCGCCTGGCGATGAAAGCCAAGCTGGAGACCGAAGATGCCAAGAACCTCTACAAAAGACGCAAGCAGACCATCGAACCGGTGTTTGGCATCATCAAGAGCGCCATGGGCTTCGTCCGCTTCCACCTGCGCGGCATCCAAAAGGTTGCCGCCGAGTGGACCCTGACCGCGCTCGCCTACAACTGCAGGCGAATCGCCCGCCTGCAGGCGGCGTGAACACCCCAGCCGGCTTGCTCATTGGCTCAGCCGGCAGGCTGAATCCGACAGGCTGCTAGTACCAACCCGCTTGGGCTTTGGCTCTCTTGGGATTCCCAGCCGCGTCCGGCTCTGATTCGATGGCCGCCAGGGGCGATTCGCATGAGCGGGGCAAGGATGGGCGCGGCGGTGACGATCACGCGGATGGAGCACACGGCGGCTGAGCTTCGTGCGATGGCTGGCAAGTGTCGCGATGGAGCGCAGGTTCGCAGACTACTGGCCGTCGCGATGGTGCTAGAAGGCTGCGCGCGCACCGAGGCGGCGGAGCAGAACGGCATGAACCGGCAAACGCCGCGCGACTGGGTTTATCGCTACAATAGCGCCGGGGTTGATGGGCTGAAGTCGCGGAGTAGCCCAGGCCCCACGCCGGCCCTGACCGCGGGACAAATGGCGGAGCTGAAGGCGCTGGTCATCAAGGGGCCTGATCTGGAGACCCACAAGGTGGTGCGATGGCGTTGTCTGGATCTACGAAGAGGTCGCACGCCGCTTCAACGTGACGGTGCATGAAAGCACCATCGGCAAAGTGGCTGCGTCATCTCGATCTGACCCGACTGCAACCACGCCCATTCCACCCGAAGAAGGATGCCGCGGCCGAGATGGCGTTTCAAAAAAACTCGCCAGCCTGGTGAAGGCCGCGCTACCGGCTTCCGCCGTCGGCAAGCCGATCGAGATCTGGTTCCAAAGCCTGCCCTCGGGCTTGACCCGAGGGACGAGGCCCGGGTCGGCCAGAAGGGTGGCCATGCCTACGTCTGGGCACCAATCGGCGCGCGACCGTTGATGGCCCGCGACAATCGCCATGACTCCGCCTACCTGTTTGGTGCGATTTGTCCGAACCGCGCCGTCGGGGCCGCGATCATCATGCCGAGCATCAAGGGCCGAGGCGATGACCGAGCATCCGGCTGAAATCAGACCCAGATCGCACGCGGCGCTCATGCCGTGCTGGTTTGCGACAGTGCGGATGGCATCAGACCGGCGGCCGACCCGGCGTGCCGGACAGCATCACTCTCCTGCCCCTGCGGTCGTATTCCCCCGAGTTGAACCCGACGGAGAACGTCTGGACACGACGCCGCTGAGTGTGACGTTCCTGTAGCGCCGCGGCTGGGTCACGAGGCCCTATGCGCGCTGATGCGGTTCGTGGAACACCGGGTTGGCGACCGGCGCGTGCTGCGCCTGATCCGCAAGTGGCTGAAGGTTGGCGTGGTGGAGGACGGCGTGCGACACCCGGCGGAGAGGGGCACCCCACAAGGGGCGGTGATCTCCCCGCTGCTGGCGAACGTGTATCTCCATTACGCCTACGATCTGTGGACCGAGCAATGGCGGCGACGCCATGCGCACGGTGCGATGATCGTGGTGCGCGGAGCCTGTCCTCGGGCCGGCCATAGGCCGGACCCGTGGGCCGACGACACCGTCGTCGGCTTCGAGCACCGGGCCACGCTGAACGGTTCCTGGCGGAGTTGCGCGAGCGGATGGCGGCATTCGACCTGGAAATGCACCCCGAGAAGACGCGCCTGATCGAATTCGGCCGCAATGCCGGGTCCGATCGTGCGATCCGCGGGGAAGGCAAACCGGAGACCTTCAACTTCCTGGGCTTCACTCACATCTGCTCGCGAACGCAACGGGGCCGCTGCCGGCTGTCGCGGCACACGCGGCGCGACCGCATGCAGGGGAAACTGCTGGAAGTCACCGAGGACCTCCGGCGGCGCTGGCACCAGGACGTGGCCGAACAGGGCGGTGGCTGGGAAGTGTGGTGCGCGGCTTCTTCGCCTACCACGCCGTGCCAACAACGCGCGAGCCCTGTCGGCATTCCGCCACCATGTCACGGTGCTCTGGCGACGCGCCCTGCGCCGGCGCAGCCAGCGGGATCGCACGACATGGCCCGATATGGACAGACTGGCGGATCGCTGGCTGCCCAGGCCCCGCATATCCCACCCCTGCCGCTGCAGCGTTTTCGCGTCAAACACCCAAGGTGGGAGCCGTATGCGGGAATGCCGCTCGTACCGGTTCTGTGCGGGGGGCGCGCAGTAATGCGCGTCCCTACCGCGATTAACGTGCAGGTTCACCGCGGTTACTTCGCTCCGGGCGCGACCGCCTTTTGCCGGGCAAACCACATCCGAGCCGCCGAGAAAACGTGTCATATCGGGCTTGCCCATGAGGAAGGGCGGTGAGCGCCCGAAACGTTCAGTGGGAGGAGCGATAGCCAGCGGGGATCAGGATGATAGCCCATTGAATCGACCGTTCGACCCCTACTGTCATCCTCGGCGAAGGCAGCGAATGCCGAGGATCCATGACTTTCTTCGCGTCAGAGCCAGGGAGTCGTGGATGGTCGGCTTCGCGGCCTTCGCCGACCATGACGGACGAGAGGTCAGAGCCAGGGGCCGTTGGTATGAGATCTGCGGCTCCGGTTGGGTTCAGCTTCCGCGCGGGTCAGAACCGCTCCGAAGCGGCTCCCAGCGCGCGATGTCGGCTGCGGGCATAGGGCCGAACTTCAGTCATTCTTTGTGTAATGGTAGGTCGGCTGCTTATTGAGGTCTGCCTGCGTCGCGTCGGGCATCAGAACCTTGTTATCGCTGTTCACCTTGGCATCGCCGAACAACACCTTGTCCCACGGCACCGCCACCTTTTTGTTGTTGGTGGCAATGATCACCTGCAGCTGCCCGCTGCGGCTTGCGACCACGCCATCCACGCTGCCAATCTGCTTGTCGGCCTTGTTGTAGATGTTGGTGCCGATCATCTTGCCAATCCGCACATCGCCGCTGTCGGTGAGCAGCGGGTTGCGCTGCGACGCGGGGATGCCGGTCGGGCTAACCGTGGCGGTGCCGATCTCACCCGTGCTCGCCGCCGGCTGCTGCGGTGTCGATGAGCCGGAAGGAGGATTGGCGTTCTGCGCCCAAGCCGGCACGCCGGCGATCGTGGCGGCAAGAGCGATGGCCACCAGGGTCGGAGCTTTCATGTCTTGGATCTCCTGCAAGCTGCGGTGGTCAGCGAATGACGATCTCGACCCGGCGGTTTTGCGGCTCGCGCACGCCGGGGGCCGGTCGGCACCAGCAAATGTGTCTCGCCGAAGCCCGGATGGCGATTGCATTGCCTGGCACCCCGTCGCGCACCAGTTCGGCCGCGACAGTCTTCGCGCGTCGGATCGACAGCCGCCATGTTGTAGCTCGGCTTGCCCGAGCGACCAGGCAGGCGGTCCGCGGTCGGCCATGACCCCGCGCAGTCGCACCGCTCGTCCCTCCGTCGCACTCTTAACCGTAGCTTGTCAGCTAAACCGGGCAACGCGAATCATGCTCGACCTTCCTTTATCGCTTGTAATTATATCGGACAGCCGACCGAGAAGCAAAAAATACGGGGCAGGCTCACAGCGACTTCGAGCCGCCGGCGCGGCACCGGGGCACCTGGCCCGTGGTGGGCCTCCAGTCTAGGCTCTGGCGCCTGAACGCGATGACGGAGGAAACGCCATGCGAGGCATTGTCTTCACCGGGGGGCGCGAGCTGGAACTCATGGAGTTCCCCGATCCCACGCCGGGCGCCGGCGAGGTGGTGATCGAGATGAAGGCGTCGGGGATGTGCGGCAGCGACCTGCACCAGTACCGCCGGCCGAAAGGCGGCAGCGGGAGCGTCGGCGGCCTGCCCGCCAATCCGAACCCGGTGATCGCCGGACACGAGCCCTGCGGCGTGGTGGCGGCGCGTGGCCCCGGCGTGACCGAGCAGGACGCCCCGATCGGCGCGCGGGTCATGGTGCATCACTACCAAGGCTGCACCCGCTGCGGGCATTGCCGCTCCGGTTGGTCGCAGCTTTGCCAGGAAGTGCCGGTGAAGGTGTACGGCAACAACGCGCATGGCGGGCACGCCAAGTATCTCCGCGTGCCGGCCAATACGCTGGTGCCGCTCCCGGATGAGCTGTCGTTCGAGGCTGGGGCGGCGATTTCCTGCGGCACCGGCACCGCGTGGGGCGCGCTGCGGCGCATCAACCTCTCCGGCAACGACACCATCGCGATCTTCGGCCAGGGGCCGGTGGGGCTGTCGGCCACTCAGCTCGCCAAGGCAATGGGGGCGCGGGTGATCGCGCTCGACATCAGCCCCGAGCGGCTGGCGCGCGCCAAGGAGTTCGGGGCGGACGCGGTGGTCGATCCACGCTCCAACGATCCGGTGGGCGCGGTGAAAGACCTCACGCATGGGCGTGGGGCGGACCTGACGCTCGATACGTCGAGCGCGCCCGAGGGACGGATCTCGGCGATCCGCAGCGCCAAGGTGTGGGGCACGATGTGCTTCGTGGGCGAGCAGAGAGACGTGACCATCGACGTGAGCCCGGACGTGCTGCGCAAACAGCTCACGATGGTCGGGTCATGGACTTTCTCGGTGATCGGTCAGTCCGAATGCGCGCGCTTCATCGTGGAGCGCGAGATCCCGGTCGATCGGCTGTTCACCGATCGCTGGAAGTTGGATCAGGCCGACGAGGCATATCGGCGATTCGACACGCAGACGACGGGCAAAGGCGTGTTCCTGATGTGAGGCAACGGTCAGCCGCGCGGCCGATCCTACCCGACCGGGCGTTGGACGACTTGAAGACGGGTCTGGCGCGGGGCCGCCGTTTCGGTCCCATCGCGAGCGACGGCCAAGCAGGCATCCAGCGCCTCCCGGATCGAACTGACATAGTAATCAGCTCCGATCGCCCGGCGTGCAGCCTGGTCCCTCAGAAATGGGTCTTCCGGCGACCAGAAGCCGATCAGGATCAGCGCCTTGGGTAGGCGTTCCCTGATTCGCCGGATCAGGAATCGGAGGTGAGCGGGGCTGCCGTTGATATCCAGATACGAAACGCACACCATGACCGTGCCCTGGGGATCGAGCGTCGCGATCCGTGCGCGCGAAACGGCCTCGTGGGCGATCAATTGAGCACCGATCTCATGCTTGTCTAGGAGTTGCGCCAGCATGGCCGACACCGGCTCGTCAAGCGGCCCCCGGCCTGCGATGCATAGAACGGAGTTATCGGCCTGCCATTCGGGTGACAATTGGTCCGTATCGGGAGACGATGGGCCCTCGGGAGTGGCCTTCTGATCGAGCGGCTTGCCCGCGACCGTCTCGTCCTCTTTTCCGGCTGGGGGGTCCGCATCCGGGTGATCGGCGAGGTCATGGACGAGTTCCAAGACCGTAGTCTTGATCCGCTCAGCCTGGTGGTGGGTCAGCACACCCCTGTTCGCGTCGGCCGCCGCGAGCTGCAAACCCTCTAGCGCGACCTCGTCATAATACGCGGACAACGAATGCTGGGCGAGGAAACGCTCGGCGTGTTCCTCCGCCTCGTCGGGGTCGCCGGCCAGGATCCGCTGGTAGAAATTCTCCACCGGCGTCAACGCCGGCCGGTCGCCGAGCGCGATGTCGAGGAACTCCAGTTGTTCGACATGCCGACCGAGCACGACCAGGCAGAGCGTGAGCGGGGTGGATAGGATGAGCCCGATCGGCCCCCAGATCCACGTCCAGAAGATCGCCGCGATGATGACGGAGAATGGTGAGAGGCCGGTGCTATGGCCATACACCATCGGCTCCACCGCTTGGCCCATGATCAACTCGGTCACGAGGTAGAGCAGCGCCGTCCAGAGCGCCATGCCCCAGCCATGTCCCACGGCGGCGGCCAGGAGGATCGGCAACGCCGCCGCGATGTAGGAGCCGATATAGGGCACGAACCGCAGCAGAGCGCCGAGCACGCCCCAGAGCACGGGGCTCGGGACGCCGATGAAGAATAGCCCGATGCCGACAATGGCGCCGAAGCTGCAGTTGATGCCGAGCTGGGTAAGGAAGTAGCGCGTCAAGCGCCGCCCGGCATCGTCCATCGTGGCGGTGGCGCGATGTAGGTCGCCTGATCCGAACAGGCGGATCAGCCGGTCCCGGAGGTCATCCTTTTGCAGAAGAGTGAAGATCGCGACCACCAGGATAATGCCCAGGTTCGCGATCGGGCCGATGATCGGCTCCAGGATGCGCCGGCTGAGTTCCAGCGCGGACGAAGCGGGTGTTTGGGTGATGACTACCGGGACCGGTTTGGCTCCCCCCGGCGGCTCCAAAGTCCCCGACCCGCCGGGCGATTGCGCCGGCTGTGTTGGCTGTGTCGGCGCCGCCTGCTGGGGCGCCGCCCCCACGCTTTCGATCTTGTGCGTCAAAGCGCTGATGCGGCTTGCGAGGTCGGTCCCGATGAGTTTCCTCAGCGACTCGACTTTCGTTTCAATCTGTGTCTGATATTGTGGAACCTGTCCCGCCAACCCCGCGATCTGGGTGCCGATGATGCCACCCAGTGTGATGATGACGCCGATCGCGATCAGGACAGCGAGCAGCGCGGCGACCACGCGAGGCACCCAGATGCGGCGCAGCAGCTCCATCAGCGGGCTGAGCACGAAGCTCAGCAGCACCGCCAGGGTGATGGGGATGCAGTACTTCGCTGCCGAAGTAAAGGGCGCAGATAACGACCACGCCGACGACGATGCTGGTGAGGGTGCTTTGGCTTGGCTTGCCGGCCGGAGCCACCGGGGCCGGCGCGATCGGGGGCATTCCAAGGGTCGCGCGTTCTTCAGCCACGGAGGTCGCCTTCAGGGCTCAAGACGGACATTGACCGGCTCCGAACATGTGGTGAACGTAAGAAATAGCACGTTCCCTGCCTGGTTCATCGGCGGCCGGCGCCATTGACCCAATCGTGCAATTCGTTCGCCGCTCAGTTCTCCGGAACATTGGCCTCCAGCTCGGCCAGCCACGCCCTCGCGTTGCCGTCGGAGGGCGCGCGCCAGTCGCCGCGTGGAGACAGCGACCCGCCCGCCACCACCTTCGGCCCGTTCGGCAGCGCCGATCGCTTGAACTGGCTGAACGCGAAGAACCGTTGGAGAAACACGGCAAGCCAAAGCCGGATCTCGGCCAAGGAATACTCCTGCCGGCGCTCGGCCGGGAACCCGGGCGGCCATTCGCCGCGTCCCGCGTCCTCCCAGGCGCGCGCCGCGAGGAACGCGATCTTCGACGGACGAAACCCGTAGCGCAGCGTGTAGAACAGATTGAAATCCTGCAGCGCGTACGGCCCCACCTTCGCTTCCGTGCTCTGCGGCGTCTCGCCCGCTGCCACCGGGACCAGCTCGGGCGATATCTCCGTGTGCAGGATCGAATCGAGTGTCGCCAGCACGTCGGGCTCGAACTGCGCGGACGAGATCACCCAGCGGATCAGGTGCTGGATCAGCGTCTTCGGCACCCCGGCATTGACGTTGTAGTGCGACATCTGATCGCCCACGCCGTAGGTACACCAGCCGAGCGCCAGCTCCGACAGATCGCCGGTGCCGATCACGATACCGTCGTGCTGGTTGGCCAGGCGGAACAGATAGTCGGTGCGCAGCCCGGCCTGCACGTTCTCGAACGTGACGTCGTACACCGGCTCGCCGCGCGCGAACGGATGTCCCAGCCCCTCCAGCATCAGCCGCGCCGACGGGCGAATGTCCAGCTCGCGATGGGTCACGCCGAGCGCCCGCATCAGCGCCAGTGCGTTGGCCTTGGTCGCATCGCTGGTGGCGAAGCCGGGCATGGTGAAGGCCATGATCTCGTCACGCGGCCTGTCCAGCCGGTCGAACGCCTGCGCGGTGACGATCAACGCCTGGGTTGAATCGAGGCCGCCGGAAACCCCGATCACCGCGCGCTTGATCCCCGCCGCCTGCAACCGCTGCGTCAGGCCCGAGACCTGGATATTGTAGGCTTCGTAGCAGTCCTGCGCGAGCCGCGCTGGCTCGGCGGGCACGAACGGGAACCGCTCCACCGCCCGCTCGCAGCCCACGTCGCTGGCCGGTGGCTCGACCCGAAAGCCGATGCGCCGATACTCGCCGAGCGCCAGCGCGCGGCGGTTGTCGTCGAACGTCCCCATCCGCATCCGCTCCTGGCGGAGCAGGTCAAGATCGATGTCGGCCACCGCGATCCGGTCGCCGGAAGGAAACCGATCGGTCTCGGCGAGCTTGGTGCCGTTCTCGAAGATGGTGGCTTGGCCGTCCCAGGAAACGTCCGTGGTCGATTCGCCCTCGCCAGCGGCGGCATAGAGATAGGCCGCGAGGCAGCGGACCGATTGGGATTGGCAGAGCAGCCGGCGCGTGTCCGCCTTGCCGATGGTGATCGGGCTGCCCGACAGGTTGACCAGCACCGTGGCCCCCGCGAGCGCCGCGAGCGAGCTTGGCGGCACCGGAACCCAAAAGTCCTCGCAGATCTCGACATGCACGGCGAGATCGGGGATGTCCTCGGCGGCGAACATCAGATCGAGGCCGAACGGCGCGGATCGCCCCGCGACCGTCGCCATCGCTCCGCGCCATCCGGCGCCGGCGGCGAATTGCCGCGGCTCATAGAACTCCCGATAATTGGGCAAATACGCTTTCGGCACCACGCCGAGCAGGCGCCCGCGATGGATCGCCAGCGCCGTGTTGTAAACCCGCCCGTGATGGCGCAGCGGGGCACCGACGAATAGCACCGGCAGCAGCTCGCGCGACGCCTCGATGATCGCCGCCGCCGCTTGCTCGACCGCGTCCAGCAATGCGTCCTGCATCCGCAGGTCGTCGATGGCGTAGGCCGAAAGGGCGAGTTCCGGGAACACCGCGACCGCCACCGCCCGGTCGTGACACTCCCGCGCGACCCGCAGGATCGCAGCGGCGTTCGCCGCCGGGTCGGCGAGCGCGCCGCGGAGCGTGCAGGCCGCGACGCGGGCGAAACCGTGCCGGTAAATCGAGCGGAAGCTCACCGTCTCCGCGCGCCTCCGGTCATGCCGCGGACGAACTCGCCGCCCACCTCGATCGCCCGACGCCCGGCCTTGAGATCGAGATGGAACAGATGCCAGACGTGCAGCATTTCCGGCCAGATTTGCAGGTCCACCGCCACATCGGCCGCCCCGGCCGCGCGCGCCAGGCGGATCGCGTCGTCCAGCAGTGCCTCGACCGACCCGACCTGGATCAGAAGTGGCGCGATCCCCTTAAGATCGGCGTAAATGGGCGCGGCCAGCGGCGAGCGCGGGTCGGCGCCGCCGAGATAGTCTCGCGCCAATTCGAGCAACAAATCCTTCTCCACGATTGGATCGCGTTCCGCGTTCGCGCTCATGCTCTCGCCCACGCCCTCCATGTCGGTCCAGGGCGAGATGGCCCAGCCGCAAGCGGGCTGCGGCAGGCCGGCATCGCGGATCGCGACCATGGCCGCGACGACCAAGCCGCCGCCGGCGCTATCGCCGGCGATAGCGATCCGGCCGTGCTGGAGGCCCTGCGACAGCAGGAAGCGATAGCCGGCGAGTGCGTCCTGGACCGCCGCCGGGAACGGGTTCTCCGGCGCTAGCCGGTAGTGCAGCGCCAACGTGCGCGCCCGGGCCGCGCGGCCAACCTCTGAAACCATGTGCCGATGGCTCGCCAACGAGCCAATCACGTAACCGCCGCCGTGCAAGTACAGGATGGCATCCTCGCGGCTCACGTCCGGGGTGGAGGTCCATTCCGCCGGCACGCCGTTGGCGCTCACCGGCTCCACGGCCACATCGGCGGCGGTGGGGTACATGTCGGCGAACATGTCGAACTCGCGGCGGCGCTGCCCGAGATCCGGCGAGCGCAGCCGCTGCGCGAGCTTCTCCCGCAACGCGACGATTTCCGGATCGCTCATTCCCTGTCCTTTCGTATGGTCCGTAACCGTTAGGCCGCGAGCAGTGTCTCCGCCGCGACATGATCGAAGCCCAGATCTCGCGCCACCGCGACATGCGTGACCTTCCCCCCGTGGATATTCAGCCCGGCGCGCAGGTGAGGGTCGTCCGCGATCGCCTGCCGCCAGCCCGTCTCCGCGAGCGCGATCACAAACGGAAGGGTGGCGTTGGTCAGCGCGAAGGTGGAGGTGTGCGCGACCGCGCCCGGCATGTTGGTCACGCAATAATGCACCACACCCTCGTCCACGAAGGTCGGCTCGGAATGGCTGGTCGGCCGGCTGGTCTCGAAGCAGCCGCCCTGGTCGATGGCGATATCGACCAGCACCGAACCCGGGCGCATGGCGCGCACCATCTCGCGGCTGACCAGTTTCGGCGCCGCCGCCCCGGGCACCAGCACGGCCCCGATAACCAAGTCGGCGGCCAGCACCGCCTGCTCGATCGCATGGGCGGTGGCAAACAGCGTGGTGGCGCGCGGGCCGAACTGCAAATCCAGCTCCTTCAGCCGGGGGAGCGATTTGTCGATGATCGTGACGCTCGCCTCCAGCCCGACCGCCATGCGCGCGGCATTGGTGCCGGACACTCCGCCGCCCAGCACCACGACCTTGGCCGGCGGCACCCCCGGCACGCCGCCGAGCAGGATGCCGACTCCGCCCTGCTCTTTTTCCAGGCAGTGGGCGCCGACTTGGACCGACATCCGCCCGGCCACCTCGCTCATCGGCGCCAATAGCGGCAGCGTCCCGCGCGGGTCGGTGACGGTCTCATAGGCGATGCAGGTCGCGCCGGACCGCAGCAGGCCCTCGGTCTGCACCCGGTCCGCGGCCAAGTGGAGATAGGTGAACAGCACCTGTCCGGCGCGCAGCCGGGCGATTTCCGCCGGCTGTGGCTCCTTCACCTTGATCACCATGTCGGCGGCGGCGAACACCTCCTCGGCGCTGTCCGCCAATCGCCGCCCCGGCCGCGGCATAAGCGGTATCGGCGATGCCGATGCCCGTCGCCGCGCCACGTTCCACCAGCACTTGATGGCCATGCCCGGCCAGCTCCCGCACTCCCGCCGGGGTCAATCCCACCCGGTATTCGTGGGTCTTGACCTCCTTGGGAACCCCGATCCGCACCGCCCGCGCTCCTGTTCCGGTTTACCTCGTCGGCGGCGACGGGCCGCCGGGAAGTACCGTATGTAGTTCGCCCCCGCTCAGGCCGAAGCCGAGGGCCGCGCCTTCATGCGTTCATGCCAGGCGATGATGTTGCGGTATTCGGGATTGATCGGCTGGCCGACGCCGGCGAAGAAATCGACGAACGCGAACAGCAGGAGGTCGGCAAGCGTCAGCCGGTTGCCGGCCACGTACTGCTTGCCCTCCATCATCTTGTCGAGCCGGCCCAGCCATTCCTGGGCGGTCTGCTTGAGGTCGGCGGATGCTTGCGGGATGCAGTGGATGCGGTTTTGGAACATCTTGAGGCCCTCGCCGAAGCGGAACCCGTTGGCCATCGGCTCCAGGATGTTGAGATCGATGCGTCGCGCCCACATGCGGGTCTCGGCGCGTTCCTCGGGCGTGGCACCGATCAGACTCGGGCCGGGAAACTTCTCGTCCAGGTACTCGCAGATCGCGGTGATCTCAGCCAGGAACTTGCCGTCGTCGAGTTGCAGCGCGGGACACTGCCCGAAGGGGTTCCGAGCGAGATGCGCCTCCTGGCGGTTCTCGCCGCTGCGGAGATCGACCTCCTGCATGGGCAGTTCGATCCCGCGCTCGGCCATGAACATGCGCACGGTCTTCGGGTTGGGGCCGATCGAGTTGTAGAGCAGCAAGGGCTTCCTCCTGAGGTTTCGGGTGGGCGGAAAAGAGTAATAAGCTAGACCATTATGGTCTGGAGATTATCAGGGCTGAAAAAACGCGGCGCGGGAGACGGTCTGGGCGAACACACCCAGGAAACTATCAGTTGCGGCCCGATTGCCGGCAAGCGCCGCGAACAGCCGAGCCATGTCCGGCGTCGGCGGGTCAAAGGGCGCGAGTTGAAGGCGAATTAGAGGCCTGTGGTGGGGCGTTAGAAGCTTGCAGCGGTGGTCTTGTGTTGTAGGCGACCGCATCGACTGAGCGCGCCACTCGGGAATGCGGCCCGTCCGCGCCGATCACGATGCGCGCGGTCTCGGTGAAGCCGGCCCCGTCCGTCTCGGCGCGGATCCCCGTCACCTGGTCGTCGTCGCGCAGGAGGTCCACGACCCTGCTGCGCTCGCGAAACTCGACCCCCGCCCGAATCGCGGCATCGAGAAGGATTTGGTCGAGCGCGATCCGACGGGGCGAATAGGCGTCGAGCACGCCTTCTTCGCCGGGCGGCTCGCCTACCAGCGTCATCGGGCCGAGATCCAAGTCACAGCGGCGGATGGGCGGGCAGCCGCAGCCGGCGACCGCATCGAGCAGGCCCCATCGACCGAGGCGTGCGGCCCCCGATTGCCAAATGAGATGCGTTGACAGCGGGAAGTCGCCCGGGAAGCGGCCTGCATCCACGAGCAGGATCCGATAGCCGCGGCGCGCAAGCAGCATAGCGGTCGGCGCCCCGGCGCACCGGGCTCCGACGACGATCGCATCATATGTCATCGCCGATCCCTCCTTGTGGTCAGGCGGCGGCCTCGGCCTCGATCTCCACCATCCAGCGCGGGTCCGCGAGGCCGGCGACGAACAGCAAGGTGGAAGCGGGCGCGTGCTCGGCGAACACAGCGTCGCGGGCGGCGCGGAACGGGCCGAGCAGCGCGCGGTCGGTCAGAAATGCGGTAGTCTTGACGACGTTGCCGATGCCCATGCCGTGCGCCTGGAGCACGATGCGCAAATTGGCGAACGCCTGGGCGATCTGGCCCTCGCCGGTCGAGGGCACGGTGCCGTCCGGCGCCAGGCCCACCTGGCCGGAGATGACTAGCCGGCGCTCCGCGCCTTGGACCAGGACGCCATGAGAGTAGCGCGTCGCGGGCTCCCGTACACCGGGCGGATTGCTGGTGGTGATGATGGGCATTGGCGTGCCTCCCCTTTATTGATGCGGCGCGATCATGGTCCGGACCAGCCCGGTCTGTATAGCGTCCGCCGGCGAGCACGGTATTCCTGAGGTCCGGCTGGATCGGCCTCGTTGCGGCAGAAACCTTACTTCGGCACCACGTTCGGCTGGTTTCCCTTGGTGCCAGGCGGGGGGATCACCGGCATCGGGAACTTCTGCGGCGCGGGGGTCGGCAGCTTGATCCCCGGATCGACATTCATTGGCGGATGCAGGACGCCGGTATGGGCATTGCCGAGCGCGGTATTCGCGCCGCTGGATTTGCCGGTGCCATTGGCGGGTGGGGCGATTTCCTCGGGCGGCGTGGTCGGGTTTTCCTGGGCCGTGGCCGGCGGGCGCGCCGGGGTGGGCGGGTTGGCCCGCGGATTGGCCGGAAGCTGCGCGAACGCGCCTCCGGCCACTCCGGCCGAGGTAATGGCGCATACCAGCCCCACGCGCGCAGCCGTGCTCAATCCGGGCGCGATCAGTACGGGATAGGCTGAAAGCTGTCGCATGGCTCATCCTTCCTGTTCAGAGGTGGCCGTATCGAACCTGAACGGCTCGCCACGGGCTTGGTTCTTTCAGCCGACTACAAGCTAGCATCGAGCAGCGGCGCCCAGCCGGTCAGCACCGCCAGCCGCAGGGTAGCCGGCATACGCCCCGCTTCGGCCGGCAGCGACGCGAGCGCGGCGGCGAACAGGGCGCGGGGCGGGATGCGCCGGTCGCGCAGCCGGGTCGCGTTGGCCTCGCCCGCGGCGCGCAATTCGTGGAGCAGCGCCAGCGGGTCGGCATACATGAGCCTGATGTCCTCGACATCGGCTACCGGCCCCGCGAACCCCGCGCGCTGAAGCAGCGCGGCGCAGTCGCGCAGCTCCGGGAAGGGCGATACGCGCGGCGAGGCGCCGCCGCGAAGTGCTATCTCGGCCTCGGTGAGCGCGCGACGCAGTTCGCTGAGCGTGCCGAGCGCGGGCAAGCTTGCCAGAAACAGCCCGTCCGGGCGCAGCGCCCGGCGGAGCTGGATCAGCGCGCCCGGCAGGTCGTTGGTCCAATGCAGCGACATGCTCGCCACCACCAGATCGAAGCTCGCCGGGGCGAAGGGCAGGAACTCCTCGTCAGCCGCCACCGCCAGACGGCCATTTAGCGCCGCCATGCCGGGCGAGAGGTCGGCGCTGACGGCCTCGATGCCGCGAGCCCGCAACAGCGGGGCCACCACGCCGCGCCCTCCGATGTCGAGCCCGTGGCTGAATGTGCGCGTGGTGTCGTCCAGCCGGTCAAGCAGCCGCTCGGCGATCGCGCGGAGCAGGTCGGCGACCCGGCCCACATGCCTAACTGCGCGGTCGCGGTGCAGCCGCACGGCCCGCCGGTCGAACATCTCCATCGCGCCGCTCATGCCCGCCATCTGCGCCCGCCGACGGGACTCTGCCAAGAACGACATGGCGCCCGGCACCTGGGGACGCGCATAATAGGAGAATGGACCGGATCGACGCTCCCACCCTGCACGCCTGGCTGACCGACGGGCAGGAGCTGGCCGTGCTCGACGCACGGGAGGAAGGCGAATTCGGCGCCTCGCATCTGTTCTGGGCGGTGCCGTGCCCGCTGTCGCAGCGCGAGGTCCGCGCCCGGGCGCTGCTGCCGCGCAGATCGGCGCGGGTCGTCTGCGTGGACGATGGCCAGGGTCTCGCCGAGCGCCTCGCGACCTGGCTCACCGAGGATGGCTGCACCGATGTCTACGTGCTGGACGGCGGCACCGCGGCCTGGGCGCGGGCCGGCTACGTGCTGTTCAGCGGCATCAATGTGCCTTCCAAGGCGTTCGGCGAATGGGTCGAGCATCATTACGGCACGGAAAGCGTCGATCCGCCCGCGCTGAAGGCCTGGCTCGACCAAGGACGTAAGATAGTGCTGCTCGACAGCCGCACGCACGAGGAGTTCGTGCGCATGTCGATTCCGTCCGCGATCAACGTGCCGGGGGGCGAGCTGGCGTACCGGATCGGCGACATCGCGCCCGATCCCGAGACGCTTGTAGTCGTGAATTGCGCCGGCCGCACCCGGAGCATCATGGGTGCGGAAAGCCTGCGGCGAGCGGGCATCCCCAATAAAGTGCTCGCGCTGCGCAACGGCACGATGGGCTGGGAGCTGGCGGGGTTCGCCTGCGCCCGCGGCCGTACCGAACGTTATCCTGCCGGCACCCCGAAAACCGCCGCGCTCGCCCTGGCGCGCGCCAAGACCTTCGCTGAGGACGCGGGCGTCGGCGTGATTGGTGCCCTCGACCTCGCCCGGTTCGAGGAAGACCCGGACCGCACGCTCTACCTGCTCGACGTGCGCGACCCTTCGGAGTTCCGTTCCGGCCATCGCCCGGGCAGCCGTAACGCGCCGGGAGGCCAGCTTGTGCAGGCCACCGATCAATGGATCGCGGCGCGCAACGCGAGGATCGTGCTGCTCGACGATGCCGGCGTGCGCGCGCGGATGACGGGAGCCTGGCTGCGCTTGATGGGGCATCGCGACGTGTTCGTGGTGGAAGGCGGGCTGGACGAGGTTCGCGGGTCGGGCACGGCGCTGGCGCCCATCCCGGAGCTGGCCGCCCCGGTGGCCTCGATCGATGTCGTCCGGCTCGCGGCACTGCTGGACGCGGGAACGGGCTGCGCGGTAGTCGATCTCGCACGCAGTGTCGAGTATCGCGAGGGCCATATTCCCGGCGCGGTATGGGGCCTGCGCGCGCGGCTGGGACTGCTGCGCCCGCGCCTCGCCGCCGCCTCGCATGTCGTCGTCACCTCGCCAGACGGGATATTGGCCCGGCTCGCAGTGGCGGAGCTGTCCGGGCTCACGGGGGCCGATGTGGCCGCGCTGGAGGGTGGGACCGCCGCTTGGCGCGCCGCCGGCCGGCCGCTCGCGCGGAACCGCGAGGTGCCGCCCGATGCGGCTTGCGTCGACTGCTATCTCCGCCCGTATGACCGCAACTCGGGCGTGGAAGCGGCGATGCGGGCCTATCTCGCCTGGGAGGTTGAGCTGGTGAACGAGATCGCCCGTGACCGCACGGTGCGGTTCGGCGTTGCCCAGGACGGCTGACTTGCTGGGGCGCTTCGCGGACGGCGTGCTGCGGACCGGGCGCGCGGCCCTCGATGTGGTGCTGCCGCCGGCCTGCATCGCCTGCGATCGGCCGGTCGATGCGCCGGGCCTGCTCTGCCCGGACTGCTTCCGCCGCACCGGCTTTGTCACCGAGCCCTGTTGCGTGGTCTGCGGCGCCCCTTACGGTGCGCGTGCGCAAGCCGGCCCCGAGCTTACCTGCGAGCGATGCCGCCTCGCCCCCCCGCTGTTCGAACGCGCCCGCGCCGCCCTGCGCTACGATGCCGCGGCGCGTCGGCTGGTACTCCCGCTGAAGCACGCCGACCGGGCGGAGCTGGCGGGAGCGCTCGCCGCTATGATGGCGCGTGCCGGGGCGGCGCTGCTCCGCGAGGCGGAGCTGATCGTGCCGGTGCCGCTGCACCGGACGCGGCTGTTCCGTCGCCGCTACAACCAGGCGGCGCTGCTTGCGCGCGAGCTGGCGCGACGGAGCAGCCGACCGGCGCTGCCTGATGCCCTGATCCGCCGCCGAGCCACGGCCGCGCTCGGTGGCATGAGCGCGGCCGAGCGCGCCGCCGAGGTGGACGGCGCGTTCGCGGTGCGGCCGCGCCGAGCCGAGCGGATTGTCGGCCGGCGCGTGCTGCTGGTCGATGACGTTCTCACCTCGGGCGCTACCGCCAACGCCTGCGCGGCCGCTCTCAGAGCCGCCGGTGCCGTCGCGGTCGATGTGCTGGCGGTTGCCCGCGTGCCCGACCCGCGCCAGTGACAGCCGCGACGGCTATTGTTTCGCGCCGGCGACCGACGAAATTCAGGTCCAGGCGCGGCGTCGGCCGCCGCCGCTTGCCGCTTAAGGGGCGAGGAGTGAGCCATGCCCGAGGTCGAGATCTATACCCAAATGTTCTGCCCGTTCTGCTCCCGCGCACTGCGGCTTCTGAACGCCAAGGGCGTGCCGGTGCGGGAAATCGACGCACCCACCGGCAGCGCGGCGCGCCAGGAGGCAATTCGCCGCTCGGGCGGGCAGACCACGGTGCCCCAGATTTTCATTGGCGGCCGGCATGTGGGCGGCTCCGACGAACTTGCGGCGATCGAGGCGGCAGGCAAGCTTGATCGAATGCTTGGTGCCTGAGGGCCATGGTTTCTGGCACTCGCTTGCGCTGAGTGCTAGCCTGGGTCAGATAGCTACGGGCGAGTAACTTCGACAGGTCGGATATGATCCACTACCAATTGCGGTGCGGCCAGGACCACGAATTCGACGGCTGGTTCAAGGACAGCCAGGCCTTCGATCAGCAGTCTGAGCGCGGGCTGGTAGCCTGCCCGACCTGCGGTGATGTTCGGGTCGGCCGCGCGATGATGGCGCCTGCCCTGGCCAAGCGGCAGACGGCGCCCGCTCGGCCAGCCTCGAACGAGCCGCCGAGCGGCGCAGCCCCGGCAAGCGCGGCTCCGGCAAGCGATCAGCCGACGTCGGAAGCTGTAACAGGCAAGCTGCCCGACCATGTCCGCGCCATGCTCCAGCGGCTGCGAGCCGAGGTGGAGCGGAACTGCCACTATGTCGGCAACCGCTTCGCCGAAGAGGCTCGGCGCATCCATCGCGGCGAGAGTGAGCATCGCGAGATTTACGGCGAGACCACGCCGGATCAGGCCGAAGCCTTGGCCGATGAGGGAATCGCCGTATCCCGCGTGCCCTGGGTTCCGCGCGCGGACGGCTGAGGGGTTCTGCGCTCCTTTCATTCCACCTTTCAAGGAACAGGCGGTCGGCCGGAGCGCACTTGTGCCCGGCGCGATTATACCAGCGACTCCTCGTCATGGTCGGCGAAGGCCGACCATCCACGACTTCTCCACCCGGAGTCAGTCGTGGATCCTCGGCATTCGCCGAGGATGACGGCGGGAGGCGTCGTATCAATTAGTTCTATGGTATTAGATCATTGGTTTTGGTTGCTTCCGTTAGCTGTGTTGTAGCCGTTGTTGGAACCGGAGTTGCCGTTCTGGTTCATGTCATTGTTGGCTGAAGTGCCGTTGTCCTGGTTAGGCGTATTATTCATGCCCTGATTGTAGCTTTGATTATTTTGGCCCTGGTTATAGCCCTGATTGGGGTTGTTCATACCCTGGTTGTAGCCTTGATTCGAACCCTGATTATAGCCCTGATTTGAGCCTTGGTTATATTCCTGGTTGGGGTTGTTCATGCCCTGATTGTAGCCTTGATTTACCTTGATTATAGGCCTGGTTAGGACCGTTGTTGTTCATCCCCTGATTATAACCTTGATTGGAGCCCTGATTATTGCCGCCCTGGCCCTCAAGCATCGCGAGCCCACGGATGGTGGGCAAGTTCAGGTTGCCGGTCGTTTGCAGGCCATGCGCGTGCTGGAAGTCTGCCAAAGCATCGCTGGTCTCGGGCCCCCATTGGCCATCGATGTTGCCGTGATAAAAGCCCATCCGCTGTAACCGGGACTGAAGCTGCGCAACGGTGTCGGGGGTCAGCTCCGCAAGGCCATTGGCCGTGTTGTTGAAGTTCTGTTGGCCATTATATCCTTGCTGGCCTTGCTCACCATTGTAATTCTGCTGGCCATTGTAGCCCATCTGACCGTTGTAGCCCGTGCCGTTCTGCGCCAACGCGGGCCCGGCGCCGAGCGCGCCGATGGCCAACACAGTAGCGACGTATCGTAGCTTAATCATGAACATCTCCTGACGTTTAGAAAGCGCTCTGCCACAGCGATTTGCAGGCAGACGAGGGTGGAACCCGTCCGATCCAGGCCGGGTTGCAGCCGATGCCAGGGGTTCAGTCACAAGCCAGGGAACGCGGGCCATGCCAGCCGGGGCTAAATTTAGGACACCGCCGCCATCAGGTAGTTGACGTTGAGGTTGCGGCTGACCCGCCAACGGCCGCTCAGTGGCTCGGGCGTCAGGCCGGCGAGATCCGTCACCCGCAGCCCGGCACGTCGCAGCTTGGCCGCCAGTTCGGCCGGAGTGATGAACTTCTCCCAGTCATGCGTGCCGACCGGCAGCCAGCGCAGGACATATTCCGCGCCGATTTTGGCGGCCAGGAAGGACAGGGCGGTTCGGTTCAGAGTGGAGAGGAACACCAGCCCGCCCGGTTCCAGCAGGGCCGCGAGCGTTCCAAGGAATGCCTCCGGGTCCGGCACGTGCTCGATGACCTCGAGCGCGGTCACCACCGGGAAGCGTAGGCCCTCGGCTCGAACCGCCTCCGGCGCGCCAACCCGGTAGGCAAGGCTAAGCGCCTGGCCAGCCGCGTGCGCCCGTGCTGCGGCCACGGTCTCGGCGGCCGCATCCAGGCCGAGCACGTCGAAGCCGCGGCGCGCGAGCGCCTCGGCAGCCAAGCCGGCTCCGCAACCAACATCGAGCACCCGAAGATCCTTCGCCTCGGGAAACGCACGGTTGATCCGCTGGGCGATCCACTCGATTCGGGCGGGGTTCATCCGATGCAGCGCCCGCATCGGCCCGTGCGCGTCCCACCACCGCGCGGCCATCGCGTTGAACCGCGCCACTTCCGGCGCCGAAACCGTCGTGTTCATGTTGCCCCTCCCCACTGCCGCCGGTATGTCTGCTCGGCCAGAATCCATTCGATACTGATCATCATATGCGTATCGTCATGAAGTTCGGCGGCACGTCGGTCGCCGACCTCGACCGCATCCGCGCCGCCGCCGCCCGGGTCAAACGCGAGGTGGATGCGGGCCACGAGGTCGCGGTCGTCGTCTCGGCCATGGCCGGCACCACAAACCAGCTCGTTGCCTGGTGCCAGTCCCTGTCCCCGCTGCATGATGCGCGCGAATACGACACCGTGGTTGCCACCGGCGAGCAGGTCAGCATCGGCCTCATGGCGATCGCGCTGCAAGAGATAGGCGTCGAGGCGCGGTCCTGGCAGGCCTGGCAAGTTCCGATCCGCACCGACAACGCCCACGGCACCGCGCGGATCACCTGGATCGAGAGCACCGAATTGGTCCGCCGGATGCAAGCCGGGCAAGTCGCCGTTGTGGCCGGGTTCCAGGGGCTGGGACCGGACAACCGCGTGACCACGCTCGGGCGCGGCGGGTCAGACACCTCGGCCGTTGCCCTTGCCGCCGCACTCAAGGCCGGTCGCTGCGATATCTATACCGACGTGGACGGGGTGTACACCACCGACCCCCGCATCGTTGCGAAGGCGCGCAAACTCGCTAAAATCACCTACGAGGAGATGCTGGAGTTGGCTTCGGTGGGCGCCAAGGTGCTGCAAACTCGCAGCGTCGAGCTGGCGATGAACGAAGGGGTGCGCCTGCAGGTACTCTCCAGCTTCCACGACGTGCCCGGCACGCTCGTGGTGGACGAGGACGAGATCGTGGAAAAAGAGAACATCGCCGGCATCGCCTACTCGCGGGACGAGGCGAAGATCACGGTGCGCAGCGTGCCGGACCGGCCAGGCATCGCCGCCGCGGTCTTCGGGACGCTGGCCGAGCAAAATGTGAACGTGGACATGATCGTGCAGAACGTCTCCGCCGATGGCACGACGGACATGACGTTCACTGTTGGCAAGTCCGAGCTGGCGCGGGCGCGCGTGGCACTCGACGCAACCCGCCCTCAGGTCGGCTATGCCGAGATCCTGGCCGATCCCGATGTGGCCAAGATCAGCGTCGTTGGCGTGGGAATGCGCAGCCATGCCGGGGTCGCCAGCACGATGTTCCGCGCGCTCGCCGACAAGGCGATCAACATCCAGGTGATCTCGACCAGCGAGATCAAGGTCAGCGTGCTGATCGCCGCCGAGTACACGGAGCTTGCGGTGCGTGCGCTGCACACGGCCTATGGTCTCGATGCCGCCTGACGCCATTCCTCCCGACCCGATCCGGTTCGCGGCCGAGGCGGAGCTGGACCGGCTTTGGGAGCGCGGAACGCGCTTCCTGGGATGCCGAGCGGCGCTGATGGGCGGGGCGATGAGCTGGGTGAGCGAGCGCCATCTCGTCTCCGCCATCTCCGACGCGGGCGGCTTCGGCGTGATCGCCTGTGGCGCGATGGGCCCTGAGCAGCTCGCCGCCGAGATCGCCGGAACCCAGGCGCTCACCGAGGCCCCGTTCGGCGTCAACCTGATCACCATGCACCCCGAGCTGGACGAGCTGATCCAGGTGTGCTTGCGGGCGCGGGTTGGCCACATCGTGCTGGCGGGCGGCATCCCGCCGGCTAGCGCCGTGCGCGCGATTAAGGACGGCGGGGCGAAGCTGATCGCCTTCGCTCCGGCGCTCGTGCTGGCGCGCCGGCTGGTGCGGTCGGGCGCTGACGCGCTAGTGATCGAGGGCTCGGAGGCGGGCGGGCATATCGGGCCGGTCTCGCTCACCGTGCTCGCCCAGGAGATCCTGCCGCATCTCCATGAGGTGCCGGTGTTCGTGGCCGGCGGGCTTGGGCGCGGCGAGGCGATCCTGGCCTACCTCGAGCTGGGCGCCGCCGGCGCCCAGCTCGGAACCCGCTTCGCCGCCGCGACCGAGTCGATCGCGCACCCGCGGTTCAAGCAGGCGTTCATCCGCGCCAACGCTCGCGACGCGCTGCCCTCGGTGCAACTCGACGAGCGGTTCCCGGTGATCCCGGTGCGCGGCCTGGCCAATGAAGGGACCAAGCGCTTTCTCGCCCATCAGGCAGAGACGCTCCGGCGGTTTCATGCAGGCGAACTGACCCGCGAGGCCGCCCAGCTCGACATCGAGCATTTCTGGGCCGGCTCCCTGCGGCGCGCCGTGATCGAGGGGGATGTGGAGACGGGCTCGGTGATGGCGGGGCAGTCCGTGGGGATGGTCACCGCCGAGCAGCCGACGGCCGCCATCATTGCCGAGCTGATCGAGCAGGCGGTTGCCGCCCTGATGGAGCGCGAGCGCACGGGCGCGGCCAGGAACAAGATCGCCGCTGGTGCCGCCTGACGCTGAGGTGATGGCGAACCACCGGCTGCTCGCGCGCTTGCGCGAGATGATGGCGGATGGCGCGGTGCCATTGGTCAAGCTGGTCGATCTTGTAGCCGACGGACTGGCAAGTGAGGTTTGCTCGGTTTACGTCAAGCGCCAGGGCGACCTTCTCGAACTCGCGGCGACGCATGGGCTCAATCCCCAGGCGATCGGTCGGACCAGGCTGCGCGTGGGCGAAGGCATCATCGGCCTGTGCGCCGCCAGCGGTCGGGTGATGAACCTGCCCGACGCTCAAAACCACCCCGCCTTCGCCTACCGCGCGGAGACCGACGAGGAGCCCTTCGCCTCCATGCTGGCGGTACCGGTCCGCCGCGCCGGGCGAACTCTCGGGGTGCTAGCGGTACAGAGCCGCGTTCTACGGCATTACACGCCCGACGAGGTCGAGGAGGTGGAGACAGTGTCCATGCTCCTCGCCGAGCTGCTCGCCTCCGCGGGCGCGGCTGGCACGGAGGAAGGTCTGCCCGGCACTGTCCCACAGGTTTTCCGGGGCGTGTCGCTGGTGGGCGGGCTAGCTGTCGGGCCGGTGGCGCTCCACGGGATCCGGCGGGTCGCCCGTCGGCTACTGGCTGAAGACCCGGTCGCGGAATCCGAGCGGCTGCACGCGGCATTCGAGCGGATGCAGCGCGGACTCGATGCGCTGATCGCCGATCGTATGCCCGACGATGCGACGGATGGCGGCGCCTCGCGCGAGGTGCTGGAGGCCTATCGGCTGATCGCGGCGGACGGGGGATGGTTGCGGCGCGCCGACGAGTTGATCCGAAGCGGGCTGTCGGCCGAGGCCGCGCTCCAGCGCGTGGCGGGCGAGCTGCACGATCGAATGCGCCGCATCGCCGATCCGTATCTGCGCGAGCGTCTCGCCGATATCGAAGATCTTGCCGGCCGACTACTGGCGGAGCTGGACGAAGGTTCCGAACGCCCTTCGGTCCCGCCGGGCGCCATTCTGCTGGCGCGACGCCTTGGCCCGGCGCAGTTGCTGGAATGGCATAGCTGCGGCATCGCCGGGCTGGCGATCGAGGAAGGGACGCAAGCGGGGCACGCCGCGATCGTCGCGCGCGCCCTCGGCATTCCCTCGCTAGGCGGGACGCGGGGCGCGGTGGCCTCGGCCGAGCCTGGCGAGGAGGCGGTGCTCGATGGTGATGGCGGCACCTTGATCCTGCGGCCCGATGCCGAAGTGAAGCAGGTCTATGCCAGGGCCCTGGAGACGCGCAGCCTGCGACAAGCCGGCTGGGCCAAGCTTCGCGGGCGGCTCGCCGTGACCGCCGACGGCGCGCGCGTCCGAGTTCTGCTCAATCTTGGCCTCGCACTGGAATTGACGCAAATCGAGGCAACCGGGGCCGAGGGGATCGGGCTGTTCCGCACCGAGATCGCGATGCTGGCGCGCGGCGCCATCGCCGACGTAGCGGAACAGGCGGCACTCTATTCGCGAAGTCTTGGATGTTGCCGGCGCGCGGCCAGTGGTGTTCCGCACGCTCGACCTTGGCAGCGACAAGCTGCTACCCGGTGTGGAGGGGCCGGAAGAGGCCAACCCGGCGATGGGGTGGCGGTCCTTGCGCGTCGGCCTGGACCGGCCGGCGCTCATGCGCCGGCAGCTCCGGGCGCTGCTGATGGCGGCGGCTGGCCGCCCGCTCTCCGTCATGTTCCCGATGGTGGCGACGGTGGCCGAGTTCCGCGCCGCGCGGTCGTTGCTGCTGGCCGAAGCCGATCGGGTCAGCCCGCACCCGGAGCGGCTGGACGTCGGAACGATGCTGGAGATTCCGGCGCTGCTCTGGCAACTACCGGAGTTGTTGAAGGAAGTGGATTTTGTCTCGATCGGCTCGAACGACCTACTGCAGTTCCTATTCGCGGCCGACCGGGGCGCGCCGGCCCTGGCCGGACGCTACGACCTGCTCTCGCCCCCGGTGCTCGATTTGATCGATCACCTGCTGCACGCCGCCGGAGCGGCGAAGGGCGGGCGCGGCGTGCCGGTCTCGCTCTGCGGCGAGGCGGCCGGGCGACCGGTCGATGCGATGACCTTGGCGGGCTTGGGGCTGACCACGCTCTCGATGCCGGCCTCCGGCGTGTTACCGGTGAAGGCGCTGCTGGCCGGGCTCGATCTCGGCGCGTTCCGCCCGGTGCTAACCACGATCCGGCGCGGTGCCGCCGGCGCGGTTAGCCTGCGCGACCCGATCGCCACCTGGGCTCGGGAGCAAGGCTTGCCAACCTGACATCAAACGACCGCTGACGGCGGGTGTTACCAAATCGTGTCAGTGTGCCGCATCACTGTGGCACTGCGGCGCAACAGTCCCCATAGTTCAGGGCAAGAGACCCGAAAGGTGCGCGATCCATGAGCTATCGACCGTATCAGGACGTCACCCGCCGGAAGTCGCGCCGCGTGTACGTGGGGCGCGTGCCGGTAGGCGACGGAGCGCCGATCAGCGTGCAGACCATGACCAACACGCTGACCACCGATGTGCCCGGCACTGTCGCCCAGATCGAGCGCGCCCAGGCCGCCGGGGTTGATATCGTCCGCGTCTCGTGCCCGGACCAGGAGAGCGCGCGCGCGCTCAGGGACATCGTGCGGCAGGTAGACGTGCCGATCGTCGCGGACATCCATTTCCATTACCGTCGCGCGATCGAGGCGGCCGAGAGCGGGGCGGCGTGCCTGCGCATCAACCCCGGCAACATCGGCAGCGACGAGCGGGTGCGCGAGGTCATCAGGGCCGCCCGCGATCACGGTTGCTCGATGCGAATCGGCGTCAACGCCGGCTCCTTGGAGCGGCACCTGCTGGAGAAATATGGCGAGCCGAACCCGGAGGCGCTGGTCGAGAGCGCGCTCTATCACGCCAAAATCTTGCAGGACCACGATTTCCACGATTTCAAGATCAGCGTGAAGGCTTCCGACGTGTTCCTGGCCGTGGCCGCGTACCAACAGCTCGCGGAGGTTTGCGACCATCCGTTGCATATCGGCATCACCGAGGCGGGCGGACGCCGGATGGGCACGGTGAAGTCGGCCATCGGCCTGGGCTCGCTGCTCTGGGCCGGGATCGGCGACACGCTGCGCGTCTCGCTCTCCGACGAGCCGGAGGAGGAGGTGCGGGTCGGCTGGGATCTGCTGAAAGCGCTCGGTCTGCGCCACCGGGGCGTCAAGGTCATCTCCTGCCCCTCCTGCGCGCGCCAGGGCTTCAACGTGATCGAGACGGTGCGGGAGCTGGAGGATCGGCTTGCTCATATCGAGACGCCGATCACGCTCTCGATCATCGGCTGCGTGGTGAACGGGCCGGGCGAGGCGCTGATGACCGATCTCGGCGTGACCGGCGGCGGCGCAGGCCGGCACATGGTCTATCGCGCCGGCAAGACCGACCACACGATCGAGGCGGGCCGGATGATCGAGCATATCGTCGAGATGATAGAAGCAAAAGCGGACGAACTGAAGGCTGCGGCGACAGAGAAGGTCGCGGCCGAATAGGAAATTCGGAAATAGCCGAGGACGCGAATGCTTCAGTGGATTGGCATTGTATTTTCCGTAACATCTAATCAAGGATACCACAGAAAGGTAGACAATTATGCCTGTTGTCTTCAGACAGCAGCACGTCCGGTTCTATTTTTTCTCAAACGAGGGAAGCCCACGGGAACCGATCCACATTTATGCGCTGCGCACCGGCGCAGAAGCGAAGCTTTGGCTGTTTCCGAACGCTCGCGTAGCCGAGAGTGCCGGTTTCAGCCGCCGCAAACAGGCCGAGTTGGTGCGAATTGTCGAAGACAACCGGGAACTGATCGCGAGGACGTGGCATGAACATTTCGGCTAGAGGTGTTCGCTTCGACGAGCATACCATGTGGGCTGATCTCTCGGACGGGCGGACGCTCGGTGTCCCGTTGGCCTGGTTCCCCCGCCTATCGCATGCGACACCATTGCAACGCGAGCGTCATACCATCAGCATTTCGGGCAAGGGGCTGCATTGGGAGGAGCTTGACGAAGACATTTCGGTAGAAGGATTGCTGGCCGGCCGCGGAGACGTGACTCGCCGGCCCTCCCAAGCGGCGTGACCGACCTTCAACCCATTCGCGGCACGCGCGACCTGATCGGCGAGGAACAGCGCCGACACCAGCACGTGATTGACACTGCCCGCCGCGTCGCCGGCCTTTATGGCTTCGACGAATGGGTGACGCCGATCTTCGAGGACACGCGGGTTTTCTCCCGTACGCTCGGCGAGACGTCCGATGTGGTCACGAAAGAGATGTACACCTTCACCGATCGCGGCGGGGATTCGATCACCTTGCGGCCGGAGGCGACCGCCGGGGTGTGCCGGGCGCTGGTCAGCAACGGGCTAACCCAGACCCTGCCACAGAAGGTGTTCTATGCCGGCCCGATGTTCCGCTACGAGCGGCCGCAAAAGGGCCGGTACCGGCAGTTCCATCAGATCGACCTGGAATTGATCGGGCCGGCCGAGCCGCTGGCCGATGCCGAGGTGATCGCGTGCGGGTGGGACATCCTCGGCGCGCTTGGTGTCGCAACCGACACCATGCTGGAGCTAAATACGCTGGGCGACGCGGAAAGCCGCGCAGCGTGGCGGGAATCGCTGGTCGCGTATTTCAACCGGCACAAGGATCGTCTCTCGGCCGACAGCCAGACGCGGCTGGAACGCAATCCGTTGCGGATACTCGACAGCAAGGATGAGCGCGACCGGCCCCTTGTCGCCGAAGCGCCGACGATCGGCGGATTCCTGACGGTGGAGGCGGCCAATTTCTTCGACGGCCTTAAGCGCCATCTGGATCACCTCGGCGTTCCCTATCGCGAAAACCCGCGCATCGTGCGCGGCCTCGACTACTACGGCCACACCGCGTTCGAGTTCGTCACCACCCGCCTCGGCGCGCAGGGTACGGTGATGGCGGGCGGGCGCTATGACGGGCTGGTGGCCGAGATGGGCGGCCCGCCGACACCCGCCGTCGGCTGGGCCGCGGGGATCGAGCGGCTGTCGATGCTGCTCGCCGAGCCGCCATCCGCCCCGCCCAGCGTCGCCATCATCCCGATCGGCGACGTGGCCGAGGGCGCGGCGCTTGATCTCCTCCAGGCTCTGCGCCGGGCCGGCATCCGTGCGGAGATGGCGTATCGCGGCAATCTGCGCCGGCGGATGGAGCGCGCCAACCGCATCGACGCGCGCGCGGCCGTGCTGATCGGCGAGGACGACCTCGCGGCGGGAGTGGCCCAGGTGAAGAACCTCGCGACCGGCGAACAGGTCGCGGTGCCGCTCGCGGAGGTCGCCGAGCGCCTGCGATGAGCTTTCCCTCCAAGCTGGACCGGATCGCCGCGCGGGCCGAGGAGTTGCGCGCGATGCTGGCCGAGGGCTTGTCGGGCGAGGCGTATGTCCGCGCCTCCAAGGAGCTGTCGGACATCGAGCCCGTGGTGGCCGGCATCGGCGAACTGCGCGTGGCCGAGCGTGCCCAGGCCGAGGCCGAGGCGATGGCGGCCGACCCGGAGATGCGGGAGCTGGCGGAGGCCGAGCTGCGCGCGCTGAAGGATCGCATCCCCGCCTTGCAGCACGACATCCGGGTGGCGCTGCTGCCCAGGGACGAGGCGGACGAGCGGGCCGCGATCCTGGAAGTGCGGCCCGCGGCCGGGGGCGACGAGGCGGGGCTGTTCGCGGCCGAACTGTTCGCCATGTATCAGAGATACGCGGTGCTGCGGGGCTGGCGGTTCGAGATCCTGGAGTACAGCGACACCGAGTTGGGCGGGCTCAAGGAGGGGATCGCGGAGGTCACCGGCAAGGGCGTGTTCGCTCGGCTGAAGTTCGAATCCGGCGTGCATCGGGTGCAGCGCGTGCCGGCCACGGAAAGCCAGGGCCGGATCCATACCTCCACCGTCACAGTGGCCGTGCTGCCCGAAGCCGAGGACGTCGATGTGCACATCGACGAAGGGGACCTGCGCATCGACGTGTACCGGGCGTCCGGGGCCGGCGGCCAGCACGTCAACAAGACCGAGAGCGCGGTGCGCGTGACGCATCTCCCGAGCGGGATCGTCGTCGCCATGCAGGAGGAGAAAAGCCAGCACAAGAACCGGGCCAAGGCCATGAAGATCCTGCGTGCCCGCCTCTATGAGCAGCAGCGGGCGGCGCAGCACGCGACGCGTGCGGCCGACCGGCGCTCCCAGGTCGGCACCGGGGACCGCAGCGAGCGGATCCGCACTTACAACTTCCCCCAGGGCCGGGTGTCCGACCACCGGATCAACCTCACGCTCTACAAGATCGACCGGGTCATGCAGGGTGAGCTGGACGAGTTCATCGACGCGCTCAGCGCGGAGGACCAGGCCGCGCAGCTGACGGCGGAGGAGTGACCAGGGCTGAGGCGATCCGGATGGGTGCTGGGCGACTGAGGACCGCCGGGATCGAGTCGCCGCGCCTGGAGGCCCGGCTGCTGCTGGCGCATTCGCTCGGACTAACGCCTGAAGCCTTGCTCGCCGAGCCCGAAACGGCGGTCGAGCCGGCGGGCTACGAGGCCCTCCTCGCTCGTCGGGCGGCCCGCGAGCCGCTGGCGCTGATCCTGGGCCGGCGGGAGTTCTGGAGCCTTGATTTCGCGGTCTCGGCCGCCACGCTGATCCCGCGCCCGGACTCCGAGACCTTGATCGAGGCCGCGCTCGCGCAGTTCGCGGGCCATGCGGCGCCAAACGCCATCCTCGATCTCGGGACAGGGACCGGCTGTTTGCTGTTGGCGGCGTTGCACGAGTTCCCGTCTGCCCGCGGCTTGGGTCTCGATCGATCGGCGCAAGCCGCCGAGCTGGCACGGCGCAACGCGCAGACGCTTGGCCTGGCGGGCCGGGCCGCCTTTGCCTGCGGCAACTGGGCCGATCCGGTTAACGGCCGGTTCGACCTGATCTTCTGCAATCCACCTTATATCGCGACCGGCGACCTCCCCCGACTAATGCCGGAGGTCACGCGCTTCGATCCGCGTAGTGCGCTGGACGGGGGCCCCGACGGACTGGAGGCATACCGTAGCATCATACCCGATCTGCCGCGCCTGCTCGCCCGGGACGGCGCGGTCGTGTTGGAACTTGGTCAGGGGCAGGCGCGGGCGGTCGAGTTACTGGCGCAATCGGCCGGGCTCACCACGCTCTGCCGCATGGACCTGGCCGGCATCCCCCGGGCGCTCGTACTGCGAAATGCTCTGCCGTGAAAAAACCGTTTGGCAGAGCGGGACGGGGAGTCTAGCTTCCGTCGTGTGGTAGGGGATCGCCGCTTGGCGGCAGCTCCCAGGCGCCTCGGCCAAGTCGGTCGCCGCCCGCTGTAACGGGCGATGAGTGGCCGGCCGGGTGCCCGCCGGAACCAACGTCGATGGATCGAAGTCTGGCCGCGGAAGGCAGCCGGAACTCCACGGGAAGATCCTGGGGCGTCCCCAGCATCATCCGGGCTGGCAATTGGAAGGCGCGACGGCAACAGAATGAACATGAAGCGTATGCGTGGCCGCGGTCATCGGAATGGTGGCGGCGGCGGAGGCGGCGGTGGGGTGCGTCATCACGGCGGCGGCATTCCGCTCAACCGCAACCACGTTTTCGACAGTAACGGCCCGGACCTCCGCATTCGCGGCACGGCGCAGCAGTTGTTCGAGAAATATCTGCAACTGGGCCGCGACGCCACGAGCAGCGGCGACAGGGTGATGGCAGAGGGGTATTTCCAACACGCGGAGCACTATTTCCGCATCCTCAACGCCATGAACCAGGCCGCGCAACAGAACCAGCCGAACGGCCAGGTTCATCAGCCGCGCCGGCCGTTGGTCAATGGCGAGGAGAGCCCGCCCATCGCGCTCGATACCGAGGAGGAAGAACCGGCGGGAACGGGAGATCAGCCCGAAACCCGCGAAATCCCGATCGTCGCTGCACCGCCGGAGGGGTGATGCCGTCACCCCTTCTTCTTCCGCAGCGGGGTGTCGGCGCCCGCTAAGCCGCGAGCTGTTCCACCGTCGGGGCGTCGCCGGCGACGGTCGTGCGACGCATATCGCGTGGCTGACTCTCATCGAAGCGCCGCACGCGATGCATGGTCTGGCGATTGTCCCACATCACCAAATCCCAATGCTGCCACTGGTGGACATGCACGAAACCCGGCTGGGTCGCGTGCTCCGTCAGGTCGCGGATCAGCGACAGTGACTCGGGCCGCAGCCAACCGACGATCGTGCCGATGTGCGAGCTAAGATAGAGGGACTTGCGCCCGGTCACTGGGTGAGTCCGCACGAGGCGTTGGCGGACCGGGCGGAACATTTCCCGTTCCTCGGCAGTCAGCTCCGTGAAGCCGAGTGCGCCGCGCGAGTAGATCAGGGAGTGCTCGCAGATCATGGGCTCGATCTCGGCCTTGGTCTCGTCGTCCAGCGCATCGTACGCGGCGCGCATGTCGGCGAACTCGGTGTTGCCGCCCTTGGAGGCGACGCGGCGGCCGGACAGGATGGAATACTTGGCCGGGATCGCCCGGAACGAGCTATCGGAATGCCAGAGCTGGTTCCCTAGATTGAACAGCCGGCGCCGGTCATCACGCGCGAGCGGCTTATTGTCCTGGTCGAGATTGGAGACGTCGGCCATCCCCTCGGGTAGCCGGTGCTGACAGGCCCGCGTTATGTTGCCGCCCCCGGTCTGCTCCAGCGGGCCGAAGTTGCGGGCGAACGCCATTTGCTGTTCGTCGGTCGGATGCTGGTCATGGAAGACCAACACGGCGTATTTGTCCATGCCGACCTCGATCGCCGCGACATCCTCGCGCGACAGCGGCCGGGCGGTGTCAACGCCGGAGACCTCGCCCGCGAAATGCGGATGGAGCTGGCGGATGGTGATGGTCATACGGCCCTCCTGTGGTCCCTTGTTCTTGCCATTATAGCTGGCCGGGCGCGGCGGTCACCCGCCGCTAACGCAGGGAGCGCGCGAATCCTCAATCCGGTTCGATCGGCATCGTCGCGATGCTGGTCCACGCGATCGGCGCGTCGCATTTCTCCGCCGCCTGTTCCGCCGGCAACGACCGATCCCAGTGGACCGCGAGGAACCGCCGCCCGCTCACCGAGGCGGCGGCGTCGGAGATCAGCCACAGCAGCGGCGGTACCATCACTTCCGGGCGGATCAGCTTGCTACGGTCGGGCGCGTCCTCGTCGGTAAGGATTCTTGTATCGGTCATGCCGCCCGGCACCAGGACGTTGGCGGTCACGCCGCTGCCCTGAAGGTCCGCCGCCATCACCGCGGTTGCCGCCTCGGCGGCGGCCTTGCTCGCGCCATAGAGCACGTAGCCGGCGCGGATCATGGTGCCGAGACTGGTGGTGACGGTGATGATCCGGCCCGACCCGGCCTCCCGCATGTGCCCGGCCACGGCGCGCGCCATCATCAACGGCGCGGTCGCGTTCACCGCGACGAAGCGTTGCCAGTGCTCGGGCGTGATCTCCCAAAACCGCAGCGGGTTGCGTCGCTGATCGGGTTTCACCGCGCCCTGTCCGATCCCGGCGTTGTTCACCAGCACGTCGATCCGCCCGAACCGCTCGCGCGCCTGCGCCACGATGCTTTCGGGCGCCCCCGGCTCCGAGACGTCCGCGCGAATAATCTGCAACGCCCCCGGATGCCGGCGCTCGGAGGCCGTGTCGGCCAGCTCGCGCAGCCAATCGACTTGGCGGTCCACCGCGGCCACGCCGATGCCCGATTCGAGTAGGCCGAGCGCCATGGCCCGTCCGATCCCGCTCGCCGCGCCGGTCAGGATCGCCGTCCGTCGTTCAGCCGCCATTATCGTTCCCCCCCTTTTGCGGCCCCGAGCTTCGCACCGCGCGCGCGACGGGGGCAACGACGGGTGCGGACGTCGCCGACGCGCCCGCGGGGGCGGCGGGGTGAGCTGCTTGCGGCAACCACACGCTGACCGTCGTGCCCTTGCCCACCTCGCTCTCGATCACGAGCTGGCCGCGATGGCGGTTGACGATGTGCTTCACGATCGCGAGACCGAGGCCCGTGCTGCCGACGTCGCGCGAGCGACCTTTGTCCACGCGATAGAACCGCTCGGTCAAACGCGGGAGGTGTTCGCGCGCGATGCCTTGGCCCTGATCGGCCACCACCATCAGCACACCCGGCCGTGCCGGCCAGCGCTCCCCGGGCGCGGAGCGCGCTGCCGCCAGCCGCACAATGCCGCCCTCGCCGCCGTATTTGAGCGCGTTGTCCAGCAGGTTCTGCATCACCTGCGCGAGCTGGTCGGCGTCGCCGGGCACCAGCGGGAGATCGGGTGCCAGGTCAAGCTCAAGGCGCGCGGAATGCTCGGTGAATCGCGGCTCGAAGGCCGCGGTCAAGCGCATGAGCAGGCCGCCCAGCTCGATGCTGTCGGCGGGCGGCTGATGCTCGGTCAACTCCACGCGCGAGAGGCCCAGCAGATCGTCGATCAACCGGTTCATACGCGCGGCCTGCTCGGCCATGATGGCGAGAAAGCGCCGTTGCGCCGGGGCGTCGTCCGCCGCCGGCCCTCGCAACGTCTCGATGAAGCCGATCAGGGAGGCGAGCGGGGTGCGCAGCTCGTGGCTGGCATTGGCGACGAAATCGGCTCGCATCCGCTCCACCGCGCGCTCGCGGGTGCGGTCCGACAGCACCACCAGCGCCCGCCCGCCATCGGCCAGCGGCGGGTCGAGCGGCACGACGGCGGCGCGCACCTCGCGCGCGACCGGAACCGGCAGCGACAGCTCGGCGGCTTGTGGGGCGGCCGAAGCGAAGGCGCGGTCGATCGCCGCGCGCAGCCCCGGATGGCGCAGCACAGCCAGTATCTCGGTGCCGAAGGCGGCGCGAGCGGCAGCATTGCTTCGCCGGACGCCGCGCTCGGCATCAAGCACGATGAGCGGGTCCGGCAATCGCTCTAGCACCGCCGCGTCGGCACGGCGCATGATCTCCAGCTCGTCGGCGCGACGCGCGATCAGCCGGTGCAACCGCTGCACCTCCTGCTGGGCGCCGCGTAGCCGGCCCCAGAGCGTGAGCGCCGCGAGTGCCAGCGCGAAGGCGATGACCGCGACCCCGAAATCCACGCTGCCTCCGGAAAGTTGGTTCGATGCGAACAGGAGAGCGAGCGCGGCGCGATGTCCAGCCCGCGCGCTACCATCTATGCCGCCATGACCCTTTCCTTCGAGCCGACCCCGCGCATCCTGTTCCTGCTCCGCCGCGCCGACGACGCGCTGGTGCTGGGCCATCGCCTGTCGGAGTGGTGCGGGGCGGGGCCGATGCCGGAGGAAGACCTGGCGCTGGCCAACATCGCGCTCGACCAGATCGGGTTGGCGCGTGTGCTGTATCAGGCTGCCGGCGAGGCGACCGGCCACACCGAGGACCAGCTCGCCTATTTGCGGACCGAGGGTCAATATTATAACTGCCTGCTGGTCGAGCGGCCAAACGGCGACTTTGCCCAGACGATCGTGCGCCAGCTTCTCTATAGCGCGGCGCTCGACCCGTTCTGGCGGTTCGCCTGCGTCGCGACCGACCCGGCGGTTGCCGCGATCGCCGCCAAGGCCGTGAAGGAATCCGCCTATCACCTGCGTCATGCCGCGGAATGGACGGTGCGGCTTGGCGACGGCACCGAGGAGAGTCATCGGCGTGCGCAGGACGCGCTGGACGCCCTCTGGCCCTATACCGGCGAGCTGTTCGAGGCCGATGTCGCCGACGCGGAACTCATTACTAGCGGGCTCGCGCCGGACCCCGCCGCCGTTCGCGCGACCTGGAGCACGTCGCTCGACGACGTCTTGGCCCGCGCCACCCTCGCGCGCCCTGCCGACGGCTGGATGCAGACCGGCGGCCGGGCGGGCCGGCATAGCGAGCATCTCGGGTATTTGCTGGCCGAGCTGCAATATCTTCAGCGTACGTATCGGGGCGCCCAGTGGTGAAGGACGAAATGGCGAGCGAGGGCGAGGCCACGGAGGCGCTGCGGCGCCGAGCCGAGGCAGCCGTTTCGGCCGTAGCCGATCCGGAACTGCCGTTCCTCACCGTCGCCGATCTCGGCATCCTGCGCGACGTAAGCGTGCGGGACGGGATCGTGGAGGTCGCGATCACGCCCACCTATTCCGGTTGCCCGGCGATGACCATGATCGCGCTGGAGATCGAGACGGCGCTGGCGAAGGCCGGGATCGCGAACGGGCGCGTGCGCACCGTGCTCTCCCCGGCCTGGACGACAGACTGGCTAAGCGAGGCGGGGCGCACCAAGCTGGCCGCGGAAGGCATTGCCCCCCCTGAGCCTGCCGGCTCGCGCCGGGCGTTGTTCGGCGAGGGATGCCCGGCTTGTCTGCGCTGCGGGAGCGCCGCGACGGAACGGATCAGCGCGTTCGGCTCGACCGCCTGCAAGGCGCTACACCGGTGTCTCGATTGCCGCGAGCCGTTCGAGGTGTTCAAGTGTCATTGAAAACTCGGCCATCCAGGTCTTGCGGCAGCGGTCGGAACAGGCTCAGTGGATCTCGCCCGAGCGGCGGATTGCCTCACGCAGCTTGGCGGGCGTGAAATCGGGGGCGCGGCAGATGTCGAGGATCACCTTCTCGCGTCGCGCGATCAGCTCGACCGCCGCGGGCAGCTTCTTCACCGCCTCTGCCGGCACCACCACCGCGCCGTGCCGGTCGGCGTGGATCACGTCGTCATGCGCGGCGTTCATGCCGTGGACGTTCACCGGCTTGCCGAAATCGACCATGTGAACATGAGCGTGACTTGGCCCGACGCAGCCGCCGATGATCTGAAACCCTTCAGCCCAGGCGTCGATGTCGCGATACGAACCGTTCGTCACACAGCCGAGCGCGCCGAGCGCCTTGTGGATGGTCGAGTTCACCTCGCCCCACCAGGCGCCGTAGCCGGGCGTGTCGTCGAGGTCTTGCAGCACGACGACGGTCGGCAGGTCGGCATCGGCCACGTAGTCGTAATAATCGAGCCGGTTCGCCACCGTCCCGCGCGGCGGCTCCTTGGCTCGGATCGTGCCCACGCGAGCGAGCCCAACGATTGGCGGCAGCTTGGGCTCGATCGGGACCAGCGGCTGGGTGGTGAAGCCGATGGCCCGACGCTCCGGCGCCACCAATTCCAGCGCGTTGCAGATCGTGGGCGTGTCCCATTGCCTTAGCGCATCGAGGTCGGCCCGCGCGAACAGCCGCTCCGCCATGATCGGTCTCCTGCGTTTGCCAGGCAGTCTCGCGCCCGGGGACGCTGACACGCAACCCACGGCTATCTCCCCCTCCTTCGCCCGCCAGTCGGCTTGCCCGCCCCTTGCGGCGCCCGGTTCGCTGTGGTGTTAGTGCCCGCCTGCTGTAGAGGCTGACCTGATGGCGTCCACCTTCGAAACTGTTGCCGGCATCATCTCCGAGACGTGCGACATTCCGCGCGAGAAGATCACGCCCGAGAGCCACGCGATCAACGATCTCGGCATTGACAGCCTCGACTTTCTCGACGTTGCCTTTGCGATCGACAAGGCGTTTGGGATCAAGATGCCGCTCGAGGAATGGACCCAGGACGTGAATGACGGAAAGGCCTCTTCTGATCGCTATTTTGTCATGAAGGGCCTTTGCGCGAACATCGATTCGCTGGTTTCGGCCAAAGCCGCCTGAACCCTTGGGATGCGGCTCGAATACTTCGAGATGTTGGACCGGGTTCTGGAGATCGACCTGGAGCATAGAATCTCGCGCGCGGAATGCATAGTTCCCGACCAGAGCCCGGTATTCCAGGGCCATTTCCCCGGCCATCCAATTCTGCCCGGTGTGCTGATGATCGAGGCCATGGCCCAGACCGGCGGATGGCTGGTGCTTGGGTTGCTGCGGTTCGCGCGGATGCCCTTTCTCGCTCAGGTAAGGGAGGCGAAGATGCGCGCCTTCGTCGGACCTGGCCAACGTCTCGCGACCGAGGCGCGGCTGCTGCATGACGGCTCGGGCTATGCGGTGGCGGCCGGACGGATCGAGGCGGAAGGGAAGACGGTGGCAGACGCCGAGTTGCTGTACCGCGTAGTGCCGTTCCCCGCTGAGCAGTTGAGACAGTCGATGCGTGACGCGGCGCTCCGGGTAGCGGTGCCGGAAGGGCTGCTCGATGTCGCGTGAGCGTGACGCGCTGATCACCGGCATCGGTCTCGTCTCCTGTTTGGGTGAAGGGCTGGACGCCCACTGGGCGGCGCTCGACCGCGAGGGCGGGTTCCAGCCGGCGGTCGATGCCGAACGCTTCGCGCCGTTCCTGGTACATCCGATCGTCCGGTTAGAGCTGGACGGCCAGATTCCCCGGCGCAGTGACCAACGCCAAATGGAACCGTGGCAGCGGATCGGAACCTATGCCGCCGGGCTGGCGCTGGAGCAGGCGGGGGTGAAGTCGGATGCGGCCCTGCTCGCCCGGACCGAGATGATCGTTTGCGCCGGCGGCGGCGAGCGAGATTTTGCCGTGGACGACGCGATCCTGTCCGCCATGCCCAAATCGGCCGAGCCCGACGCGCTGCTTAACGAACGGCTGATGAGCGATCTTCGACCGACCCTGTTCCTCGCCCAGCTCTCGAATTTGCTCGCCGGCAACATCTCCATCGTGCACGGCGTCGTCGGTTCCTCTCGGACGTTCATGGGCGAGGAGGCGGCGGGGGCCGACGCCGTGCGCATCGCCTGCGCCCGCATCGCCGCCGGCCAGGGCGACATCTTCCTAGTGGGCGGGTCATACAACGCGGAGCGGCCGGAGGTATTGCTCAACTACGAGCTTGGGCGGACGCTCTGGAAGGGGCCGTTCGCTCCGATCTGGGCGCGTCAGATCGAGGGCGGAGGAATCATCCTTGGCTCGCTCGGCTGTTTCCTGGTAATCGAAAGCCGCGCGCACGCCAAATCGCGCGGAGCGGCGCCGCTCGCCGGCATTGCCGCGATCGGCGCTGACCGGTGCCGCCGCCGACCCGGCGAGGCGGCGGCCAACGCGGCCCGCCAGTTCGAAGCGATGTGCGCCCTCATCGACATGCCCCATGCGGCGGTGATCTCGGCGGCCTCCGGGGCGCCGGCGGCGACGATCGAGGAGCGCGCGTTCCTCGATCGCACCGGGCTCCCGGTGCGCGCGGCCGCTACGGCGCTCGGCCATGCGCTGGAGCCGTCATTTCCCGCTGCGGTCGCGCTCGCGGCCATGACGGTCGGCCAAGGCCGGCTGTTCCCGCCGTTGGAAACGGTCGAGGCACCGATGGAACATCCCTTGCGTCAGGCCATCGTGACATCCTGGGGGCATTGGCGGGGCGAGGCGATTGCCCTGGTCACGGCGGCATAGCGGGGAGCGTGAGTATGGCGCGCGACTTGGACAGCCACGGACGCCCGGTGGTCGTCGTCACCGGCATGGGCGTGCTCACCTCGCTCGGCCAGGGGTTAGAGGACAACTGGGCCCGGCTCACGGCCGGCCAGTCGGGCATCCGCCGGATCAGGCGTTTTCCGCTCGCCGGGCTGCGGACGACGATCGCGGGGGCCGTCGATTTCCTGCCGGTGACCGACCCCTCTTCGGCGAGCCTGTGTGAATTGATGGCCTTGCTGGCGGCGGAGGAGGCGATCACCGCCGCTTCCATCGGGAGCAAGGGCGACTTCCCCGGCCCGTTGTTCCTGGCGCTCGACCCGGTCGAGTTAGAGTGGCGACACCGGCGGACGCTGGCCGAAGCGGCGGCCGTCAGCGAGACCGTTACTTACGACGATCTGCTCCGGGTCGCCGGGGCGGACGAATTCATGCCCTGGCACCAGCGATTTCTGTTCGGCTCTGTAGCGGAGGCGCTGGCCGAGCGATTCGGCACCAAGGGTTCGCCGATCGCCACCTCGACCGCCTGCGCGTCAGGCGCGACCGCTATCCAGCTCGGGGTCGAGGCGATCCGCCGTGGCGAGGCTGACGCTGCCCTCTGCGTGGGCGCCGCCGCCTCGGTGAACGTGGAGACCGTGATCCGCTTCTCGTTACTCTCGGCGCTGTCCACTCGCAACGACCCCCCGGAAGGGGCGGCGCGGCCGTTCAGCAAGGACCGCGACGGCTTCGTGATGGCCGAGGGCGCCGGGGCTTTTGTACCTGGAGAGCCTCGCGCACGCGACCGCGCGCGGGGCGTGCATTCTGGGGGTGGTGGAAGGCTGCGGCGAGATGGCCGACAGCTTCCATCGCACCCGCTCCTCGCCCGACGGCAAGCCGATCATCGCCTGTATGCGCAACGCGCTGGCCGACGCTGGCCTGGCGCCGGACGCGATCGGCTACATCAACGCCCACGGCACCGGCACACCTGAGAACGACAAGATGGAATGGCTCGGCGTCTCCGCCGTATTCGGCGAGCGCGCCAGTTCCTTGCCGATCTCCTCGAACAAGTCGATGATCGGTCACACGATCAGCGCCGCCGGCGCGATCGAGGCGGTGTTCACGCTGCTCAGCCTGCGACACGGCCGGCTGCCGCCCACGATCAACCACGAGATGCCGGACCCCGCGCTACCGGTCGATTGCGTTCCGAACGTCGCGCGTGACGCCAACGTGACGCACGCTATTTCCAACTCCTTCGGCTTCGGCGGCCAGAATGTCTGTCTGGTACTTGGCGCCGCGCCAACATGACAATCCGCGCGTTGCAGCTTCTGGCCGAGCGTGAAAGCGCGCTGCAGGCGATCACGCCGCCGCCGCCGCCGGGGCCGGGGGAGCTGCGGCTGGCCGTGCGCGTGGTCTCGCTCAACCACATCGACGTATGGGGCTTTCGCGGCATGGCGTTCGCCAAGCGCGAGTTGCCGCTGACCATCGGCGCGGAGGCGGCCTGCGAGGTGGTGGAGGTCGGCGCGGGCGTCAGCGGCTTCGCGCCGGGCGACGACGTGGTGCCATACGCGGCGATCGTCTGCGGCGCGTGCCGCTTCTGCCGCGCTGGGTGCGAGAATCTGTGCGAGAGCCCGAGCGGCGTGCGCGGCTTCCACCTGGGCGGCTTCGCCCAGGAGATCACGAACCACCCGGCCCGGCTCACGCTCAAGATCCCATCGGGGGTGCCGCTTCAGGACGCGGCTTGCGTGGCGGTGGCGTATTCGACCGTCGAGCACATGCTGTTCGACAACGCGGCACTTGAGCCTGGCGACTGGGTGCTGGTCCATGCCGGTGGCTCGGGGATCGGCAGCATCGCCGCGCGAGTCGCCAAGTCGATCGGCTGCACCGTGATCACTACCGTCGGCGGCGAAGCCAAGGTGGCCAAAGCGCGCGCGCTGCTCGGCGCCGATCACGTGATCAACTACCGCGAGGAACGGTTCGAGGGAGTCGTGCGCCGGCTCACCGGCAAGCGCGGCGTGGATGTCGTGTTCGAGCACGTCGGCGCGGAGACATGGAACGGCTCGCTGCTCTCGCTCCGGCGCGGCGGGCGATTGGTGACGTGCGGCGCGACCTCCGGCGCCTCGGCCAGCATCAATCTTATGCAATTGTTCCAGCAGCAATACCGCATCTTCGGCTCGTTTGGTGCGCCTGTAAGCGCGCTGGCCCGCGCGCTGGACCGGATCGCCGCCGGCGTCCGGCCGGTGATCGACACCGTGTACCCGCTCGAAGAGATCCGGGCGGGGCTCGAACGCCTGGAGCGGCGGGACGTGTTCGGCAAGATTCTCGTTACGCTTTGATCTCGTGAGAGCACGGCCGAGCCCTCCCCCAACCCCCTCCCGAAAGGCTTTCGGTCGGGCCGGCCGTCGGCTGGACTCGGGGGGGAGGGGGCTTAGCTTTCCTCTCCCCCTCCCCTTGCGGGAGGGGGTTGGAGGGAGGAGTCGAGAGGCACAAACGCCGATACACGATCGGCTGCTGGGGGCCTTGGTCTCCCTGCTGTTCCGCACGCTCGCGCGCACCGACCCCGACCGGTCGTCCGATCTATGCGGCGCGGTCGCTCGACGGCTGGGGCCGCTTACGCCCGCGCATCGAATCGGCCAGGCCAACCTGCGCGCCGCGTTCCCCGACGCCGAGCCCGCATGGATCGCGGCGACCTTGCGCGGGGCATGGGAAAATCTCGGACGGGTAGCGGGGGAATACGTGCATCTAGGTCGGCTCTGGGACTTCGACCCGGACCATCCAAATGCCGGCCGGATCGAGACCGACGCGGCACCATTGTTTTACCGGCTGCTGGACGACGGCCAGCCCGCGCTTTGCTTTGCCGCCCATCTCGGCAATTGGGAACTGCCGGCAGTCGCCGCCGCGGCGCACGGGCTCCCCTCGGCGGCGGTCTACCGGATGCCGAATAACCGGGCGATCGCGGCGGAAATCGAGCGCGTCCGCACCCCGCTCATGGGGCAATTGATTCGCACCCGCGCCCAGGCGCCGCTCGCGATGGCGGCGGCGCTGCAAAACGGCACGCATCTCGGAATGCTCGTGGACCAGCGCCTTTCGCGCGGCGTGGATGTGACGTTCTTCGGTCAGCGCTGCAAAGCCAACCCGACACTGGCCCGGCTTGCCCGCCTGTTCGACTGCCCCGTCGTCGGCGTGCGGGTGGTACGGCTGCCCGGTCGGCGGTTTCGGGTGGACGCGACGGGACCGCTCGCCTTGCCGCGCGACCCGCAAGGGAAGGTGGACGTGCCAGCCGCCACCCAGGCGATCACGGAGGTCATCGAGGGCTGGATCCGCGAGCACCCCGACCAGTGGCTTTGGTTCCACCGCCGCTGGCGCTGAGCCGGCGGCGTTCAACTCCTCGGGAACAGGGCGGCTGAATGTGCCCGGCGAGCGGTGCGGCACGTTGATTGAGCGACCACGTTCGTTGCCACCACAATTTCCGACGGAAGGAGATCAGCGGATGCGTTCCCTCATCCTCTCGTTCACCGTGCTTGGTGCGCTTGCCGTGACGCCCGCGATGGCGCAGATGGCAGGCCCTCCGAACGGGCCACCGGTCGCCGGGCCAGCAACTCCGGGCCCGGCCTACCCGCCCGGCCAGCCCGGCGCCGACATGAATTACAACGGTAATGCAGGAATGGCCGGCCAGGGCCCTGGTATAGTGGGTATGGTGCCGGCGCCGCCGAGCCATCAGCCAATGGTCCGCCACCCGACCAACATCAACGCTTCGGATTCCCGCTCGATTATTTCGCCCTCCTTGCCGCAGCCGCCGGTGGGACCGAATGCCGACGCGACCCAATATTTGCAGGCCGCCCAGCGCGCCTTGATGAGGGGCCGAGGCGGAGAGGCGCAAGCCGCGCTGGAAAATGCCGAGACCTGGCTGCTCAACCGCTCGGTGCCGGCCGGCGCCGTCAATCAGCCTGACCAGAACCCGGCCGTGACCAACATCTCCTCCGCGCTGCAAGCCTTGGCGGCGGGCAATCGCGCCCAAGCCATGAACCTGGTCCAACAGACCATCCCGATGACTATGCAGGCCCAGAACGGGCCCGGTATGATGGGGCCTGGCATGAACGGTCCCGGGATGGCGGGCCCGGGTATGGGCGGGCCGCAGGGCATGATGAACGGCAATCCGCCGCCTCCGCCTCCCCCGGGAACGAACCCCTAAGCGGGCGGGCACTCAAAAATCGTCCCTCTCCCGCTTGTCTCGCGGGAGAGGGCTCGGGCCAGGATTCCGCTCAGCGGCATTCAGCCGCCCTTTACCTTGGGACGGCAATATCGCGTCATGGAACCCGTGCGCGCTCTGCTTGCCGCCATCGAGCATCACCAGGCTGGCCGATGCGCCGAGGCAGAGGCGACGTACCGCGCCGTGTTGGCGGTGGACGCCCGCTATTGGCGCGCGGCGTATCTATGCGGGTTGCTCCAGCTTCAGGGAGGCAGTACCAGCGAGGCAGTGACGTTGCTGGCCCACGCCGTCGCGCTGCAACCCGATCATTCGGGGTCCCGGATCAATTTCGCCCGGGCCTTGCTCCAGACCGGGGAACCTGCCCGCGCTCTGGCCGAGGCGCAAGCGGGTCTCATCCACTCACCTGATCTGGCGGAACTCCATTTCCTGTGCGGGACCGCGTTGAGTGCGCTGCAGCGGCCGGCCGAGGCCATGGCGGCGTTGGCGCGTGCCGCGGCGATCGAGCCGCGCCATGCCGTCGCTTGGCTGAACTTGGGCAATGCTTGCGCGGACCTCGACCGGTTGGACGAGGCGGAGCGGCATTGCCGGACCGCGATGCGGCTGGCGCCGGCGCTGGTTGAGGCACATGCCAGTCTTGGCTTCGTTCTGACCTCGCTGGGGCGGCTCGGCGAGGCGCGAGCGGCCTGCGCGGAAGCGATCCAACTCGCGCCGGATTGCGCCCAGGCCCATTGGAATTTGGCAACCGCGGCGCTACTGGGCGGGGACTTCGAAACCGGGTTCCGCGAATACGAGTGGCGCAAGCGCCATGACAGGTTCCGGCGCGACTTCATCAATCCGCCTGGCCCGGCTTGGCAAGGTGAGCCAGTCGTCGGGCGCACCGTGCTCGTTCATGCCGAGCAGGGACTGGGCGACACGATCCAACTCAGCCGCTTCTTGCCCGTGATCGCCGAGCGCGGGGCGCGCGTGGTCCTGGCCTGTGCAAAGCCGCTGATCCCTCTCCTGTCCACGATCCCCGGCCTGGCAGCGGCCGCGGACAAATCAGCGCCACTGCCTGGCTATGATGTCTGGATCGACCAGATGAGCCTGCCGCGCGTCTTCGGCACGCGCCTGGAGACGATCCCTGCCGCGCAAGGCTGGCTCGTGGCGGACCCGGCGCGCGCCGCCGCCTGGGAGCTGACGTTGCCGGACCGGCCACGGGTCGGCGTCGTCTGGGCCGGCAACCCGGCGCATTCCAACGACCGCCGACGCTCCTTGCCCCCGGCCGGGCTGGCGGCGCTCGCGGCCCAGCCGGGGGTTCGGTTCATCAGCTTACAGACTGGCCCGCGCGCGGCCGAGGCGCGATTGCTAGGCATCCCCGACAATTCCGGGCGGCTTGCCGATTACGCCGAGACGGCGGCAGCCGTCAGTGGATTGGACCTGATCGTGACCGTGGATACCTCGGTCGCGCACCTCGCCGGGGCGATGGGCAAGCTCACCTGGGTCATGCTGCCGTTTGCTCCGGACTGGCGCTGGGCGCTCGGCCGTGACGACACGCCCTGGTATTCTTCATTGCGCTTGTTCCGCCAGCCATTCCCAGGTGATTGGGGCGCAGTGCTCGACCGGGTGCAGACGGAGCTGACCGTCTGGGCTCGGAACCGTTCCCGCCCGATTCCTGGTCCGCCGCAAGGCAAGGGGGCCTATTCATCGTCGTAAGACTTTCCCACGGTATCCGCCGCGAAGGCGCCACGACTCCCCATCGGCTCGGGAGCCCCGGTCGTGGTGTCCTTGCGGGTCTGCCGCTCCGTCTCGGCATTGATCGCAGCTCCCAGCACGACGACGAAGGCGGTCAAATAGAGCCACGTCATCAGGACCACCACGGCACCGAGCGACCCGTACGTGGCGTTGTAATTGTTGAAATTGGCAACGTACACGCTGAACAGGATGGAGCCCACGATCCACAGCACGGTCGCAACCGCGGCACCAGGGGACGCCCATTGCCACTGCGCCGCCTCGCGGTCCGGGGCATAGCGGTAAAGGATCGCCAGGGCCGTCATCAGGAAAGCCATCAGCAGCGGCCATTCCACGATCAGAGCCACCCATTTGAAGAAGTTGCTGCCGATGCCAACGGCAGAGACCAGCGCGGGCAGGACCGCGACCAGAGCGATCGCGACGATGCCGGTCACGAGCAGTCCGATCGTTAGCACCAGCGCGATCACGTTGAACCATATGATGCTGCGCCTCTCCTCTTGGCCGTAGGCGATGTCGAGTGCCGACATCAGTCCGCTCATGCCGCGCGAGGCGCTCCAGAGCGCGAACGCCAAACTGATCACCAAGCCGATGCTGAGCGCCCCTCCGGAGGCGCCGGCGATCGCGTGCATTTCCGTGCCGATGAGTTGCTGGGCCGACCCAGGCAGCAGGCCGGACATGGCGTTCACCTGCTGCTCGACCTGCGCGGGGGATGAGACCAGGCCGTAAAGCGAGACCAGCGCGATCAGCGCCGGGAACAGCGCCAGTAGCACGTAATAAGTGACGCCGCCGGCGACCAGAAACAGGTTCTTCTCGTTGATGCCCCCGTAGGTGCGCCACAGAACGTCCTTCCAGCCGGCAACGGGAATGTGATGCGGACGTTCTGCTTCTCGCCCGCGCTCCCGGTCACTCCTCGACGTCGCTTCGTTTGGCACGGCTTTCCCCTTTTTGTGAACGCTTCGTATCAACCCGAAACGGCCGCTCTGGCATCGGTTCGAGGATTGTACGCCGAGAAACATGTACCGGCCACCACGCGGGTCCGCAACCAAACCGACGGCCGAGCGTTGCCCAAAAACAAATCCGCCTGAACAGGGGTTCCAATATGGACGAAAAGAACCGGACCGAGCCGCCACGCGGCGTGCGCACCTCAGTCGTCGGGGGTTCCCAGACAGGCGCGCAGGCGGGGGAAGCGGCGCGCAAGGTTCAGCAGACCGCGACGGAGGTCGCGGGGCAGGCACAGGCGCGCGCAAGCGATCTCTCGCGCGAGGCCCAGGGCCGGACCGCTGATCTGGCGCGCGAGGCGCAGGATCGGGCCGGGAAAGTCGCCGGCACGGCGCAGGATCGCGCCGCCGACGTCTTGCAGCAGGCGCAGGAAGGCGTGGCGGACGTAGCGGCCAGCGCCAGGGACCGGCTGGGCGAGGAGGCTGGAAAGCAGAAGGATCGTGCGGCTTCGACGGTCGAGGGGGTGGCTGGCCAGGTCCACGATGTCGCTGACCGGCTGCGCGAAAGCGACCAGCGCTGGCTCTCCGATTTCGTGGAGCAGGGGGCGGACGAACTGTCTTCCTTCGCCGAAGTGCTTCGCTCCAACGATTTGCAGGGTTTGATCGCGAAGGCCCGCGGCTTCGCGCACCGCCAGCCGGCACTCTTCGCCGGCGCCTCGGTCGCCGCCGGCTTCGCGCTGGCGCGCATGGCGCGCATCGCCGTGGAACGGGGCACGGGCGCCGCACTGGCGCCGCCTCAACACCCGCCACGCAATGAACCGGAGCGCCAGCCTCGTTCCGAGAGTATCCCCAGCCAGACGGGCACCGGCTGGCAACCCAAGTCGCGCGCCGAAGTCGTCTATCCCGGATCCACAAGCAATGGATGACGTGCGAACCCTACGCCCGTTGCGCGACATCGTGGGCGATGTGGCGCAGGACGCTCAGGCGCTGATACGTGGTGAGTTCGCACTAGCCAAAGCCGAACTGAACCAGACACTCCAGCGCGCGATACTTGCGTTGGTCTGGGTTTTCGGCGGGATGTTCGTGGGCTTCGCCGGCCTGATCGTGCTCCTGATGGCCGCGGTGGATGCTCTGACCTATGTGATCCCCGTCTGGGCCGCCGCCCTCGCCATCGGAGGTACTGATCATCGCAATCGGCGGAGCACTGGGGTTCTTCGGGATTAGGATGCTGGCGCTCAAGAAGCTGATCCCGGAACGCACCGCGCGCAACGTGACGCAGGACGCCCGAGTTGTGAGGGAGCATATCTGATGTCCCAGCATACCCAAGACCCGGCCGCGATCGAGCGCGACCTTCACGTCACGCGGACGCGGCTCGACAGCCGTCTATCGGAACTGACCAGCCGGCTTTCGCCGGGGCAGATCGTGGATGAGGCGCTGGATTTCCTTAAGACCAAGCAAGGCGTCGATTTCAGCCGCAACCTGACCGACAGCGTGCGCGAGCGGCCGATCCCGGTGGCGCTCGTGGGGATTGGCCTAGCCTGGCTCATGGCGGGTCCGCGGCCGCGCGATGACGAGCCGCGCTATCCGGCCTATCGCCAGCCGCGGATCGGCGCCCGCCCGGCGGACGATGACCTCATGACCCGCGCCTGGAAGGCCGGGCGTGATTTGGCGCGGCAGTCCGGCGAGTCGGAGTCCGATTTCCGGGCTCGAATGACGGAGGCGCGCGGCAACGTGCTTGGGGTGACGCGCAGTGCGCAGGACACGGCGGAGTCCTACGCCGACAAGGTGCAAGAGGCACTGTTCAGCGCGCGCGACCGGATCGCCGATACCGCGCGGGCGGCGGCCGATCGCGCGAGCGAGGTCGGTGGGGCGATTGGAGATACCGTGCAGGGCATCAGCGACCAGGTCGGCGCGCGTGCGCATGATTTGCGCGACCAGATGTCGGAGTTCGGCGACCGGCTCTCCTCCCAAGGGCGGCGCGTCGGCGATCTCGCGTCGGAGGGATACGCACGGGCGCGCCGTAGCGCGCGGGGCACCGGAAGTGGGCTGGTGGCCGCGATCGGCGACAATCCGATCCTGCTGGGCACCCTGGGACTGACCGCGGGGGCGCTGCTCGGGGCCCTGATCCCCACGACTGAAGCCGAGCGCGATTATCTTGGAGATACCGTGGGCGAGGCCGTTGGCGAAGCGCGCGGGGCGGTGCAGGACGTTGCCCGCGAGGCGCTTGACCGCGGCTCCGAGGTCGCGCGCTCCGCGCTGGATGCCGGGCGCGAAACCTTGGATGAGGCGACCGGTCACGCCAAGGAATTGGGCGAGAAGGCGCAGGCGAACGTCAGCAGCCTGGGCGAGCAGGCCCGCCAGGGAACCCGCGACGTGGCCGAGACGGCGCGCCAGGGTGCGCGGGACGCAGGCGAGACAGCGCGACAAGGAGCGCGCGCGGCGACCACCAGGACGGACGGCCAGAGCCCCCGGGTCTGAACGGCTCCTAGTTAAAGCTGGCGAGTCAACTGATAACGATCTCCACCCGCCGGTTTTGCGGCTCGCGAACGTTCGGGCCCGTTGGCACCAGCAAGTGGCTCTCGCCGTAGCCGCGAATGACGATGGCGCTGCGTGACACGCCATCGCGCACCAGCTCCGCCGCGACTGCTTGCGCTCGCCTGAGCGACAGCGTCATATTATAGCGCACGGACCCGGAAGTGTCGGTGTAGCCGTTCACCCGGATGCGCGTGTACCGCACCCGCGTCGAGGCGTTGGCGGCCTCGCGGACGATTTGCCGGGCGCGGTCGGAAAGCGTCGCTTTGTCCCAATCGAAGAACACCAGATAGGAGCGGGCGGGAGCCGGCGCGGGCGCCGCGACCGGGGCCGACGATGAAGCGGGCGCTGGGGGCGGGGCCGGCGGCGTCACGTTGAAAGCGTAGCGGACACCGAGCAGGAAGCTGTGGTTCTGCTGCGGCCCCACCTTGACCCCGACCGGGATACGACCCACTGGTGTCGCGATAGTGGTGCTGTAATGCTCGCCCGCGGTGACATCCAAGAACCGATATTGCGCCGTGAGCGACAGGCCTGGCACGTTAGGCACCGGGAACGAAAGCCCAGCGATCGCTTGGAAGGCGAATTTGCCGGAGTTGGTCAGATCGTTCCAGATGTATCCGGCGCCGATGCCCAGATACGGGAATACGTAGCGACTGCCGATATCGAAGTCGTAGAGCGCGTTGGCCAGGGCGCCATAACTCAGCAGGTAACCGGAAGAACTAGCCAGGCTGCCGGTGATGGTTGTCGGGATCCGGATGCCGAGAGCGGTCGCCGCAGGCAGCCTGACTTGAGACAAGCTAATGCCGTTGCGCAGGAAGTCGCCTTCGACCTCCAGGCGCCAGCCGTTGCCGAATCCGTACCCCATGCTGCCGAGGGCCGCGAGGCCGCTGCTCTTATCCACAGTTAGGCCGAAGCTGCCGACGCCTGGCACAGTTGGCGTGACCCGGACGGCGGTCAGGAGATCGTAGCCCGCTCCGGCGCCGACATAGAGCCCCTGGAAGGGCTGGGCCCGAGCGGCCAAGGGGGCGGCCAGCAAGAAGAGAGCGAGCAGTGCAGCGCGTGAACGCATCCGTCGTCTCCTTCTCGGCAAAGAAAACGGGACGCCTCGCGGCGCCCCGTCGCTCGTCCGTGCGTGCCGGCGCCGATCAGCGAATGATGATCTCGACGCGCCGGTTCTGCGGCTCGCGGACGCCGGGGCCGGTCGGCACCAGCAGATGCGTCTCGCCGAAGCCGCGGATGGCAATCGCGTTCCGCGGCACGCCGTCGAGCACCAGCTCGGCCGCCACATTCTGCGCGCGCCGGATCGACAGCCTCATGTTGTAGCTCGGCTTGCCCGAGGTATCGGTGTAGCCGTTGACCTCGATCTGAGTGTACTGCACGCGGCGCGAGTTGTCCGCCGCCTCGCGGATGATCTGGCGGGCGCGGTCGGTGAGCGTCGCCTTGTCCCAATCGAAGAACACGAGATACGAGCGCGCGGGCGCGGGCGCGGGCGCGGCGATCGGGGCCGGAGCGGGCGGGGGCGCCGGCGGCGTTACGCCGAAGGTGTAGCGGATGCCCAGCACGACAGACTGATTAAAGTCGTTGCCAAGCTTCAGCTTGCCGAGCACTGGGGCGCCGACGGCCGGGATATACTCGGCATCGAAGATTCGTTGATATTGCGCCAGGAAGCGGTATTCCAGCGTCAGCGCGAAGCCCGAGTAACCGAGCGGGAAGATGCCGCCGAGGATAGCCTGAGCGGCGCCCGCGCCGCGCCGGTCGTTGGAGACGATCCTGGGCGTGCCGGCCGGGCCGGAGGTGCTGAAGCCCGACAGATTGTCCCACAGATAGCCGACGCCCACGCCTGCGTAAGGTGCGAACCACGGGACGTACTGCCCGATATACGGCGAAAGGTCGAACATGATGTTGACCATCGGGCCGTATTTTTCCTCATTCCCGCGGGCCCCTGACGGGAAGCCCGCGTCGTGAAGCGAGGTGAACTGGTTATTCCGGATGTTGCCCTCAAGCTGCAAGCTCAGTCCGTTGCCAAGCTCGTACCCGAGATAGCCAAGGGCCAGCGGCCCCCAATTGGTGCGAAGGTTGCCGGTGTTGGTGCCCCGGATCACCGGATTGGCATTGTGGATCAACTCGGGCATCAGATAGTTGGCACCGACACCACCGCCGACATAGAAGCCGCTCAGGTCGGGCATTTGTGCCTTCGCGGCGATCGGCAGACCCAGCACGGTGGCAGCCAGGAGGGTGCTCCGAAGCTTCATATCCGTTCTCTCCTCGTTGTCGTCCGCGCCGGCGGCACGGGGTCGAGCGTGGCGGACATGGACGCCGCCTTGCTGTGGGAAGGCCAGAACCATAGCCATGCTTCTGGAATAAAACGAGAGGGTTCGGGGCGGAATGGCTATGACTGTTGCTTGAAGGCAACAGGTCGCCGGGCAAGCCGGCCACAGCGAACACGCGGAATGGCGGAAGAGAGCAGGAGTTGAACCTGCCCGGGACCGCGCGGCGGCCCCAACCGGCTTTGAAGGCCGGCCGACCCACCGGGGCCGCTTCTCCTCCGCCGGGAGTTTATCCGAGCACCGCACCCAGCCTGCAACACCGGCCTCGGATTGAGCTACGGCCGAAGCTGGTCCAACAGCAACGGCTCGTCCTCCGCCGTTAGGCAGCGGCAGTCTAGCCAGAGCCGTCCCTGCGCGATGCGGCCGATCACGGGCCGCGGCAGGCCTCGCAGCCGTTTCGCCAGCACCTCCAGCGATCCGCCGCCCAGCGTCGCGGCGAACGAGGGCAGCAGGTCCAACGGCAGCGCCCCCGAGCCGATCTGACTGCGGCATGGCTCCACCGTCACTGGCCGGTCCGGCCATGCGGCGCGCATCGCATTGGCCAGCCGCTCGGCCGCCGCCCGGATCTCGTCCGCCGGTCGGATCAGTAGCCCCAGCGCCGGCAGCCGCGCGGCGAGCCGGTCGGGGTCGAGATAGAGCCGCAGCACGTGCTCCAGCGCGACGAGCCGGCCTTTGTCGAGCCGCAAAGCGCGCTTCATCGGGTTGGCGTTGATCCGCCCGATCATCGACTTGTTACCGACGATCAAGCCGGCCTGCGGTCCGCCCAGCAGCTTGTCGCCGGAGAAACTCACCAGATCGGCTCCTCCGAGGAGGGCTTCTTGCGGCATCGGCTCGTGCGGCAACCCCCACCGCGCGAGATCAACCAGGCTGCCGCTGCCCAGGTCTTCGATGACCGGCACTCCCGCCGCGTGCGCGATGCGCGCCAGCTCCCCGGTGGGCACTGAGGCGGTGAAGCCCGAGATCGCATAGTTCGACCGATGCACCCGCATTAGCGCTGCGGTGGGCGGTCCGATCGCCGCCTCGAAATCGCGGGCGTGGGTGCGGTTGGTAGTGCCAACTTCCCGCAGCACAGCGCCGGCGCGGGCCATGATCTCGGGGATGCGGAAGGAGCCGCCGATCTCGACCAGTTCGCCGCGTGATACCGGCACCTCCTTGCCCAGCGCAATCGTGTTGAGCATGAGCAGGACCGCGGCGGCGTTATTGTTCACCACCGTCGCGTCCTCGGCGCCAGTCAGCTCGCGCAACAAACCGCGAATGTGATCATCGCGCTCGCCGCGTCGTCCGGTCGCGAGATCAAGCTCCAACGTCGTCGCTGAGCGCAACGCTTCCGCGGCCGCCTGTGCCGCCTCGGCCGGCAGTGGCGCCCGACCGAGATTGGTGTGCAGCACCGTCCCCGTCAGATTGAACACCGGGCGCTGCGACGGCGCGAAACGCAACGCCAGCGCGTCGGCAGCTTCATTCAAGATCGCGAGGGCGGAACTGGGAAACAAACCTTGTGCGCGGCGATGTGCGAGCGCAGCGCGCAGGGCGTTCACGCTCGCGGCGCGGCCGAACCGTGTCAGCAACGGTGCCGCTTCCGGCAAGCGCAGCAGCGCATCAAGCGAGGGTAGCGGGCTCATGCGCCCGCTTGGGGATTGGCTCATCGCGGGCAGGATAGGGCGCGGTTCTCCCTGGGCAAGCACGCGGACTGCGGGTTGCCCATGGTCGTGTCGTGACCCACACTGTAGAAAACTCGGATACTCGAATTCAGATACTCGCGGCGGGAAGAAACATGAATGGAAATATGGATATGTCTGCCGCGCGCCCCGCAAACCGATTTCTTACGGGATTATCCGAAGAGGCGTACTCGGCGGTGATGGCGGAAGCCGCCACATGCACCTTCAGCCGCGGCGAGACACTGGGCACGCCGGGCGGCCCGATCGAGCGGGTGTTTTTCCTCAATAGTGGGCTGGCTTCGGTAGAGGCCCCGATCGGTGCCGGGCGCAGCATGGCGGTCAGGTTGGTCGGACCGGATGGCGCGGTGGGGCTGGAGGCGCTGCTGGCGCCGTCCTATCGCGCGGCCGGGCGGGTGAGCATCCTGGTGCCCGGGGAAGCGATCTGGTTGGCCGCCGAGGCGTTTCGTCGCATTGGACGCCGGTTCGGCGAGGTGCGCGAGCTTTGCCTCATCGCCGCCGAGTGCCAATTGCTAGAACTTGGTCAAACCGCGGCCTGCAATGCCCGCCACAGCGTGCAGGAGCGGTGTGCGCGCTGGCTGCTGGCGATCCAGTCCGCCCTGCGCTCCGATGATTTGCCGGTCACGCACGAGTTCCTCGCCGCCGCGTTGGGAGTGCGCCGGGCTGGGGTGACGGTAACGATGCGCGATTGCGGACGCGCCGGCCTGATCGAGCAGCGCCGTGCTCGGATCCAGATTCGAGATCGTGCCGGACTCGAGCTGCTGGCCTGCACGTGCCATGCCGAGGTGCGGCGCCGGATCGCCGCGGTGTGGAGCTGCGGCCGGGCGACGAATGAGGAAAGATGCGCGGCCGCGCGGCCGACTCTCGTGGCGGGCGGCGAGCGGGCCGCGCTCAAGGCCGCGATCGGGGCCCGCGAAACCGCGTCGGGCGGCCACATAGAAGCCGTGCTGGGAGTGTGCCGCGATGTCCTCGCACAATGCCGAACGGCCCTCGCGGCGAGCTGACCGGGAAACCGCAATGACGCGCGGGCGTTGCTTCCAAGTGGCTGAGAACGCGGAGCGAGATCTATCACGCCGGAACGGTGGCGTCTCGTGCGCAAAACGATTACAGTGACAGGTATGGACCATCTTAGTTCGCGGGAACGGCGCGGCTCTGCCGGCTTCGCCGAGGTTGAGCGAGGTCGCGACATCAGCCAACTCGAGGCGGAGCTGGAGCAAGCGCTGGTGACCGCCGAGGACGCTCAGCAACAGGCGGCCCGGCTGATGGATCAGAACTCGGGCTTGCGTAACGAGTTGCAGGCGGCACGAGCCGCGCTGCGAAGCGCCGAGGCGCAATGCGAGGAACTGCGAGGGGCGCTGGCTAAGCCTTTGGCGCCGCCGCCGTCGCGCTCGCAGGCCGAGGAGGAATTGCGGGTTGCGGTCGAGGAGTTGCAGGTGATGACCGAGGAGCTGGAGCACGCCAACGACCTGCTCCGGCAATCCGCTTGCAACCGGTCATGACGGCAAGCTTTGCTTAGTCTCTGGTCGCGAAGCGATGTAGGCCAACCGATAGCCCGCCAGCCGAGGTCCAGGAAAGAGTCGCTGTGATCTTCCTGACCGATTTCGCCGACCAGGGCGTGGTCCTTCCCTTGATCTTCGCTGTTGGTTGCGCCTTGGCCGTGCTCGGCTGGCCTCGCGGCGCGCTTGCCTGGGGCATGGCTGCGGCTGGCACCTGGGGCGTGGTGCTCTGTCTGAAGCTCGTTTCGATCGCCTGCGGCCCATCGGTATTGCGCAGCCCGAGCGGCCATACCGCCGCGGCTGCTCTGGTATGCGGCGGTCTTGCGATGCTGATCGGCCGTGGCCGAAGCTGGGTAGTGGTGCTGGCTGCCTCCCTGGCCGCGGGGGCGATCGGGTTCTCGCGGCTTGTGCTCCATATGCATACCGGCCTGGAGGTTGCGGTGGGGGCGGTGGTCGGCGTGGCGGGGGCGCTCGCCTTGCGGCTCCTGGCCGGTCCGCCGCCCGGGGGATTGCGCCTGCGGTGGCTGGCGGCGGTGGCGATCGTGGTGATAGTGCTGTTCCACGGCGTGCGTCTCAATGCTGAGCCGCGCATCCGTTACGTCGCGTTCGATCTTGCGCGGGTTTTTAGGGTTTGTCGCGGCGCGCCGCCGGCCTATGCGCACCACCTTCCCATCGCGCCGGGAGACGCGGCCGCGATGGCGCCCTGACGGACCTTGCCGGCCAATGCGTTCGGTGCCAGCGTGGTTCAGTTGCTATAGGGCCGCGAGCGATGCTGGTCGAGATCGAATACTGCGGAATGTGAGGCTATGAGCCGCGCGCCCGTGCGGCGCGAGAGCTGATCCTGGTCGAAGCGCCGCAAGCGGATGTCCGGCTGCGCAAGAGCGGCGGCGGTGTGTTCGAGATCAGAGTTGACGGCGCCTTGCGCTACTCCAAAAAGGCGGCTGGCCGCTTCCCGACCGAGGCTGAACTTCGGGGCACAGTAGCATAAATATGAGCTAAGAATTTGACGGGCCGGTCTATCGCGCCTGCGCGCTCGCCTCCGAACGCGTTGCCCCGACCCGGGAGGCGAGTGCGGCCGCCATGAACTGATCAAGGTCGCCGTCGAGCACGGCAGCGGGATTACCCTTTTCCACCCCGGTACGTAGATCCTTCACGAGCTGATAGGGGGCCAGCACATAGCTACGGATCTGGTGGCCCCAGCCGATGTCGGTCTTGGCGCTCTCTTGCGCGGCAACCGCCGCCTCGCGCTTCTGCAACTCGGCCTCGTACAGGCGCGCCTTGAGCATCGCCATCGCGGTGGCGCGGTTGCGGTGCTGGCTGCGGTCGCTCTGCGAGGCGACGACGATCCCGCTCGGCAGGTGGGTGATGCGAATTGCGCTCTCGGTCTTGTTGACGTGCTGTCCGCCGGCGCCGGAAGCGCGGTAGGTATCCACCTTGAGGTCGCCCTCGTTGATGTCGATCTCGATGGTATCGTCCACCACCGGATAGACCCAGACACTGGCGAAGCTGGTTTGCCGGCGGGCCGCGGCGTCAAACGGGCTGATCCGCACCAGTCGATGCACCCCTGCCTCGGTCTTGAGCCAGCCATAGGCACTTGGCCCGCTGATTTGAAGGGTGACGGATTTGAGCCCTGCCTGCTCGCCCTCGCTCTGGTCCAGCATCTGGGCCTTGTAGCCGTGTTGCTCCGCCCAGCGCATGTACATGCGCATGAGCATCTCGGCCCAGTCCTGTGCCTCCGTGCCGCCGGCGCCGGCGTTGATCTCCAGATAGCAGTCATTGGCGTCCGCCTCGCCGGCGAGCAGGCTTTCGGTCTCGCGACGCTTGGCCTCGTGTGCGAGCTCGCGCAGGCTGGCGAGCCCCTCGTCGGCCATCGCCACGTCGCCATCCGCTTCAGCAAGGCCGATCAATTCAAGCGTATCGGCGACATCCGATTCCAGCTTGCGCACGCCTTCAAGCCGGCCAGCCAAATTATTACGTTCTCTCATCGTCTTCTGGGCGGCTGCCGGGTCGCTCCAGACCGCGGGATCTTCGGCGCGCGCGTTCAGCTCCGCGAGCCGGCCCTCGGCGGCATCCCAGTCAAAGATGCCTCCTCAGCAGCGCCACGGACTGCTTGATCTGTTTGTTCAGCGATTCGGATTCGGCGGACATCGCTTAGGGTACTTTACGTTGGGCGGCTCAATACAGCCCGCCCAAGGAACTGTCCACGCCGCCCGTGGACGGCGCGCGGCCGTCACCCGGGGTATCCCCGGCGAGCAGGTCCGAGCCCGCCGAGTCGCCGCCGGTATTCGACGCGCCCGGTACCTGCCCGGGCTTGAACGCATCGATCACGCGGCCGGAGCCGGTGTCCCAGGCAGCCATCGTCACATCGGGGGGCTGCTGGAACGCGACGACCGGCTGACCCTTCAGCGCGGCGGCCATGAATTGATGCCAGATCGGACCAGCCACGACGGCGCCGGTTTCGTTGTCGCCCAGCGATTTGGGGTTGTCGAAGCCGACCCAGACCACGGTCACGAGCTGGGGGGTGAAGCCCGAGAACCAGGCGTCATTAAAATCCTGGCTGGTGCCCGTTTTGCCGGCGATCGGCCGGTTAAGCCCCTTTACGACCGGCACGCCAGTCCCGCGGGTAACGACGCCCTCCATCATGTTGATTAACTGAAACGCGCTCTGCGGGTCCGCGATCTGTTGGCGATCATCCTGGAGTTGCGGGGGGCCGGCGGGATCGTCGCAGGCGCAGTCGAGCCCCGGCGGACGCCATACCACATGGCCCTCGCTATCCTGCACGCTGTCGATCAGGGTGGGGTTCACCTTCCGGCCTTCCTCGGCGATGCTCGCGTAAGCCCCAGCCTCGCGCAGCACGGTGGTATCGACCGCGCCGAGCGCGGCGGGGAGCACCTTCGGCAAATGGTCGGTCATCCCGAATGCCTCGGCGGTGCTGGCCACCGCGTCCATGCCGATCCGCTGGGCGACGCGCACCGTGACCAGGTTGAGCGACTGCTCAAGCGCAACGCGGAGCGGCGTGGGGCCGCTGAAGTTCATTTCGAAGTTGTTCGGCCGCCAGTATCCGCCCCGGCCGTCGGGGAGCGTGATCGGTGCATCGAGGAACCGATCGCTCGGAGACAAGCCGCTTTCCAGAGCGGTAAGGTAGACCAGCGGCTTGAAGCTGCTTCCGGGTTGGCGCTGCGCCTGGGTGGCCCGATTGAACTGGCTCATGGCGTAGTTCCAGCCACCGACCATCGCGAGCACCCGGCCCGAGACCGGGTCCAGGGTGACGAGTGCGCCCTGGACCTCCGGGATTTGGCGGAGCAGCACCCTCTGGGCCACGACCCGACCGCCGGCCGGGTCGCCTGGGGTCGGTTGCACCATCACCACGTCGCCGCGCCGCACCATGTCCGAAAGACGGCGATAGGGCGCTCCCTGCTTGCCGTCCTTGGTCATTGGGTGGAACCACGCCTCGTCAGCCATCCTCATCACACCGTTGATGCGCATCGACGATGCCCCGGGAGCGGGTGGATCGCCGAGCCAGGCTACGCGCGCCTCGCCCGGCGAGGCGCTAAGCACGACCGCGAGCCTCCAGCCCGGCAGCATTCCCTCGGGCGCGGCCAGCTTCGCGAGGGCGTCGGGCCAATCACGGTCTAAAGCCGGGCCGCCCGGTAATTGAGTGACCGGGCCTCGCCATCCGCCGATCCGGCGGTCATAGCCCATCAGCCCGTCCTGCACCGCCTGGTCGGCGGCTGCCTGCAATCGCGCGTCGAGGCTTGTGCGAACGGTGAGCCCCCCTTCGTTCACAGTGACGGCGCCGAATTGTTGCAGCAGCTGTTGCCGCACCTCCCCGGCGAACCACTCCCCGCCGGGAACGGACGGAGTGCCGCGGAACGCCGTTGTGTCCAGCGGTTCGGCTTGCGCGGCATCGGCCTCGGCGCGCGAGAGGGCGTGGTCGTCGGCCATCCGGTCCAGCACCCAATCGCGGCGTGCCCTGGCGGCCTCGGGATGACGGAACGGGTTGTAGTTGAAGGGCGCCTTGGGCAGCGCCGCCAGCATGGCGGCCTGCGCCGCGCTGAGCTGGTCCAGGGGCTTGTCGAAATAGACCTGCGCCGCCGCCTCTACTCCATAGGCACCCTGGCCGAGATAAATTTCGTTCAGGTACAATTCGAGGATTCGCTGCTTGGAGAGTGTCTGCTCCATCCGGATCGCCAGGATCGCTTCCTCAAGCTTGCGCCGGACCGTGATCCGGTTGTCGAGCAGCATGTTCTTGGCGACCTGCTGGGTGATGGTGGAGGCGCCGACAGGACGCTTGCCGTCCGCCACCCGTGTCACGTCGGTGACCCCGGCCCGCAGGATCGCCAGCAAGTCGATTCCGCCGTGGCGGAAGAAGTCATGATCTTCGGCTGAGACGAACGCCTGTTTCACGCGCTCCGGGATCGCCGAGTAGGGAACGAAGATCCGCCGCTCGGTCGCGAATTCGGCAAGCAAGTGGCCGTCCCCGGCATAGACGCGGCTCATCACCGGCGGCTGGTATCCGCGCAGCCCGTCAACGCTCGGCAGGTCGGCGGTGAGCTTGGTCCAGGCCACGTAGCCCGCTGCGCCGCCCCCCAGCGCCAGAACGCCGACCATGCCGCACAGGATTCGGAAAGCATGGCCGACCCAGCTACGGCGAGCGCGGCGGCGAGGCTGGGTCTGGCGCGGCGGGTCGCGCGGCGCCGGAGGGGTGAGCGGCTCGCCCGCTGTGAGTGGTCCGGTCATGACGGCGAACGATATGGGGCTTCTCGCCGGTAGTGGCCAGCGCCGGAAGGTTAGCCATTTGTGCGAGGACCTAACGAATGGGGCGCGCGGCCAGCCGTCACGTGGGCAGCTGCCGCGAAATAGGCTTCCACGGCCTGCTGCATCGCACGCGCGACCCCGGCGCGGTGCTCGGGGCGGCGCAGCTCCGCCTCGTCGCGCGGGTTGGACATGAACCCCATCTCCACCAGCACGCTCGGGATATCGGCCGACCTCAGCACCGCAAAGCCGGCGTGGCGCTCGGGATTCGCCAGCATGGGTACGTCGCGGTCGAGACTTCCAACCATCGTGCGAGCGAGTCGCGCCGAGCCGATTCGCGTCTCCCGTTGAACGAGGCTCGCCAGGATGCGCGCGACCTCGGGCGAGACACCGCGGTAGGCCGGGCCGAGAAAGCGGTCGGCGCTGTTCTCGCGTGCGGCGAGCTGTGCGGTTTGCTGGTCCGATGCCACGGTCGAGAGAGTGTAAACGCTGGCGCCCCGCACGGTGTGGTCGGTCAGGGCGTCGGCGTGCATGGACACGAACAACGCCGCGCCATGCTCTTGCGCCCGGCTCACACGCTCCTCCAGCGGCACGAACCGGTCCGCCGTCCGCGTCATCGCGACCCGATAGCGTCCGCCGGCCTCCAGGAGACGACGAAGCTCCTCCGCAGTGGCCAGGGAAACATGCTTTTCGTAGGTTCCCGACACGCCGATAGCGCCGGGGTCTTTGCCGCCGTGGCCTGGATCGAGCATCACCAGCGGAACCTGCTGGCCAGGGCTTCGGTCCTGACCGGCCGGCGGGGTTCGCTGCTTCCGGGCCATGGCTTGCCCTGCTCCCAACCCGAAGCCGGGCGGCAGCAGGAAGGTACCGATAACGGCCAAGCCGGACCCGGCTCGGCCGAGAAGGAGGCGGCGCGCGACCGCGGGACAACCGACCATGCGGCTCTCTTAATGAAGTATGGCGAGATTTGCACGCTTATCGTTGATCCCATTGACTTGCACCCCGGCCCATTCGACCCGACTTGCTGTACAAGTCGGTTTGCTGCATGGTCCGGCATGTCCCGGTGACGCAACCGTCGCGGTTCGTTTCGCGGCGCGCCAAGGCGGTGAGCGGAGAGCGCGACCTGACGGCCTCAACGGCAGTGCGCCAGCGGGGACCGGTTCCGGGAGGTCCGCGACGCTCATCCCGCGTCATCGCTCGCGCCGCGCCGCATTCGGCGCGCCGGGGCCGCGTCCTTGATCGGGCCGGCAGACGATTGTGACTTTTCGAATGGGGCCGCGCTCCGCCCGGATCGCCTCGCCCGAACGCCAGGGACGATGACTGCCACAGGCCTAGCCCGATCCGCTACGGGAGCCTTGCCGAATTCGGCTCAGCCGGGCGCGGGTCGCGAGCGCGCGGCCTGCGCGGGCACTGGAGCCGCATGACGGTGCCATCCGTGAGGCTCAGCTCCTCTTCCGCAAACCTATTCAGCCGCCAGCCGGCGCGCGCCCGATCCGGGGCAACGCCGCGCATTCGGGCGGCGCACCGGAGTTCTGCACTACATGGCCAAGCGCATGTTGATCGACGCCACGCACGCGGAAGAGACCCGCGTGGTGGTGCTGGACGGTAACCGGCTCGAAGATTTCGATGTCGAGACGTCCGCTAAGCGACACCTGAAGGGGAATATCTATCTCGCCAAGGTGGTCCGGGTAGAGCCCAGTCTCCAGGCCGCCTTCGTCGAATATGGTGGTAATCGCCACGGCTTCCTGGCTTTCAGCGAAATTCACCCCGACTACTACCAGATCCCGGTCGCCGACCGGCAGCATCTGCTCGACATGCAAGCCGAGGAGGCGCGGCGCCAGGAAGAGGAGGAGGACCGCGCGGCCGAGGCCGCGGGGGGCATAGGCGTGGCAAAGGAGGAGACACCGGCGGAAGGCGAGCCGCACAGCTTCGCGGAAGAAGAGCGATCGGAGCCGGTGCCGCAATTGCTTCAGCCCCCCGCGGCTGAGTCCCCGGAGGCTCAATCCGGGGCCGATGACCCGATGGCGATCTCCATACCCGCCGGAGACGCTGTCTTGGCGACGCCGGAGACATCGAACGCGGGCCGCGCTGAACCGAACGAACCGGGCCAGGAGATCGCGGCCGCCGACGAGCCGGCTCCGCTATCGGCGCAACCTTCCACGATCTTGATCGAGCGCCTCGCCGCCCCGGCGGAGCCCGCAGATCCGGTCGAGGCGCAAGTGGAAATCCGCCAGACGGACGGGGCACCCGAGCCCGGCGGCCTCGCGACCTCGACCGGCGAGCCGGCGCTGGCCGAGCCCCCCGCGGGTGACGAGCGGGATGCGGGGGCGACCTCGGCCGACGGCGCCCACGAAGGGCCGTACGAAGCGGACGGCAACGGCTATTCGGTGCCGGAGACGCCGCCGCCCGAAACCGTGGGTGGCGATCAAGACGCGGTGGAAGAGTCGCGCGAGCGCCGCATTCCTCCTCGTTTCCTGCGCAACTACAAGATCCAGGAGGTAATCAAGCGCCGACAGATCCTGCTGGTGCAAGTCGTCAAGGAAGAGCGCGGCACCAAGGGCGCGGCGCTGACCACCTATCTCTCGTTGGCGGGGCGCTATTGCGTCCTGATGCCGAACTCGCCGCGCGGGGGCGGCATCTCGCGCAAGATCACGTCCGCTGCCGACCGGCGGCGGCTCAAGGACGTGATCGCGGAGCTTGATCTTCCGTCGGGCATGGGGCTGATCGTGCGCACCGCCGGCGCTAACCGGCCGAAACCCGAAATCAAGCGGGACTGCGAATATCTGCTCCGACTTTGGGATGACATCCGCGAGCACACGCTACGCTCGGTCGCGCCAGCGCTGATCTACGAAGAGGCGAGCCTGATCAAGCGCGCCATCCGCGACGTGTATTCCCGCGACATCGACGAAATCATCGTGGACGGTGAAGAGGGCTGGCGCGCGGCGCGCGACTTCATGCGGATGCTGATGCCGAGCCACGCCAAGAAAGTGCAGCTCTGGCGCGACGGCGCGCCGCTGTTCGCGCGCCATCAGGTGGACGCGCAGCTCGATGCCGTGCTGAGCCCGACCGTGCAGCTTCGCTCCGGCGGATACCTGGTGATCAACCAGACCGAGGCGCTGGTGGCGATCGACGTCAACTCCGGCCGTTCAACGCGCGAGCGCGGCATCGAGGAGACGGCGCTGCGCACCAATTTGGAGGCGGCCGAGGAGGTGGCGCGCGAACTTCGGCTCCGCGACCTCGCCGGGCTGATCGTCATCGACTTCATCGACATGGAATCGAAAAAGCACAATGCGATGGTCGAGCGGCGGCTCAAGGAGGCGCTGAAGAACGATCGGGCTCGGCTCCAGGTGGGGCATATCAGCCATTTCGGCCTGCTGGAGATGAGCCGCCAGCGGCTTCGGCCGAGCCTCGCCGAGACCAGCTTCATCCTGTGTCCGCATTGCGGCGGCACGGGGCATTTGCGCAGCACCGAGAGCGCGGCGATCCATGTGCTGCGCGGAATCGAGGAGGAAGGAGCGAAGCGGCGCGCGGCCGAAGTGGTCGTGCATGTCGCGATGCCGATCGCGATGTACGTCCTCAATTATAAGCGCGAGCGGCTGGGCGAGATCGAGGCGCGTTATGGAATGCGCGCCAGCTTCGCGGCCGACGACACGATGATCGCCCCGCAGTTCCGCATCGAGCGCGTGCGTGCTTTGGCCCCTGCGGAGGCGTCGGCGATCCGGCCGGAGGCGGGGCGGGCCGGACCTCCGGCCACTTCGGAAGAGCGGGCCAGCGACGAGGACGTGGATATCGACGACGACGATGATGCGACCGAGGACGCCGAGGAGCTCGCCGAGGTGGCCCAGGGCGAGCCCGGGACGGAGAGCGCGGAAGAGGCCGAACGCCGGCGTCGGCGACGTCGCCGACGCCGGCGCGGCGGACGTCGCGACGAGGCGGAGGTCGCGACGGAGCCGACGCCGGCCGAGCCGGAGGCGACCGGTTCCGATCGAGAAGCCGGCTCACTGTCGGATGATGCCGGCGTGGAGGGCGTACCCGAGCGCGAGAATGCCGGGGCGAGCGATGACGTGGCTTCGGGGCAAGGATCTGGCCCGGGCGAGGAGGAAGAGCGTGGCCGGCGCCGTGGGCGGCGTGGTGGCCGGCGGCGGCGGCGAGGCGATGAGGTGCTGCCCGAGATTGCGGCGCCGGGTGCCGAGCAACCGGACCTACCGCCGATCTATGCCGGCCCGACGCCGGCGGACCCGTTTGGCGGCCAGGGTTTCGATATATTCGAAGTGCTGGAGCAGGCCGAGCAGCAAGCCACCATTTCGGGCGCTGCCTCTAGCGCCTCGCCCCTGCCGGTGATGATCGAGCCGTTCGTGGCGCCGGAGCCGGTGCCCGATATCACCCCGGAGCCGGGCACGACCGGGACCGCGATGACCGATCCTCTGGACAGCGAGGCCTCGGCCACTGAACCGGGCGCATCGGCACCGCCCGAGACGGTTTCGGCCCCCTTGTCTCAGCCCGAGCCGCCCGAGCCGCCCGCACCGGCCAACGACCCGGCACCCCCCGAGCCGCCCGTCATCCAGCCGATCGTGATCGGCGCCGAGGAGGCGCCGCCGGCCACGAGGAAGCGAGGTTGGTGGCGCCGGTAAGGACAATCGTCTAAGCCACGCCGAAATTGATAAGCTGGCGCACCGGGGCGCCGGATTTGAGCCGGGCGAAGCCGTCGTTGATCTCGTTCAGCTTGATCTCGCCCGAGATCAGGTGGTCGAGCTTGAGCCGGCCCTGGCGCCACAGCTCCAGCAGGCGCGGCATGTCCACGCGAAAGCGGTTGCCGCCCATCGAGGTGCCCTGGATCTTGCGGTCGCGCAGGAAGTCCGCGCCGTGCAGCTCGATTTTGGTGCCGAGCGGGATCATGCCGATGATGGTCGCCACCCCGCCCGGACGCAGCATCGCGAAGGACTGCTCGGCGGTCTTCTTGAGGCCGATCGCCTCGAACGAATAGGGCACCCCGCCGCCGGTCATTTCCTGGACCGCCGCTACCGGATCGACGTTGGAGGCGTTGATGGTCTCGGTCGCGCCCATCTCGCGCGCCTTTTCGAGCTTCGAGGCGACGGTATCGATGGCGATGATCCGCTCCGCGCCCGCGATCGCCGCGCCGTTCACCGCCGATAAGCCGATACCGCCGCAGCCAAGTACGGCGACGGTGGCGCCCGGCTCGACCTTGGCGGCATGGAACACCGCCCCCACGCCGGTCATGACGCCGCACCCTACCAGCGCGCCGCGGTCTAGGGGGATGTCGGGCTTGATCTTCACCACCGCGTGTTCATGGACCAGCATGGTCTCGGCGAAAGCGGAGAGGTTGAACGCCTGGTTCAGCACCTCGCCCCGCCAGCGCAATCGTCGCGCCGCGCCCGGCAGCAGCTTCACCTCGGCATTCTCGCAGAGATTGGGATGGCCGGTCATGCATTGCGGGCACTCGCCGCAGAACACCGAGAGGCAGGTGATCACGTGATCTCCTGGCTTCACGTAAGTCACGTCCTCGCCCACCGCCTCCACGACGGCGGCGGCCTCGTGGCCAAGCACGCAGGGCAGGGGATAGGGGTACAGCCCCTCGATGAAATGCAGGTCGCTATGGCAGAGCCCGGCATAGGCGGTGCGCAGCAGCACCTCGCGCCGCTTGGGCTTCTCGATCTCGACATCCTCGATGGTAAGCGGGGAATTGGGCTCGTGCAGCACGGCGGCCTTCATGCCTGCGGTCTCCTGCGTTCGGACGCGTCCAGCGATGCTTCGCTGCTATTGAGTCTGCCCGCAGCCGCTTCCGGACGCCAGCCCCGCGGCGGCTGGTGGCGTGCAAACGTCGCGCTTGGCCGAGGGAGCGACTGTCTTGAAGGTCAAGGGTCGAAATGAGCGTTGAAGGGTCGTCCGCGTCGGCCGGCGGTTCAAGGCTGGCGCTGTCGCGCCCCCGCCTTCGGCGGCTTGCGGCCTTGAGCCGCCGGACGCCGCGGACGCAGGTGCGGCGATGCTCTCGACGGTCAGGACTGGTCGGGCATCGCAGCGGTCGGGCTTGCGCCTCGGTCAATCTTGCTCGCCCGAGTTGAGGAGTTACTTTCATTTGCCGCACAGTCCGGAGCGCGTTAGCGCGGCGTCGCGCTGCGGATACGACCCGAGGAGATTCGGGAGGGTGGAGGCTCAGCGGTGCGCTCGGGTCGGCAGACAGCAACCCCGACCACGATTGAGCCATGGCCGGGGTTGCGAACGCGCCGACGAGCACCTCACTCGATTTACGCGACGGCAGAGGCGGTTTCCGATGGACCACCGAAATATTGGTAACTGCCCCAGCTGGTGGGGCTGTCCATGAAACATGCGACCGTGTACTGATTGATGGGGCAGTTGTTTGCTGCGACATCGACTTCGGGCACTCCATCATAGTTAACTATCGTGCCGCTTGTATTGGATTGATTGTGCAGGTTTCGCTGGTAGCAGGCATGCGTCCAGCCAGCCGAAGCTTCGACGCCACTGCCCATTTGGTCCTGGGTAGAACATGGATTAGCAAGGGCGGAGTAAATCTCGCCTCCGAAAGAAACCCAGTTGACCAGATTGCCGAGACCACCATTAAACAAACTGGCAGGGTAATAGCCGATCCAGATCCATAGCCCGGTTTCGTTGTTATTGACGGCAAACCACCAGTTGCCCTCATATAATTGATACTTGATTCCAATCTCGAGTTGTGTCGATCCTTGGACACTACTGCCGTTCACGCGGATGCCTGGGTAGATAGTCGGATGATATTGAATCCAACCGCCATCCAGACGATTGTAGCCCCCGATATTATCACCCTCGGCGGTGTAACCATTGGTCGTGTAAAACGTGAAGATGTGATTGAATGAGTCTCCGTTCAGATCATGATCTACTGTCAAGCCCCCTTCAAGAGATTGAAGCTCGTGCTTCCGATAGTTCTGGATCCACGTTTGCGAAATCGAATGGTCGTCTCCCGGGGACGAAGGACGTCGACGGCCGGATCCCAGACATTCAACCATGCATCGCAGCCGTAAATGTCTGCCCATTGAGCACTAGTCGCGTGGAAATATCCAGCTGGATTGGGGTCGGTCGCCTTTTTGTTGGTACGATTAGTATTAAAACCAACAGTCCACCGCGCTTGGAGCGGAAATCTTCCAACGCCACCGGCCGCCTCAATTTCGTCAAATCCGGACGCAGAATGGGAACGTGCCCCGCCGGACCAGGGGGGCCAACGTCGAAGCTTGGGGAGTTCGAGGGTCTAATGGTCTGTGGGGGACCGGCAGGTGGCGGTGTTGCGATCTTTTCCTTGATTTGGCTCTCGATCGGAACCCAGTCCAACAATTTTCCACTCGGGGTCATGGTTGTTTGGGTCACGCGGAGACTGCTTTGCCGAGTCTGTAGCCACGCGTTCAGTTCAGTCTGGGCGTGATCTGAACCTGTTGATCGCATGGTCCTTCCTTTCAAGTTTGTGGAATTGAACCCCTAAACGGCTTAATCCGCTCCAAGATGAGCGTTCGTCCGCCCAGGACTTCATAAGATAATTCAAGGAATCGGCGAGATGTATGAGGTAATTCACAATTGGAAAAGTTAGGTCGGCACAGACGGCGCTTTTCATGAATTTAGCAACGTCCAGGAAATGATAAGGCAGATGCAAAATCATCACTACTGAACTGACCCAGAAACGTCGCATTGTTGGAGGTCTGCCGTTCCGTTGCTGGACGGAAGGATCATGAGGAAACGACCAAGGCCAAAGATTAAGGGCCTGAAGGCGAAGATCGCGCTAGAAGCGCTGCGAGAAGAGGGAATGTTACGATGTTAGAGGTGCGTCCGAACCAGGTCTAAGCCTGGAAGAGGCAGCTTCGGAGCAGGCGGCGCAGGCGTCGCCGAGGGAATCGGACAACTGACCTTGGAGCAGGACCTTTTCAGCGCGGAGTTCCGGAAGATGGGCGTCCGGACCAGCGAGCGCGGCTCGATCGTGATAACCCGGAGCTGTCCGTCCTCCGGCATGTGCGCTGGTCGGCTGCTATGTTCGGGCGAGTATCGGAGGCCCCCTCGGCGAAGGACAATGACCTGGTTAGTCCAGTAGCCACGGCGCGGCGCTCGCCTCGGCGATCTGGCGCACCTGCGCGAGCAATCCCGCCCCGACCGGGATGCCGTCCCTCATCCGCTGCGTCGCGAATTGGCGCTGCGGGTCGCCCGCCACCATGACCGGCTGCGCGGGATCGATCGGCGCCGTCGCCCGAAGATCATCCAAGAACCGCGCGACATCGGCCTGGAACTCCGCCGGATCGCGGAACAGGCCGGGGTCGAGCGCCAGCAGGAAATGCCCGATGTCCTGGCCCTGCGATTTCTTGGTGTGCGTGGGGTCTGTGATCAGGGTCGCGCCCGACAGGCAGGAGGCGAGGATGTTCACCATCACCGACAGCCCGTAGCCCTTGTAGCTGCTGCCGTCCGGCGAACCCCCGAGCGAGGTGAGAAAGCCGCCCTTCTGCCGTGCCTCCAGCGGGTCGGTGCTTGGCAGCCCGTCCTTCGTCTGCACCCAGCCGGGCGGACAGGGCTGGCCTTCGTTGGCCTTGTTGCGGATGCGCCCGGCCGCGACCGTGGTGGTCGCCATGTCGAGCAGGAATGGCATGCCGTCGGCGCTGGGCGCGGCGAAGGACCAGGGATCGGTGCCCAGCCGAGCCTCTCGGCCGAAAGTCGGCGCCACTTGGATGCCGGCGGCCGAGGTGCAGACCATGCCGATCAGCCCGGCCTCGGCGGCCATCAGCGCATAGAAACCGGCCGCGCCGAAATGCGCCGAGTTGCGCACCGCCACCACGGCCATACCCGCTTGCCGCGCCTTGGCGATCGCCAGCTCCATCGCGAACCGCGCCGGCACGTGGCCGAGCCCGCCGCCGCCATCGACCAGCGCCGAGACCGGCGTTTGCCGAACGATCTCGGGACGCGCATCGAGCTTGATACGGCCGTTCCGCCGATGCCGGTCGTAGCCGGGCAGCATCGAGATGCCGTGGCTGTCCACCCCATGCAGGTCCGCCCAGGCAAGGATTTCGCTCGTCGCCTCGGCGTTGTCCTCCGGCATCCCCCAGGCCAGCAGGATGGCTTTGAGCTGCGCCCGATGCGTCGCGTATTGCGTCGGCATCTGTTCTCCCCTGACCCGCGCGGATCAGCCTTGCGCGGGCGCCCGCTTCCGGCAAGGTTTGCCGCGATCGAGGCGCGGGAGGAACGCATGTCTTGGGTGGACCGCACCGAGCGTCTGCGTTTCGGTCTTGCCTGAGGCGCCGGCCGAGGCTGTCGCGCGAGGCGGCGCGGTGCGCGCCCGCCATGCCGCGAGCCTCTTGGTGCTGCGCCGCCGCCGCGACGGCATGGAGGTGCTGATGGGGATGCGCGGCGCGCGGCACCGTTTCATGCCCAACCGCCTTGTCTTCCCCGGCGGCGCGGTCGATCGGGCGGACCTGAAGGCGCCTAGCGCCACCCCGCTGGCGCTGCACACCCGCGCCCGGCTGGAGCGGTCGGCCAACCCCCTGCTCGCGCATGGGATCGGAATCGCCGCGGCGCGCGAGTTGGAGGAGGAGACCGGACTCGCGCTGGGTCGGCCGCCGGCGCTCGACGGGCTGGAGTATTTGTGCCGGCTGGTCACGCCGCCGGGCGGCCCGATCCGCTTCAACGCGCGCTTCCTGCTGGTGGATGCCGAGCGCGCCAGCGGCACGCTCGGCGGCTCGGGCGAGCTGGAGGGCTTGCGCTTCTACCTTCTGGACGAGGCGCTTGCCGCCGATTTGGCGCCGCCGACCCGCAACGTGCTGGAGCGCGTGCTCGACTGGCTGGCGCTGACGCCCGAGCAGAGGCGGGCCGAGGAGCGCGTGCCGGTGTTCCGGATGCGCGTGTGGCGCATGGAGTGAGCGGCTCCCCCTTGCGGCCCATGCGGGCGAGGTCAGTCCAAAGAACCGCTGGTGCTACAGCACCCGAAGTGTCGGAGGTGGCGTCTGGACCACCGGGGCGGCAGCATTGAGGATGTCGCGGCGGTTGCCAGAGCGAGGCGGGTAGATGCGAACCCGGTTGATGGTTTCCTTGGTCTGCTTCGCCGTCGCGCCCTCGGCGACCACGCGACGGTCCCAGCCTTCGGTATAGACCGCGCCCCAGGGGCCGAGATCGAGGATCGTAGTGTACCACCCGATATCGAGCGGCAGCATCGGCTCGCCGAGCAGGTCGCACGCCGCGTTGTGCCCGGCATAGCGGCCCATCGGGCGGGCATGTTGGCAGGACATGACGGAGGGATGCGTGCCGTCGATCGGCAGCCAGGCGACGTCGCCGGCGGCGAACTCAAACTTCATGCCGGCGATCCGAAGGAAGCGATCCACTGGCAGGCGGCCGAGCCGGTCGAGCGCCGCCGGAAAGTGCGCGGTGAGCGGATTGGCCTTCATGCCGGCGCACCACACCACCGTATCGGCCACGATCCGCTCGCCGGTCGCGAGCATCGCGCCGGATGCGTCCACCGAAGCCACCGAGACGCCGGTGCGGGTCTCGATGCCAAGCGCCGCCAGCGCTGCCGCGATCACCGGCCGCGCGCTCTCCCCCATGTCGGAGCCGATCCAGGGCTTGTGGTCGAGGAGGATGACGCGCGGGACGCCAACGGGGTCGCGGTCGCCGAAGGCGGCGCGGAGCTTACCCGGAAGCTCGGCCGCCGCCTCGATCCCGGTCAGGCCGGCGCCGATCACCAGCGCGGTCGCACGGCCGGGCGATGCCGGGCGCAGAGGCAGGGCGGCGATATGGGCATTGAGCCGCGTGCCGGCCTCGTAGGTGTCGATATCGAACGCCTCGGTGTCGAGCCCGGGGATCGGCGGCCGGGCGAGGCGGCTGCCGAGGGCGAAGACCAGCCGGTCATACGGGATGGTCCGCATCGCGCCCTCGGCGGCGCAGTCGACGGCCTTTCGCGCGACGTCGATATCCACCACCTCCGCCGCGAGGTGTCGCACGCCGACCGGGTCCAGCACGTCGGCAAGCGGAACCAGGGTTGGTGTGAGATCGGCTTCGTAGTTGCGAACACGGATTGAGTGGGCGGACCGGCGGTCGATGACCAAGACCTCGACGCGATCCGGGCCAATGCTTCGCAGGTCCAGGGCGCGGGCGGCCGCGACCGCGCTCCAAAGACCGGCGAAGCCGGCGCCCAGGACCAACATTCGCTGCATCGACCACTCCTCTCCCGCGTCCGTTCCCCTCGGCATGGGAGAGGGTTGGGCGAGGGCGATCCTACCGGGTCGGGCGCGGCGGATCCTGTCCGTAATCGTAGAACCCACGCCCGGTCTTGCGCCCCAGCCAGCCAGCCTCGACGTATTTCACCAGAAGCGGGCACGGCCGGTACTTGCTGTCCGACAGCCCCTCATACAGCACCTGCATGATCGAAAGGCAGGTGTCGAGCCCGATGAAGTCGGCCAGCTCCAGCGGACCCATCGGATGGTTGGCGCCGAGCCGCATCGACGTGTCGATCGCGGAGATAGAGCCGACGCCTTCATAAAGCGCGTAAACCGCCTCGTTGATCATCGGCACCAGGATGCGGTTCACGATGAAGGCGGGGAAGTCCTCCGAGACCGCGGTAGTCTTGCCGAGCTGGGCCGCAAGCCCCTGAACGGCCCGGAAGGTCGGCTCGTCGGTGGCGATCCCGCGGATGATCTCCACCAGCTTCATCACCGGCACCGGGTTCATGAAATGCATCCCGATGAACTTCGAGGGCCGGTCGGTGGCGGCGGCGAGGCGGGTGATCGAGATCGAGGAGGTATTGGACGCGAGCAGGCAAGAAGGCTTCAGGTACGGCGTCAGCGCCTTGAACACGGCGTGCTTGACCGCCTCCTTCTCGGTGGCCGCCTCGATCACGAGATCGGCGTCGGCGAAGGCGGCGTAGTCGGTCGAGGTGCTGACCCGTTCCAGCGCCGCTTCCTTGTCCTCGGCGCTGATCAGCTCGCGGTTGACCTGGCGATCCATGTTGCGGGCCATGGTCTTCACGGCCCGGTCAAGCTGCTCGCGCTTGACGTCGAGCATCACGACCGGCAGGCCCGCCAGGGCGCAAACATGGGCGATGCCGTTGCCCATCTGGCCGGCCCCCACGACACCGACGCGTCCGATATCGGGCGCGTCGGCGAGCAGCGGACCGGCCGAGGGCGCCGGCTTGACATCGACATTCATTCAGGAACGCTCCAATTCCGCTGCCAGCTCGGGCAGTGCGTTGAACAGATCGGCCACCAAACCGTAGTCGGCGACCTGGAAAATGGGCGCTTCCTCGTCCTTGTTGATCGCCACGATCACCTTGCTGTCCTTCATCCCGGCCAGATGCTGGATGGCGCCGGAGATGCCGACCGCGATGTAAAGATCGGGGGCGACGACCTTGCCGGTCTGCCCAACCTGGTAGTCGTTGGGGACGAAGCCGGCATCCACCGCCGCCCGCGAGGCGCCGATCGCGGCGCCCAGCTTGTCGGCGATCGGCTCGATCAGCGAAAAGTTCTCGCCGTTCTGCATTCCGCGCCCGCCCGAGATCACGACCCGGGCGGCGGTGAGTTCCGGCCGCTCGCTCTTGGAAAGCTCGGCGGAGACGAAGCGGGATGAGCCCTCTGGCTCGGCGGTGGCCACCGCCTCGATCGTGGCGCTGCCGCCTTCGGTGGGCACTGGGTCGAAGCTCGCCGCGCGCACCGTGATCACCTTCTTGGGGTCCGCCGATTTCACCGTGGCGAGCGCGTTGCCGGCATAGATCGGGCGGATGAAGGTATCGGCATCTACCACGCCGGCGACGTCGCTGATCGGCTGGGCGTCGAGTAGGGCGGCGATCCGCGGCATGATGTTCTTGCCCGCCGAGGTGGCCGCGGCGATCAGATGGGAGTAAGCGGGCGCGAGCTGAACCACCAGAGCGGCGAGCGGCTCGGCGAGCACATGCTCGAACGCCGGGGAATCGGCCACCAGCACCTTGGCCACGCCCGGCAGCTTGGCGGCGGCCTGCGCCACGGGCGCGATGCCGCTGCCGACCACGAGCGCATGGACCTCGCCCAACTGAGAGGCCGCCGCGACCGCGCTGCGCGACGGTTGCTTGATGCCGGCGGCATCATGCCCGAGCAGAACCAGGGAGGTCATTCAGATCACCTTCGCTTCGGTCTTGAGCTTCTGCACCAGCTCGGCCACCGAGCCGACCTTCTGCCCGGCCTTGCGCTTCGGCGGCTCGGAAACCTTGACAACCGTGAGGCGCGGCGCCGGATCGACGCCAAGCTCATCCGGCTTGAGCGTCTGGATCGGCTTCTTGCGCGCTTTCATAATGTTGGGCAGCGACGCGTAGCGTGGTTCATTGAGCCGGAGGTCTGTCGTGACGACCGCAGGCAAGGACAGGGCGACCGTCTCCAGCCCGCCATCCACCTCGCGCGTGACGGTGATCTGGTCATCCTCGATCACGACCTTGCTCGCGAAGGTGCCCTGCGGCCAGCCGAGCAGGGCGGCCAACATTTGCCCGGTCGCGTTCATGTCGTCGTCGATCGCTTGCTTGCCGAGAATGATCAGCCGCGGCTGTTCGCGATCGGCGATCGACTTGAGCAGCTTGGCCACCGCCAGCGGTTGCAGTTCGGCCGTGGTCTCGACCAGGATGCCGCGATCGGCGCCCATCGCCAGGGCGGTGCGGATGGTCTCGGCGCATTGAGGGATGCCGAGCGAGACCGCCACGATCTCCGTGGCGACGCCCTTTTCCTTGAGGCGCACCGCTTCCTCGATCGCGATCTCGTCGAACGGGTTCATCGACATCTTCACCCCGGCCGTTTCCACGCCGGTGCCGTCGGACTTCACCCGCACCTTCACGTTGTAGTCCACCACCCGCTTGACCGGAACGAGTATCTTCATGAGACCGTGCCCACTTCAGAGACCACACCAGATGATCGGGCCACCCCGGCGGGCGGTCCTGTTCGCACCTGCAATAGAGCGGCGGACCATATGCATCGGCCTTGGCCGCTGTCAAACGCCTCGGGGGAAGCCGGTTCGGACTGGTTCCAGAGCCGCCGTCTCAACCGCGCAGCAGGCTCATCATTAGCACGAACAGCAACAAGGCAGCCGCTTGCAGGATCACTCGCCAGCGCATGAGCTGGTTGGAGCGGGCCGGATCGCCGCCGCCACGCGCCACGCCGACCAAGCCGGCGAACAACACTCCCACCGTGGCAAACATGAGCAGGCCGACGAGGATTGTCAGAAAAATCTTCACTGGCGTCACGTCATGCTGAGCAACCCATCCTAGATGGTGCGGCGGGATGTGTAATGCATCGGCAAGTTGACCGGCTCGCTCCGTCCGCGCTTGGACCCGTGCGGATGAAGCGTTTGTTGCTGTTCCTGCTCGTGCTCGCGGCGCTTAAGGGCATGGTGCCCATCGCATGGGCAGCCTCCCCGGCCCCGCCTGCCGCGCCCGCGCCTGCCCCGCTTGCGGCCCCCGCGCTGACCACGTCCGAGGCGAAGCAAGCGCTCGAGGTGCTGAACAACCCCGCCAAGCGCGCCCAGGTGGCCGACACCCTGGAAGCGATCATCCGCGCCGAGAACGGCCCGAGCGCGGCGCCTGCGGCGGCTGTGCCGCGACCGGCCGCCGCAGGCGGCGCGCCAGCCAATCCAGCGGCGGCCACCCCGGCAACCACGCTGACATCGGCCCAAACCCCGGCCGCGGACGAAAAGCCCAAGGTGACGCTCAACCCGGACAGTCTGGGTGCCGCCGTCGTGACCGGTGTTTCGGGCTCGCTCCAACAAGTTCTCGCCCGGGCGGCCCTCGCCACGCATTCGGTCAGGAGCCTTCCCCTGCTCTGGGGGTGGATGGTCGTCATGGCCACCAACCCGCTCGCGCACGCGCTTCTCCAGGCGGCAGTCTGGCGGGTCGCGGTCGCGATGAGTTGCGGACTGCTCGCGGAATGGATGATCCGATACCTGCTCGGCCGGCCGGTCAGAGCGCTGGAACGAGCGCCCGAGGCAGCTTCAGTGCCCGAGCGGGAGGCGGAGGACCAGGACGAGGCGCAGGACGAGGCGGAGACGTCGGACGAGACGATGCCGCCGCATCCTCGGCGCCGGATCGCGGCGGCGATCCTGCTGCGCCGGCTGCCGTTGGTATTCGTCCGGTTCTTGCTCGACCTTCTCCCGGTGATTGGATTCGCTGTCGCGGGCCATATCGTGGCGGCGAGCGGGCTGGGCGGGTCCGACCAGACCCGGCTGATCATCGTCGCGATGGTCGATGCCTACGCCATCACGGTCGGCGTGATGGCCTTTGCCCGGATGTTGCTATCGCCGGAACGCCACCGGCTGCGGCTTTTGCATGTCTCGGATGCCACCGCCGCGTGGGCGACGCGCTGGATTCGCCGGCTCACCGTTGTCGCCGTGTTCGGCTACGCCATAGCCGAGGTCGGTCTCGCGTTGGGAATGTCCCAGCCCGCGCATGACGGGCTGCTCAAGATCGCCGGGTGGATCAATCACGTCTTCCTGGCCGTCATGGTGATCCAGAAGCGCCGCGCGGTGAGGAACTGGCTGCGTGCTCCGGCCGGCGAGACCGGGTCAGTCGCCCGGCTGCGCAACGCGCTCGCACCGGTCTGGCACTGGATCGCGCTGTTCTTCATCGCAGCGATCTGGATCGCCTGGGCGGTGGAGATCCCGAACGGCTACACCAAGATCCTGCGCTTCTTCCTGACCATCGTGCTGGTGATGGTGCTCGCCAGGCTGGCGCTGATCGTCGTGCTCGGAACCCTGGAGCGTATGGGGAGGGTCAATCCGGAGATCGCGGGGCGGTATCCGGGGCTCGAATCGCGGCTGGCGTTCTACCATCCCCTGGTTCAGGGCACGGCGCGCGCGATCGTTTACATCGCGACCGGCGTGGCCTTGCTGGAGCTTTGGGGCGTGCCGCTGTTCGGCTGGTTCGCCGCCAGCCTGCTCGGCCGAAAGTTGGCCGCCGGGATCGGAACCCTGGCTGTGACCTTCATCGTCGCGGTCCTGGTGTGGGAAGCGGTGAACGCGGCGGTCCAGGCCCATCTCGCGCGGCTGACGCGCGAGCAACAGGTTGCCCGCTCGGCCCGTCTGCGCACCCTGCTGCCGCTGCTGCGCACCGCGCTCCTGGTCGCGATCGTGGTGATCGCGGGCCTCACGGTGCTCTCGCAAATCGGCATCGACATCGGGCCGTTGCTGGCCGGGGCCGGCATCATCGGCGTGGCGATCGGTTTCGGCTCGCAAAAACTGGTCCAAGACCTCATCACCGGCATCTTCCTGCTGCTGGAGAACGCGATGCAGGTCGGCGATTTGGTCACGGTCTCCGGCCTGTCGGGGACGGTGGAGAACCTCTCGGTGCGCACCATCCGGCTGCGCGCCAGCGATGGGTCGGTCCACATCATCCCGTTCAGCGCGGTGACCAGCGTGACCAATACCAATCGCGGGCTTGGCAACGCGGCGGTGAGCGTGGCCGTTTCCTATCACGAGGATACCGACCATGTAGGCGACGTGCTGAAGGACATCGCGGCGGAGATGCGCAAGGAGCCCGATTTCGCCTCGAAGATGCTGAGCGACTTACAGCTCTGGGGCGTGGACAAGATAGACGGCGCCTCGGCGACCTTGCTCGGCCAAATCGTCTGCACCGATGCCGGCCGCTGGCCGGTGCAGCGGGAGTTCAATCGTCGGGTCAAGCGGCGATTCCAGGAACTCGGGATCGGGATCTACAATCCGGCCCAGACCGTGGTTGTGCCTCTGGCCCCCGGGGTGCCCACCCGGCCCGCGTTGTCCGAGCCCCACCCGGCGGCCGCCAAATGAGCATGGGAGCGGAGATGTCCCGCCTGATCGAGCGAGTGGCGCGCGAGGGATTCGCCTTCGTTCAGGGCGAGGACATGCGCGCGGTCCTGGCGGCGCACGGTTCGCTCGCGGACTGGGACGTGTTCGCGGCGAGTTGGGACGATCTTGGGCTGGATACCTACATGGCCGACGGCGGGCGCTACCGGAAGCGCCGTCACGCTGCCTACGCCGCCGGCCCCGAGGGGATTCGGCGCAAGCCGCACCAGCCGCATTACCAAAGCCGCGACTACAATTCGCTGAATGGCGGCATCGCGCGCTGGTTCGACCCGGTGCTGCCGGACATCGGCGCCGGCCCGAGCATGACCACGATCCTGCTCACCTGCCGCGCCCTGTTCGAACCGTTGACGCCCGTGCCCGACGGCGGGGTACTGCGTTGGCACATCGAGGTGCATCAGTTCCGCATCGAAGCGCGCGCCGGCCAGTCCGGCCGGCCGACGCCGGAGGGCACGCATCAGGACGGCGTGGACCACGTGCTGGTATTGCTGATCGACCGCCGGAACGTCCAGCAGGGCGTGACGACCGTCACCGACTTGGCCCGTCGTCCGCTCGGCAGCTTCACGCTCGCCGAGCCGCTCGACGCGGCCGTGGTAGACGACAACCGGGTGATGCACGGCGTCACCCCGATCGAGCCGATCGACCCGGCCCGGCCCGGCTCGCGCGACGTGCTGGTGGTGACCTTCCGGCGCGACGCGTGAGCCGGGCGGCGCGGCCCGCCGGCAGAGCCGGCTTCCTATCGCTCCCGGCATCTGCTAGGGGGCGCGCCCGGATTGGAGAATCTGATGTCAGAGACGACAACCCCGCCGCAGACGGGCCAGCAGACCCAGCCGCCGTTGGTGGTGAACATCCAGTACGTGAAGGATTTGTCTTTCGAGGTGCCGGGCGCACCGCAGATCTTCACCCAGCTTCGGGCGCAGCCGCAGGTCAACATCAATTTGGACGTTCAGGCCCGCCGGGTGCAGGAAGGCCAGAGTGTGTTCGAGGTCTCGTTGCTGATCCGCGCCGAGGCGATGGAGCTGCACGGCGGCGGCAATGGCCAGGGCGCGGCGGCGCCGACCACGGTGTTCGTGGCCGAGCTGACCTATTCCGGGGTGTTCACCTTGACCGGGCTGCCCGACAACGCGGTGGAGCCGGTGTTGCTGGTGGAGTGCCCGCGCGTGCTGTTTCCGTTCGCGCGCAACATCCTGGCCGACGTCACCCGCGACGGCGGCTTCCCGCCGGTGCTGCTGCAACCGATCGACTTCGTCGCTTTGTGGCAAGCCCGCCGGGCCCAAGGGGCGCCGGGCCAGCAGCAGCCGCAGACCGGCATCGCCTAGGGCACGTCCTCAGGCCGCCACCGCTCGGGCGAACGGACAGGCGCCCTTCCGCCGCTTGCGGGCGCGCACGGCATAGGCGCCGAACGGCCGGTCCGGGTCTTCGTTCGGCACCGCGATCGTGGTGCGGTACTCCTCCCAGTCCTCGTCGGTCATCCCGTCCATGTCCGCTATCAGGGACATGGCGCCGACGGTCTCATCGGCGTAGGCGAGGCGGGGGATCGGCTGGACCAGCGCGAGCGGGAAGTCGGCGCGCAGGCAAATCGGAATGTGGCTGCGCGTCAGCCGGAGGTTGGTGAATAGCGGCCCGAACCACCGGTCGCTTTCGATGATCCCCTCATAAAGCGTATAGCCCCCCGGCCCCGGAAGGTTCGCCGGCGCGCGGACGAGCAGGCTCCAATCCGGGGCGGCACGAACCATCAGCCCGGTCCAAATCTGCAACGTGCCGGGTTCCGGTATGGCAGTGAGAAAGGGCGGGGAGCAGCCTCGAAGCGTCCGGGGGGCGGCAGCGTCGAAGCGCGCCGACTGGCCCGGGAACTGCGCCGCCGGCTGTAGCGGCAGCCATTCCGCCACTCCTTTGTAACGCCAGAAGATGTCGCTGCCATCCCAGAGGAGTTGCATGTCCATCGGCGGGAAGACATACCAGCCGAAGGCGGTCGCGCTGGTGATGGCATCGCAGTAGCGATAGGCGCGGGTCGGCAACGTGCCCAGTGCCGAGCGGTCGGCGCGCTCCGGCGGGCGGGTCTGCTGGATCAGACGGTAGAAGCGGGCGGTCGGCATGGGTTCTCGCATTGGCTGGCCTTGCTGTCGGTTGGGGGGCGCGGGGGAGCCGCGCCCGCCCGATCGAGGCTGCTTGGTAGGGCTGCTCAACGGCCCCTGCCGGAGGCGGGCAGGCGCATGGCCGAGCCCATGCGGACCTTGCCGTGATCGGCAATGGAGGCTGAGTTCGACAAGAAACCGGACCGGAGCGCCGTTCCGAACGTTGTGCGTTTTGGCGATGGCGCGCGGCATGGTACGGTAATTCATGGCGTTCTCCTGTGGTTGAGGGCGTCACTCTGGCGAAAACGGCAGCCTTGTCCCGGCGAGCGCAAAGACTCGGGCCGCGACCGGAGCGCCTGAGGCGGATTTCCGACGCGGTTGGCTGTGGACTATTGATCCGGGGAAGCCGCAGGGCGCATGTCGCCCGTTGACGGCCGAATTGGTAGCCATTCCGGAACGTTCCGTCAAGATATTTTTCCTAGAAACGGCTTGTCTGGATAAAAGTCCTACGTGGCCTTGAGGGGACCGCCATTGGCGCCCGGTCGAGCAAGGCTTGATTCTCCGGGCTGCCGATGTTACCGCTTCAGCAATGTTCCGCTCTAGGATGGACGCTGAGGCTCGATAGGGTTTCTTGCGCGAGGTGTGCGATCGTCACGACCGCTCACAACATTGCGGCGCCAACCCCATTCGCTGCCGGGGTGCCGCCGCTGCTGCGGATCGGCCTGTTCGGTCAGATGCACGTCGCAGATGGCGCGGGCCGCTCGATGCTGCCAAGCACGCGCAAGGCGCGAGCCGTCCTTGCCGTCCTGGCGCTGGCATCACCGCGGCCGGTCCTGCGCGCTCAGCTCACCGGCCTGCTCTGGAGCCGTCGAGAACGCGAGCAGGCACGCGCCTCGCTGCGGCAAGCGGTTTACGAGCTGCAGGACGCGCTAAAACCCACCGGCGTGGGCCTGCTCGAAGCCGGGCGCGAAGCGCTCGCTCTGCGCGATGCGGGCGTCTGGGTGGATGCTTGGCCACTGGTGCGCCGGACGCCGCCCGATCCGGCCGTGTTGGATTGGTGCCGCGCGCCCCTGCTCCAAGACCTGCGCTCCATTGATCCGGCGTTCGATAGTTGGCTGTCGACCGAGCAGGAGGCCATCACTCGACGCGCGCGCGAGATGGCCGAAGAACTGCTTTCGGCCTGCCAGGACTGCTCCGAGGCCCTGACCGCGGCGGCCCGATTGCTGCAAATCGATAGCGGCCATGAGGGCGCATGGCGCGCGCTGATCCGCGCCCACGCGGAGCGAGGCGACCGCGCCGCGGCCCTGGACGCGTTCGAGCGTTGCCGGGCCGCTCTCCTGGAGCGGAATCAAATTGGGCCGTCCCGCGAGACGGAGGCACTGGTGGCGAGCATCCGCCATCCCGGTGCCCGCGATTGGCTGCCCACGGGACTGGCGGCTGCGATGCCTCAGCCGCCCGAGCCGCCGCAGACCACGGTGGCGGGTGTGCTTCGCGGCCTCAGGTCGCAGCGGGTCCGGCTCGGTATCGTCGCGCCGCGCGCAACAGAGGGCAGTCAGACCGATTGGCTCGCCGCTGGTCTCGCGGAAGAAATCACGATCGGACTTGCTCGGTTCGGCTCGATTTCCTGCGTCCCGTGCGGCTCGTTCCCGATGGGCGGCGCGCCGCTTCTGACCCCCGAAATGTTCATCAAGCATTTCGATCTCGATTTCCTGCTGGATGGCCTTGTCCAGCGCAGTCGCGAACGCGTCCGCGTGTCGCTCCGGCTGATGGACGTGCGAGCCGGCGGGGAGGTGGTCTGGTCCACCCGCCTCGATCGCGACGCCGGCGATATCCTAAGCCTGCAGGACGAACTCGCGGCCGAGGCCGTCGCTCAGATGGAGCCGGTCCTGTTGCTCTGGGAGAGCCCCGCGAGCCAAGTGCTTCGGGCCGGCAACCCCGCTGCGCGCGATCTGCTTCGGCAAGCCATCGTGCGGTTCGTGGGCCTCGAGCGACCGGAGTTCGGCATCGCCGGCAACATGCTCGCCCAATGCCTGGCGCTCGACCCGAACGATGCCAAGCCGCTGACATGGTTCGCCCACTGGCACATTTTCGCGCTCGGGCAGGGTTGGGCGGAAGATATCCCCGGTTCGGTGTCGCGGTTACGGGAGCTCGCGGAGCGCGCCCTGGCGCTCGATCCGAACGACGCGCGCGGATTGGCCCTGGCCGGGCACGTCCGAAGCTACATCGAATGCCGGCCAGAGGAGGGTGCCTCGCTGCTCGACCAGGCCGTCGCGGCGAACCCGAATCTGTCTCTGGCGTGGGCGCTCGCTGGTCTGGCGCGCACATACCGAGGACGGCACGATGAGGCGATCCGCTTCATCAATCGCGCCCGGCAACTGGCACATAACGATCCGCTGGCGTTCTTCTTCGAGGGTGCCCTCGCGATTCCATACCTGCTGACCGGGGAGTTTGAGACCGCTCTCGATATCTCCCGCCGTTCGGTGCTGATCAACAACGGATGCAGCTCGGCCTTCAAGACCTATCTGGCCGTCCTTGGCCATCTCGGGCACGAGGAAGAGGCGGCAGGCGCACGTCAGCGCCTGCTCGCGCTCGAACCAGGCTTCTCGGTTTCATCGGCGCTGGAACGATCGCCGATCCAGTCCGGCGAAGACCGCGACCGTTACGCGGACGGTCTGCGCCTAGGTGGGCTCGCATAGCCGGACGGGCCGGCCAAACCGTGGAGCGCCGCCACGATCAACCCGATCCCCTGCGCATGCCAACGCTGCACCGCCTTGTGGTCCGCGCCGATGGCCGCGGCGAGCCGTCGCCACGGAAACAAGTAACGCTCGGTCGTGGGGCTCACCAGGCTGCGGGCGCCGACGATCCGGCGCAGTACGTAGCGGTCATTGGGGATTAGCTGGAGCCAGCCCATCGCCTCGTCCATGCGGGTGATCTTGGCGGCGGAGGGCACCGCGGGGCGCACCCGCTGGTCCGACCAGCCGGAACTCTCGAGCGCGTTGCGCAGCAGGTCCAGCGAGGAACTGCGGAGCCTGGTGCTCCAGCCGGTATTCGGTAGGCAGAGCAGCGTGGTTCCCGCCTCTTCCAACCGCCAGGTCACGAACTGGGCGTCGATGATCTGCTCGTCCGCGCCGAGGGCGACGGCTGCGTGGGTCATGGTCATGCGTTGTCCTGTGCTTTTGGGGAAAGGGCCGGCGAGCGGTCAGCGCGAGAAGACCGGCAGCGGATAGGGGGTGTCTTCCAGCACCGTTCCCGCGGTCATCGCGCCCCAAGTGCGGGGATGCCCGGCGGGCAGCGGCTCGCGCGCAGGGTCGTCTGGCGGCGGCGTGAAGTCGGGTGGCGGCGGGCGGGCGCCGATCTGCTTGCCGCGCTTCATCACCGACCAGAGGTTCGCCCCAAGGGCCGAGGCGATCTCCGCCCAGCCCGCGCCTTCGGCACGAAGCTGTTTGATCCGGGTGTCTTGGGCATTGGTCCAGAGCAGCTTTTTCGGCATCGGCGGGCCTCAACCTGGAACATAGATCGAACATCCCGTTAGTTAGCTGCAATGACCACCGTTCGTCAACCAGAATAACATATCTGGTTAGATCCGATCCCACAGGGCCGCTACCGTCATCCTCGGCGAATGCCGAGGATCCACGATTTCAGAGGCGGTACTGCTTGGAAGTCGTGGATAGTGGGCCTTCGCCGACCATGACGAGGAGAGGTCGGAAACTAATGGTGGATGTCTTGTGCGGCGCGGAGTTGTCCGCCGATTGGCCTTTTCTAGTTAGAAAATCTGACTTATAATGCCCCCATGAGCGACCCGCGCGCCATCGGCGAGCGCATTCGCGCCATCCGGCGCGAGCGCAGGATCACCCAAGACGAACTGGCGGACGCCGTTGGCGTGTCGCGCAGCGCCGTGGCGCAGTGGGAAACCGGCCGCGCCGGCCAGGTCACCACCAATCTCGCCCGGATCGCGCGGGCGCTGGACGTGGGGGTCGAGTTCCTGATGCAAGGCGCCGACCTGCGCGCGGCGGCCGAGGCGGCGACCGGCGACGAGCTGGCGATGCTGCGGCTCTATCGCGAGTGCTCGCCCGAAGACCGGCAGATCCTGTTGCGGACGGCCAAACGCCTGGCCGCCGGCTGAACCGGGAAGCCAGGGTCCGTGGACGCTGACCACGCCGGACCCTATGCTGCCGCGCAACAACGGGAGGCGCGTCCATGAGCGATGCGACACTGGTTCGATTGGAGCGCGAGGGCGAGATCGGCGTCATCACCGTCGATTACCCGCCCATGAACGCGCTCGGCCCCGGCGTGCCGGAGGGCATCATCGACGCGCTCCGGCGGGCGGAAGCAGATCCCGCCATCCGCGCATTGGTGCTGATCGGCGCCGGGCGCAGCTTCATCGCGGGGGCCGACATCCGCCAGTTCGGCAAGCCGCGCAACCGGCTGCCCCTGGGCCAGCGGGTATTCGATGTTCTGGACGCGAGCGCGAAGCCGGTGGTCGCAGCGATCCACGGCTATGCGCTCGGCGGCGGGTTAGAGATCGCGATGGCCTGCCATTACCGCATCGCGCTGGTGTCCGCGAAAGTCGGCCAACCCGAGGTGCTGATCGGCATTATCCCGGGCGGCGGCGGCACGCAGCGTCTGCCGCGGCTCGTCGGGCCGAAGGCGGCGCTGGAGGTGATCGTCTCCGGCCGACACGTTGCCGCCCCCGAGGCCAAGACGCTCGGGGTTCTCGACGAGGTGCTGCCCGCGAATGCCGCCCTGCGCGCCGAGGCGATCGCCTTCGCCAAGCGCATCGCCGATGCCCGCCCGCTGCCGCGCGTCCGCGACCGCGACGAGCGGCTGCGCGAGGCACGGGATGATCCGGGGATGTTCGATGCCATGCGCAAGAGCATCGCGCGCCGCGCGCGCAATCAGACCGCGCCCTATCATTGCATCCTGGCCGTCGAGGCCGCCTCCGCGCTTCCCTTCGACGCTGGGATCGCCCGCGAGCAGGAATTGTTCGCCGAGCTGGAAAACTCCGAGGAGGCACGCGCGCTGCGCTACGCGTTCTTCGCCGAGCGCGAGGCCGCCAAGCTCCCGGATATTCCGCCTACGATCACCCCGCGCGAGCTGCGCACCTCCGCGGTGATCGGCGCCGGGACGATGGGCGGCGGCATCGCCATGAGCTTCGCCGATTACGGCTATCCGGTCAGGATCATGGACGCGACCACGGAGGCGCTGGACCGGGGGATGGAGCGCATCCGCGCCAACTACGCGACCTCGGTTCGTCGCGGCAGCCTGACGGACGACGAGATGCGGCGCCGGCTCGCTCGCATCGAGCCGGTCGGCGGCTATGACGCGATCGCCGACTGCGATGTCGTCATCGAGGCCGCGTTCGAGGAGATGGAGGTCAAGAAGCCCATCTTCGCTAAGCTCGACCAGGTGATGAAGTCGGGCGCGGTGCTGCTCTCGAACACCTCCGCGCTCGATCTCGACCAACTCGCGGCCGAGACCAGCAGGGCGCAGGACGTTGCCGGGGCGCATTTCTTCAGCCCGGCCAATGTGATGAAGCTGCTGGAAGTGGTGCGCGGTGCGCGGTCCTCGCCCGAGACGCTGGCGAGCGTGATGGCGATGGGCCGCCGGATCGGCAAGGTTTCGGCGATGGCCGGCAACACCGATGGGTTCGTCGCCAACCGCTCGCGCGCGCCATTCAACACCGAGATGGTCATTTTGCTCGAAGAAGGGTGTTTGCCCGAGCAGGTGGATCGGGTGATGGTCGAGTTCGGCTACCCGATGGGACCGTTCGCCGTGGGCGACCTCGCCGGGCTCGACGTGGGCGCGGCCGGTCGCCGCCGCCGTGCCGCTGCGGACCCGAATTACCGCAAGCTGCCGATCGCCGATCGGATCGTGGAGCTGGGCCGCTACGGGCAAAAGACCGGCGCGGGCTGGTATCGGTACGAGGCCGGCGACCGAACGCCGCGACCCGACCCCGAGGTGGCGCGCATCATCAAGGAGACGGCGGCCGAGCTGGGCGTGAAGCAGCGCGGCTTCACCGATCAGGAGATTTTGCGCCGGCTGCTGTTCTCCTCGGTCAACGAGGCGTGCCGTATCCTGGAAGAAGGCAAGGCATACCGCGCCAGCGACATCGACGTGATGTGGCTGTATGGCTTTGGATTTCCCCGTTACCGCGGCGGGTTGATGTATTGGGCCGACCAGATCGGCGTGCGCGAGGTCTATAACCAGATCGCCGCCTGGCACCAGGAGTTGGGCGAACGCTGGGCGCCCTCGCGGCTGTTGCGGGAGCTGGCCGATAGCGGCACGCCCTTGCAGGAGGCGAAGCCCGCGCCGATGCGGTAATGCCGCCCGACGCTTCCACTCTGACCCCCGCGCGTCTCCTCGCCGAATTCCTGCCGGTACGCAGCACGGTTCGCATAGGCGTCACCGGACTGGCCCGGTCTGGGAAGACCGCACTGCTCACCTCCATGGCTGCCAATCTCATGGCGCTGGGCGCGGGGCGGCCAAGTCTGCCGGCGCTCGCGGGCCTGCTCAGCGGCCGAGGTCTTCGGGTCAGGCCGGCACCTGCCGCCGCCTCGGACGTGCCGCGCTTCGACATGGCCGCCCATCTCGCCGCCCTCGTCGCCGACCCGCCGCGCTGGCCGGAGCGGACCACCGCCGTCTCGCTGCTCGCGCTCGACCTCGATCTGGAGCGAGGCGGACTGCTCGCGGCGCTCGGGCCGCGCGAGCTGCGACTGGAGTTCCTCGACTATCCGGGCGAATGGCTGCTCGACCTACCGTTGCTCAACCAGGACTTCGCCACTTGGTCGGCGGCGACGCTGCGCCGCCTGGAAGCGCCTCAGACCGCCGCGCTCGCGCGGGCGTTCCTGGGCTTCGCCAATGGTCTGCCGACTGCGGCCGAGGCGGACGAGGAATTGGCCGGCACCGGGCATCGCCTTTACGCCACCTGCCTGCGCCGGCTGCGCGATGAGGCCGGGACCGCGTTCCTGCAGCCCGGGCGCTTCCTGATGCCGCCGCCGGGTCTCGCTCCACCCTGGATGCAGTTCTTCCCGATGCGCGGGCGCGGCCCGTTCGCGGCTCTCCTCCAGGCCCGCTTCGATGCCTATGTCGAGGCGGTGCGGCGCGACATGATCTCGCCTCTGTTCGGCGACATGGACCGGCTGATCGTGCTGGCCGACCTGCTCTCGGCCCTGCATCAGGGCCGCACGGCATTCGCCGATGCGCAAGCCGCGCTCGCCGCGGCGGCGGGCGCGCTGCGCTGGGGCCGTTCCTGGGGCGATTGGCTGGCCGCGTTGTCGCGGCTCACCGTGCCGCCGAAGGCCATCCGGCGGGTCGCCTTCGCCGCCACCAAGGCCGACCATGTCGCGGCCCGCCAGCGCGGCAACCTCGCCGCGCTCATGCGCCGCCTGGCCTCCGTTCCCGAAGGCGACGTGACGACCGCCGCTTTCGCCGTCGCCGCCGTGCGCTGCACGGAAGATGCCGTGGAACTGCTGGCCGATCGTCCCGTTTCGGCGGTTCGTGGCCGGATCATCGGCGAAACCCGGCCCGCGCGCTCCTACCCCGGGGAGGTTCCGGACCTGCCGCCCGACGATGCGTTCTGGCAGCATCGCTTCCTCGCGCTGCCGGATTTCGAGCCGATGCGCCCGCCGGAGAACGGTCGTGGCGGCGTGCCGCACATCGGTCTCGATGCCCTGCTGGCTTTCCTGTTGTCGGATATCCTGTGATGGAAATGATGGAAACGGAAGTCGAGCCCTTTCTTCGGTTGGAGCCGGAGACGGCGCCCCGGCTAGAGGCGTTGCCGGCGGTTCTGCCGCCGATGTCCGAACCCATGCGCCGGCCCCGGCTGCCGCTCGCCTTGCTCGGCATAGGCGTGCTGGTGCTCAGCCTACCCGCGCTGTGGGCGGCGTGGGTGGTCAGCGCGCTGTTCGACCACGGTGCCGGGCTGGGCTGGGCTGGAGCTCGCTGTGGTGCTGGCCGGGTTCGCCCTGGTCGGCGCCGGCATCGCCCAGGAAGTGCGCGGCCTGGCCGCACTGCGGCGCGTTGATCGGCTGCGCGCGGACCTCGCCAGCGGCGAGACCGAGCGCGTGGCGAGGGCCGCGCACCGCTGGCTGCGGGATCTGCCGCAACATGCCGGGCTCGTTCCCGCGATCGCCGCCGCCGATACGCCCGAGTCGATGCTGGGCCTGTTGCGCGCTGGGCCGGGCGCGATGCTGCTGGACGAAACCGACGCACTTGGGCGGACGGCGGCGATCCAGGCCGGCGCGATCGTGGCCGCGATTCCCTCGCCTGCGCTCGATGCGCTCGCCATGGGCTGGCGCGGGGTCCGGTTGGTCCGCCAGGTCGCCGCGCTGCACGGGATGCGTCCCGGCCTGACCGGGACGCTCGCGCTGTTGCAGCGGACAGTCATCGCGGCCGGCTCGGTCGCGGCGACGCAGCTGGTCGTGAACGTCGCCGCGCACGGGATCGTCTCGCACCCGCTGCTGCGCCATGTTATGGGGGATGTGGCCGGTGCTGGCGTGGCCGCGCGGCGCATGATCGTGCTGGCACGCGCCGCCGCCACTGCCTGCTCACCCCTGCCGCCCGCATAGCCGCCGTAGGACGAGCCGCCCAATTGACGCTGGCCAAAGCGTCAGCCTATGGTCAGAGCCAATCATAACGGGCGCGGGCCGAACGAGCCCGTCCCGACGCCCTGGGAGGTGAGCGTTTGGTTGATGCCGCGCGGCTGTTGCAGCTGATCGTTAATGGGGCGGCCTCCGGCTGCATCTACGGCATCATCGCCCTCGGTTTCGTGCTGATCTACAAAGCCACCGAGCTGGTCAACTTCGCGCAGGGCGACATTATGATGCTGGGCGGCTTCGCCGCCTACAGCTTCGTCGCCCTGCTCGGGCTTAACTATTGGCTCGGCGCGGTGTGCGCCATCGCCGTCACCGCGGCGTTCGGCTTCCTGCTCGATGTCGTGGTGATCCGCCGGGTCATGGGGCAACCGCAATTCGCCGTGGTGATGCTTACCCTCGGGCTCGGCTTCATCTTCCGCGCCGCCGCCGGCATCGGCTGGGGCTATGACTCGGTCGGCTACACGACGCCGTTCACCAACAAGACGGTCAACATCCACGGCCTGGTGTTTGGTGCCGACAGCCTTTCGGTGCTTGGCGGCACCGTGCTGCTTTGCATCGTGCTATACTTGTTCTTCAGCAAGACCCGGCTCGGGGTGGCGATGCAGGCCGCCTCGCAGAACCAGCTCGCGGCCTATTACATGGGCATTCCGGTCCGCACCGTGTTCTCGCTGATCTGGGCGATTGCCGCCGGCGTTTCCGCGCTGGCCGCGATCCTGCTCACGCCGATCTCGATGGTGGACGTCAACATGGGCTTCCTGGGCATCAAGGCGTTCGCCGCCGCGGTGCTGGGCGGGTTCGGCAGCATCCCCGGCGCCCTGGTCGGCGGCGTGATCATCGGCATCGCCGAGCAGCTCGCCGGTTTCTATCTCCCCGCTGGGTTCCAGGAGGTCACGTCCAACGCGGTGCTGCTGGGGACGCTGATCCTGCTGCCGCAGGGTCTGTTCGCCGAGAAAATGGTCAAGCGGGTCTGATCGCGATGCGATACCTGTTCAAGACCAGCTACCGCCAAGACCTGACCATCTGGCGGCACGGCGGCGATCTGTTCTGGTACGGGCTGCTGATTGTCGTGCTGGCCGTGCTGCCGTACGTGCTCGGCACGTTCTACATCGGCGAGCTGGGCGCGGTTTTCATCTTCGCCATCGGCGGGGTAGGGCTGATGCTGCTCACCGGCTTTACCGGGCTGGTGAACCTCGGCCATGCCGCCTTCCTCGGCATCGGCGCATATACCGAAGCGGTGCTGCTCACCGCGGGCGTGCCGTTCCTGATCACCTTGCCGGCTTCCGGCCTGCTCGCCGCCATTGCCGGCGTGGCGATCGGCATTCCCACCTTGCGCATGAGCGGGCTTTATCTCGCCATCGCCACCCTCGCCTTCGGGCAAATCGTCGCGACGGTGCTGGAGAAATGGGACTCGGTCACGCACGGGTTCGATGGGATGCCGGTGCCCGTCCCGAGCGTGGTCGGTCTGCAAATCGAGGGCGCGACCGGCACCTATTATCTCGCGCTGGCCGTGCTGGTGTTCGTGATGTGGATCGGCGCCAACATCCTGCGCACCCCGCTCGGCCGCGCGATGGTGGCGATTCGCGACAGCGAGATTTCCGCCCAGAGCATTGGCATCAACGTCGCACTCTACAAAACCATTGCGTTCGCGATCTCGGCCGGGATGACCGGGCTGGCCGGCGCGCTGTTCGCCCACTACGTCAACTTCCTCGCCCCGGACTCCTTCGATGTCCTGCTCTCGATCCAGTTCCTCACGATCATCTTCGTGGGCGGCATCGGCTCGCTGCAAGGAGTGATCTTCGGCACGCTGTTCGTGCGCCTGCTGCCGCAGGCAATCGCTATCATTCGCGACTACCTGCCCGGCCGGATCGGCCACATGCCGGGGCTGGAACCCTCGGTGTTCGGCCTGATCCTGGTGCTGGTCATATTGTTCGAGCCAGCCGGCATTTACGGAAGATGGCTCAAGATTAAGGCGTATTTCCAGGAATTCCCGCTGCACCGTCGCGCGGCCTTCCGCCGCCAGCGCACCTACACGCGCTCGGAGCGGGTGCGGTGAGCTACTTCCAGGCCGCGGACCTCTCGGTGCAGTTCGGCGGTATCCGCGCCGTGGATGCCGTGAGCTTCGATGTGACCCAGGGCGAGGTGTTTTCCATCATCGGCCCGAACGGCGCCGGCAAGACCACGATCTTCAACCTCATCAGCCGTATCTACACGCCCACCTCGGGCAAGCTGATGTTCCAGGGCCGTGACATCACCGCGATCCCACCGCATCGCATCGCTGGCCTCGGCATCGCGCGCACATTCCAGAACATCGAGCTGTTCTCGAACGCGACGGTGCTGCAAAATCTGCTGATCGGCTGCCACTGCCACGTGCGGGCCGGCATCCTCTCGCAGCTCGCGTTCCTGCCCGCCGCGCGCCGGGACGAGCTGGTACATCGCGAACGGGCCGAAGACGTAATCGCCTTCCTCGACCTGCAACGCTACCGCCACACGTTGATCGGCGGTCTGCCGTATGGCGTGCGCAAGGTGGTGGAGCTTGGCCGCGCGCTTTGCACCGAGCCCACGTTGCTGCTGCTCGACGAACCTTCCTCCGGGCTGAACGTGGAGGAAACCGAGGGCATGGGCTTCTGGATCGAGGACATCAAGCGCGACCTCGGCATCACCGTGATCATGGTCGAGCACGACATGAGCCTGGTGAGCGCCGTCTCCGACCGGGTGCTGGCGCTGAACTACGGCAAGGTCATGGCGATCGGCACGCCGCGCGAGGTGCAGAGCCATCCGGAGGTTGTGAAAGCCTATATCGGGGGCGACGCATGAGCGCCGAGCCGCTGCTGCGGGTCGGCGGGATCGAGACCTATTATGGGCCGATCCAAGCCATTCGCGGCATCAGCCTGCAAGTGGACCAAGGGCAGATCGTGACCGTGCTGGGGGCCAACGGCGCCGGCAAGACCACGGTGTTGCGCACCATCTCCGGCGTGCTCGACCCAGAGCGGGGCGAGATCGTGTTCCAGGGCCGCGATATCGGCGGCATGTCGCCCGATCAGGTCGTGCGGCTCGGCATTTGCCACGTCCCCGAGGGCCGCGAGGTTTTCCCGCTGCTGACGGTGCGCGAGAACCTGATGATGGGTGCGTACACGCGCCACGACCGCGAAGTGCCGCGCGATCTCGACCTGTGCTACGGTTATTTCCCGGTGCTGAGGGAGCGCGCGAACCAGCGTGCCGGGCTGCTCTCGGGCGGCCAGCAGCAGATGCTGGCGATCAGCCGCGCGCTGATGGGACGGCCGAAGCTGCTGTTGCTGGACGAGCCCTCGCTCGGCCTCGCGCCGCTGCTCGTCACCCAGATCTTCGAGATCATCCGCCGCATCAACCATGAGCAGGGCGTCGCCATCCTGGTGGTGGAGCAAAACGCCCACATCGCCCTGAAGACCGCCGACTATGGCTACGTGATCGAGGTGGGCCGCATCGTGATGCAGGATAGCTGCGCGCGGCTGATGGAGAAGGAGGACATCAAGGAGTTCTATCTCGGCCAGAAAGACGTGGGCGTGCGCGGCCATCGCCGGTGGAAGCGCAAGAAGCTGTGGCGATGAGCGCCGCGACCCCGGGCGATCCGACCAGCGCCAGCATCCCCGCGCTGGTCTGGCAGCTTGTCACCGCCCACGGCGCCAAGACGATCCTGCGCAAGAAGGACCGCGGCATTTGGAAATCCGTCACTTGGGCCGAGCTAGGCGTGCGGGCGCGTCAGCTTGGGCAAGGGCTGAAGGCGGTGGGGCTCGAGGCCGGGGAGGTCGCTTGCGTGCTGGCCGAGACGCGGCCCGAATGGGTGTACGCCGATCTCGGCATCCTCGGCGCTGGCGGCGTCTCTGCCGGGATCTACCCGACCGCGAGCGCGAACTTGGTGGGCGACATCCTGCGCGACTGCGCCGCCCGGGTCTTGTTCGTTGAGAACGAGGAACAGCTCGACAAGGCACTCCAGGCGCGCGGCCGCTGCCCTGCGCTCGCGCGCATCGTGGTGTTCGACATGAAGGGCCTGCGCGACCTCGCCGATCCGATGTGCGAGAGCCTCGCGGCTTTCCTCGCGCGTGGCGCCGAGCATGACCATGCGCATGGCCGCGACTGGGAGGCCGGGATCGCCGCCATAGCCCCCGACAGCCTGGCCGTGCTCCTTTACACCACGGGAACGACCGGCCCGCCCAAGGGGGTGATGCTGAGCCACCGGAACATTCTGTTTCAGGTGGAGAACGCGGCGCGGCTGCTTGGCCAGCGCAGCGGCGACGAGCGGCTGGCATTCATGCCGATGGGCCATGTGATGGAGCGCGTGCTCGGCCTTTACCTGGCGCTGTTCACTGGCACGGTCAGCAATTACGTGGAGAGCGCCGACACGGTGCTCGACAATTTGCAGGAGGTACAACCCACCGTCTTCGCCGCCGCCCCGCATGTGTGGGAGAAGTTCCTCTCTCGGATCAATCTTGGGACGGGCGTCGCGACCGTCACGCAGCGACTGCTCTATCGCTGGGCGACCAGCGCCGGCCGCAGGCGGTCCGACCGGCGGCTGGCCGGGCGCCCCGTGCCGGCCTGGACTGAAGCGGAGGCGTGGCTGCTGCGCCGGCTCGCTTGCGGCAATGTTCGCCGCGAGCTTGGCCTGAACCGGCTGCGCCTCGCGATCGTGGGCGCCGCGCCAGTCTCGCCCGACCTGATCCGCTGGTTCATGACCCTCGCGATCGACCTGGTGGAGATTTACGGCCAGGCGGAGTGCGCCGGCCTCGCGGCCATGATGCCGGCGGACGCCTTCCGGCTGGGGGCAGCGGGCAAGCCGGTGCCGTATGGGGAACTCGCGCTATCCCCCGACGGCGAAGTCTTGCTGCGTGGGCCCCATGTTTTCATGGGCTACTGGAATCAGCCCGAGGCGACCGCGCGCACACTGGCCGACGGATGGCTCCGGACTGGCGATCTGGGCAGCCTGGAGGATGGGTATCTGCGCATCACCGGACGCAGGCAGGACGTCATCACCATTCATTCAGGCGACAATTTCACCGCTGCCGAGATCGAGCGAGAACTGAAGGTCTCGCCCTACATCGCCGATGCGATCCTGTTCGGCGAGCGGCGCGCATTCCTCTCCTGCTTGGTCATGCTCGACCACGAGACGGTGGAGAAATGGGCGCATGATAACAATGTGCCGTTCACCAGCTTCGCCAGCCTCGCGCGCTCCGAGCCGGTGCGCGCGATGGTTGGCGGGGAGGTGGCGCGGGTCAACGCCGGGCTCGGTCGGGCGGGCGGCATCCGATCGTTCCGCCTGATCGAGCAGAAGCTGGAGCCGGATGACCCGGAACTCACGCCGATGATGAAGTTGAAGCGCGGCTTCGTGGGCGAGAAATACCGCGACCTGATCGAAGAGATGTACTGCGATACCTGAAGGCCGGCGGCACTGGAACTTGGGAGAGGGAGACTGATGAAATGCTGAGGACGCTTTTCGCGGTGGCGTTGGCGGCCGCGTTGGCCAGTCCGGCGCTCGCCGGCACCCAGGGCGTGAGCCCCACCGAGATCAAGATCGGCACCTACACCGACCTTTCCGGCGTCACCGCGATGTGGGGGGTGAACAACTCGAACGCCTGGCGCATGGTGTTCGACGACATCAACAAGGCGGGCGGCATCAACGGCCGCAAGATCAATTACATCGTCGAGGACAACCAGTACCAGGTACCGCGTTCGGTGCAGGCCGAGAACCTGCTGCTCAACGAGTACCACGTGTTCGTCGAAGTCGCGAACGCCGGCACGCCGATGAACAACGCGACCATGCCGACCCAGCTCAGGGCCGGTGTACCGAACATATTTCCGCTGACCTCGGCGCGCTCGATGTACGAGCCGTTCAACCGGCTGAAGTTTGGTCTGGCCGCCTCGTACTACGACCAAATCCGCTCCGGGCTGAAATACTTCGTCGAGCAGCGCGGCAAGAAGACGATCTGCTCCATGTCGGAGGACACCGATTTCGGGCGCGACGTGATGGCAGGCGTGCATGACGAGCTTGCCAGCCTGAAGCTGAAGCTCGTGGCGGAAACCGAGCACAAGCCCACCGACACCGATTTCAGCGCGGCGGTGGCCAAGCTGCGCGACGCGAACTGCGACTTGATCGTGCTGGGCACCATCGTGCGCGACACCAACCAGATCATCTCGGCGGTGCGCAAGGTGGGCTGGAAAGTGGACCTTCTGGGCCAGGCCGCGAGCTATGACGAGGCGGTGGCGCACATGCCGGGAGGCGAGGCCAACGGGTTCTACTCCATGACGCCGATCCTGTTCGTCCATCCCAATGACCCGGACCCGAAGGTTCATGCCTTCGTCACCGAGTATCGCGGCCGTTTTGGAAAGGACCCGAACTTCGCCGCCCAGGTCGGCTATACCGGCGCGCAGCTTGTCGTGCTGGCCCTGCAAAGGGCGGGCAAAGACCTGACCACCGACAGCTTCATCAACGGCTTGCAAAGCATTAAGGACTATCGCGACATCTTCGGCTCACCGCCGTTCAGCTTCGGCCCGGCCAAACATCTGGGCTCGAACCAGTCGTTCCTATGCGTGGTGAAGGACAGCGAGTGGGTGCCGGTCGAGCGGGCGCCAATGGCATATTGATAGCTTCTGCTCCCCTCCCTTTTGCGGGAGGGGGTCGCGGGGGGGTGGGGTCGCGCGGAGCTCACCCCCCCTCGTCATCGGACCGCTCGGGCCGCGAGCCGTGATCGCCGCGAAGCCGCTCCCACGCCTGCTCGATTTCGCTCTCGCGTTCCCTCGGCCGCGTTCCCTCCGCGGTCGGCTCGCGGGCAGCCGCGCTGCCGTGGCGGATCGCGAACACCTTGGTGAACTCGGCGCCGAGAAAGAAGATCAGCACTGAGTAATAAACCCAGAGCAGCACCGCGATCAGCGACCCGGCCGAGCCGTAGCTCGATGCGATCGCGCTGCCCCCGATGTAGAGGCTGATCAGGAACTTGCCCGACGTGAACAGCACCGCCGTGACCACCGCTCCCCTGCCGACATCGCGCCAGACGAGGTCGCGGTCGGGCAGTATCTTGTAAATGGCGGCGAACATGACCGCGAGCAGGGCAAAGGAGACGACGAAGTTGGTGACATGCAGCAACGCGGCGAAAGTGGTCGAGAGCAGGTCGAGATAGGCGCCGGCCGCGCGCAACGCCGCGCTGACCGAAAGCGAGACGATCAGCAGGAAGCCGAGGGCCGCCACCAGCCCGAGCGAGAGCACCCGCCCGCGAATGATCTCCCAGGTCGGCGAGCCGCTCGGCTTGACCTTCCAGATCTCGTTGAGCGTGGTCTGCAACTCCACGAAGACGCCGGTAACCAGGACCAGCAAGGTCACCACGCCGATCGCGGTCGAGATCAGGCCCGCGCCTGGATGACGAAAGCCGCCCTGCAGCAAGACCTGGATCGCCTGGGCGCTGTCGCGGCCCATGAAGTCCGACAGCTCGGCCTGCACGGCACCTTGCGCGGCCGCCCGGCCGAAGAACAGCCCGGCGACTGAAATCGCGACCAGCACCAACGGAGCCATGGCGAAGATCGTGAAGAAGGCGAGCGACGCCCCACGGCTCAGGATGTTATCGTCATAGAATTCCGAGAGCGTATCCCGCAGCAACGTCCAGGCGTGCCGGAGCAAGCGTCGGGAGGCCATGCCCGCTTTTACTCGTCATTTTGCTCGTTCGGCAATTCCCCGTTCTTGGGCGGCGTGGCATCCCGTCGCGCCAAGTCATCCAGGACATCGCCCACTTCACGCTCGGTCGGCTCGCGTGCGTAGGTCCGACGGAACCACTCTCGGACAGTCTCCGCGGATATCGGGAATCCCGCCACCGGTAAGCTCACCTCCACCTCCATTGGCAGCAAATGCCCGCCCCCGCCTTTCCAGGGCGCTATCCCGACCCAAACTGTCCTCTTCCCCGCTCGGTTCCCTTGCCGTTTAGGCGCAAGCAGCGCGTCGGGGTCCAGCCTCTGGCCCCTGATCACAGGGCCGTGCTGTGATGTCCCCGTCCAGACCGAGATTGACCGTGGCCCAAGACCCTGATGATGCCGATTTCGAAGCCCTGATCCGCTACATCCAGGAAAGCCGCGGCGTCGATTTCCGCGGCTACAAGCGCACCAGCCTGCGGCGGCGGATCACGCTGCGAATGGAGACGGTGGGCGCGGAAAGCTTTACCGCCTATCACGGTTTCCTGGAGGCGCATCCGCAGGAATTCGTCGATCTGCTGAACACCGTTCTCATCAACGTCACCTCGTTCTTCCGCGACTCCGAAGCATGGGACGTGGTCAGGGCCGAGGTGATCCCGCGCCTGATCGCGAGCGATCGCGGTCGCGACATGCTCCGCATCTGGAGCGCCGGATGCGCCTCGGGCGAGGAGCCCTATTCGCTCGCCATGCTTCTCGCCGAGGCAATCGGGCCGGCCGAATACGCGAGCCGGGTGAAGATCTACGCCACCGACCTCGACGAGCACGCTCTGAATGCCGCCCGCCACGCGGTCTATCAGCCGCGCGACGTGGAGAGCGTGCCGGCCGAACTGCTGGAGAAATATTTCGAGCGCGCCGACAATCGCTACGTGGTCGAGCGCGAGCTGAGGAAGTCGGTTATTTTTGGCCGACACAACATCGTTCACGATGCGCCGATCTCGCGCATCGATCTGCTCGTGTGTCGAAACCTGCTGATCTACCTGGAGAGCGAAACCCAGGCCGCGGTACTGCCGCGATTGCATTACGCGCTGGTGACCGATGGCGTACTGTTCTTGGGCCGGGCGGAGACACAGCTTGTCCGATCGAAGCTGTTCCGACCGCTCGACATCAAGCATCGGCTGTTCACTAAGTTGCCGCAGGAATGGCGCCGGGCGCCGGGCGGCGGCACGATCATGGACGGCGCCGAGGGCGATGAAGTGGCATCGACGCAAGCGCGGCTGCTGGACGCGATCGCCAATGCCAGCCCGATCGCCTGCCTGGCGCTGGACAATGAGGGCACGCTGATCTTCTCCAACGCCGCCGCGCGGCGCATGCTGGATGTCGGGGGCGCGGATGTCGGCCGGCCATTTCAGGACTTGGCGATCTCCTATCGCCCGACCGAGCTGCGTAGCCGCATCGAGGAAGCGCGCTTGCAAGGCCGCCCGGTACGCATCGAACATCGGGAACATCACCGCCCGCCAGCCGATCCTATCCGGTTGACGATCGATATCACGCCTCTGCCCGGACCGATGGGGAGCGTGTCCGCTATCCTTCTCGCGTTCACCGATACGACGCGCGCGTTCCTGTTGCAGCAGGAGCTGACCGCGGCGCAGGAGAGCCTGGAGACCACGACCGAGGAGCTGCAATCCGCCAACGAAGAGCTGGAGACGATCAACGAGGAGCTGCAATCCACCAACGAGGAACTGGAGACGACCAACGAGGAGCTGCAATCCACGAACGAGGAGTTGGAGACGACCAACGAGGAGCTGCGCAGCACGAACGAGGAGCTGGAGGCGATCAACGAGGAGCTACGCCGCCAGTCCAAAGAATTGGATTCTTTTCGTCGTGATGCCGATGCGATCTGGGCAGGCATGGATGCCGGCATCATCGCACTCAATGCCGACCTGAAAGTTCGGCTTTGGAACCGCTGGAGCGAGGAGGTTTGGGGCCTGCGCGCGGAGGAGGCGCTTGATCGCCCGTTCCTGGAGCTTGATGTCGGCCTGCCGGTCGAAACCCTACGGAGTGACTTGGAGCGCGTCCTGTCCGCGGGAACGACGAGGGATCGGTCCTTGACCGGCATGGACCGTCGCGGCCGGACAATGCACTGCTGGGTGCGAATCTCGCCGCTCCCGCGCGACAACGAGCCCTCGCGTGGCGCCGTGCTGATCATCGAGGGCCGGACCGAGGTTGAGCAGAACGCCGCTGCCGCGAACTACCTGGGCCGCGTCATCGGCAAGGCGCTCAACGAGGTTTACTTCCTCGTTTACTTCCTCGACCCCGACACGCTTCGCTTCACCCTGGTCAACCGTGGCGCCGAGCAGAAGCTCGGTTACGGCATCGGCGATCTGGAAAGACTGACGCTGCCCGATCTGATGCCCGGCGTGTCGCGCGAGGCGGTGCGCGCTCTGGTTGCGCCACTCACCCGCGGCGAGCGTTCCGAGGTGGTGGTCGAGACCCGGCTGCGCACGCGCGGCGGCCGTGACTACCCGGCCCAGATCTGCCTGCAATACTTTGGCGAGGAGCACCCGCCCTTGCTGCTCGCCATCGTGCAAGGCACCGCCGACCGCCAGCAATTGGCGGCCTCGTAATATTTCGCCACGACTGTCCGTTTCCATCGTCATGGCCGTGCTTGTCACGGCCATCCACGATTTTCGTGCCGGCAAGACAGTCGTGGATGCCCGGGACGAGCCCGGGCATGACATGGAAACCTGCAGTCACTCACTCCAGCATCGGCTTCTTCAGCGAAGCGGCTGCTTGGCCAATGACCTTCGCGCTCTCGTCCGCTTGGGCGGCCAGCGCGCTCCAGCGCGCGGCGGCGTGCGGCAGCCTGCGTCCCTCCGCGAGCTGCTCCATGCGCTTGAACAGCGCCATCGGGTCGTGATGGGTCCGAATGGCGACCTGCAACGCCCGCTCGAGATCTTCGTTCTGGGCTGCCAGCAAGTTCTCGGGACTGAAGGCGTGCCCGATCTGGCAGCGAAACCGGGCGGCCCCTTCCTCCTGCACCTCGTTCAGCACGCCGGCGCATTGCGGGCAGCTCAACCGGCTCGGCCGTCCCAAGGTCGCGAATGAATGCAACATATCCGACTCCTGCGCGGCGATCCGGGTCTCCAGCGACAGCTTGGCCGGGGTCGGCGGGGTCGGTCCGGCCGGCTCTCGCGTGAGCCGATCGAGCAACGCCGGAAGGGCGGCCGCCGTTGTGGTAAAATCCACATGGTCGTGCGCAATCGCGCTGCGCGGCATCTCGGCCCACAGCGCGTCGTCAGGGTCTTGCACCACGCTCACCCCGCCGCACCGCTTGATCGCGATCAGGCCGGCCGTGCCATCGTCGAGCAGCCCGGTGATCACTACGCCGATCACCCGTCCGCCATAGCTAACCGCGGCCGAGCGGAACAGCGGATCGACAGCCGGCCGCGTGCGGTTCTCATGCGGCCCCCGGCGCAGGATCACGCGGCCGGGTTCAACCAGCATGTGCAAGTCCGGCGGTGCGACATAAATTTGTCCCGCTTGGATTGCCTCGCCGTCGCCCGGGTGCTTGGCCCGCAGCTTGCCGGACCGGCTCAGCAGCTCCGGCAACAGGCTGCGGGAGGTTGGCGACATGTGCTGCACCACGAACACCGCCGCCGGCAGGCCTTCCGCGAGCCCCCGCCGCAGATGCGCATCAGCGTCTCCACCCCGCCCGCGGAGCCGCCCATCACGACGATGTCGTGTCGGTCCATTTCGGCTCCTGCTCACCAATGGCTCACGTTGGCGTGTTTATCGTCGGCGCGCCCGGAAACGAACTTCCCGCGTCCCAACGGGTTGGTCACTGTAGCATGAGCAAGCCGATTAGCGAAATGACCGCGCCGGAGAACCGCGAGACGAGTTTGCGCCAGCAGATCGAGCTTCTGTCCGCCGAGCTGGAACAGGCACGTGTTAGCCTGGAAGCCGCGCACGAGGAGATGTCCGCGCTGGCACGCGAGAACGACGCCCTTGCCGCGCGCCTGGAACGGCACCATGCCCACCAGCGAAGCGAGGAAAATGCGACCTCGGGTCTTCGGGAAAGGCTGCTGGGGGCTACCGCCGCGCTGCATCAGAGCCTGTCGGAGCAGGCGGAGCATCACGCCGCGATCGAGGAGATGCAGGTCCTGGCCGAGGAGTTGGATGCGGCCAATCAGGAACTGCGGCAGATCAATCTTAAGCTGGATCGGCGCGTGGCGGAACGAACCGCCGCCCTCAAGGACGCCAACGCCGAACTACACCGCGTGAACCAGGAGCTTAGCCGCCGTGTCGAGGAGGAGGCGTCGGCCCGCGCGGCGGTCCAGGCGCAGCTCTTTCAGGCGCAGAAGCTGGAGTCCATCGGCCAGCTCACCGGAGGGATCGCCCACGACTTCAATAATCTGCTCACGGTGATTACCAGCGGGTTGCAATTGCTGTCGCGCAGCCCCGACGAAGCGCGCCGGGAACGGCTGATCCACCGCATGGAGGAGGCGGCTTGGCGGGGCGCGGACCTCACGCGCCGGCTGCTCGCCTTCGCCCGCCGCCAGCCGCTCGATCCGCAGCGCCTCGAGATCGCCGGCCATGTACGAGGTTTGCGCGAACTGCTGCGCCACGGGTTGCGCGACGACATTCGCATCCAAACCAGCATCCCGGCCGGGGTCTGGCCGGTCGATGCCGATGTCGCGGCGCTGGAGCTTGCCCTGCTGAACCTCACGGTGAACGCGCGCGATGCCATGCCGGATGGCGGCGTCATGACGCTTGGCGCGCACAACATCCCGGGCGAGAGCGGTCAACCGGAGCGCCTGGGGCTGGCTTCGGGGGACTATGTGGAGCTGTTCGTCACCGACACCGGCACCGGCATGACGCCGGAGGTGCTGGAGCGGGTGTTCGAGCCGTTCTTCACCACCAAGCCAGCCGGCAAGGGCACCGGCCTCGGTCTCGCGCAAGTTTATGGTTTCGCCAAGCAATCGGGTGGCACAGCGCGGGTGGAGAGCGAGCCGGACAAGGGGACCACGGTCTCGCTCCTGCTGCCGCGCTCCATCCGGCTCGCGGAACCCGTGGCATCCCCTGCGCCAAACTTGCCACCTCGCGCCGCGCCCGAGCACCTTTCGGTGCTGGTCGTGGAGGACGATGACGAGGTCGCTGCCGTCGTGATCGACATGCTCGACCAGCTCGGGCATCGCGGGTTGCGGGTCGCGTCGCTGCCGGCCGCGATCGCCGTGCTGTCCGGCAGCGACGGGATCGACCTGATCTTCTCTGACGTGCTGCTCGCCGGTAGCGGCAGCGGGCTCGACCTGGCCCGCGAGGTCGCCCGCCGGCAATTGCGAAAGCCGGTGGTTTTAACCAGTGGCTACGGGGGAGGCGTGTCGGGGCGACTGGCCGCGGCGCGGCTGCCGTTCCTCCGGAAACCATACACCTTGTCGGCGCTGCGCGATATGCTAGCACAGGCGCTGCAAACCGACGGCGCCCGGGCCGGGGATTGAGGTTTGGTGCGTCGGCGCACGGCACAGACTCAGTGTGACCCTTGCCCTAGACATTCGGCACCGCGCCAGTCCAAACCTCGCGATAGAGCGCAATGATCTCCGTCTTGCTCGGCACGCGCGGGTTGTTGGCCGGGCTGCCCGACGCAAGCGCCTGCTCGGCCATCACATCGAGCTTGTCGTTCCAGGCCGCCTCGTTGATGCCGTAGGCGGCCGGACCCGGCACCGCCAGTTCCCGATTCAATCCCTGCAACCCCGCGACCAGTCGGGCGCACGCGGTCTGGTCGCCTTCGTTCTCCTCGGCAAAGCCGGCACGGCGGGCGGCATTGGCGTAGCGGGCTTGGGCGGCGCCGACCGAAAACCGCGTCACGGTCGGCAGCAGCATGGCGTTGGACAGGCCGTGCGGCACATGGAAATGCGCCCCGATCGGGCGCGACATCCCATGCACCAGCGCGACCGAGCTGTTGGAGAACGCAAGCCCCGCCTGGGTCGCGCCCAGCATCATGCCCTCCCGTGCCTCGGCGTCGCGTGGCTCGGCGTATGCCGCGCGGATATGCCGGCCGATCAATGCCATCGCCGAAAGAGCGAGCGCGTCGGAGAACGGATTGGCGCGCTTCGACACATACGCCTCCAGTGCGTGCGTCAGGCTGTCCACGCCGGTATCGGCGGTGGTGCGCGGAGGCACGGTGTAGGTCAGCTCGTAATCGACGATCGCGGCCAGCGGCAACGCGCCCAGGCCGGCGATCAGCATCTTCTCGTCGCGCTCGGTGTCGGTGATGACGGTGAAGCGGGTGCATTCGCTGCCCGTCCCGGCGGTGGTCGGGATCGCGATCACCGCCAGCTCGGCCCGGTCGGCCTGCACGGGAACCTTGTAGTCGCGCATCTTGCCGCCACCCGCCGCGAGGATCGCCATCGCCTTGGCGGTGTCCATCGACGAACCGCCGCCGAAGCCGATCAGGCAGTCGAACCGGCCGCGCCGGATCACCTCCGCCCCGACCTCGATGACCGTGTCGGTGGGATCGGGGACGGTGTCGCTGAACACCTCGGCCGCGATCCCGGCTGCGGCGAGCGGATCGAGGCAGCGCCGGATCAGGCCGGTCGCGACCATCACCGGGTCGGAGACGACCAGCGGGTGCGCGAAGCCGAACTTGCCGAGCAGGTCGGCCAATTGGCGCACGGCGCCCCCGCCCACCAGCATGAGGCGGGGGGCGGCGATGGCGGCGTTGATCACATCGTCATCCCGCCGTCGATCACGATGGCCTGGCCGGTGAGGAATCGCGCTTCGTCGCTCGCGAGATACACCGTCAGCGCCGCGATCTCCTCCGGGGTTCCCAGCCGGCCCATCGGCTGGCGGGCGACGAACGCGGCACGGGCGGCCTGCTCGGAACCGGCCTGCGCCGCATTCGCGGCAACGCGCTCGTCCAGGCTCGGTGTCGCGATGGTGCCCGGACAAATGCAGTTGCAGCGGATACCTTGGCTCACGACATCGGCCGCCACCGATTTCGTAAGACCGATCACCGCCGCCTTGCTGGCCGAATAGACGCAGCGGTTCGGCACGCCCTTGAGGCTGCTCGCCACCGAGGCGACGTTGATGATCGCCCCGTTGCCCCGCTCCAGCATGGCCGGCAGGAACGTCTTGATGCTGCGGAACATCGAGCGGACGTTCAGATCGAAGGCGAGTTCCCATTCCTGCTCAGTTGCTTCCAGGATCGTGCCCTGATGGACGATGCCGGCGCAGTTGAGCAGGATGTCCACCGGCCCGGCGTCGCTCGCGGCCTGTGCGATGTCGGCCCCGCGCAGCACGTCGAGCTTCGCCGTGCGGATCGAATCGGAGGCGATCTCGCTCACCTTCGCCTCGTTCACGTCAGTAGCGATGACGCGCGCCCCCTCGGCAGCGAGCGCGAGCGCCGCCGCGCGGCCGATCCCCTGGCCGGCGGCGGTAATGAATGCTGTCTTGTTGTCCAGTCTTCCAAGCATGGGGGGCACTCCTACTCGGCCAGCACCGTATCGGCGTGATGCGTCGCGGCGATGGCGACGGCGTTGGGGCCGAAGCGTTCCCGGAACCGCTCGGTGTCGATCTCCTCCAGTTCGATTTCGCGGCTCAGCACCTTGCCCTTCCACGCCTCGTGCGCCGGGATGTTGGCGTGGAACTCCGGCATCACGTCGCGGGCGAACAGCTCCAGGCTTTCGCAGATGTGCTCATGGGTGTTGCGGCCGGCCTGGTTGAGCAGGATCACCGAATCGATGTTGGAGGTCTCGAACTTGCGGAGTTTGCGGCGAATGGTTTCGGGCGATCCGACCAGCCCGCCTGATACGGCGCGCGCCGCCGCCTCCGGATTCTCGCGCTTCCACTTGTTGTACTCGTCCCACAGGCTCACCGTGCCCGGCTTGGCGCGGGCGCGGCCGGTGGAGCTGTTGTAGTAGCGCAGCGCGAATTGGAAGAAGGTGATGCCGTCGGCCCGCCGCCGCGCTTCCTCGTCGGTCTCGGCGCACATGAAATAGGTCACGATCGCGATGTTCGGGTTGGCCGGATAGTCGGCAAGCTTCTCCATCCGTTTGGTGAAGGCGTTGTAGTAGGCATGAACCCAGGCGTGCGCCGCGTCCGCACTGAGGAACTGGAACCCGAGCGCGCCCATGCCGCGCCTGCCCGCCATCTCGATCGTCTCCAGTTGCGAGCACGCCACCCAAATCGGCGGCAACGGCTTCTGCACCGGCTTGGGCAGCACGTTGCGCAGCGGGAACTTGAAGTATGGGCCTTCATATTCCCAGCCCTCGCGGGTGAACATCGGCATCACGCAGCGCACGCCGTCTTCCCAAATGGCGCGCTTTTCTTCCATGGTCCGGTCGAAGCCGCCCAGTTCGGTGACGCTGGCCAACTCGCCGATGCCGAACTCCACCCGGCCGTTGCTGACCAGGTCGAGGGCGGAGACGCGCTCGGCGACGCGGGCGGGATGGTTGGTGGTGAGCTGGATGATGCCGTGGCCGAGACGGATATTCTTCGTCCGTTGGCTGGCGGCGGCGAGGAACACTTCGGGTGCGGGGGAGTGGGAATACTCCTCCAGGAAATGGTGCTCAACTTCCCAGGCGTAGTCGTAGCCGAGCCGGTCGGCCAACTCCACTTGCGAGAGCGCGTTCTGGTAGAGCTGGCGCTCATCGTCCTGGCCCCAGGGCTTCGGGAGCTGCAACTCGTAGAAGATGCCGAATTTCATGACGCTCGTCCCGGCCAGTTCGCGACTGGACGCGACAGTAATCCGCTGCCGGACAGACGGCTAGAGCGGCTGACTCGGCGGAGTTGCGGGGCTGACGCCCGGCTCGAGGAACCGGCTGCAAGGGTGCGTGTCGCGCGACACGCACACTTGCGCCGCGGCGATCAGTTGCCGTAGGCGCCGCCTGGGGCGAGGCCTTGGTCCCTGGGGTCTTGGTCGGGTTCGTCGTTGGCGCAGGCGAAGCTGCTGGCGCTGGTCGGATCGCCCGAGCCATTGTAGCGGGCGACCTGTGGGAAGGGGCAGAGTGGCCGCTGGAAGGCGATGCCGTTTGTGGGCGTATCGTTCACGTATTTCGTGGCGGTGAATTGGTCCGGGGCAATTCCCTGTTGCACCCAGCGATCGAGCGCAATCAGCAGATCGTGCCCGGCATCAAGTACCGGCCCATTGACGCCATTGCCGAAAGCGTTTGGGCCGGGGCCGCCCGAACAATGGGCCATGCCTGGCACCATGAACAGGCGATAGAAACTCTGGAGGTCTTGAAAGCCGGGGCCGTGAGACGATGCCTGTTTGACCTGGTTGTAGTAGTTGACGCTGTTGATCGGCGCGATGGCCGAATCGGCCCAGCCGACATAATGGATCATCTTGCCGCCATGGCTCCTGAACGGCCGCAGGTCGGGATCGATCGAGTTGATGATCGGGCCAACGCCTTCGTCGGCGAAGATCACGTCACTCGGGAAGCTGAAGGTGCGGAAATCGAAATTCGGGTTGTCGAAGACGAAGTCGGCGAAAAAATTGTTGCCGAAGAACATTTGCAAGGCCTCGCCTTGGGCCTCCACGGTCGCCAGATCGCTGGCGTTCATCAAATCCGCGGCGCTTGACGTGCCAACGATCCAGGTCGGCCAATCCGCGGCATTGGACTCGGAGCCCGGCTCGTAGCCCGGATAGATCAGCGCGCCGGTTTGCGGGTCGTGCGGGCCGTCGTAGATCTTCTGCACCGCCGTCACCTGCTCCGCGGTCAGACACGTGCTGGGATCCTGACCGGCCTGGCACTGGACCGTCGCCGGATCGAATTTGCAGTCACGCGGGTCGTTGAGGAACGGATCGGTGCTCACCCCGCCATCCTGACCGGCGCATTGGGCGAGCGCGGCGGCGCTCAGCACCGGCAGCAGGCTCGGTGGAACGTAGCTGGCAGGATCGTCGAGCAGTGCCTGCTCGTTCCAAATGAAGCCGGAGAGGAGATGCGTCCAGGCGTTGGCGGGCGAGCCGACGATGATGCCGTCGAAATCGTCAGGAAAGCGCTGGGCTTCCACCAACGCCTCGCGCCCGCCATCCGAGCAGCCCGCGAAGTAGGAGCGGCTTGGATTATCGCCACTCCACGCGGCGATGATCGCCTTCGCGTTGTCGGTCGTCTCCTTGAGGGCGCGATAACCAAAATCGATGATCTTCTCCGGGTGGCCCAAGGCGAAGGTGGCAGCCCCGTTGGCCTGGCTCCCGTCATCGGTCGCGGCGCTGGCGTAGCCGCGCCGGATGGCTTCGGCCAGGCCGCTATAACTGATGCTGCCGCAGAAGCCGCCGCATCCAAGCTGCTCGTATTTGCCGTTGAACGTTCCGTCCGTCGGGAACCAGACCTCGATATTGATGACGGAATCGCTGGTCGGGGTGGAGGTGACGGCGACCCGACAAAACGTCGGCAAGCCGGTCAACGGCGTGGTCGATCCCGGCGGGGTGAACGAGCCTCCGCTCACCGTCTGCGCGGTGCTGACGGTGGCGTGCGGCAGCGCCAGGCCGGTGAGGCTCTCGCAAGATGTCGCCGCCGATGCCGAGGCGGCGGCAATGACCATGGCGGTGAGCGATACCGTACACAGAACAAGGGTCTTGAGACAAATATTCACGGTTTCCTCCTATCTCGGCATTGCTTGGTTGGCGTTGCTACGCTGGCCCGCCGAGCCCGGCCGGTAGCCCGAATGGTTCCTGGTCCTTGAGGCCGCGAGGGAGCGTGTGGCGCCGGCCGGTCGTCCGTAAGCCCGAACAGTCGTCTGGGCCCGAGCCCGCATCGAGGAGGATGGGTGATGGATGAGCCGACCACCGCCGACCGTTTCGTCGGCATCGACGTCTCCAAGGGCCGGGTCGACGTGCATGTTCGCCCGGACGGCACCGGGTTCGTCTGCACGACCGACCCCGACGGCCTGGCCGACCTGGCGAGCCGCTTGCAGCCGTTGCGGCCGAAGCTCGTCACCATGGAGGCGAGCGGCGGCTATGAGGGCGTCGTCGCCGCGGCGCTGGCCGAGGCCGGCCTGCCGGTCGCCATCGTCAACCCACGTCAGGTGCGCAAATTCGCCGGCGCGATCGGCCGGCTCGCCAAGACCGACGCCATCGATGCCGGCGTCATCGCCCATTTCGCCGATGCCATCCGGCCCGAGCCGAAGCCGATGCCCGATGCGCTCTCGCTGCGCCTGCGCGAGCTGCTCGCGCGACGCCGCCAGCTCGTGGTCATGATCAACGCCGAGAAGCAGCGCCTCGGCAAAGCCGCCGACAAGCTCGCCCAGCGTTCGTTCAAGACCATCCTGCGCAGCTTGCAGGCCGAGCGTGAGCGCATCGACCGCGCCATCGACAAGCTGATCGAGGACAGCCCGGTGTTCTGCGCCAAGCAGGACCTGCTCAAGAGCGTCCCGGGCATCGGCGACGTCATCGCCCGCACGCTGATCGTCGAACTGCCGGAACTCGGCACCGTCGATCGCCACCAGATCGCGGCTCTGGCGGGCGTCGCGCCGATGAACCGCGATAGCGGCCGTTATCGCGGCAAGCGACGCATCCAAGGCGGTCGGGTCGCGGTGCGCGCGCCGCTCTATATGGCCTGTCTGGTCGCGATCCGGCGCAATCCGCCGCTGCGCCGCTTCTACCAACGGCTGCGCCAAGCCGGCAAACCCGCGCGGCTCGCCCTGGTCGCCGTCATGCGCAAGCTGCTCACCACCCTCAACGCCATCCTGCGCGACAATGCGACATGGGCGCACGCCCAGTCCTGACCGTCGACAGCATCCCCGCACCTGCGTCCGCGGCGTCCGGCGGCTCAAGGCCGCAAGCCGCCGAAGGCGGGGGCGCGACAGCGCCAGCCTTGAACCCCCGGGCGACGCGGACGACCCTTCGACGCTCATTTCGACCCTTGACCTTCAAGACAGTCGCTCCTCTCCTCGCGGCTCAGAGCCGCTTTCGAGCCTAACGCACTATTAGTTTCATACCAGGGGCTTTGGATGACCGGCCACAAGGGCGCATGCCCCGCGACACGCACCCTTGCGCCGCGGCGATCAGTTGCTGTAGGCGCCGCCTGGGGCGAGGCCTTGGTCCCTGGGGTCTTGGTCGGGCTCGTCGTTGGCGCAGGCGAAGCTGCTGGCGCTGGTTGGATCGCCCGAGCCATTGTACCGGGCGACCTGCGGGAAGGGGCAGAGCGGCCGCTGGAAGGCGATGCCGTTCGCCGGCACATCGTTCACGTATTTGGTGGCAATGAATTGGTCCGGGGCAACACCTTGTTGCACCCAGCGGTCGAGCGCGATCAACAGATCATGGTCGGCATCAAGCACCGGCCCGTTGAGCGAGTTACCAAAGGCGTTCGGCCCGGGGCCGCCCGAACAGTGGGCCATGCCCGGCACCATGAACAGGCGGTAGAAGCTTTGCAGGTCTTGATAGCCTGGCCGGCTGCCGGACACCGCCTGCTTGACCTGGTTATAGTAGTTGACGCTGTTGATCGGCGCGATCGCCGAATCCGCCCAGCCGACGTAATGGATCATCTTGCCGCCGTGGCTCCTGAACGGCCGCAGGTCTGGATTGGTCGAGTCGACGATTGGGCCGACACCTTCATCCGCGAACGCCACATCGCTGGGGAAACTGAAGGTGCGGAAATCGAAATTCGGGTTCTCGAACACGAAGTACGCAAAGAAGTTGTTACCAAAAAACATTTGCAACGCTTGGCCATTCGCGACCGCCGTCGGAATATCGGTGGCGTTGGTCAAATCGGCGGCGGCCGACGTGCCGACGATCCAGGCCGGCCAATCCGCGGGATCGGCCTCGCTGCCTGGCTCGTAGCCTGGAAAGATCAGCGCGCCGGTTTGCGGGTCGTGCGGGCCGTCGTAGATCTTCTGCACCGCCGTTACCTGCTCGGCGGAAAGGCAGGTGCTGGGATCTTGACCGGCTTGACACTGGACTGTCGCCGGATCGAATTTGCAATCACGCGGGTCGTTGAGAAACGGATCGGTGCTCAGCCCGCCATCCTGGCCGGCACATTGGGCGAGCGCGGCGGCACTGACCACGGATAGAAGGCTCGGGGGAACATAGCTCGCCGGGTCGTTCAGCAACGCCTGCTCGTTCCAGATGAAGCCTGATACGAGATGCACGGAGGCGTTGGCCGGGGATCCGACGATGATGCCGTCGAAATCATCCGGGAATCGCTGCGCTTCCATCAGCGCCTCGCGCCCCCCATCCGAGCAGCCGAAGAAATATGAGCGACTCGGATTGTCGCCGCTCCAGGCGGCGATAATCGCCTTCGCCTTGTCGGTCGTCTCCTTCAGCGCGCGATAGCCGTAGTCGATGAGCTTCTCCGGGTGGCCCGATGCGAATGTGGCGCCCCCGTTCGTCTGGTTTCCGTCATCGGTGGCCGCGCCGGCATAGCCGCGCTGGATGGCTTCGGCGAGGCCACTATAGCCGATCGTGCCGCAGAAACCGCCGCAGCCGAGCTGCTCGTACTTCCCGTTGAAGCTGCCATCGGTCGGAAACCAGACCTCCAGATTGATGAGCGAGTCGCTGGTGGGCGTGGAGGTGACGGCGACCCGGCAGAACGGCGGCAGGCCGGTGAGCGGCGTCGTCGTTCCCGGCGGGGTGAATGAGCCTGAGGTCACCGACTGCGCGGCGGTAACGGTGGCGTTCGGCAGAGACAAGCCTGCGAGGCTCTCGCAGGTCGCGGCAGATGCCGAGGCCGCGGCCATGACGGTGGCGGTGAGCGATACCGTCGACAGAACAAGGGCCTTGAGACAAGTATTCACGGTTTCCTCCTCTCCTCGCGGCTGCAGGCCGCTTCGGCTTTCGAAGCCCTTTATTTATCAAAGCAGAGTTACCGATCTCGTTCGGGCCTGCAAGAGGACGCCGCGCCAATTTTCTCCGTTCCGAACGCGTCTCTGTAATGTTGCGACGGTGCGAAACAAGCCTGCTTTCGGCCAAGTCCGCGCATCAAGCAAAGTGTTGGCTTAGAATGAAGCTTGTTCGCTTCCTGGCGCCAAGAGATCAAGCTCGGCGTAAAGCTCGGCGAGCCTGATCTCGACCTCGATCTCCGGCATCTGCAAATTGTCCTCCTCGGTGAGCGCGCGCGCGACCCAGTTGGCCCCGTGTCGGGCGAAGACAGTCGCGGCGATGCTGTCTTGCTCGAGGATGACGTATCGCTGGATCGACGGCGTCGCCTGATACTCGCGCAGCTTCTCGATCCGGTCGGTGCGGGAGGTGCCGGCACTGAGGATCTCGAAAACGACCACCGGCTCCCGGATAATGGTTTCGTCGCGAGCCACACGGGTGCAGTTGACGAACGCGTCCGGGTAGCGGATGCGGCCCTGCACCTCGATTTTGGTCGTCGGCCCCCAGGTCCGGCATGGCTTGCCGTGTAGCCGCTCGCGCAGGATCGCGCGCAAAGTGGCACCGATCGCTTCGTGCGCTGCGGTTCCGCCGGTCATGGCAACCGGCTCGAAGCCGTCGAATTCGTAGCGCAGTTCCTGCTGCTGCTCCCAGTCGAGGAACTGCCGCAACGTCATCGGCTTGCGAAGGGGGATGGTCATGGCGCGCCTTCGATACGGAGGCCAGTTTAGCGACCCGCGATCGGCGAAGCCAGGGCGGCCTAGCTAGAGCACTTCCTGGGCGACTGTTCTTGTCGCTACGGCCCTCAAGATAGCACCGGGTGGCGCTTGCGCGCGCCGACCTCTCCCGCAAGCGCGGGAGAGGTCACGTTCCGGTTGGCACTAATCCCTAGCGACGTGCGCGCGGTCGCGTAACGCCGCGTTCCGCTCCGGCTTTCGAGCTGCGTTGGCGGAGTCGTTGGCACCGAACAGGCGGCTGATCCACTGTGACGGACTGCTGTCCGGCCCAAGTGGCTCGATGAATGCCGATTGCGGATGCAACTGATTGGCCTGAAGGAGCGCGTTCGGCATCCCTTGGGCAAGGGCGGCGCCGGCCGACAGCGAGAGCAGGGCGGCAGCGAGTGGCATGGTCTTGTTCATGGTGGAACTCCCGAGTGCAGGTTGCGTCTGTCGTGCATGCTCGGTTCGCTTGCTGGATCACCGCGATGCACGCGCGATCTATCGCCGGCTCAGGCCCGCTAATCGATTACGTCGGACGTAAAAAAAGCACGTCGCAAATATGAACGCCGGGTTAATGGCTTGTGTACACCTTGGGCGCGCGGCGGGCCGATGTGTACATCGCGAGTTGACAATAATTTTCGAGCGCGCCCTGGCCGGCGAGCTAGAGCCCGAACCGGCGCTCTCGGCCCTGATAGGTGCGGATGGCGCGCAGCAGGTCGATGCGCCTGAAGGCCGGCCAGTTCACGTCGGTGAAGTGGAACTCGCTGTGGACGCTCTGCCAGAGCAGGAATCCCGACAGCCGAAGCTCACCGCTGGTGCGGATGATCAGGTCGGGGTCGGGCAGGCTCGGCGAATAGAGGTGCCGGGCGATCGCCTCGGGGGTTGCCTCGGTCGCGGCCTGATCGAGCGTGAGCCGCCGGTCGGCGCAATCGCGCAGCAGCGAGCGCAGCGCATCGGCGATCTCCTCGCGCCCGCCGTAGTTGGCGGCGATGGTCAGGGTCATCTGCCGGTTCGCGGCGGTCGCCTCGCACGCGCGCTCGATCGCCGCCATCAGGCTCGCCGGCAGCAGGTCGAGCCGGCCAATCGCCTGCACCCGCACGCCCAGCCGATGCAGCCGCGGATCGGCGGCCAGGCCGCGCATCTTCGATTCGATCGCGGCGAGGATGCCGGAGACCTGCTCGGCCGGGCGCGCCAGGTTGTCGGTGGAGCAGACCCAGAGCGTGACCGCCTGCACGCCAAGCTCGGTGCACCAATCGAGCACCTCGTCGAGCTTGCCGGCGCCCATTTCGTAGATCTGGCGGAAGTCCCGCATCCCCTGGTCGCGAGCGTGCCGGCGGTTGCCATCCAGGATGAACCCGACATGGCCCGGGATCGCGCGGGCCTTCACCTCGGCCAGAAGCTGCGCCTCGTAGGGGCGATAGGCCCAGGCGGCGCCGGTGGCCGCAACCTGCCCTGCAAGGCGCCGAGCCCGTCGCATCAGGGCTTGCCAGGGCGAGAGACCAGACGGGAGCCGGGCAGCATCCCTGACTGCGATCGTCACGTCTTGCGGCATCGAGCGTTCATTTCCGATCGGCCGCTACTTACACCAGCTAGCAATGCCCCGGCCATCACCGATTGACGCCGATCCGTGAGAATGGCCAGCTAAGCGCCCATCGGCGCGTTCCGCCAGGTCCGGCCCGACGGACGACGCCTTGCCAGCAACCAGGGAGAGACGGCGATGCCAGCGATCTCGCTCAACCACTACACGATCAATGTGCGCGACCTGGATGCAACGAAGGACTTCTACGAAGACATCGTCGGTCTGAAGTCCGGCGAGCGGCCGCCGCTGCCCTTCCCGGGCTATTGGCTTTATTGTGGGGCCACGCCGGTCGTGCATCTGGTTGGCCATCGGCCGGAGAACGCGCCGATCGAAGGGGCGCCCGAGACCGGTCGGCTGGACCACATCGCTTTCGCCGCCGAGGATCTGGATCAGATGAAGCAGCGGTTGCGGGCGCGGGGGGTCGCCTTCGATGAGCGGGTGCTCCCCCGGCTCAACATGACCCAGTTGTTCTTTTCCGACCCCGACGGGATCAGCATCGAGTTCAACTTCCCCGCGGCCGAGACGGCCTGACCCCGGCGACATAGGCGGCGGCGGGAGAGAGGAATGGCGACGCGCAGCGTGGCGACTGTGTTCGGCGGCTCGGGGTTCATCGGCCGTTACGTCGTCAGGCGGCTGGCGCAGAGGGGCTATGTCGTGCGGGTCGCCGTCCGCGATCCGGTGGGCGCCGGCTTCCTCAAGCCGATGGGTGCGGTCGGGCAGGTCGTTCCGCTTTATGCCTCGGTGCTGAACAACGGCACGGTGCAGTGGGCGGTGCAGGGCGCAGATCTGGTGGTGAACCTGGTCGGCATCCTGGCCGAGCGGCGCTCGGGCGAGTTCCAGGCGATCCATGCCGAGGGCGCGGAGCGGGTGGCGCATCTGGCCGCCACAGCGGGCGTGTTTCGGCTAGTCCACCTCTCGGCCATCGGTGCCGACCCCGCGAGCCCGAGCCACTATGGGGCGAGTAAGGCGGCGGGCGAGCAGGCAGTGCGCCAGCAATTCCCCGCGGTTACGATCCTGCGGCCGTCGATCGTGTTCGGGCCGGAGGACCAGTTCTTCAACCGGTTCGCGCGTATGGCCCAATTCGCGCCAGTGATGCCGGTGATCGCGGGGAAGACCCGGTTCCAGCCGGTCTATGTGGGCGACGTGGCGGATGCGGTGATCGCCGCGCTTGGGCGGGCGGAAGCGGCGGGCGGCCTGTACGAGCTGGGCGGGCCGGCGGTGTGGACCTTTCGCGAGGTGCTCGCCTACGTGCTGCACGAGACCAGACGACGCCGACCGATGATCGGCCTGCCGGCCGCACTTACGCGTTTGCTCGCCCGGGTAATGGAGCTGGTGCCCGGCCAGCCGCTAACGCGCGATCAGCTGCTGATGCTGGAACGCGACAACGTGGTCGCGCCCGGCGCGCCCGGCCTCGCCGAGCTTGGGATCGCCGCCACTCCGGTAGAGTTGGTCGTCCCATCCTATCTGCGACAGTACCAACCTGGAGGCGGCCGGCGCATTTACCCTCGCGAGGGGGCGGATAGGCTTCAAACCGGACCTTTCGTTCCCCTCGCCCCGGCTGCCTTAGATCAGAGAAACGTGAGCAATCGTGATTTAAGCCAGTAGAATTGACCTATCGGCGGAAGACCTCTCGCCAAGGCGGGGATCCGCGACTATCATCTCGTTGGGCGTGCCTGCTCGGCGAACGCGCGCCCGTCCTGCGAGGAGGGGAGCAGATGCCCGAGCACATGCTGCGGTTCGTCACCGTGCCGCAACAGATGCCGGAGAAGCGCCCGATCGGCGAACGGCGGAGCGACTTCGCCGAGATCTACCGCATCTTCTCCGATCGCGAGGCGGCCGCTCAGTCGAGCCGGTGCAGCCAGTGCGGCGTGCCGTTCTGCTCTGTGCATTGCCCGTTACAGAACCACATCCCGGACTGGCTGAAGCTCACGGCGGAGGGCCGGCTGGAGGAGGCGTACGAGGTCGCCTCGGCGACCAACAACTTCCCCGAGATTTGTGGCCGCATCTGCCCGCAGGACCGGCTCTGCGAAGGCAATTGCGTGATCGAGAAAGGCTACGAGAGCGTCACCATCGGGGCGGTGGAGCGATATATCACCGACACCGCGTTCGAACGGGGCTGGGTGAAGCCGGCCCTCCCCCGGCGCGAGTTGGACCGCTCGGTCGGGATCATCGGGGCCGGTCCGGGCGGCCTGGCCGCGGCCGAGCAATTGCGCCGGCGCGGCTATCAGGTGACGATCTATGACCGTTACGACCGCGCGGGCGGGCTGCTGATCTACGGCATCCCCAATTTCAAGCTGGAAAAGCCGGTGGTCCTGCGCCGGCACGCCTTGTGCGAGCAAGCCGGCATCAGCTTCGAGTTGAATTGCGCCGTGGGCCAGGACGTATCATTGGGCGAGCTGCGCGCCCGGCACGACGCGGTGCTGATCGCCACCGGCGTTTATAGGGCGCGCGAGCTGGGCGGCCCCAACGCCAGCCTGCCCGGGATCGTGCCGGCACTCGACTACCTGGTCGCCTCGAACCGCGAGAACCTGGGCGACGCGGTGCCCGATTTCGCCTCGGGGCTCCTAGACGCGCGGGGCAAGGACGTGGTGGTGGTCGGCGGCGGCGACACGGCGATGGACTGCGTCCGCACCGCGGTCCGCCAGGGGGCCAGGTCGGTGAAATGTCTCTACCGGCGGGACCGCGCCAACATGCCGGGCTCGCTGCGCGAGGTGAAGAACGCCGAGGAGGAGGGGGTGGAGTTCGTCTGGCTCTCCGCCCCCGAGGCGTTCCTGGGCGATGACCGGGTGCGGGGCGTGCGCGCGACGCGGATGCATCTCGGCCTGCCGGACGCGACCGGCCGGCAGGCGGTGGAGCCGATCGAGGGCGGCCATTTCACGGTCAAGGCCGACCTCGTGATCAAGGCGCTTGGGTTCGACCCGGAAGACTTGCCGGGGATGTTCGCCGAGCCTGACCTCGCGCTGACCCGCTGGGGCACGCTCAGGATCAACCACCGGACCTTCATGACCAACCTGCCCGGCGTGTTCGCGGCCGGGGACATCGTGCGCGGCGCCAGCCTGGTGGTGTGGGCGATCCGCGACGGCCGCGACGCGGCGGCGCAGATGCACAAGTATATCGAGCAGCAGCAGACACTCGCCGTGGCGGCGGACTAGGAGGAGCGGCGATCCAAGGCAAGGTTCGTCCCGCCCGGACCTGCGTTGGATGCCCGGCCTACCCCCGGATCACAGTCCGGGGCGGGCATGACGAGGTGAGAGAGGTAGCGCGTACACTTGGCCAGATACCGAGCGGAGACCACGATGGACGACCAGTTCGAGCCGGCGCCCGACTTCATCGCCGCCTGGACCGCCAATAGCGCCACGCTCAAGCATACGTACGATCCAGCCCAGGAGCACGACGCCTGCGGCGTGGGCTTCGTCGCGGCGTTGGACGGCAAGAGGCGTCGCGACATCGTGCAGGCCGGCATCGACGCGCTGAAGGCCGTGTGGCACCGGGGCGCCGTGGACGCCGACGGCAAGACCGGGGACGGTGCCGGCATCCATATCGAGATCCCACAGGACTTCTTCGCCGCCGCCGTCCAGCGCGGCGGCGCCAAGTTGCGCCCCGGGCCGATCGCCGTGGGCCAGGTGTTCCTGCCGAAGACCGATCTCTCCGCCCAGGAGCGATGCCGGCAAATCGTCGAGACCGAGATCCTCAATTTCGGCTACCTGATCTACGGCTGGCGACAAGTCCCGATCAATGTCGATTGCATCGGCGAGAAGGCCAATGCCACCCGTCCCGAGATCGAACAGATCATGCTCTGGAACCCGAAAGGCACCGGCGAGGCCGAGTTCGAGCGCGACCTGTACGTTATTCGCCGGCGGATAGAAAAACAGGCGATCGCCGCGCAGATCCCCGAACTCTACTTCTGTTCGCTCTCGACTCGTTCCATCATCTACAAGGGGATGTTCCTGGCCGAGCACCTAGCGGAGTTCTACCCGGACCTGATGGACCCGCGATTCACCTCGCGCTTCGCGATTTACCACCAGCGTTACTCGACCAATACGTTCCCGACCTGGCGGCTTGCCCAGCCGTTCCGGATGCTCGCCCATAACGGTGAGATCAACACGCTGACCGGCAACGCCAATTGGATGAAGAGCCACGAGACGCGGCTGGCGGCCGACGAGCTTGGCCCGTATCTCGAAGACGTCAAGCCGGTGGTCCAGGCGGGCGGCTCCGATACCGCGACGCTCGATAACGTCTTCGAGCTGCTGTGCCGGGCCGGACGCGACGCGCCGATGGCCAAGGCGCTGATGATCCCGGCCTCGATCGGCCAGGACGCCACCATGCCGCAGTCGCACAAGGACATGTTCTTGTACTGCAATTCGGTGATGGAGCCTTGGGACGGGCCGGCGGCCATCGCGGCCACCGACGGGCGCTGGGTGATTGCCGGCCTTGACCGCAACGGATTGCGCCCGCTGCGCTACACCATGACCAGCAACGGTATGCTGATCGTCGGCTCCGAGACCGGCATGGTGAAGCTCGATCAGGACCAGGTGGTGGAGAAGGGCCGGGTCGGCCCCGGCCAGACCATCGCGGTGGACCTGGAAACCGCGCGCTTCTACCGCGACGAGACGCTCAAGGACATGCTGGCCGAGCGCCAGCCCTTCGGTGAATGGGCCAAGCGCATCACCGTCATCGACCGCCTCGTGAAGACCGACGCGGCCGAGCCGGTGTTGTATCAAGGCGAGGAGTTACGGCGCCGCCAGCTCTCGGTCGGCTTCACCCTCGAGGAGTTGGAGATGATCCTCCATCCAATGGTGGAGGACGCGCAGGAGCCGGTGGGCTCGATGGGCGACGACACGCCGGTCGCGGTGCTGTCCGACCGCTACCGGGGTCTGCATCACTTCTTCCGTCAGGCGTTCAGCCAGATCACCAATCCGGCGATCGACAGTCTGCGCGAAACCCGAGTCATGACGCTCAAGACCCGGCTCGGCAACCTAGGCAATGTGCTCGACGAGGATGCGAGCCAATGCGACCTGCTGCAGCTTGAGAGTCCGGTGCTCTCCACGGCCGAGTTCCGGGCCATGCACACCTTCATGGGCGCCTCGGCCTGCGTCGTGGATTGCACATTCCCGGCGGTGGACGGAGAAGCCGGCCTGCGCACCGCGCTGGAGCGCATCCGCCGCGAGGCTGAGGAGAGCGTGCGCGCCGGCTGCACCCACGTGATCCTGACCGACGAGAGTAACGCGCCGGATCGTGCGCCGATCCCCATGATTCTCGCCACTGGCGGGGTACACACCCATCTGGTCCGCCAGTCGTTGCGCACCTTCACCAGCCTCAATGTTCGTTCGGCGGAGTGCCTGGATGTCCATTGTTTCGCGGTGCTGATCGGGGTCGGGGCGACCACGGTAAACGCCTATTTAGCCCAAGAATTTATCGCCGACCGCCATCGGCGCGGCCTGTTCGGCGAGCTGACGCTCAAGGAGGCGATCAACCGCTACAAGAAGGCGGTGGACAAAGGCCTGCTGAAAGTCATGTCCAAGATGGGGATCAGCGTGATCTCCTCTTATCGCGGCGGCTACAATTTCGAGGCGATCGGCCTGTCGCGCGCGCTCGTGGGAGAGTTCTTTCCCGGGATGCCGTCGCGCATCTCGGGGATTGGGCTGCCGGGCATCGCCCGCAAGATCCTCGACCAGCACGCGGTAGCCTGGGATGCCGACGTGGTCACGCTGCCGGTGGGCGGCATCTATAAATTGCGCCGCCACGCCGGCGAGGCGCATGCCTTCGACCCGGCGCTGATCCACACCTTGCAGACCGCGGTCGCGACCGACAGCTACGCCGTTTACCGGCGCTATGCCGATACCGTGCGCAAGCTGCCGGCAGTCGCGCTGCGCGACCTGCTCGATTTCCGCTACGACGTGTGCAAGCCGATCTCGGTCGATGAGGTCGAGAGCATCACCGAGATCCGCAAACACCTAGTCGCACCCGGAATCTCGCTCGGAGCCTTGTCGCCGGAAGCCCACGAGACCTTGTCGATCGCTATGAACCGGATCGGCGCCCGCTCCGACTCCGGCGAGGGTGGAGAAGATCCGGCGCGCTACAAGCCCCGGCCGAACGGCGACAACGCCTCGTCGGCGATCAAGCAGATCGCCTCGGGCCGGTTCGGCGTGACTGCCGAATACCTAAACAATTGCCGCGAGATCGAGATCAAGGTCGCCCAAGGCGCCAAGCCTGGCGAGGGCGGGCAGCTTCCCGGGATCAAGGTCTCGGCGCTGATCGGCCGGCTGCGCCACTCGACGCCCGGCGTGATGCTGATCAGCCCGCCGCCGCACCACGATATCTATTCGATCGAGGATCTGGCGCAGCTCATCTACGACCTCAAGCAGATCAACCCGGATGCCGCGGTCTGCGTGAAGCTCGTGGCGCGCTCGGGGATCGGCACGATCGCCGCCGGGGTGGCCAAGGCCAAGGCCGACGCGATCCTGATTTCCGGCCACTCGGGCGGCACCGGCGCCTCACCGCAAAGCTCGATCAAATACGCGGGTCTGCCGTGGGAGATGGGGCTGTCCGAGACCCATCAGGTGCTGATGCTGAACCGGCTGCGCCATCGTGTGCGGCTGCGCACCGACGGCGGCATCAAGACCGGGCGCGACGTGGTGATCGCCGCCATGCTGGGCGCCGAGGAGTTCGGCATCGGCACGGCGAGCCTGATCGCCATGGGCTGCATCATGGTCCGCCAGTGCCACTCCAACACCTGCCCGGTCGGCGTTTGCACTCAGGACGAGAGGCTGCGGGCGAAGTTCGAGGGCTCACCGGAGAAGGTGATCAACCTGTTCTCCTTCGTCGCCGAAGACGTGCGCAACATCTTGGCCCAACTCGGCGTCCGCAAGCTCCAGGAGGTGATCGGCCGGACCGACCTGCTGCAACAAGTCAGCCGCGGCGCCGACATCCTGGATGATCTCGACCTCAACCCGTTGCTCGCGCAGGCCGATCCGGGGCCGTATGCCCGGTATTGCACGCTCAAAGGCCGCAACGAGGTGCCGGACACACTGGATGCGCAGATGATCGCCGATGCGGCCGCGCTGTTCGAGCACGGCGAGAAGATGCAGCTCCAATACACGATCCGGAACACCCACCGGGCGATCGGAACGAAGATTTCGTCGAAGATCACCCGCCGCTTCGGCATGACCGGGCTGCAACCGGGACATCTCAACGTCCGGCTGCGGGGCTCGGCCGGGCAGTCGCTCGGTGCCTTCGCCGTGCAGGGGCTCAAGCTCGAGGTGCTTGGGGACGCCAACGACTATGTGGGCAAGGGTCTGTCGGGGGCGACCATCGTGGTCCGCCCGGCCCCCTCCTCCACCCTGCGCAGCAACGAGAACACCATCATCGGCAACACCGTGCTCTACGGCGCCACCGCCGGCTATCTATTCGCCGCCGGGCAGGCGGGCGAGCGGTTCGCCGTCCGCAATTCCGGCGGCCACGCGGTGGTGGAGGGCTGCGGCTCGAATGGTTGCGAATACATGACCGGCGGCGTCGCCGTGATCCTGGGGCCGGTCGGCGACAATTTCGGCGCCGGCTTCACTGGCGGCATGGCGTTCGTGTACGACCCAGACAATGAGTTTGAGATGCGGGTAAACGCGGAAACGCTCACCTGGCAGCGGATCGCGAACCCGCACTGGGATCAGCTTGCGCGCGACCTGGTAGCGGCGCACGTGGCGGAGACCAGTTCCCGCTACGCCGCCAGGCTGTTGCATGAGTGGGACCGGACCGTGCGGCAGATTTGGCAGGTGGTGCCGAAGGAATATGTGAAGCACCTGCCGGTTCCGCTCAACGAGCCCGAGGAGGCGGCCCGGCGGGCGTGACGGGGCGGCCAGCGGGATAGAGGCGGAGGCACTTGGCGCGACGCGGCGCGCGATGCGATACTGCCGCCAATGCGCTACCTGTACCATCTCCCGCTGTCGCCCTTCTCGCGCAAGGTCCGCCTGGTGCTGGCGGAGAAGCGGCTGCCGTTCGAGCTGAAGCTGGAGAAATCCTGGGAGCGTCGGCCGGAGTACCTGGAGCTGAACCCGGCCGGCACGGTACCGACATTGATCGAGGACAACAGCCTGGTCATTCCTGATTCGGGGGTAATCTGCGAATACTTGGAAGAGGCGTATCCGGACACGCCGCTGATGGGCCGAACCTTGGCCGACCGCGTGGAGGTCCGCCGGCTCGTCGCCTGGTTCGACGGCAAGTTCGCCACCGAGGTCACGCGCAACCTACTCGGCGAAAAGTTCATGAAGCGGCTAATGGGGCGCGGCATTCCGGATGCGGGCGCGATGCGCACTGGCTACACCGCGATCAAGCACCACCTGGAATATCTCGGCTGGCTGAGCGAGACGCGCCGATGGCTTGCCGGGGCCACGATCTCGCTGGCCGACTTCGCCGCCGCCGCCCATCTTTCCTCGCTCGACTTCATCGGCGACGTGGATTGGACCGTTTCGCTCCCGGCCAAGGAATGGTATGCCCGCATGAAGTCCCGGCCCAGCTTCCGCGGCCTCCTCGGCGACCGGGTGCCCGGCACCACGCCGCCCGAGCATTACACGGACTTGGATTTCTGAGCGGCTCGGGGGCGCACCCCCGATCTGGCAGCTCTCCAAGCTTGCGGATAACTCTCAACCGCGAATGCCGGCTGCGCGTTCTCTGAAGGCACTATTTGGAGAACAGTCCGTGGCACGATCGCGCAATCCCTCCTGCCCGCATTGTGCGGGCATCGGCCTTGCCACAGGGGTGGCCGCCGCGGCGACCCTGCTGCTCGGCCGCCCTGCGATCGCCCAGGCTCAAGTGGGCAAGGGGCACAGTCTCAAGCACCGGCTCCTGGATATGGCTGCTGCCGCCATGCAGCGGAAGCACCCGCTGAGCGCCATGAGCACATACCTGAACGGGTTTCATTTCTATGCCGATGACATGGGCCGGCAGGTGGAGGCCCATCATTTCTGCACCCACCTGGCGCATGACATGCACCAATGCGTAATCTTCGACTCGAACAAGCCCGGCGCGCGCCTGATCGGCATTGAATACATCGTCAGCGAGGCACGCTTCCGGCGCTTGCCGGCCGACGAGAAGCGGCTTTGGCACAGCCATCATTACGAAGTGAAGTCCGGCCAGCTCGTGGCACCGGGAATCCCCGAATGGGCCGAGCACACGTATTTCGCCGACCTCGCTTCGACTTATGGCAAGACGTTCCACACCTGGCAAATCGACCGCGACGATTTCCCGCTAGGAGCGCCGCAACTGATGATGGGCTTCACGGCGGATGGCCAGACCAACCCGTCCTTATTGGAGCAGCGCGACCGCCGGCTGGGAGCGTCTTGGAGCAAGCGGCGCGAGAGCCGCGCCGACATCCCCTGGCCCGAGTTGGTGCCGGGCGCGAATGCGTGGGAGAGCGGACGGACCGTTCAGACCCGTTTGGAGGAGACCACAGCGGATGTCGGGGCGCCTGAAGGATAATTGCCCCGAGTGCTTCACTGCTGTCCGGCTCATGGCTTGCGTAGCCGTAGGCCGAGCTGGGGGTCCGGGCCGGCTCGCGGAGGCGGTGGTGGATCAAGCAGGTGATCGATCTGCTGACGAGCGAACAGGTGACCACGGATGGCGGTCAGCAGGGTGGTGGCAGAGTGCGCGGCTTGCCTTTTCGCCGCCTGCTTCACGTAGGCGAGCCGCACCAGGATGTAGGCGATCATGGCGGTCGCGATCTGGATGTGGACGGCGCTTTCGGTGCTACCCATGAAGCGGCTGATGCGCAGGTTCTGCTTGATCCACTTGAAGAACAGCTCGATTTGCCAGCGCTCTTTGTAGAGATCGGCGATGAGCTCAGCCGGGCTGTTCAAGTCGTTGGTGAACAGGCGCGGTGTGCGGCCGGTGCTGATGCGGATGACGATCTCGCGGCCGATGCCGTCGAACGGGTTGCGCCGGCTCTTGGCGAGACGCTCGGGCAACCGGCCGGTGCGATCGGATTGCACCGCCGTGCCGGGAGAGACCGGCCGTGTTTGGACGTCGCGCAGCGGCGTGTTGCGCTTCAGTCGGGTGACGAATTCGCAGCCTTGGTCGCGCATCTGCGCCCACCAGCCGAAATCGTAGTAGCCGAGATCGAAGACGTAGATGGCGCCGGGCTCGATCGGCAGTCGCTGCTTGGCGGCGGTGATGTCGTTGACCTTGGCGGAGGTGAGGTCGAAGTAAACCGGCTGACCGGCACGGCGGTCGTAGACCACATGGATTTTGGCGGTCGGTTCGCTGCGATGCAAACCGATCCACCTGCGCATCCGCAGACCGAGATTGACCTGCGTGCTGTCGATCAAGCGGACCACGTCGCCGATGTCGCGGCGCAAGGTGCGATGCAAGCGGGGCAGCATCGTCTGCAAAAGACTGACGAACAGACCCCGATCGCGGCGACGATTGGCATCGGCGAGCGTGGAGCGCCGCGGGGTCGCGCGGCCTATCAGCCGCAACGGGCCGCTGCCGGGAAGCAGCCCTGCCACGGTTTGCCGCAGGCGCCGTGGAAGCCGCCGAGTGCGACGCCCAGCATCGCCATCAGATGGTCCCGAGCGCCAAACGACCGCGCCGCCTCATCCACGCCGTATTCACCGGCCAGCCGCTCGAACGTGTCCCCACGGAATCTCCTGGACCAGTTGCTCGAACGCGGTAGGCTGGTGGCGCATGGCATCGGTCCCTGCTGCGGTGGATAACGTTGGCGAACGTCTCTCCCGCAGTAGAATCAATGCCATGCGCCAGAACAAGCAGAAAATGTGCCGGACAGCAGTGGTAAAGCCCGAGCATGACGCTCTCACTGATGGCTATCCAGCCCCCAGGATGCAGGCCCCTTGGCGCGCAGCATAGTCTGGGCGTCGAGCGTGCCGTTTGCCTCCAAGGTACCGCTCGCGAGCACTCGGCGGTTCGCTTGCCCCGGTGCCGGCCTACAACAGCAACGGGCTCTGGCTGATCAACGTGAAGCAGCTCGCCGATGAGTCGGCGGCGCTGATCGCCAAGAGTGTGTTCCAGGCGCTCAAACTGCGGCTGGGGCGGGAACGCCTCGCGGATGACCTCGCCGCGATCAGCGTGGTTCGCGATGCGGTCGGTACCGAGGTCAAGCTGATGGTGGACTTCAACCAGGGCCTCAGTTTCGGCGATGCGCTTCGGCGCTGCCATGAACTGGACGAACAGGGGCTCACTTGGTTCGAGGAACCGATCGCCTACGACAACCTCGCCGGTTACGCGAGGCTGACACGGGAATTGCGGACCCCGGCTCAACTGGGCGAGAATTTCTATGGTCCGCAGGCGCTGCTCCAGGCGATTTCAAGCCGAGGCCGGCGACTACGTCATGCCCGATCTGATGCGCATCGGCGGCGTGACCGGCTGGCTCCGTTCAGCGGCGATTGCCGGTGCCGCCGGAATTGAGATGTCGAGCCATCTCTACCCAGAGTTTTCCGCCCACGTGCTGCGCGCGACCGAAACCGCGCACTGGCTGGATTGGCAGGACTGGGCTGACCCGGTGCTGGCCGAGCGCGGTCGATCTATAAAAATCGAGCGATCTTAGGGTGTGTCAGATGGCCCGCGGCCGCAGTGTCCGCCCTGCGGCTTTCGGCTCGGCGTCCGCCGTCGTCTTGCCGGCCGCATGGGCCGCGCTGGGGTGACGCACCTTCGACAGCTTGCCGCTATCGCGCATCCGCTCGAACCCGGCCGTCGGCGTCGGTATTGACGCATCGTCCTGCTGCCAGTGAACGTACGACGCCTCGTCGCACCAGTGGAGTAAGCGAGGCATTGCCTTCCTGTGCGGAGCGGTGTCGCGGAACGCGCGCATCGCACGCTCGTCGGTCCAGACGGTGAATGTCCAGAACCCAAGGGGCAGCTCACCCGCGAACGCCCCGCCGAGGAATCCGGCACTCAATTGCGCCTGACGCTGGACCCGCCAGACAACGGTCGCGAATGACGGAAGAAAACGCCACCGCCGCACGTGAAGCCTGGTAACCGCCGCGATCATCATCCTCCTAAAGCACTTCCCGCGCGAAGGTCGCTGCCGCATTAGGCCCTCGCCTAACCTTCGTCCTGCCCCCTTAGTCACGGACCTTCAGCGTGGCGTCCAGCCAATCGAACAGCACCTGGTTGCGCCGCTGCGGCGCGAGCGGCCCGTCGTGATAGGCGGCGCCCTCGGCGGCGGTAAAGGTCACCAGCGTCTTCGGACAGGTCAGCAGCTCGTAAAGCTGATGCCCGCCATTCGGGAAAAACTGGTCAAGCTCATACTGCGTCACGAACATCGGGGCGGTGACCCGCGCCGCGACCTCGGCCACCTGGTACTGCATCACCGTCTGACCGAAGCTCCAGAGATCGGTGAAAACCTGGCCGGCACGAGCGGCATCCAAGTATTGCGGGCCGTAGATCTCGGAGCGTTTCGCCAGCGTGAACCGATCCTGCGGCGACAGGGCCGGGATCACGTCGTGCCGCCAGATGGCGTTCACCTGCTGCTCGGTCGCCCCGTGCGCGAAAATACCCCGGATCGACGCAGGATACGCATCCCAGGTGTAGACGAAGCCGGGGTCGGCGCAGACGGCGGCCAGCCGCTTCTCGAACGCTGCCGCGCGCGTCACCAGCGCGCCGCCGAGGCTCCATCCGGTGAGCGCGATACGGGTCGGGTCCACGTCGGGGCGCGCGGACAGAAAGTCCACGATCGGTGTGATGACTTTCTCCCAGTCCGGCCGGAACGGGATCTTCCGTTCGAACAGGGTCGAGCCCTGGCCCGGTCCCTCGAAGATCAGCGCGTTCCAGCCACGCTCGATCGCAGCGGCGCCGCCGAAGGCATACACGTCGATGTTCTGCGCATCGCTCCCGTTCATGACGATCACGGTGGGACGGCGCCCTTCCCCCCGCTTCGACGCGAGGAAATATCCCGGCAAGAAGGTATGTTCGTACGGGATCCGCACCGGCTGAAACGGCGGATCGAACAACCGCGTCGCCGCGTTCCATTGCTGCTGCATGAGCCGATAGAGGTTGGCCTCGTTCTGCGGCGTGCTCGTCCCCAGGACGAAAAACAGAGCCTGGTCGTAATACTGCGCGGACCGCAGATAGGCCGATCGCGCGCTGGCCCGATACCCCGCGGCAAGCGCATCGTCCGCGATCTTACCGACAGTCCGTGCCGTGCCGATGAAGCCGTCGTAGAAATTCTGGTAGCTCGCGCCGGCGGCGTTGATCGCAGTCACGGTCGCCAGGATCTCGCCCGCCTCGCCCGCGCCATAGGCCGTCTCGCCGAGCGCGAACAGTGCCTCGAAATTCATGTCCGCCTCCGCGAACAGCCGGAAGCTCGCCGACGGCGTGACGGTGGCGGCCGGCGCCTCGGCGGCGACGGCCCGCCCGCCTGCCCCGCCCCTTGCGATCGTCAGTGCCGCTCCGCCGGCCAGCGCCGATCGGCCAAACAGGGATCTGCGGCTCAGGGTACCTGCCGACACACGTCTCTCCTTGGTTACGGCCTAACCCGGTATCCGCATCAGCAACGCCTCATACGTCGCCGCTCTGATTCGAGGCCAACACGGTATACGGTCAACCAGAGTCGACCATTTCCATCAGGTCATCCACCTGGTTCGGCACGCCTTCGGAAAGGCGAGCTGCCGCAACAAACGGCAGCCAGCCGAGTATCCTCTCGCAACTCTCGCCGCTAACCTCCGCATAAGCGCCAACGTATGCGGACGCCAGCTCCGGGGCTGAAGGTCTAATCAGCATGTATGAACGGCAAACGTCGGCCGCGGGATCGCCCCGGCGTGCATCCAGCCAATCGACCAGTACCTCCTGGCCAAGCGGTCCCAGCACATTCAAAGGGTGGAAATCGCCATGACATAGTCGGTCACCGTCCGGCAGGACGGCCAGGCCGTTCAGCAAAGCACCCTGCCGCGTCTCACCCAGCATCTTCGTTTGCCTGATGTTGGCTGCAAGACTCGCCTTCAGACCAGCGAGCTGGGTCCCTGGATGGCCATGCACGCGCAACTGCAATAGCGCCATCCCCCTCAGATTAGGCGGGGATCAGACTAGGCTGGCGACTCACGGCGTCAGCAAACGACGGCCCGTCCGCACGGGCCATCACCACCCCCCATCGATCGTCGATCTGTCGCACACCCCATACCGAGGGCACCGGCAATGCAAGCGACTCCACCAAGGCCAGGATCGCGGCCTCGCGAAACGCCGAGCGTTTCGGTGCTGTGGCCCGGTAAAGCTTGACAGCCAGCGCCCCACACTCGAACACCTCAGCCTCTTTGCCCGAGCCGAGACGTCTGCCCAATGCCGGTCTGCTTATGACTGGGGCAAATCCCCGATCCGCGACGCACCTACCCCGGTATCCGCACCGGCAACGCCTTGTACCCGTGAATGAAATTCGAATAGACCCGCACCGGCTCGCCCACCACCTCGATCATCGGGAACCGGGGCAACGCCTCCTCCCACAAGATCCGCAACTGCAACTCCGCTAGCCGGTTGCCGACGCAACGATGGATCCCGAACCCGAACGACAGATGCTGGCGCGGACGGGCGCGATCAATGATGAACCGATCCGGCTGCTCGATCGCGTCAGCGTCCCGGTTGCCCGAGATGTACCACATCACCACCTTATCGCCCGCCCGAATGCGCTTGCCGCCCAGCTCCACGTCCTCGCGCGCCGTGCGCCGCATGTGGATCACCGGCGTCTGATAGCGGATGATCTCCGGCACTAGGCGCTCGACCAACCCAGGGTCCTCCCGCAACTTACGGTATTCGTCCGGGAACTGGTGCAGCGCCAGCAGCCCGCCGGTCATCGAGTTGCGCGTGGTGTCGTTGCCGCCCACGATCAGCAGCGCCAGCGTGCCCATGAACTCGCGCAGCGGCAGATCCCGCGTCGTCTCGCCATGCGCCAGCATCGACATCAGGTCAGGCTTCGGCGGCGCCTTGGCCCGCTCGGTCAGCAGCTCGGCCATGCACTCGGCCATCTGCTTCAGCTCGGCGAACCGCTCCGCCTCGGACGACACCGGGGCGTCCGGCGCATTGACGTTGCAGATCGCGACATCCGACCAGTAGGTGAGCTGGCGTCGCTCCTCCCAGGGATAATCGAACAAGGTGGCGAGCATCTGCGTGGTCAGCTCGATCGAGACCCGGTCCACCCAGTCGAAGGTTTCGTTGCGCGGCAAACCATCCAGGATGCGCCCGGTGCGCTCGCGGATCGTCGCCTCCATGTTGGCGAGGTTCGCCGGTGCCACGATCGGGCTCACCACCTTGCGCTGCTCGTCGTGCCGGGGCGGGTCCATGCGGATGAAGCTCGGCCGCTCCATATCCTTCGGCTGGTCCTCGATCTGGATGCCGCCCAGATCGGAGGCCGAGGAATAGATGCCGTGGTTCACCTCGACATGCATGATGTCCTTGTACTTGCTCACCGCCCAGTACGGGCCGAACGGGCTGTCGGGGAAGAAATGCACTGGGTCTTCGCGCCGCAGCCGCTCGAAATAAGGGTACCAGGTGTCGTCCTCGTAGATCCGCGGGTCGCTGACATCGAGTTCATCGAGTGGGATCGAACCGATGTCCCGCGTGGGGTCGGCATGGACCGGCGCGTTCATGGCGTTGCTCCCTGAGTTATCGCGCCAGCACTAGCACTCCCGTTCCCCTTGCGAGAGGGGGCTGGGGGGAGGCGAGATCGAACGCCTCAATCCCCGCCAACCAGCGCCGCCTCCGCTGTCCGGACCGCTTGCAGCGGCAGGGCGGCGCGACCGACCACGCGAGGGCCGACGCAGGCCAGCCAGTCGGCCCCGTCCGGGGGGCTGGGGCGAAGCTCGATCACCTTGGCATCGGCGTCAAGGGCCACCGCCCGGGTACTGGCGCCAATTGGCCCAGATCGGGCCGGGCAAGCGCACCACCCGCGCGATCGCCTCGCCTGTGTCGTCCAGGCCGATCCATTCCAGGGTCCGGGCGATGCCGGCCCCGCCGTCCGAGCGACCCCGCGTCCAGTGAAGGCGGGGCGCTGGCATTCAGTGGCCTGCCGTCATGCGAAGTCCCCGGCCATCAGGCTCCTTGGGGTCATGGCGCCGCGCATCAGGCGCTCTTGGCCATGATCTCGTCGGCGATGTTGCGCGGCACCGGGTCGTAATGGTGGAACTGCATCGTGAACGACGCGCGCCCCTTGGTCATGCTTCTGAGGTCGGAAATGTAGCCGAACATTTCCTTCAGGGGAACATGGGCGCGCACGATCACCGTCGAGCCGGAGCTTTCCTGGTTCTGGATCATGCCCCGCCGGCGGTTCAGGTCGCCCACCACATCGCCCACATGGTCCTGCGGCGTGGTCACCTCCACGTCCATGATCGGCTCCAGGATGATCGGCGCGGCCTTCCTCATGCCCTCGCGGAAGGCGGCCTTGGCGGCGATCTCGAAGGCCAGCGCCGAGCTGTCCACGTCGTGGTACTTGCCGTCCACCAGCGTGTATTTGAAATCCACCGTGGGGAAGCCGGCCAGCACCCCGGTATCGGCCTGCGAGCGGATGCCCTTCTCCACTGCCGGGATGTACTCCTTCGGCACCGTCCCGCCGATCACTTTGTTCTCGAACACCACCCCGCCGTTGCGCTCCAGCGGCTCGAACACGAGCTTTACCTCGGCGTACTGGCCCGAGCCGCCGGTCTGCTTCTTGTGCGTATAGGTCTCCGTGTAGGGGCGGGTGATGGTCTCGCGATAGGCCACCTGCGGGGCGCCGATATTCGCCTCCACCCCGTACTCGCGCCGCAGCCGGTCGATGATGATCTCCAGGTGCAGTTCGCCCATCCCCGAAAGGATGGTCTGCCCGCTCTCCTGGTCGGTGCGCAGCCGCAGGCTGGGGTCTTCGCCCGCCAGCTTTTGCAGGCCGATGCTCATCTTCTCGATCGAATCCTTGGTGCGCGGCTCCACCGAGATGTCGATCACCGGAACCGGGAAAGCCATCCGCTCCAGCACCACCGGGTCTTGCGAGGAAGCCAGGGTGTCGCCGGTGCCGGTGTCCTTGAGGCCCACGAAGGCGGCGATGTCGCCGGCCGACACTTCCTTGATCTCCTGGCGCTTGTCGGCGTGCATCTGGAACATCCGCCCGATGCGCTCGCGATGCCCCCTGGTCGTGTTGAGCACCATGTCGCCCGATTTCAGCGTGCCGGCATAGATGCGCACGAAGGTCAGCGTGCCGTATTTGTCGTTGATGATCTTGAATGCCAGCCCGGCGAACGGAGCCTCGGGGTCGGCCTTGATGCGCCGGCGGTCGGAATGCTCGCCGTCCTCCTCGCCCTCGGCCGCGGCGATGCTGATGCCGGGTACGTCGATCGGGCTCGGCAGGTAATCGACCACCGCGTCGAGCAGTGGCTGCACGCCCTTGTTCTTGAACGCCGTGCCGCACAGCACCGGGCGGAAGGCGCCGGAGATGGTGCCGGCCTTGATGCAGCGCCGCAGCGTCGCCACCGACACGTCGGCCTTCTCGAAATATTCCTCCATCGCCGCGTCATCGACAGAGAGTGCGGTGTCCAGCAGCGTCTGGCGGTATTCCTTGGCGCGCTCGGCCAGGTCGGCCGGGATCGGCTCGTCGTGGTATTTGGCCCCCAGCTCGCCGCCTTCCCAGACGATCGCCTTCATCTCGACCAAGTCGACGACGCCCACGAACTTGTCCTCGATGCCGATCGGCAACTGCAAAGGCAGCGCCACGATATCGAGCTTCTCCTTGAGCGTGCCGAACGCCCGGTAGAAATCGGCGCCGGTGCGGTCGAGTTTGTTGATGAAGATGATGCGCGGCACGTTGTAGCGGTCGGCCAGGCGCCAATTGGTCTCCGACTGCGGCTGCACCCCGGCCACGCCCTCGATGATGAACACCGCCCCGTCGAGCACGCGCAGGCTGCGGTTCACCTCGATGTTGAAATCGATATGGCCCGGCGTGTCGATGATGTTGATCCGGTGGTCCTTCCACTCGCAGGTGACGGCGGCGGAGGTGATGGTGATGCCGCGCTCCCGCTCCTGCTCCATGTAGTCGGTCGTGGTGTTGCCGTCATGGACCTCGCCGATCCGGTGCGACACGCCGGTATAATAGAGGATGCGCTCGGTCGTCGTCGTCTTGCCCGCGTCGATATGCGCGGTGATGCCGATATTGCGGATTCTGGCGAGGTCGGTGCCGGGCATTGATCGGGGTCTCCATACCACGACGGGCGCCGCTGGACCCCAATGCCTCGAAAGGAGGTGCCCGCGCGCCCGCGAAAGTCCGGCCGTTCCCCAGCCGGCATCTAAGCGAGCGTGATGTGCGTTGCCGAAGGCCGGTTTGCAAGCATTGAATGGTGACGGCAAGGCTACCATGCACCGACGCGCTGCCATGCCGGACGCGCTCGCTATCGGCGCGCCTGGCTGTCGTCAGGACTAGGCTTCTCTCAGGACTGGGCTTCCGGCGAGAGCACGATGCAGCCGGTGCGTCCGTGCGCCAGCTTCCGGCACGCGCCCACGGCGGCCTCACGCGACAGCCCGGTCAGCCGGGCGCGCCACAGCGCGCCGTGCGCCTGGTGGACGCTGGCCAGCGCTTGGTGCGAGGCGGCGAGCGCGCCGTGGGCTTCGGCCTTGGCCGCGCCGAGGGCGTGCTGAGCCTGGCCCGCGTTGGTGTAAGCGCCCACCTGGATCGCCCAGCCGCCCGCCAATGTGCCGCCGTGATGCATCGGCACCGGCGCGGCGACCGCGCGTCCGATCAGATGGAACCGTCCATGATGAGGATGAGCGGGCTCGGGCGGAGCCGGCGGCGGCATCACCAAGGCAACCGTGGTCGCTCGCGGCGTGCGACTCGCCCTCGGCATCTCCGCCAGGCGTGCCACCTCCGTCGCGTGCCGGGCGGGCGAGCGGCGCTCGGGCGCCGAGCGACGGCTGCTCGCCAGCATCAGCGCGCGGCCATACCGCAGGCCGGGCGGGATCTCGATCGGCAGCGCATTCATGGCGTACGCCTCGGCCGGCGAGCGGCGGGCCGGGTAGATGCCCTGGATCGCCGGCCCGATCGCCGCGACGTAGCGGCGCGTTTCCTCGGGCAGCGCCCTGTTGTCGCTCAGGTAGTCGTCCAGCCGGCGCGGGCCGGCGTTGTAGGCGGCCAGGAAGCCGGGCGAGCCATAGATGTCGTACATCTCGCGCAGATAGGCAGCGCCAGCCAGCACGTTGTCGTGCGGATCGAACGGGTCGGGGCCGAGCGCGTAGCGGTCGCGCAGATCCTCATAGGTATCGGGCATCACCTGCATCAGCCCCATGGCGCCCTTGGGCGAGGTGATGAGCTGGCCGGCCTGGTATTCCTCCCCGCCCGATTCGACCCGCATGACCGCGCGTACCCAGAGGTCCGGCACATCGAACCGTTTCGCCGCCTCCTCGACATACGGTCCCCACGGATCCTCGGGCGGCCCCGGGGGCACGTAGTTGCCGCGTGCGCGCGCGGCGTACTGCGCCGCGAGCTGCGGGGCGCTGACCTGCGGCGCGTTGCTGGCGCACGCGGAAAGCAGGGCGAGCACGGCGGCACAGCCGGCGGCGCGCAGCGAAGGCAAGTGAGCCGGGAAGCGTGCGGAGCGGGTCATCCGGGGGGTGAAATCTCCGTCGTGGCGCGGCCATGACGACAATGGCCGGAGGGCACGGCGACCAGGATGGCCGTCGCTCAGGGAATTGGTCAGGAATCTCCGGTAAGTGCTTATCGAGAACTGGTGTTCGAGGCAAGAACGTCTCGCTTTTCCGGCTCAATTCCGCGAGACTGGAACATTCTTCGAACAAACTGGCCGCTACCGTTCCCGGACCGTTCGAGGAGCATATATTGCGAGGTAATAACAAACGGTAGCGCGAGAGCCCGCGGCGGAGTGTCGGTTCGTCCCAGCGGCCTTTAGTTCGGACCTCTCCGGGTCATGGTCGGCGAATGCCGACCACCCACGACTTCCTCGCCTTGGACTCGAAGCAAGCCGTGGATCCTCGGCCTTCGCCGAGGATGACGGCCGGAGACGAGGTCAGCACTCACATACGCTGGTATCAGCGGTTCAGAGCGGATCCCAGGAGAACACGTCGCCCGAGCGATCGAGCGGCATGAAGGAGGCCTTGAGCGCCGGCAACGCGTGTTCGGCGATCGTCTCCGGCGTCCAGCCCTCGTTGCGGTGAACGTAGCGGATCGGCCGAGGCGAGCTGAACAGGATGATCTCGTTCATCCGCGTGCCGAACACCTGGCCCGAAACGTCCTTGGCCGCGTCGGAGGCCAGGAACACCGCCATCGGCGCGTTTTTGTCCGGCGTCATCGCCTTGATCTTCTCTACCCGCGCCTGCTGCTCGGGCGTGCTGGCCGGGATCGAGCTGGTCATGCGGCTCCAGGCGAACGGCGCGATGCAGTTCGAGCGCACGTTGTAGCGCTTCATGTCGAGCGCGATCGACTTCGACAGTGCCGTGATGGCGAGCTTCGCGGCGGCGTAGTTGGCCTGGCCAAAATTGCCGATCAGGCCGGAGGTGGACGACATATGCACGAAGGCGCCGCTCTCCTGCTTGCGGAAGTGCTCGGCGGCGGCGCGGCTGGTGAAGAAGCTGCCGTTCAGATGCACCCCGATGACCGACAGCCAATCCTCGGCGGACATCTTGTGGAAGATGACGTCGCGCAGGATGCCCGCGTTGTTCACCACGATGTCGATGCGGCCGAAATGGTCGAGCGCCGCCTGGATGATCTTTTGCGCCGAGGGCCATTCAGCGACGGAATTGGTGTTGATCTCCGCCTGGCCGCCACGCTGCTCGATGAGCTGCTTGGTCTGCTGCGCCGGCGACGCGGACGCGCCCTCGCCCGACAGCGAGGCGCCGACATCATTGATGATCACCTTGGCGCCGGCGCCGGCCATCATGACCGCGATCTCCCGCCCGATGCCCCCGCCCGAGCCGGTCACCACCGCGACTTTACCCTCCAGCATTCCCGCCATCGCCGTCCCTCCGTCCGTTGCAAGATGGTGCGACGTTAGGCGGGCATGGCGATCAAGACCAGAGGCGAGCGGCCTCAGCCGTGCGCGAGTCGGTAGGCGGAGCCGAGCAGGTCGAACAAATCGAGCAAGCGGGCCACGTAATGGTCATGCACCGCGAAGGCGGGCGCGCCGGGGTCGCGCATCTGCCGCTCCAATGCGTCCAGCATCCGCGTGAGCCGCCGGGTGTGCAGGCCGAGCCGGCGCTGCACCGGATCGGCGACGATGCCGGCGAAGGCGGCGGCGCACGCGGCGGCGACCATCAACCCGCCGGTCAGCCCCGCCACCAGCACCACCGAGGGCGCGACCGGGAACATGCCGTACCACAAGCTGCCCAGCCCCGCCCCCAACGGAAAAGCGGCGATGGCCGATTGCTGCGCCAGCAGGGCGGCCAGCGCCGGGCCGAGCGAGACCGCGCCCGGGGTAAGCTGCTTCAGCGCCAAAGCCCCGGTGCTCAGGGTCAGCAGTGAGGTGGTGATCTCCGCCGCCGCCGCCCGCGTCGCGGCATAGCTGCTCATCGCCTCGGTGAGACGGGCGCGGAACGCTGGATCATCGCTGCGCTGACCAACGCTCGCCAACAGCGTCGCCGCCCATTCGGTCACACGAGGGTCGGAGAGGATCGTCTCGGCCAGGGCGTCGCGCTCGAACGCGCCACCATTTTGCCGATAGGGCAGCTCCAGCAAATCGGTGCAGACCAGCCATTCGATCCGGCGGGAAACATCAGTTCGCAGCAGCAAGTTGTGTCGCTCCGCGGCACGGGAGAGGCGGCTGGCCCCAAGCTTGCCGGCGATCGCGCCAGCCGCCTTCATGCCGGCATGGGGGCCGGCGAGCAGCAGGTTGGCCGGGGCGCGCAGGATGTCCGGCCCGAGCGCCGCGCGATGGATCGCGGCGGTGCCGGAGAGCGAGAAATGCCGGTCCACGAACGGCCGCACCCGCGCCCGACGCGCGGCGAAGTAGCGGCCGATCGCCTCGTTCACCACCAGCGGCGCGAGCACCGCAAGCGGCGTCGGCGGAGTGGGAACCTCAGGTGACGGCGGGGGCGCGCCCATGCCCGACAATATGGGGCTGGTCCCGTTCGGTGTTGATGGCAGCTGGAGGCGGCGCATCCTGGCGGAACAAAGCGGCTTCGATCGCGGGCGCCTGATGGTCCCACCGATACGCCTCCAGGGCCAGCGTGAATGCCCGCTGGGCGATGGCGGCATAGTCCGCTGGATCGTCGTCCAACAGGCCGATCACCTGCCCGATCTTCGCCTCCCAGCCCTGAGCTGGTGCCAGAAACCCGTTCTCGCCATCCGCGATCGCGGCGAGAAAGGTGAAGGTCGGGGAGGCGATCGTGACTGTTCCGGTCACGGCCGGCTCGAAATATTTCAGCTCCGACTTGCAGTTGGTGAAGGCGTTGCTCTGCAAGGGCGCAATGCAGATCTCCACCTCCCCTTGCAGGCGTTGCAGGTTGACGAAGTCCTGCAGGGGATGGCGGTCGATCCGGTCGGAGAACCGCGCGATCGGCCCCTTTGGCTCCAGGAAACCAACGATGCGCAACGCCAGTCGGCGGTCGCGGGCGAGCAGCCGCGCCAGGGCATCGGCCGCGATCCGGAAATCCTTGCTGTGCGTCGGGGTGCCGCTGAAATAGCCGATATGGATGCGCTCGTCGCGACGGAAGCCGCCGGCCAGCTTGCGCTCATAGATTGCCTGGGAAACGGCGACCTGGGACCGGTTCAAAAAATTGGGCACCACGCGCGGACTCATCCAGGGCGCGCAGGCGCGGATGCGCTCGGCGAGCAAGGCGTTGGTCGTGATCGCGCCGTCGCAGAGACGGAGCGTGGCTCCGAGGCGGCTCGTCCACCCGAACCAGGAGGTCCAATCCCCATCACAAGCCATCGGCTGATCGAGCGTATCAACGATCAGATGAACGTAGTCAGGGTCGAAGATCAGGTCGTCCACGTCGAACAGAACGGGCAATCCCCGCGCCCGCGCTTGGGCGATCATGCGGCCGACCATCGCATCATAGCGCGAACGGCAGATCACCAGCACGTCCGCCCGCTCGATGAACTCGAGGCCGCGGGAAAGATCTTCGAGCGTGAACCAGGACGCGGAGACGCCCCGCTCGGGCGCCGCATCCAACGCCTGCACCATGTTGAACACACGGTAGCGGAAAGTGCTGGTGTCCGGTCGCTCGTAAAAATAGGCGACGCGCCGGTCGCGCGCGATCAGCGCCCGCAGGCGATCCTCGTAGGACGCCAGCCAGGGATCGCAATAATCGATCGGCGGCTGTACGGCGTCAGCGAACATGCGCCATCACCATCACCCGATCCATTCCACGCAGCGTTCGAGTACCGGCCCCAGCGCGTTTTCCCAACTGCGCTCCAGCCGGGATCGCGCATAGTTCGCTGAACGCAGCGTTTCGTCAGAGGCGATCGCAACGGCGCGCGCGATGCCCTGACGCAGCCCCTCCACGCTTGGCTCGACGCAAATGATATTTTCCGAATAGCAGTTAAGGTCGCGCTTGATGCCGAACCGATTGGTTATCGCGACGACGCCGCTCGCCGCCATGTCGAGCGGCGGATAGCTCGGATGCGGTGTGTCCATCAGCGCCATCCCGACATGGGCGCGCCGGACCAGCTCGGCGTATTCCGGCCAGGGCAGATTCTCCAGCAATCGAGGCCGCACTGAACGAGGCAGCAGCACGTCCGACAGATCGCGGCCGACAAACGTAAATCGCCAATCCTCCGGGGCGAGCGTCCCATCCTCGATCGCGTCGGCGATCGCCTCCAATCCGCGCCAATAGAGGTTCCGCAGATTGTTCGGCCGCGCGTAGAATAGGAAATTCCTGACCCCGCCAGCGCGCGCGGAGGGATCATCGTAGTAATGCTCGGTCGGGAATGCCGGCTCGAACCAGATGCCTTGACGCGCGATGTTGGGCAGCGCATCCGGCCCTTCGGCCAGGTGCCGGTACAGCAGCTCGCTGTTCACGATGAACCGGATCTCGGGGTCGCGCAGCATCTCGGCGCAGCGGAGGCGCTCATCGCCGCGCGGATAGAACATCCGCTCGTCCTCTTGCAGCAAATGGATGATGCGCTCCGGGCGACCGATCGAACGGCTCGCCCGGGTGGTCCACCAGGATGTGGTCAGGAACACGTCGCGCGCGGTGACAGGCACATCGTCGCCGACGCCGGGCGGCGCATGTACGAACTCGATTTCGTCCCGCCAAGCGATGCCGTGCGCGGCGAGCACCTGGGCGAACTGATCCCCGGGTGCGGCCTCACTGCGGGTAACGAGCCGCAGGCGTGCTTCGATCCGCTTGGCCAGGAGGGCCGCGAGCACGATGGCGGTCGCAACCCCGCCGAACAGGCTCCCCGGGCTGATGCTGTCGGTCACGACGGTTAGCCTGCGACCCGCGCCCGGCACTGGATAGCAGCGCAACGGCTCGAGGGCGGGATACCTGGCTCGCAAGAGGTCGCTGGAAGTGGGTGGGCCGCTGCCGGCCGGTGCCAGCGGGCTCGCGGGCGGCGCCAACGCTGCAGCCGTCGTGCCGGGGGCCGGCACGGCGAGTTGCAGAGCGTCACGCCGTGCGCGCAGCTTGCCCGGCAGCCGCAGGGTCAGCGACCACCAGGCAACCCGCAACCCGCCGCGTATCGCTCGCCTCACGCCGGGCGGCAGCCTGCTGCCAGTGCTGTGCAGCACCTGACCTGCCTGCCACGTGGTAGAGGCAAGCACGGCGGCGTGCGTGGCCTGCAAGCTCGCCAGGGCCGCCTCCGCGTCCAGCCGCGCCTGCTCGGCGGCCAGGCGCGCCCGCTCGTGGTGCGATCGCTCCGCATCCGCGCGTTCGCAGGCGGCGATCGCCCGGGCGTTGTCGGCTTCGCCGCGCCGGGCGCGCTGCACCGCATCCGCGAGGCGGCGCTCGGCCCGCGCGACGCGTTCCGACTGCTCGGCCAACCGAGCTTGCAATTGGCGATGCCGCTCGTCCGCTTGAGCCGTCAGGTGGTCCCGCTCTGCGGCCTCCTCGACCAGCCGGGCCTGCGTTCGCCTGTGCTCCTGCTCCTGCTCCGCCAACCGGCGGGCGTGCAGATGCAGTTGCAGATCGGTCATCCAATGCTCGCCGAGTAACGCGACCCGTTGGCGCAGCATCGCCAGCGCAGCGCTATCAGACAGGCGGCAGAGCCGCTCAACCGCGGGCGGCACGCGCGGGCCGACCGCGAGCACCCCGAGCCCATGGCCGTGCAGGAACTCGAAGCTGGGAAACCGCTCGCTCACTTCCCGCCACAGCCGCCAGACGCCGAACCCGTCGACATGGACGTTGGTGTCATGAAACAAGACTACCGCCCGATCGGATAGCTTGGGCCGCCAGCTCTCGAAATCGTGGCGGACGGCATCGTAAGCGTGATAGCCGTCGATATGCAGCAGGTCGATGGACCCGTCCTCGAACCGTTCCAGTGCCTCGTCGAAGCGGCAGCGGAGCAGAGTCGAGAACGCCGAGAAGCGCGTCGTGTGATAGCTTTGCAGCTCGTCGAAAATCTGGGCGCCGTAGGCGCCGGCCTGCGGATCGCCCTCCCAGGTATCGATCGCGAAGCAACGTGTATCGAGCCCAAGGCGCGCAACCGCGTGACAGAAGGCGGCATAGGACACGCCGCGATGTGTGCCCAATTCTACGAAGATCCCGGGCCGACTGGCGCTGATGATCCAGTGGGCGAACGGCACGTGGCCCCACCAGGCACTATCGACGCCGCGACGCTCCGGCTGCCAAAATAGCGGATCAAGCTCGGGGCGGCATAGCGGATCGAGCGACGCCGCTGGCTCGCCCCGGGGTGGGGAGCGCTGCGGCATGATTGGCTCCGGCCCCGAAAGTGCCACGTCATCATCCTTCATGTGATCGCGAACTGATCCGCCCCATCCCGGGCGAACGAAAGATCGGTGCGGAATCGTGCAGGGGAGTTTCCCCGCGGCCAGGAGGTGCTAACAGGTAGCGGGTTCCGTTCCGTGGACGCGATGCGCATAACAAACCTTCTTCTGACGGGTCAAGGCGAGGGCCAGGGCCTCGCCGGTCCATTACCCAAGCAACTGAAATCCAAGTGGTGTGTGGTGACACTGCCGCTGCCGCGCACCGGGGCCGAGATACGAGCCGTGATCGCGCTCGACCTGGACGGCGGAACCGTGATCACCCGCTTCACCACGCCCGGCCGTCTCGGCCGCAGGCGCGGCCTGCGCAGCCTGCTCTACATGCCGGCGGAAGCGGTGGACTTGCGTGTGGAGCTGTTCGGCATCGGCGAGCGGCCCGACACGCTCACGGCAAGCGTCCGGCCGGTCTCGCGTACCCTGGCCGGCGCTTTCGTGATCGCGCGCCATCCAATGCGCGTGCTGCGGGCCGCGCTGAGCGGCCGGGCCGGATGGCGGCGCCGGGTGCGTGCCGCGGTCTCAGCACTCGCTTGCGGCGATCGCGTGCCGCAATCCTATGCCATGTGGTCGATGCTGTTCGATCATTGGTCCGACCATGACCGCCAGCGGCTGCTGGTTTCTCCGAACCGCTCAAACTGGCCACGGATGCTGGCCCTCGTTGTCACGCCCGGCGCTGGGCACTCGGAGGCGGAGGGCGCGACCCTGGCCTCGCTTGAACACCAGATCGCCCCGGCGCGCGTGCAAGTGATGGCGCCTGGTTGCGCGTTCGCCGATCAGCTCCAGCCGCGAGACGATTATTTAGCGGTGTTGCAGGCGGGCGAGGAACTGCCCGCGCACGCGCTCGCGCTATTCGCCGAATGGATCGTCCGTCATGACCAGCCCCCGGCCCTGTGCGCCGATGAGGACGAGGTCGGGGCCGACGGTGCCCGCGTCCAGCCGCTGTTCAAGCCGGAGCCCAATCGAACGCTGATGATCGGCGGCGTGCTCACCCGTGGCGTCTGGCTGTTCCGCCGCGACCTGCTGGCGCAACACGCCGCCGCGACCGACGGACCGGCGTACCGCTGGGCCGAAACCCTTCGGCTCGATCTCTGGCTGCGTCTGTACGAAGCCGGCTTGGCCAGCTCGACGCTGCGCGTCCCGTTCGTGCTCACCCATCGTCGTCCGAGCACGGAGGCAGCGCCGCCTGCCGCGCTCGCCCAAGTGGTGCAGGCGCATCTGGCGCGGGTCGGCCAGCAGGCCAGGATCGACGCCGCCCACCTTCCGCTGCGCGTCAGCCCGGTCCTGCCCGCATCCAAGCGCCAACGGGTGAGCCTGATCGTTCCGTCCGCCTGCCGTGCCGCGCATGTCCGCCGATGCCTGGGCGCAGTCCTCGCCGGGACCGATCATCCGGCCCTCGACCTGTCCATCGTCGTCTCGCAACTGGGGCCGCTGGACGCCGCGCAGACGGCTACATGCGACGCCCTAGGCTCCGACCCGCGCCTGCGCGTTCTGATACCAGCGGTCGATGCCTTCAACTACTCACGCGCGAACAATTATGCGGCAGCCAAAACGGACGCGGAGTTCCTTTGCCTGCTGAACGACGATGTGGCGCCCATGTCGCCGGACTGGCTCTCGCTCATGCTCGGCCACTTCGCCGATCCGGCGGTCGGCGCGGTCGGCGCGAAGCTCTGTTATGAGAATGGCTCGGTCCAGCATGGCGGCATCGTCATGGGAATCGGCGGCCTCGCCGACCACATCAACCGCTTACTGCCGCGCGACGATCCCGGCTACGGCCACCGCGCGGTGCTGAACCAGGAGCTTTCGGCGGTCACGGGCGCCTGCCTGCTGGTTCGTAGGGAGCTCTACGAGGCTGTCGGCGGGCTCGACGAGAGTTTTCCGATCGCCTTCAACGACGTGGATTTCTGCCTCAAGGTCCGGGCCGCCGGCCGATCGGTCGTGTTTTGCGCAGACGCCAAGCTGATCCACTACGAATCGCTCTCGCTCGGGCACCACTTCTCCGGCGAGCGGTCCGGGCTGGAGCGGATCGAGGTGCAGCGGATGCGCGCGCGCTGGCCGCAAGCCGTCGCCGCCGATCCGTTCCATAATCCGAATCTGTCGCTAACCCGCGGCCATGAATGGGATCTCGCGTTTCCCCCGCGCGTCCGCAAGGCCGATATCCTGCCGCCGGAGCCGGCTCTCATGATGAGCGACGGCGATGCGGCCATGAGCGCCCTGGATGCCCCCGCCGTGCTTGGCGCGGAACTCCAGAAGGCGCTGGGAGAGCCGATCGCCGCTCTCGATCCACGGCCGCCACGTCTGGCGTGAGGGGGAGGTCGCGCGGGGTGAGAACCTAGAGAGCGGGTCAGCGTGACTGTGTGCGACGCGGGCCGTCACGCGAGAAGTGCTCTAGCCCCCCTCCCCAACAGGTCGAGCCAAAGGCTGGCCTGTGGGTAAGCCGTGCGGGAGGGGGTGTGGAGAGGGTCTGCGGACCCGCACCGGGACGGTTCGCGACCAAGGAAGCGCCCGGCAGGCCACCGCGATTATTCCCACCGCTACGGCGGACAACGCCACCCAATGCGCCGGGCGCAGCCCGAATCGGAGCGTTTCATCGGCCGCCACCAGCCGCCAAGGGTTCACACCGGTCGCGAGCCCGTACCAGGCGAACTCCAACCCCGCCGCGGCCAGCGCGGCGGATAGCGCCAGCGCCGGATACCAGACCAGCCGGCCGCGCCACGCCTCCGGCACCGCGCGCCAGAGCAGCAGCCAGACCAGCAGGCCGGCGAAGATCATCGCCTCGCTGACATTGGCCTTGCTCTGGATCGTGTAGTGCAGCACCCCCAAGGCGCCGATCGCATAGGCGGCGCGATGCAGCCGCTTCCACCCGCGCCCCATCCGGCGGACGGCGGCATCGGTCGAGGTGGCGGTCAGCGCCACCAGCCCGAGCAAAGCGACGAAGCCGATGGTCAGATAGAACCGGTGGACGATCTCGGAGCCAACCGTCCACAGCCGGAAGTTCTGGTCCACGACATAGAGCGACAGGTGCGAGAGCCCGTAGGCGCAGGCCGTTACCCCGACCATGCGGCGGACCACCAGGATCTTCGGCCAGCCGAGCACCAGCCGGGCCGGCGTGATGGCCAGTGCGATCAGCAGGAAGCGCACCGTCCAGAGGCCGGTTTCGTGAATGGCCTCGGTCACGGGCTTGGCGCCGGCGTGGCCGGTGGCGAGCCAGAAAGCGAGCGCCGCGCCGGGCGCGATGCAGCCGGCGAGCGTTCCCGCTTTCAGCCACGAGAACCGTCCCTGGCGGTCGCGCCAGGGCGCGAACACCCGCCGTCGTTTCCCGCCGCGCGCCGTGGAAGCCGCCATCTATTCGTCCCGCCGGAATTGCCTGCCGGTACGTCCCGCGACCGGATCCCGCATTACATGGCGCGATCGGCCGGCGTGCCAGGGCCAATCTCGTCGCATTGCCAATTTTTCCGGCCTGCGTGAGACTGGCCTCATGCGAATTCACACCGCCGCTCTGATCGTCCTGTTGTTGCCTGTCGCGGCATCGGCCGCCGCAACCGACCGGACGGTGACCCGGGCCGAGCTGAGCTACAAAGCCTATGTGGCCGCGCTGCATGTCGTGGACTTGCGAACCTTCATCGGGCTCGGCCCATGGAACTACCGGATCGAGGTCAGCTATCACACCACGGGGCTCGCGAGCCTGCTCGACGCTGGCCGTCAGTTCGCGACCGCCTATGGTCAATGGCAGGACACGCGCGCGCAACCCGACCGCTTCCAGGCCGACGGAGTGTGGCGCGGCAAGTCGCGGCGGACGCTGATCGAATACGACCACGGCCGCCCTGAGCTGCGCGCGCTCGTCCCATCCATCAAGCCGGACCAGACGGCGGTGCCAGCCGCGATGCAGGCCGGCAGCGTGGATCTCGTGAGCGCATTGGCGGAGCTGCTGCATCAGGTCAGTGGAACGGGGGGTTGTGACGCCTCCGTCCAGGTCTTCGATGGCCGCTCGCTCAGCGTGCTGACCGCCCACACCGCTGGGCAGGTCCAGCTCGCGCCGACCGACCGCTCCAGCTTCGCCGGCCCGGCGCTGCGCTGCGACTTCGAGCGCCGAACCATCGCCGGCTTGCCGGTCGGGGAGTCGCCGAGCGATCAGCACGGACTGCGCGGGTCGGTGTGGTTGGCCAAGGTGTTGCCAGGGTCTGGCCCTTTGCCCGTGCGCCTCAGCGTCGAGCTGGGTTGGGTCGGCGAGGCAATTCTCTACCTGACCGGCGCCCATCCGGCCGTGGCTGCCGCCACCGGCCTGAGCGATCTCCCGGTTGCCGGGAATGCGGGCTAGACTTGCAACCGCGCGATACAGAAGGAGCACCCGCCGTGATCGATCTATATGCGATGGGCAGCCCGAACGTGGTCAAGATCTACATCGCGCTCGAGGAGCTGGAACTCGCCTACGAGGTGCATTCCGTGGACGTGTTCGGCGGCGAGCAGTTCACGCCGGAGTTCCTATCGCTCAACCCGAACGCCAAGGTGCCGGTGATCGTCGATCGCGAGGGTCCGGGCGGCAAGCCCTACACCGTGTTCGAATCCGGGGCGATCCTGCTCTATCTCGCGGACAAGGCGGGCCGATTGCTGCCGTGTGACCCGGTGGCGCGCTATGACGCGATCCAGTGGCTGATGGTGCAACTCACCGGGATCGGTCCAATGTTCGGGCAGTTCGTGCATTTCTGGCGCTTCGCGCCTCCGGGCAACGACTACGCGCTCAGCCGTTATCGGACTCAGGCGCGCCGCTTGTGCGAGGTGCTGGAGGGGCGGCTGGCCAAGGTCGCGCATCTCGGCGGGACCGAATACACCGTCGCGGATGTCGCGACGTTCCCGTGGGCACGCAATGTCGGCATGTATCTCGGCGCGACGGCGGACGACTATCCAAGCCTGTTCGCTTGGACGGAGAAGATCGCCGCACGCCCGGCGGTGAGCCGGGCACTCGCCGCCGTGGACAAGGTGCGGGCCAGAACGACGCAGTTCGACCAGGCCGCGCCGGACACGCTCGACCGGCTATTCGGGCGCGGACCGTTCGCGGCGTGAGGCAACGGTTGTAGGGGTTGCTCCAAACGCGATGCGCCCGAGTAATCCAGGACGTGCTCGACCCTGCCTTCCGGACGAGGTTCTGGACCCGTCTCGTTCCCGAAGATGGGAATTGATTGCGATCGAAATCGATTGAACGCCTGATGCACCGGAGCCGCGGCACGCTGTTGATTTCCGCTATCTCGCGGAGCCCGGCCGGGACCGCCAACCTCGTTACCTTGGAAACGGTAGCTCCCAATAGCTTCGGGCTGGGGCCAACTCACCCTTGGTCACCCTCTCCGCCTAGCTGAAGCCACCCGGCTCGATGAAGCACTTTCTGTGCCGAGAGGGTAATCACCTGACAGTCGGGCCACAGCGGCGGCGCGCCGACCGCCAAGAGTTTGGGCGCCTCGCCGTTGTGGCCATGCCGGCTCGGGCGGGGGTTAGGATGGTGTTGCGAGCAACATCAACCCCTTCCCGGAGAGCCACATGCCCACGGAACAGAAGATAGCACGGCGCAGCTCAGCCTGCTCGAACTCGCCGCCAACTCGGCAACGTCTCCAAAGCCTGCAAGCTGGTCGGCTACAGCCGCCAGCAGTTCTATCGATCCGCCGCAACTTCTAGACCTACGGCGCCGCCGGCCTGCTCGATCGGCTGGCCGGCACGCGTGGCCCACATCCCAATCGGCTGCCCGAGCCGATCGAGCAGGCCATCCTCGACCATGCGCTGGCCCAGCCCTGCCATGGACCGATTCGGGTGGCCCACGAGTTGGACCTGCAAGGCATCCAGGTCTCCTCGGCCGGTGTCCGCGGGGTTTGGCAGCGTCACGGGTTGCTGACCAAGCACGACCGCCTGCTGCGCCTGGAGAAGGCAACCGCCGAGCGCAGCCTGAACCTCTCCGATGAGCAGTTGCGCCTGTTGGAGCGCTTCAGCCCGGAGTTCCGCGAGCGCCACATCGAGGCGCCGCACACCGGCGCGCTGGTCGCTGTCGACGCCTTCTTCGTCGGCGTGCTCAAGGGGGTGGGCAAGATCTACCTGCAACCGCGATCGACTGCGCCAGCCGCGATGCTTGGGCCAGGCTGGATCCGAACAAGCTGCCCGTCACCGCCGTGCAGCTGCTCAACAACGACGTGCTGCCGAGCTTGGAGCAGCACGGTGCCGCGATCGAGTCGATGCTGAGCGACAACGGCCGCAAGTTCTGCGGCCGCGAGGACCGTCACCCCCACGAGCTGTTCCTGCGGCTGGAAGGCATCGACCACAAGCGCACGCGGGTCAGTCGGCCGCAGTCCAACGGCATTGTCGAGCGGCTGCATCGTACGCTGCTCGACGGACGTCTACCTGGTCGAATACAACACCAGGCGCCCACACCAAGGACGGGGTACGAACGGCCGAGCCCCGCTCCAGGCGTTCCGCGACGGCATCCGCAAACCGAACAGGAAGGAGGCCGCCGCCAATCTCAAATCCGCCGCCTGACCCCGCCTCCGGAGGCGGCCAGTGTCAGGTCATATCCATCTCTGTACTCACAGACCCGTTCCCGCGACCCGCGCGGGACGCGCCCGTTGTGTCAATGTCCGCTCCTCACCCCATCGGAGACGTTCAAAACTGGGATGCTCTAACTCGGACCGTGCTCTGGGTCAGCGCCGTAGGGTCGGCCGGAGCTTTGCTCCAGCCAGGCATCGAGCCGGCTGAGCGTGGCAGACCAGGGGCAATGGCGCTCGACCGCCAGACGGGCGGCGGCGCCGAGCCCCGGATGACGGCCATCGAGCACCTCGCCGAGGGCGCGCGCCGTGGCCTCGGCGCCGGCGGCCACCAGCAGGTCGCGCCCGGCCTCGGCGCGGACGCCCTCGAACGCCTCCGGCGAGGCGATGACCGGCTTGCCCATCGCCATCGCCTCCAGAACCTTGTTCTGGATGCCGCGCGCCATGCGCAGCGGGCTCACCGATACGGCGGCGTGGGCGACATAGGGGCGCACGTCCGGCACACGGCCGGTGACATGAATACCCGGCAGGTTCGCGAGCCGTCGCACGTCCGGCCCGGGATTGGCGCCCACGATGTGAAACTCCGGCGCCGGGCTGCGCCGGCCCAAGAGCGGCATCACCGCCGTGACAAACCAGGTCACCGCGTCGGCATTCGGCCGGTAGTCCATGTGCCCGGTGAATACGAGGTGCGGTCCGGCACCCCGATAGGGATTGTCGAATGCCAGCGACGGCGAGAAGCCGTCGAGGTCCACGCCATTCTCAAACCAGGTGATCCGGTCTTGCGTCTCCGGGGCAAGCTCGGCGAAGCGCCGTGCCTCCGGCTCGGAGACGAAGAACGTCACGTCGCAGCCCATTGCCGCGTGGCGTTCATGAGCTAGCAGGGTGCGCGCCTCGCGCGCCCACACCCCGCGCATCGGCCAGCGCGAGTCGCGCGCATAGGTCGCCCATTTCTCCGAATCGATGTCCTGCATGTCCAGGATCTTGCGGCCCCGGCGCAGATGCCGCGCATAGGGCGCCATCACGACGGTATTGATGTGAATGACGTCGATATCCGTGCGGTCCGCGACCTCGCGGACCCAGCGGCCGAGCCCATGATGCGCGTAGTAATTCAGCATCAGCGGGCGGCCCGGCCGGAAGCCGGCCAGCGCCTTCGCCCGCTGGCGGCGCTTGTCGATCCCGAACGCGGCGACCTCGGCGCAAATCCCGCACAGATGCGCGACATGCTCGAAGTCGGCCGGATCGTCGATCAGGCAGCCCAGATGGACCCGGTAGGACTTCGCGAGATGGAGCAGCACATTGTAGCTGCGGATCTTCTCGCCCTTGTTCGGCGGGAACGGGATACGGTGACTAAGGAACAGAAGGTCGCGCATGTGGCGGCACCCCTGCCCCGTCCGGGCGAGCATTTCAACCTTGGCATGGCAGAACCGCTCGGGCACACAGCTTCTCCATGCCAGTTCTGGGTTCCGAGTTCGTCCACGGTTTCCTCGCGCGCTCCGCCGTGGCGGCGGCCGACCTGGCCCGGGATCGCGACGCGCACGACTTGCTCGCCCGCATGGCGGCCGTGATCTCCGAGGCGATGCGCGGCGGCGGCAAATTGCTGATCCTCGGCAACGGCGGGAGCGCGGCGGATGCGCAGCATATCGCGGGCGAGTTCGTCTCGCGCCTGCTGTTCGACCGGCCGCCGCTGCCGGCGCTCGCCCTGACGGTGGACAGCTCCGTGCTCACCGCGGCCAGCAACGATTACGGTTTCGAGCAGGTGTTCGAGCGCCAGGTCCGGGCGCTCGGGCGGGCCGGGGATGTGCTGCTGGCGATCTCTACCTCCGGCCGCTCGGCCAATGTCCTGCGCGCGCTCGAGGCGGGCCGCGCCCTGGCGCTGCACTGCCTCGGCTTCGCCGGCCGGGGTGGCGGGTTCATGGCCGAGCGTTGCGACCTGCTGTTCCGGGCACACGCCGACGAGACCGCTTTGGTCCAGCAACTGCACATCACGGCAGCGCACGTGGTTTGCGCCCTGGTCGAGCGCGCGATGTTCCCGGACAGCTAAAAAAAGCGGGCGGTGCGCGAGGCGCACCGCCCGGAGTTGGTCGCGCTGTGCGCGACTATCGGGGAGGAAACCGGCGGCCGGCCCAGAGACCAGCCGCCCAAACGGGGTAATAAGTGCGAATGGTTAACGGGGGGTTAAGGTGATCAGCGTGCGGGCGATGACGTCGCCGATGCCCGGGACGCTCTTGAGCAGGTCCTGCTTGGCGCAGAACACCGGGCTGTCCTCGATCAGCTTGTCGATGGCGCGGTCGATGCGCTCACGCTCGGCCTGCAAGCTGCGCAGGATGGTCTTGAACGAACGCTGCGCGAGCTTGTCGGCGGCTTTGCCGAGGCGCTGCTTCTCGGCGTTGATCATGACCACGAGCTGGCGGCGTCGCGCGAGCAGCTCGCGCAGGCGCAGCGAGAGCGCATCGGGCATCGGCTTCGGCTCGGGCCGGATGGCATCGGCGAAATGGGCGATGATGCCGGCATCGATGGCGTCGGTCTTGGCGAGCCGGCCGATCGCGCCGGCGAATTTGCGCACCTGACGTGGGTTGACGATGGCGACCGGCAGGCCGGCCTCGGCCAGCGCCGCGGCGACGACGCCCTCATAGCCGCCGCTCGCCTCCATGGTGACGAGCTTCGGCCGCAACGGCTGCAAGCGGGGAGGCCAACATGCAGGCGCCGCCGGAGCGAACCGGCCCGCTGGTCGGGCTCAAGGTCTTGGAGATCGGCCACTACATCGCCGCCCCGTTCTGCACCCGCATCCTGGCCGATCTCGGCGCCGAGGTGGTCAAGATCGAGCCGCCCGGAGGCGACCCGGTCCGCGGCTGGGGCGCATCGGTGGACGGGAACTCCGTCTGGTTCAGCATTCACGGGCGCAACAAACTGTCGGTCACCATCGACCTCAAGCGCGAGCGCGATCTCGCGCTGAAGCTGGCCGCGCGCGCCGACGTGCTGGTGGAGAACCTGCGCGCCGGGCAGCTCGAACGGCTCCGGCTCGGCCCGGAGGCGCTGCACGCGGTCAATCCCCGGCTGGTGATCGCGCGCATCTCCGGCTACGGGCAGGATGGTCCCTATTGCGACAAGCCGGCTTTCGGCGCGATCGGCGAGGCGATGGGCGGCATCCGTCATGTCATGGGCTATCCGCCCGGCAGCACCGACCTGCCGCCGCCGCGCTGCGGCATCTCGCTCAGCGACGACCTCGCGGGGATGTACGCGGCGATCGGGCTGCTCGCGGCGGTTTGGCAACGGGATGGCACTGGAACGGGCCGGGGACGGGTGGTCGATGTCAACCTGGTGGATAGCGTGTTCAGTCTAACGGAAGGGATGCTGCCCGAATACGCGATGGACCGGCGCGTCCGCCAGCCTGCGGGCGCGGCGATCACCTCGGCCGCCCCGACCAACACCTACCCGTGCGCCGACGGCAGGTGGCTTTGCATCGCCGGCAACTCCGACCTGATCTTCGCCAGGCTGATGGCCGCGATCGGGCGGCCCGAGCTGGCGACCGATCCGGCCTACGCCACCAACGCCGATCGCTGTGCCCGGCGCGACGCATTGGATGCGGTGCTTGCCGCCTGGACGCGCACCTTGGCGGCCAAGGAGGCGCAGGACCGGCTGGAAGCGGCCGATGTCCCGTGCTCGCGGCTCTACGACATCGCGGACTGCGCCGCCGACCCGCATTTCCTGGCCCGCAAGGCGGTGATCGCGGTGGATGATCCGCTGACCGGCCGGACGCTGCACCCTGGCCCCGCCATTCGCCTGGACGGCGAGCCGCCGGAGGCGGTGATCGGCTGGACTGGCCCCGCTCCCGGCGCGCACACCGAGTATGTTCTCCGCACGCTTCTCGGCTTCCCGGCGCAACCGACGGGTGGGTGACGGGGTTTCAATCTCAGTCCGCGAAACGTCCGCTTGCATCCGGGCCCGGCGCGGGCCATGAGAAGAGAGCGGCACAGGCCCATAGGGCGCGTGGATCGCGCCCCGCGAATGGAGGGATCATGGGAAGCTTCAGCATTTGGCACTGGCTGATCGTGCTGATGGTCGTGCTGCTGCTGTTCGGCGGCGGCAAGGTCAGCAACCTAATGGGCGAGTTCGCCAAGGGCATCAAGGCATTCAAGAAGAACATGGCCGAGGATGACGACGTGCCGATGGCCAATCTAGAGCGTCCGGCGACGACGATCCCGCCGCCTGGCACAACGAGCGCGCCGAGGCCGACGGCAACCGTGGCGAATCCCTCGGAAACCACCGCCGCCAACCAAATCTGACCAGGCCAGGAGCAGGCGCGTCGATTTGCCGGCGCGCCTCGCGTGACCGGCAAGTTCGGTCATGGCCCTTCATCACCTTACCCCGACGCCCCAGACAGTTCGCTGGGGCATGTTCGACGCTGATTACCCGCCGCTGATCACCGTCGCATCCGGCGACGACGTGGTGCTCGAATGCGTCTCCGGCGGGCCGGAGGTGATGCCGCCCCCAGGCTCCGGCCTGGCGATCCCGCCCGCGCTCGCCGCGATCCATGCTGCCGACCTGCCCCGACTCGGCGGGCACATCCTGACCGGCCCGGTCGCCGTGGCCGGGGCCGAGCCGGGCGACATGCTCGAGGTGAGCATCGAGCGGATCGAACTTGGTGCCGATTGGGGCTATTGCGGCTTTCGCCCGTTGCTCGGCACTTTGCCCGAGGATTTTCCGGAGCGCTATCTGAGCCATATCCCGGTGGACCGGGGACGCGGCGTTTGCCGCCTGCCGTGGGGCACGGAGCTACCGTTGGCACCGTTCTTCGGCGTGATGGGCGTCGCCCCGCCGCCCGAATGGGGCACGATCTCCAGCAAGGAGCCGCGCGCGCACGGGGGCAATCTCGACAACAAGGAACTGACCGCCGGCGCGAGGCTCTCTTTGCCGGTGTTCGTGGCCGGGGCCAACTTCTCGGCCGGCGACGGGCATGGCGTGCAAGGCGACGGCGAGGTGTGCATCAACGCGCTGGAGATCTGCCTGACCGGCACATTCAAGCTGACCTTGCACAAGGGGGGCGGCGCTCGCGACCCGCTGCTGCGCTACCCCAAGGCCGAGACGCCCACGCATTGGATCACCATGGGGATGCACGAAGACCTCGACGTCGCGATGAAGCAGGCGCTGCGGGAGATGATCAGCCTGATCACCGCCAGGGCGAACCTGTCGCGAGAGGAGGCGTACCAGTTCTGCTCGCTTGCGGTCGATTTCCACGTCACCCAGACGGTGAACGGCGAGAAGGGCGTCCACGGCCTTCTACGCAAGGGGTTGTTGTTCTAGCCGAGGTTTTCCACAAGTTTTTGTGGCGCCCCCTGATTGTTCCGTTGCATCGGCGGGTCGCTCCCCGATACCGTATCTTGCGTTGGGAGCGATTGGGGAGCCACAAGATGGAGTGGAGCGACGAGACGATCGGGCGGCTCAGGGCGCTTTGGGCCGATGGTCATTCCACCGCCGAGATCGGCCGCCGCCTCGGGGTGTCGAAAAACGCGGTAGTCGGCAAGGCGCACCGCCTCGACCTGCCGGCCCGGCCATCGCCCATCCGCCATGCGCCCGAGGGGGCGCCCCGACGTGCGCCCGCCCCGCGCCGGGTTGCCGGGCCAACCTTGCCGCCGCTGGCCAGCACCCGCACCACCGGGCCCGCTGCAATAATGCCAACGATGCGGCAAGCCGTGCCAGCCGCGCCCAAGCCAGCCCCGGCGCCTCGGTTGCAAGCAGTGGCACCGCCGCGCTACGGCCGGGTGATCACCTGCTGCTGGCCGATCGGCGAGCCGGGCACGCGCAGCTTCCGCTTCTGCGACGAGGGCTCGGTGCCCGGCAAGCCATATTGCGCCGAGCACGCCGAGCTTGCCTATGTCCGCATCCGCGACCGTCGCGAGGACGCTGCTTGACCAGCAACTCGCGGTCATCACGGGTCCACGACGGCGATGTCGGGCGCCGCAGGGTTCTTCATGCCGACGATATGATAGCCGCAATCGACGTGATGAACCTCGCCCGTAACGCCGGCGGACAGTCCCGATAGCAGGAACACGCCGGCCCCGCCCACCTCCTCGATGGTGACGTTGCGCTGCATCGGCGAGTTGAGCTGGTTCCAACGCAGAATGTAGCGGAAATCGCCGATCCCGGAGGCGGCGAGCGTCTTGATCGGCCCGGCGCTGATCGCATTCACCCGTACGCCCGCCGCGCCCAGGTCGGCCGCGAGGTAGCGCACCGATGCCTCCAGCGCCGCCTTGGCCACTCCCATCACGTTGTAATGCGGCATCCACCGCTCGGCCCCGAGATAGGTCAACGTCAGGAGGCTGCCGCCGGGCGGCATTATCGGCGCGGCGCGTTGGCATACGGCAGTGAACGAATAGCACGAGATATCCAGCGCTTGCAGGAAGGCGGCGCGCGGCGTGTCGAGATAGCGCCCGCGCAGGAACGTCTTGTCGGCGAAGCCGATCGCGTGGACCAGGAAATCGAGCCAACTCCAAGCAGCCCGCACGGCATCGAACGCGCCATCGATGCTCGCCTCCTCGGCTACGTCGCAAGGAAATAGGAGGGACGAGCCGAGCGAGGCCGCCAGCGGGCGCACCCGGCGTCCCAGCGCCTCGCCTTGGAAGGTGAAGGCGAGTTCCGCCCCTTGAGCCGCGCAAGCGGCGGCGATCCCCCAGGCTAGGGATCTCTCGTTCGCCACACCCATGATGAGGCCGCGCCTGCCTTGCATCAGCGTGCCTTGGAGTGGAGAGTCCGGCATCGCGATCCCTCGAGGTTTGTCGTTTGCCTGCTGGTGGTGGCACAGGGCCACGTGGCGGGGAAGAGCCGAGAAACCCACCGCAGGAGCCCGAGGCATGGCCGAAACCGATCCGTTGGCGCAGTTCCAGCGATGGATGGACGAGGCCATCGCCAGCGAACCAAGCGATCCCAACGCGATGACGCTCGCCACCGCCGCCGAGGGCGGGCAGCCCTCGGCGCGGATCGTGCTGCTCAAGGGCTTCGATGCGCTTGGGTTTGTGTTCTACACCAACACCGAGAGCCGGAAAGGCGACGAGCTGGCGGCCAATCCCCAAGCGGCGCTGCTATTCCATTGGAAATCGCTCGGCCGGCAAATCCGGATCGAGGGCCGGACCGAGCCGGTCACGACCGCCGAGGCGGACGCCTATTTCGCTACCCGCCTGCGCATCTCGCGACTTGGCGCCTGGGCCTCTGACCAATCCCGCCCTTACGGCGCGCGGGCCGAGTTGGAGCGGCGCCTGGCCGAGTACGAAGCGCGGTTTCCGGGCGATGACATTCCCCGTCCGCCGCACTGGTCGGGCTATCAACTCCGGCCCGAGCGGATCGAATTCTGGCAGGACATGCCGTACCGCCTGCACGATCGCACCGTGTTCACGCGCGCGCCGGACGGGCGCTGGAGCATGGGCAAGCTGTTCCCCTGAGCCGCTCGCCGCCTCCCCTGGCGCCGGTCTCGTTCTCCTATCGGTCCGCTTCCACCTGTGCTAGCAACGCAGGGCAGACCCGCAGCAAGGAGCAGGTCATGTCCGTGCGGAAACTTCTGCTGCCGCTGATTGGAACCGCCACGGGCGAGGCGGCGCTCGCCACCGCGCTCATGATCGCCCGCCTCTGGAATGCGCATGTGCTGGCGTTGCACGTCCGGGTGGACAGCCGCGATGTCGCCCCGCTGGCCGGGGAAGGCCTGTCCGGGGCCATGATCGAGGAGATGATGGCGGCCACGGAAAAAGAGAGCGCCCACCGCGCCCAAGCTGTGCGCGCGATGTTCGACCGTTTCGTGGCCGCTCAGGACGTACCGCTCGCGGAGCCTCATGCCGCCTCCGGTCCCAGCGCGAGCTTTGCGTCGGTAACCGGACGGGAGGAGGATATCGTGGCCCAGCAAGCGCGGGTCGCCGATCTGACCATCGTGCCGCATCCCGAAGCCGGCGAGGATGTCTCCTCCTCCGATGCGCTGCACGCGGTCTTGTTCGATTCCGGACGCCCGGGTCCTGATCTCGCCGCAGGTCGCGCCACGAACGATCGGCACTCGCATCTGCATCGGCTGGAATGGGACGGCGGAGTCCGCCTCGGCGGTCGCGGCCGTGCTGCCCTGGCTGCGGCGGGCGGAGGCAGTGCGCATCCTGACCGCCGAAGGCTACCAGCGCCGCGGCCCGGCGGCACCCGAACTCGCCGCCTATCTGGCGCTACATAATGTGCCCGCCGAGGTCAGGGAATTCCGCCCCAGCAACGGAATCGTCGCCGCTGGGCTGCTCGCGGCGGCGCGCGAGTTCGGTTGCGATCTCCTGGCTATGGGCGCCTACTCGCATTCCAGGCTCCGTCAGCTCATCCTGGGCGGGGTCACCCGGTACGTGCTGGAACATGCCGCATTGCCGGTGATGATGAGCCGCTGAAACCGGAGGTGTCCCGTGAGCGCGCGGCCGGTCGGCGTCGATGACCCGGTCGTGGCCGAAGCACTCCGGGCCTACGTCAAGCTGCTCCGCGCGGCCAGAGCGGTGGTGGCGCGGCTCGAGCCGGGGGTGGCCGCCAGGGGCCTGACATCGACCCAGCTCGGCGTGCTGGAGGCGGTGTTGCACCGTGGCGCGCTGACCCAGCGAGAGCTGGGCCGCAAGGTGCTGACCAGCGCCGGCAACATGACGGATGTGATCGACAAGCTGGAGGCGCGCGGCCTGGTTCGGCGCAGCCGCAAACCGGGGGACCGCCGGGCGGTGAGCGTCGAATTGACGCCGGAAGGTCGACGAACCATCGAGGCGCTGTTCCCCCTGCACGCCCAGGACATCGCCGCCGCCATGGGGGGCCTCAGCCTGGCCGAGCTGCGCCAGCTCGGCGACCTCCTCCGCAAGCTCGGGCTGGCGGCAAGCAGAGAACACCAACAATGCGCCCTTGCTGGCGAGGACGAGGCGCACTAGGGCTGGATCTAGGGGCGCTCGCCAAAGGAGGATGTGTTCGATGAGCCAGGACACAGAACGGACGGTCGATCTGCCCTATTCGCGACGGGGTGAGACCGTGCAAGCTGCGGCCGGAAAGCCGGTTGCCACGCTCCTCGCTCCGATCGTCCAATCTGGTCGTGTGGATGTCAGCGACATCGCCCATCTGTCCGGTTCGGAGTTGCGCGATGCCCTGGTCGGACGCGCAAGGGCGCTGGTCCCTCTCCTGGAGAAGAACGCGGCGGCTACCGAAGCCGGTCGCCGCGTTGTGGAGGAGAACATCGAGGCGATACGGGCTGGGGGGCTCTTCAAGATTTTGGTCCCGCGCCGTTTTGGCGGCCTGGAAACCGATATTCGTACGCAGATCGAAGTGTCGCGCGAGCTGGCGCGCGGGTGTGGCTCCACCGCCTGGGCCAGCACGTTGATGAATGTCTGTGCGTGGTTCGTGGGCCTGGCTTCCGCGGAAGCGCAGGACGATATCTGGGGCCGAAACGCGGAGGCGCGCGTGGCAGGCGTCTTCGCGCCGACCGCGAAGAGCCGTCGCGTCGATGGCGGTCTGATCGTCGCGGGCAAATGGCCCTGGGCGAGCGGCTGTCTGCACGCGGATTGGGCGATCCTGGGCGTGCCGGTCGTCGATGCGGACGGCCAGAAGATCGACGAGGGGTTGGCGCTGATCCCAATGTCCGAGCTCACGATCGAGGACACATGGTTTGTCGCCGGGATGAAGGGTACTGGCAGCAATACCGTCGTGGCCAACGAGGTCTTCATTCCGGGCCGCCGGATCATTTCGGTACCGGAGCTGTTGGCCGGCGATCCGCCGACGCCATACAAGGACGAGGCGCTGTACCACTCGTCCTTCATTCCGGTCGCCGCGCTCGTGCTCGCGGGCCCGCAGCTCGGTCTGTGTGCTCGCGCGCTGGAATATGTGATCGAGAAAGCATCGAAGCGTGCCGTCTCGTACACCTTCTACGAAACCCAGACGGCCTCGCCAAGCTTTCAACTCGCGGTCGCGAAGGCGGCGACGCTGGTGGATAGCGCCCATCTTTTTTCCTATCGGGCCGCGGATGCCATCGATGATGCGGCGCGGAACGGCCGCAAGCTCTCCTATCTCGAACGCGCGCGCGTGCGGATGGACACCGGCCACGCTGTGGAGACGGCACGAAACGCCATCGACGTGCTGATTTCCGCGCACGGTGCCTCCTCATTCGCGGACGTCAGCCCAATGCAGCGAATTTGGCGTGATTCAGAGACGGCGAGCCGCCATGCGGTGATCTCGCCCGCGATCAGCGCCGAAGTCTATGGCCGCGCGCTGCTCGGCATCACCGGTGGCGTCACGGCTCTGGTCTGAGGGGAGAATGAGATGATCGAGGTCCGTCCCTTCGCGGGGCTTGGCGGGTTCCGCAACGATTGGTTGAACGCACGGCACCATTTCAGCTTCGGCGACTATCACGATCCGGCCCGGATGGGGCTCGGGCGGCTGCGGGTGTGGAACGATGACGAGATCGCGCCCGGCACCGGCTTCGACCCGCATCCGCACCGGGATATGGAGATCGTGACCTATGTGCGGCAGGGCGCGATCACACACCGCGACAGCCTAGGCAACGAGGGCCGCACCGAGGCGGGCGACGTGCAGGTGATGCACGCCGGCACCGGCATCGTCCACGCCGAATACAACCGCGAGACGACCCTGACCCGCCTGTTCCAGATCTGGATCTTCCCCGATCAGCGTTCGGTCGTTCCCGGCTGGGGCGCGCGGCAGTTTCCCAGGGAACCGGGCGCGCTGAAGGTGCTGGCCAGCGGGCGCACGCGGGACGCCGGAGCCGGCGCGCTGCCGTTGTTTGCCGATGCCTCGGTGATCGCCGGCACGCTTGGCGCCGGCCAAACCGCACACCTGGCGTTGGGTTCCGGCCGCGCGGCTTATCTGGTGCCGGCAACCGGAGCGGTAACCGTCAACGCCACAGTGGTCGGCAGCCGCGATGGCGCGGCAATCTCAGGGGAGGACGAACTCGCGATCACCGCGACCGAGCCCGCCGAGCTTGTGATAGTGGACGTGGCGGCCTGATACGCCTGCCCGCTCTGGGCTGGTGTGCCCTGGCGAGAGAGGTCGCCGCGCGACAGCATGGCGGGTGACGGCTATGTCCTCAAGATAACGGGGCGAGCAACCGGAACAGCGACACCTCGCGCTCCGTCCGGTCCTCCAGCTCCAGCGTGGTCGGGACGACGTAGCGGGCGAATGACGCGAGACCCTCGCGCGGCAGATAGGTGCGGCCAGGGTCCGCGATCCATACCTCGGCGGCGCGCGCCAATTCGCGCAGCCACGGCAGGACGTGGGCCGTCATTGGCGCCTCGTAGCAGACATCGCCGCACAGGATCAGATCCCAGCGGCAGGCGGCGCTCACCAGGTCGTCCGACGCCACTGTCAGAGTGACGCCGTTCGCCGCGGCGTTCGCACCGATAGCGGCCGCCGCGAGCGGGTCAATGTCCGCCGCCTCCACGCTAGCCGCGCCCGCCAGCGCGGCCCCAATGGCGGCGATCCCGCAGCCGGCGGCGAAATCAAGCACGCGCCGCCCGGCGACCGCGTCTCGGTGGTCCAGGATGTGACGCGCCAAGGCCTGGCCGCCGGGCCAGGCGAAGGCCCAGAACGGCGGGGCGACGTTGCGCGCCTCCCGCCACGCCTCGGTGGCGTGCCAGATCGGCGTGATTTCGCTCGCGAGGAACAGGGCGATCTCGGGGACCAGCGGTGCGCGCCCGAATAGCGTGTTGGCGCGGACGAATGCCGCCGCGTCGGTCAAAGCCACCCGATCAAGATGGCGGCGGCGGCGGTCAGGCCGGTCTCGCGATTGAGCCGGAACAGCCGCAAGCAGCCGGCCGGGTCATGGATGTCGAGCCGCGCGACCTGCCAGGCCAGCAGTCCCGCCGGCACCAGCAACCCCGGGTAGAACCAGGCGCGCAGGCCGGCGAGCCAGCCCGCCAGAGCGAGCAACAGCAGCGCCCCGGCATAGCAGCCGGCGAGGAACGGCCGCGTGCGCTCGCCGAACAGGCGCGCCGTGGACTTCACGCCGGCCAGCGCGTCGTCCTCGCGGTCCTGATGCGCGTAGATCGTGTCGAAGCCGAGATCCCATAAGATCACCGCGCCATAAAGCGCCGCCCAGGCGGGATCGATCCGCCCCGCGGTGGCGGCATAGCCCAGCGGCGCCCCGAAACCGAACGTGAATCCCATGACGAGTTGCGGCCACCAGGTGATCCGCTTCGCCAGCGGATAAAGCCCGACCAGCAGCAACGAACCGGCGCCGAGCGCGCGGGCGAGCGGATTGAGCTGCACCAGGATCGCCAGGCCGGCGAGTAGCAGGACGGCCAGGAACACAAGGGCCTGGCGCGGGCGCAACACCCCGGAGGCGAGCGGGCGGGCGGCGGTGCGGGCCACCTTGCGGTCGAGGTCGCGGTCCCAGAGGTCGTTGACTACGCACCCGGCGGCCCGCATCACCACGCTGCCGAGCGCGAACAGCAGCACCAGCCAGGCGGATCGGCTCGCCGGCGCGCCGGCCAGCAGGATGCCCCAAAGCCCCGGCAGGAACAGCAGCCAGGCGCCAATCGGCCGGTCGAGCCGGGCAAGCAACACATAAGGCCGCCAGGCCCGGGGTAGCCGGGCCACCCAGCCGGTGGCGACAATGTCGGTGAACGCGCTCATCGAGGCTAATCTGCCGCCCGGCATGGCAAGGTCAATCCGCCTGTTCGTGGACGCGCCGCTCGGTCCCGGCGCCGAGCCCGAGATCGCGCCGGGCCAGGCGCATTACCTCGCCCATGTGATGCGCCGCGGGCCCGGCGACCCGGTGCGAAGCTTCAACGGCCGCGACGGCGAGTGGCTGGGACGGATTGCCAGCCTGCGTCGTGACCGCCCCAGCCTGACGATCGAGCGCCAGCTTCGCCCGCAGCCCCCGGAGCCAGATCATTGGCTGGCCTTCGCCCTGCTCAAGCGCGATGCCACCGACCTCCTGGTGCAAAAAGCAACCGAGCTGGGAGCCTCGGCTCTGATCCCGGTGAGGAGCGAACGCACCAATGCCGAGCGGGTGAATGAGGCGCGGCTGGCCGCCATCGCGATCGAGGCCGCCGAGCAGAGCGAGCGGCTTAGCGTGCCCGACATCCGCCCGCCGCAGCGCCTCGCCGCGCTCCTTGCCGCCTGGCCGGCCGCGCGGCCGCTGTTCACCGCCCTGGCGCGGGGCGCCGCACCGCCGGTCTCGCCCATGCCAGGGCCGGCCGGGCTGCTGATCGGCCCGGAGGGCGGGTTCACCGAGGCGGAGCTTGACGCCCTCGGCCGGTTTCCGTTTGTAAGGCCGGTCAGCCTCGGGCCGCGCATCCTGCGGGCCGAGACCGCGGCTATCGCCGGGCTGGTGCTGTTGCAGGCGGAACGCGGCGGCTGAATACTCCGCCCTCACCTTCGAGACGTTCGGAACCAGATGTCGAATCCTGCCGACGCCGAACTCGACGCCGATCGCCTCCGTGCGGCAGCTTGCCGATTACTTCGCCGCTGGCTGCAAGCCGCGCGAGAAATTTCAAATCGGAACCGAGCACGAGAAGTTCGGCTTCCGCCACGACGACTATGCCCCGCCCGGATACGAGCCGGATGGCTGGCACAAAGGGTCGATTCGCGGCGTGCTCGAAGCGATGGCGCGCGAAGAGGGCGAGCCAATTCTCGACCGCGGCAATCCCGTCGGCCTCACCCAAGACGGGGCCAGCATCTCGCTGGAGCCGGCCGGGCAGCTCGAATTATCCGGGGCGCCGCTGGAAACTCTGCACCACACAAGGGCGGAGCTGACCCGGCATTTCGAGCAGGTCCGCCGCGCCGCCGCACCGCTTGGGCTCGGCTTCGCCCCGCTCGGCTTCCACCCAACCATGACCCGGGCCGCCATGCCCTGGATGCCTAAGGGCCGCTACGCCATCATGCGTGGTTACATGCCAAAAGTGGGCACGCTCGGGCTGGATATGATGACCCGGACCTGCACGGTTCAGGTGAACCTCGATTACGCCTCGGAGCAGGACATGCGGCGCAAGCTGCGGGTCTCGCTCGCGCTTCAGCCCTTGGCGACCGCGCTGTTCGCCAATTCCCCATTCACCGAGGGCCGACCGAACGGGTATCTGTCCTATCGCGCCCAAGTCTGGACCGACACCGACAACGACCGCTCCGGCATCCCGGCGGTGATGTTCGAGGAGGGCTTCGGCTTTGAGCGATATGCCCAATGGCTGGTCGAGCGGGTGCCAATGTATTTCGTCTATCGCGACGGCCGGTATATCGACGTGGCCGGCCGCTCGTTCCGGGATTTCATGGCCGGGCGGCTGCACAACCTGGCCGGGGTGGTCGCCACGATCGGCGATTTCGCCGACCATGTGACCACGGTGTTCACCGACGTCCGGGTCAAACGGTTCCTGGAGATGCGCGGCGCCGATGCCGGCACGCCGGAGATGATGCTGGCGCAATCGGCGTTCTGGGTGGGCCTGCTTTACGACGAGGCGGCGCTGGACGCCGCCCTGGCGCTCACGCGCGACATCGGCTGGGCCGACGCGATGGAGCTTCGGACGGCGGTGCCTCGCCTCGGACTCGAGGCGCGGTGGCGGGGCGGCGAACTGCGCGACCTCGCCCGCGAGGCCGTGGCGATTGCCGCCGATGGGCTGCGCGCCCGAGACCGGCTTGACGCCGCGGGACGGGACGAGCGCATGTTTCTGACGCCGCTGGAAGCGGTGGTCGCGGGCGCGCCATGCCAGGCCGAGCACTGGCTCGCGCGATTCCATGGGGCATGGGCCGGCGATGTTCGGCGGATTTTCAATGAAGCGGCGATCTAGAGGCGTGATTTTCGGGTTAGGCGTGCGTTCAAGCTTGCTTCTGCAACCCCGAAGCGCACTATAAGGTGATTATGTTCGCAAGCGCACCCCGGTCAGCCGGCCGGACCTCCGCCCTCGTCTCGCCCGCCAACGTGGTGCTGCGGCTCAGGCTCATCGGTCAGATGGAAGCCTGGGCGCTGACCTCGGACAGCGTGCTGCCAGCAGGCCGCAAGACGCGGGCGCTGCTCGCGGTTATCGCGCTCTCAGCGCCACGTCCCGCGTTGCGCGGCAAGCTCGCTGAACTGCTCTGGAGCCGCCGGCCGGAGGAGCAGGCCCGCGCCTCGCTGCGCCAGGAAATCCATCGCCTTTTGGAAGTATTGGCTCCCGCCGGCCCGGACGTGATCCAGGTCACGCGCGATCACCTGTCCATACGCCCGGGTGCCGCATGGGTGGACGTAGAGGAGGTGATGCGCGCAACGGTGGAACATCCGGCCTCGCTTTCACTTCTGGACGGGGATCTGCTGGAAGATCTGGACGGCTGCGATTCGGCCTTCGACACATGGCTCACCACCGAGCGCGAGGGTCTGCGCGACCGGGCGCGCACGCTGGCCGAGGAGCTGCTGCGGACGCAGGTGGAGCCCGAGGCGGCGATCCCGGCCGCCCAGCGGCTGCTTCAAATCGACCGCGCCCATGAGGGCGCCTGGCGGGCGCTCATGAAGGCCCATGCCGAGCGAGGCGAGCGGGGCATGGCGATCCAGGCCTACGACCGTTGCCGCGCCGTACTCGCCGACCTGCTGGACGCGGCGCCTTCAGCCGAGACACAGAAGCTCCTGACCGAGATCCGGGGCCCCTCCGGCAGCCGCCTGCCGCTGCGCCCGCCGCCGCCCAGGGTGCCGGAGCGAGGGATGGCGGAGCGGCAGGAACTCCTGGCGCCGATCGAGCAGCGGGCCACGGTCAACCGTGGCGGGGCGCATGTCGGGGTGATGCCGCTCCAGCTCGTGGGCACCGAGGAGCAGGACGCGCATCTCGCGCCGGGGCTGGCCGAGGAAATCACGGCCGCGCTCTCCCAGTTCCGCTGGATGTTCGTGGTGTCCTCGAACTCGCTCGCGCGCTTCGCCGACGACAGCCGCGACGAGGAGGCGATCCGGCGCGCCTTCGGGCTCGATTTCCTGCTTGACGGCACGATCCAGCGGGTGCGCAGCCGGCTGCGCATCACCGTCCGCCTGCTCGACCTCAGGGCCAGCAACCAGGTGGTCTGGGCACGCCGCTTCGATCGCACCGTCAACGACATCCTGTCGTTGCAAGACGAGATCGCCGCCGAGGTGGTGGCCCAGATCGACCCAGAGATCCTGCTGATCGAGGCCAAGCGCGTGGCCAGCCGCCCGGTGATCGACGCGACCGCCTATGACTTGATGCTGCGGGCCGTGCCGCTGATGAGCCGGATGGAGCGCGGCCCGTTCATGCAGGCCGGGGACCATCTGCGCCAGGCGATCGAGGTCGAGCCCGAGTACGCCGCCGCCCATGCCTGGTTCGCCTATTGGCACGTGTTCCTGGTCGGCCAGGGCTGGGCGGAGGACGCGGACAGCGCGATGCAGGAGGCGGGGCGGCTGGCCGAGCGGGCCATCCAGCTCGACCCGGTCGACGCGCGCGCGCTCACGATCGCCGGCCACGTGCGCGCCTTCCTGCACCACGAGCTGCAAGAGGCGGCCACGCTGCACGAGCGGTCGCTGTCGCTCAACCCGAACCTGGCCATGGCCTGGGCGCTGTCGGCGGTGACCTATGCCTATATGGGCGATGTCGAGCAGGCGGAGCGCCGGATTAGCCGCTACAAGAAGCTGTCTCCGCTCGACCCGCACGCCTTCATTTTCGACGGGTTCTTCACCATCGTTTTCCTGCTGAAGCGGGACTACGAGGCGGCAGCGGCGGCGGGGCGGGCGGCGACGCAGATGAATCCGTCGCTCTCGGCCGGGTTCAAACCCTATCTCGCGGCACTCGGCCATCTGGGCCGCCAACAGGAAGCGACGGCCGCGCTCCGCCGCCTGGCCGCCGTGGAGCCCGATTTCACGGTCCAGCGATTCCTCGCGACCTCTGCCTTCGAGCGCGAGAGCGATCGGGAGAACTATGCCGAGGGCCTGCGGCTCGCCGGCGTGCCCGAGACCGACGAGGAGGCCGAGGCTGAAAGCCAGGCGCTCTGACGCTCGGATGCGAGATGTACACTTGGCCGAATCAGCGCCCAGGCCGCCAGGTGGAGCGTGTACACGGGGGCGCCCCCGCGCAGTGGTCGTGTACACCAACCGTTAACCGCTCGCTCATTTTCCGGACCCGCTAGGCGGTTCCGGTATCAACGGTCGCCCGGCATCACGACCTGAGCCCAAGCTCCGGCGGCTGTCGCCGGCAGTTCCATTCCGGGCTATGCTTCCGCCATGAGCGAGTCAGAAGCCCTCTTCTCGGCTCTCCGTCGTTCGGCGGATACCGAGGCTGTCGCCGCCCTCGAACACGTGGTACGCAAAGGACCGGATCGGGCGCTCAACCGCATCAATGCGTTGGAGTTCGCGACCCGGCATGGGCTGCCCGAGGAGCCCGTCATCACCGCGTTCCTGCACGCCGCGCGGATCGGCATGTTCGACCTGTCCTGGAACGTGCTGTGTCCCAGCTGCGGCTGCGTGCTGGAGGCGGCGGCCACGCTCAAGTCCGTGCGGCAGGACCCATACTGCGCGTTCTGCGCCGCCGGCCACGAGCCGATACTGGACGATACGGTCGAGATCACGTTCACGATCAGCCCACGGACCCGCCGCATCGCGGCGCACGATCCGGACCGACTGCCGATCTGGGAATATTACCGCCAGATCCTCTTCGGCTCAGGGGTCGATCTTCCGGAGGATGGTTTCGAAGACCTGATCGAGGAGATCACCATCGAACAAGTCGAGCTGCCGCCGGGGGACAAGGCCGTCTTGTCGCTGCATCTGCCGGCCGAGTTCGTCATCGTCCTCGAACCGGTCACCCATCGCGGCCACTTCCTCGACGTCGGGGGCGCGCCGACGCGTGAGCGCCAGCATGTCTCGATGATATTCGACAACGTGCCGTCGCCGACCGAAACCCAGCAGCTGCACCCTGGCCCGGTGCGCCTGTTGTTGGAGAATCGCTCGAACGCGCGCGTGCTGCCCGTGGTGTGGACAGCCGGCGATCGGATGCACGAGATTTTCGGCCACCGCAAACCGTTCCTGACCGCCAAGCGGCTGCTCAGCAACCAAACTTTCCGGGACCTGTTTCGGGCCGACACGCTGGATGTCGATCAGCGGTTGAAGATCACCAGCCTGACGTTCCTGTTCACCGACCTCAAGGGCTCGACCGAGCTTTACGATCAGGTCGGTGACCTCGTCGCGTTCGACCTGGTGCGCAGTCATTTCCGCGTCCTGCTCGATAGCGTGGCCGCGGAGGCCGGCGCCGTGGTCAAGACGATCGGCGACGCGGTGATGGCGACATTCCCCACCCCCGATCGGGCGGTCAGCGCCGCCCTTCGCATCCGCGCCGCGATGCGCGAGCTCAATGCCGCCCACGAAGGCAAGGATCTGCTGCTCAAGATGGGCATCCATGAAGGCCCTTGCCTCGCGGTGCTGTTGAACGACCGCCAGGACTATTTCGGGCAGACGGTCAACATCGCCTCGCGCGTGCAGGGCATGGCGGATTCGACTGCGATCATCGTGACGGACCCCGTCGTCGGGGATCCGCGCGTGGCCGGGCTGCTCACGCGGGATGGCCTGCGGCCCGCCACGCGCAGTGCGGCGCTGCGCGGGCTCGCCCACGACATAACGCTTTACGAGATCCCGTAACCGCGGCTGCTTACTAAGCACGGGTCTACCGACTATGCGCACGGCTTCATTCGCCGCTTCGTCATCACTCGCGCCGCACGCCACGACGGCAGCCAGCTGGGCACCGTGCTCGATGCGGACAACACCGCCAGCGACGTGTGGGCGGACACCGCGTATCGCAGCAAGGCAAATCTGGCGCTGATCGCCAGGCGCGGGCTCACGCCGCAGTTCCAGCGCGCCAAGCCACGTGGTCGGCCGATGCCGCCGCACATTGCCCGCGGCAACGCGACGCGAGCTCGGGGTGCGCAGCCGCGTCGAGCACGTCTTCGCCGCCGAGAAGCGCCCGATGGGGCTGGTGGCGCGCACCATCGGTGGGACAGCTACGAGGCCATCGTCGAGGCTTGCAGGACCGCTTGGCCTGAACGCATTCGCTCAATCGGCGCCAGGGAATGGGCGTGTGTCAGCCTTTGGCGGGTACGACACCGCCGCTACGGTCGGGCAGCCACCCGCACCTACCCGAACGCGCCAACCTCGTGAGTGATCGCCGTCGCGATCTCGCGGGTGAGAGCAAAGAGTTGCCGCATGGGCGCGAAGATCTCGGCGTGTTCGCGGGCGTAGGCGGTGGTGCCGCGTGGCGCGGCGGGCTCGGCATAATCGTGCTCGCCTCCCGGATCGGGCGCCGCCGGAAAGATCTGAGCAAGCATTTCGAGCAACTCCTCGATGTCTAACCGCAGGATCGCCGCATCCAGCGCCAGGCGTGTCACGCCGTGGCGCGGCGAGAAATCCGGAATCTCGGTTGACAGCAGCCAGATGCGGTGAACGAGCGCCAACCGTAGCGCGTGCAGCAACACCTCGCGCGTGCTCATGTGTGGCGTCTCCGGCCAGGTCGCGCGCAAGGCGAGGTGGTCGGCCTGGATTCGGCGAAACATCGATTGCGCTATCGCCCAGATGTCGAGCCGTTCCAATGCGCGTGCTACCGCCGCCAGCGCCTCCCGCCGTCCTGGCATGCGGGTGTGCGCCGCGCGATCAAGCCAAGTCCCCGGATCGAGCGTGGCGATCACCGCGCGCAGAACGTCGATGTCGGAATGCGCCAGCGCGTGCGTCACCAGGTCCATCGCGCGACGGAAGCGGCGGCTCGTCAGCCGCATCTCGGCGACGATCTCGGGATAACGCGCCGCGGCCGCGCCAAGCCCTTGCAACGTGTTCGCGCACCAGCCGAGCTGTTGCAGGATCGCGTTGTTCGGGATCGCCCGAAGCTCGCGCGGATGGGCGATGCGCGCCGAGCGCGCCATGCCGTCCGCCTGACGCGCGGCCGGCCGGGAGCCAGTAGCATCGAGCAAGGCTGGTCCAAACGCGCCGAGCAGGGCGCCATAGCCCTCGTCTTCCACCAAGCCGGCCATGCTGGCGCGGATCGTGCCGAAGAAGTCGGCGGCGAAATCAGGGTTGGCGTAGACCGGATCTTCGATCGGGCCCGCGGCGGGATGATAGGTCTGCTCCGCAATCCTCGCGATCGTGGCCAAAGCCAGCTCCGGCGTGCCGAATAGCAGGTACCCGTCGCCCCCCTGGAACGCGCTTTCTTCCCGGACGGCGAGCCCCGCACGGCTTAGCGCCTGCCGGGAGGCGGTCGGCGAGAGATATTTCAGCCGATCGGCCAGCGATCCCGGATGCGCGCCGCGGCCGATGCTCTCGCCATGGGTGTCGAACAACACGATCTCGACGCCAGTGACGCCGTGCACCGCCAAGGTCTGGCCAACCTTCAGGCGCAGCCGCTCGATCAGGTAGGTCGCAGCGAGCTGGCCGACATAGCGACCGGAATCGGAGTAGCCGAATTGCAAAGCAAGCCGCCCGGTCCGTTGCAGATAGGCGCGGTAGTGCGGGCTGCGCAGCGCCTCCTCCAGCACCGTCGCGCCGTGCTCCAGCGCCTCGGCGGTCTCGAACAGGGGGCTGATCTCGACGTGCTGATCCACCCCGAACAGGCGCGCGAGCCACAGCGCGGCGAGCAGCGTGTAGCCGGTCTCGGTCTCGGCGATCAGGAAACGCACGGGCACCGAGTTGTCGATGTGCTTGACGATCTGCGTCACCGTCATCATCAGGCGTGCCGCTGAAGCCTGCTCGGCGAGCAGTCCGCCGAAATCGACCGGCACCGGGCACACCGCGTCCAGCGCGGCGTTGATCGCGGCGAACAGCGCGCGGCGATGGGCCGGCTCCTCCGGTGGGTCGTTGATCCCGAGGCGCTGGCGGACAACGTTATGGACTTGCGCCGCGTTCAGCCGGACATGGGTGTGGGCGAGCGCGAGTCCGTGCGAGATCAGCCCCGCGCGGGCCGCGCACAACCCGAGCCGCGTCTCATCATCGGCCGCCGCGAACGCGGTTTGGAAGAGCGGCGACAGCGGTTCCGGCGAGGGCAACGCGTCGTCGCGCCCGCGCACCAGCGCCGCCGCGAATGCCGCGACGCGCGGCGGATCGGGGGCGTCGGGGCACAACGCGATCTGCCCGCCGACCGTCTCCAGCGCGCAACCGACCCGGCTGGCAAGCGCATCCGTACCGGCGAGCGTGGCGAGTTGTCCGTGCAGCCGCACGAGTTGCAGCCGCTTCATCTCCAGGCGCAGGCGCAGCGTGTCCCACCAGCCGATATCGGTCCGCCCATCTGTGTCGTACCCGACCCAGCTCGATAGGATCACTGGCCGGGGATTGAGGTCGGTCCAGCGGTCGGGCCACGCGTCGCGCGCGACGGATAGAAGAGCCTTGTTGAACACGTCGATCGCGTCCCGCCCGCGAGCGATGGCAGCGATCGCCTGGGCAAACTCGTCCGCGAGCGTGATCGGCGGCGGGCGGTGCGAGGCGAACTCCGCCATGGGGCGTCCGCACGCGGTCTCGGCCAGTGCGTGCCCCACCTCCGCGGGAAGGGCGAAGGTGGGATGGGCGGTGAACACCGCGGCGAAGCGCGGGCGCTCCACAAGGGCGCGGTACTCCGCCCAGCGCACGGGGCTGTCGTTTGGGTCGGGCCGCAGCAGGTGGCGCGCGAGCTGGCCGAGCACCGCCTGGTTCCGATCCGGGTCCGTGCCACCCACGTACTCCGCCAATCGTCGCGCGCGGTCGGTGAAAGCCGCATCGCGCAATTGCTGGACCAGCGACTCGATCCCGGCAGCGGTCAACTCACCGGCATCCATGCGCCGGGTGATCGCCAGAGCGACCAGCAGCACCGGATTGCCGAACGGATCCTCGCTGGCGCGAGCACTCAATCGCGCCGCCAAGTCGAGCAGATTCCTGGCGAGCGGCTCGGGGGCATCTAGTGGGGCGTTGGGCACGGCCGTATCCTGCCGTGGATTGTGCAGCGCGGGAAGGACCGGCGCGATGCGGTACCTGTTTCCGGTTGTAGTGCTCGTGCTTTTTTCGGCGACGGCACGCGCGCCGGCGCAGGATTGGCAGGCCTATGGTGGCGACGCGGCTGGGACACGCTATTCGGCCGCGACCGAGATCACTCCCGACAACGTGCGCCGTCTCGCCCCGGCTTGGACCTTCCACACCGGCGAGCCGCCGCGAAAGGGCTCTCCGGGGGGCGCCTTCGAGAACACGCCTATCCTCGCCGATGGCAAGCTGCTGATCTGCACCCCATCGGATCGCGTGATCGCCCTCGATCCGGTGACCGGACACGCGCAATGGGCATTCGACCCAAAACTTCCGGCGGACCTGAAGCCGGGCAACGGCTTCGTATGCCGGGGTGTGGCCGTGTGGCACGACGGAGCCGCCGCGCCCGGAACTGTATGCCGCGCGCGCGTGCTGATCGCCACCCTCGATGCGCGCGTGATCGAACTCGACCTGTCCACGGGACGGCCTTGCGAGGCGTTCGGGATGCATGGCGAGGTCAGGCTGGCTTTCAATATACCTGAACTCTATCCGGGCGAGGTCACGCTCGATTCCCCACCAGCCATCATCGGCGACACTATCATCGTCGGCTCCGCAATCGACGACATGTCGCGCGCGCACACACCGACCAGCGCGGTCCGTGCGCTCGATGCCCGCACCGGCCAGCTTCGTTGGCGCTTCGATCCAGTGCCGGCAGCGTCTGGCCAGCCGGGGGCGAGTTCCTGGCAGGACACGAGTTTCCAGCGGTCGGGCGGCGCTAATGTTTGGGCGCCGATGTCGGTGGATGCGGCGCGCGACTTGGTGTTCCTGCCGACAGCCGGGCTCAGCGCCTCCTTTTATGGTGGCGAGCGGTCGGGCGACGATCTCTTCGACTTGTCCGTGGTCGCGCTCCGCGGCTCGACCGGGCAAATCGTGTGGCACTTCCAAACCACCCATCATGACATCTGGGACTACGATGTCTCCGCGCAGCCGACGCTCGCCGTCCTCCACAGAGATGGCGGCGATGTCCCGGTTGTCGTCGTCGCGACCAAGACCGGGTTCGTGTTCGTCGTCGACCGCGAGACCGGCCGGCCGATGTTTCCGGTCACCGAGCGGCCTGTGCCGGCGAGCGACGTTCCGGGCGAGCGCGCCGCGCCGACGCAGCCGATTCCAGCCGCGCCGCCGCCCTTGACATCACAGCGCCTAAGGCCACGGGACGCCTGGGGCCTTGCGCTGTTCGATCGCATCCAGTGTCGCCGTGCGATCGCACGGCTGCGCTCCGAGGGGCTCTACACGCCTCCCAGCCTGCGCGGCACCGCCGTATTTCCGTTCGACGGCGGCGGAGTGAACTGGGGCGGGGGCGCCTTCGATCCGAAGGACGGCTTGTTCGTCGTGAACGTGACCAATCTCGTGCATGTCGTCCGGCTGATCCCGCGCGCCGAATACGCCGCCGCGCGCGCGAACGCGCCGAAGGCGGAGATCGGACGGGGGCTCGGCACGCCCTATGCGGCCGAGCGCACCCTGCTCACCTCGTTCTTCGGGATTCCTTGCAATCCGCCGCCTTGGGGGACGCTCGCGGCGGTAGACCTGAACGCCGGCACGATCCGCTGGCAGGTGCCGCTTGGCGCCATGGCTCTGGGCATGATCCACGGGCTGCCGAACGAGGGCGGCCCGATTGTCACAGCCAGCGGGCTCGTGTTCGTCGCGGCGGCGATGGACGACAAGCTACACGCCTTCGACCTCGCGACCGGCGCCCTGCTGTGGCAAGCCGATTTGCCGGCCGGCGGTCAGGCCACGCCGATGACCTATGTCGCGGGCGGACGGCAGTTCGTGGTGGTCGCAGCCGGCGGCCACGCGAGGATGGGCACGAAGCTCGGCGATGCGGTGGTGGCCTTCGCCCTGCCGCGATAGCGGACCATCCTGGGCGGCGACCGCAGGGCGTTTGCCGTGGGCGGCCGCCGGCCTTCGGAACACGCTATGGCTGGCCCGGCCGCTTCTGCTCGTGTGGGGCTGGGTGAGGCGCGGGCGCGGGATGCGGTGCCGGTGCCGCAACGGGACGCGGCGCCGCGGCAACATGCATCGGTTCCGGACGAGGCGCCGGGGTCGGGGCCGGGACCGGATGCGGCGGCGCGGCCGCGTGAACCACGGGTGGCGGGCGGGAGACGGGCGGCGGGTGCGGAGCCGGGGCAGCCGCGTGGATCGCGGCTGGCTCCGGCGCGCGCGGAGCGGGAGCAGGCCGAGGATGCGGGGTCGGCGCCGGCACATGGGCGGCTGGCGTCGGCGCCGGATGCGCCGCGATGGGCGGCGTATGCGCGCCCGGCAGGGTGGCATGGGTCGCCGGTTCTCCTGGCCCGGGGCGGGGCGGCTCTGGGCGGGATGGAGCTCGCGAGGGATGCTCGCAGCCGGATGCTCTGGCGTGCTCCCGGGGGCGCGCAGCGTCGGCGTCGCCCCGATCGGGCGGGCAGGGGCCGCGTGCAGTTCGCCGGGACGCGCCTGGGCGGCACCCGGGGCAGCGAGCGCGGGGGTCGTTTCGCCGGGGCGTGCGTGAACGGCCGCGGGCGCGTGCTCGGTGGCCATTTCGCCGGGATGGCCAGGGACGGCGCCGGGCGTCCGGAGCGCCGGGGTGGGATGTGGAACGCCAGTCGGGGTCTGCGCGTGCTGGATGACCGGCCCGGGCGCCGCCTCATGCGGCCGCGCCGCCGTGGCAGGCGCGTTGGGGCTCGGGGCGGCGTGCTGGGTTCCGGGTGGGATGCCCGGACGGCCCGGCTGTGCCGGGTGAGCCGTCAGCGGCGCCGTCGCTTGTGCGTGGATCACCGGGCCAGGTGCCGCGGGGCGCGCGGCGACCGCAACCCCGGCCGGCGGCGGCACGGCATGGATTTGGCGGGCCACCGCGGGCGTGACCCCCATCGTCGCCGTGGTCGGCGGCACTGGCGGGTGTCCGACCACCGGCCGGGCCTGGGCAAGCTCCTGCGGCGTCACCCGCTGCGCGACTTGCGCGATTGGCCGCGATGTCGCCATCGCCGTCGCCGGGACCACGGTGGCACCCGGCCGGTTCCGGAACTGGTTGATCGTCACGTTGTTGACGGTCGTGTTACTCAGATCGGTGATCTGCGTGACGTTGACGTGGCGAATATTAACGTCACGGACATAGTTCGGGCTGGCATGGAACCAGGGGTGATACACCTCGCCTGGACCCAGCGGCACCCAGCCAACGGACCCGCCGAACGCGCCGGCCCCGATGCCGACACCCACACCGACCGCCGCCCCGATGCCGAAGAACGTCACCAATGCCGGTGCGTAAACCGGGGCCGGTGGCCCGGCGGCCACGGCAATACCGGGCATCCAGCCCCAGCGGCCACCGACATCGACCCATCGTCCGTAGTGAAACGGCGCAAATCCCCAAGGATCGCTGTCAACCCAGGTCCAGCCCCACGGCGCGACATAGGCCCAATGTCCCTCCCGATAGGGCACCCAACCCGAAGCGACCTGCGGATACCACACGTCGCCGTATTGCGGGGTCTGCGACCAGGAGCCGTACTCCGCTAGCTCGGCGCCACCTGGCATTTGCGCGACCAGCGGCGGCGGGGCGGGGCCACGGGCCACGACCGGATGCGCGCGCGCCAGCATCTGGGCGACGAACGGATCGCGCATCGCCGGAACGAGCTGGCCCTGGAACGGCGCCTGATCTCCGGCGATCTCCGCCGTCTGTCCTGCCGTCACCTGGAGCGAGATGCCGTCGCTCAGCGTGGCGGTGCCGTCCAGCACAGTGACCAGGGTCGGAGCCTGCGTGTCGCCCGCAACGATGTCGTATCGGCCGGGACTCGCGATGCTGACCGCCCCGCGCGGCGTGACGATCGTGTAGCTCTCCCCCGGCAGGAGGTCGCGTACCCGCAAATAGGCCTCGCCCTGCGGCAAGGTCGCGGTCAGGTTCTGGTCATTCAGCGTGCTGGTATCCAGCTCCGTGGTCGCATTCAGCGCGATCGAGGTGTCGGAAATGTCGATCTGCGCCTGCGCGCCGGGCTGAGTCCAGAAGGCATCCCCCTGAGTGACGGGATAGTTCAGGACGGCCGGGCTCCATTCATCCTGGTCGGCGGTGTGGAACGAGACGGTGCCGCTCAGACGCGCCAACCCGCCCACGCGCGTGGGCGGGTTGATCTCGGCCTGCTGCCCGGGCGCGCCTGCCGGCTGAGCGAGCGCGGGCGCCGCCGTCGCCAGCGCCAGACCACTGGTGGCGGCCGCCAGGGCCAGCCGGAAAATCTTGCTGTGTCTTTGCATGTGATCGGCCTCGCTGAATCGCGAGCGTTTTTTGTGAGCAACATGGCGAAAAGCCGACGCCGTCCGTCACCAAAACGCCGCGACGTGCTCCCAACTATCGCTCGTCAGGTCAGATAGAGGAGGACTACCCATGTATGCAACGATTTGTCGCATGTTCCTGCCGCTGACGGCGCTGGCGGCAGCGGCCGCCCTAGGCGGCTGCGTCGCTTATCCGGCGCCGGCTTATTACGGATCGGGTTACTACGGAGGCGGCTACGGCTACAGCCCCTACGCCTATGCGTACGCGCCCGCGCCTGTGGTTGGCTTCAACTTCGGTTGGTGGGGCGGGCATCGCTGGCGCTGATGGCGAACGGTGCGCCGCGGTTGCCCTGACCGGCCTCTTTCCGCACACTTCGCCCGAAAATCGGGTGGAGGAGGCGATGCACGTTACGCTCACTGGCCGGGCCGCGCTGGTTACTGGAGCCAGCAAGGGGCTAGGTCTAGCGATTGCGACCGAGTTCGCGGCCTCCGGCGCCGATGTCGCCATTCTCGCGCGCCGGCCCGAGGTATTGGAGGAGGCCAAGCGCCGTATCGAGACCACCGCGCGGGGCCGCGTCGCCGCGATCACTTGCGACGTATCGAAAGCCGAGCAGTGCCGCCAGGCATACGAGGCCGCTATGCGCGCATTCGGCAAGATCGACATTCTGGTCAACAATGCCGGAACGTCACGCGCGATGCCGTTCGACCAGATCACCGACGAGATCTGGCAGGAAGACCTCGATCTCAAGCTGTTCGCGGCCATCCGCCTGACCCGCCTTGTGTTTCCGCAAATGAAGGAGCGAGGCTGGGGCCGGATTATCAACGTACTGAACATCGGCGCCAAGGCTCCGCGCGCGAACGGCGCGCCGACCGCCGTTTCCCGGGCGGCCGGCATGGCGTTGACGAAGGTTCTCGCGGGCGAAGGCGCGCCGCACAACGTGCTGGTGAACGCGATGCTGGTCGGCCAGATCGTCTCCGATCAGTGGGTTCGGCGCCATCAAGCCCAAGGAGCGAATCTCTCGTTCGAGGAGTTCATCGCCAAGCTCGCCGCTGGAATCCCGCTGGGACGGATGGGTAAGGCGGAGGAGTTCGCCGCCATGGCCTGCTTTCTCTGCTCCGACCGCGCGGGCTTCACCACCGGTGCCGCAATCAACATGGACGGCGGCGCGTCGCCGGTGGTGTAAGGGGGCCGGGGGGCGGCTGCCTCCCTCAGCTTTCTGGAGGCGCGCGCATGGCCGCGAAGATCATCCCGGTGGCGGTGTTCGATTTTGTGGTGTTCGGGGCCACGGGCGACCTGACCCTGCGCAAGCTGCTGCCGGCGCTCTACTGGCGGTTCCGCGACGGGCAGATGCCGAAGGAATTGCGCGTGATCGGGGCCGCACGCTCCGATCTCGGCCCGGAGGGTTTCCGCCGGCGAGCGGCCCGCGCGCTGGAAGAGCATGTCGAGCCGGCGGCGCTGGACCCCGCCATCGTCGCGCGGTTTCTCGCCCAGCTCGACTATGTGCAGGTCGATGCCGTGCAGCCGGACGGCGGATGGGAGGTGCTGGCCCATCGACTCGATCCCGCGCGCGTGCGGGTGTTCTACATGGCCACCGCCCCCGCCCTTTATGGCCCGATCTGTCGCAATATCGGCGCGCACGGGCTGGCGACGCCCCTCTCGCGCGTGGTGCTGGAAAAGCCGATCGGCCACGACCTGGCCTCGGCGCGGGCGATCAACGACGAGGTCGGGCAGGTCTTCTCCGAGGCGCAAACTTACCGGATCGATCATTATCTCGGCAAGGAGACGGTTCAGAACCTGCTCGCGCTTCGCTTCGCGAACTCGATTTTTGAGCGCCTTTGGAACACCGACGTGATCGACCACGTCCAGATCACGGTGGCGGAGACAGTGGGGCTGGAGGGACGCGGCGGCTACTACGACCACGCGGGCGCGGTGCGCGACATGGTGCAGAATCATTTGATGCAGCTCCTGTGCCTGATGGCGATGGAGCCGCCGGTCTCACTGGACGCCGACCGGGTCCGCGACGAGAAGCTAAAGGTGCTGCGCGCACTGAAGCCCCTGGACCCGCACGACGTCGCAATGCTGACGGTTCGCGGCCAGTATGGACCCGGGGCAATCGAGGGGCGGCCGGTTCCGGGGTACCTCGCCGATCTTGGGACTGCCGGGGCGAGCGCTACCGAAACCTTCGTGGCCTTGAAGGCCGAGGTGCGGACCTGGCGCTGGGCCAATGTCCCGTTCTATCTGCGAACCGGCAAACGCCTGCCACAGAAGGTCTCGGAGATAGTCGTTCAATACCGAGCACTGCCGTTTTCGATGTTTCCTGCCGACGCCGCCGAATTGGAGCCGAACCGGCTGGTGATCCGGTTGCAGCCGGAGGAAGGGATGCGGCTCGAGATGATGACCAAGGAACCAGGCCCCGGTGGTCTACGCCTCTGCCCCACCGCGCTCGACATCAGCTTCGAGAAGACCTTCGGTCTGCGTTATCCGGACGCCTATGAGCGATTGCTCATGGACACGGTGCGGGGCAACGCGACGCTGTTCATGCGCCGCGACGAGGTGGAGGCGGCCTGGGCGTGGGTGGAGCCGATCCTGGAGGCATGGTCGGCGCGCGCGGATCAGCCCCGCCCCTATGCCGCCGGGAGTTGGGGGCCGACTGGCGCCATCGCGCTGATCGAGCGGGATGGGCGGACCTGGCACGAGGAGGCCGCATAATGCACCTTCCCCCAAAGCTCTCCTGCTTGCTTGCGGGAGAGGCCGGGTTGAGGGCCTAAGCGCCTTACAACCGTCGCCGAGGCGTTCGTTGCGGTCGTTGGCGCGAGCCAATTGTCAGTGAGGCCGCCGCGAAGATCAGCCCGGCTGAGGCCGGCAGTAGCCAGGCCGGGCGGACCAGCAGTGGCATCGCCACGTCGTCCCACATCCACTGAGCGACATGCGTCTGAATGCCGCTTTGCAGCCCATCCAGAAAGTCGCGGTTCAGCATGTACAACGCCGCCCCAAGCGGCACGTTCGGCGGGCCGAGCATCGCGACAGCGACGGCACCCACCAGGAAAGCCGCAGCCAGGACGGCCATGACGCGCTGGATGATCACATGAACAGTTTCTCGTTTTTCAGCCCGACATACAAGGAGGATACGAACTCCCCGTAGCCGTTATAAATCTGGGTCGGGACCCGCTCGTTGCTCCCGAGCACGCGCTCGGTCGCCTGGCTCCAACGCGGATGGGGGACGGCCGGATTCACGTTTGCCCAGAACCCGTACTCGTCGGGCGCGATCGAGGCCCACATCGTCTGCGGCCGCTTGTCCGAGAACGTCACCTTGACAAAGGACTTGCCGGACTTGAAGCCGTATTTCCAAGGCAAGGTCATCCGCAGCGGCGCGCCGTCCTGCTTGGGCAATTGCTTGCCGTACATCCCCACCGAAATGAACGCGACGTCGTTGGCCGCCTCCTCGACAGTCACCCCTTCCACATAGGGCCAGGGATAGATCGGGTTATCGAGGCCCGGCATCGTCTTAGGCTGCTCGACCGTGGTGAACACCACATACTTGGCCGACCCCAAAGGTTCCGCGAGCTTCAGGAGCTGGCTCATCGGGAAGCCGGTCCAGGGCGCGACGAACGACCACGCCTCCACGCAGCGATGGCGGTAGATCCGCTCCTCGAGCTGAACCTGCTTCAGCAGATCGTCGAATCCGATCGTGCGCGGCGCCTTCACCAAACCATCGATGCGAATCGACCACGGGCTGATCGTCATCTTCTGAGCGGCCTGCCAGAGATCCTTATCCTCGCTAAACTCGTAATAGTTGTTGTAGGTCTCCACGTCCTTCTCAGGCGTCACTGCGCGACCGGGCTTGTATTTCATATTCACCGGCGCCGTCATCGCGGGCTCCGCGCGGGCCCCGCCGGGCCGCAGCGCGCCGGCAATCGAAACGGCCGCCGTGCCGGCGAGCAGCGAGCGGCGGCCAACGACCGCCGCTTCCGGGGTGACCATGCGTTCCGGGATCTCCCAGCCGCGCCGCTTGATGATGTTCATGTTCCGCGCCTTCAAAGTCTCGCAAGGATATGGGGCCGAGCGCGCCCCATTGCCGGCCCTTGGATTGTCCGACCCGTCAGTCTGGAGAACATTACACCGTCTCCTAGGAGCTTCGCCATGCACCTTGCCCGCTTTGCCCGCATCCGGCTGTTCCCCGCTCCGACACCGCTGGAGCCGCTGCCTGTGCTGACCCAGCACCTCGGCGGGCCGAAGATCTGGATCAAGCGCGACGACTGCACGGTGGTGGCGACGGGCGGCAACAAGGTACGCAAGCTCGAATTTTTGGCCGGGGAGGCGCGGGACCAGGGTGTCGATCATCTGGTCACGCAAGGCGCGATTCAGTCCAACCACGTGCGCCAGACCGCCGCCGTTGCCGCGCGGCTCGGCATGAAGTGCACCGCCCTGCTGGAGCAGCGGGTCGAGACCAACGATCCGAGCTATCTCGGCAGCGGCAACGTGCTGCTCGACAAGTTGCTCGGGTGCGAGGTCGAGTATCGGCCGGGCGGAACCGACATGCAGGCCGCGATTGAGGCAAGAGCCGAGGAGCTGCGCGGCGCGGGGAGGAAGCCCTATGTCATCCCGGGCGGGGGATCAAACCGGGTCGGGGCGCTCGGCTACGTGGCCTGCGCGCAGGAACTGATGCAGCAAGCCGACGAGATGGGGCTTCGGATCGATCGCATCGTCCACGCCACCGGCAGCGCGGGCACACAGGCCGGGCTTGTCGCCGGGCTTGAGGGGGTCAACGCCGGGGTGCCCGTGCTGGGGATCGGCGTCCGGGCGCCCAAGGATCGGCAGGAAGCAAGCGTGTACCGGCTGGCGCAGGAAGTGGCCGACTATGCCGGCGTGCGCGGCGGCGTCGGACGAGAGGCGGTCGTGGCGAACTGCGACTATGTGGGGCCGGGCTACGGGCAGCCGACCGAGGGAATGGCAGAGGCGGTGAGCCTACTCGCGCGCCTCGAAGGCGTGCTACTCGACCCGGTCTATTCCGGTAAGGCGATGGCTGGTCTGATCGACCTGATCCGGAAGGGCCAGATCGCCAAAAATGAAACGGTGGTGTTCCTGCACACCGGCGGCGCCGTCGGGCTGTTCGGCTACACGGCGTTCTTCGACCGGGCATTGAAAGGCTGATCCATGTTGACCAGCGAACACCGCATCCTGACCACCCACACCGGCAGCCTGCCGCGCCCGCCGCACCTGACCGAGCTGTACGCACGACGCGCGCGCGGCGAAGCGGTCGATCCTCGTGAGCTTGAGGCCGAGGGCAAGACGGCTCTGCGGTGGGCCGTGCGCAAGCAGATCGAGGCCGGCATCGACATCGGCAACAACGGCGAGCAGCAGCGCGAGGCATTCTTCCTATACGTCCGCCACCGCATGAGCGGTTTCGGCGGCGGCTGGAACCGCCGGACCTTCGCCGACGTGGCCCGCTACCCTGGGTTTGCCGAATGGAAGGCGGCACATGACACGGTGGGCGTCTCGGTCAGCAACGTGGATCATGTGCCCGAGGCTGTCGGCGAGGTACGCTATCTCGACCGGGCAACGATCGAGGCGGAATGCGCCGATTTCCGGGCGGTGCTCGAGACGCTTCCCGGCGGCTTCACCGAGCCGTTCCTGACCGCGCCCTCACCCGGGATCATCGCCGCCGCGATGCGCGATGCCCATTATGGATCGGAGGAGTCCTATCTGCAGGCGCTCGGCGCCGCCTTGCAGGTCGAATACGAGACCATCGTGGCCAGCGGCTTCCTGTTGCAGATCGACGCGCCCGACCTCGCGATGGAGCGGCACCTGTCCTTCCAGAATCGGCCGATCGCCGATTTCGTGGGGTTCGTTGCGCGCGTTATCGGGACCATCAATGCCGCGTTGGCCAACGTGCCGCCCGAGCGGGTGCGCCTGCACGCGTGCTGGGGCAACTACGAGGGGCCGCACGACTGCGACGTGGCGCTCGCGGAGATCCTGCCTGCGATTCGGCAGGCCAGGGTCGGCGGCTTCGTGCTGCCCTTCGCCAATCCCCGCCACGCCCATGAGCACCGCTGCCTGACGGCATCCAACCTCGGCCCGGAGCAGGTGATCGTCGCCGGGGTGGTCGATCCATTCACGAATTTTATCGAGCATCCGGAGGTCATCGCCGACCGCATCGAGCGCGTGGCGACGGCGGTGGGCGACCCACGCCGGGTCATCGCCGGCACCGATTGCGGCTTCGACACCTCGGCCGGGCGCGGCCGGGTAGCGCAGGCGGTGGTGTGGGCCAAGTTGGCTGCCCTGGCCGAGGGTGCCCGGATCGCCTCGCGCCGGCTGTTCGGGTAGCGGGCATGGCCAAGCAGCCCGTTGCCGTCGTCACGGGCCCGACCAGCGGCATCGGGCAATGGATCGCGCTTGGCCTGGCCCGGGCCCACTATGACGTAGTTCTGGTCGCGCGCGACGATGGCCGGGCCGCCGCCACGCGCGAATGGATCTCGGCGCGCGTGCCGGATGCGACAATGCAGACCGTGCTGGCGGACCTCGCCCTGATGGGCGATGCGCGCCGCGCGGCGGCTGAAATCGCCGCCGCGCATCCGCGCCTTGCCTTGCTGGTGAACAACGCCGGCCTGATCACCCGCCGACGCGAACTGACCGCCGAAGGGCGCGAGACGATCCTGGCCGTCAATCACCTCGCCCCGTTCGTGCTGACACGCGAGCTGGAGCCCGCCTTGCGCGCCGGCGCGCCCGCACGCGCGGTGAACATCGGCTCGGAAGCCTCCGACCGAGCCGAGCTTCGGCTCGACGACCTGGAAGGCGCGCGCGGCTGGCGCGCGCTGCGCGCCTACGGCCAGTCGAAACTCGCGCTGCTGATGGCGAGCATCGAGTGGGCCCGCCGGTTCGAGGGCAGCGGCGTGACGGTCAACGTCGTCCATCCCGGGCTCGTTGCCACGAATATCGCCAATCGAGGCGGCCTCATGGGGGTGGGCTGGGACGTGGTCGCGCTATTCGCGCTCTCGGCCGAGAAGGGCGCCGACGGGCCGCTGCACGTGGCCCTGTCGCCCGAGGTGAGCGGCGTCACTGGGCGCTATTTCAAGCGTCGGACTGAATCACGCCCGAACCCGGTCGCGCTCGATGCCGACCTACGCGCGCGACTCTGGGGCGAGACCGAGCGCTTGATCAGATAATCCAGGGTTCATCGAGATCAAATCACAGGGCTCAGTTTTCATGCCCGCTTTCGCTTGCGGGTTGTGCGAAGACGTGGTGGAGTAATCCCCGTCACGTGATCGTCATCTGGTTGTCAAAACCGTGTGTCCTGATCTCTCCAGTCTGCGCGATTTAGGCGATGGTGAGCAAAAAGGTCGCGTCCCCTGGGTTTTGGGAGCGGCGCACCGCCAGGTCGTTTCCGAACTTATCCTCGGACTGGCCGGTCAATACAGGATGGCAGTCCTTATCGGCCCAGCGGGGATCGGCAAGACGACCGCACTAAGGGAGGTGTCGGCACAACTAAGGCGTGCGGACAAAAAGATCATCCGTATCGAAGTGCCGCCGGAGCAGGCTTGGCAACTGCCCGTGGTGGTAGCGGGGATTCTAGGTCGCTCGGTCGAAGCGCTCTCCGCTCCCAAGCTGGACCGCTGCTTGAAGCAAATCCTCGCGCCCGCCGCGGTCCGTCGACGCAGATGGTGATCATCGACGACGCCCATCTGTTAGGATCGGAGGTGTTGGAATTGCTGTCCCGTTTGACGGCCCCGAATGCCGGGTCGGTGCGGCAAGTTCTTTTGGCTGGCCGTCCGGAACTCTGGATCTCTCTGAAGAACCCGGCCGTTCTAGAGGTTTTTCCCGATTTTGCGATCTGCCGCCATCTTGAGCCCCTCCCGCGCGAGGAGGCGCGTGCCTTCGTCGCGCACTGGCTGGGCGTCTCGGAGCCGTCAATGGAGGAGGCGATTGCCGAGCCCGCCCTGGCGTTCGTTCTCGAGGCGGGCCAGGGAGTGCCAGGTCGGATCGCCCAACTGCTCGCCAGGGCGCGTTCGATCGCCGAGGCGCATGGCCATCCCGTGCTCACGCCGAGCATGGTGTCACTGGGGCTGCTCGGCGCGCCGCGGCGGACGCCCGAGAAGATCGTGAGCCGTGCAGGTCGGCGTAACGGGCTGGCCGATCGCCGGCGCAGGATGGCAATTGCCGGTGTTAGCGCGCTGCTGGTGGTGGCCGCGTGGCGAATGTCGGTGACGTCCGGCGGAGCGGAAACGGCGGTAAGGGCTGTTTTGCCGATTCCGACACCATACGCGACGGGGTCTCGGCGACGGGCGGCTGTCGTGCGCCAGAGCGCGACCGTTCACATGCTCTATCACACAACCCCGCGACGTGTTGGCCGCCTGGCTCGCAGCCAATCCGATCCGTCGGAGCGCTCTGCCGCCTCCTCTGGCGCGCCATTTCCCGCGCGCGGCGAATAGCCTGCGCTCCGGCCGCCGTTGGCCCCGCGCGACCGGCGCAAGCCAATTCCGTGGCCTGGGTGGGCAACGATCAAACGTCCGCCACGCGGCCTATCGCGCGGGAACAAGGCTGGACGGAAGGTTCTCCCGCCGAGTTGGGCCGGGAGCCAACCGAGTCCGCCGACCTTCCCGCAGTCACGGATCCCAGCCGCCAGTCAAACGAAGACCGAACCCTCACCAACGGAAGCCCTTGACGCTGACCAGGCGCCGAGCCGGCACCCGCCCAGCCGGTGAACGTCCCCTCTCCTGGATCCGTGGCCGCGAGATGCGATGCCGGCGGAGCAAGCCCCCGCTCCCGGCAATCCCGAGACCGCTGCCCAGGCGGAACACGGCCCCGGAGCATTGGCGCCGCAGTCTGTCGTTAGCGAGACCGTGATCACTCCGGTCGCTCCCGCGAAACCGGCGCAGCGATCCGAACCGACCGCCGCAGTGCAAACGACCACGGGCCGATCCGGCACGGGTGCTCCCACGCTCGATCTGCCTCGGCATCCGCTTCGCTCGCGATGCCCAAGCCCGTAATCCAGGCCCTGCTCGCGAAGGGCGATTCGCTGTTCGCCCTCGGGGACGTCTCGGGAGCCCGGCTCTGCTTCAGCGCGCGGCTGCCGCCGGCAGCCCACGCGGGGCGGCCGCGCTTGGAAAGACCTACGATCCCGCATACCTGGTCGCGATCAACGTGACCGGGATGCAACCAAATCCCGATGCCGCTGCGAATTGGTATCGGACCGCCGCCGCGCGCGGCGACTTAGAAGCGCCGGACCTTCTGCGGCAACTCGGCGCGAAACACGCCTGGAGAGAAACCCGATGAACGCTCGACAGCTCCGCGGGCTTTTCCGCGTGCTTGCGCTCGCCTTCGCCGTCGCGCTGCCGTTCGGCGTGCGAGCTGAAGGCCCGCCGTCAGCCTTCGGCCCAAATCCCGCGAGCGTCAATGCGAACACCGTCGGCGTCATTTCTGGTGGCGTGGAAGGCACCTCTATCCGCATCGCGGCCGATCTCTCCGCGGTGCTCGATGGCGATCAGCTTCGGGTGCTGCCCATCATCGGCAAGGGCTCGTTGCAAGACATCTCCGACCTCCTTTACCTCAAGGGCGTCGATATCGCGATCGTGCAGTCCGACGCGCTGGCCTACGCCAAGCTGCATCACCTCTATCCCGGCATCGAGAAGTCGCTCCAATACATCTCCAAGCTTTACGACGAGGAAGTGCATGTACTGGCACGTCCCGACATCGGTCGGCTCGAGGATCTCGCCGGGCAAAAGGTAACGTCGATGGCCCTGGCAGCGGCACTGCGATCACGGCATCGGTGCTGTTCCAGACACTCGGGATCGCCGTGCAGGAGACGAACGACGACCAGCAGACCGCGCTCGAGAAGCTGAAGCGAGGCGAGATCGCGGCGTTAGTTTACGTCACCGGCAAGCCGGCCGGGCTGTTCGCCGGGATCGGCCCCGATACCGGGCTGCATTTCCTGTCCGTGCCGTTGGATCAGAACCTGGTCGAGACCTACCTGCCGGCGGACCTTGATCACGGCGCGTATCCCTCGCTGGTGCCCGCCGGCAAGGCGGTGGACACGATCGCGGTCGGGTCGGTGATGGCGGTGTCCGCCCGGCAGCCACACACCGATCGCTATGCGCGCGTGGCGCGCTTCGTCGATGCGTTCTTCGCCAAATTCCCTGACTTCCTGAAGCCCCAGCGTCACCCGAAGTGGCGCGAGGTGAACCTGTCGGCCCAGGTTCCGGGGTGGACCAGGTTCCCGCGTGCCCAGGAACTTCTGGATCAGCAGCACCGAGCGGTCGCCGTGGCGGACCTCGCACTGCAGGCCGAATTCGGCGATTTCCTATCCCGCAACAGCACCTCGACGACGGGATTGACCGGGCCGCAGGAGCAAGCCCTGTTCCAGCTCTTCCTGGAGTGGCAGCACAGCCAGCGAGCAGCACGATAATCGGTACACGGTCCGCGGCGCGGGCGGCCCTGACCCGCGCCGCGTGAGGCGTTACGGCTGAGCTGGCAGACGAACTCCGCCGGGGCCGATCAGCCCGGGATACGGCGCGCGGAAGCGATAGACGCGCCCGGTAACGGCTGCCTCGAAGTAGATGTACTGGTTGTTCGGGCCGCCGAAGGCAAAGTTCGTTGCCGCCTCGTCGCCGTTCGGGAGCGGCACGAAGCCGAGGATCAGCCCTCTCGGGTCGACCTCGATGATCCCGCCCAGGCTGCCCACCGCCATCCACAGGTCGCCGTGGACGTCGTAGTGGATGCCGTCCGGGCCGCCGTTGCCGGGCATGTAGCTGCCTGCCTGGGAAAAGAAGAACGTCAGGTGCTGCGGATCCTTGGCGCAGGTCGTGCAGGCCGGATTGGGGCCGTTAAGGAACGAGTAGTAGATGATCCGCCCCCCCGAGAAGTCGGCCACCGCCAGCGTCCCGTCGTCCGGCGAGACGGCAATTCCGTTGGGGAAGTAGCCCCGGGAGATCACCCGACGGAGCACGCCATCTCGCGAGTACTGATAGACGGCCCCGTCGGTGTCCGCTGTGTCTGGTCCGGGCCCCGTTCCCCAGGGGTCGGTGAAGAAGAGATTGCCCTCGGCGTCGAAATCGAGGTCGTTCGGACCCTTGAACAGCTGGTTGCGGTAAGTGTTCACCAGAACGCTGAGTTTCTTGGATTGCGGGTCGTAAACCAGGATGCCGACGTGGCGCGTGGTCAAGTAGAGCTTGCCCTCATGCCAGCGCGTCCCCTGCGGCTCGCAGGTGATGCCGTATTCCGGCGGCGGGTTGCAATTGACCACCGGCACCAGCCGGCCCTGCGGCGTCAGGTAGGAGATCCAGCCCGAGCCGATGGCGACGAACCAGAAATTGCCTTGCGTATCGAAGGCGCCTCCCTCCAGGAATTTGCCTTGCGGCGTGTTGCTGATATCGGCGAACTGCTCGACCGGGCCGACGCCGGGCGGAAGCGGCGGCAGACCCCACGGCTGGACCCGTTCGGGGAATCGGTTAGGCGGGGGGGCGTTGGACGACGCGCTAGCTTGCGGCTGGGCTCGTGCCCCGGCGAAGGCGCAAAGCATTCCGAGCAGCCCGGCGCACAGCGCCCGGCTGGCGACCTTTAGAATCGCTGTCATAAGTTTTCCTCCCGTACACCGCTGCTCGGAGCCGCTGAGCCGAAGGAAGCACGTAGGCGGATCGAGCAAGCGGGCGGGGAGATTAGGACAGCCGGGGCCGCGGGGTTGCTAGTGCATTAATTTTGTCTCTCGCAAAGTTTATGCGAGACAATGTCAAGGGACTTATTCAGGCAGTGTTGCCGCGCGCGTCTGTCACGTGGCGTACGAACAGCGCGAACAGCCGGCGCGTAACCGGGCCAACCGCGCCGTCGCCAACCGGGTGGCCGTCGATGCGAAGGATCGGCTTGACGAAGCTGGACGCGCTGGTGACGAACGCCTCGCGGCGCTGGCGCATCTCCTGCTCGCTGAACGGCCGCTCCTCGAACGCGATGCCCTCGTCACCCAACAGGGCCATCAGGGCGGCCCGCGTGCAGCCGGGCAGGATCGCGTGGATCAGCGGGCGCGTGCGCAGCACGCCTGCCGCATCGACGATCCAGAAACTGGTCGCCGCGCCCTCGGTGATCAGCCCGCGCGCGTCGACCAGGATCGCCTCCAGCGCCCCCTGCTCGCGCGCCGCCTGGCGGGCGAGCACGTTGGGCAGCAGCGCCGTGCTCTTGATGTCGCAGCGCGCCCAACGTTGGTCGGGATAGGTGATCGCGGTTGCGGTCCACGCCTCGATATCGCTCGGGAAGGGCGCCGCCCGGCGCACGGTCACGACCACCGCCGGCGGCACCGGCCGGGCCGGGAACGCGTGGTCCCGCCGCGCCACGCCGCGCGTGACCTGGATGTAGAGCAGCCCCTCGCGCAGCCGGTTGCGGCGGGCAATCTCGCGCAGGACATGGCGTAGCGCCGCCGGCTCAGCGGCGGACGCAGCCGTAGCTCGCCGAGCGAGCGGTCAAGCCGGTCGAGATGCAGATCCTCGTCGATCAGCCGTCCGCGAAATAGAAGCACCACCTCATAAACGCCGTCGGCGAACTGAAAGCCCCGATCCTCGATATTCACCGAGGCCGCGCTCTGCGGCAAATAGCGGCCGTTCACATAGGCGATGCGGCTCATGCGGTGGCCTTGGGCTCAACTGCAGGCGACCGATCGCGCCCGCCCACCAATTACCCGATCGCGCTCAGCGGGTCATCCGCATGGGCCGCTGCTGGTCAGGTGACCTGGGCCGCGATCAGGGCCGCGGAGGCAATCGGATGCGCAGCAAATCATGAGCCCCCGAGAATCATGAGCCCCAGG
>CAWKGV010000024.1:0-16615 GCA_963849305.1 uncultured Pseudomonadota bacterium
TGTTTTGGGAGGGCCGCGTTCGGAGGCGGGCTTGGGGCGGTTAGCCTGATGCTGGTTCAGGCTGTCCGCTCCGGGTTGCTAATGCCGGCGTTATACACGCGCTAAGCAACTGGTTCTGCTGCGGCGGCGCGCTCGGAAGAAGCGTCCAGGGCTTCTACGCCATGCGTGCATGCTACGCCCGATTTTGGTACAACACCGCTGCCGCAAGCGGGAGCGAATTTGGCGTGACTGGCTCGGCCAAGATCGTTTTGGTCGAAGACGAGGCATTCCAAAGGCAGGTCATCGCGGAATGCCTGGCGCTGCATGGGCTTCGGCCTACCACGCTTGCCTCCGGCGCCGAACTGAAGCGCCTGGCTCAGCGTGCAATGCCGGACCTCGCTCTGCTGGACGTGCATCTGAACGAACCGGAAGACGGCTTCGCCCTGGCGCGTTGGCTGCGCAGCCGGTCTGGGCGGATTGGCATCATTATGCTCACCGTCGCCGGTGATACGATTGATCGCGTGGTCGGGCTGGAATCCGGTGCCGACGATTATGTTGCCAAACCGTTCGAACCGCGCGAGCTAGTGGCGCGGGTGAAGGCGCTGCTGCGTCGAGCGGGCCGGGCCGCGCAACCGGCACCGCGGCTGACCGAGGTGCGGGTCGGCACGGCGATGCTGGATCTGCAGCGCCGTGTGCTTGTCCTGGCTGACGGCACGGTGTCCAGCCTCGCCGCCAGCGAGTTCGATCTGCTCCGCCTGTTCGTAGAGAATCCCAACCGCCCACTCACCCGCGACTGGCTGCTGGAAACCGTCGCGCATCGCGACGCCGAGGCGTTCGACCGGGCGATCGACAACCGGGTCATGCGCCTGCGCCGCAAGCTGGAACGCGACCCGGGCAAGCCCGAGGTGATCCGCAGCGTACGAGGCGTCGGCTACATGTTCGTCCCCTCGGCCGACTGACCGAGCCCGATTACCTGATGCACGGTGCCGGGCCGGGTCAGTCCCTTCAGCGGTACGTCGCCGACCCCCTCCAACCTCGTGGCGTGATCGACGGCGGCGGCCACGCGCTGGCTGACGAGGATCTGGCCGTTCTCCGCGACGGCGCAGAGCCGCGAAGCGAGGTTGGTCACCGTGCCCATCGCCGTGTAGTCGATCTGATCCTTGAACCCGACGCGGCCCAAGGTCGCGTAGCCCATGATCATCTCGGCAAGCTGGGGTGCCAGGAATCGGCGAAGCCGGCCAATGCGCTCGATCTCGGCGACCTGCGCCGTCACTCGCCGTTCTAGAGTGGCGTTCAGCGCCTTCAGGTCCTCGTGCTGCGCCTCGACGGTATCGTGCAGTCCCTTGATGCGCAGCATGGAACGTACGCGTGCATCCAGGGCCGCATGGTCGGCGGACTTGGCGAGGTAGTCGTCGGCACCAGCGTCGAGGCCGGCGACCACGTCCTTCGTGTCGGCCCTGGCGGTCAGCAGGATGATCGGCACGAATGGCAGCGACGCATCGCTCTTGAGCCGCCGCGTCACCTCGATGCCGTCGAGCTTCGGCATCACGATATCGAGCAGCAAAAGGTCGGGTCGGAGTTCGCGTGCCCGTGCCATTGCCTCCTTCCCATCGCCTGCCGTCGCGACCCCGTAGCCCAAGGCTCTCGAGGCGGGCCTTGATTATGTCGCGATTGAACTCGTTGTCGTCGACGACAAGAACAAGCGGAGGATTGTGCATGCGAATATCCTCCTCTCAGCCGACTGAGCGCATCGCCCCTAATGTCTCAGCCAGCAGCCGGTCCATCCCGTCCACCGCGTGCCGCGCCGCCGCGAGGTCGTCGGCATTGGCGGCCGCCTCGGCGCGGGCGGCCTGCTCGGCCAGCAGCCTGGCACCAGCCATCCGCGCCGCGCCGTTCAGCCGGTGCGCCGACGCCGCCAGACGTCGCGCGTTCGGCGCCGCGCGGATCGCGGCTACATCGCGCGTGGCACTATCGGCGAAATTCCGTACCAACGCCGCGAGCCGGGCTGTATCGGTGCCGAATAGGCCGCGCAGCGCCTCGGGATCGAACAGCGCACCGTTCCCCGTCTCGACCGGCGCCTCCGCCGGCGCAAGGTCGGGGATCCAGCGCCCGAGCGTGCGCGCCAATGCGTCCAGCGAAACGGGCTTGGACAGGAACCCGTCCATGCCAGCGGCGAAGCAGCGCGCATCCTCGCCCTTCAATGCGTCGGCGGTGACCGCTATCAGCCCGCTGCGCGGCAAACGGCGTTTCGCCTCCTCGCGCCGGATCGCCTTGACCATAGCGAACCCGTCCAGAACCGGCATGTGCAGGTCGAGCAGGACGACCGAATGATGCGTCTTCCGCCACAGCGCCAGAGCCGCCGCGCCGTCCTCCGCGATGTCGGCCGACAGACCGAGCAGTTCGAGTTGACGAAGGATCACCTCGAGATTGACCGGATGATCGTCGGCGACCAGCAACCGCGCCGCGCCAGGCCTCGACGTCGATGCTGTCGCCGGGTGTGCCCGGGTCGTTTCAGAAGCAACGGGGATCACGCCGGTTTCCGCGAGCCGGAGGGTCACGGTGAAGCGGCTGCCCTCGCCCGGCGTGCTCTCCACGGCGACGTCGCCCCCCATCAGCTGCGCCAGCCGGCGCACGATCGACAGGCCAAGGCCGGTTCCGCCGAACCGCCTTGTAGTCGAGCTGTCCGCCTGCATGAACGGCTCGAACAATCGCGCTCGCGTCGCTTCGTCCATACCAATGCCGCTATCGCTCACGCTCAGGCTCACCATCACAGTGCCGTCGGCCTCGGCGCGGCTGTCCGCGCCGATGCGGACGAAGCCGCGATCGGTGAACTTGATAGCGTTGCCGACCAGGTTAAATAAGATCTGACGCACCCGCACCGGATCACCGCTGACCCAGTCGGGGCCGGCGCCGGGCGGGTCGGCGAACAGCGCCAGAACTCTTCTGGCGCGCCTGCGGTGCCATCGTCTCGACCGTGCCGGCTACCAAGTGGCTAACGCTGAACGGCAGCGCCTCGATGTCCATCCGCCCGGCGTCGATCTTCGAGAAGTCCAGCACGTCGTCGATGATGCGGAGCAAGGCCTGCGCGCTGTCGCGCATCACCGAGACATTCCGCGCCTGAGCCGGCGCCAGTTTGGAGCGTTCCAGCACCTCCATCATGCCGAGCACGCCGTTCATCGGCGTACGGATTTCATGGCTCATCGCGGCAAGGAAGGTGGATTTCGCCCGGTTGGCCTCCTCCGCCTCCGCCCGCGCCGCCTCGGCAAGATCGCGCTCGCGCTCGGCGGCATCGCGGGCCGATTGCACCTCCTCGAAGAGCCGTACGTTCTCGATCGCGATCACCGCCTGGTCGGCGAAGGTCGAGACGAGCTCGATCTCGCGATTGGTGAACGGCTCCAAAGTAGCGCGACCCAGCCCGATCACCCCGATCGGCACGCCTTCGCGCAACAGCGGCACGCCAAGCATGCAGTGGATTCCACCAACCTGCGCGTCGCGCTTCATGGTGTAGTCCGGGTCACTCCAGGCGTCCGCGATCTGCACCGTCCGCCGCTCCTGCGCCGCGCGGCCTACAAGCGTCCCCCGGCCGGGCTGAATAATCTGCTGGCGCTCCCGCTCTTCGTAGGCTGGCGAGTTGCCGTGGCCGACAGCGAAGCGATAGGCGCCGTCCTGGTAGCGAAAGAGGACCGCCATTTCCGCCCGGCACAGCGCCATTGCGTTGGTGACCACCGTCAACAGCACGCTGGAGAGGTCGAAAGCTGAGCGGCTGATTACCCGCAGGATGTCGTTCATCGCCGCCTGGTATTCGAGCGCCTCCTGCAGTTCGCGCTTGATGTCTGCTTCTGTCACCCAATCGGTCCCTTGGCTTCGCGCCCCATGTGATGGCGGAGCTCGGTCGCGTCCATATCGCGCATCGCGCCCAGCTTTGTCGCGTGTGTCGCGCGTGCCCCTCCGCGCGACACACGCGACATCAATCCGCTCCTGGCGCGATCATCGCGCGACAGAAGCCGCTCCAAACTCGGGGCTCCGCCGGACAGCCGCGCGGAACCGAGGGAGGACGACTATGGTGGACGAAACCAAGCTGCACGCGTTTGTCGGCCAGATGCTTGGCGACCTCGGCGGTGCGCTGAGCGTATCGCTCGTGCGCATCGGCGACCGGCTGGGTTTCTACAAGGCGCTGCATGCAAACGGCCCGATGACCTCGGCCGAGCTGGCGGCGAAGACCGATACCGCGGAGCGCTACGCGCGGGAGTGGCTGTGCCATCAGGCAGCCTCCGGTTACCTCACATACGACCCCGCCAGCGGCCGGTTCACCTTGCCGCCCGAGCAGGCAATGGTGTTCGCCGAGCCCGAAAGTCCCGTCTACATGCAAGGCGGCTTCGATCTTGCGATGGTGATGATGGAGAACCAGGCGCTTGTCGAGCCCGCGTTTCGCACCGGCAAGGGGGTCGGCTGGGGCGAGCAGTCGCAGTGCCTGTTCTGCGCCGCCGGACGCTTCTTCCGGCCCGGCTACCACAACAATCTCGTCTCATCCTGGCTGCCGGCGCTGGACGGCGCCGTGGCGAAGCTGGAGCGCGGCGCGACGGTGGCCGATGTCGGCTGCGGGCACGGGTTCTCGACGATAATGATGGCCAAAGCGTTCCCGAACTCGACCTTCGTCGGCTACGACTTCCACCCCGGTTCGGTGGAGCAGGCTCGGTTGCATGCCGAGCAGCATGGCGTGACGGCAAACACGCGGTTCGAAGTGGGAATGGCCAGCGAATTCCCCGGCAAGAACCTGGACCTGGTGACCTTCTTCGACTGCCTGCACGACATGGGCGATCCGGTCGGCGCGGCGCGGCATGTGCGCCAGACACTAAAGCCAGACGGAAGCTGGATGATCGTCGAGCCGGCAGCAGGCGATCGGTTCGAGGACAACCTCAATCCGGTTGGCCGGCTCTATTACGCGGCCTCGACGATGATTTGCGTGCCGACCTCTCTCGATCAGCCGGTGGGAGCGGCACTCGGAGCACAAGCAGGTCTTGCAAAGCTGTCGTCGGTCATCAGCGAGGGCGGATTTGGGCAGGTGCGTAAGGCCACCGAGACGCCCTTTAACATGATCCTGGAAGCACGACCCTAGATTTGGCAGGCTGTGACCATGCTCGTTCGAACTGAGGCAGCAACGTAAACCCCCCACCTGTACGCGACGCTCGCGCCGCCCTCGCCTACGTACCACCGAGGCGTAGTCCTCCACCGCCGGTAGGTGAACCCGCCCGCGAGCGCCTCGCATGAATAGCCGGTTAACGGCCGGTGTACACCTGATCGTCCCGTCCGGCCCTCGGTGTACACATCGCACCCGGACGAAATAGCTCGACTCTGCCCCGGTGTACACTCACCCGCCTGCCTCAATCACCGAATCCGCCGCGAACGCCCCTTCTCGGTCGACCGTCGGGCCATCTGTGCGGTGCGTTTCGACACGGTGGTTTTGTCCTCCTGCGCTTCATGCCACCGCTGATCAGCGTCTGTTGCTCTCGCGCGTCATTGTCGCGTCTGCCCGCCGATGCGCGGGGGGGGCGCGCCGAGGGCCCCGCGGTGGCGGACACACTCCGGCACCGCGAACACCAGGTCGAGCTCGATCGGTCTGGATGAGGTCCGGCCGAGAGACCAGAGCTGCAGGAGTCGATGCGCACCTCGCTCGAGGTCGATCGAGCGGTCGAGCCGATGCTGGCTTCGGATAACGGCCGATCAGCCGACAAAGGTCCGCACGCACAACGCGGCCATCTCGCAAGGACGCGGCGAGACGCGCGCTGAGAGAAGTAGACGCCGCCAGAGTGCTAAGCGATATCGGAAAGAAAGAAGTCGGAACCCACTCTGCGGGTCGGACCGGTCGAGAGCGGCTTCAGAGTCTAAATTGGAATCCCGCAGCTCGCGGATGGAGACGCCGTTTCAGAACCGCCGTTCGAATACCGTGACAACGTCGCCCGGCTCCAGCGCGGTTTGGCGCGCGACCCGGCCCTCGACGCCCGCGCCGCCCTCGCTGCGCACTACCGAGGCGTACTCCTCCACCGCCCGGTAGGTGAACCCACCGGCGAGCGCTACGGCGGCGAGCACGGTCATGCCCGGCTGATACGGGAACTGGCCCGGCTTGTTGACTTCGCCCAATACGAAGATCGGCCGGTAGCCGATCACCTCGACGGCGACCGACGGCTCCCGTTCCAGCCCGGCCCGGGTCAGCGCGGCCGCCACGGCGCGCTCCAGCCCGGACGGGCGCAGGCCCGCCGCATGAACGCCGCCCACCATCGGCAAGGCGATCGCGCCGCTATCGCTGACCCGGAACTCGCCCGTGAGCGCCTCGTCGCCCACGGTGATGATGCGGACCTGATCGCCGGGACCGAGACGGTAGCCGGCACGCGCGGCCTCGGGGAGCGGCGGCAGGCTCGCGCCCGGCGCGCAGCCGGCGGCGAGTAGGGTGGCAAGCAGCGCGGACAAGGGGCGGATTAGTCTCTCTCCCCGACCCCTCCCGCGGCCCCTCCCGCAAGGGGTAGGGAGGTTTTCGCGCGGGGCCAGAACATCGGGCGAGCGGTGTGACATGCGCGCATACTCGCGTCGGTCTCTCTCCGAACCGTTAACGCGCACGCATTAGCGTCCCGTTAGCGGCTCGCGCGGATGATGACGCCACCGCGATGCCCGGCCAGAACGACCGGGCTCTGTTTTGGGGGCGCGATGCGCGAACAATCCGCCGGACCCGGCCAGGCGCCCGCGCCCCGGCTGAGGCGCCAGGCCGCCGGCCTGCGCCCGAACGCCGCGCGCCTGGACGAGCCGGCCAGCGCGCAAGCGATCCTCGGCAGCCTGCGCCGCCGCAAGCTGTGGCTGCTCGCATGCGCGCTGCTGATCCCGGCGCTGGCGCTGGTGGCGATCCGCCATCTGACGCCGCGCTACACCGCCACCGGCACGCTGATCTACGACCCGAACGAATATAAGCCGCGCGAGCTGCAAAGCATTTTGCGCGTCGATCCCACGACCGAGGCGGTAATGGCGAGCCAAGCCGAGGTCCTGGGCGGCCTGCAGACCGTCGAGCAGATGGCGCGCCAGCTCGACTTGTTCAGCCGGGCCGAGTTCAACCCCGCGCTGCGGCCGGTGCCTTGGCCGGCGCGGCTGCTGCACTTGGCCCTCGACCGGCTCCATTTGCGGCAGGCCGCACGGCCGGCGGCCCCCGGGCAGGAAAGCTCGCGCGACGCCGTGCTGCTCGCCGCGCAGCAGGCGGTCCAGGTCCGCACGGTGAATGCCTCGCGGGTGCTGGAAGTGTCATTCACGTCGGAAGACCCACACCTCGCGGCCTCCGCCGTGAACGCGCTGATGGATGTTTATGTCCGCAACCAGCTCACGGCCAAGTTCCGTGCCGTCCAACGCGCTCAGGACTGGCTGGAGAGCCGCGCGCAGGCGCTGCGCGGCGAGGTCCGGGCGGCGGAGGACCGCGTGGCCGCCTACCGCAACCGGCAGGGGCTGGTGCGCGGGATGCACGCGGGGCTGGACGCCGAGCAGATCAGCAATCTCACCGAAGGGCTCGCGCGGGCGCGCAGCGAGCTGGCGGCGGCCCAGGGGCGGCTCGACGCGGCGCGCAACGGCGCTGGCGCCGAGGCCGAGGCCGCCGTCGCCCCGAGCGTGGTGCAGGAGCGCGAGCAGGAGGATCAGCTCACGGCGCAACTGCACTCGCTGCTGACCCGGCTCGGTCCCAACCATCCCGATGTCCGCGCCGTGCAGCGCCAGCTCGACCAGGTCCGGAGGTCGGTGGCGGCGGCGGAAGGTCGGGTGGTCAGCGCCACCGAGGCCGAGGTGCGGGCGGCGGGCGCGCGGGTGGAGGCGCTGGAGCACGACGTGGCCAAGGCGCAGGCGCAATCGGAAAGCCGGGCCGAGGCGCAGGTGCCACTGAACGCGATGGAGCGCGACCTGGATGCGTCGCGGACGCTGTTGCAATCGGTGCTCGAACGCCTGCAGGAAACGGCGCAGCAGGCGGCGGTGGAGAGCCCGGACGCGCGCGAGGTGTCGCTGGCGCTGGCGCCGGCCGAGCCCAGTTTCCCGCGCACCGGCCCGTTGCTGGCCGCCGCCGTCGCGTTCGGCGTGCTGTTCGGGCTCATGGTCGTCTATGTGCTGGAGCTGAGCGACACGACGCTCAAGAGCGGCGAGGACGTGCGGGCCTGGCTCGGGCTGCCGTGCTTCGCGCTGGTCCCGTTCGTCGGCCGGCGCGCGCGGGGCTGGCTCAGGATCGAGGAATACGCCGCGCACAAGCCGCTGACGCCGTTCGCCGAACAACTGCGCGCTTTGCGCGCGGGGCTTTGGTTCGGCCCGGAACGGCCGCGCACCGTGGCGATCACCGCCGCGCGGCCGGCCGAGGGCAAGACCACGATCACCCTGGCGCTGGCCCGATCGGCGGCGATGGCCGGCGAACGCGTGGTGGCGGTCGATTGCGACATTCGCAGCCCGTCTTTCCCCGACCGCTTGGGCGGTGCGGCGGAACCGGGCCTGGCCGACTGCCTGCGCGGCGTCGCCCGGCTGGAGGAGGTGATCCAGAAGGATCCCTTAACCAACATGGCGTACATCCCTGCCGGGACGGCCGGGCCCGACACGTTCGGCCTGTTCATGTCGGAGGCGATGGGACAAGTGCTGCAGGCGCTGCGCCATGAGTACCAGCTCGTGCTGCTGGACGCGCCACCTGCTCACGCGATGACCGATACGCGTGCGATCGCGCAGATCGCCGACGCCACCTTGGTCTGCGCGCGCTGGCGGCGGACGCCGCGCGCCGTGGTGCAGAACGCGATCGAGCTATTGGAGGCGGCGAATGCCAGCGTGGCCGGCGTGGCGCTGACCCGGGTGGACGCGCGGACGCACCGGCGTTCCGGCTACGCCGACGCGGAAGCTTGCCACCCGCGCTACGGCCGCTATTTCCGAACCTAAACGCATGGGGGCGGCCGCGCCGGTCGTGCTGTCGGCCGCCTTCCTGCTATGGCCGGCGGCGTTGAACGGCTATCCGCTCGTGTTCTCGGATACCGGCACCTATCTGTCGCAGGCGATCAATCATTATCTCGGTTGGGACCGGCCGGTCTTCTACAGCGTCTTCCTGCTGGCGTTGCATCTTCAGCGCACCACTTGGCCGGCGATTGTCGCCCAGGCGCTGATCACGGCGCATCTGCTGCATCTGGCCCGCCGGACCTTGCTGCCCGATTCGGTGCCGTGCTGTTGGGCGACTGGTCGGTGGTGCCGCTGGCGGCCGTGCTGGCCGTGGCGAGCCCGCTTCCGTGGTTCGCCGCCCAACTCATGCCCGACCTGTTCGTGGCCTTGCTCGTGCTGGCGTTGGTCCTGCTGCTGTTCGTTCCCGAGCGCCTCGCGCGGGCCGAGCGGGTCTGGCTGGCGGGGCTGGCGGCCTTCGCGATGACCGCGCATCTGTCGAGCCTGCCACTGGCGCTGGCGCTCTTGCTCCTGCTCGCGCCGCTGCGGCGGCGGTTGGGAGCGGCGGCCCCACTGGGGCGAGCCGGGGTCGCACGGCTCGTTTCGGCCCCGTTGCTGGCGCTGCTGGCCATGACCGGCGTGAACCTGGCCGGACACGGCACGGCGTCGCATCGCCCCCTACGGCAACGTCTTCTTGCTCGCCCGCGTGCTGTACGACGGTCCGGGCATGCACGCGCTCGCGCGCTTCTGCCCGCATCCGGGGTGGCGGCTCTGCGATTTCGTGGGCGCGTTCCCGCCAACTGCCGATGAGTTCCTGTGGGGCGCGGACAGCCCACTTGCCCGCGCCGGCGGGGCGAAGGTCGTGAGCCGGGAGGCGGACGACATCATCGACGCGGCGCTGCGCTCCGAGCCGGGTAAAGAGCTTTGGGCCGTCCTGGTGAACGGTGCACGACAGGCCGCGTTGTTCGGCACCGGCGACGGGCTGCGACCCTGGCCGGCGACAGTGACTCCGTGGATCGAACGCGACTTCCCGGCCTTCGAGCAGCGGAGCTACGCGGCCGCGCGTCAGACCCAGGGCCGGCCGATGCTGCCGGGGTGGCTGTCCGCCGCTTCACGACGCCGTCTCGCTCGCCGGCATGGCTGCGTGCCTGATCTTGCTGCCCGGCGCGTTGCGCCGGCGCGAGCCGCTCGCGGGGTTGCTTGCGGCGGTGCTGTTGGCGGTGCTGGTGAATGCCTTGGTCACGGGCGGCCTGTCCGGCCCGCACGCGCGCTATCAGAGCCGGGTGATGTGGCTGCCGACCTTGGCCGCGCTATTGGCCCTCACCCCCAGCCTCTCCACCCTCACCCCGACCCTCTCCCAAAGGGAGAGGGGGAAGATTCGAGCCCTTGCCCCACGGGAGATGGAGCAGGACGAAGCCCTCTCCCTCTGGGAGAGGGTTGGGTGAGGGCCGCAGTGGCGGCGCCGGGCGCGATCTTCTGGTCCGGGCTCGAAGCAGCTCTTTCAGCCGGGTTTTCGTTCGTCTCCGCGTTCGTCGTGGCGCGGATCATCGGGCCGGCGGAGATGGGCGCTGGGGCCGCCGCGGTCGCGGTGCATGTCCTGCTCTGGGTCGGGGTCAATGCGCTGTTCGCTGACGCCATCGTTCAGCGCACCAACCTTGATGAGGAGGCGGCGGCGAGCGCGTTCTGGGCCTCTGCGCTCGTTGGCACGCTTGCCGCGGCTGTCCAGGCGGCGGCCGGCTGGCCGCTCGCGGCGGCGATGGGGGATCCGAGGCTGGTTGCCATGTCGCTGGCCCTGGCGGCTCCCCTGCCGCTGGTCGGGGCCGGCGGGGCGGTGCAGGGCAAGCTGACGCGGGAACGGCGCTACCGGCTGCTCGCGTGCCGCGCCTTGATCGGCCAGGGCGCCGGAACGGCGGTGGGGATCGGCGCGGCCCTGCACGGCGCGGGGGCGTGGGCCTTGGTTGGGCAGCAAGCCACCACCTCGGCTATCGGTGCGCTGGCGCTGCTGCTCGGGTCGGGCTGGCGGCCGCGCGCGATGTGGCGCTGGACGGCGGTGCGCGAAATGCTGCGGCTGGGCGGCCCGCTGACGGTGAGCACGCTGGTGCTGCACGGCCGCTACCGCATGTTCGCGCTGCTGATCGGCGGCACCGCCGGGGCCACGACATTGGGCGAGGTCCACATGGCGTTCCGGCTGGTGGACACGATGCGCGAGCTGGTCTCCACGGCTCTCTGGCGGCTGATGCTGCCGGCGATGTCGGAGCGGCAGCACGATGTCGCGGGGTTGCGGGCCGAGATGGACCGATGGCTGCATCTGATTGGGCGAGTGCTGTTCCCGCTCTGCGCGGCCATGCTGGTCGCGATCGGGCCGTTGGTGCGGCTGCTGCTCGACCCCGTATGGGCGCCGGCCAGCACCGCCACGTTGCCGTTAGTGGCGCTCGCGGCCTGGCTGTTCCTGCAATTTCCGTCCGGCGTGGCCGCGGTGGCGCGCGGGGCGCCGCGCATCGCCCTGCACGCCAGCCTCGCCAGCAGCGTGGCGGTGGCGGTGGGGATCCTGATCGTCCGGCCGACCTCCCCGGTCGCGGCGGTTGCAATCTGGCTGGCAGCACAGGCGGCAGTGGCGCCTTACACGCTCCGGACGACGGCGCGCGTCTTGGGCACGCCGCTATTGCGGCCGTTGCGCGCCGGGCTGCGGGCGTTCGCCTGCTGCGCGATCGCAGCCGGCTGCGCGCTGACGCTGCCCCGGCTGCTCGGCAGGACGGATATCTCGGCCGGCATTCTCGGCCTGAGTCTGGTCGGTACGGTTCTCCTGCTCGGCGGGCTAGGCGTCGGCAGGCGTTGGGTCGTCGGTCTCTCCCGGCAAATCTAGTCTCGCGTAGCACTCCGCGAGCGGCACCTCGACGCTAATCGTCGTGGCGCCAGCTTGGGGCGTGCAGGTCACGAGCGCATCCGGATAGCGAACCTTGCCGGCGACGACGATCTTGACGTCGATCCCGAACGGTTCGCAGGGCTTTCCGGCGAGTGTGTCCTGCAACAGTCGCAGCAGCCTGAGTGCGATCCGGCTATGGTTGACGGTTCCCCCGGTCATCGCGACCGGCTGGCAGCCATCGAACTGGTACCGCAACTCCTGGCGTTCCTCCCAGGCGAGGAATTCCGGCAAAGTCGCGGCCTTACGCAAGGCGATGTTCATGCCGGAACGGCCTCCTGGATCGCCTGCCAGACCTTCAACGGTATAGCCGGCATGTCGATGTGGGTTATCCCGAACTCCGAGAGCGCGTCCACCAGCGCGTTCATCACCGATGGCATCGCCCCGGCGCAGCCCGCCTCGCCGCAGCCCTTCACGCCAAGCACGTTGGTCTTGGCCGGGACCGGGTGCGTAGCGAAGGCGAAGGACAACGCATGCGTCGCGCGCGGCAGGGCATAATCCATGAACGAGCCGGTGAGCGGCTGGCCCTCGGTGTCGAACGCCACCCGCTCCAGCAGGGCCTGGCCGATCCCCTGCACCACCCCGCCATGCGCCTGGCCCTCCACCAGCAGCGGATTGATCACCGTGCCGAAATCGTTGACCATCGTGTAGCGCACCACTTCGACCTCGCCGGTCTCCGGGTCCACCTCGACCTCGGCGACATGGCAGCCGTTCGGATAGGCGAAGGGCGGGCTCTGGGCGACGTGGCTCACCGAGAGTGTGGGCGGCACGTCGGGCGGCAGGTCCAGGCCCGCCCGCAGCTTCTCCGCCAGTTCCATGATGCCGATCGCCCGGTCGGTGCCGGCGATCCGGAACACCCCGCCCGAGGCGCCGACCTCGAACTCGATATCCGCAACCGCCGCCTCCAGCACATGGGCGGCGATCTTGCGGCCGTTCTCCGCCACGATCTCGCTCGCCTCCATGATCGCGGTGCCGCTGGCCATCATGGACTTCGAGCCGCCGGTGCCGCCGCCGGCGAGCAGTTCGTCGGAATCGCCTTGCAGCAGAGTGATGCGCTCGAACGGGATGCCGAGCCGAGCCGCTAGGACTTGCGCGAACGGCGTGGCATGGCCTTGGCCGTAGTCGAGCGTGCCGGTGATGATCGTCACCGTGCCGTCGGGCTCGAAGCGGATGCCGCCCATCTCGGGCGCGGGCGGGCCAGTGACTTCCAGATACTGCCCGATGCCGATGCCGCGCAGCCTGCCGCGTTCCTTGCTCTGTCGCTTGCGCGCCGGGAACCCGGCCCAGTCCGCGTTCGCCAATGCTTCGTCGAGCAGGGCCGGGAAGTCGCCGCTGTCGTACACCGTGCCGGCCGGGGTCGTGTAAGGAAAGGCGTCCGGCTGGATGTGATTACGGCGCCGGATCTCCGCTCGGTCGATGCCCATCTCGCGCGCCGCGGTGTCCAGCAGACGTTCGATGTAGTAGTTGCCCTCGGGCCTTCCGGCGCCGCGATAGGGTCCGACCGGCGAGCTGTTGGTGAACACCGCCTGCGAGGTCACTTCCTGCAACGGCGTCGCATAGACGCCGATGGTGTTCTTCACCACGTTGCCGGTGGGCTGAAGCACCGTGCCGTTGGAGAGATAGGCGCCGATATTGCCGTAGCCGGTCACGCGCAATGCGAGGATGCGGCCGTCCGCGTCCAGGGCCAGCTCCTGCTCCATGTCGTGGTCGCGGCCGTGGCTGTCGGACAGGAAGCTCTCGGAGCGTTCGTCGCGCCACTTCACCGGCCGGCCGAGCACGCGCGCGGCGTGCAGGATGGCGATGTATTCCGGATAGCAGGACGCCTTCATCCCGAATGAGCCGCCGACATTGCCGGTGAGCACGCGGATGTTGTCGACCGGGGTCTTGAGCGGCACCGACAAGAGCTGGCGCATCGGGAACGTGCCCTGGCAGCCGAGGTGCAACGTCCAACGCCCGCCCTCCGGCTCATAGGCGCCGATGGCGGCGCGGGGCTCCATCGGGCAGACGACCACGCGGCTGTTTCGGACCCGCATCCGCGTCACATGGGCCGCCTTGGCGAAGGCCGCCGCGACCGCCTCGGTGTCGCCGTGGTGGAAATCGAGGATCACGTTGCCGGGCGTCGCCTCGTGGACCAGCGGCGCACCGGCGGAAACGGCCTCCCGCGCCGTGGTCACGGCCGGCAGCGGGTCGATGTCGAGGAACACGGCCTCGGCGGCGTCCTTCGCCTGCTGTGCCGTCTCGGCGACCGCGACCGCCACCGGATCGCCCACGAAGCGCACCTTGTCGATGGTGAGCGGCGGTTGCGCGGGCTTGGGCATCTCGGAGCCGTCGCGGTTCTTGAACGCTGTGCCCGACGGCATGTTGCCGAGCCCGGCGGCGATCAGGTCGGTGCCGGTGAAGACGCCCAGCACGCCTGGCATGGACTTCGCGGCGTCGGTGTCGATGGCGCGGATGCGGCCATGCGCGTGGGTGCTGCGGACCATCACGGCGTACGCCTGGCCGGGCAGGTTGATGTCGTCGGTATAGCGGCCTTCGCCGCGCAGGAGCTTGGGGTCTTCCTTGCGCGGGACCGGCTGGCCGACGCCGAACTTCATGTCCGCGAGCAGCCCCGGATCAAATGGCGCGTTCATCGGCTGGCTGGGTCCCCTGTCTCGTTCTGAGAGAATCGCACCGCTGCACCGGGCAGGTGCCGCATCCGTGGCACCTGCCCGCAGCCGGTCTTGCTCCGAACATGGCCCGCACGGGCGGGCACGGCAAGCGAACGGGGCCGGCGGTAGGTTTGATTGTCGGTTTCCGACCGATGCTGTTGAAAAAGGGTTGAGCCAGCTTCGAAGGGCCTGATTCACTCCTGGCCGGTCCAGCGAGGGCGCGGCGATGATGGGCGAGCGGACAATTCTGCAACGGGCGCTGTTCTACAGCTTCAACCTCGACCGCCAGGTGCCGACGGACCACTTGCTGCGCTCGATCGACCGCGCCGCGCTGCTGCCCCAACACGCCGGCGCGCAAGGTGCCGCGAAGCATCTACGAGGGTGCACGGGACATGGCCCGCGAGATCGCCGAACCGATGCCTACGTCGTCTCCAGGCGAGAGCGGAAGAGATCGAAATGCTGTGCGCCCACCTCAAACCCATCCTGCGTTTGGACCGGCTGCGGTTGAGAGGACCCTGCGGTGCCCAAGACGAGTTCCTCCTGGTCGGCGATTTACGACCAGATCAAGCCATTCATAGCTACGATGTTGTGCCCCGAAAGCAGGCGTCAGCTTCTGGCCTCCGAGCGCGGCCGCAATGTCGGTGGGCACACAAAATTGTCCCCTTTTTTGGCATGCATGGCCTCACAGCAGGTGTCTCAGCCACGGTGCTTCGGCCGCCACCTATCGCTGCCCGCTTTCAATGCGGTGGCGCATCAGCCGATCGAGCGGCCGTAAGTTTCTCCTGCGCCGCTTGAACAAGCGTTTGCAGCGTGGAGCGGGCTGGAGCGAAGAACGTCGTGCCAGTATGCGGCGTCGAGAAATCAAGCAGTCGGTCGTAAGCTCCCGGCGGGTCACCGATATACATTCGTTGCAGCATCTTCTCGATCACCCAAAGATATCGGGAATAACCGATAAAGTAGGTTCCGAATTCCTGTCGTCCTGGTCGGCCGAAGGGCATGTTGTCGCGCAGGATGTCATATTCGTTTCCATTGGCATCTACGATGGTGGCCAGCGACTTGTGCGATTTGCGCGGAGCGTCGTCATCATCGATTTCGATATTGTCTATCTTCGTGCGACCGATGATCTCCTCCTGGAGACGCGTTGGAATCCGCACCCACGCGTTGAGATCGTGTAGATACTTCTGAACGACGACATAGCTGCCTCCGGCGAAGTCAGCATCTTCATTGCCGATGAGCGCCGAGGCGGGCAGATCGAGGCCGGTCGGGTTAGCCGTGCCGTCGACAAAGCCAAGAAGGTCACGCGCATCGAAATATCGAAAGCCTGAAACTTCGTCGACGACAGTGACGCCGGCACCAAAACTGTCGAGCAGAATGCGTTCAAACTCAAAGCACAAATCGGGACGTTCGGATCGGAGATGGAAGAGAAGGTCGCCCGGTGTTGACGGCGCCGCATGAACCGTTCCCCTAATCGGCGCAAACGGTCTCAGTTCCTGCGGCCGCCTGTCTGAATGGAGACGATCCCATAGATCGCGACCGATCCCGGCAATGCACGACAGTCGGCCGGAAAGATGACGGAATCGAACAGTCTTGACGAGATCGTCAAGCCCACCGAGGACCAGGAGACCTTCGCGAGAGCGGTCTGTTCACTCGCGACGGTGACCACAAGAAAGACTGCCACTAGCGACAGCGAGCGTCGACGCTCTGCGCGTCGATCGGCACTCTGCTCCCAACTTTTCCCTGACATCCCAAAGTCTCCGCTGTTTCTAGGAACTTGTTTCAGATGATCACGAACCGGAGTCTTATAGATGCGGGAACAGAGCGAATTCGCTCAAACCAAGATATCGCGATCCCGAGCGATCACGCAACACGGAATGCCGTCACACAGAGCGCACCGCAGGGGAAGCCGCCTTGGCTTCTGCCGGCAATCGGAGATCGCTTGAAGAGACACACCCGACACCTTTCAGACGAGGGCGTCTTGCCACAAAACGGTTTTCCGATGCCCTCGGGTCAACATGGTTTGCGTGCTTATGTCCGATTCTCCGCGAAATAGACCCAGAGCGGACGGTCGCAAAACTCCCCATCACGGAATTGGGGCTCAAGCTGCTCATCTCAAAAAACGCTCGCTTCTGGGAACGACGAGGATCGAGCC
>CAWKGV010000025.1:0-76986 GCA_963849305.1 uncultured Pseudomonadota bacterium
CGGCCTATCTGACAAACGAGCGGATCGCCAAGGCAAAGAAGCTGAAGCTTGCCCTCACCGCAGGCATCGGCTCCGATCATGTCGATCTCGAGGCGGCCGCCCGTGCCCATGTCACCGTAGCCGAGGTAACCGGCTCCAACAGTATCAGCGTGGCGGAACATGCCGTGATGATGGTGTTGTCGCTGGTCCGCAATTATCTGCCGTCGCATGGGATCGCCACTTATGGCGTGTGGAACATCGCCGACTGCGTCGATCGCAGTTACGACATCGAAGGCATGCACTTCGGCACGATTGGCGCGGGCAGGATCGGCCTGGCAGTGCTGCGCCGCCTCAAGCCCTTCGACCTGCATCTGCATTATACCGATCCGCACAGGCTGAGTCCGGAGATCGAGAAGGAGCTGGATCTGACCTTCCACCCTGATGCGGAATCGCTCGTGCGCGCCGTCGATATCGTCGACGTCCACATGCCACTCTATCCATCAACCGAGCACTTCTTCGACGACAGGATGTTCGCCACGATGAGGCGTGGTGCCTACCTCATCAACACAGCACGCGGAAAACTGGTCGAGCGTGACGCCGTCGTGCGCGCTCTCCAGTCCGGTCACATCGCCGGCTACGCCGGCGACGTGTGGTTCCCCCAACCGGCGCCGCCGGACCACCCCTGGCGAACCATGCCTTTCAACGGCATGACGCCGCACATGTCGGGTAGTTCGCTCTCCGCGCAGGCGCGTTATGCCGCCGGTACTTTGGAGATCCTCGAGAGCTATTTCGGCGGAACCTCCATCCGTGAGGAATATCTCATCGTTGACCGCGGGGTGCTCGCTGGCACGGGCGCCAGGTCATATAAGCTGACGTGATCCGAGGGGCTGGGGAAGCCGACGGGTAAGCTGTCGCGAACAGAACAGTAAGGAGCGATGCGTGCCATCCTCAATTCCGCAACCGGTTATTGCGCAGGTCACGCGCGCCGCTATTTTTCTCGTCGTGACAGTGAACCCGGCTGTCATGCGTCATGGCGTTTGGCTCCGATGCATGGGACCGGCTCTTCGGAGTGCCGAAGTCGGAAGAATTGCATCCCTTCCGTGAAATCCACGGCCGGCGCCACGCCGTCGCAACACCGGGTGACATTCCCGGTCCGTGCCGCCAACCCTGCTATCCCGCCCGTTCTATGGCGTGACCCCTGCTTGGGGACCTTCGCCTCGCCCTCCGGCGAGAGATCGTAGAACAGGGCGTCGATCAGCGTGATGATCGTGGTGCGCTCCTGGTCCACGGCGAGCGAGTTGGATAACCAGCACCTTGTTCTCGCGCGCGAGATCGGCTTGCAGGTGGCGCAGCAGCGCGGTCTTGCCGTTGGACTCTGGTGCAAGCGGCGTGATCCGATCGGCTATGGTGGCGCCTGAACTGGCTGAGGGTCGGCGATGGGCAAGCTGAAGAGCGCGGAGGAGCTGTTCGAGGGTCGCCACTTCGCCCGCCACGTCATCATCCGGTGTGTGCGCTGGTATCTTCGGATTCAAGCTGAGCCTGCGAGACCTGGTAGAGATGATGGCAGAACGCGGCTTGATGCTCGCGAGGGTACAGGCGAAGCGTGGCAGGGAGTGCATAGGCCAGCATCCGGCCGTGCGGTGTGGCGAGGTCGAATGTCATGCCGTTCAGCGCGATGACCGACACGCGACGCGCTTCGAGTTCCTTCAGCGTCGCCAGCAGGTCCGTCGGTACTGCGGCCCCAGCGCGACAGCTCCGTCACCAGCACCGTGTCGATATCACGCCGGCTGCGCCAACGCCAACACCCTTCCGCCGCTCGATGCGGTTCACCTTCACGCCCGAGCCGGTTTCCTTGAAGGTGCCGACTACCGCGTAGCCGGCACGGGCCGCGAAGGCCGCTAGATCGCGATCCTGGCGCGCAGGACTGGTCGGCGGTCGAGACCTGGCAATAGAGGGCGGCGCGATGTCCCAGTTGAACTCTCCCCGGCGGACGTCCCGCAAACCCTTGTTCCTGCTGAGCCGCCGACCGTAGCAATGTGGACAGCCGAGGCGTGAGCGGCCAACCACCTCTCGCCGCGCACGCCGATTGGAGCGTCGATCCCGGCAAGCGCTGGGCCGCGCTCGCCCGGCGCGACGGCGCGCGGTGGCGGTTGGTGATGCCGGCCCCCGTGGGCGACCTCGCGACCTTCCTCGCCCGTCTGCGCGCTGAGGCGCCGGATCAGTCCGTCGCCCTCGGAGTCGATCTCCCGCTCGGCTTGCCCCGTGCCTACGCAGCCCGGCTGCCGGATGCCGGGTTTCTGCCGTTCCTGCGGCGGATCGCCACGTGCCCGGAGTTCTTCCGGGTCGCGACGAGCCTCGCCGAGATCGGGCCCGACCGGCCGTTTTATCCGGCGCGCGGCGCACGTGGGATGACCCGGGCGGCCCATGCGGCGGCACTCGGCCTGGCCGCGGCCGGAGAGTTATCGCGGGCGTGCGACCGTGCCACCTCCGAGCGCCCGGCTGGGGCGCCGCTGTTCTGGACGCTCGGGGCCAACCAGACCGGCAAGGCGGCGATCATCGCTTGGCGCGACCTGCTCGGCCCGGCGCTAGCGGCGGGCGAGGCGGTGCGCCTCTGGCCGTTCGAGGGCGCCTTTCGTGCCCTGCTCGCACCCGGCGTGGTGACGATCGCCGAGACGTACCCGGCGGAAGCGATGCGCCATCTCGGTATCCGCCTCGCCGGCAGCAAGCGCCGCCAGGCCGACCGCGCCGCCGCCGCGCCGGCCTTGCGTGCCGCCGTGGCGAGCCTGGCAGCCGAACCGGACCCCGGTTTGCACGCCGCGATCGCGACCGGCTTCGGCGCGGACGCCGCCGCCGAGGACCGGTTCGACTGCATCCTCGGCCTGCTCTGCGTGCTGAACGTGCTCGCCGGCCGCCGCCCGGACACCGCTCCCGATGACCCGTGGATCGGCCGCTGGGAAGGCTGGGTGCTTGGCCAAACGGCGCTGCCGCGTGCCCCGCTGCCTGTTGCGCAACCGGGCCTAATCGGGCAAAGCTTGCCTCCCGCGCCAGGCGACGGGACGGGCAGGAAAGACAGGGAGTGGCGTGAATGATCGGCAGAAGAGCGGCGATCGCCAGCGGGATCGCGGCGGCGGCATTGGGCACGCGAGCGCGGGCGGCGGAGATGCCCGAGCTGAAGATCGGCAATACCATGCCGTATAGCGGCCCGGCTTCGTCCTACGCCCCGATCGGTAAGACCAAATCGGCCTTCTTCAACATGGTCAACCAGCAGGGCGGGGTGGGCGGACACCGGATCAATTTCATTTCGCTCGATGACGGCTACAGCCCGCCCCGGACGGTCGAGGACGTGCGGCGGCTGACCGAAGAAGACAAAGTGGCCTTCCTGTTCAACACACTCGGCACACCGTGCAACTCGGCGATCGAGCGCTACTGCAACAGCCGCAAGGTGCCGCAGCTTTTTGTCGCCAGCGGCGCCGACAAATGGGGCGATTACCGACGGTTCCCCTGGACCATCGGCTTGCAGCCCAGTTACCGAACCGAGGCACAGATCTACGCCAAGTACATCCTAAAAGCGAAGCCGGACGCCAAAATCGGTTTCCTCTACCAGAACGACGATTTCGGCAAGGACTACATCGACGGGGTGCGCGACATCCTGGGCAAGAACTGGGACAAGTACGTGGTCAAGGTCGCGTCCTACGAAGCGACCGACCCGACCGTGGACTCCCAGATCGTCAGCCTGCAATCCTCCGGTGCCAACGTGTTCATCTGCGCTGCGGCGCCGAAATCCGCCGCTCAGGCGATCCGCAAGGCGCACGACCTCAACTGGCGGCCGCTGTTCTTCATGACCAACGTGTCGATCTCCGCCGGGTCGGTGATGCGCCCGGCGGGTGCCGAGAACGGCGTCGGCGTCATCAGCAGCGGCTGGCTCAAGGATCCGACCCAGCCCGATTTCCGGAACGACGCCGGCATGAACGAGTGGCGCGACTTCATGGCCAAGCACATGCCGGGGGCCGATCTGACCGATAACAACTACGTCTACGGCTACACCGCATCCCGAGTGATGCTGCACGTTTTGCAGAAGTGCAACGGCGACTTTGCGCGCCCGAACGTGATGAAGCAGGCGACCAGCATCCAGTCTCTCGAAGTCCCGACGCTGCTGCCCGGCATCAACGTCAGCACCAGCCCGACCAACTACCACCCGATCCGGGCGATGCAGCTTGAGAAATGGGACGGTAAGACCTGGGTTCGGTTCGGCGAGGTGATCGAGGGCGCCGAGATCTGACCATCGCGCCGTCCTGCCGCCCTGGCCACCCTTGCCCGGCGGGGCTACGAAGGCCAGGGAAGCGGCAGAGGACTACCCGAGATGATTGGCCGACGGGCAGCTACAGCAGGTTGCCTCGCAGCTGCGGCATCTTGCTGGCGGGCGATCGCGTCAAGCGCGACGGAAGCGCGGGGCGTGGCCGCGACCGAGCTAAAGATCGGCAACACCATGCCGTATAGCGGGCCGGCCTCGGCCTATGCGGCCATTGGCCGCACCGAGGCCGTCTTCTTCAATATGGTCAACCAGCAGGGCGGCGTCGGCGGGCGTCGGATTAATTTCATCTCGCTCAACGACAGCTACAGCCCGCCCAGGACGCTGGAGGACGCGCGCCGGCTGGTCGAGCAGGAGAAGGTGGATTTTTTGTTCAACACGCTCGGCACGCCGACCAACGCGGCGATCGAGCGCTACTGCAACACCAACAAGGTGCCGCAACTCTTCGTCGCCAGCGGTGCCAACAAATGGGGCGATTACAAGCATTTTCCCTGGACTATCGGCCTGCAACCCAGCTACCGGACCGAGGCTCAGATCTACGCCAAATACATCCTCAAGGTGAAGCCTAACGCGAAGATTGGGTTTCTCTACCAGAACGACAGCTTCGGGACCGACTACCTGAACGGCGTGCGTGACGTCCTCGGCAGGGATTGGGACAAATATGTCGTCAAGGCGGAGCCATACGATGTGGGCGACGAATCGGTTGATTCCGAGATCGCGAGCTTGCAGTCGTCCGGGGCCAATACGCTTATCTGCGCCGCGGTGCCGAAATTCGCGATCCAGGCGATCCGCAAGGCGCACGACCTCGACTGGCAACCGCTATTCTTCATGACCAACGTGTCGATCTCGGCAGGCGCGGTGATGCAGCCCGCGGGGACGCAGAATGGTGTCGGCCTCATCACCGGCGGCTGGCTGAAGGACGACACCGACCCCGCCTGGAAGGCCGATCCAGGCATGAACGAGTGGCGCGATTTCATGGCCAAGCACATGCCGAGCATCAATTTGGCCGAAACCAACTTCCATCTTTACGGCTACACCGCGAGCAAGGTGATGATGCACGTCCTGGAGCGGTGCAAGGGCGACTTCTCGCGCCAGAACGTGCTGAAGCAGGCGACCAGCATACAGTCCCTCGAAGTCCCGACCCTCCTTCCCGGCATCAAGGTCAGCACCAGCCCGACCAATTACCATCCGATCCGGGCGATGCAGCTTGAGAAGTGGAACGGCAAGACCTGGGTTCGGTTCGGCGAGGTGATCGAGGGCGCGGAGACCTGATCACCGCTCCTGCCGCCGCCCCTTGGCCATGCCCGCCCGGGGGCGCTACCAAGTCCGAGGCTGAGAACGGCCAGGGAAGCGAAGGAAGGACAATCTCAGATGATCAGCAGACCGATGATCAGCCGCAGGGCGGCTCTCGCGGGTGGGTTGGCGGCCGGGGTAGCGACAGGTCTCGCCGGACGAGCGCGAGCGGCCAACACGCCGGGCGTAACGCAGCACGAGATCAAGATCGGCAACACCGACGCCTATAGTGGCCCGGCCTCGGCTTACGCCTCGGTCGCCAAGGGTGACGCGGCCTATTTCAAGATGCTGAACGACCAGGGCGGCATCGATGGGCGCAAGATCAACTTCATCTCGCTTGACGACGGCTACAGCCCGCCGCGCACGGTGGAAGACGTGCGCAAGCTGGTGGAGCAGGACCAGGTCGCGTTCCTGTTCAATACGCTCGGTACGCCGACCAACTCGGCGATCCAACGGTACTGCAACAACAACAAGATCCCTCAGCTCTTCGTCTCTACCGGCGCCAGCAAGTGGGACCAGCCGAAGAAGTTCCCGTGGACGATGGGCTTCCAGCCGAGCTACCGGACCGAGGCGCAGATCTACACCAAATACATGCTTAAGGAACTGAAGGAGCCGAAGCTCGCGATCCTTTACCAAAACGACGATTTCGGGAAGGACTATCCGCTCGGTGTGCGCGACGTGCTCGGCAAGGATTGGGACAAGATCGTGGTGAAGTCGATCACCTATGAAGTCACCGATCCCACGGTCAACTCGCAGATCACCACGCTGCAATCGTCGGGCGCCAACGCGTTGCTGGTGGCCGCCACACCGAAATTCGCCGCCCAGGCGATCAAGGATGTACACAACGCCAGCTGGAAGCCGATGTTCTTCTTGACCAACGTCTCGATCTCGGTCGGCACCGTGATGGACCCAGCCGGGCCGGAGAACGCGGTCGGCATCATCAGTTCGGAATACCTAAAAGATCCGACCGACCCGGCCTGGGACAACGATCAGGGAATGAAGGAGTGGCGCGCCTGGATGGCGAAATACCTGCCCGGCGCCGACGTGAAGGATGGCAGCTACGTGTTCGCGCACGCCGCGAGTGCCACGATGGCGCATGTGCTGCGCATGTGCAAAGGCGACTTCTCGCGCGCCAACGTGATGCACCAGGCCGCCAGCATCGACAAGCTCGAAGTTCCCACCCTGCTGCCCGGAATCACCGTGAATACCAGCCCTACCGATTTCCGGCCGATCCGCGCGTTGCAGCTCGCCAAATGGAACGGCAAGAGCTGGGGACGGTTCGGCGAGATTATCCAGGGCACGCCGACGACATAGGGCGGCTGCCGCGCGCTCCCTTGCGCAACGGCCGCGAGGCCGTTCAGACTTGCCCTCCTCGCCGGATTGCCGGCGGGGAGGGCAACAAATCCCGAGGGAGCAATACGTCATGATCACGAGGCGAGGCGCACTGGCAACCGGACTGGCTGCCGCCGCCGCGACGGCGAGTGCAGCGAGGCGGACGGGCGCGGCCACTAGCGTTATCAAGATCGGCAACACCGACCCCTATAGCGGCCCGGCTTCCAGTTACGGCGTCGTTGGCCGCGCCGAGGCTGCGTTCTTCAAGATGGTCAATGACCAGGGCGGCGTCGCCGGGCACCGGATCGACTTCATCTCCTACGACGACAGCTACAGCCCGCCCAAGACGGTCGAGCAGGTGCGCCGTCTGGTCGAGGAGGACAAGGTCGACTTCCTTTTCGCCACTCTCGGCACCCCGACCAACTCGGCGATCGAGCGCTACTGCAACAGCAATAAGATACCGCAACTGTTCGTCGCCACCGGGGCCGACAAATGGGGTAACTACAAGAAGTATCCGTGGACGATCGGATTCCAGCCCAGCTACCGCACCGAAGCCCAGATCTACACGAAATACATGCTGAAGGAAAACCCGAATCCCAAGCTCGGGATACTTTACCAGAACGACGATTTTGGGAAGGACTACCCGCTCGGCGTCCGCGACGTCCTCGGAAAGGACTGGGACAAAGTCGTTGTGAAGTCGCTCTCCTACGAAGTCACCGATCCCACCATTGATTCGCAAATCGCCACGCTGCAATCCTCGGGTGCGAATGCTCTGCTGGTGGCCGCGGTCCCGAAATTCGCCGCCCAGGCGATTAAGGACGTGCATAACGCCAGCTGGAAGCCGATGTTCTTCATGACCAACGTCTCGATCTCGGTGGGCTCGGTCATGCGCCCCGCCGGCCCGGAGAATGGCGTCGGTATCATCAGCACGCTCTATCTCAAGGACCCCGCCGACCCGGCCTGGGACAGCGACCCCGGAATGCAGGGCTTCAAGGCGTTCATGACCAAGTACATCCCGGGCGGGGACATCACCGATGGCGGCTACATCGCCGGCTACGCGCTCGCCTACACGATGACGAAAACGCTGGACCAGTGCGGCGGCGACTTCTCGCGCGACAACGTCATGAAGCAGGCGACCAACCTCAAGGATTTGGAGGTGCCCGTGCTGCTACTCGGCATCAAGGTGAACACCAGCCCGACCAACTACCATCCGATCCGCGCGATGCAGACGGCGCGATGGGACGGCAAGACTTGGGTGCGGTTCGGCGAGCTGATCGAGGGCGTCTCCACCTGATGCCAATCGCCGGGCGACGCGATGCCGTGGCTTGAGGTGTGGCGTCGGGACTACTCCCGCCGCCACACCGCCCCGGTCGGAAAACTGTGCTCTGCCAGGGAGGCAGGCTTCAGCGCCGCGCTATAGCCCGGGTGCGTCGGCGGCATGTAGCGGCCATCTCGGATCACCACCGGGTCCACGAAATGCTCGTGCAGGTGATCGACATATTCCAGCACGCGCCGGTCCAGCGAGGCGGAGACCGCGATGTAGTCGAAGATCGACAGATGCTGTACGAGTTCGCAGAGACCCACACCGCCCGCATGGGGGCAAACCGGAACGCCGAACTTGGCGGCCATCAACAGCACCGCCAGCACCTCGCTGATCCCGCCTAGGCGACAGCCGTCGATCTGGCAGAAGTCCATCGCGCGGGCTTGCAGGAACTGCTTGAACATGACGCGGTTCTGGCAGTGTTCGCCGGTCGCGACGCCAATTCCCAGCGGGCGCATCGCTTCCGCGACCCTGGCGTGGCCCAGGATGTCGTCCGGGCTCAGCGGCTCCTCGATCCACCACGGCTTGTACTGCGCCAGGCGTTTCATGTTCGCGATCGCCTCGCCGACTTCCCACACCTGATTGGCATCAACCATCCAGAAGCGGTCGTAGCCAATCTCCTCCCGAATGATACGGGCGCGGCGCAGGTCGTCCTCGATGTCCGCGCCGACCTTCTGCTTGAAATGCGTCCAGCCCCTCGCGATCGCCTCGCGGCAAAGGGTGCGGAGCTTCTCGTCGGAGTAGCCCAGCCAGCCGGCCGACGTGGTGTATGCGGGGAATCCCTTATCGCGCATCTCGCGCTCACGCTCGCCTTTGCTCGGGGCGTTCCGGCGAAGCATTTCGAGCGCCTCCTCCGGCGTCAGCGCATCGGTGATGTGGCGGAACTCGATGCAGCGCACAAGCTCCTCGGGGGTCATATCGACGAGCAGCTTCCACACCGGCTTGCGCTCGACCTTGGCCCACAGATCCCATAAGCCATTCATGATCGCCGCCGTGGCAAGATGGATGACGCCCTTCTCCGGCCCGATCCACCGAAGCTGGCTTTCGCCGGCCACGCTCCGCCAGAACTTGCCCATGTCGGCGGTGATCTCCTCAAGCGTCCGGCCGAGAACCAGGGGGCTCAATGAATCGATCGCCTTGGTGCAGACCTCGTTGCCGCGGCCGATGGTGAACGTCATGCCATGGCCGACCAGCCCATCGCCAGCATCGGTCTCGATCAGCGCATAGGCCGCCGAGTAGTCGGGGGCCTGGTTCATCGCGTCCGAGCCATCGAGATGGCGTGAGGTCGGGAATCGAACGTCGTGCGCGGTGATCTTCGTTATCCTTCTTGGCATGATGTCCTCCTTCGCGGGTCGCATGATTGAAACAGCGGGTTTGGCGATCATTGGACGCCGTCGAACATCACTCTTCCTGTCCAGTGTGGCGTGACTATGCTTAACTGGCAAAGCCGGCGGCCATCCGGCGCGCGGGGTGCCGGCAGTCATTCCGGAGAACTCGAATGCAGATAAAGCACGTCGTCGTGTTGATGCTGGAGAATCGCTCGTTCGACAGCATGCTCGGGAAGCTGCACGACGGAACGCCAGGATTCGACGGGCTTTCGGGTGAGGAGAGCAATGTCTGGCACAAGTCTGACGGCTCGACCCAGCTCGTGCCGGTCTGGAATGATCCAGGAATGAGCCCGGCCACTGCCACGATCCCCAATCCGGATCCGGGCGAGCTGTTCACCGATATCGCCGTGCAGATCAATGGCCTCGATGGCGCCACGCCGATGGGCGGGTTCGTGGACGACTACATGCGCCAGAAGCCGGGTACCGTGCCCACCGATCCGCGCGCGGTGATGCACTTCTTCACGCCCGGCCAGCTTCCGGTGCTGAGTCAGCTCGCCACCGCCTTCGGCGTGAGCGATACCTGGTTCGCCTCGGCCCCGTGCCAAACCTGGCCCAACCGGTTCTTCACGCATTGCGGCACCGCCGGCGGATGGGTGAACAACGCGCCGTCGCATTATCCGTATACGATGCCGACCGTGTTCAACCTGCTGGAGCAGGCCGGCCAGGACTGGCGGGTTTATTTCGGCGACATCCCGCAGGCGGCCACGCTGTCGCGGCTCTGGCTAGACGTGCAGCGCCATTTCCGCCGGTTCGAACAGTTCGCCGCCGACGCGGCCGCGGGCGCACTCCCGGCCTATAGCTTTATCGAGCCGCGCTATTTCACCGACACGGTGCTGGGGAAAATGCCGAACGACGGGCACCCTCCGCACAACGTCCAGTATGGCGAGAAGCTCATCGCGCAGGTGTACAACGCCCTACGCGCGGGGCCAGGGTGGCGCCAGACGCTGCTGGTCATCACCTACGACGAGCATGGCGGCTGCTACGATCATGTGCCGCCGCCGGCGGCGACGCCGCCCGGGCCTCCCTATGGGAACGGTTTCACCTTCAACCGGTTCGGCGTCCGCGTCCCCACGGTGATCGTCTCGCCATTTATCGCCCAGCACAGCATCCTTCACCCGGCCGGATCGGCGCCGTTCGACCATACCTCGATCATCGCCACGCTGCGGCGGCTGTTCGGGCTCGGCTCGTTGACCGCCCGCGATGCGGCCGCGCCGGACTTGCTGGGCGCGCTCGCCGCCTCGCCCGTGAACGACGGACCGGACCGCATCGCGGAGCCGGCGATTGCGCCGGCCCCGGCCGAGCTGGCCGCCGTGAAGGCATTGCCGCCGAACGACATGCAGAAGAGCCTCGCCACGACCGCGGCACATTTGCCCACGGCGGGCACCAATCTCGAACTGCACAATCAGCGCATTGCCTCGGCGCCCACGCCAGTAGTCACGGAGCTTGCCGCGGCGGCGGAGTTCGTCGCCGCCCATGTCAAGGCCTTCCTCGGGGAGCTGTGATGGCGCCGCCGCCCCGGGGAGCACGCGCTTCTCGTGATGGGCGCGTTGAAGCGCCTGGTGCGCGAGATCATGTCGTCGGGCCCGGTCGAGCTGCGGCGTTCGGGTTTGTGCATCTTGGCAACCGGCGGTTTCATTGCCATTTGGTTTGAGCGGCTCGCGGGCTGCCGGCTGAAATAGGAGGAGTGGGCCATGATCAGGATACGCGGCATCGGCGCGTTTCTGGCAATGGGGGCGTTTGGAGTTGGAACCCTGCTTGCCGCGCCCGTGGTCGCCCAGGAAGCAGGTGCCCAGGGAGGTGGCCAGGTGGGTGGCGCGTCCCAGAGCGAGGCCAAACTTCCGGCTGTTCGCCGGCCCGACCAAGTCGGTGCCGTGCAGGAGTTGGCCCGGAGAAACACCGAGCGGGTGCAGAACCGCCTGCAGGAACTCGGGCTTTACCAGGGCGACATCGACGGACTATGGGGACCGCAGACCAGCCAGGCAGTGGCCGAGTTCCAGCGTTCTCACGGGCTCGCGGCGACCGGCAGCCTGAACGTCGCGACCCTGACCGCGCTGGACCAGGCTGGCAATAACGAGCCGGCAGCCCAGAATGAACAGGCTCAGGGCAACCAGACGCCTGCTCAGCAGGGTCGCAGGTTCCCGACCGCGCAGAACGGCCGCAGCCAGGCAACGAGCAGCTACGCCGCGCGCCAGGGTGCCCTCACGCGCAGCGCCCGCGGCTATGCCGTCGAGGGTAATCCTGTCCCAGCTGTTCTCGGCCCCGGGAGTGTCACGTCGAACGGTAGCGTCACGGGCAGCGGAAGCGTCACGGGCGGGGGTAGCGTCACGAGCGGCGGAATACCCACTGGCTCGGGCGTAACCACCGCTGTTCCGGGCGCGGGCGAAGGATTTTTCGGCCTGAACGCCAATCTTTCCAACGGCTACAACGCGGCCGTCGGCAACCGCTAAGCCGGAACGCTTTCCGGCGGTCAACGGGCTGCTGCGCCAGCTTGCCCCCGCATCGGCGGGAGAAGGGCGGCGGCGTAGGTCGCCGGATCGGCCACTAGTTCGCGCGCGGTGGCGAGATCGGCTTCGCTCCCCTCGGCGGCCGGGCAGACGTTGCGAATCGCGATCACCTCTGCTGCCGGCACCGGGGCGCGGGCGTAGCGCGCGCGGGCGATCGCCCCCGCCATCGGCTGCTCGCCCAGGGCAAGGGCGGCGAGTTGGCCCAGGAGCGCGGCCCGACCCCGGCTGGTGCAGATCTGCGGCAGGACGCCAAGGCCTTGAATTGGCCACCCAAGTGGCGCCAGGACGCGGCTCCAGGTTACGAACAGCTCACCGCCGTCCGGCAGCACATCCGTCGTCTGGACCAGGCCCTTGCCCAAGGTGGAGCTTCCGACCACGACGGCCCGGCCGCGATCCGCCAGCGCCGCGGCCAACACCTCGGCCGCGCTGGCCGTCCGGCCATCTACCATCACGACCACCGGCAGGTTCTCGCCGAGTTCTCCGGGTTCCGACCGCCAGATACGATCGGCCGCGGGATCGCGTCCTTGGGTGAACGCGACCACTCCTGCTGGCAGCAGCGCATCCGCCGCCCCGACCGCCTCGGCGAGCAGCCCGCCGCGGTTGCCGCGCAGGTCGAGCACGATGCCCTCCGGAGGGTGTCGCACCGTCAGCGCTGTCGTCATCGCCTGCGCCAGTCGTAGCGCCGTCCGATCGGCAAAGACGGTGATGCGTAGCACCAGCAAAGCGGCGCTGCGGGCACTGAACACGGTCTCGGGCGGCACGCGGGCGCGGACTAGGCTGACTGTGCGCCGTCGTCCGCTCGGGGTGACGACCTCGATGCTGACCTCGGTGCCCTCGGGTCCCGCGATCCAGCTCGAGACCGTCGGCGCGTCCGCCTTCCGTGTGGGTTGGCCGTCCACCGCCATGACAATATCGCCCGGGCGAATGCCGGCGTTCGCGCCCGGCCCCTCGGGCACGACCGCTCTGACCAGGATTACCTGGCCCTTTCGGACGAGAGTGAGCCCAGCGCCGGCCGCACCCCTTTGGCGGGTCGCCTCCTCGATCGCCTGGGCCGGCGGGATGTAGCGGGAATAGGGATCGAGGTGGTTGAACAGTTCATCGAGGAAGCTTTGGATAACCCCCGGGGTGCGAGCCTGGCGAACGATGGGCGAGACGGTCCAGGCCGCTTCGGCGACAGTCACCGCGAGCCGCGCCCATTGGTCGGCCGAGTCGGCCGCCGGCAGCGGGGCGGCGAACAGCTCGCGGCCAGGGATGGAAAGGCGAACAACCCCGTCGCGCGATTGGGTGGTCAGGTCGGGGTCGAGCGCCGTCAGGCCGCGCAAGCCCCAGACCGTCAGTTCGGGCAACGTCACCGGATCGAGCGCGCGCGGTTCGATGAAGGCCAGCGCGGCGGCCAGCACTCTTTCGGAGAGCGAGGCATCGAATCCCGGAGCAGCGGCTGGCGCCGCAACGGCGGGGGTGACCAAAAAGAGCGATATCAAAACGAGTCCGAGGCGACTCATACCTAACGGCCCAATCTTTTCACTCTGCGGGCCCCCTGCCCCGACCCCCTCCTACAAGGGGAGGGGAGCAGCAGCCGCGCCAGCCGATCGATGAGACAGAATGACTACGTCCAAGGAGCCGTTGGCATCATCAGTGCCGGGACCGCTTCCCCGATTTTCCGCCGTCCCCACTGGCTCGGCGAGGTGGTACACCCTGCATGAGTTGGAATACTAACCCGCCCGTGGCCGGGCTCGCCTCGGCCAGCCGCACCTCGACCTGCTCGGCCAGCCGGAAGGTGACGCGCGTGCGCCGGCCGGTCAGCGTCTGTTCACGCTCGTCATGAAACCAGAAATCGTCTGGAAGCAACGAGCGCGGAACGATCCCGCTGGCGCCGGTTTCCGGTAACGTGACGAAGAGGCCGAAGCGCGTCACGCCCGAGATGCGGGCCGCGAACAAAGAGCCTACCTGGTCGGCCATGAAGGCGGCGAGATAGCGGTCGATCGCGTCGCGCTCCGCGAGCTGGGCGCGGCGCTCCGTGGCGGTCACATGCGCCGCGGTGTCCTCTAATGCGACGTCCTCCGCCGTCCCCAGTCCACCAGGACCGAGGCGCAGTGCCCGGATCAGGCTGCGATGCACGAGCAGGTCGGCGTAGCGGCGGATCGGGCTGGTGAAATGGGCGTATCGCGGCAGCACCAGACCGAAATGACCGATATTGTCGGGGTTGTAGGCGGCCTGGGACTGGCTGCGCAGCATCACCTCGTTGACCAAGCTCGCTTCCGGCGTCCCCGCGAACCGACGCAGCACGCGGTCGAGATCGCGTGGATGCAATTGGTCGCTGGCTGGCAGCGTAATCCCAAGCCCGCCGAGGAAGACGCGCAGGCCCTCCAGCTTCTCCGCCGACGGCGGGGCATGGACCCGATAGATGCAGGGAGCGTGGCGACGTTCCAGCTCCTCGGCCGCGGCGACGTTGGCGAGGATCATGAACTCTTCGATTAGCCGGTGGCTGTCGAGGCGCGGCCGGGGCACGACCGAGGCGACCCGGCCCGCGGAATCGAGCGTCACCTTGCGCTCCGGCAAGTCGAGATCGAGCGTGCCGCGCCGTTGGCGGGCCGCGAGCAGCGCGCGGAAGGCGCCGTAGAGATGGGCGAGTGCCGGTCCGAGCGTTGCATCGCCGAGGGTATGGTTGCCATCGGCAACAGCCTGGACCTGCTCGTAGGTGAGACGCGCGGCGCTGCGCATCAGCCCGCGCCCGAACCGCTGATCGAGTTTGCGCCCGTCCGAGGCGATGCGCAGCTCGGCGAACAGGCAGCCGCGATCCTCCTTCGGGCGCAAGCTGCACCAGCCGTTGGACAGCGCCTCCGGCAGCATCGGCACCACCCGGTCGGGGAAATACACGCTATTGCCCCGCTCGCGTGCCGCGCGGTCAAGCGCCGATCCGGGGCGGACGTAATGGGCCACGTCGGCAATCGCCACGATCAGCCGGAACCCTCCTGGCGATAGGGAATTGTCAGGTTCGGCGAACACCGCATCATCGAAGTCCCGCGCGTCCTCGCCGTCGATCGTGACCAGCGGAACGTCGCGCAGGTCTCGCCGTCGCCCCACCGGTGCCGCGACCGCTTGGCTGGCCTCTGACAGCGCCGCTTCGGGAAATACGTGCGGGATGTCGTGGGTGGCGATGGAAATAAGGCTCACGGAACGCGCGTCGCCCATGCGCCCGAGCCGTTCGACGACGCGCGCCGGTTTGAGGCCGAATCGTTGATGGTCCGCAAGCGGTTCGGCGAGCACGATCTCGCCCGCTTCGGCGCCGGCGTCCTCGTCGGCCGGCACCACCCATTCCGCCTTGGCCCTCCGGTCGGTGGGCAGGATGCGGTTGGTGGGCCGGCCCGGCCGGAAAATGCCGAGCACGCGGGCGGGCGTTTCCGCTAGGCGCTTGAGCGTGCGCCCCTCGTATCGGCCGGGGCCGGCCGAGCGCAGGCGCGCCAGCACACGCTGGCCCGGCGCAAGCGCCGGCCGTCCGTGCGGCTCGGGGGCCATGAGGATTAGTGGCGGCGGACCTTCGTTGTCCCACGTGACAGGACGGGCGAGCGCATCGCCGTCGGGATCAGTTCCGGTGACGAGCACCACCGTCGTCTCGGGCAGTCCGGCGCCCCGAGGCCGATGAGCCGGGTCGCGCCTATGCTGTGCCAATTACCACCCGCGAATGAATGAGCTGCTCTGTCTCACTCGGCGGCTCGTCTCGGTGTAGCTCGCTTGGCTATCTTCTTTGGTGCGCCAGACTTCTTGCCGGCGGGCTTCTTGGAGGTGGCTTTACGCGCCGCGGTCTTGACGGTCCGCTGGGCTGGCTGCTTCGCCGTCGGGGCCGCCTTCCCTGGCACCGGCTGCGGGGCCGCCTTCCCTGGCACCGGCTGCGGGGCCGCCCTCTTCTGCCCGCCGCGCGCCTGCTTACGCGCCGCCGCGCCGCGCGGCTTGAGTTGCTTGCCCTTCTCGGCCAACAGGGCGAGCGCGTCGGCGAGCGTCACCTCCTCCATTGTGGTGCCGCGCGGGAGGTTGGCGACGGTGGCGCCGTGCTGCACGAACGGGCCAAACCGGCCCTTGCGGACGGCGACCGGCTGCTTGTCCGACGGATGCAGCCCGAGCGTGCGGATGTTGGCCATCTTCTTGGCGAGCAGATCCACCGCCCGGTTGATGCCGACGGTCAGCACGTCGTCGTCGCGATCGAGCGAACCGTACACGGCGCCCATCCGCACATACGGGCCGAACCGGCCGATCCCGGCCTCGATGGTCTCGCGCGTCTCGGGATGGATGCCGATGACCCGGGGCAAGGACAACAGCCCGATCGCCTGTTCTAGCGTGATCTGCTCGCCGTCCATCCCGCGCGGCAGCGAGGTGCGCTTGGGCTTGGGCGCCTTCTTGTCCTCGCTCGCCTCCCCCTGCTGGACATAGAGCCCATACGGGCCGCGACGGACAGTGATCTCCTCGCCGGTCTCGGGGTTCGGGCCGAGCGTCCGCATTCCTTCCTTCAGGGTCTCGCCCTGCTCCTCGCCGGTCTCGATCGCGAGCCGGCGGGTGAACTGGCAAGCGGGGTAGTTCGAGCAGCCGATGAAGCTGCCGTAGCGGCCGAGCTTGAGCCCGAGCCGCCCGTTGCCGCACGCCGGGCAGGCGCGCGGGTCCGACCCGTCCTCGCGGGCGGGAAAGAAATGCGGCCCGAGATCCTGGTCGAGCGCGGCGATCACATCGCTGATCTTCAGATCCCTGGTCTGCTCGACGGCGCGGGAGAACTCCTCCCAGAAGGCGCGCATGACGGCGCGCCAGTCGGCCTCACCATCGGCGATGTCGTCGAGCTTCTCCTCCATGTCCGCGGTGAAGCCGGTCTCGACGTAGTGGTCGAAGAAGCTGGTCAGGAACGCCGTGACCAGCCGGCCGCGATCTTCGGGCAGGAAGCGGCGCTTCTCCAGCCGCACGTATTTGCGGTCCTGCAACACCGAGAGGATCGAGGCATACGTGGAGGGGCGGCCGATGCCCAGCTCCTCCAGCTTCTTGACCAGGCTGGCTTCGGAAAATCGGGGCGGCGGTTGGGTGAAATGCTGCGTGGCGTCCACCGCCCCACGCTCTAGCGGGTCGCGTTCGGCCATCGGCGGCAGCATCCGGCCGTCTTCGTCCTCGGCCGCGTCGTCCTGATCCTCGCGGTAAAGCTTGAGGAACCCGTCAAAAGCCACGACCGAGCCGGTGGCGCGCAGCCGGATACCCCCTTGCTGGCCGTTGATGCCGTTGGTCACGTCCACCGTGACCTGGTCCAGCTCCGCCGATTGCATCTGCGAGGCCACGGCGCGCTTCCAGATTAGCTCGTAAAGCCGGCGCTGGTCGGCGCTTAGGGACGGCGCCACGCTCTCCGGCGTGCGCCCGACATCGGTCGGACGGATCGCCTCGTGCGCCTCCTGCGCGTTCTTTGCCTTGCTCGTGTATTCGCGGGGGGCGGCCGGCAGGTAGTCGGGGCCGTTTGCTGCCAACACGTGCTCGCGGATCGACGCGATCGCCTCGCGGGCCATCTGCACGCCATCGGTGCGCATGTAGGTGATCAGCCCGACGCTTTCGCCGCCCACGTCCATGCCTTCGTAAAGCTGCTGTGCGGTCCGCATCGTCTGCTGCGCGCCGAACCCCAGCTTGCGCGAGGCCTCCTGCTGCAAGGTGGAGGTCGTGAAGGGGGCCGGCGGGTTGCGCTTGACCCGCTTGCGCTCGACCCAGCCGACCTGGAACCGGCCCCCCTCGACCGCCGCCTTGGCGCGGAGCGCGGCGGCCTCGGTGGTCAGGTCGAACTGGTCGAGCTTGCGGCCGTCGAGATGGGTGAGCCGGGCGGTGAACGGGGCGCCTGCCGGTGTGGTGAATGCAGCCTCAACCGTCCAGGTACTCGCGCGGGCGAAAGATCTCGATCTCCGCCTCGCGCTCGCAGATCAGCCGCAAGGCGACCGATTGCACGCGCCCGGCACTGCGGCTGCCCGGCAGCTTGCGCCAAAGAACCGGCGAGAGCGTGAAGCCCACGAGGTAGTCAAGCGCCCGGCGGGCGAGATATGCCTCGATCAACGGCTGGTCGAGGTCGCGCGGATGCGCGATGGCGGCACGGATGGCGCTGCGGGTGATCTCGTTGAAGGTGATCCGCCGGACATCGACGCCCTTCAGGGCGCGCTTTTCGTCCAGCATGGCGCGCACATGCCACGAAATCGCCTCCCCCTCGCGGTCGGGGTCCGTGGCGAGATACAAGGTGCTCGCGCCCTTGAGCGCCTTGGCGATAGCGCTGACTTGCCTTTCCCCCCGAACGTCCGCCTCCCAGTCCATGGCAAAATCCTGGTCGGGGCGGACCGAGCCATCCTTGGGCGGCAGATCCCGGACATGGCCGAAGCTCGCCAGAACGGTGAACTTGTCACCGAGATAGCGATTGATCGTCTTGGCCTTGGCGGGAGATTCGACTACAACGACGTCGGGCATTTTGTCCTGTCGGTTGGCCGGGGCGGTTATGGCAGGAGCGCGATTCGTGCTCCCGGCAGGCTCTCAATCCGCCCCGCCAGTTCCAGTTCCAGCAGTGCCGCCATCACGGCGGCGGGAGAGAACTGGCAGCGGCGCACCACGTCGTCAACAGCCGTCGGAGCTGCATCAAGCAATTCAACTACTTGCAGTCGGGCAGCATCCAGGCTGGAAGGTGGTTCGGGCGGCTCCTCCCAGGCCGGCGCAGATTCGGCGAGGCGGTCCGGCGTGCCCCTCGCCGCTCCATTGGCGAATAGCGGAGCGCGGGCCAGGCCCTGCCGCAGCGGATGGTCCGGGAGATTCGCAAGCACGTCTTCCGCGGTCTCGGTCAGGTGCGCGCCCTGGCGAATCAGGTCATTGGACCCGCGCGCGCGCGGGTCCAATGGGGAACCTGGGACCGCGAACAGCTCACGCCCAGCCTCTTGGGCGAGCCGGGCGGTAATCAGGCTGCCGGAGCGCGGCGCCGCCTCGATCACCACCACTCCCAGGGCGAGACCGGCGATCAGGCGGTTGCGGCGCGGGAAATGGCGCGCTTGCGGGACGGTGCCGAGCGGCGCCTCGGAGATGACCGCGCCCTGCTGGGCAATTCGGCGCTGCAAGTCGGCGTGCTCGGGCGGATAGGGGCAATCGAGCGCGCCGGCGACCGCAGCGATCGTGCTGCCGCCGCGCAAGGCGCCCTGATGGGCGGCGGCATCCACGCCGCGCGCGAGGCCGGAGACGACAATCAGGCCGGCGGTCGCCAATTCTTCAGCTAGCGTTTCGGCCATGCGCTGGCCGTTGGCGGAGGCGTTCCGGCCGCCGACCAACGCCACCGCGCGCGCGGAGAGCGTCCGCACGTCTCCGAGTGCTGCCAGCACCGGCGGCGCATCATCGAGCAGGGCCAGCAGCGACGGGTAATCCGGCCGGCCAAGGATCAGCAGCCTGCCGCCGAGTTTCGCCAACCGTTCCAGCTCGCGCGCGATTTCCCCCTCAGTGGGAACAGCCGGCGCCCCGGTCTTCCCGCCGGCGCGGGCCAGGGCAGGAAGCGCCTCGATGGCAGCGGCGGCCGAGCCGTAGCGGGCCAGCATTCGACGATAGGCGACCGGCCCGACACCCTCGGCGCGGGCGAGCCGGAGGTGATCGCGGGTGTCGTTCAGCCCGTCCTTGCGGCGCATCGAAGGCTCCCCGTTCACGCCTTGGCGCCGATTCGCGGCTCCGTGCCGGCGAGCAGCCGGCGGATGTTGGCGTGATGTCGGGCGAACACAACCACGGCAATCGCCAAGGAAAGCTTAACGAGGCCGCCGTCGGCAAGCGCCCAGGCGAACAGCGGCGTGAGCGCGAAGGCGGCCAGGGCCGATAGCGAGGAGATGCGCGCGAGCTTCGCCGTGACGAGCCAGGTCGCGCAGGCGAGCACGCCGACCGGCCAGGCGGCGGCGAGCAGCACGCCGAGCCCAGTCGCCACGCCCTTGCCGCCGCGAAAGCCGAGCCAGACGGGGAATAAATGCCCGAGCACGGCCCCGCCTCCGGCCCACAACCCGGCCTCGTGTCCCGCGAGCCAGAAGCCGAGCAGCACCGCCACGGCGCCTTTTACGGCGTCGAGCAACAGCGTCGTGGCCGCCAGTCCCTTGCGGCCGGTGCGCAGCACGTTGGTTGCGCCAATACTGCCGGAGCCAATGCCGCGGATATCGCCGAGTCCCGCGGCGCGGGTGAGCAGCCAGCCGAACGGGATCGAGCCGAGCGCGTAGCCCAGGACAATGTAGAGCGGCGGCACTCGTCTAGCCGGTCGACGTCGTGCGATACGCGGCCGCGAGGGCTAGCTCCAGCCCGATGCTTTCCAGGTGCAGCGTTTCGCCGGGGCCGATCACCGCGGGCGTCTCAGGCCAATTGCCGTCCGGCGCGCGCTGCAACAGGTCGGCGCGCATTTCGGTGCTGGAGATCACCAGGATGTCCGCGACGCTCGGGATAGTCGTGTAGGTCCAGACATTCGCCCAAGTCTCGGCGGCATTGGAAGGCGACAGGATCTCGACCAGCAGCACCGGGTCGGTCATCAGTCGCTCGCGGCCGGGCGGAGAGCAGGTTACCGCAAGGTCCGGGATGCGGACATTGTGGGCGGCGCGGACCCGCGGCACAACGCCGGCATTCACGATCAGACGGCACCGGCTGCCGGACTGGACTAGGTGGTTGCCAATCAGGCGGGCCAGCTCTGCCTGGATCGCGCCGTGTGCCTCGGTGGCGGGCGCCATAGCCTCGGGCACCCCGTCGCGGAGTTGCCACAATCGCCCGGAGCGGTCGCCGCTATCCCACGCCAGGAACTCGGCGACGGTCTGGCGTTCCGGGCACGGTTTGCGCAGGGCGACCATGACTGAATTATACCGGGATGTGGGGCAAGACTTCCACGGCCTGACACGCTTAGGATCGCTTCAACGGGCCGCCCAGCGACCATTCATGCCCGAACGGATCGCGGAGCTTGGCGTAACGTTGGCCCCAGAACATGTCGTTCGCCGGCATGACCACCACCGCACCCGCTTCGGCCGCGCGCGCGAGCGCGGCATCGACGTCCGGCACCTCCAGATGGATTGTTATCGGCGGCGCAACTTGCTCCGAGGGCGCGCGTGAACGTCCCTCGTTGAACTCCGGAAAATCGTCGCACAGCATCACGACGGCGCCGTTCAGGGCGAGCGAGGCGTGCAGCAGGCGCCTTCCGTCCTCAGCCGGCAACCGGAACACCTCGCGCGCGCCGAACGCCTGTTCCTAGAACCCGATTGCCGCTTGGGCATCGGCCACGACGAGATGGGGGGTGACGGGCGGCATCGGCGGGTGCCCTGCTTCCGACATGGCGGTTCTCATCCCTTTGTTCTCGCCGTAACCTATGCGATTAGCGGCAATCCGGAGGATCAAATGGTCGCAGGCGCACGCACGCCCCTCACCGTCGATCTGAGCGAGGTCAGGGTCGCCATCAGCGCCGGGGCCAACGGCATCGGCAGGGTCATGGCCGACAGCTTCGCCGCCTGCGGCGCCCGCGTCTTCGTCTCGGACGTGGACGAAGCGGCGCTCGCTGCGTGCGGCCATGCGGGGATGCGCGCCGACGCTGGGCGGCCATCCGATAACGCCGCCTTCATCGACGCGGCGCTCGGTCATCTCGGCGGGTTGGACGTGCTGGTGAACAACGCCGGGATCGCCGGGCCCACCGCACGCGTGGAGGAGGTCACGCCGGAGGCGCTGGAGGCGACGCTGCAGGTCGATCTGGCCAGCATGTTCCACTGCGCCCGCCGCGCCATCCCGGCGCTGCGAGGCGCCGGCGGGGGCGCGATCGTCAATCTCAGCTCGGCGGCGGGGCGTTTCGGCTTCCCGCTGCGCGCGCCCTACTCGGCCGCCAAATGGGGCGTGATCGGCCTGACCAAGTCGCTCGCGATCGAGCTTGGCCCCGATGGCATCCGCGTCAACGCCATCTTGCCCGGGCCGGTGGACGGGGCGCGCATCCGCGCTGTGATCAAGGCCAAGGCCGAGGCCGCCGGCATCTCCGAGACCGAGATGGCCGAACGCATGGTCGCCACCACCAGCCTGCGCTGCTTCGTCACCCAGCAGGACATTGCCAACATGGCGCTTTATCTTGCCAGCCCCTTCGGGGCCACGATCAGCGGGCAGGCGATCAGCGTGGATGCCGACATGCAGACGATGGTTTAACGCCGCTCGAGATCCCCCGCTCGGCATCGGTGTGACACTTCGGCAACACGGGTTGCGGCGCGGGGCGGCCTCTGCGATAAAGGCTCAGATTTTCGGCGGCGCACAATATGTGGGCGGGTCGGCGAGCCAACGCCCCCACGCCTGGCGCTCCGGAGGAACAGGAGCTGCGTTTGCCCGACGGCGGACAGCATTTTCCGGCGCTTGTCCTGAATGCGGATTTCCGTCCGCTGTCCTATTTCCCCCTTTCGGTCTGGGCCTGGCAGGACGCGGTGAAGGCGGTGTTCCTCGACCGGGTTTCGGTGCTGAGCGAGTATGAAACCGAGGTTCGCTCGCCCAGCGTGGTCATGCGCCTGCCGAGTGTGATCGCGCTGAAGGACTACATCCCGTCGGCGCGCCGGCCGGCCTTTACGCGCTTCAACGTGTTCCTGCGCGACGGTTTCACCTGCCAGTATTGCGGCGGCCGCTACCCGGCGCATGACCTGACGTTCGATCATGTGGTCCCGCGTAGCCGGGGTGGGCGGACGACATGGCAGAACGTCGTCACCGCCTGCGGGGAGTGCAACTTGCGCAAGGGCTCGCGGGTGCCGCGCGAATGCGCAATGTCGCCCCGCTCGCACCCGCGACAGCCCACCACCTGGGAATTGCAGGAGCAGGGCCGCGCCTTCCCGCCCAACTACCTACACCAGAGCTGGCGCGACTTCCTCTATTGGGACAGCGAACTGGAGAGCTGAGGCATCCAGGTTCGGCGCAACGTGCACGCGATCAGTCCGCGGGCACCGCCAGGATCGACCCGCTCTTCGCATCCACCGTCACCCGGAACTGCTTGCCGTCCTTCGTCGCGTCGGCGGTGAAGTGATCCCCGTCATTGTCCATGTAGCCAATGCCGGTGTAGCCCCTGGCCTGTAGTTCCTTGTACGCTTGCAGTTCCGTCATCCGTTGCGGCCAGCCGGTCACTCCGGGTGCCGTGCCGCCGTGTTTTGGGCTGCCGGAGGCAGGGGTGTTGCTATTTTGGGCGGTCGCTGGGCCTGACCCGCCAGCGCCAATCACGCCTACGGCGATCACGGCTGCCAACGCCGTTCTGCCGAACATCGTCATTCCGCCCTCAGTCTCTCGTCGCGGTTGTGGATTGCCTCGCCTTGCTCAGAAGCTCCTCAGGCAGCCATGCCCGCGTGACGCGCCAAGAGCCGTCCTGCAACTGCATCAGCAACTTGATCCGCTGATGCCGCTGGCCTGTGCCGAGCACGACCATGAAGCTCGCTGGCCCCGTGAAATACGCGTACTCGAACCCCCCTCTTTGGCCCGCCGTCGGCCCGGCGTCCCGCAACGTCGTGAGCAGGCCGTCGGGAGTCATCCTTCCATCCACCGCGGCGCCTTTGATGAACGAGCTGCCGAATGGCGCCAGCTCCTGGCCGCCAGGGCCGGCCGGGTCGTCGGCCAAATCCTCCTTCACGCCCTCTTGCACCGAGGACCAGTCCACCAGCTTGCGCAGCTCTCGCGCGTTCCCGGTCCGCACGGCGGCGTTCAGGCGGTAGAAGGTGGTACAAGGATAGGCAACGTAGCCCACGACCAGCACGGCCAAGGCGGCGGCGACAGGCGTCTTGGCGATCATGCGCTCTCCATTTCGTTCCCGGACGACCTCAGCTTAGCCGCTGGTATGGCCAGCGGTATCAATTCGCGGCGGCCAAAACCGCTTGAAGTCGTGACTTTCTTGCGAGCTAACCGTTTCGCCAGGCTAGCCGAACCGTGCCTTCACCCGCTCGCGCATTGACTGGAAGGTGACGTAGAGCATCGGGATTAGGAAAATGCCAATTGAGCTTGCCGCGATCATGCCGGCGAACACGGCGGTACCCACATCGCGCCGGCTGAGCATCGCCGCCCCGTGCGCGGTCACCAACGGGATCAGTCCCAGGATGAACGCCACCGAGGTCATCATCACCGCCCGGAAGCGCAGGCGGGCGCCAAGCACCGCGGCCTCGCGGATCGGCACCCCCGCTTCGCGCTGCTCCTTGGCGAACTCGATGATCAGGATGGCGTTCTTCGCCGCCAGCGCGATCAGCACCACGAGGCCGATCTGGGCATAGAGATCGACCGACAGACCCGCCACGACGATGCCGATAAAGGCACCGAGCACGCCGACCACCACCGACAGCAGCACGGGGATTGGGATGGTCCAGCTTTCATAGAGCCCCACCAGGAACAGATAGGCGAACAGGACCGCCAGTCCGAGGATGATGCCGGTCTGCCCCGAGGCGAGCTGTTCCTGGTAGGCAGTGCCGGTCCACTCGAACCCGTAGCCGCGGGGCAGGTTCGCATTGGAAATGTTTGACATGGCGGCGAGCGCCGTGCCCGACGACACGCCGGGTGCCGGGCCCCCGTTAATGCTGATCGCCCGGTAGTTGTTGTAGCGCGTGATCACTTGGGGACCAGTAATGAAGCGCAATGAGGCGATCGAGCGCAGGGGTACCATCTCGCCCAGTTTGTTGCGGACGTAAATGCGCCAAATCGCCGGGATGTCGTTGCGATCGGACTCTTGCCCTTGCAAATTCACCTGCCAGGTGCGGCCATACAGGTTGAAGTTGTTGATGTAGAAGCCGCCCAGCGTGGCCTGGAGCGCGGTGAACACGTCCTCGATGTTGAGCCCGAGCGCCGCCGCCTTGTCGCGGTCGAGATCGAGGAACAGCGAAGGATTGTCGGCGGTGAACGTGGAGAAGACGCGGGCCAGGCTCGGGTTTTGGTTCGCCGCTGCCACCAACCCGCGCATGACTTGCCCGTTCTGTGCCGGCTCCTGGCCTTGCAGCGCCTCCAGATCATACTCAAAGCCGGAGCCGGTGCCGAGCCCAATGATCGGCGGCAGGTTGAATGGGAATATCACGGCGGAGCGGATCTGCTGCGCCGCCCCGAAGGTCCGTCCCACCAGCGCCTGCACCGAATTGGCGGCGCCGACACGGTCGGCGAACGGTTTCAGCCGCGCGACCATGAACACGTTGTTCGGTTCCTGCACGCCGTCGAGCAGCGAGAAGCCGATGATCGAGAGCGTGTCCTGCACCTGCGGCATACGCTTGAGGATCTGCTCGACGCGCCCTGCCACGTCGCCGCTGCGCGCGACCGAGGCGCCGTCTGGGAGCTGCACGGAGATGAAGAAGGCGCCCTGATCCTCCTCCGGCAAGAAACCGGTCGGAGTGTGCATCATCATCCAGCCCGATCCGGCGGCGAACACCAGCACCAAGAGGACGGACAGAGCCGAGACCCTGACCAGCCGGCGCACCGAGCCCGCATAGCCGTTGCGCACATGATCGATGCCGTTCAGCACCCATCCCATGATCCCGCGCTTGCGGCCGGTGTGGCGCAGGAACAATACGCATAGCGCCGGCGACAGCGTCAGCGCGTTGATCGCCGAGATCACCATCGCGCAACTGATCGTCACCGCGAATTGACGGAAAAGGATTCCGGAGAGACCGGGGATGAAGCCCACCGGGACGAACACCGACAGCAAGACGAGCGAGATCGCTACGATCGGCGCGGTGATCTGGCGCATCGCCTTGAGCGTCGCCTCAGCGGGCGAGAGCGCCGGCTCCTCCTCCATCACGCGCTCGACGTTCTCCACCACCACGATCGCGTCGTCCACCACGATGCCGATCGCCAGCACCATCGCGAGGAGCGAGACGGTGTTGATCGAGTAGCCAAGCGCGAGCAGGGCGGCGAAGGTGCCGATCAGGCTGACCGGCACCGCGACGGTGGGGATGATGGTCGCGCGCACGCTTCCCAAGAACAGGAATACGACCAGCACGACCAGTCCGAACGCCTCGGCCAGCGTCTTCACCACCTCGCGCACCGTGTCGCGCACGAACTCGGTCGTGTCGTACATCACCAGGGAATGCAGGCCCGTGGGATAGCGGGGCGCCAGGCGCTCCAGGGTCGCGCGCACGGCCGCCGCCGTTTGTACCGCGTTGGCCCCGGGCGCGAGGTAGATCCCGATGGGCACGGCGGGCCGACCGTTCAGCCGCGTCTCCCGGTCCATGTTCAGGGCGCCGAGCTGTACATCCGCCACGTCGCGCACGCGCAGCACCGAGCCGTCCGGGTTCGCGCGGATCACGATGTTGCCGAACTGCGCGGGGGTAACCAGCCGCCCCTGCGTTTGCAGGTTGAACTGGAACTGCTGGCCGTTACCGATCGGCCGCGCGCCGATCCGCCCCACGGGCGCCACCACGTTTTGCTGCTGCACCGCGGTCACGATGTCCGATGGTGAGAGGCCAAGCTCCGCCAGCCTGTCCGTGTTGAGCCACAGCCGCATGGAGTAGTTGAGCTGGCTGAACAGGGTGGCCTGGCCGACGCCCGGCGTGCGCGAGAGCTGGTCGAGCACGTTGATCAGCGCGTAATTGGTGATGAACAGCGTGTCCATCTTCGGATCGTCGCTGTAGAGGGCCAGGAACTCGAGGATTGCCGAGGACTTCTTTTGGACCGTCAGGCCTTCCTGCTGCACCTCCGCCGGCAGCAGAGCGAGCGCTGTCTGCACACGGTTGTTGACGTTGACGGTGTCGATGTCGGGATTGGAGCCGAGCGCGAAGCTGACCGACAGGTTATAGCTGCCGTCATTGCCGCTGCTCGACTTCATGTAGAGCATCTTGTCCACGCCGACCACCTGCTGCTCGATCGGCTGGGCAATGGCGCTCTCGACCACCGCCGCGGAGGCGCCTGGATAGCTCGCGGTTACGGTGACCTGCGGCGGGACGATGTCGGGCAGTTGCGAGACGGGAATGCGCGTCATCGCAAGCACGCCGGCGATGGTGATGACGATGGCGATGACGATCGCCAGCCGCGGCCGGCGGATGAAGACCGAGGAGATCATCGCGCGGCCGTGGCGCTCGCCTTGGCTGGCGTCGGCGACGCGTTCGCGCGCTTCAGCTCAGCCGGGCTAGCGCCAGGGGTTGGGGCGGCCGGGCCCGGCACGACGGTTATGCCCGGGTGCACCTTCTGCACCCCGTCCACGATCACCGTCTCGCCCTGTGTCAACCCGGTGAGCACGGTCGCGGTCGAAGGCGTGGATTGGCCGAGTTGCACGCGCGCCTCGCGCACCTTGTTCTGCGCATCGACGGTATAGACGTAATCGCCCCGCAAGTCGGATAGAACGGCGGCACGCGGGATAGCGAGCAGTTGCACCGGCTCCGCGCCTTCCAGCATCACGGTGACGAACTCCCCGTCCACCAGCTCGCGCACGGTCGCCTGGTTGACCTTTGCGCCGCTGACTGGCGGGTTAGGGATGCTGCCGCGCAGCGTGATCGAGTCGGTGCTGGGGGAAACCGTGTTGTCCACGAAGTCGAGCGTGCCGATCTGGCCGTAGGTTCGGCCGTCCGGCAGCCTAAGCTTGACGACAACCGCCTTCAACCCGCCTTTGTCGGCGTATCGGTGCCTGAGGTCCAAGTTCGTGCGCAGCGAGATCGGGAACACGACGTACATCGGATCTTGGCTGACGATCCTGGTCAGCGTGCCGGAGCCGGGTGAGACGACATTGCCCGGCGTCACCGAGGTGCGGCCGATCTTGCCTTCGATCGGCGCGTGGATTTCGGTATAGCTCAGGTTGATGGCCGATTGGCGCTGCTGCGCCTCGGCCGACTGCACTTGGGCGGCGTCGGAGAGCAAGGTGGCGCGGGCCGTGTCCACCGCCGATTGCTGGCCCGCCGGCGTTCTCAGCAGCGACGCCGCCCGATCATAGGTGAGCTTGGCGTTCTGCAATTGCGCCTGCGCCTGCTGCACCGCCGCCTGCTTGGCCGCCAAGTCCGCTTGGAACGGCGGCTGCTCGAGCACATAGAGCAAATCGCCCTTCTTGACCTCAGATCCTTCGACGAAGTTCTGCTGCTCGAGGAACGCGGTGACGCGCGCCACCAGCGCCACTCGCTGGGGTGCCTGGATGCGGCCGACGAACTCCGAAGATTCCGTGATCGGCTGGGGCTCGGCGCGCACCACGCCGACCCCGGGCGGCCCGGCCTTGGGCATCTGCGCACCCGCGACGCCGATGGCGAGCAGCAGCGCGGTGAGCGCAGCCGCCGGCAAGCGGAAGGTCATGTTCGATCGTCTCCGGCCGCAGCCAAACAACCCGTGAAGTACGGGGAGCCGGGCCGGGGGTCAATGCCGGTCTTGCGTCGCGGCGGCGCCCGCCGCAGGCTTGGGTCATGTGGGCCGAACCCCCCGCGAGGCTACCCACGCGCGTCCTGACCCGGATGCCAGAGCGGTTCCGCCGGATGCAGCGAAGCGAATGGGCCGACGCCAACCGCGCCGGCGCCCCTGTGGATTGCTTCCTCGAAGGCCCTTGCTTCGATGCGGCGGGGCGGCTGCATGTGGTGGACATCCCATACGGCCGCATCTTCCGCATCGAGGGCGACGCCTGGACGGGGGCGGCCGAATACGACGGGTGGCCGAACGGGCTCAAGGTGCTGCCGGATGGCGCGCTGCTCGCGGCTGATTACCGGCGCGGGCTGATGCGCATCGACCCGGCGAGCGGCGCGGCGACGCCGCTGCTCCAGACCGTCATGAGCGAAGGCTTCAAGGGGCTGAACGACCTCACCTTGCACGAGGATGGCTCGGTGCTGTTCACCGACCAGGGCCAGACCGGCTTGCAAGACCCGACTGGCCGGGTGTGGCGGCTGCATTCCGATGGCCGGCTCGATCGGCTGATCGCCACCGGCCCTAGTCCCAACGGAATCGTGCTGAACACGGCACAGACATACGTGTACGTCGCGATGACCCGCTCCTGCGAGGTCTGGCGCTTCCTGCTGCGCCCGGACGCGGTGGTGGCCAAGGCGCAATGCTTCGCGCGCGTGCCGCCTGGCACGTCCGGGCCGGACGGCCTCGCGATGGATGCGGCGGATCGGCTCTATATCGCCAATCCCGGGCACGGCTGCGTCTGGGTGGTGGACCCGCAAGGCGAGCCGCTCTATCGGATCGACAGTTGCGCCGGACGGATGGTCACCAACTGCGCCCTCGCCCCGGACGGCCAGACGCTGGTGATCACCGAATCCGAAACCGGAAGCATTCTTGCCTGCGAGGTGCCGCCGCCATGAACGAGCATGTCAGTATCTGCGAAGTTGGTCCCCGCGATGGGTTGCAGATCGCCAAGTCGCGTATGGCAACCGATGCGAAGCTGCGGTGGATCGCCGCCATCGCCGCCGCCGGGGTGAAAGAGATCGAGGTGGGCAGCTTCGTCCCGCCGCGCGTCATCCCGCAGATGGCCGACACTGAGGAGGTGGTGCGCCGCTCGTTGGCAATACCAGGCCTCACGGTGATCGCTCTCGTGCCCAATCTGCGCGGCGCGCAGGACGCCTACAAAACGGGGGCGCACAAGATCAGCGTGCCGGTTTCGGTCAGCGAGGGGCATAGCCGCTCAAACCTCAACCGCGCGCCTGCGGAGAGCATCGTCGAAGTCGGCCGGTTGATGGAGTGGGTGAAGGCGCAGCCCCGGCGGATGGAGGTGATCGCTGCTTGCTCCACTGCTTTCGGTTGCTCGATCGACGGCGTGGTGCCGACCGCGAAGGTAGTCGAAGTGGCCTTCGGCCTCGCCCGCGCGGGCGCGGACAAGATCATGCTGGCCGATACGGTGGGCTACGGCCATCCGGCGCAGATCAAGGAGGTGGTGCGCGCGGTCCGGGACGCGATCGGCCCGGTGCTGCATGGACTGCACTTGCACGACACGATGGGCCTCGGGCTCGCCAATGCGCTCGCCGGGCTGGAGGAGGGCATCCGCGCCTTCAATTCCTCCCTGGCCGGGCTTGGCGGCTGCCCGTACGCGCCCGGCGCATCGGGCAATATCGTCACCGAGGATCTGGTGTTCATGCTGGAAAGCATGGGCTTCGAGACGGGCATCGATCTTCCGAAGCTGATGCAGGCCCGCACGCTGTTGCATGAGGGGCTGCCGGATGAGCCGATGCACGGCCAGGTGCCGAAGGCGGGGATTCCACAGACGTTCCGCGCCGCGGCTTAAATCAGTCATTGCGGGGCTTGACTGGGCTTGACCCGGCCATCCACCGCGAGGTCGGTGCCGCCCCCCTCGCGCACGATCCGGATCGGAGGCAGACCGACGATGTCATAGGTGGAGGATGCGATCCCGATGCCTGCCTGCTCGAACTCCCGCAGGATCTCACGGCTCATCGCGTCCTTCATCACCCGGCTGCCATGGGGTGGGGCCACGAACCGCAGCGCGAGTTCAATCCAGTTGTTGGTCAGGCTGTAGAACACCCTCGGCGTCATGTCAGCATTCGGCATCCCGTAGCGGTCGAGCATCAGCCTGACCCCCGCGCGCGCCTGCTCCTGCAACGCCGCGCTATGCCTTTCGGCGCAGGCGAGCATGATCCGTTCGGCGCGCGCGTGATCGGACCCGTAGCCGATCGTCAGGCGCATCTCTTCCCAGATCAGCGGGAAGTCGCGGCTATAGTTGTACACGGGCTCGTCGAAGATCGTGGCGTTGCTGACGGTCACGATGCGCCCGGTGAACTGCCGCCCCTCGACCCAGACGGCGGGCTCGGCCGACTGCAGCGCCGGCGGCTGTCCCATCTCCATGATGGTCGTCTGCATGAAGCCCACGCCGATCACGTCACCCCGTACATTCGAGGCCATGACGATACGGTCGCCCACCTTGAACATATTTCCCCGCAGGATGACGAAATACCCCGCGATGGCGGTGATCACCTTCTGCAAGGCGAAAGCAAGCCCGGCGCTGAACAGCCCGAGAATAGTGGCGAGCTGCTGGGCGTTGTTGAACCAGATCGAGACGAGGCCCATCAGCAGAATGACGCCCGTCAGAAGGCTGGCGAATTGCTGGGTCCAAAAGCGGAGCTGAAGCAGCTCGGGGCGGGAGACCCACCGGATCACCAGCCCGAGCGCGGAGCGCAGCACCACGAACACCGCGACGAGGATCAAGGTGAGCAGCACCTTGTACCCTGTCTCCGCGTCGATCCCGACCAGCGTGACCCCGGATACTTGCATCCGCCATCCTCCTAGCCTGTCCGACGGACAAGCACGCAAGAGTCAGGCGTTCGGTCCGCCAATCGTGTTAGGCAAGCGGATCACCTTTCCCCAGGCAATCCGCTCCGCGCCTGGCGATGGGGCTAGGGCGGCGGCTACACGCGCGAGACGCCGAACCGCGTCGGCGTCACCGCTCCGGTTGGGCCTCGCGCTCCTTCGTTGACTGCCAGCCCGCCTCGGCGCCCTCCTTCGTTGCCTGCCAGCCCGCGGCGGCGTCATTTTTCGTCGCGTGCCAGCCCGCCGCGGCGCCTTGTTCCGTCGCGTGCCAGCCGTGCTCCAGCCCCTGCCCAGTATTATGCGCGGCATTGCCGAGATTGCCGCCCGCGCTCCGGAAATCCTGGCTTGCCCACCCTCCCTGGTCTTGCGCTCGCGTCGTCTCGGTGGACTGCGCGAGGACCGGAGCGGCGGTTAGGACCATGCCGAGAAGCGCGCCGGACATGATAGCGAGACGCATCATCGTTTTTCCCTTGTCGCATTGCTGTCCCGGAAGATGAGGGCCGCTTCGGATCAGTTCAAGAAAACCTTCCCCGGGTTCAGGATGCCCCGCGGATCGAGCGCCAGTTTGACCGAACGCATCACCGCCAGCGCCTCCGCCCCGTGCTCTTGCTCCAGGAACTCGCGCTTGCCGATCCCGACGCCATGCTCGCCGCTGCACGAGCCCTCCGCCGCGAGCGCGCGCGCGACGATCTTCTTGTCGAGTTCCCAGGCGCGCGCGAGCGCGTCGGGCTCGGGCGGTACCAGGATCACGGTATGGAAGTTGCCATCGCCCACATGCCCAACCACGGCCGCGGTCAGGCCGGAGGCGAGGATGTCCTCCTTGGTGCCAAGAATGGCCTCGTCGAGCCGGGAGATCGGCACGATGGAATCGGTGGTAAGCGCCTGGTGCCCCGGCTTGAGCGCCAGCGCCGCCCAGAGCGCGTCGTGCCGCGCTTGCCAGAGTTTGACCCGCTCAGCCGGGTCGGTTGCCCAGCGGAACCCCTTGGCACCGCAGTCCTTGGCGATCTCCTCGGCCTGCCGGGCCTGTTCGGCAACCGAGGCCGGCGTTCCGTGGAACTCGAAGAACAGGCTCGGTAGCGGCTCCAGCCCGTCGAGCTTCGAGTAGGCGATGCAGGCGCCCATCTGCACATCGTCGAGCAGTTCCATTCGTGCCACGGGAACGCCCGACTGCATCACCGCGATCGCCGTGTCCACGGCGCCGCGAAGCTCAGGGAACTGGCAAGCGGCGGAGGAGATTGCTTCCGGGATGCCGTGTAAGCGGAGCTGGATTTCGGTGATGACGCCGAGCGTGCCTTCCGAGCCGATGAACAGCCGTGTGAGATCGTAACCGGTGGACGATTTCCGCACCCGCCCGCCGGTTTTGATTAACCGCCCGTCGGCGAGCGCCACTGTCAGCCCCAGCACGTTCTCGCGGATCGTGCCGTAGCGAACGGCGTTGGTGCCCGACGCGCGCGTGGCGCACATCCCGCCCAACGTGCAAAGAGCGGTGCCGGGATCGACTGGGAAAAAAAGTCCCTGATCGCGCAAATGCTCGTTGAGCAGCGGGCGGGTGACGCCGGCTTCCACGCGGCAGTCCATGTCGGGCTGGCTTACCTCGATGATGCGCGTCATGCGCGAGAGGTCGAGCGTGATGCCGCCGCGCACCGGGGTCACATGGCCCTCCAGCGACGTGCCGGCGCCCCACGGCACCACGGGAACGCCGTGGGCGTAGCACAAATTGAGCAGCCGGGCCGCCTCATCGGAGGTCTCGATGAATGCCACCGCGTCGGGCAGCGCCGGAGGCTGGGTGTCCTGACCGTGCGAGTGATGCTCGCGAAGTGCGGCGTTGGTGGTGAGCCGCCCGCCCAGGAAGTCGCGGGCTGACCGGATCACCGCCTCAACGGGACGTGGCATGGCCGCTCTAAGTGTAAGGCCCGAGTTTGCAGCCGAACGCGCCGGGCGCCTGCATGATGCCTGGCCCGGGCACAGTGTCGATGACATCCCAGTAATCGTCCGGGCTCTTCATCTCGGAGGGCTTCTTGCCGCGCTGGATGAACACCGGGCGGACGAGCTGGTGATCCTCCGGCCGGAACCACACCTCGCCCAGCAGCGAATCGAAATGCTGGCCCTGCTCATAGGTCTTGATCACGCTCGGCGGATAGTAGGTTCCGGCCTCGGAGACCATCCGCGCCCAGCAAGCGATCTGCATATACCCCGTCTCGGCGGTCCAGTCCGGCGTGTAGTTGTATTTCTTCCGAAACTCGTCGAGGAACATCTTGGACAGCGGATATTTGTCCTCGAGCGTCCACCACCAGTCTGTGGCGGTGAAGACGCCCTGGGTGATCTCGGGTCCGACCTCCTTGGCGAGGAATGGCACGGAATATGCCACTACCAGGGTCATCTTCTTCAGGATACCGAACTGGTTGGCCTGCTTGGTCGAGGCGACGGCGTCATTGCCCCAGTTGATATTGACCAGCACGTCGGCGCCGCTGTTGGCGATATTGAGCAGGTAGGAACTGAAATCGCTGGTTCCGAGCGGCGAGACCTGGTTGGTCACCGTGGTCCAGCCGCCCTTGCTGAGGTACTCCTCCATCGAGTGTTGCACGGTATGACCATACGTATAATCCGGGGTCATGTAGGCCACCTTCTTGTTCCGCCCGAGGTTCTTGATCAGCACCGGGCTGAGCGCGGCGGAGGAGGTCTGGCCATAGAAGCAGGTGCGGAACGAGTAGCGGGTGCAGTCCTTCCCGGTGGTGTCGTTGGAACCGCTGACCCCGGGCAGGTAGATCACCTTTTCTCGCTGCCCTAACTTGTTGCAGGCCACCGCCACGGCGCTCGAGCAGCTTCCGGTAACCATGATGGCCTTGTTCTCGGAGATGAACTTCGAGAGGTTCTGCACCGCGACGTTCGGCTTCAACTCGGAATCAGCGACGCCGTAGATGAGCCGCTTGCCGAGCAAACCCTTGCTCACCTTGGGAGCCATCTTGCGGATGAGTTCGTTGCCATCGTTGACGTGCCCGATCGCCAATTCGTAGCCCTTGAGTTCGTCATCTCCCGGTACCGAATAGGGTCCGGTCGAGGGAGGGTCGAGGCCGATGAAGGCGGTGTCGCCGGAAACACCCGCCGGCCAGGTGCCGATCGGTGCGTGCTCGGCCGCCCGGCCAACCCGCGGCAGGCCCGTGGCCAACCCTCCGAGCAGCCCCGCTCCCAGCCTCAGCGCGTCACGACGTGTCGGCGCCAAACCTCTGTCGAACCCCATCTGCCTCTCCTCGCACGTCCCTGGCCCGCCGCTTCAAGCCGGCTTGGCGCCGGAGTGTGGCAATGTTTCTCGGCTTGGCAAGACTGGTTTCGTTGGCCAACGGAGAAGTGTCCCTAGCGTTCTTGAGGCGGGGCTGGCGTCTCCTCTACCGGGGTCAGTATGGTCCTTAGATGACGGCGACAAAAAGAGACGCCATGCTGCGGTGACGGCGTCCGCGATTTGGCAAGGAGGCGCTCATGAGGATGGCGAAACGGCCGAGCGAGCTTAGCCGCCGGGACATGACCCGAACTCGGCTTCGGCGCCGGGACGGCACTCGCCCTCGCAGGCGCGGTGCCGCGTTGGGCGCGGGCGGCCGAACAGGCCCCGATCGGCACGTGGCCGGCGGGCATTCAAGGCGACTCCGTTTTTGTCGGGGTCACGACGGCGCTGACCGGTCCCTACTCGGCCGACGGCAAGGACGTGGGACTTGGCTACGAACTGGCATTCGCGGAGATCAACGCGGGCGGCGGCACGGCCCGAAAATGGGGCCTGGCGGGCAAGGGGGTACTCGGCAAGCAGCTCCGCTACAAGGTCGCGGACACCGAGACCAAGCCTAACGTCGCGGTCCAGGCGCAAACGCAATTCATCCAGAGCGACAAGGCCATCATGGTCACGGGCTGCATCTCCAGCGCGACGGCGGTTGCGCTGGAGCAGCTCGCGCAACGGGCCAAAGTGCTGAACATGGTGGGTGGCAGCGGCTCGAACGACACCACCGGAAAGGACTGCAAACGTTATGCCTTCCGCTCGCAACCCTCGGCCTATATGGCGGCGAAGGCACTCGCGCCGGTGATTGCTCGGCAGTTGGGGCACAACCTCAAAGCCGCGTACCTAGTGCCTGATTACACCTACGGGCACTCGGTCTATGGCTCCATGACGGAGTTTACCAAGCCGTTCGGCTGGACGGTGGCGAGCGAGCAGGTGGTACCGGTTGGAACCAACGACTTCAGTGCCGCCCTGCTCAACATCGCCAACAGTGGTGCGGAGGTGTTCGTGAACGTGGCGTTCGGCAACGACGCCGTCGCCTCCACCAAGCAGGCCGCGCAGTTCGGCGTGCTCAAGAAGATGAAAATGGTCGTGCCGAACATTTCATCCTTCCAGGCGAAGGAGGTGGGCGCGGAGCTAATGAAGGGCGTTTACGGCACGTTCGATTTCTGGTGGACGCTGGAGGACAGATACCCGCTGGCCAAGGATTTCGTTCAGGCGTTTCGCGAGAAATACAAATACTACCCGCGCTGGGGTGCGCATATCGGCTACATGCAAACGTATGTATGGGCCTTGTCGGTAGAGCGGGCAAAAACCTTTTATCCGCCGGAGGTGATCAAGACCCTGGAGGCATCGAAATCCGAGCCATACGATAGCACGCTGGGCAAGGTGTGGTATCGGGCCGAGGACCATCAACTCATCCGCCCGGTGCCCGTGGTGGTCGGCAAGGCCCCCGGCGCCATGAAGAACCCGGACGACTTCTATGATATGGTGGAGGTCGTGCCGGGCGAACAGGTCATGAGCCCGCCCGGCATGTTCGGCTGCCACCTCGGCCCGTACGTCTGAGCCAAGCAAGAACCGGAGGACGGACAAGAATCCATGCCGAGCGGGGCGCTGCTGCTGGCCCAGGCATTCAATGGCCTGGCGCTTGGGACGCTGCTGGCATTGGTCAGCAGCGGCCTGACCATCATCCTCGGCACGCTCGGCGTGCTGAACTTCGCGCACGGCGCCCTGTTCATGGTGGGTGCTTACGTCATCTTCGTGGTGGCCGGCTACACCGGCAGCTTCCTGGCCGGGCTGTTCGCCGGATGGGCGTTCATGCTGGTCGTGGGGGTGCTGATCGAACGCGTGATCATCCGCTGGTTCTACAACCGGCCGCCTGAAGACCAGATCCTGGTGACCTTCGGCGTCGCCATCATCCTCATCGAGGCGGTGCGTGCCATCTTCGGCGGAGCCAGCCAGCATGTTTCGGTGCCGGGCTGGGGGCAGGGCGTCGCGCAGATCGGCTTCCTGATCTATCCCACCTATCGGCTAGAGCTGATCGGCATTATCGCGGTCCTGCTGGTCGGTCTCTATGTCGTGCTCTATCGCACCCCGATCGGCTTGGTGGTGCGCGCGGGGATCGAGGACGCGCGCATGGTCGGCATTCTCGGCATCAATGTTCGCCTCGCCTTCCTGCTTGTGTTCGCGATCGGGGTCGCCGCGGCCGGGGTGGCGGGAGCGCTGTACGCGCCCATCGTCTCAGTGGACCCCGACATGGGCGCCGAGTTCCTGGTCGAGTCCTTCGTCGTCATCGTTATCGGCGGCCTCGGTTCCTATCCCGGTGCCGTGGTCGGCGGCATCGTCGCCGGCGAGATCATTAGCATCACCAGCGCGTTCAACTCGGCGTATTCGGAGGTGGCGCTCTATGCGGTGATGGCATTGATCCTGGTGCTGCGCCCGCAAGGGTTGTTCGGCGCGGAGGGCCGGGTATGAGACCCGCCCGCATCCCGTTCCTGCCCGAGTTGGCGTTGCTCGCGCTGCTGGTCGGCGCGCCGTTCGTGCTGCCCCATGCCGGCTTCTCGTTTGATCTGATGGAGCGCATCCTGAACTGGGGCCTGTTCGGGCTCGGCTTCGATCTGTTGTTCGGCGCCACCGGCCTGCTGTCGTTCGGCCAGGCGGCGTTCTACGGCACCGGGGGATTCGTCGCCGCCTATCTGCTGGTCAACAACGTGATCGGCAGCGTCTGGCTCGCCTTGTTCATCGGCACCATCTTCGCTGGCGTCTTCGGCCTGATCGTCGGCTGGCTCGCGGTGCGCCGCATCGGCATCTACTTCGCGATGATCACGCTGGCATTCGGCGAGATGTCGTTTTTCCTGGAGAACTCGCCGCTGTCGGCTTTCACGGGGGGCGAGAACGGGCTGCCCGGCGTGCCGGTGCCGAGTATCGGCTCGATAGCTCTGAGCCAAGGACTGCGGTTATACGGGCTGCTCGCCGGCTTTTTCTTCGTGGGATTCATCCTCGCCCGGCGCATCCTGCATTCGCCGTTCGGCGCTGTGCTGCGGGCAACCAGGGAGAACACGGCGCGGGTGGCGATGCTTGGGCATTCGGTGCCGGGCTATAAGCTCGCCGTGTTTGTTATCGCCGCGCTCTACGCGGGGCTCGCGGGTGGGCTGCTCGGGGTGTTCCAGAGCTACATGCCACCCGATGCGTTCACGCTCGATACCTCCGGCGAGTTGGTGGTTCAGACCGTGATCGGCGGCGTCGGCACGCTGATCGGACCGATGGTTGGCGCGACGGTCTGGCTCTACCTGCGCGACAACTTGCAGGCCATTCCGGGCATCGGGGCACTGTGGAAGCTGATCCTGGGCGTGATCTTCGTGGTGCTGGTGATGGCGCTGAGGCGCGGCATCTGCGGGGAGATTGCCTGGCTGTTCGCCGGTCGCCGCCACGCCACCGCAGAGGCCGGCGTGGCGGAGGAGGGGGATGCCGCGGCCGAACTGCCGCCGCCGGCGCCGGAGCTTCCCATGATCGCCCCGCTGGTGCGCGCCGAGCCCGACGCGCCGGCGCTGCGGGCGATCGATCTGTCGAAGCACTATGGCGGCCTGCGCGCGGTGGACGGCGTGTCGTTCGCGGTGCGGACCGGCTCAATCCATGCGGTGATCGGCCCCAATGGCGCCGGCAAGAGCACGCTGTTCAAGATGCTGCTCGACGAGGTGCGGCCGACCCATGGCGAGGTGCGGCTGTTCGGCCGGCGAATCACCGGGCTCGGCGCGACCAAGACGGCGCAGCTCGGCATCGGCAAGAGCAACCAGCTCAACCAGCTGTTCCTCGACCTGACCGTGGCGCAAAACCTTCGCGTCGCCGCGCTGGCACGTCGGCGCGGGCCGTTCCGCGCCGACCTGATCCGCGCCGCCACCAGCATCCACGTGGTGGAACGGCAGGTAGAAGCGGCGATGCAGACCGTCGGGCTCGGCCACCGGTCGGAGACGCCGGTCAATGTGCTGCCCTACGGCGAGAAGCGGCGGCTGGAGATCGGCATGGCGCTCGCCACCGGACCGAACGTGCTGCTGCTGGACGAGCCGCTGGCCGGGATGAGCCCGGCCGAGCGCATCGCCACGCGCCAACTGATCCGCGAGATCGGTCGGACCCGTACGCTGCTGATTGTCGAGCACGACATGGACGCGATCTTCGAGTTGGCCGAGCGGATCACGGTGCTCTACGACGGCCGGCTGCTGGCCGACGGCACGCCGGAGCAAATCTCGGGCAACGAAGCGGTGCAAGATGCCTACCTAGGAGGGCTGCACGCGCATGAGCCTGCTTGAGATCGAGCGGATCAACACGTTCTACGGCGACAGCCATATCCTGTTCGATGTCTCCCTCGACGTCGGGCAGAGCGAGGTGGTCGCGCTGCTTGGGCGTAATGGTGCCGGCAAGACCACGACCTTGCGCACCATCATGGGCGTGCTGGCCCCGCGCGGCGGCGCGATCCGCCTGGCTGGCCAGCCGATCCAGGGCCTGCCGCCCTACATGATCGCGCGGCGCGGTGTGCAGCTCGTGCCGGAGGAGCGGGCGATCTTCGGCCAGCTCACGGTGGAAGAGAACCTGCGCCTGGCCGCGCTGACCGCCGAGAAGCCATGGAGTCTCGATCGGGTGTACGAGTTTTTTCCCCGCTTGCGCGAGCGCCGGCGCTCGGGTGGGCGGCAGCTCTCGGGCGGCGAGCAGCAGATGCTGGCGATCGCACGGGCGCTGGTCCGCGACGCGCGCATCATCTTACTCGACGAGCCGTTCGAGGGCCTGGCGCCGCTGATCGTGCGCGACCTGGTGCGGGTGAGCCGCGACCTGGCGGGGCAGGGACGAACCATCCTGGTGGTCGAGCAGAACGTGGTGGCGGCGCTGAGCTTCGCGCACCGCGTGTACGTGCTGAACAATGGGCACGTGGTCTGGCAGGGCACGCCGGCGGCGCTGACCGCCGATCCAGCGGTGATGAAGACGCATCTAGGCGTGTGAAAGCGAGCCGCCATGTTCACCACTCGCCCCGAAATCGCCGGCACCTTCGGCATCGTCGCCAGCACGCACTGGATCGCCAGCGGCGTCGGCGTGAGTGTGATGGAGCGCGGTGGCAATGCCTTCGATGCGGCCGTTGCCGCCGCCTTCGCGCTGCATGTGGCCGAGCCGCATTTGAACGGTCCCGGCGGCGATGCGCCGATCATCCTGCATTGCGCCCGCAGCGGCACCCAACATGTGATTTGCGGCCAGGGCGTCGCGCCGCAAGCGGCGACCTTGGAGCGGTTCGAGGCCCTCGGGATTGACCTGATCCCGGCCACCGGCCTGCTGCCCGCCGTGGTGCCGGGAGCGTTCGACGCCTGGTGCCTGCTGCTGCGCGATTGGGGCACCTGGGAACTGAAGCAGGTGCTGGACTACGCGATCGGTTACGCACGGAACGGCATTCCGGTTGTGCCGCGAATCAGCGCGACCATAGAAAGCGTCCGTCCGCTGTTCGAGACGGAATGGGCCTCCTCGGCCGAGGTGTTCCTGCCAAACGGCAACACGCCGGCGCCGCACACCCTGTTCGCCCGTCCGGCACTGGCCGAGACCTTCGAGCGGCTCTGCCGCGAGGCGGTCGGCGCGAGCCGCGAGGCCCGGATCGACGCCGCGCGTGACGCCTGGTACCGCGGCTTCGTCGCCGAGGCCGTGGACCGGTTCTTCCGCTCAACCGAGGTGCTGGACGTGACCGGCCGCCGCCATCGCGGCCTGCTGTCCGCCGATGACCTGGCAAGCTGGTCCGCGACCGTCGAGGCGCCGGTCGCCTACGACTATCACGGCCATACGGTACTGAAATGCGGCCCCTGGAGCCAGGGACCGGTGTTCCTGCAACAGCTCGCGTTGTTGCGGGGCTTCGATCTCGCGGCGATGAACCCGCTCGGCGCCGACTTCATCCATACCGTCGTGGAATGCGCTAAGCTCGCCTATGCCGATCGCGAGGCGTGGTACGGCGATACGCGCTTCGCCGATGTGCCGCTCGGAACGCTGCTGTCGGACAAGTATAATGAACAGCGCCGCCGCCTGATCGGCCCGCAGGCGTCCCTGGAGCTTCGGCCCAGCGAGTTGCCGGGGCGCACCGCCTGGGTTGACCGGGAGGCCGCGAGCCGGGCGCAGCTTCTGGCAGGCGAGCCGGGCGCCGGTGAGCCGACCGTGGCGCGGCTCGGGGTAATTGGGGCCGACACTTGCCATATCGACGTGATCGACCGTCACGGCAACATGGTCAGCGCCACACCGTCCGGGGGCTGGCTGCAATCCTCCCCGGTGATCCCCGGTCTCGGCTTCCCAATGGGCACGCGTGGGCAGATGTTCTGGCTGCGTCCCGGCCTGCCCAACAGCCTGGCGCCAGGCAAGCGCCCGCGCACGACCCTGTCGCCCAGTTTCGCGCTGCGCGACGGCAAACCGTGGATGGCGTTCGGCACACCCGGCGGCGAGCAGCAGGACCAGTGGTCGCTGACCTTCTTCCTGCGCATGGTCCACCACAATATGAATATCCAGGAGGCGATCGACGCGCCCGCATTCCATAGCGAGCACTGGCCCTCGAGTTTCTGGCCGCGCGTCGCGCGACCCGGGAAGGTGGTGATCGAGGGCCGCTTCTCCGACGCCGTGCTGCACGAGCTGGCGCGACGTGGACACAGGGCGGAAAAGGGCGAGGATTGGTCCGAAGGGCGGCTTTCGGGAGCACGCGTCGAGGGCCGGCAATTCCGGGCCGGCGCCAATCCGCGCGGGATGCAGGGTTACGCGGTGGGGCGCTAATCGCGATTCGCTATGGCATGTATTAGCTTGGGGTGTTCACAGCACTCGGGCCACAGAGGATAGATCCATGCGTCACGAGCCTCCCGACGCGGGTCACCGAACCGCCCGATCGTCAACGCCTCACCCATTGCCCCTTCAAGGACGAGCCTCTAAATCACGCCGCCCGGATTTGCGCCAAGGGCCGGGACTTGTGTGAATCCCGTAGCCATAGCCCAGGGGAGGAGCCTCCTAATCCCGGGGGAGGGGTCGCGAGATACTAAAGTGATTGCCTAGCTTTTGCAGGCATGATACTAAAGCTTGTGCTTAACCAACTGCCCCCTCTCGATCTGGCGTTCCAGGCGCTGGCCGATCCGACGCGTCGCGCCATGATGGAGCGACTGTCGCGCAGTCCAGCGTCGGTCAGCGAATTGGCGCGTCCGTTCATGATGTCGCTGCCGGCGGTGATGCAGCACCTCGCCGTGCTGGAAAGCTCGGGCTTGGTGCGCTCGGAGAAGGTTGGCCGGGTGCGCACCTGCGAGATCAATCCGGCGGCCCTGAGCCAGGCGGAGCAATGGATTACCCAGCGCCGGATCGAGTGGGAGCACCGTCTCGACCAACTGGGCCACTACCTCGAAACCCTGAAGCACGAAGGAGATGATGATGGCGCAGGCACGTGACAAGGACGCGACAATCCAGCCCCCGCCCCTGAGGCTTTCGCGCATCTTCCCCGCGCCGCGCGAGATGGTCTTCAAGGCCTGGAGTTCCAGCGATCACGTGAGGCGCTGGTTCTGCCCGACGGGCTACACGGTGCCGGAGGCCATGGTGCGAATGGATGTCGGCGGCCCGTTCGAGGTCTGCATGCGTGGACCCGGCGGGATCGACCACTGGACGCGCGGCGTATTCGCCGAAGTCTCGCCGCTCGATCGATTGGTGCTCGATGGACACGCGATTGATGCCTCGGGCCGTCCGTTGTTCCGCGCCTACACGGAGGTGAGCTTCGCCGACCATCCAGGCGGCACGCGCATGGATGTGGTCCAAACCTACACCTTCGCGAACCCAGCGGAAGCCGCCCCGATGGTGAAGGGTGCCCCCGTGGGATGGGCCCAGACGCTGGACAAGCTGGAAGCGGAGCTGGCGCGGATGCAGGGCGGCGGCGCGAAACGCTCCGTGGCGCACGCAACCTTCCATCTGGAGCGGACCTACGACGCGCCGATCGAGCGGGTGTTCCAGGCCTGGTCCGACGAGGCCGCGAAAAGCAGATGGTTCAGCGGCGTCGAGGGCAAATGGCAGCTGTTAGAGCGGCACATGGATTTCCGCATTGGCGGCCGCGAGTGGCTCAAGGGGCGTTGGGAAGGAGGCGTTGTCTCGACCTTCGACGCCGTTTACCACGACATCATCCCATGCGAGCGCATTATCTACACCTACGAGATGCACCAGGACGACAGGAAGATCTCCGTCTCGCTCGCCACCATTCAGCTCAAGAGGGAGGGGGCGCACCGGACGACTATCATGGTCACGGAACAAGGCGCTTTCCTCGACGGTTATGACGACGCCGGCTCGCGCGAACAGGGCACAGGCTTCCTTTTGGATCGGCTGGGCGCGTCGTTGCGATTCTGAGTGGAGCGCAAGCGTCCGGTTGCAACCGAAGTCCACGAGCTGCTCGGTTCCGGGCTCCGGTTCCCTGCAGAATAAAAAAGTTCGTGACACCGCTTCACGGTTCGTTTAGCGTCACTGTTATCGTCCATTGACGCTGCACACGCGGGGTTTTGCAGCGCTTGCCAAAAATGATGGTTGATAGCTGATGACTCGCTCTCCTCTGGAATCTGTTCTGTCCGCCGCGGCGGCGGGCCTACTCCTGATCGCGGCACCGTTCGCGGCGAGCGCGGCTGTGCCCGCGAACAACAAGGGTGTTGTCGAACTCGAAACAGACAGTCCGGCCGGCATCTCGGTTCGCTTGGCTGAAGACATGGCGAGCATCGTCGGGGATGGAGCCACTCGGCGCGTGCTGCCCATTGTCGGCAGTAATGCCCTGCAGAATATCACTGACCTGATGCTGCTGCGCGGGATCGACGTCGCTATTCTGCCCACCGATGCCCTCGATTACGTACGGCAGCAGAACCTTTATCCCAATATCGATGGCTCGGTAACTTACATCGCCAAGCTGTACAATGAGGAATTCCATCTGCTGGCGCGCTCGGACATAACCAGCGTTGCCGACCTCGCGAACCGGAAGGTGAATATTGACCCGGCCAATGGCGGGACCGCGATCACCGCCAGCCGCATCTTCAATCAGCTCGGCGTGCAGGTCGTGCCGACGACCGACAATTCAGCGGTGGCGCTGGAGAAGTTGCGCCGGGGGGAAATCGCGGCGCTCGCGTTCGTAGGCGGGAAGCCGGCGCCGCTCTTCCAAGATCTTTCCGGGAGCGATGGGCTCCATCTCCTTTCCATCCCGATGACATCCGGCGCTGGCTACGAACCAGCACAGATCACCAGAGACGACTATCCGGGGCTGGTACAGTCTCCGATCAATACGGTGTCGGTGAGCATGGGGCTGTTTGTCGCTCCGCTCACGCCAAATTCAGATCGATATAAGAATGTGGCTCGCTTCGTCAACACCTTCTTCACGCAGTTTCAGACCCTGCTGCAACCGGGCCACCAGCCGAACTGGAACGAGGTCGACCTCGCCGCGACGATCCCCGGATGGCGCCGCTTCGCGCCGGCCGACGAGTGGATCAGGCGCAACTCCGCTGTTGCATCCAACGATGATATGAGTACCGATGAAGGTGGCTTTCTTGCGCTTCCTTGACGCGCGCGAACGAGCCAATGGCGCGCAGCCGCTTACTCAAGCTGAGAAGGACCGGCTGTTCGATCAGTTTGTGCGCTGGGAAAAGCAGCGTTAGCCGAGACGCGGACGTGAAACGCTGGCAGCTCGCCGCGGGGGTGGCCCTTATCCCCCTGCTCCTCGGCCCCGCGAACGCTGACCCGGCCCCGAAGCGCGGGGGCATCCTAGAATACGCGGTCGACGCGGAGCCGCCCAACTACGATTGTGAGGCCAACTTCTCGTTCGTCGCCAATCACGTGCTCGCGCCGCACTATTCAACCCTGCTCAAGTTCGACACAGCCCATTATCCCGAGGTCGAGGGCGATCTCGCGCAATCCTGGAGCGTGGCGGCCGACCACATGACCTACACGTTCCGGCTGGCGCCGAACGTGCTGTTCCACGACGGCTCGCCGCTGACCTCGGCGGATATCAAGGCGACCTACGAGCGGATCATCCATCCCCCACCTGGCGTCATCTCCGCCCGCAAGGCCGACTACGCGGCGATCACCCAGATCGACACGCCAGACGACCGCACGGTGGTGTTTCACCTCCAGTGGCCGGACGCGGCGATGCTGGCGAATTTCGCCTCGCCCTGGAACTGCATCTACAGCGCCCGAAAGCTGAAGGACGATCCGCAGTACCCCAAGACGCACGTGCTCGGCACCGGCCCGTTCGTTTTCGTCGCGCATGAGAAGGGCGCCCATTGGATCGGCAAGCGCTGGGACAAGTATTTCCGGCCTGGTCATCCATACCTGGATGGGTTCCGCGTCGACTTCATGTCCGGCCCGGCCGTGGTCAAGGCCATGGAGAGCGGCCAGGTGATGACCCAGTTCCGTGGCTTCACGCCCACGGAGCGCGATGAACTCGTGCATGCGATGGGCAGGCGGGTGACGACCTACGAGAGCCCGTGGATCACCGACCTGTTGCTGGTGTTCAACACCCGCCAGCCGCCGTTCAACGACGTACGGGTGCGACGCGCGCTGTCGCTGGCGATCGATCGCTGGCATGCGGCCGATGAGTTGTCGTCGTCGACGTTCCTCAGGTATGTGGGCGGCCTGATGCGCCCGGGCACCGCCATGAGCACGCCCGAGGCCGATCTCGTGACCCTCCCGGGCTTTTCGCACGACATCGGCGCATCCCGCGCGGAAGCACGACGGCTACTCGCCGAGGCGGGGGTGCCGCATCTCTCGCTCACCCTGACCAACCGCAACGACGTGCCGATCCCCTATGCCCCGGCCGGGGACTTCTTGATCAAGGCGTGGAAGGCGATCGGGGTCGACGCCAAGGAGGAGATGCTGCCGACCAAGGGCTGGCAGTCGGCGCTCGAACAGGGTCACTTCGCGGCGGCGCTCGATCTCGGCGCGGACTACTTCGACGACCCGACGATCCAGCTGGCGCGCTACGTCTCGCGCGACCTCTCGCCGCTCAACCATGCCGGGTCAAGCGACGAGTTTCTCGACGCGCTGTTCGCCGGCCAGGCGGTCAGCACCGATGTGCGCAAACGCGCGGCGATCGTGCGCGCCTTCGAGCGGCACGCGCTGGGAGAAGCTTACACGGTGCCGGTCCTGTGGTGGTACCGCATCATTGTCGCCTCGGCCAAGCTCAAGGGCTGGAACATCACGCCGACGCATTACATCGGCCAAGACCTCGGTGACGTCTGGCTCGATCAGGGCGCCCTAGCCGCACGATAAACGGCGAACACAAAGGGGGGGAGGAAAGAATGGAAGACGCTAGGCGGGCATCAGCCAATCGCTGGCTGCAGTTGGCGACTGGTGTCATTTGCATGGTGATGATCGCCAACCTGCAATATGGCTGGAACCTGTTCGTCAACCCGATCAATCACGAGCACCACTGGGGCCGCGCCGCCATTCAGGTGGCGTTCAGCCTCTTCGTGCTGACCGAGACCTGGCTGGTGCCGGTCGAAGGGTGGTGCGTCGATCGCTTCGGCCCGCGGATCGTGGTGATGGTGGGGGGCGTGCTGGTGGCGCTGGCCTGGGCCATCAACTCGGTCGCCAGTTCCTTGCCGGTGCTCTACCTCGCGGCGATCATCTCCGGTATCGGCGCCGGTGCGGTCTATGGCACCTGCGTCGGTAACGCGCTCAAGTGGTTCGCCGACCACCGGGGTCTCGCGGCCGGGGTGACGGCGGCCGGCTTCGGCGCTGGCGCGGCCGCAACGGTCGTGCCGATCCAGATGGTCATCGCCGCCAGCGGCTATCATGCGGCGTTCCTGTGGTTCGGCCTCGGGCAAGGGGCGGTGATCCTGGTGCTGTCGCAGTTCCTGCGTGCGCCGAGCGCGAAGGATGTGGCCGCGCCATCGACCCGGCTCACCCAGTCCACTCGCAGCTACAAGCCGGCGGAAATGCTGCGCACGCCGTTGTTCTGGGTGCTCTACGTCATGTTCATCCTGGTCGGCGCGGGCGGGTTGATGGCCACCGCGCAACTGGCCTCGATCGCCAGCGACTTCGGGATCGCCAAGACGCCGATCGCCGTGTTCGGTATCACCGGCACGGTGCTCACCGTCGCGCTGACCGTGAACAACGTCCTGAACGGCCTGGCGCGGCCGTTCTTCGGATGGGTATCCGACAGGATCGGGCGCGAGCAGACGATGTGCGTCGTCTTCGCGGCCGGCGCATTGAGCATATGGGGGCTCGGCACGTTCGGGCGCGGGCCGGGCGCATTCGTCCTGCTGAGCGGATTGGTGTATTTCACCTGGGGCGAGATCTATAGCCTCTTCCCCTCCACCTGCACCGACGCCTTCGGCACGGCCTACGCCACCACCAACGCCGGCCTGCTCTACACCGCCAAGGGCACGGCGGCGCTGCTCGTGCCCCTGGCCAATGTCGTGGTCAGCAGCACCGGCGGCTGGCACACTGTGTTCCTAATCGCCGCCGCCATGGATGCGGTCGCGGCGCTCATGGCCATTTTGGTTCTCAAGCCAATGCGAAGCGCTCACCACGCGGGTCTTGCCGCGCGCGAGCTGCCTGCTATTCCGGTCTGATAGCCGAACCCCTCCGGCGCGGTCGCGAGTCCGGCCGACGCCAATGTTCAGGATCCAACGATGTATGCGGCCATTCGTCAGGGCAAAGCAAAGGCCGGCATGGCTGAAGAGCTGGCGCAAAGGATCAAGGAGGGGGCAATCCCGATCATCAGTGATGTCCCGGGGTTCAGGGCCTACTATGTGATCTATGCGCCAGACGACACGGTGACGGCGATCAGTATCTTCGACAACCATGCGGGCGCCGAGGAGTCCAACCGGCGCGCGCTCGCGTGGATCGAGCAGAACCTGACACCTCTGCTCGCCGGACCAGCCACGGCGGTTGCCGGGCCAGTGATCGTTCACACGCTGGCGTAAGCAGCCAAGCACGGTCATCCGCCGGGCTGATCTTCCACCCGGAAGGCGTCGGAGATGCGCCGGATGTTGCCGCGCGCGTCCACCACCAGCACGTCGAAGCGAACCCCGGCCGTGCCCCAGTCGGGGCGTTCGGCCAAAAGGATTTCCGTTGCCGCGATCAAACGGCGGCACTGGCGGGAGGAAAGCGCCCCGGCGGCATCGGACAGGGTGGGCCGCGCCTTGACCTCGACCACGGCAAGCACCCCGTCTTTCAGGGCCAGGACATCGAGTTCCCCGGCTTGAGTGCGAACCCGCCGGCCGACGATCGTCCAGCCGTCGCGCTCGAGGGCGCGGCACGCCGCCGCCTCGGCCACCATGCCGCGCGAATGGGCGCGCGAGGCCCGTTGCGATCGGCGGACCGTGACCGGCTCGCGCTGATTCGGCGGTGGCGGCGCGTTCATCAGGTCTGGCGCGGCATGAACTGACGGTATCATTACGAAATCAGGCACGGCAAGCACGCATTGTTAACCGACCTCGGCTATTGCCTCGGGCAGCAATGAGCGACCAGCTATCCTCTCTCGCGCAGGCGGGCGATTCGATGCCGTTCTGTTACGGAATGGCCGCCGATCGGCGCTTCTACTCGCTTGAGGAGCAGACTGGCCGGGCGGCCGTCATGGTTCTAATCGACCGGACCTCCCCGAGCGATGGGCCGGTCGTCGAGGGTCTTGTCCGCCAGTCCCTCGCTTTCGCCGCCCGCGACGCGGACGTGCTGATCCTGGGCAACGAGGACGTGGTGCGCGCGCTCAGGGGCCGCGTGCCCGCTCCCCTGCGGCTGATCGACTGCGGCACCGACTTCCTGGCTCGCTGCGGCGCCCTGGGAGGCGACATGACGGTGCTGGTGATCGACCGCAATCGGCGGGTGGCGGCGCGCGTGTCGCCCGTCCAGGAATGCGGGATCGCGGCGGCCTGCCTCGGTTGGCTCGACCGGCTGCCGTTCGAGCATCCACGTGATGTGGTCCTGCCCGCGCCGGTGTTGATGCTGCCGAACCTGATCCCGCCCGATCTTTGCCGAACCCTGATCGAGCGGTTCGAGAGCAGTGCCAGCATCGACGGCGAGATCGCGACGATCGACCTGGCCGGCGCGGTGCAGAGCCGGATCAATCACGAGAAGAAACGGCGCCGTGACCTGCTGATCCCGCCGGAAGACCGGCTGCACCCGATCTTGCATCGGACTCTGCTGCGCCGCTGCGCTCCGGAGATCGCGCGGGCGTTCCAGACAACCGTCGCATATACCGACCGCATCCTGGTCGCCCGTTATGACGAGTCCGGAGGCTGGTTCCGCCGGCACCGGGACAATCTGGGCGAGAACGTCGCGTTCCGGGAGTTCGCGATCTCGGTCAATCTGAACACCGAGGAGTATGAGGGCGGCCATCTGCTCTTCCCGGAATACAACGACCATCGCTACCGGCCGCCGACCGGAGCGGGGATCATCTTTTCCGCTTCGCTGCTGCATGAGGCCACGCCGGTGGCGCGCGGCCGTCGCTACGTTCTGCTGACCTTCTTTCACGGCGAGGTGGCCGAGGCGCGTCGGCGAGACTACGTGGCCCGGTGTTCGCCGTCATCCGCGGCGAATACCGGGGATCCACTTGCCTCGGTGCCGGTGGGTTAAGTCGTGGATGGTCGGCCTTCGCCGACCATGACGAGGAGAGGACGCCAGGGGCGGCCGGTGTTACTTTCGGTTGCACGCCAGGAACCTGTCGGCAACATAGCGATCGTAGATCGCCGGCCACTGCAAATGAGCCCCTGTTAGGACGCGCCCAATGGTTTTCCACCGTTCCGTTCCGATCTCCAAGCTCGGGCTGCCTGTCGTCCTGACGGGAATGGTCGGGCTGGGGGCGTGCGCGGTGCCACAGCCGACCAGCCCGAATGTCATGGTGCTGCCGTCGCCGGGCAAGAACTTCGCCCAATTCCAGCAAGAAGACGGATCCTGCCGGCAGTACGCGAGCCAGCAGATCGGTTACGGGTCACCCTCGCAGGCGGCGACCCAAAGCGGCGTTGGCAGCGCGGTGGTGGGAACCGGGCTCGGCGCGGCCGCCGGAGCGGCGCTCGGGGCGGTCGGCGGCAATGCCGGGCTTGGCGCCGCGCTTGGTGCCGGCACCGGATTGTTGTTCGGCAGCGCCGTCGGGGCGAACAACGCGCAAGCCTCGGCGGCTGGTGTGCAGCAACGCTATGATACCGCTTACGTGCAGTGCATGACCGTCGACGGCAACCAGCTCGCGCAGGCGCCGGTGGCCGGTTATGCGCCAGTCGCGGCCGGATATCCGGCCTACGGGCCGGCTCCCGCCTATGCCTACTATCCGCCGGTCGTTTACGGGGGCGGAGTGGTGGTGATCGGCGGCGGTCGGCGCTGGCGCTGATCCGGCTCTTCTGTCAGCGTCCACCAGCCTTGCCCCTGATCGGTGAAGCCGTAATCGCGATACAGATGCCGGACGGGGATGTTGCGGTCGGTTGCGACGATCCGTCCGCGTAGCTCCAAAGCCGCCATCTCGGATTCGACGATCCCGGCCAGTAGCGCGCGCTCGCCCCCGAGCCCGATGACCCGGCAACTGAGCGCGATATTGACGATCTCGCCCGCGACCACCACCGCCGCGCCGACCAGGCCATGATCCGCGAACCGATCGCGCATCCCGAGCGTGAGGATTCCCTCGTCCGGCGCCTCGACCACCCGCTGCAATTCCGCGAGCGTGAACTTGCGTCCGGTCGCGTTGAATTGCGTCGTGCGCTCGAACAGCTCATGAACCCGCCCAAGCACCGCCGCGTCGCTGGTTTCCGGACGCAGCCGCTGCACCGCGCAAACGACCTGGAGCGAGGCGATGAAAGCGTCCTCGCTGGGCATGTCCGTGCGCAGCCGCGTCCGCTCGAGCTGCGCTTTCACGAGATCGCTGCGCCTCGCTGACTCGCCCGTGAGCCGCGCGGGCTGCAGCCGTGGATCGGTCAGCAACGCCCGGCGCAGCGCGAACAAATCCTCTCCCAGCACCGCCACATCCGGGAGGCTTTGGCGGACACGTTCCCGCTCCCGCTCCGTATCGTCAACGAAGACGAAGGCATCGAGCGCGAAGCCCAACTCTTCCGCGATCGAGCGGATGTTCTCCGCCTTGTCCCGCCAGTTGATCCGAGAGGTGACGAAGCACTCCGGGGTGAGCAAGCGATCCCGCGGATAATGTTCGGGATACCGCCAGAGCTTGCGCACGCTGGTCTCATCGTTCTTGCTGACGCAGGCCAGCAGCACGCCCCGCTGGCGGAGCGCCCGCAGGGCCTCGTGGATGCCGAAATAGAGCCCGATATAGGAGTTCGGGCCGCTGATCTCCGGCGTCCAGGCAAACGGGCTGCCGGTCTCGGCCAGCACGCCGGGCCACAGCACCCCGTCGAGGTCCACGATCACGCATTTTTTCTGCTCCAGGCCGAGCACCACGGCGATCGCGTCCATGTGTACCCGAGCCATGGCCAACTCCCGACCATAGGGATCGCCGCCGACGTGGCGCGCCAGAGGCTGCGTATCGGGGAACTGGTGGTGGACCGCGGCCAGCTCGGGTTCCGGTCGTTGCAGCATCCAGCCCGCGGAGCCGAAATGGGTGAACGACACCAGCCCGTCGTCGAGCAACCGGGCGGCGCCCGCCGCGCCCAAGGCCGCGGCGACATCCACCAGGTAGACGTCGGGGAACTCCTCGGTCAGTTGCTCGAGTGACAGGTTGGTGCGGCGAAAGCGGTTGCGGTGGCTGTGGATGCCACGGTCGGCGAAGCCGCGAGGCTGCAATGTGGGCTCCGGCAATCCGTCGATCAGGATCGGCGCCGTGGTGATCGCGCGCAGCTTTTCCAGCATGGCCTGTGCCGCCCGGACGTAGACCTGAGCGGGATCGCCGTCGTGATGGCGCGCCTCGCCCAGCGCGATCGCGTGGCGCGCCTGAAGGGCGCCGATCACGATGGCGTCGTGCCGGCGTTCGCCGGCCAAATCGGTGTCATTGGCGAACGAGGTCGCGACCCGCAGGTCCACACCGCGACGCCGCGCCTCGCGGCGCAGGAAATCGGTTTCCATCTGCACGTCGCAGTCGCCGAACAGCAGCACGTCCACTCGCCGGCGCAGGCCGGCCGCCGCCTCGATCCCATGTGGCACTTCGACCGCCCAGTAAGGGTGCGACCCCTCGGCGGCTGCCCGGCGATAGCGGTCGAGCAGCGCGGTTGGATCGCGACCATGAACCGCGGTCAGCTCCTGCTTGATCGCCGCTCGCTCCTCCTCGGCGCTCTGCTCGGTCAGAATGCCCCGCTCCAGCAGCGACAGGATGCAGGCGCGCAGGGTCGGCTCATCATACCCGAAGGCCGCCGCCAGTCGCGGCAGCGCGGCCTCGAGCCCAAGCGGTTGGTCGAACCAGCCGATCAGCCGGCCAACCTCAGCCGTGACGGTTACGCGTACCTGCGTGATCGCGTGGATCGCCAGCGTGCTGGCATCGCCGAGGGTGACCAGATGGCTGAATGCGGATCGGCGCAAGATCATCGGCGTCATCTCCGTGGCCCCGCCCGTCTTCGGCGGCGCTCCACGTTATGTCCCGCAAATCCACTGCCGCGGCGTTAACCCGTGGTGTTCATGAGTAAGCGGTCCGTTGACTAGGGACCATGCTATCACTAGGATATCAAATATGGCGAGCATCTTGGTACGCGATCTCGATGAAGACCTGATCCGTCTGCTGAAGGAGCGGGCGCGCAGGAACCGGCGCTCCGCCGAGGCGGAGCACCGCGCCATCCTGCAACAAGCCTTGCGTCCGTCGGGAGCACCCTATTGGGAGACCGCGGCGCGCCTGCGCGACGAAACGCGCGGGCGCGGAGGCGAGGATGGTGCCGCGACGATACGGCGTTTTCGCGATGAGCACGGTGGATACCCGAAGCCGTGAAGGCGGCTGTTATCGACGCGAGCGTCGCGGTGAAATGGGTGTTCGACGAGCCCGATGCGGGCGCGGCGCAGCTTCTCTTGCGCCAGTGCGACGAGCTGCACGCGCCCGCCCACTGGCTCGCCGAGGCCGCTACCGCCCTTTGGGCGAAGGCCGCCCTGCACCGCGTGCTGAGCCAGGCAGAGTCCCTGGTCCGCATCGAATTCCTGGCCGGTCTGCCTGTCCGGGCCGCGCCGCTGCACGAGATCGTTGTGGAAGCCGGCACGTTGGCGCACAGGCTCGCCCTGACCGTTTACGACACGCTCTACATCGCCCTTGCCGCGCGCCTGGATCTCGCCCTCGTCACGGCTGACCGGAAGCTGCTCGACAGTGCGGCGCGCGATCCAGGGCTGCGCCAGGTTGTCCGCTGGATCGGCGATCTCTAGGCCGGCACGCGCGGGGCGCTCGCTTCCTGCTCCACGGCCGCGCGCCAGGCGGCCAGCGTGTCGCGCACGTCCTGCTCGGTGTGCGCGAGCGAGACGTAGCACTTGCTCTCGCTCTTCAGCACGCCGCGCTCGCGCAGCCGGGCGATGAAGCGGCGCGCCATCTCCGCATCGGCGCGCAACGTCGCGCGGTAGTCGCGCAGCTCCCCGGTGGCGAACACCACGTCGAACATCACGGGAGCGCCGATCACCTGCCCCGGCAGCCCAGCATCGCGCAACAGCGCCGCGATCCCGTCCATCAGCGCGCGGCCGGTGGCGAAGACCTGCTCGTAGGCGCCGGGGCGACGCAGGATCGCGAGCGTGGCGAGGCCCGCCGCCGCCGCCACGGGGTTTCCGGACAGCGTGCCGACTTGCATCATGAACCCGTCGTCGCCCACCAGCGCGCGGTCGAAATGCGCCATGATCTCGGCGCGCCCGGCGACGGCGGCGAGCGGGAAGCCGCCGCCGATGATCTTGCCGAGCGAGCAGATATCGGGGACCACGCCGTAGAACTCCTGCGCCCCGCCCCAGGCGAAACGGAACCCTGTCACCACCTCGTCGAAGATCAGCGGGATGCCGTGCGCGGCTGTAGCCTTGCGCAGTGCTTCGAGGAAGCCGGGCCGGGGTGCGAGCAGGCGTTGGAACGGCTCGACGATCACGCCGGCCAGTTCGTCCTTGTGCTCCTCGATCAGCCCGGCGGCGGTTTCGGCGTCGTTGAACGGGGCCACCAGCACGTCGTCGCGCACGCCGCGGGGGATGCCGGCGGAATCGGGCACCGGCTGGGGGAAGTTGCCGGGCCGCTTGGGCGCGAGCGACATCAGGCTGTAGTCGCTCATGCCGTGATAACCGCCCTCGAACTTCAGGATCTTGTCGCGCCGGCGAAAGGCGCGGGCGAGGCGCATGGCGTAGAGATCGGCCTCGGTGCCGGAGCTGACGAAGCGGACCTGCTCGGCGCACGGCACCGCATCGACGATCTCGGCGGCGAGCCGGATGCCGTGCTCGTTGTTGGCGAAGAAGGTGGTGCCGCGCGGTATCTGCGCCGCGACCGCCTCGGTGACTTCGGGATGGGCATGGCCGACGAACATCGGTCCCGAGCCGAGCAGGAAATCGACATACTCGTTGCCGCTCACGTCCCAGACGCGCCCGCCGCGCCCCGCGGCGATCACGATGTCGCTCGCGACGTTGCCGAAGGTTCCGGCGGGGAGAACGCGGCGGGCGGTCTCGACCAGCGCGGCCTCACGGTCGCTTCGGGTGTGTGCGTTCATGGTGCCTCCTGCGGGGCGGGCGACCGCATCATGGGCGATGGGCAGCAGCAGCGCCAGCGCGCGAGTCGCGTGGCCCTGCCGGCGCTTTCACGGCACGACCGAGAAGCCGACTTGCCGGAGCATCGCGCCGGCAGGTCTTCCCTGCCCGGCTGATAGCGCAGGTTGATCGCGCGGAACGCATCGTCCCAGATCCAGCGTACCAGGCCAGGCAAGCGTGGCACCGCGCGTCCGTCCGGCAGGCGGATCGTCCCCGGCGCCTCGCCGCGCAAAACACGCAGATGCCCGGCCGGGTCATCGCGGAAGACTCGCTTCTACAACCGGCCCAGGACGAATCCGACGGCAAGAGCTAGCAGTGCCGTCTGCACCGGCTTCTTCCGCACCAGCTCGACGATTTCACCCTCCTCGAGATCATCGTCTGCCTCGTGGCGCACGATACGCACGCGGACCGGTTCCGATGGGATGCCATTGGCGACCACAACGAGGCGATAGACGCCGTGCAGCGTAGTGGCGGGAACTTCGAAGAAGGTATGGTGCATATGATGGCGGGTGGCGACCGCCATGGTCGAGTGGTCGAAGGTCCGGCAATAGATCACCGGTCCACCACCAACCCCGTGCAACCGAATCAGCGGATAGTTAGTCGCCATCTGCGCGTCGTCGCCATAGGCGTTAGCCTGCGAGAGCCCGTTAAGCTGGCGCCCGCGCAACCGGTAGACTTGCCCGCGACGCAGCCGGCGCCGCACATGCGAAATGCGCGGTCGCCAACTGTGTTGCGGTGCCCCGTCTGGCGTGTAGATCCATACGTCGTTGCCGTCGGTGCGGGAAAGCAGGACCTGCCCTGTGGGGAGCAGAAGCATGCGAAAATTATAAGTACTGTCCGTTGCCAGCGGGGGCACCCCGGCAACGGCATCGAACCCCGATCCGTTGAACTCGTATACGGCGCATGGCGGCCCCGCCCAGCCACTCGGTTGCGGTGGGCCGACCAGGCACAGGACGCGGCCGTTGGGTAGTAGACACGCCGGCGCATCAAACGCTTGTTGCAAGTTGCCGCCGCTGCTCGGGAAATCTGGTCCGGCGGTCCAGCTTCCCGGCTGATTGGGCAATGGCGGGGGTGTGTAAAGCGCGGTGTGTCCGCTGGCGCCCGTCCCTAAGACGCGGCCGTCGGGGAGCAGGATCGCGGGTCCAATCTCGAAGGAGGCGATGGTTTGATTGAACAGATCCGAGCCGGCGGGAACGGCGCTGGCACTCACCCACGTGTTCGCCCAGGGCAAGTACTTCTCAGCCTGCGGGTGGTTGGTGACCTCGGGCACCAGAACAGTGTGGTCCGGCAGCAGCGTGTAGCCCTCTTCGGAATTGATGTCTGATTTGCTTGCCGCCGCGGTCCAGCCACTCGTGATTGGATCGTAGATCGCGGTCTGCGTGGTATTGATATTCCCGAGCAGAAGCCGCCCGTCAGGGAGCACGCACGAGGGGGCGTCACCGATATTACTCCAGCCTGTAGGCGGGTTCACGATCCGCCACGCGTCCAGCACGGGATCGTAGATCTGCGTTGCAACAACATCTGAATTGCCAATACCGGTGTTGTATTCGCCGCCGGCGACAAACATCGTACCGTCGCGTAGGATGGCGGATGCAAAATAGAGAGGTGCGTAAGTAGGCCCGCCGTTAGCTACGGGAATGAGCGAGTTGCTTGGCATTGGCGCGACTGGGGACCAGGTGCCCTGCATGTAGTCACCCGCAGCGTTTGGCCTGAGGCGATGCCAGTTGGGCGATGAAGTCTCGTGCGCCATGACGCTGCCGTCGGAGAGCAGCAGCATGGTCTCGACATTGGCGGGCGGGTTCGTCTTTAGCGGCTGCCAGGTTCCAGGCATGTTGCACGATCCCTAAAGGTTAGGAAGTTGAAGGAGTCCTCTCGATCACTCGTTTCCCCTGACACTTACGATTTCTCACGTATTGGCGTGTATGAGCTACCTCACAGGAATCGAGTAAAGTCGCCGTGTCTTGTTTTGGCGTCGGGGCTGAAAAGCCTGAACAGGCCCCTGGGGTTCGCCCGGTCAGCGGCTATTCGCCGCAGCCCGAGGGCAGGTCAGGCCCCGATCCCTGCGGCTGCAACAGCCGGATCGCCAGGGAGCCTGCACATCCCGGCCGAAGGGATGACGACAGGAGGTTAGAAGGAAGAGTTGTTGGTATTATACATGCGAGTTTTCGCCAAGTACTCGTCGCGTAGCGCCTGCTTGTAGAGCTTGCCCGTGGCCAGGCGCGGCAGGGCCTCGGTGAAGTCGATCGACTTGGGCAGTTTGAAGCGCGCGAGATGCCGGGTGGCGTGGGCGAGCAACTCGGCAGCCAGTGCCTCGGAGGGCGCGATCCCGTCCGCGGGCTCGACCACCGCCTTCACCCGCTCGCCCATCTCAGGGTCGGGGAGGCCGAATACCGCGACATCGCGCACCATGGGATGCGTGATCAGCACGTCCTCGATCTCCCGCGGATGGATGTTCACGCCCCCGGAGATGATCATGAACGCCTTGCGGTCGGTGAGATAAAGATAGCCCTCGGCGTCCACATAGCCCACGTCACCGAGCGTGCTCCAGGTCGGATGCGCCGGATGCTGCGCGGCGCGGGTGCGCTCCGGGTCCTTGTGGTAGGCGAACGGCATCTCGTCGCGCTCGAAATAGACCAGGCCGGGCTCTCCGGCCGGCAATTCCGTTCCGGTCTCATCGCATATATGCAGGATGCCGGTGCGCGCGCTGCCGACGGAGCCCGGATGCGCGAGCCACTCGGCGCAGGAGAGGCGGGTTATGCCGTTCCCCTCGGTGCCGCCGTAGTACTCGTGGATGATCGGTCCCCACCAGTCGATCATCGCCCGCTTCACCTCGACCGGGCAGGGCGCCGCCGCGTGGATCGCGCAGCGGTGGCTGGAAAGGTCGTGGCGCCGGCGCTCTGGTTCGGGCAGCTTGAGCAGCCGCACGAACATGGTCGGCACCCATTGGCTATGGGTGACGCGATGGCGCTCGATCAGCGCCAGGGCCTCGGCGGCATCGAAGCGCGGCATCATGACCACCGTGCCGCCGACGCGCTGCATGAGCAGCGAGAAGGCGAGCGGGGCGGCGTGGTACATCGGCGCCGGCGAGAGATAGACGGTGTCGGGTCCGAACCCGTACTCCCCGATAACATCGGTGAGAAACAACTCATCGCCCGGCCCGACCTCGCGCAGCGCGCGCCTAACCCCCTTGGGCCGGCCGGTCGTGCCCGAACTGTACAGCATTAGCTCGCCGGCCCATTCTTCGGCTAGACGCTCCGGCGGGAAATCCCTCACCGCGTCCTCGTATGAGCACCAGCCGGGGATCGCGCCATCGGTCATCAGGAACTGCCGGCAGCGCGGCAGCAACGCCGGGAGGCGGCCGGCGACCTCGGCGAGCGCGGCCGAGGAGATCAGTGCTTGCGCATCGCAATCATCGACGATGTACGCCGCCTCCTCGACGGTGAGATAGCGGTTGACCGCGGTGAGGTAGAGGCCGGAGCGCAACGCCGCCCATGCCACCTCCAGGAAGCGCGGGTTGTTCTCCATGAACAGCGCGATGGTATCGCCCCGACGCAATCCCCGCGCATGGAGCAGTCGGGCCAGGCGGTTGGAGCGTTCATTCAACTCGCGATAGCTCAGCGCGGCGCCGGTCGCGGTTTCGATCAGTGCCGGGTGGTCTGGCCGCTCGCGCGCGTGGTCGGCGATATACATGGTCGGTGCTTCGTCTCCTCCCCGGCCCTTCCCTGGCCCGAGGCTACAAGTCAGTATGGGGTTTGGCCAGAACGGCGATCAAGCAAGCGGCGGGGTGGGAACGGCATGAATTTCGACTTTTCCGAGGACAGCAAGCTGCTGCGCGAGCAGGCAAGCCGGTTCCTGCGCGAGCGGTGCACGAGCAAGGCGGTGCGCTCCGTGCTGGAGGGCGAGGCGCCCTATCACCGCGCGCTATGGACCGAGATCGCCGGCATGGGCTGGCTCGGCGCGGCTATCCCCGAGCAGTACGATGGAGCCGGGCTCGGCCACGAGGCGCTCTGCGTGCTGGCCGAGGAAATGGGACGGTTCCTGGCACCGGTGCCGTTTTCGTCCACGGTGTATCTCGGCGCCGAGGTGATCATGGAAGCGGGCAGCGAGGCGCAGAAGCGCGAGTACCTGCCGCGCATCGCGCGCGGCGAGGTGATCGCCACCCTAGCCTTGGCCGAAGGGCCGGGCGAGCCGAACCCGGCGCGGATCCATGCCGAGGCGCGCGAGGGCCGGATCAGCGGCACCAAATGGCCGGTGCCGGACGGCACGATCGCCGATCTGGTCGTGGTGGCGGCGCGCGAACCGGCCGGCGTATCGCTGTTCCTGGTCGATGCGCGCGACGGCGGTGTGGCGCGCGAGCGGCTGGAGACGGTCGATCCGACGCGCGATCACGCGAAGCTTGCGCTTAACGGCGCGCAAGCCGCGCCGCTTGGGGCCGCCGGGCAGGGCTGGGAGACGGTGCGGCGCGTGCTCGATCGCGCGGCGGTCCTGCTCGCTTTCGAGCAAGTCGGCGGCGCCTCTTCGTGCCTGGAGGCCGCCGCGGCCTATGCGAAGGAGCGGCACGCATTCGGCCGACCGATCGGCTCGTTCCAGGCGATCAAGCACAAGCTCGCGGATGTTTACATCGCCAACGAGCTGGCCCGCTCCAATGCTTATTACGGCGCCTGGGCGCTTGGGACCGATGCCGCCGACCTACCGCTCGCCGCCGCGACGGCGCGCGTGTCGGCGAGCGAGGCGTTCTTCCTGGCGGCCAAGGAGAACATCCAGACGCATGGCGGGATCGGCTTCACCTGGGACATGGACTGCCACTTGTTCTATCGCCGCGCCAAGTTGTTGGGGCTCGCGCTGGGAAGCGCGCGGCATTGGAAGGATCGGGTGGTGACGGAACTGGAGGCGCGCAATACCGGGCTAGTTCCCTCACCCCAACCCTCTCCCGCAAGCGGGAGAGGGGGCGTTGGGGTGGCGGTATGCGCTTCACTCCAAAGAAGTTGCAGGAGAACAGAATGGATTTCGACGACACCAAGGAAGAGGCGGCGTTCCGGGCCGAGGCGCGGGCGTTCCTCGAGGCCAACGCGCGACGCAAATCGGGATCGCGGGCAGCGCGCCGCTACGGCGACACCGACGCCGAGGACATCGGCGCCGCCAAGACATGGCAGGCGAAAAAAGCCGATGCCGGCTTCGCCTGCATCACCTGGCCCAAGCAATGGGGCGGGCGCGAAGGCTCGCCAATGCAGCAGATCATCTGGAACCAGGAGGAGGCGAACTACGAGGTGCCGCCGAACGTGTTCCTGATCGGGCTCGGCATGTGCATCCCGACCATGATGACCTATGCCGATCCCGCGAAGCTGGAACGCTACGTGCGCCCGGCGGTGCGCGGCGAGGAGATCTGGTGCCAGCTCTTCTCCGAGCCGGCGGGCGGGTCGGACGTCGCGGGGCTGCGCACGCGCGCCGAGAAGCGCGGCGATGAATGGATCGTCAACGGCCAGAAGATCTGGACCTCGGGGGCGCACTACTCGGATTACGGGCTGCTGATCGTTCGCACCGATCCCAACGTGCCCAAGCACGCGGGCATCACCGCGTTCTTCATCGACATGAAATCGCCCGGCATCGAGATCCGGCCGATCCACCAGATGTCCGGCGGCTCCAACTTCAACGAGGTATTCTTCACCGATCTGCGCATCCCGGACGACCAGCGGCTCGGCGCCGTGGGCCAGGGCTGGAAGGTGGCGATCACCACCTTGATGAACGAGCGGCTGGCGGTGGGCGAGACGCGCCGGCCGGACACGCTCGACCTGGTGGAGCTGGCGCGCGGGGTGACGCTGGACGACGGCCGGCCGGCGATCGCGGATCAGGTGGTGCGCGAGCGGATCGCCGAATGGTGGGCGCAAAGCGAGGGGCTGAAATACACCCGGTTCCGCATCATGACCGCGCTGTCCAGGGGCGAGACGCCGGGGCCGGAGAACTCCATCGCCAAGGTGGTGAACGGCGCGAAGCTGCAAGGCATCGCCTCGTTCGGCATGGACCTGCTCGGCATGGCGGGAGCGGTGACGGACCCGAGCCTGGCGCCGATGCAGGCGCTGTTCCAGGACTCGCTGTTGTCCGCGCCGGGCCACCGCATCGCGGGCGGGTCCGACGAGATCCTGCGCAACATCATCGCGGAGCGCGTGCTCGGCCTGCCAGGGGATGTGCGCGTCGATAAGGACGTGCCGTTCAATAAGCTTCCGGGCGGCGCGCGATGAGCGAGCGCACCTTGCGCGGCCAGGCCGCGATCGTCGGCATCGGCGAGACGCCGTACTACAAGCACGGCAAGTCGCCCGATTCCGAGTTCAAGCTGGCGCTGATGGCGGTGGTCGCGGCGTGCGAGGATGCCGGGATCAGCCCGCATGACGTGGACGGCTTCGCTTCCTACGGCAACGACCGCAGCGATGCCGGGCGGCTGGCGGCCGCCCTCGGCTGCAAGGAGTTCCGCTTCTCCAACATGTTCTGGGGCGGCGGGGGCGGCGGCGTGTGCGGCGCGGTCGCCAACGCGGCGGCGGCGGTGGCTACCGGGATGGCGGAGTGCGTGGTGGCGTTCCGCTCGCTGGCGCAGGGGCAGTACGCGCGCTACGGGCGCGGCGCCCCCGTCACCAGCGTCGGCGGGGACGATGCCTTCCTGTTCCCCTACGGCGTGATGTCGCCGGCGCAGCGGTTCGCGATGAAGATCACGCGCTTCATGCACGAGCACGGCATTCGCCACGAGGCGCTGCGGGCGATCTCGCTCGCCTGCTATCATCACGCCCAGAGCAATCCGCGCGCGGTGATGCACGGCAGGCCGCTCGATGAGGCGAAATACGATCATTCGCGCTGGATCATCGAGCCGTTCTTTCATCTGTATGATTGCTGCCTGGAGAACGACGGCGCGGCGGCGGTGATCGTGGTTTCGGCCGAGCGCGCGCGGCAGATGGCGAACAAGCCCGCCTGGCTGCTGGGCGCCGTGCAGGGGTGCGACCATCGCAGCGCCGCCCCGGTGCATAACATGCCGGGCTACCCAAGCTCGCATTTCCGCAGTCTGGCGCCGCATCTTTACAGGATGGCCAAACTTGGACCGGCGGATATCGGCGTGGTGCAGTGCTACGAGAACTTCACCGGGGGCGTGCTGATGAGCCTGGTCGAGCATGGTTTGGTCCGCGCCGAGGAGGCGAACGAAATGCTGGTGAAGGACAACCTGATCGCGCCCGAGGGGCGGATGCCGCTGAACACCAGCGGCGGCAATCTGGCCGAGTGCTACATGCATGGGCTGGAGCTGGTGATCGAGGCGGTGCGGCAGATCCGCGGCCAGGCGATCAATCAGGTGCGGCGCAACGACGCGGTGATCGTGATCGGCGGGCCGATGGTCACACCGGTCAGTTCGCTCATTTTGGGATCGGAGGCGGCGCTGTGAGTGGGTTCTATCTGCCGGAGGGCTTGCCGAGCCCGTCCGCCGCGCCGGACGGGCTGTCGCAGCCCTATTGGGACGGCACGCGCCAGGAGAAGCTGCGCATCCAGAAGTGCCGGGGCTGCGGGGCATGGCAGTGGGGGCCGGAATGGGTCTGCCATCGGTGCCACAGCTTCGATCTGGGCTGGGAGGACATCGCCGGGCGCGGGCGCATCTACAGCTATGAGCGGCCGGTGCATCCGGTGCATCCGGCGCTGCACGGGCATGGGCCGTATATCGCGGTGCTGGTGGAGCTGCCGGATTACGGCGATGTTCGGATGGTCGGGAACCTGCTTGGCGATCCGAGGCAGGAAGTGCGGATCGGGGCGGCGGTGGAGGCGGCGTTCGAGCACCATGAGGGGTTCACGCTGGTGCAGTGGCGGGTGGTCGAATAAGCGTATCTGTGCCGGCACATGGCTGCGACCACTCGCCAGCCAGCCCAGCTCCCTCGCTCGGTGCTAATAATTTTCAGCCGTGTACCCAGACCTCAGCGCGGTCCAAGTTGAGCAGATGACGGTCGGCGGTCGAGACAAGTGCGTGACAGCCTCGGCCACAGGCCGCAAGTTCGAGAGCCCCACCCATAGGAATTCGGGGCGGGTCGCCGCGACAGCCGGTGGGACAATACATCTCGGTTCAGCCCAGATCTGCCACCGCTCTGAGAAGTCTCCAGAATCGATCCCGCTGGCTCCGGCATTGGCGCAGCGAGATTGCAAGTTTCGTCAGCGTGTTGGGAGTGACGACAATGTGCGTCGCATCTCTTCAGTGGATAGAGCAGTGAAGGCGAAATGCTCGCTCGGGAGAGGCCCGCAACGCCGCTTGTGTCGGCTGTCTTCTACGCCGGGCCGTCGTCCCGAAGAGGGCAGAAGACAACGACCATCAGGTCGGCGTCGCAACTGAAGCTGTCACACTGCGGGCTCGATGTCCGGATCCAGATCCGGGCAACCTGGTCGGCGAGCGAATATCACCTTGTAGCGTCCGATACGTAGCGCCCTGATGGAACAGCAACGTCGGCATTGGCACATCCCAGCGGGCGCGAGAAACCGAGAGTCGATTTCCCAATCCCCGGGCAGCATCGTAGAACCTGACGTCCTCAGGCCGACATTGGTGATCTTCTCATCGTCGAACAGACTCCTTGAAGAGCACTGCTCGCGTGAACCCGCACCGCGTCCAGGAAGTTACCATCTGCAATAACTCCATTCAAGTCGTGGGCCGGCGTTTCATGAACGCCGCGCGCAGGCAGGTCGCGACCGTCTCGCCGCGCTGGTTGATGCCCTGGTGCTCGAACTCGACCACGCCGGCCTCCGGGCGCGAGCGGCTGGCGCGCACGGAACGGACGATCGAGCGGGCGCGAATCGTGTCGCCGGCGAACACCGGGCTGGGGAACTCGACCTTGCTCATGCCGAGATTGGCGATGGTGGTGCCGAGCGTGGTTTCGCCCACTGTCATGCCGATCACCAGGCCCAGGGTGAAGATGCTGTTGACCAGCGGTCGGCCGAACTCGGTGGTGCGGGCGAACTCGGCATCCAGATGCAGCGGCTGCGGGTTCATGGTCAGCGTGGTGAACAGCACGTTGTCCATCTCGGTCACGGTGCGCGACAGTTCGTGCTCGAACACCTGACCTTCGTGGAACTGCTCGAAATAGAGGCCGGCCATCGCGACAACTCCTGTTCCGGTTCAGTCCGGTCGGTGCAGCTTCGCCTCGGTGCGCGCCTGCACCGCCTCGAAGGTGAGGTCCGGCGCGGTCTCTAGGACCACGAAGCCACGCTCGGTCACGTCGATCACGGCGAGGTTGGTATAGACGCGCTTCACCGCGGCCAGCGCGGTGAGCGGGTAGGAGCAGCGCTGCACCAGCTTGGGCGTGCCGTCCTTGGCGGTGTGCTCCATCACCACCCAGAGCCGTTGGGCGCCGGCCGCGAGGTCCATCGCGCCGCCGACCGCGGGGGCGGTGTCGTTCTCGCTGGTCGCCCAGTTGGCGATGTCGCCGGTCTCGGCCACCTGGAAGGCGCCGAGCACGCAGAGGTCGATATGCCCGCCGCGGATCATGGCAAAGCTATCGGCATGGTGGCAAAAGCTGCCGCCTGGGCGAAGCGTGACGTATTGCTTGCCGGCATTGATCAGCCACCGGTCAATCCGGTCCGGCTCGGGCGCCGGGCCGATGCCGAGCACGCCGTTCTCGGAATGGAACACCACCTCGCGATCGAGCGGCACGTGATCGGCGACGGCGGTGGGGATGCCGATGCCGAGATTGACGTACCAGCCTTCGGGGATGTCGCGCGCCAGGCGGGCGGCCATCTCGGCGCGCGAGAGCGGCTTCGGGCCGGCGGTTGGGGTTGGGGCGGCGGTGTCGGGCATGGGATTGGCTCTCCTTCAGAACCCCGAGGGGTCGCCGTAAGGCACGTGCAGGACGCGAGTAACGAAGATGCCGGGCGTGTGGACGTGGTCCGGGTCGATCTCGCCCAGCGCCTTGATGTGCTGGGATTGCGCGATGGTCAGTTTCGCCGCCATCGCCATGACCGGGTTGAAGTTGCGTCCGGACTCCCGGTAGGTGAGGTTGCCCCAGCGATCGGCCTCCCACGCCTCGATCAGCGCCACATCGCCGGGGAGCGATCGTTCGAGGATGTAGGTGCGGCCGTCGATCTCGCGGGTTTCCTTGCCGATCGCCATCTTGGTGCCGACCCCGGTGGCGGTGAAGAAAGCCGGGATACCAGCCCCGGCGGCGCGCATCCGCTCGGCGAGCGTGCCTTGCGGGACGATCTCCAGCTCGATCTTGCCGGCGCGGTACAGGGTCTCGAACACCGCGGGATCGGAGGAGCGGGGGAAGGAGCAGACGATCTTGCGCACCCGGCCGAGATCCATCAGCCGGGCGAGTCCGACTCGGCCGACGCCGGCGTTGTTGCAGGCGATGGTAAGGTGCTTGGCGCCTTGCTCGATCAGCCCGTCGATCAGCGCGTTGGGTTGGCCGACCGCGCCGAAGCCGCCGACCAGCACGGTGGCGCCGTCCGCGATGCCGGCCATGGCCTCGGCCATGGAGCGGACGATCTTGTCGATCATGGCGTGGCGTTTTCCATGGAGTGTCGCTTTCCTTGGGCGATGGGTCTCGTTTAGCGCCGGAGCGGCGGGGCGCCAACCGGGGGAGGCCGCGGCCGCGTGCCATTTCGCTTGCGAATTGAAGCGGGGTGGCGCAATCTTGGGTTATGATCCGACTGACATATCATGCGCGAGAGGCGCTCGAGCGGAGAGGCATCGCCCTCGGATGGATCGAAGCCGCGATCGCGGCCCCGGACCGCGCCGGGCCGGACCCGCTTCACCCGGATCGAACGTTCGCCATTACGAGCATTCCTGAGTTCGGCCGCCGGGTCTTGCGGGTTGTGCATCGACCGGAAGGCGCCGATGTGGTCGTCATCACCGCTCATTTCGACAAAGGGGCCGAGCGATGATGAGGACCAGCTACGATCCGGAGGTGGATGCGCTGTTCGTCTGGTTCGCGCCGGAGGGCGTCAAGTTGGTTGGCACGCAGGAGGTTGCGCCAGGAATTATGCTTGACTTCGACCAGAGCGGGACCGTGATCGGCGTCGAAGTGTTGGACGTGCGTAAGCGCGTCGCGGGTCGCCGGCCGGCGGAGCCCGGTGCGCGGGCGGAAGAGGAGGGGCGGGCGGTTCGCGGAGATTGGGATGACCGGCGCGAATGACGTGAGGCGGCGGGGCTTGGGGTGGCGCGATCGGGCGCGGCGCTGGCTGCGCGAGCTGAAGGCGGTGCTGATCGGACCGCCGCCGCGTTCCCCGGCCTCGCGCGAGCCGTGGGAGCACCAACAGAGCTACATGCAGTGGCTGGCGGAGAACAAGCAGCCGAACGCGTTGCGGGATTTGCTGGTGTACTGGTTCGCGGTGGGGTTTGTTCTGGTCACCGTGGTCGGGGGGATTCTTTGGTTCGTGCATAGAAGCTTGGGGTGGATGTAGGCCCGGGCGATTTGGTTTGGCGAGCCGCCTTCAATCGGTGGTCGCGAGCAGGCGCTCCGTCTCTTGCATGATTGCCGCCGCGAGAGCTTCGCCCTCAGCCCCGGCGCGGCACGCCAACCCCAATGCGCGCAGCTCCTCCGCCATTGCCGCTGCGGCGTCCGCCCACGGCATACGCTCGGCGGCGCGTAGGCGGGCGAGCATGGCGTTAAGCTCGGTGATCGGATCCGCTTGCGGCGGGGATGCTTTGTCCGCCGGCGGGGCGAACAGGTCGGGCTGGCTTGGGGCGAATCGGGTCATGACGACAGGATGGCGGGCAGGGGCGGGTAGCGGATTTAGTTGACGTATTCGCACGAATAACAGGCAATGGAGCGAACCGTCCCCTCGGATTGATGCAATCGTGATATATTGCGTGACCCTCTGCTGCTGGGTCTGGATGTTGCCTGCATGCTCGATTCGCAAAATGCATTTATCACACCGACCTTTCTTCGCTCCGTTTGGAGTACCGAGTATGAGGCGTTCAGAGACACCGACGCAGAACGCGTGTTGCTGGAGCGCCTCCGTGCCTGGGCGGCCCGCGCAGACCTGAAAGAGACCAGCGCCGAGGCCGCTTTCATTAGAGTGTTTTTCGAGAAAACATGGGGCTATTTGCAGTCTGGGCAGGCGGGAACCGCAGGCGGCTTCACGCTCTTGCCAAAGTTCACCGTTGCTGGCGCGGGCGCCAAGGGTGGACCTGGCGAGGCCGACCTTGCGATCGGCTATTTCAGCAACGCGAGTTTAGTCCCGCAGGTGCTGTGCGAATTCAAGAGCATCAAGAGCTCACTCGACGCCAACCAGAAGCGCAAGGGCAATACCCGTTCTCCTGTCCAGCAATGTCTTGATTATCTAAGTCACGCGCGCAAGGGCATGGTTGGTAGCGAGCCGATGGTCCCGACCTGGGGACTCGTCTCGGACATGAACGAGTTCCGGCTCTACTGGTACGACCGCGGGCACCAGCAGTTCGTCCGTTTCGTCATACAGCCGCGAGACCTCTTCCAAGGCGCGGGCCTGCTGGCAAATACCGAGTCGGCGCGCTTTGACCGATTTCTGTTTGCCAAGCTGTTTCACCGAGACTGCTTGCTCACCACCGGGGGTGGTTCGACGCTCCTGCATCTGATTCATCAGCGTCGGTTCCGTGACCGCGCTATCGAAGACACTTTTTATACCGAGTACCGCGCCTTCCGCGACCACCTTTATACCGCGCTTCTGGCGCGGAATGGGCCGGGCACGCCGCGTTTCCCTGGCACGCGAGGCCGACTAGTGCGGCTAGCACAGAAAATTCTGGACCGGCTGCTGTTCGTCTTTTTTTGCGAGGACATGGGCCAGGCGCTCGCATTTCCGCCCAAGCTGCTGCGGGACTTTCTTATTAACCGTGCCAACGACGAGTTCTTTAACCCGGAAGGGACCACGCTCTGGCAAGAGTTGCTGGCGTTGTTCCGCGCCATGAACGAGGGCACCGCATTTGGAGGCCGCGCAGTCCATCAGTTCAATGGGGGATTGTTTGCTACCGATCTGACGCTAGAATGATTGGTAGTACCAAACGGCCTGTTCTGTCAGCCTCTGCAAGGGCAGAACGAGGCCAGCATCGCCGACCACAAGCTAACGGTACTTTATCTTTGCGCTACCTACAACTACGCCGCCGATCTTGGCGAAGGAGGTGCGCGTGAAGGCCGCAAGAGCCTCGGCCTCTACACTCTGGGCCGGATTTTCGAGCAAAGCATTACTGAGCTGGAAATGCTGGAGGCGGAAGCGGACGAGCGCCCCTCCCTCAACAGGATAAGCAAGCGCAAAACCGATGGCGTGTATTACACGCCTGAGTGGGTCGTCGAGCGAATTGTGGACGGCACTATAGGGCCATGTCTTGCCGGAATCCGCTCTGAGTGCGGCTGGCCGGACGATGGCAAAGATTTGCCAGGTGCAGAAGTAATCGACCGCTACTTGGATCGCTTGCGAACCTTCACGGTGCTGGACCCGGCATGTGGTTCCGGTGCCTTCCTGATTACGTCGTTGCGGTATCTCGCAACGGAATGGCAGCGCGCGCGGGCGACCCGTCGGCAGGTGGCAGGAGCCACGCAAGACGAAGATGAGGATGAGGCCACGCTGCTTCGCAACCTGCTCCGGACAAACATCTATGGCGTGGACATAAACCCAGCGTCCGTTGAGATCGCTCAGCTCGCATTATGGCTTCACACCGCTCGCAGCGATCAGCCGCTATCGTCGCTTGACCACACCATTCGGTGCGGCAATAGCTTGGTGACGGCAAGTTATTTCCATGGCGTCCAACTCTTGCTAGATGAGACTGGACAAGAGCGGATCAACGCCTTTGATTGGCGTGCAGCCTTCCCCGAGGTCGCCGCGCGTGGCGGTTTCGATGCAGTGATCGGCAATCCACCCTATGTGAAACTACAGAACCTCCGTGCTGTTCAGCCGGATGTTGCGGACTACCTGATCAAAGGCCGGCCCGGTGTCGTGGCCCCCCCTTTCGCTAGCACGCGTACCGGCAATTTCGATTTATATTTGCCCTTTGTCGAGCAGGGTCTGGCGATGCTGAACCCGGATGGACGGCTGGGTTTCATCGCACCCAGTCTGTGGGCAGTGTACGATTACGGGGCTGGCTTGCGCGCCCTTGTTGCCACAGGACGGCACCTGGACCGCTGGCTCAACTTCGCAAGCTTCCAAGTATTCGAGGAGGCAACGATATATACAGCGCTACAATTCTATTCCAAAGCTCCCACCAAGCGGATTTACGTCGCGCAGGCACCGAGGGGACTTCTGTCTCCGGACCCTTGGGCGGACGCGGGCCCCCCTTTGGCATGGGGCGCGCAAGATTTTGGAGACCGCTGGTTGCTGCTGACCGGGCCGGAGCGGGCGCTAGTGGATCGCCTGGCCTCAACATGCAAACGGTTGGACGATCCCGCTCATACATCAGCCATCTTTACCGGGCTTCAGACGAGCGCCGATAATGTCTATCATCTTCGGCGCTTGGGCCCGGGGCGCTATATGTTCGTACCAGGTGACCAGCGGTCCGAGTCGTATGAGGTGGAGATCGAGGATGCCCTGATGCATCCGCTAGTTTCGGGCGCTGAGGCCAAGCGGTACGTCGCTTCTAAAACGGAAACTTGGGTACTGTTTCCGTACGAGCGCACTGGGACACAGATGACCCTGATTTCGGCTACGAAGATGAAGGCGTCCTATCCAAAGGCGTGGGCGCATCTGGAACGCAACAAGGACGCGTTGTGTGGACGCGAAACTTCGCGGAACGGCGGCAGCAACAACCTTATTCGACACTTCGATGACTCAGCATGGTACCGCTTCGGACGTAACCAAAATCTCGATAAGCAGCACCTCACTAAGGTGATAGCACCCCGCCTGGTGTCACATCTCGCCTGCTCAGTCGACGAGAAGGGCGCCTTCTATCTCGATAACGTGGACGTGGGTGGCATTCTGGCTGCGGAGGGACAAGACCCTTGGTTCCTTGCCGGCATCCTTAACTCGCCCGTTGCCGACTTCGTGTTTCGGCGGATCTCCAAGCCCTTTCGGGGCGATTACCTGTCGGCAAATAAGCAGTTCATCGCGCCTTTGCCGATCCCGACCACGGATCCAGAGCAGCGTGGGGCTGTTGCGGCTGGTGCGCGGACCCTACAACGCTTGCATACCCAGCGGAGGGACACGCTCGCGCTTGTTGGCCGCCGCCTAAAGGGTGCCACTCGGACCCGCCGCCCGGAGACGTGGTTGCTGCACGGCCTGCCCGATCGAATGGCGTTGCAAGCGGCCGCGCCCGCCAATTTCGACGCACGCCAGCGCCAGGCATGGGCATCGCAGCAATATGACGTGCAACTAAACGCTCGCTACGGCGCAATTCGCCCGCGCCTTCGACCTGCTGCCACGCTCGATGCCACGCTTACGGACGGTGAGCTTGCGTTTCTGGTGGATGGCATCCCCGTTGTGGACCGTGTGTTCGTAAGTACGACGGAAGGTCGTTTCCTGCTTGCGCAATGGAAGGTGCTGGCGTCGACACTCGGTTTCTCGGAGAAAACGACTGGCAAGACGCTGTGCGACGCGCTCCGTACACTTGTCTCCCCCAGCAACGCCGCTCTGGTGGAGCAGGTGGTGGCGTGCGCAGAGGAGCTTGCGAACTGCGAAGCAGACATCCATGGAGAAGAGTCACGGCTTAACGAGCTAATTTTTGCTCTCTACGGTCTCACCGCCGAGGAGCGCAGACTGATCGGCGGCAATTGATGTTCTCTAGCGGCCTTTCCGACAGGTCGCATCCCGCCTAATGGCGCTGGAACTGGACCCCAACTATCGCGCCTGCGCCGCCGCCTGAACTCTCCTGAGGGCGCCTGGGTGCCGCGTGCACCCTCACCCCGGCTCTCTCCCGCAAGCGGCTGCAAGCGGGAGAGCGGGCGTTGCGTGGCGGCGTGACTCAGGGACCGATGGTATTGTTGGCTACAAAGCGACCCGCGTCTCGGCGTGGAAGCTGTCGTACTCCGTCCGCAAGCCGTCCTCGTCGCGGTCGAGCAGACCCGCGTTGACCAGGGTCTCCACGTCCTCATGCACCCGCCGATAGTCGCGCCCCAGGGTCAATGCCTGGGCACGAATGCTCCGAGCGGGCGATTTGTGCACATGGCGTAGCAGCTCCAGGCGCTTGGTCGCGACAGGCGCGATCATGGCGGTGTGGAAGCCGCCATTCGATCAATATCGCTGGCTCCCGACGTCCGTACGAACCAACCAAACATGAACAGTCGGTTAACGGCCGGTATACACCCGACCACTCCAACCCCGCTCGGGTGTACACGCCGCGCCCCGGCGAAACAGCTCGAAATCAACCCCGGTGTACACTCACACCCCGACCTCGATCACCGCGTCCGCCGCGAACGCCCCCTCGCCCGAGAGGAGCGGCCGTCAACCTGCGGCCCTCGCCACACCGGCTGGTTTGGAAAGGCCGCTGCTCCCCGGCCGCGTGCTTCACCGAGCCCGAGATCGTCAGCGTCGGCCTGGGGCCTGAGGACGCCAGCAAACGCGGCATCGACATGATCGTTGCCCAGTTCCCGTTCGCGGCCAACGTTCGTGCGCTGAGCATGGAGGCTGGGGAAGCCGGCGGATTCATCCACGTGGTCGCCCGCGGCGACGATCATCGCGTGCTCGGCGTCCAGGCAGTCGGCGCGCACATTTCTGAAATGGTCGGGGAATTCATTTTGGCAATCGAGATGGGAGCCCTGCTCGAGGACGTGGCCGGAACGATCCACGCCCACCCGACCCTGAGCGAGGCGTTCCACGAAGCCACCCTGAGAGGCCTCGGGCGTGCGATCCACATCTGAATGCAAGGACTTCCGTTCGCGCGTCGCACTCCGTGCCGGACCGTGCTATAGGTCCCACCATGAACGTGGCGATCCGCAAGGCGCGCATGACGCGCGAGACTTTCTTCGACTGGGCACAGACCCAGGACGCACGCTACGAGTTCGACGGTTTCCAGCCCGTCGCCATGACGGGCGGCTCGATCAATCACAGCCAGACGACACAGAACATTCACTTCGCCTTGCGTACGCGGCTGGGTGGCAGCGGCTGCCGGCCTCTTGGGCCAGACGCCGGGGTCGCAACCATCGGTGACGCCGTCCGCTACCCGGACGCCCTCGTCACCTGCACCAAGGTAGAAGGCACAGCCCGGGTGGTCCCGGGGGTTATCGCCGTGTTCGAGGTGCTCAGCCCGACCTCCGGCCGGACCGACCGGATCGACAAGCTGCGCGAATACCGCGCCATCGCATCGGTCCGCCGCTACGTCATCCTGGAACACGCCAGCGCAGCCCTGACCGTCTTCGAACGCGCCGACGGAGAGAGTGACTGGACGGCCACCGCGCTGACCTCCGACGACGTTCTGCGGATGCCCGAGATCGGGATCGAGATCCCTGTTGGCGAGTTCTACGAGAATGTCGATCTGCCGGACGCCGAGGGCGTCGACGACGACACGGCAGGCGCCAAGGGCTGATCGCGGCCGTAGCGGCGTGCGCCGATCTACCTCGCCAGGGCGTAGCAAAGTGGATTGGAAACCTACCCTGGTTGCCTCCAAGGTAATACGCGATAAGAAGCCTTCCCGCGTGTTGAAATCCGTGCCATGCGCCACAGCCTACCGGAACGGCGTGCCGGACGAGGAAATCATGGCACACACGCGCCACCGCAGCCTCACCACCATGCGCAGCTGTGTCCGCCGCGCCAAGCTGGACCAGGCGACGCCCGCCGGGAAGCTCGGCTTCTGACCCGTCACCTTGGAGAGCCAGCCCTTCGAAAGTATCTCGGCCGACGCTTTGGCCCTCCAAAAGTGCGCAGGAAGTGCTACGTACGCCTTGCTTGCGCACAATGGACTGACCGATGTTGACGGCTTTGCTCGCGGATACCCGTGAACGGGATTTCGTCTCGCCGCAGCGGATGAGCCGGAGGCTGCGCCTGCCACTCGCTGAGCTCGCCAAGCTGGCCCACGTGCACCGGAACACGCTCGCGCAGCGGCCTGACTCGCCCGTGGTCCAGAAAAGGCCGGTGGTCCCGATCCTGACTGCGGCCGAACAACTGACGGGCGATGCCGACCGGGCGATCGTCTGGTTCCGGCATCAGCCTATCGCCGGACACGACGGCCGGACCGCGCTCGAACTCGTCGAGGCCGGCCATGCCGATGCGATCATGGCGCACTTGGAGGACCTCCGGGACGGCGCCTACGCGCGACTTGGCGGCTCGATGCCGCCCGGTCGGTCGCTGTCCGGGGCCGCTTCTGGCGCATGGTGGCGCCTCGATGGGCATTCGATCCGCTTTCGGGTGCCGGCCCGGGCGATCGCTGGAACGAGCCGGGCCAAGCCGCCCTCTACCTCTCCGACAGCCATGCGACCGCCATTGCCGAGTATCAGCAGGACCTGCCTCGGCCCGGCACGCTGACAGCCTACGACGTGGACGCCCAAGCCGTCCTGGACCTCGCCGACCCAACCGTCCGGCACGGGCCCTGGGCTTGGATGACGCTTTCCTCCGCCAGCCCTGGAAGCACATGCGGGACATCGAACGCAGACGGCCATCCTGTTGGGACTTCGTCGCCGCCACGGCCCCGGCCGGATGCCACGGCTTGCGCGTCCCCTCGGGGGGAAGCTTGCGGGACGAACCTCGTTCTATGGCGTTGGAACGACCGCGGGGTCCTGTCGTCCGTCAGGTTGATGCGCTTGGAGATTTGCCGCGCGACCAAGTCTCCTGGTAATCAAGGCCCGCATAGCTTCGCTCGAGGGGGTCAGCTACACGGCGCTCCACACTTCAAGGTTGTATGCCATCTCCCATACGCCCAGCATTAAACTTTAAAAAGACTTTGCGGGGTTTTTGGTCCAAGCCACTGAAACGCTCGCCTACTATCTGGAATGGCACATGCGCCGGAGCCTAGCTCCGATGCTGTTCGACGAGCAGGATCCGGCTGGACGTGACGCGCAACGCGCTTCACCCGTGGCGACGGCCAAGCCCTCGCCGGCGGCGCAGCGCAAGACCGCCCGCGAACGCACCGATGCCGCAGATGGCGAACCGCTCCCGGTGCACAGCTTTCACAGCCTGCTCGCCGATCTCGCCACCCTGACACGCAATGTCGTGCGCCTCGGGCACAATCGGCTCACCGCCATCCTCGCCACCCCCACCAGGATACAGCGCCGGAGCTTTGATTTGCTCGGCGTCGCGCTGACAGCGTAGACAGACAGCCCCACGCACCATGAACAATGTCAATAGCTTGCGCTCAAAAATGGGCAAAGTTCGGTTCGCTCGCTAGGATCGGCGAGCTCGGCCGGTTCTCGATCAGGTCGCCTTCACCATGGCAGCGTCATATGTTCCGCCGTGACGCAGTACAGCCCACACGATCCACGCCAGTTTGTTGGCCAGCGCTACGATGACCGTGTTCTTGTGCGCCCTCCCCTACAGCCCTTGTAGCCATTCCCAAGCGGCGTCGTACTCGCCGATAGCGACGGCAGCGCCGCCCGGGCGCCATGCACCAGCAGCTTGCGCAGATATTTGTTACCACGTTTGCTGATCCCCAGCAGCCGTGGTTCGCCGCCGGTCGTCATCCGCCGCGGTACCAGACCAAGCCAGGCAGCGAGGCCGCGCCCACGAGCAAACGTGGCGGCACCGCCGACCGCGGCCGCCAGAGCCGTGGCGTTCAACACGCCGATCCCGGGGATGCTTGCCAGGCGGCGGGCGGCTTCATCGGTCTTGGCCTGGGCAGCGAATTCACCGTCGAACGCCTCGATACGACGGTCCAGGTCACCCCATTCCGCTCGCGTGTCCTGACCAACTAGCGCACTCGTGGGCTCTGTCGTACTTCCTCCCCGTCCAGGATCAGCGCCAGATGTTGCGCGAGCTTGCGTCGCCCTTGCGGGACGGTGATGCCTGGTTCCAGCAGCACGGCGCGCAGCTGGTTCATCAGTGCCGTCCGCTCGCCGACCAGCCGGTCGCGAACGCGATGCAGGGATTGCATGTCGAGTTGCTCGACACTCTTCAATTCAATGAACCGCATCGTCGGTCGCGTTGCCGCCTCGGCGATCGCTTCGGCGTCCCGATCATCGTTCTTCTGTGCCCTCACGTACGGCTGAACATATTCCGGCGACATCAGCCGGATCTGATGTCCCTGGTCGCGCAAAATGCGTCCGAGATGGTGCGGGCCACAGCAGGCTTCCATTGCCACCACGCAAGGTGTCAGGTCGGAGGCGAACTTGACCACGCTGTCCCGCTGCATCCGCCGGCGCATGACAACTTGTCCCGAACCGTCCAGTCCCACCACACTGCGGCTGTTCTCCCCCAGGTCGATCCCGAGAACCGCGATCTGCATGGGCAGTGACGGTGGAGGTTCTGAATGCGATCTACCAGGCGGACTTCCTCGGCTTCTCCTACGGATTCCGACCCGGAAGGGGGCAGCACGATGCGCTGGACGCACTGGCGATTGGCATTGAGAGCCAGGCGGTGAACTGGATCCTGGACGCCGACATCAAGGGACTGTTGGATCTCGCGTCATAATGCGCCCTGGTTCATGAGGTTGGGATAAGCAGTTCGGATTGGCGGGCTATCACCTTGATCCGGAGTCCCTTTTGTTTGCCGCGCATCACGTGGACCGCGTCGAGTTCGCCGCGCTTGACACGCTGCAACACGGTCTGTCGCGAAACCCCGAGCGCGCGCATTGCTTCCCGCATGGGCACGAAGCCATCGTCGGCTTCGCCGCCATTGAAACGGGCGATGAGGTCATCGGTCAAACGGATGCGCCATGGGGCTCCGGGCGTCAGTTGCTCGCCTGCGATGATGCCGTCGTTGAGCAAGCGATGGAGGGTCGACGGGGCAACGCCGAGCACGATGGCGGCTTTCTTGATCGTCAGCAGTTCGCCGTCGGGCGCGTCGGCTCTCGGCTCAAAGCATCCAATGTCCCAGTGGCGACGCAGGTTGCCTACGTGACCCGCCTCGAACCGATGACCGTATGCCGTTGTGCGCCCCTGCCGATTGAGGATGCCGGCGATCACGCTGTCGGGGTAATGGCAGGCGAGGCGGCGAACGAGCGCGATCGTGTCCTCGTCAGTGCGGATCGTGGCCGGCCGCGAGCGCGGCAGCGCCAGGTCGATCTCGTCGAGCGCGCCGCCTTTCCAGCGGATCGTGAGGTGCGCGGCGGCTTTGTCGCGCTCGACCTTGATGATGACTTCCTCAGTCAGTGCCCGCAGCAACTCCTTCCTGTCACGTGGTGCGGTGGTTGGGGCGTGCCACACCCTGGCCAGATCGGGCCCGATCGAGAGCAGACGGTCGCGCTCCTCCAGGGAGAGTAAGCGTGGACGCTCCCGCTCGCGGGGTCAAGCTCGGCTTTAGCAGCTTCGAGGGCGTTCAAGCCCTTCTCCCACTCGCGCTCGAGTTCGCGAGCAACCAACCGATTATCGGGATCCACAGCACGGTATCGGCGCTCGGCGCGCCTCGCTTCGTAGCTCGCTCGTTCGACGCCGAGGCGCCATTGTTTGAGCATGGCCTCGCGATCTGCTTCGAGCCTTTCGGCGGCGGCGGTGGCGATACTGGCTGCGAGCTTCGCCGGTTCGAGGGCGGCGATGAAGGTCCGTGCGACGGCGTCGTCAATCTGAATGCCGCCCACATTGAGACAATAGACGCCGCGGCCTTCGACAAGGACCTTGCCGGGGCAATGATAGCCCGCTGACGAATGACGCCCGCGGTAGTGCGTGCGCAGGCGACGTCCGCAATGGCCGCAGCTGGCGAGGCCCTGCAGCAGGGCCTGACCTTCCCTCGACGGCGCCCCCCACCTTGCGTGGCCCCGGGGTGCGTGTTTTGCGCGATCCGCGCCTGATTGGCCTCATAGGTCTGCCAGTCGATGAAGCCCGGATGGTGTTCCGGGATGAGCACCTGTCGCTCTGAGGGTGTGAGATGTCGAATGCGCTTGCGCCGGCCACCCGCGGCATCCAGCATCGTCTCCGTGCGGGTTTTGCCATAGGCATAGGCGCCGGCATAGACCGGATTGGTCAGCACGTGGTGGATGGCCGTATAGCTCGCGTCACCCCACCGGATCTCGAATTCCTGATGCATCTGCAGCGGCAAGCTGAGCCCTTCGGAGCGTAACCAGAGCCAGACGCGACGTACCGAACCGGTCTCTGCAAACTTGGCAAAGACGGCGCGGATAGCCGTCACGACCGCCTCATCCGGGTGGAAGCGGACCTCACCGTCGGCGTCGCCCCAAAGGAACCCAAACGGCAACCCGCGTCTGAGTTCGCCGCGGGCGGCCTTGTTGCGAATACCGCCGTTCAGACGTGCGCGCAGGACGTGCAGTTCGGCCTCGCTCATTGTCCCTTTCAATCCGAGCAGGAGCCGGTCATTGAACAGCGCCGGATGTATCAGGCCATCAGCATCGCCGATGAGCGTGTCGCTGAGGCCGGCGAGATCGATGAGGCGATGCCAGTCGGCGTTGTTGCGGGCGAGACGCGAAACTTCGAGGCCGAGCACGAGACCGACATGGCCGAGCGCCACTTCGGCAGTGAGGCGAGCAAATCCCAAGCGGGTGACAGCGCCGGAACCGGAGAGACCGAGGTCCTCGTCGATGACAATGATACGATCATCGGGCCAGCCGAGCTCGTAGTTTTGATCTCCAGCGCATATTGCCGGTCCGTCACTTGCGATTGTGTTCGACCTGTGCGGCGCTCGATTGACGGAGATAGACAATGGCCTGACGGGAGATATGACTGGCGGTGATCTTGGAAACTTCATTCACCGCCCGCCTCCGTCAGCGGTTGGGTCGCGAGCATCCGGGCGATAAGCCGTGCGAGAATCTCGAGTGCCGCCATGCGAGACGCATCGTCGAGCTGGTCCCATGGTGCCGGAGTGGGCCTTGGCGCCGGGGG